>NZ_JBHRSH010000002.1:0-1421873 GCF_042643165.1 Hyphococcus aureus
CCGCGCCGAAAGCCATCTTGCCAAAGCCCTTCATGCCGCCTTACGTTCAGGGCGTGGCGGCATGAACGCCGTCCGACAACCCGCCGAGTCTAACAAATGGCTCGGAGCACTTCGATGGGTCAGGCCACCGGGCTCTAGTTGGTATATTGAAGTTTGAATTTCAGGTTTATTAGTGGATTTTGGCACTTTCCCTCCAAAACCATTATTTGGAGGCGGCAGTTAACTACTGGTATTGTTTTGTAGTCAAGCCATATGGCCGCGCCGAATATTGTATTGAGGCGTTACCTGATTTCATTTTATTGTCGTAGGCGACCCTTCGCACCTCTCGACTTGCTGTGGATATTGCTCACCGTGCCTTCCGACTTCCTGATCCGGCCTTCGGAGCTTGCCTCGACGCGGGCTTCGATGTCGCTCTGACGCGGCTTTTTAGTTTTGACCGCATTCGCGGTCGGGGGGATCGTCCACGACGATCCGTTATCGCCGCCGTTTCGACCGAGCGCCTTTGGGCTTTGAACGGATGTTGGAGACGGTTCCTTCCGATTTCGATATTCTGCCCTCTGATCCTTCGGCGACACGGCGCTCGATCTCGCTTTGGCGGCTCAACGGATCGTCGGCCACCGCGAGCTCCACTTCCTGCAGGCGCTTGATTTCGTCCCTGAGCCGCGCGGCGGTTTCGAATTCGAGGTTGGAGGCGGCCTCGCGCATTTCCTTTTCCAGATGGGCGAGGTGGGCCTTCATATTGTGGCCGGGGCCGTCAAAGGCGGCGGCTTCTTCGCTGAGGCCAGCGCCACGCACCTGTTTATGGCCTACAAAAGTCTGGCCCATGGCGGCTTTCGCGCCTTCATCGTCGCTGGCGGCGATCTCGGCGATTTTCGCCTTGGTGGATTCCGGCGTGATGCCGTGTTTCTTGTTATGGGCGAGCTGTTTTTCGCGGCGGCGGTCGGTTTCGCCAATGGCCCGCTCCATGGAGCCGGTCATATTGTCCGCATAGAGAATGACCCGGCCGTCGACATTGCGCGCCGCGCGGCCGATGGTCTGGATCAGGGATGTCTCCGAGCGCAGGAAGCCTTCCTTGTCGGCGTCGAGGATCGCCACCAGCTGGCATTCGGGAATGTCGAGCCCTTCGCGCAGCAGGTTAATCCCCACCAGCACGTCGAAGGCGCCGAGGCGGAGATCGCGGATGATCTCGATCCGCTCCATGGTGTCGATGTCGGAATGCATGTAGCGCACTCTGACGCCCTGTTCATGCATATATTCGGTGAGGTCTTCGGCCATGCGCTTGGTCAGCGTGGTGACGAGCACGCGCCCGCCTTTCTTGGCGACCGCCTTGCATTCGGCGATGACGTCGTCGACCTGGTTCGACTTGTCTCCGGTGACGGGGCGGATTTCCACCACCGGGTCCACAAGGCCCGTAGGGCGGATCACCTGTTCAGTGAAGACGCCGCCCGTGCGCTCCAGCTCCCAATTGCCCGGCGTCGCGGAGACATGCACCGTCTGCGGGCGCATCTTCTCCCATTCCTCGAATTTCAGCGGCCGGTTGTCCATGCAGGAGGGCAGGCGGAAGCCATATTCCGCGAGGGTGCGCTTGCGATTGAAGTCGCCGCGGAACATGGCGCCGATCTGCGGCACGGTGACGTGGCTTTCGTCGCAGAAGATCAGCGCGTTTTCCGGGAGATATTCAAACAAGGTCGGCGGCGGTTCGCCCGGCAAGCGCCCGGTGAGATAGCGCGAATAGTTTTCGATGCCGTTGCAGGCGCCGGTGGCGGCCATCATTTCAAGGTCGAACTGCACCCGCTGGTCGAGGCGCTGCGCCTCCAGCAAGCGGCCTTCCTCGCGCATGATGGGCAGGGTTTCGTTGAGCTCTTTCTTGATGCCGTTGATCGCCTGCTGCAGCGTCGGGCGCGGCGTCACATAGTGGGAGTTGGCGTAGAGCGTCACTTCCTCAAGCTCGCCGGTCTTCTGGCCCGTGAGCGGATCGAATTCGGTGAGGCTTTCGATCTCGTCGCCGAACATGGAAATGCGCCAGGCGCGGTCTTCATAGTGGGCGGGGAACACCTCGATGGTGTCGCCGCGCGCGCGAAAGGCGCCGCGGGCGAAGGCGTTGTCATTGCGCTTGTATTGCAGCGCCACGAGATCGGCGAGGAGTTTCTTGCGCGACAGTTCCTGTCCGACCTTCAGGCTGAACGTCATCGCGGTGTAGGTCTCCACCGAGCCGATGCCGTAAATACAGGAGACCGAGGAGACGATGATCACATCGTCGCGTTCGAGAATCGCCCGGGTCGCGGCGTGGCGCATGCGGTCGATCTGCTCGTTGATAGAACTTTCTTTCTCGATATAAGTGTCCGTACGCGGAACGTATGCCTCGGGCTGGTAATAGTCGTAGTAGGAGACGAAATATTCCACCGCGTTGTCGGGGAAGAAGGCCTTGAACTCGCCATAAAGCTGCGCGGCGAGGGTCTTGTTGGGCGCGAGGATCAGGGCCGGGCGCTGGCACGCCTCGATCACCTTCGCCATGGTGAAGGTCTTGCCCGTGCCGGTCGCGCCGAGCAGCACCTGGTCCCACTCGCCATTCCTGACGCCTTCGGACAGCTCCTTGATCGCCGTCGGCTGGTCGCCCGCGGGCTCGTAATCGGAGACGACCCTGAGCGGTTTCGAGCGCCCGGACTTCTCCGGGCGATCCGGCCGGTGCGGGGTCCACTCGGACAGCGGCGTCGCCAGCCGGTCGTGATAGCTCGCGACTGCCTCCGAAAACCCGCCGGGCGTGATGTCGGCCTGATCCGTTGTCGGCTGGATTTTCGGGCGCTTGGCCTTCGGGTCGTATCCGGGGCGGTGGGTCGATTTTGCGGGCATTTCAGGAAGATAGTGTGGCGCACAAAAAAGGGAAGGCCGCGATACGGTGATAGTTGGCGGCAGACGAATGCGCATTCGCTAAGCGTTATTGCCTCGTTGCCTCAAAGGTTAATAAAGGTTAACATGGCGACATAAAAAGACAGAGCCGTCTTGGAAAAAGGCCACCCCGGTGAAACCGGAAGCCCGGCGGAATTTCTACCTGGCTTTCCAATCTCTGTCGCAAAAAAAAAAGTGCAGAAAAAGTGCAGAAGGGGAAGTTTTCAATCGGATTATTCTGATCGACGATGGCAAGGGGAGAGCTAAGTCGCAGCAAAATACGAGCTGCCACTCATTGGGGAAATGGAACCACATTTTGCGAAAGCCGCAGAGCGGCTGACTAATGCGCCATTATCCGGCGACTGGGCCGGAGCGCTTTGCGCGGTCGCGAAGACCGTTGGGGGGATCAGCTGCAACCTTTTTACGCTGTCGGCGGACGGGAAATTTTTGTCCGCCGTCGCGCCCACATTGACGCCTGACGCACTTGAGAAAATTTCAGCCGGAAATGATCGAACACTAAAAAAGGGTGAGTCGAAAAATCCGGTATTCAAAAGGTCAGATGTTTCCGCAGGCTGGAGCTGGACCGAACAGTCATTTTTTATGGATTTGCAAGCCGCTTTTGGCGCGCCCCATTTCAGTGCGCTGAAACTCAATGTGGGCCTGAGCGATTCCTGCCTTGTATATATTCCGCGTTCCCAGCCCCAAGAAAACATGACGCAGGCGCAGCGCGGGGCGCTCCACGGGTTGGCGTCGTTATTTGAAAGCGCTGTCCATATTCAGCTTCAGCTGGAGCGTCGCGCTATATCGTTGGTCCTTAATTCGTGGGACAGGGCTGGGGTGGCTGCTTTCCATTGCGAACCGGATCTCACGATTAACGCCTCATCGGATATAGGCGCTTATGCAATAGAAGACAGCCGCATCTTAAGCAGCAAGAATGGAAAGATCAGAGTTTCAAACTCCTCGCATCGTGAAGAGCTGCGCAAAGCAGTCCTAACTTCATGCATCTATTCGGTTCGTATCCCTGAAGTCATTACATTTCCTTTGTCCAGCCCAGATGGCGCGTGGAATTGCACACTTGCGGTAATGACATTGCCGCGGGATCGATGCGCTGCACAGATTTCCACCGGGGCCATCTTGTTGCTGCTCCCCAGCATGGAACAGAACGCCAGAGATCGTCAAACGCTGGCGGGCCTTACCGGCGCCGAACAGGAAATCGCGCTATTGCTCGCCGGGGGTGTCTCCACTCGGGGTATCGCACAAAAACGGGAAGTTAGCGTGTCAACAGTGCAGACACAAATAAAATCTATAAATCAGAAGCTTAGTACACGGCATAGAGGCGAACTCCTAACAAAACTCAAAACTATATTTAATTAGGACGCTGGTTTACCCCAACTAGGGTATTCGAGCGCGCGGGTTTTGAAGATACGCTTGGGAACGTTTTAAGCAGATGGTGGGGTTTGCGAAAAGCGACGTCAGCTGTTTTCTGACCGTTTTTTTGGGGGGATGCAGCGCATATTTGCTTTTGTAATAGTTATGAGGTCGACGAGCGCACAAAAGCGCAAGAACGATTTCGATGACGGCTTTTCCTTAGTCTGCCCCTCATGACCATCTGTGGCGTATTCATTTGCGTTTGGCGCAATCACGTCAATGCGCAACAGCAAGGGGTGAATTGTCATGGCCAATACCACAGAGCGTTTTTCGCAAAGTTTTGAAACGGATTCCCAGGGTTTTCTTGATGAAACCAATGGCTGGTCCGGCGTTACGACCGAAGTGCCGTCGGGAACAGGCGGTGTGGTGTCGCCTGATGGCTCGTCTCATTCCATCTTTGAGCAGTCCGATGACGCGGGCGGATTGACAGGTCCCTTCACAAGATTCGACTCCTATCGGGCGCTCTCCGCCGATCAAGGCTTCACGACTTCAGTTAAGATATATCTCGATCCCACTGCCTGGGCTGCAGGCGAAGGGTTCGATTATTCGGTTGCCGCCAACAACCAATCAGGAGGTCATTTGCGTGATTTTATCTTTCACGTAACGCAGGACACTTCAACCGGCGATATGCTGATCGGCGCGAGCAACAATTCAAACTTCAATCCAGTTGAAAATCTGGAAGCAGGCAATCACGCCGTCGTAGCGACAGCGGATTGGTACACTTTCGAGCATACCTTCTATGACGCAGGAGACGACACGCTGGCCGTCTCTTTGACTGTTAAAAATTCGGCGGGCATCACTATTTACGCTGAAGTTTTGAATGATCCGGGCGACAGCTACTCTGGCGATTTTGGCGGCAATCGCTACGGCTGGTTCACGAATATTGACGTTGCGGGCGGAATTGCCGTCGATGATGCGAAATTGCTGGTAGAATACGATAATGCTGTTGAAGTCAGAGAAGACGGCGTCATCGTCGCTACCTACGCTACAATCGATGCCGCTAAAACTGCGCTCGATAATGGGGATTTTGCAGTCACCTCCGCCGAAATATCGACGTTTGGCGCAGATGACAGTTTCTTTTATGTGGCGGAAGGAATGTCAATTCAGGCGGCCGTAGACGCGGCCAGCGACGGCGATGATATTCAGGTGGCGGCGGGGATCTTTAATGAAAGCGTCGACGTTAATAAAGAAGTGGCGATTACAGGCGCAGGCAGTGGGTTGACGATCCTAGAGGGAACACTCTTAACCGACCTTAGCGTGCCTGGCGGTACGCCTTTGAATGACTTTTTTGAAGCGAACCATCCATCCTATGCGGCGTCCTTGGGCGTAGAGGTCAACGCTGACAATGTCTCCATTTCCGGGTTTTCGATCACCGGCTTTTCCGTCGGCATGGCGATTAATACGTCGGACGGTGTCGCGATAACCGATAATACTTTTATCGATAACGCCACAGGGCTTATCAACGGCACCGCAGGCGGCTTTGCAGGCTACGCCGCGCAGACTATCACCAACTTGACAGTAAGCGATAATACGTTTTCGCAGGGCGTGCGCGGCATAGTAATTTCAGCTCATGCCGATGGCTCGTTTGACGGCGTTGTCATGGACGACAACAGCTTTTCGGCACTTTCCGAAAAGGGTCTGTATTTCGAACACCTGTCGAATGCGACTCTAACCGGAAACATGTTCGACGACGTTGGAAACTATGGGCGCATTTCTCCGCCGTTCGGGGGCACGGATGGCGAATTCGGCCAGGCGATTGAACTGAACTACAAATTTCTCGAATACACGAATGTGGTCTTTGCCGATACGATCATTACGAACTCCGGCTACTCCAATCAAGACGGCGTCGGGTCGATAGGCGCTTTCGGCGCTGCGGTGAATGTGAAGTTGCGGGACGATGCGCCCTCCTACAGCGGCGACCCTGCAACTTTCTTAGGGAGTGTGCAGTTTATCGGCGGATCAATCGATGGCACGTCAACAGGCATCCGCATCGGCGAACCGGGTAAAAATAATTTGGGACCCAATGTTTTGATTAACGGTGTCATGATCGACAATGCGTCGGTTTCCGATATTGAAAATGCGACAGATGCGGCCAGCGGCGGTCTCGCGACGGTCATCATGGATCAGGGACAGACGATGCTGGACGGTTCTGCTTCACAGGCATCTCTCGATATCACCGGCACCAATCTGGACAATGACATTTTCGGAGGCAGCGGAAATGACGTTGTTCTGGGATTGGGCGGCCCGGATTTGATAGAAGGCCGTTCCGGCGATGACATTCTATATGGAAATACGGGCAACGATCGACTGGAAGGCGGAGACGGTAACGATTCACTATTTGGCGGGGACGGCAATGATGTATTGCGGGGGGATGCCGACGACGACTTGCTGATCGGTGGAGATGGCGACGATACATTGACAGGCGAGACCGGGAACGACGATATTCGCGGCAGCGCCGGAAACGACCTGATGCGTGGCGGCGATGGCGCCGACAGTCTTGAAGGCGGCTCTGGCGTCGACCTGATCTATGGCGACAATGGCGATGATTATATCGACGGCGGATCGGAGAATGACGATCTGCGCGGCAGCGCCGGCAACGACACTATCCTTGGCGGCTTTGGCCGCGACGTGATCCGCGGCAATTCGGGCGATGACGACATTCGCGGCGGCGCCGGCGGCGATACGCTGGCGGGCGGTCTCGATAATGACGAGCTTCGCGGCGCGTCAGGCGATGACGCCATGAAAGGCGAAGCTGGCGACGACTACCTTTCCGCCGGGATCGATGATGATCTTGTTAAAGGCAATGAGGGCGCTGATACGCTCATTGGCGGGGACGGGAACGACTCCCTGCAAGGCAATCCCGGCGACGACCTGCTCTATGGTCAGGCCGGGGACGATGATCTGCGCGGCGGTAACGATAATGACACGCTGGACGGCGGCGCAGGCAACGACACATTGCGCGGCAATTCCGGCGACGACGTCTTTGTCTATACTCCAGGAGCCGATGACGATCTGATCATCGGCTTTGAAGGCGGCGCCGGGGTCGGCGATGTGATCGACCTGTCGGTCTATGACGGAATTTTTGACGACTTCGCGGATGTTCAGGCGGCGGCGAGCGAGGTTGGCGCCAGCACCGTCATCGACCTCGGCGGGGGAGACTCGATCACCTTGCACAATATTGCGCTTGCCGACCTCGATGGTGATGATTTCCTGTTCTAAATCGCGCGCTGGCTGTTGAAATACCTCGTGGCGGAAGAAATGTGGCGTGCGGTGGGCTTTTCGCCAAACTGCGGCCTCATTCGCGGCGCAAATCGCCGCCATATTCTTAACCATGGCGATGATTGTCAAAACTTCCGGGCCGGTATGGCGCACAGGGCGTTGCGCCGCTGCGTTGGCGCTTTTGTGCGCAGTAGCCTGTAGTAATGAGACCGGGAATGTCGGCGATGACATCCCGCAAGCTGATATCACGAATAACGAGACAGCGCCGCCGTCTGCTGAGGAAGCTTCCAGTCCATCGCCGAGTAAGCCTGTTGCGGAAGAGGCGCAACGCGCCGGCGAACAGGGTGTTCGTTCCGCAGGCTTTTATCGGCTTGCCTGGTCGGGTGATAAGCAGTGTGAGGGCCTTTTAAGTGTTCTGAATGACGCGCATGTGCAGACCGGCAAGGCTGCTGATTACGCGGACGCGCAAGCGCGTGACTATCTGGCGACGAGCAGCAATGTCGAATGGGCCGACGCCGGGGATGGCGTCCAGTCAGCATCACTCGATTATTTCAATGACGGCGTAGCACGCCTTATCGAACGCCGTCGTGGCATGCTTTCAGGCAACCGGATTATCGCGCTCTGGGCTGGCGCCAAAAGCGGCGATTTCCAGCATCTCGATTTCGGACATGCGGGCGCAAACACTAAAGGCTTCCCGCAATATGACAATCTGCATACGAAGCTGACATACTCCGTCGCGGATATTGTCGATATCAGCGGACGCTACTTAACGCTGGTCGCTCCGCTGGCCGATTTTGACAAGTCCGGAGCCGTCTTTGCGATGTCGTGGCGCTTGAAAGCCGGCGCTGCGGCGCCTTACGAAGCGCAGAATTATTACCCTGTGGTTTCCTGCGTCGCCGAACCGGCGAAGAGCAATAGCGAGGAGGGTTGATCATGGCGCTCTCCAATCTCAATCTTCTTTCTTCGACTGCATATTTTTCGCTGCTTTACGACATGATCAAGCAGCGCGAGAATCCGTGGCTTTACAACGGCACCGGATATGAACGCATTCATAATGGCGGCGGCGACGGCAATCCGACTTTTGGGTACGGGTTCAATCTCGCGGCATTCAGCGCGTCGATTGTAGAACAGGTTATCCAGCACGCATACAGTAATTCACTGGCGGCGCAGCAGGACGATGGCCTCGACCTCATTCTCGACTGGAAAACTGGCGCCTCGGTTTTTATCGACGGCTCCAACCGTACGCTCACCAATGCGGACATCATCAACCTTGCGGATGTCAGCCTAAATGGCGCTCCCGCTGCGGTCGGCAGCGCCGCACAGCGGGCGGCGGTTCAAAGTCTTTCGCTCAACGACGCCCAGGCGACGCGCATGCTCGACGTCATGATCAAGGGCGATCTCAATCTCGTGCATATCGAGGGGCCGAGCGGAAGCTGGGGCTATGAAGACGGTCTTGATTATCGTCTCGCGGAGGAAGGCGTTCTCGCCTATTCGACAGAACGAGCAGCCTTGTTGTCGGTCTATTACAACGCGCCGAGCCTGATCGGGCCGGGCGTGCAAAACGCCGTCGCCAATGATGATCGGCCGCAACTCTGGTATGAGATCCGCTACAATCATAACCATTACGATCACAACGGATTGCAGAACCGGCGCGCGGAAGAATCGGACCTGCTCGGTCTCGTATCGCAGGCGGCGAAAGACAATCCTTCGGCGCATATTGATGAATATGGCTTTGCCCTCGACACGCTGTTCAACGAGTATGACCGCCTTGGCAACCGCATCCTGACGCGCATAGAGGATCGTGACGGGCTCGACAATTTCGAGGACGCCGTCGCGCCGGAGCTTCAGGCGCTGCTTCAATATTATGTGCTCGATCCGCTCGGGGCGTCATCCGCGCCGACGATTGATTATGTGCAGGCGGATAGCGCCGGTTTCGGCGAAACCATGATCGCAAGAAGCATGGGCGGCGAAGGCGTGTCCGGTGTGAAGACTGACGCCAACACGGTCAATCTCATCCTTGGGTATGGCGGGAATGACTTTATTCGCGGCCTTGGCGGTCCGGACTATCTCTATGGCGGCGACGGCGACGACACGATCTATGGGGACGGCGCGGGAACGCCGTCAGGGTCCGCTGGACACGACTTCATCGATGGCGGGGCAGGCCATGACCTTGTTTATGGCGGCGATGGCGATGACTATATCGACGGCGGGTCGGAGAATGACGACCTGCGCGGCAGCGCCGGCAATGACGTGATATATGGCGGTTTTGGACGCGATGTGATCCGCGGCAATTCAGGCGACGACGACATTCGCGGCGGCGCCGGCGGCGACACGCTGGCGGGCGGTCTCGATAATGACGAGATCCGCGGCGCGTCGGGCGACGACGCCATGAAAGGCGAGTCCGGTGACGATTTACTGTCTGGCGGGATCGATGACGATCTGCTCAAAGGCAATGACGGTGTCGACACGCTCATTGGCGGCGACGGGAACGACTCCCTTCAGGGCAATCCCGGCGATGACCTGCTCTATGGGCAGGCTGGAGACGACGATCTGCGCGGCGGCAACGACAATGACACGCTGGACGGCGGATCGGGCAATGACACTCTGCGCGGCAATTCCGGCGATGACGTCTTTGTTTATGCGCCGGGCGCGGATGATGATCTGATCATCGGCTTCGAAGGCGGCGCCGGCGCCGGGGACGTCATCGATCTAACGGTCTATGACGGCGTCTTCGACAATTTCGCGGATGTTCAGGCTGCGGCCGCTGATGGCGGCTTCGGGAATGTCGTCATCGACCTCGGCGGGAGAGACTCGATCACCTTGCACAATGTTGCGCTTGCCGACCTCGATAGTGATGATTTCCTGTTTAGTTAGCGGCTAAAACGCGTCGGGCATGTGGCGGCCCGGCACCATGGCGCGCTAAATGTGCTACAACCTGAGAATATCCGCTTGGCCCTGAAGGGAATGTTTTTTATTCTGGGCAGGATTTTACTTACGGAATACTTGAAATGTGGACTTTCACGACTGGCGCGGTAGCTTCAGGGGTTTCCGCTGGAGCGATCAATCAAACGCTCGCGGTGCTGGATGAAGTGCTTCAGACTTGGGGGCGGTACTTTGACTTTGGCGGCGCTGTGCTCGACGTCAAGCTCAGCATTATAGAGCTTGATCCTGATACGCTGGCACAGGCTGGAACGACGTTTACGGAAATCGACACGAATCTTTATCATGCGGACACCATTCTTGAAACTCAAACGGGTATCGATCAGAACGGCGCGGAAGCTGACATCGAAATCGAGCTCAACTCGCTAAGCTATATTGCGAACGAGCTGTTTCTTGGCGGCAGTACTCAGGCTGTTCCGGTTTTTCAGTATGACCTCTATACGATTCTGCTGCATGAAGTTGCTCATGCCCTTGGTTTTCTGTCATTCTATGGTGAAGCCGAAACGTCAGTCTTTGACAGTTTCCTTGTACCGACCGGGGGTAATCCGATTTTTACCGGCCAAACGGACTCCGGGCGGAATGTTTCCATAAATGTCCTTGCTGATGATCCCAGCCATCAAAGCAAGACCGGCACGCTTCTTTTTCCAGTTATAGATACAGGCAAAAGATTTTTTCTGACGGGCACGCTGGCGGATGCTTTTGATGTCCTTGGCTTATCATTGCTGGAGCCCACATCGGGCGATGATGTTCTCTATGCCTTTCCTTCCGGCCCGACAGTCTCTCTCCTTGACGGCGACGATCTATATTACGGAAAAGGCGGCCCAGCGGTTTTCGGAGGGGACGGCAATGATACAATTCTTGGCGATGCAAATCTCGAATTTTACGGAGAGGGTGCTTTATATTATGGCGAAGACGGCGACGATCTCTTAACCGGTCACAACAGCCTCTCTAATCACCTTGAGGGCGGCCCCGGCGCTGACACGTTGCGTGGGGGAGACTTCTTTGACTTCTTAACCGGCGACATTGGCGATGACAGCCTGGTGGGTTACGGTGGCGACGATTATCTTAACGGGTATGAAGATAATGACACTCTGATTGGCGGCGCAGGAGCCGATGATCTCAATGGCGGCACAGGTAATGACTGGGCGAAATATAATTCATCGCCATCCGCTGTTGCGATTGATCTCGGAAGTGATCCAGCGTCCGGCGGGGACGCCGAAGGCGATATCTTAACCTCGATCGAAAATATTTTTGGATCAAAATATAACGATACGCTGATTGGTGACGGCGGGGACAACGAAATAGGCGGCGGCTTGGGCAATGACGAGATTCGCGGCGACGATGGGGCCGACACACTGAAAGGGGCTGCCGGCTTCGACCTGATCTTCGGCGACAATGGCGATGACTATATCGACGGCGGATCGGAGAATGACGATCTGCGCGGCAGCGCCGGCAACGACACAGTCTTGGGCGGTTATGGCCGCGACGTGATCCGCGGCAATTCGGGCGATGACGACATTCGCGGCGGCGCTGGCGGCGACACGCTGGCGGGCGGCCTCGATAATGACGAGATCCGCGGCGCGTCGGGCGACGACGCCATGAAAGGTGAGGCGGGCGACGACTACCTTTCCGGGGGGATCGATGACGATCTCGCCAAAGGCAATGAGGGCGCCGACACGCTGTTGGGCGGCGATGGAAACGACTCGCTATACGGCAATCCCGGCGACGATCTGCTCTACGGTCAGGCCGGGAATGACGATCTGCGCGGCGGCAATGACAACGACACGCTTGACGGCGGCGCCGGCAACGACACATTGCGCGGCAATTCCGGCGATGATGTTTTCGTTTACGCGCCGGGGGCCGATGACGATCTCATCATCGGCTTTGAAGGCGGCGCGGGCGCAGGCGATGTCATCGACCTCTCGGTCTATGACGGGATCTTTGATGACTTCGCGGATGTTCAAGCCTCTGCAAGTGATGACGGCTTCGGCAATGTCGTGATCGATCTAGGCGGCGGGGATAGCATCACTCTGGCGAATATACTCGCGGCCGACCTCGATGCGGATGATTTCCTGTTCTAGCACTGTTTCAGCGGTCTTACGCTGATCAGGAACAAAGCATGGACAGGCGTAAAGCGCTCGCTCACTAATAATTGAAGTGAAGCGCACGCGGGTTTGGTTACCATCCCTCAAAAGAACTCAAAAATTTTTAGATGGGGTGGGGCTATGCCAATTCAATTCAGCGATGACACGCGCAATGTCGACGGAGTGCAAACACTTCTGGACCGCGTGAACGGGATCGGCATTACGGATCTGGCCGGAATTATAGGATTCAATCGTGTGCCGCCGGACCATAATGGCGCAGTCGGACAGGATCACGTCATCTCCGTTCTCAATCATGTGATGCAAATCTATGACAAGAGCGGAAACCTTCTCTCGACGCAAACGCTGGAATCTCTATTTGGAGTGATCGGAGGAAACAGCCTTCTGCCGGTTGACCCCAACATAGTATATGATCCCTATTCGGAGCGCTTTGTCTACGTTTCCTTTGAAGTTGGCGGGATCGATGGCGGAACGATCAATGCTGGAAACGATCAGATCCGTTTAAACGTCGCTGTTTCAAAAACCAGCGATCCGACGGATGGCTGGTTCGTGCAATCAATAAACGCGAATACCGTCATTGGCGGCCGAAACACCTGGAGCGACTATCCCGGCGTCGCCGTTGATGGGGACGCCATCTACATTACGGCGAATATGTTCCAGTTTGACGGGGGGCAAAGTTTCGCCGGCAACCGTCTTTGGATTATCGACAAGGGTGACGGCTCTGGCGGTCTTTATGATGGCGGCGGCCTTTCCTTTACAAAACATAATCCGATAGCGGCGGCGGGCTCCGGTGCGGTTGAAGCGACGTTGATCCCGGTGCGTTATGCAAATGACTCACTTGGCGGGCCCGGCGTCTTTCTGGCGTCGGCAAGCGGTGTGTCAAACGGCGCGAGTGAAATCATACAGGTGTTTCACGTCACCGATCCATTAGGCAGTCCTGATTTTTCGGTGCAGCAGATTTCACTGGGCGACATCAGCAATGAAAATCTCAGTTCTCTGCCAGGGGCTACACAGCCAGGAACGGCGCAGAGAGTCGGGGTTGGCGATGCGCGCATCAATTCCGGCGGCGCCGTCTGGTTTGAAGGTAAAATTTATCTGACCTTCTCCGTTGCGCCGAAGACCGGGCCTGACGCCGGGCAGACGACGACGCACTGGGTTGAGCTCGACGCGACTGCGCCTGCTGCAATCTCGTTGCGCACACAGGGAAATATCGGCGGAGAAGACATTGGAGTCGGAGTGCACACCTACCATTCATCGGTGAACGTCAATAAAGACGGCTCCGTTCTGATAAACTTTTCGGCGTCTGGTCCAACAGTCTATCCCGGCGCATATTATGCGTTTCGCGGCGCTGACGATCCGGCGGGCGCGTTCGGGCCTGTGCAAACGCTTGCGCGAGGCGTTGATTACTACTTCCGCAACCGCTTCGGCGAGGGGATTAGTTCGCAAACCACAAACCGTTGGGGCGATTTTTCGGGCGTCGGCGTCGATCCGGTCGACGGCACAACCTTTTGGCTCTTCAACCAGTATGCGGATCAGCGAGGGTCGCCGAACAGCGCCGGTCAGGACGGCCGCTGGCGCGTCGTTCTCGGCGAGGCGCGCCCCACTATTCAAAATTTTCAGTTTGACGCCAATAGCCCCAACGAACGATTTTTTGGCGGACTAGGCAACGATGTTCTCCAGTTGAACGCGCTCGACGTGAATATGCGTCTGGACATATCGCAAAATAACAATGGTTCTCTTCGCGCCGCCTTCAGCGAGGGGGCGAGCGGCGTTGCGACTGCTTACTTCGTTGAGGCTGTCTTGTTTCAAGGCGGTTCTGGCGATGACACGCTAATGATCAATGGCGCGTTTAACCCATCCCAGCTCACAAATGTGCCTTTTGTTGCTGATGGCGGTGCAGGCGCTGATTTCTTCTCAGCGAACGGTCTTTCTTCAGGCCTGAAAGTGAAGTTCTTTGGCGGCGACGGCGCCGATACGCTTACAGGCGGCGGCAGTGCGGATGTCATCTTCGGCAATAATGGCGATGATCTTATTGATGGCGGGACCGGTAATGACGATTTGCGCGGCAGCGCCGGCAATGACACGATCCTGGGCGACAAAGGCCGTGACATAATCCGCGGCAATTCGGGCGATGACGACATTCGCGGCGGGTCAGGCGGGGACACCCTTGATGGCGGTCTCGACAATGACGAAATCCGCGGGGCCTCCGGCGATGACGCCATGAAAGGCGGGGCGGGCGATGACTATTTCTCCGCCGGCACCGATGACGATCTGGTCAAAGGCAATGAAGGCGCCGATACGTTGATTGGCGGGGACGGGAATGACTCCCTGCAAGGCAATCCCGGCGACGATCTGCTTTACGGTCAGGCTGGTGACGATGATATTCGCGGCGGCAACGACAATGACACGCTGGACGGCGGCGCAGGCAACGACACATTGCGCGGCAATTCCGGCGACGACGTCTTTGTCTATGCTCCAGGAGCCGATGACGACCTGATCATCGGCTTTGAAGGCGCCGCCGGGGTCGGCGATGTGATCGACCTGTCGGTCTATGACGGGATCTTTGATGACTTCGCGGATGTTCAGGCTGCGGCGAGCGAGGTTGGCGCCAGCACCGTCATCGACCTTGGCGGAGGGGACTCGATCACCTTGCACAATGTTGCGCTTGCCGACCTCGATAGTGATGATTTCCTGTTTTAAATCGGGCGCCGGGCTTTCGGGTCGTATCCGGGGCGGTGTTTCGTGTCGGGTCTGGAGTCTGAGGGCATGGGACGAGCGGTTTCCGGTCAGGAGGGACTAGAACATAGGGCAAACTTGCGGAAATGGTAGACACGGTGTGGCGCAACTATCACAAAAGTTTAGCTTGACCTACAGGTTGCCGCTTTGTCTGGTTGTGGGATGCGTCAAAGTAAAACTACAGTGCTGCGTGGTAATGAGTAAAACTGGGGTTATTGATGTCTATTGACGGCACGTCTGGGGACGACTCGCTGGACGGCACCGGCGGCGATGACACCATTAACGGCTTCGCTGGCAACGATATGCTGAGCGGCTTGGGCGGAGATGACGTTCTCAATGGCGGCGACGGCGACGATACGCTCGTCTTTGAGTATGAGACGATTGGTGAAGCCAACGGTGGAGACGGTCTTGATACCTTATCGCTCCCGGGGCTGAGCGGCATTCCCGGTTTTGCGTCTAACGCTGCGGACCCCTCTGCGTTTTTCGCCATTGGAAATAGCACCACTGGCGATCGTGTTGAGCTCAATTCAATAGAGATAATCGCCACGTCAGATACGATATATGAACTGGTGATTGGTTCATCCGGCGCCGATACGTTGACGGTTTTAACGGGGCTGGATGCGAGAATTTATACTGGCATTGGCAATGACATTGTTGTCGGCGGAAGCGGCGACGACTGGGTTTGGGCGGTTGAACCTTCAACCATCATTATTGATGACGGCAAGAACATTAACGTCGCGGCGGGCGATGATGTGGTTTTTGGAGGGTTGGGTAACGACACAATCCTCGGGGGCGCCGGAAGCGACAGTCTTCAGGGCCGTGGCGGCGACGATACGCTGGATGGCGGCGGCGATAATGATCTTCTGATTGGCGGCGACGGCGACGACCATGTTCTTGGCGGCGATGGCGACGATACAATTCGCGCCGGGCTCGGCTCTGACAATATCGACGGTCAGACCGCTAATGATGTCGTGATTATTGATCCACGCGATGTCGCCAACAATACCGAAAATACAAACGATACATTGTCTGGCGGCGATGGAAATGATCAACTCAGGATCGACTATAATTTCGCGAACCAAGCCATTTTACTCAGTGCGGGCGCTTCGGGCGTAACTTTTAGCATTGATGATGGCGTAACCGTGAAGACGGGAACCGCCACTGGTTTTGAATCGATAAACTTCCAGCGGGGCACAAATACAGCCGAGCCGGCCAATATTACATTGACGGGGGATTTCGCTGCGGCTGGCGTTGACGGTTCGGGCGCAACAGTGCCGATCCTTTTCTCAGGGTTCACCGGCGCGGACTCTTTCAATGCTAGCAGTGTCACTTCGTCGACAATCGTGAGAGTCCTCGGCAACGAGGGTGATGACACATTGCTTGGAGGGATGGGTGATGATTCTCTCTATGGCGGCGATGACGCCGATTCATTAAGCGGCGGCGGGGGGGATGACTGGCTCGATGGCGGTGCCGGCGCTGACACGCTGATTGGCGGTGACGGAGCGGATTCGCTTTCCGGCGATGAGGGCGACGACGAACTGGAAGGCGCCGCCGGCGCCGATATGTTGTATGGCGGAATAGGCAACGACACGCTTATTGCTGATGCAGACAGCGACAACAGCGATGATCTGCTCGATGGCGGCGGCGACAATGATGTTTTGGAATCTATTGCTGGCAACGATACTCTGCTCGGTGGCGACGGCGCCGATTACCTTAGTGCGGGAAGCGAGGGATCGTTTTATCTGGATGGGGGGACCGGAAACGACACGCTCAGTAGTTCCGGAACAGAGGACACTTTGATCGGCGGCGATGGTGATGATTTGATCTACGCCTTTGCCGCCTTTCCAATGCCCGGCGAGGTTGGCGCCACTATTGACGGTGGTTCGGGTAATGACCGTATCAGTTTCACGTTTAATTCCGATACCGTGACGGGCGGTGCTGGCGACGATGTTTTTCACGGCAGTTCAACATTTATCGGAACCGGGCTGACGACGGTTTTTACCGATTTTCAGCAGGGCGATATCTTTGAGTATGTTCAACTGATCACTGACGATGACTTGCATACGCAACCGTCGGGTGCGGACACGCTCCTGACGATTGCGGCGGTCTATCCATTTGATGTGGAGCGCTCAATTTTGTTCTCTGGCGGGTTTTCGGAGACGTTGATTGCTGTCGCTTTTAATCCATTTGGTTTTGGTGATTACGTCACGTCACGGATAATGCTTGCCGCCAGCGCGTCCGGCGCGCCGACAATAGCCAATGATGAGTTGATTGGCGATGATGCTGCAAACGCTTTGGACGGGCAGGATGGCGATGATGTAATCGCCGGCCGAGACGGTGATGATACGCTGTTGGGTGGTAACGGCTCGGATACGCTCGATGGCGGCCGCGATGCGGATCTGTTGAATGGCGGTTATGGGTCTGACCTGCTTCACGGACAATCAGGCGATGATACGTTGATTGGCGGCGGCGCCGCCGATGTGCTCTTGGGCTCCGCTGGCGACGACAGCCTTGATGGCGGCGAAGGCGATGACACTCTTGAAGGAGGAGACGGGGCCGACACGCTGAATGGCGGTGCTGGCCAGGATACGCTCCGCGGCGGTGTTGGGGACGATTATCTGATCGCGGATGCCGGGGCTGACTTTCTTGATGGCGGCGAAGGAGTTGATGCCGTTGAATATATGATGTCCAGCGCGGCTGTTACAGTCAACTTGTCTAGTGGTTTTGGCGCTGGCGGCGATGCGTCTGGCGACGTTCTGATCTCGATCGAGAACCTCATCGGCTCGGACCACGGGGATTCGCTGACCGGCGATGACGCCGCGAATGCAATTGAAGGTGCCGCAGGCAATGACACGCTTCGGGGGCTTGATGGCCATGACTCACTCTATGGCGGCGCTGGTTTTGACCTGATCTTCGGCAATAATGGCGATGATTATATCGACGGCGGATCGGAAAATGACGATCTGCGCGGCAGCGCCGGCAACGATACGGTCCTTGGCGGCTTTGGCCGCGATGTGATCCGCGGCAATTCAGGCGATGATGATATTCGTGGCGGCGCTGGCGGCGACACGCTGGCGGGCGGTCTCGATAATGACGAGATTCGCGGTGCGTCAGGCGATGACGCCATGAAAGGCGAAGCTGGAAAGGATCTTATTTCCTCGGGGATCGATGATGATCTCGCCAAAGGTAATGAAGGCGCCGACACGCTCCTCGGCGGCGACGGGAACGATTCCCTTCAAGGCAATCCCGGCGACGATCTGCTCTACGGTCAGGCTGGGGACGACGATCTTCGCGGCGGCAATGACAATGACACGCTGCACGGCGGCTCGGGCAATGACACGCTGCGCGGCAATTCCGGCGACGACGTCTTTGTCTATGCTCCAGGCGCCGATGACGATCTGATCATCGGCTTCGAGGGCGGCGCCGGGATCGGGGACGTCATCGACCTTTCGGTCTATGACGGGATCTTTGATGACTTCGCGGATGTTCAGGCTGCGGCGGTTGATGACGGGTTCGGCAATGTGGTCATCGACCTCGGCGGGGGGGATGGCATCACCCTGGCGAATGTCCTCACGGCCGAGCTCAATGCGGATGATTTTCTGTTTTAAGTTAATCTACGACCGCGCAGGGGGCGAAAGTTCAACGCCATTTACAACTTTCTGGCGGAAAAGCGCCGCGGCAGTGGAAAGAAATGGGTTAGGAGACAGGTCTTTAGCCGACCAACAGAGATCATCAGATATGCCTTGACGCTGTAAAAAGAAATGGTTCTTCTGACCTATACTGTCAGCGGTACGGCGCAATATTCAGGCGGAAAAAATGCCGATCTATGGAACTTCAGGGGATGACTCGCTGACCGGCGGCGCCGGCGTGAATGTTATTTACGGCCTTGACGGCAGGGACACGCTGGTGGGCGGGGCCGGCGCCGACTCCATTAGTGGCGGCGCTGGAAATGACATGATCGTCGGCGGTTCTTTTATCGGCGCTTTCGGAGAAACCGGGTTTGAGGTTCTCTATGGCGGTGATGGCGACGACATTCTTTATTCCGCGTCGTCCTCAACGGCCTTTCCGGGAACGACGACAACCGATTCATTCTACATAATGATCGGCGGCGCGGGCGACGATTTGCTTGTCGGCAATTTTGGCAACGAAATTTTTGTCGACTCAAGCGGTGAGGACACCATCATTGGCGGCGGCGGCCGCGACATTTACACAGCAGGCCCCGACCAAGGCTCAATTAACTTCTATTTTCCTGACGAGCCTGCCGTTCCAGTTACGACTGCGCCCGTTTTTCTTCACCGCGTTGGCGACACGGTGATCGACGGTGAGGGTGATGTGGACACGCTTGTCAATATCGAGCGCGTTGATCTTCTTGGCGGCGATGGGGATGACTTTCTTATTAATGACAGTCCCAGCGATTTCGATCAGATGTTCGGCAATGGCGGCGATGACTTTCTTTATATGAATGGCGATACCGCTTCCTCTTATCTTAGTGGAGGAAATGGCGCTGACACATTGGTCGGCGAAGGAGGGGGGCGAAGCCAGTTTTCCATCGGTGACGGAGATGTTGTTGCCGGCGGCGGGTCAACAGATTCATTTTTTCTGGATGGTCTCGGGTATTTTGATCCTGGCGTCGATACGCCCATATCTCTCACCATTCTGGATTTTGGCAAAGACGACGGCCCGCCGCGCAGCACTTTGGAGTTTGTGCATTTCGATGTCTATGACGACAGCGGAGCGGTAACGCTCAATCCATCCGGGCTAAAGATTAAGGCCGTCAACGCCTATACGGTGCAAGCACAGATCGACGTCACGGGCGAAGGCGCCGCTGACGCGACCATCACATTTTACGGTTTTTTTGAGGGCTCTTTTGTCCTCAATGGAGACAATTACCTCACTGAGAACAACATTACTTTTATCGGTGAAAACACCGCTGCCTATCTGGTGGGGCTGCCAGGCGACGACGACCTGGCGGGCGGGAGTGACCGCAACATTATTTTTGGATTTTCAGGCAATGACAGCCTTTTCGGGGGCGGCGGCGGCGACGTGATTTTTGGCGGCGCCGGGGCCGATACGCTCAATGGCAGCGTTGGCGATGACACGCTTCGCGGCGGCGTCGACAATGACAGGATCAAAGGCGGTTCCGGTTTCGACCTGATCTATGGCGATAATGGCGATGATTATATCGATGGAGGATCTGAGAATGACGATCTGCGCGGCAGCGCCGGCAACGACACGGTATTGGGCGGTGATGGCCGCGATGTGATCCGCGGCAATTCGGGCGACGACGACATTCGCGGCGGCGCCGGCGGCGACACGCTTGCGGGCGGCCTCGATAATGACGAGATTCGCGGCGCGTCGGGCGACGACGCCATGAAAGGCGAAGCGGGCGACGATATTCTGTTCGCAGGGATTGATGATGATCTGGTCAGAGGCAATGAAGGCGCCGACACCCTCCTCGGCGGGGAAGGGAGCGACTCCCTTCAAGGCAATCCCGGTGACGATGAGCTCTATGGTCAGGCCGGGGACGACGATCTGCGCGGCGGCAACGATAATGACACCCTAGCCGGCGGCTCAGGCAATGACACACTGCGCGGCAATTCCGGCGATGATGTTTTCATTTACACGCCAGGCGCCGAAAACGATCTGATCATCGGCTTTGAGGGCGGCGCCGGCGCCGGGGACGTTATCGACCTGTCGGTCTATGACGGAATCTTTGATGACTTCACGAATGTTCAGGCTGCCATGGCCGATGACGGTTTCGGCAATGTTGTCATCGATCTCGGCGGCGGGGATACCATCACCCTGGCGAATGTCCTCGCGGCGGACCTCGATGCGGATGATTTTTTGTTCGTTTAGGAGACGCATGTGCTGCTGGCGAAAAGCGCGGTCCGTCTCAACTCCTTAATGTCGGCGCTAGCGCAAGGATCTGGACGTCAACATCCATGCCAATGAAAGCATCGCTTGCGCCTTTGAAAGATCCGTCGAGCGGGATGGCTTGAGAGGGTGTTCTGGCGACGCCGGTGCGGATGAGGTTGCCGGAGGCGATCAGTCCGTTGGTCGGATCGAACTCGATCCAGCCGGCGCCGGGCAGGAAAACCTGCACCCAGGCATGCGTGGCCCCGGTTCCCTGGAGCGCGCCGTTCTGGCTTGCAACTGGATCATATAAATAGCCGGTGACGAAGCGCGCAGCGAATCCGAGCTGGCGCACAGCCTCTATCATCAAGATGGCAAAGTCCCGGCAGGAGCCGGCGCCAAGCTCAAGCGTTTGCCGCGGCGTCTGAATGCCTGGCTCTTCTCGGCGCTTGTAAGCCAGTGATTTGTGGATGGTGTTGTTGATCGTGGTCAAAACCGTCCAGGTGTCGTCACCGGCGGCGCGCGCCAGTTTGTTCGCCCATTCGTTCACCGCTGCATCCGGGTGATCATATTCAGGCCGGATCAACGCAAGCAGATCAGGAATTTGTTCTTTCGGATAGTTAAACGGATAATGTTGGGCGGAAGCGGCGATCGGGAACACAGGCACGTCAACGCTGCTGCGCACGACATTGAAAACGCAGGTGATCTCCAGACAGTCCGAAGGCGGAGCGCTATCGAAATTCATGATGACTTTTGAATTCGAAAACACATCATGGAGCCAATGATGGACTGAAACCGGATTGGTGTTGATTTCAAAAGCCGTCAGCCGCAGGTCGTTGCTCTCATGCGGACGAAACATCGCGCGATGTGGCCCGAAGGTGACCGGCTTTGCGTAGCGATAACGGGTGACATGCCTGACCTGCCAGAGGTCGGTGCTGACGGTGAATTGCGGAACGCTCATAACCGCTTGCTATAAGTGATTTTCATGACCGTACAAGTAAGCACGGTCTTCAGGTTTGTTAACCAGCGAAACCCTTGTTTAGCCTCAGGCCGGGGCGAAATAGCGGTCGGTGACAGCTATAGCGAGGGCGATAATCTCCTGCTGGACCTGATCGAGATAGCGGTGGAGGCTGCGCCCGGAAAGCCGCGCCGGCGGGGATTTCAGCCGTTCCGTGAGGGCCGCTCCGGCGCGTTTGATATCCTGTCCGGCGCCGGCGTTGAAATCCTCATTGAGTCGTTGGATCTGGTAAAGCGCGGTATTCGCTGCATTCGTGACCGAGAATGACAGCCACGGATCGCAGAGCAGGAAGGTCGCCGCGTCCGCCGGGTCGGCGTTGAAAGAATAACGCCGCTGAAAGGCATGGTAGCCGGAGGCTGAGCGCAACAGCGTATTCCACCAGGCGACATCCGGCGGGGCGGCCTGATCGTCGTCATCCCGGTCGAAACGGAAATATTTGATGTCGATAAGACGCGTCACCTGGTCGGCCCGCTCCAGCGCGGCGCCGAGCTGGTTGAAACGCCAGACCTCGTCGCGATAGCTGGTCGATTCCATCACACCACGAAATGTAAAACAGCTCTCGCGAATGTTCATGCATATTTCTGAAAGCTTGGAGAGGGCGAAGCGGCGCCGTTGCAGCGTCGTAATGCTGTTGTGAAAAACGGAAACATGCCGCCAGCTTTCCGTGGAAAGAATATGCCGTAAAGAGCGGGCGTTTTCCTTCGCCATATGCGAGGCGTAAGAAATGGAGTTCGGGTTTTCAGCGTCGGACAGATAAAAATTCGCCACATTGAGCGCGGTCAGGGGCTTGCCGCGTTTCATGAAATCATCTGTGTCGGCGAAAACATTCAGGATCGGCGCCCAGGCGTCATCTGAATCCTGATCGGCGGCGAAGCTCTCCGTCACCATCAGCAAGCGGGACAGGCTTTCGATCCGCTCCATATAGCGGCCGAGCCAGAATGCGTTTTCGGCGTAACGTGCTAGCAACATTAGCGTAAGACCCAAGTGTCTTTGGAGCCGCCCCCTTGGGAGGAGTTGACGATGATCGAACCTTCGCGCATGGCGACGCGTGTCAGTCCTCCCGGCAGAACCCAGCTTTCCTTGCCTGTCAGCACAAAGGGCCGAAGATCAACATGGCGCGCGCGCAGGCCGTTCTTGGTGAGGGTCGGCGAAACGGAGAGCTGGATCATGGGCTGGGCGATGTAATTTTTCGGGTTTTTCTTGATCGCGCGGCGCGCGCCGGCGATTTCGGCTTTGCTCGCTTTGGGACCGACAACGATGCCATAGCCGCCGGACTCGCCTACGGGCTTGACGACAAGCTCCTCCAGGTGATCGAGCACATAAGCGAGGTCGTCTTTCTCGCGGCAGATATAGGTCTGTACATTGTCGAGGATCGCCTCTTCATCGAGGTAATATTTGATGATGCGCGGCATATAGGCGTAGACGGCTTTATCGTCCGCGACGCCGGCGCCGACCGCATTGGCGATCGAGACTTTGCCCGCCTTGAGAGAGCGCATGATGCCGGGAACGCCAAGCATCGAATCCTTGCGGAACACTTCCGGATCGAGAAACTCGTCGTCTATACGGCGATAGATCATATGCACGCGTTCAAGACCGGAGATGGTCTTCATGAAGACGCGGTCTTCCTCGTCAACGATGAGATCGCGCCCCTCAACAAGAGGGACGCCCATTTCGCGCGCAAGGAACACATGTTCAAAGTAAGCGGAATTGAAAACGCCTGGCGTCAACAGAACTATCCGCGGGTTTTGAACCCGGCTGGGGGCGGTTTCGTGCAGGGTTTCCCGCAAGCGCTGGCCGTAATTGGAGACCGGTTCGATTTTTACGCCTTCCATCAGGTCCGGGAAGGAGCGCATCATCAGGTGCCGGTTCTCGATCACATAGGATACGCCGGAGGGGGAACGGCAATTGTCCTCAAGAACCAGAAAATTGCCGCCTTCATCGCGGATCAGATCGACCCCGCTGATATGGGTGTAGGTGTTGTGGGGCAGCTTGACGCCCATCATTTCCTTGCGGAAATTCTTGTTGCCCGTCACCAGCGCGCGGGGAATGATCTTGTCTTTGATGATCTGCTGCTTGCCGTAGATATCGGTGAGAAACGCATTGAGCGCGGTGACGCGCTGTATGCAGCCACGATCGATCTTGCTCCAGTCCGCCTTTGTAATGCGGCGCGGAATCGGGTCGAAGGGCAGGATGCGGTCAATGGCGCCCGCATCGGAATAGACAGTAAAGGTGATGCCGAGATTATGCAGCTCTCGTTCAGCGGCGCTGTTTCGCTGATTTAAGGTGCGGATGTTATATTTTGATAACCGTTTCGCAAGCGGATTAGAGTTGCCGATTGGAGCTTTGGCGTCTGCCGGTCCAAAAAGTTCGCAATAATTGTCGCCGGCGTCATAACCGGCGAAGGGATTTGCTTTCGCCATAAGCTCTCTTGATAATGTATTGATCTACATAACGCAATCAGGCGCGGATAGTTCACATTGACTAACCTATATAAAAAGCCATGGCGGGGAGAACGCCATGGCTTTTCGTTTTATTCAGGGAAAACAACATGTCTGCCCTGCCGTCGTGTGCTTGTGTGATGCCGCGCCGATAAAAAGAAAATTCAGCCCCTCAACGCAGCATGCGTCGCTTCCTGTAAGAAAGCCTAGAACGATGCGGAAATAGCGAAGACCGCCGCTGCGTCCCCGATCCCGTAGCGGTATCCGGAGTTTACCAGCTGATAAGAGGCGGCTTCCGATTCCGAAATGTTGGTGTCTACATAGGTCGCCGAAATCGCAATCGGTCCCCAAGGCAGGTCATATGACACGCCCAATGCCCAATCGAGATAGGTGCCGGTCGGTGAGGGGACCCAGCCATTCGGACCTGTCGCCGGGTTGCCGTCCGTATACCCAAGATGCGCGCTCACAGAGACCGGAGAGTCGGCGATCGTCACCCCGGCGTCGCCATAAACATAAATGTTGTCCTGTTTGACGTCGTTCAGTGACAGAGCGTCCTGTTTGAAGGCGTAATTGGCGCCGACCGTGAGGTCCAGCGGGCCAACGCTCTTGGCTACGGAGCCGTAAATCTCGCCATAGCTTGTGCGATCAAGGCCCCCCGGAAACAGGTACCACACAACGCCGACATCAACGCCGAAATCGCTGATATCTGTGGCGTATCCGCCATAAATATCGAGTTCGAGGTTTGACCCGCCAAAAGTTCCCCAGCCTGCAAGGTTGGATGCCCATGTGCCTACATAGAAGCCGCTTTCATGCGCTGCGTCGAAGCCGCCCTGGAGTGCGAGATCTTCTTCAGTTTGTGAGACGCCCCGGAAACGGTAGTCTGAAGTTAAAGTCACGTTCGCCGAGAACGAAATCGGACTTTCGGATTCTTCCTGTGCGAACGCAGCGCCTGAAATGCTGGATGTTACAATCAGTGCGGCGGCGGCGCTCGACAATTTCAGAAATGATCTCATTTTTATCTCCTCTTTACGCGATTACGGCGCGGCCTCTACTTACCGCGACCCCCCGCCTGTTCTTGCTGTTATCTTGCGCAAAGAACGTTTCCCGCACCGATTGGTGGGCGGTCCTCTGCTATTTTTTACTTACAACGTACACGGATGAGTGAACGTCATTCGCTTGGGGAGCTTGTCTGCATCTATTGCGTTGCACAATAATAAAATTGTCAAAATGGGCATCTACAGCGAAAAAAGCAGGAAAAAGTCCGGAATCAGGAGGTAGTGACCATTAAATTAGCATAAAATGCCAATACAAGGTAAAAAATTTCGCTACTGCAGCAGATTGCCGTTGCGTCGCAACTATCTGATTGTTAGCGTTACTGCAGAATCGACGCCGATGCGATTCTTTTCTCTGTGATCGTGCGAGCGCCGGCGAAAAACAAAACAAAAGAGGCTGACAGATGAAATACATTATCGCTGTAGTGAAGCCGCACCGCGTCGAAGAGATCAGGACCGCCCTGACCTCCATCGGCGTCGAGGGCATGACTGTGTCCGATGTAAAAGGCTTCGGTCGTCAGAAGGGGCACAGCGAAGTTTATCGCGGCGCGGAGTATCGCGTCGACTTCGTACCTAAAGTCAAACTTGAAATCGCCGTCGAGGCGAGCCAGGCGGCGAAAGTCGTCGAAACAATCCGGGACGCAGCGAAAACCGACCGCATCGGTGACGGCAAGATTTTCGTTCTTAATCTGGAAGACGCAGTGCGCGTGCGCACCGGCGAAAGCGGCGCGGCAGCGCTATAATCACGAGCGGGAACATCATCATGAAAAACAAAAATACTATAGCCGTTGCAACGGCGGCGCTCATTGCTTTTGGCGCGTCTCAAGGGTTTGCGCAGGAAGCGACGGAGGCCGCCGCTACGCCGGCGCCGGCGTCCGACACCTCTGTGTTTGTCTTTAACACGCTTTTATTCCTCGTCATGGGAATGGTTGTGATGTTCATGGCGGCAGGGTTCTGCATGCTTGAAGCGGGCCTCGTTCGCTCCAAGAACGCGGCCACTATCTGTCTGAAGAATATCGCGCTTTATTCTGTAGCCGGACTAATGGTTTACCTCGTCGGCTATAATTTGATCTACGGCGTCGCAGAAGGCGGCTTTATCGGCTCCTTCACGACATGGGGTCCTGACGACAGCGATCCCATGGGGGTCGGCTATGGCTCTCATTCCGACTGGTATTTCCAGATGGTGTTCGTCGCGACCGCTGCGTCGATCGTCTCGGGCACGCTGGCGGAGCGGATTAAGCTGTTTCCTTTCCTTATTTTCACGGCGCTGTTGACGGGTTTCATCTATCCGATCCAGGCCTCTTGGGAATGGGGCGCAGGCTGGCTCGATGCGAAAGGCTTTTCCGATTTCGCCGGATCGACGCTGGTGCATTCCACTGGCGGATGGGCGGCGCTCGCCGGGGCCATCGTGCTCGGGCCGCGCATTGGCAAATATGTGGGCGGCAAAGTGACGCCGATTCCGGGCTCCAACCTGCCACTGGCGACCCTTGGCACCTTCATTCTCTGGCTCGGCTGGTTCGGGTTCAACGGCGGTTCTCAGCTTGCGCTGGGAACAATTGAGGATGCGGTCGCTGTCGGCCGGATTTTCGTGAACACCAATATGGCCGCCTGCGCCGGCGTTGTGACGGCGATTATTCTGACTCAGGTTGTCTACAAGAAAGTCGATCTGACAATCGTCTTGAACGGCGCGATTGGCGGGCTTGTCTCCATTACGGCCGAGCCGCTTGCGCCGATGATCTGGCAGGCGATCCTGATTGGCGCCGTTGGCGGCGTGATCGTCACCTTCGCCGTTCCTGTGCTCGACAAGTTCAGCATCGACGATGTGGTTGGGGCGATCCCGGCGCATCTTCTGTGCGGCATCTGGGGCACGATCATCGTCCCTGCGTCCAACAGCGATGCAACCTATGGCGTGCAGGCGCTTGGCATTCTCGCCATTGGCGTATTCGTGTTCGTAGTTAGCTTAATCTGCTGGCTGGCTCTGAAATACACGCTTGGCATTCGCGCCAGCGAGGAAGATGAGCGTTTGGGTCTGGACAAAGCCGAACTTGGGCTTGAAGCTTATCCGGAATTCTCTAAAGGGTGATTTCGACAGGGAGGCTCTCATTTCCGAGCGCATGTTGAAATTTGTCTCGCGTGATCGCGAGACGCCAGTGAAACGAAATCCCGGCGAGCGTCGCCGGGATTTTGGTGAGATATACGCAAAATTCGCCGACGAAAAAGCCAAGGCGCAGGCGGCCCGTTGCTCCCAATGCGGCGTGCCGTTCTGTCAGGACCATTGCCCGCTCGGCAATGATATTCCCGACTGGCTGAAACTTGTCGCCGAAGACCGTCTTGAAGAGGCTTATGCAGTTTCTTCAGCGACGAACAACATGCCGGAAATCTGCGGGCGGATCTGTCCGCAGGACCGGCTCTGCGAAGGCTCCTGCGTCATCGAACAGTCCGGACACGGAACAGTGACCATCGGTTCGGTGGAGCAATATATTACCGAGACCGCCTGGGAAAAGGGCTGGGTAAAGCCGGTCCGTCCGGCGCGCGAGCTTCCTCAATCTGTAGGGATTATTGGTGCCGGGCCCGCAGGGCTCGCCGCCGCCGAAGAGCTGCGCCGCGAAGGTTTTCAAGTGAAGATCTATGACCGCTATGACCGCACCGGCGGGCTTCTGGTCTATGGCATCCCGAATTTCAAACTCGACAAGACCGTGGTTGCGCGCCGCGCGCAGCATCTAGAAAAGAGCGGCGTTCAGTTCGTGCATAATTTCGATGTGGGCCGCGATGCAAGCCTTGCCGAGCTTCGCGCCGACCATGACGCCGTGCTGGTGGCTACGGGCGTTTATAAAGCGCGTGATCTTGCGTGTCCGGGCGCCGGCAATGCCGGTGTTGTCGCTGCGCTCGATTATCTGACCGCCTCGAACCGCAAGGGGTTAGGCGACAAGGTCGACGCTTATGACAACGGCGAACTCGATGCGCAGGCCAAGAACGTCGTCGTCATTGGCGGCGGCGATACGGCGATGGATTGCGTTCGCACCGCCGTGCGGCAAGGCGCGAAGTCCGTGACCTGTCTTTACCGCCGCGACCGCAAGAACATGCCGGGCTCGGTGCGCGAAACCGCCAACGCCGAGGAAGAGGGCGTTATTTTCGAATGGCTCGCCGCGCCGAAGGCGGTGAGAGGCGATGCCGCCAAGGCGGCCGGCATTCGGGTGGCGCGTATGGAGCTGGGGAGCCCGGACGCTTCCGGCCGCCGCGCGCCGGTGGAAGTTGAAGGCGGCGAGTTTGATCTCGACGCCGATCTGGTGATCAAGGCGCTTGGCTTCGAACCGGAAGACCATCCGGAGATGTTTGGCGCCCCTGAACTGAAAGTTACGGCGCGCGGCACGCTGCGCGTCGACCCGGAAACGCTGGAAACCAGCATTCCGGGCGTTTACGCCGCGGGCGATATCGTGCGCGGCGCTTCGCTCGTTGTTTGGGCGATTGTGGATGGGCGCAAAGCCGCGGCGGCGATTGCCGAGCGGCTCAAGGCGACGGCGGAAACGCCCATCGCCGCTGAATAAACCGCCCGCCACCCTGACAACCAAAACCGAATAGAAGACAAGACCGATGACTGACTGCGTATCGACCTATCTGCGCCGCCGCGACCGCCTCACCGAAGCGGGCGCCTATGATCCGTCTTCCGAGCGTGACGCCTGCGGCGTTGGCCTTGTCGCGGCGCTCGACGCTCAGCCGCGCCGGGAAATCGTTGAGATGGCGATCGCGGCGCTGAAAGCCGTCTGGCATCGCGGCGCCGTGGACGCCGATGGCAAGACCGGCGACGGCGCCGGCATTCGTATCAATGTGCCGCAGCAACTGTTCCGCTCTTTCGTGGAGCGCACGGGCCACAAGGATGACGGCCGCGATATTTGCGTCGGCATGCTGTTTCTGCCGCGCACCAATCTCGGCGCGCAGGACGCCGCGCGGGCGATTGTCGAATCCGAAATCCTTCATCGCGGGTTTTACATTTACGGCTGGCGCCAGGTGCCGGTGCAGGCGCGTGTGCTGGGCTCCAAGGCCAATGCGACGCGGCCCGACATTGAACAGATCCTGTTTTGCGATCCGAAAGGCCGCAGCCAGGAAGAGCTTGACCGCATTCTTTACGTCGTGCGCCGCCGCATCGAAAAGCGCGCCCGTCTTGAAGGATTGCATGAGCTTTATGTCTGTTCGCTGTCATCGCAGGACATCGTCTACAAGGGCATGTTTCTCGCGCATGAAATCGACAATTTTTATCCCGATCTTCAGGATGAGCGGTTCATTTCGCGCGTCGCGATCTTCCATCAGCGCTATTCCACCAACACATTTCCTGAATGGCGCCTCGCGCAGCCCTTCCGCATGCTCGCCCATAATGGTGAGATCAATACGCTGAAAGGCAACGTCAACTGGATGAAGAGCCATGAGATTCCCATGGCGGCGGAAGTCTTTGGCGGCGACGGCGATGATATCAAACCGGTGATCCAGCCGGGCTCGTCGGATTCCGGCACTCTCGATCAGGTGTTTGAGCTTCTGGTGCGGGCGGGGCGCACAGCGCCGATGGCGAAAACGCTTCTTATTCCTGAAGCATGGTCGAAGCGCCTTTCCGTCATGCCGCCGAAATGGCGGGCGCTTTATGAATATTGCAATGCTGTGATGGAGCCATGGGACGGCCCCGCCGCCATCGCCGCCTATGACGGGCAGTGGGCGATCGCGGGTCTTGACCGCAACGGGTTGAGGCCGCTGCGCTACGCCATCACCAATGACGGCATCCTTGCGGTTGGTTCCGAAACCGGCATGTGTCCGCTGGAAGGCCGCGAAGTGAAAAAACGCGGCGCTATCGAACCGGGGCGCATGATCGCGGTCGATATGGAGAACGCGAAATTCTACGGTTCTGAAGAAATTCTTGACCTGCTCGCGGAAAAACATCCTTACACGGAATGGCTCGGCAACATTGTCGAACTGGAGCCGAAAATCGGCCCGGGATCGGAAGAAGGCGTCTTTGAGGGCGAGGAGCTTTTGCGCCGTCAGGGCGCTGCGGGTTATGATCTGGAAGCGCTGGAGCTGATCCTTCGCCCCATGGTCGAAGATGGTAAGGAGCCGCTTGGCTCCATGGGCGATGATACGCCGATCGCGGTTCTTTCTGAAAACTACCGGCCGCTCTCTCATTTCTTCCGCCAGAATTTCAGCCAGGTGACGAACCCGCCCATCGATCCGTTGCGCGAAGACGGGGTGATGAGCCTCAAAACCCGGTTTAAAAATCTCGGCAATATTCTTGTCACGGATAAAACACAGACTGATGTGTTTGTGCTGGAAAGCCCGATCCTGACCAACGGCATGTATGCGCGTTTGTGGGATTATCTTGACTCGAAAATCGTCGAGATCGACTGCACATACCCCGTGGGCAATGTCCGCAATAATGGCGAGGCGCTGCAAAGCGCGCTCAATCGCATCCGGTCCGACGCCGAGGCGGCGGTGCGCGACGGTGCGGGCAGCATTGTGCTGACCGACGAGCATCAGGGGCCGGGCCGTCTTGCGATTCCGATGATCCTCGCGGCCGGTGGCGTGCATGCGCATCTGACCAAGGCGGGCGTCAGAACCTATTGCTCGATCATTGTGCGCTCGGCGGAATGCGTGGACGCGCATTATGCGGCGGTGCTGGTCGGCGTCGGCGCGACGGCGGTGAATCCCTATCTCGCATGCGATTCCATTGCGCAGGCCCATGCGCAGGGACGGTTCCCGGGACTGGCGCTAGGCCGTTGTGCGTATAACTACAAAAAAGCGCTCGAAGCCGGGCTTCTCAAAATCATTTCCAAGATGGGCATCTCGGTTATTTCCGCCTATCGCGGCGGCTGCAATTTCGAAGCGCTCGGTTTGTCGCGCACGCTGGTGCAGGAATTTTTTCCCGGCATGACCAGCCGGATTTCCGGCATTGGCCTGTCCGGTCTTGAAAAGAAATCGGCGGAGCTGCACGCGCAAGCCTGGGGCAGCGCAGCTGCGCGCTTGCCGGTCGGCGGATTCTATCGTCACCGCCGCCGCGGTGAGCATCACATTCTCGAAGCCGGTCTTGTCCAGGATTTGCAACAAGCCGTGCGAAATGATGACGCCGCAGCTTATGCGCGTTACTCCGAAGCGCTGGCGGACCAGCCGCCGGCGCAGATCCGCGATCTCCTTCGGGTGCATCCGGCGGGCGATTCTATCGGCGTCGACAAAGTCGAAACCGCTAATGATATTCGCCGCCGCTTTGTGACGCCGGGCATGTCGCTGGGCGCGCTTTCGCCGGAGGCCCATGGCGCGCTCAATATCGCCATGAACCGGATCGGCGCGAAGTCGGTTTCGGGTGAGGGCGGCGAGGTGCCGGAGCGCTACAAGCCGCTGCCGAATGGCGACAACGCCAACTCCGCGATCAAACAGGTCGCTTCAGGCCGTTTCGGGGTAACAGCCGAATATCTCAATCAGGCGAGAGAGTTAGAGATCAAAGTTGCGCAAGGGGCGAAGCCCGGCGAGGGCGGCCAGCTCCCCGGTTTCAAGGTGACCGAGTTCATCGCCCGGATGCGCCATTCGACGCCCGGCGTGACCCTGATCTCTCCGCCGCCGCACCACGACATTTATTCCATCGAGGATCTGGCGCAGCTCATTTACGATCTGAAACAGATCAACCCAGACGCACGGGTCTGCGTTAAGCTTGTTTCCGCCTCCGGCATCGGCGCGATTGCGGCGGGCGTCGCCAAGGCGAAAGCCGATGTCATTTTGATTTCCGGCAATGTCGGCGGCACCGGCGCCTCGCCGCAGACCTCAATCAAATTCGCCGGCGCCCCATGGGAGCTTGGCCTCGCCGAAGCCCATCAGGTGCTGACGCTCAACAATCTGCGCGAAGGCGTCACCCTGCGCACCGATGGCGGTATTCGCACGGGCCGCGATGTTGTGATTGCGGCGATGCTCGGCGCCGAAGAATATGGCGTCGGCACGGTGTCGCTGTTGGCGCTTGGCTGCCTCATGGTTCGTCAGTGCCATTCCAACACCTGTCCCGTCGGCGTCTGCACGCAGGATGAAGATCTGCGTAAGCGCTTCCCGGGACTGCCAGAACATGTCGTTCATCTGATGACCTTCATCGCCGAAGAAACCAGGCAGATACTTGCGAGCCTCGGCGCGACATCGCTGGAGGAAATTATCGGCCGGGCTGACTTGCTTGATCAGGTCTCGCGTGGCGCGGCGCATCTCGACGACCTCGACCTCAACCCGATCCTGACCCTTGTTGACGCCGGTGAAAGACCGAAACGGTCTTCGCGCACGGGACGCAAGGAGGTTGATGATACGCTCGATCAACGGATTGCTCCCGATCTCGCACCGTTTTTCGAGCGCCGGGAGAAAGTCCAGCTTTCCTATCCTGTGAAAAACACCGACCGCGCGATCGGCGCGCGCACTTCGTCATTCATTGTCCGCAACTACAACGCGGAAGATTTGACCGAGGATCATGTCACGCTGCGGCTGAAAGGCTCTGCGGGACAGTCGCTCGGCGTCTTCTCGACATTCGGCCTCAAAATCATCGTTGATGGCGACGCCAATGACTATGTGGGCAAAGGGCTTTCCGGCGCGACCTTGGTTGTGCGTCCGGCGGACCAGAATTCCACCGCTAATGACGCCATCATTGGCAATACCTGCCTCTATGGGGCCACGTCGGGCGCGCTCTTTGCTGCGGGCCGCGCCGGCGGACGTTTCGCCGTCCGGAATTCCGGCGCCGTCACCGTGATCGAGGGCTGCTCCGCCAATGGCTGCGAATATATGACCGGAGGCATTGCGGTGATCCTTGGAACCGTGGGCGCGAATTTCGGCGCAGGGATGACCGGCGGGCGCGCCTATGTATTCGATGACACCGGCGATTTTGAATCCTCGGTCAATCCCGAAAGCGTCGAGCTGCGCGGCTTCCGCGATGGCGAGGACGATAACGAATGTCTCGCGCTTGTGGAGCGTCACTGGCGCGAAACGCGCTCGCCGAGAGCGCGCGACATCCTTGATGACTGGGCGGGCGCCCGCTCGAAATTCTGGGTGGTCGAGCCGCGCGAGATTCTCGCGCGCGAGAGAGCAATTGCAGACGCGGCCAAATCAGCTTGAGTATCTAGAATAAATGCGGCTTGTCGTCACCGGACAGGCCGGTGACCATAAAACCAACAAAAAGCGTGTAGACAAGTATCGCCATGAGCACTCAGGAAGAGTTTCACCGCATCAAGCAGCTTCCTCCTTATGTTTTCGAGGAGGTGAACAAGCTGAAGGCGCAGCTGCGGGCCGAAAAGCGCGACATCATCGATCTCGGCATGGGCAATCCGGACATGCCGACGCCGGCGCATATTGTCGACAAGCTGTGTGAGACGGCGCGCAACCCGAAGGCCCATCGTTATTCCGCTTCGCGCGGGATTATCGGGCTCCGGCGCGCCATGGCCCGCTATTATGAGCGGCGCTTCAACGTAAAGCTCAATCCGGAAACGGAAATCGTCGCCACCATCGGCTCCAAGGAGGGGTTCGCGAACCTCGCGCAGGCGATTACCGGGCCGGGCGATGTCATTCTTGCGCCGAACCCCGCCTATCCAATTCACGCTTTCGGTTTTATCATCGCTGGCGGGGTGATCATGCCCGTGCCTGCGCCGTCGCCGGAGGAATATCTGTCAGGCCTGTCGGAAGCGATTGGTCGCGCGCATGTGAAACCGCGGGCGATGGTCCTGAACTATCCGTCGAACCCGACGGCGCAGACAGTTGGCCTCGACTTTTATAAAGACGCCGTCGCTCTCGCCAAAAAGCATGACATCATCATCCTTTCCGACCTTGCCTATGGCGAGATTTATTTTGGCGACACGCCGCCGCCCTCGATCCTCGAAGTCGACGGCGCAAAAGACATCGCTGTCGAAATTAACTCCTTGTCGAAGACCTTCGCCATGGCTGGATGGCGTGTTGGTATGGCGGTCGGGAATGAGCGTCTCATCAATGCGCTCGCGCGGGTCAAATCCTATCTCGATTATGGCGCCTTCACGCCGATTCAGGTGGCGGCGGTCGCCGCTCTCGACGGGCCGTGGGAGTGCGTTGAGGAAATCCGCGCCATCTATAAGCGCCGCCGGGACGTCCTGGTGGAGTCTTTTACCGCCGCCGGATGGAACGTTCCGTCTCCTGAAGCGTCTATGTTTGCATGGGCGGCGATACCGGAGAAATACCGCTCTATGGGTTCGGTGGAATTCGCCAAGATGCTCATGGAGCGGGCCGATGTTGCGGTTGCGCCGGGGCTTGGTTTTGGCGATGATGGTGAAGGCTTTGTGCGTATAGGCTTGGTTGAAAACCAGCAGCGCATAAGGCAGGCGGCGCGTAACCTGAAGAAGGTGTTTCAGGGGAATTAGCGCCCGGGAGGTTTTGTGGAGTTTGCGTATTACGAGCCCTGCGCTCCTCTGCAGAAATTCGTCAGCAGCTACTATTTCCTTTCACTTCCCTTTGACGTCGCCGATATCATGCGCGCAGAGATCGCTAATGTGCGTTTTATCCTGAGCGGTGAGGTGATATCCGACCTTCATGGGCGTGAAGAGCCTTTCCGGCCGCCTGACGCTGTTCTTTGCGGACCGACCAATCGCTGGAGCCGGATCAAGTTCGCCGCCGGGACGAAAATCTTCGGCGCCGCCATTACGCCTTTGGGATGGTGCAAATTGTTCGGTTACAGCGCCGAGACGGCGGCCGACCGTTTCATGCCCTTACGCGACAAGGCAGCGGCGTCTGCGGCGCCGCTGATTGATGGCGTCATGAATGCGCCGGACGATCCGTCCGTGGTGCGCGCCGCCGATGCGCTGTTTCTTTCGCTTGTCTCGGATCAATGGCGTGTGCGCGAAGATTTCATCGACCAGGTGACAAACTGGATTGTCGATCCAGAACCCAAAGAGGTCGATTATTTCCTTGACAGCGTCGAGCTATCGCATCGTCAGGTTGACCGCCTCTGCAAGGCCTATTTCGGCGCGGGGCCGAAAAAACTGCACCGGAAATTCCGTGCGCTGCACGCCGCCAACAGGCTGACCTGGATGGATCTGACGGACTGGCGCGAAGTCGCCCGCGCCGCCTATTATGATCAGGCGCATTTCATCCGCGAGTTTAAGGAATTCAACGGCCGCACGCCGCAGGAATTTATCGACGGCCCGCATATTCTTGTTCGAATGACGCTGGCCGAGCGCCGCAAAATCAATCATGGTTCGCCCTTCAGCCTCGTAGGATAAGACGCAAGGGCCGGCATGAAGCCGAAAATTCTGACAACGATCAAAACCTACACGCCGGCGTTGTTCGCGGCGGATGTTTTCGCCGGCGTCACCGTCGCCATGGTGGCGCTGCCGCTCAGCCTCGCGATCGCCATCGCTTCGGGCGCCGATCCGGCAACGGGAATTGTGACCGCAATCGTCGCGGGATTTCTGATTTCCGCTCTGGGCGGAAGCCGGGTGCAGATCGGCGGGCCAACTGGCGCTTTTATTGTCGTCGTCTACAGCGTCATCGCGGAACACGGTTATGATGGGCTCGTTCTCGCGACCTTTATGGCGGGGATCATTCTCCTGACGGCTGGATTTTTGAAGGCGGGCAAGCTGATCAGCTTTGTGCCGGAAGCGGTGGTTAATGGATTTACGATCGGCATCGCTGTCGTCATCGCCGCAAGCCAGTTGAAAGACCTTTTCGGCCTCTCCATGGAGGCGGTTCCGGCGCATTTTCTTGAAAAAATTCCGGCGCTTTGGGCGGTGCGGGTGAGTTTCAGTCCGGTGGCTTTCGGGCTTGGCGCCGGAGCGATGGTCCTGATTGTTTTGTTCCGCAATCTCGCGCCGAAATTGCCTGGCTTGATTGTCGCTGTTGCACTCGCCTCCATCGCCGCGCTTGTCTTTGCGCTGCCTGTGGACACAATCGGGTCGCGTTTTGGCGCGTTGCCCAACCATCTGCCTGCGCCGCAGCTTCCGGCCTTTTCGCTGGCGCGGGTTCAGGAGTTGTTGCCGTCGGCTTTCGTCATCGCATTTCTGGCGGGCGTTGAATCCCTTTTGTCCGCCATGGTCGCCGACCGCATGAGTGGCGGTCACCATCGTCCAAATGCGGAAGTTCTCGCTCAAGGCGCCGCGAATATCGGTTCGGCGCTTTTTGGCGGTCTTCCCGCGACCGGCGCCATTGCCCGCACGGCGACGAATGTCAGGGCAGGCGGCAAGACGCCTGTGGCGGGGATTGTCCATGCACTGACGATTTTGGTCGTGATGATCGCTGCGGCGCCGCTCGCGTCCTATCTCGCCATGCCGGCCCTGGCCGGGCTCCTCATGATCACCGCGTGGAATATGAGCGAGCCGCATAAATGGCGCAGCTATTTGGTTGAGGGGCCCGTATCCGATCGGGTCTTGCTGGTTCTGACTCTCATGCTCACGGTGGTCGCTGACCTGACCATCGCCATCGGCGTGGGGGTCTCTCTCGGTCTTGCGATCCGCCTCCAGCGCCGTCATGTTCCCCCGGCTGATTGGGAAACGCCGGAGCGCTGAAAGCTCTTTTGGCGGAAAAGGCTAATAAATTAGCTGGTTTAGCTATTTTTACCCTTTGGTTGAAATATACTGTTGACGCCTTCGCGGTCGCGAAGTATCTCCCGACTAACTCATCAAGACCAGCCGAGGGATAGGCCCTTTGACGCTGGGGCAACCGTCAGAAAGTCAGACCGGCTTTTTGGAAAGGTGCCAATTCCTGCGGGACGCCAATTTCGATTGGTCCTCCCGAGAGATGGGTCGGACGAAGCACGACGCCAGAGTGGCAATATGTCGTCCGATTTAGGTCTCTCAAGCGAATTTCCGGATCGAGTGGAACGGGTTTTACGCGGAGAGGCTGAGCATGTCAGCGGCGACACAAGAACGGACGGAAAAAGGCGCGAAGAAAAAATCGCAGCCCTTTTGTGATGTCAGCGTTTTTCTGCCTGCGGATTTCATCCTCGATAGCGGCGAAAGTCTGAGCCGTCCGGAACTGAAAGTCCGGGTCTATGGCGATCTTGAAAAGCCGGCGATCATCGCGGCGGGCGGCATTTCCGCGGGGCGCGCTGTGGCCCAATGCAAGGATAGCGAAGGCTGGTGGAGCGACGTCATCGCTCCGAACGGGTTTGTGGATCTCGAACGCTTTTGCGTAATCGGTTTCGACTTCCTTCCCAATGCGGGTGAGACGGCGCGCACCATCACCACACATGATCACGCCAGGGCGCTGACCGATGCGCTCGACGTTTTGAATATTGAAAAGCTCTATGGATTTCTCGGCGCTTCTTATGGCGGGATGATCGGGCTTGCCTTCGCGGAAGCCTATCCTGACCGGATTGAAAAATTATGCGCCATCTCCGCGCCCGACCGCGCCCATCCGTCGGCGACGGCGTTGCGCGGCGTGCAGCGGCGCGTCATCGAATTCGCCGCTAAGCTTGGCGATTCAAAAGCTGGTGTGTCGCTGGCGCGTCAGATCGCCATGGTCACCTATCGCACGCCGGAGGAGTTTGCCGAGCGGTTCGAAAGTATGCCCGGCGAGACTGCAGGCGCGCCTTACGATGTTTGCGACTATCTGATTGCGCGTGGCGACGCCTATCATCTCGACCCGCAGCGTTACGTGACTTTGTCCGACTCCATTGATCGCCATCGCGTAGACCCGGCGAAGATTGCAGCGCAAAGTCTCATTATTGCGCCAGACAGTGACCGCCTCACACCGCTTTGCGACCTGAAGCGCCTCGCGGACGGCGTTCCCGGCGCGCAATTCATCGAAATCCCGTCCCTTTACGGACATGACGCCTTTCTGAAAAACGCCGATCTCATCGGTCCGCATATCAAAAAATTCTTTGAGGAGAAAAAATAATGAGCGACGCCCAGCGCCCTGACACCTTGCGACCGGAAACGCTTATCGCCACGGCTGGCGTCGCCACGGACCCTGCTTACAATTCGGTGTCGCCGCCATTGCACCTTTCGGCCAATTACGGCTGGAACGATCCGCTGGACAAACCGCAATATGATTATGCGCGCTCCGGCAATCCGACGCGCACGCAGCTTGAAGAAGCGCTTGCGGCGCTTGAAGGCGCGGCGCGCGGGGTTGTGGTTTCTTCAGGCATGGCGGCGCTTGATCTTGTGCTTAACCTCGTAGATCCGGGCGAGATCGTACTTGCGCCGCATGATTGTTATGGCGGCACGCACCGGCTTCTAACCGCGCGCGCCAAGCGCGGCCAGTTTGAACTGGTCTATGCGAACCAGACCGATCCGGCCGAGCTTGAGGCTGCTTTCGCGCGCAAGCCAAAGCTTGTGCTTCTCGAAACGCCCTCCAATCCGCTCTTGCGAATTACCGACATTCGGGCGGTCGTCGCCCATGCAAAAGGCTGTGGCGCGATTGTCGTCGCTGACAACACCTTTCTTTCGCCAGTTTTGCAGCGTCCGCTCGATCTCGGATGCGATATCGTTGTTCATTCGACGACGAAATTTATCAATGGCCATTCCGATGTTGTCGGCGGCGCGGTTCTTGCGCGCGACAAGGCGCTTGGCGACGATCTCGCCTGGTGGGCGAACTGCACCGGCGTCACCGGCGCGCCCTTCGATAGTTTCCTGACCCTGCGGGGTATGAGAACGCTTTTCCCTCGCGTTGAACGCCAGCAGGCGACGGCTGGCGACGTGGTGTCGCGGCTTGCCGCGGATGATCGCGTCGCCAATGTCTATTATCCGGGACTCGTTAACCATCCCGGTCATGAGATCGCCAAGTCGCAGCAGAATGGCTTCGGCTCCATGTTCTCAGTGGAATTCGCTGAAAATGTCGATGTGATCGAGCTTCTGCGCAATCTCAATCTGTTTACGATTGCGGAGTCGCTGGGCGGTTTTGAAAGCCTGGTGTGTACGCCGGCGACGATGACGCATGCAGCGATGACGCCGGAAGCGCGTGAAGTTGCGGGAATCTCCGACCGTCTCGTCCGGTTTTCCATCGGGCTTGAGCATACAGACGATCTTGTGCGAGATATAGAAACGGCGCTGGACCGAGCGGTAGATTCGGGCGCTGGTAAAGTTGCGTATTTATCGAGTGGGGCGACGAGCAAATGTGCTTAGAAGTTAAGGATAAATTCGGCGCCAGCGATGGCGGGGAACAAGTCACGCCGCGCAGGCTGCGCGTGGCCGTCGCCGGTCTTGGCGTCATTGGAGAAGGCGCAGCTTTGCGTCTTGTGGAGCCGTCAGAGCCTTACGCGCTTTGCGCTGCTCTGGTGCGCGATCCCGCAAAGGAGCGCGATGAGCGCCTGAAAGCGCTTCGTACCTATTCCGATCCTGATGTTTTTCTGGTGGAGCAACCTGATGTGGTCGTCGATGCGCTCCCGACCGGTGAGGCGGGGCGACGCCTGATTGAGGCCGCGCTCTCCCGCGGCGTCAGTATCGTGACAGCGAACAAGCAGGCCGTGGCCGGTCATTTGGCGCCGCTGCATGATCTCGCCCGTCGCAACAATGTGGTGTTCGCCTATTCTCCTTCGGTTGGCGGCGGGGCGCCCATGGTGGAAACCGTTCGACGCGCCCGCGGTGAAGGCGAAGCGCGCCAGCTTTCGGCGATTTTGAACGGCACGGTGAATTTCATCCTCTCCTCGCTTGCACACGGCATGTCTTTTGATGACGCGGTAAAGGCGGCGCAGGATGCCGGCTTCGCTGAGCCCGATCCGACAGCGGATCTTTCCGGCGAGGATGCGCGCGCCAAGATTTCAATCCTCACCTATGAAGCTTACGGCAAAGAGATTGATCAGAACGCCATTCGCGTAGAGCCTTTAACGGCTGAGCGCGCGGCGGAGTTTTTGAAGATCGGCGGCGTCTGGAGACAGATGTCTGTCGTCAAGCGTGCGCCCGATGGTGGGATTTCTGCGCGTGTTCGGTTCGAGCGCGTCGATGACGATCCGCTCTTCGCCAATGTAGAAGGAGAGGGCAACGCGCTGCGCGTGCTCAATATTGGCGGGGCTGAGTTTACGTGTCAGGGTAAAGGCGCAGGACGCGCGCCAACGGTCTCCAGCATTTTCGCCGAGCTTGAAAAGATTGCGCAGACGCCGCCAGACGAAGGTGAAAATACTTTGCGCCGCGTAAAGACCTTCAGCTAGAAGCAAAAAATGTCTTCTGATGAACATCAAAACGCGGCGCAGAGCGCCGCGTCTAATGCTGCGCGGGTGGCGAAACGCCTGGTCGTCAAGGTGGGCTCCGCCATTTTGTGCGGCCCTTCCGATCAGGGCGGCGGCGCCGTGCGTGAGGCGTGGCTCGCTTCGCTGGCCGCCGATATCGCCGGTTTGAGGCAATCGGGTTGCGAGGTTGTCATTGTGACCTCTGGTGCGATTGCGCTGGGCCGCCGCCGGCTTGGTCTTTCCGGTGCGCTGAGGCTCGATGAAAAGCAGGCCGCATCCGCTGCCGGACAGGCGGCGCTCGCCCAAGCCTGGCAGGCGGCCTTTGCGCCTCATGATGTCGCTATCGCGCAGATCCTCATCACCCTTGAAGACACCGAAAGCAGGCGGCGTTATCTCAACGCCCGGGCGACATTCCGCACGCTGCTGGATCTCGGCGCGCTGCCCCTCGTCAATGAAAACGACACAATTGCGACCAGTGAAATTCGTTATGGCGATAATGACCGGCTTGCAGCGCATGCCGCGCAATTGGTGGAAAGCGATCTTCTGATCATTCTGTCCGACATTGACGGTCTCTACACCAGCGATCCGCGCAAGGATTCAACCGCACAACACATCTCTGTCGTTGACGCTATCACGCCGGAGATTGAAAACATGGCCGGCGGCGTCAATAGGGATGCGGGCGTCGGTTCCGGCGGTATGGCGTCGAAGATTGCCGCGGCGAAAATCGCGGGCGGCGCCGGTTGCGACACCATCATCGCGCCGGGGTTGGTCGATCATCCTTTGAAGGCGGTGCTTGACGGCGGCGCGGCGACGTTATTTTGCGCATCGACCACCCATGACGGCGCCAGGCGGCAGTGGATTGCGGGCCGCCTCAAGCCATTGGGCCGTCTTGTTATCGATGAGGGCGCCGCCAAAGCGCTGCAATCGGGCGCCAGCCTGTTGCCTGCTGGCGTAAAAGAAATAACCGGCGCCTTCTCGCGCGGCGACGCGGTTGAAATTGTCAGCGCGAACGGCGCGCTGATCGGGCAGGGGCTTTCCGCCTACGATGCAGGCGAGGCGCGCAAAGTGGCGGGCGCCAAGTCCGATAAGATTGAAGCATTGCTTGGCTATCGCCGTCGCCCCGCGCTTGTGGAGAAAGACGATCTGATCCTGAGGAGCGGTCCATGAGTGACGACATCACGGCCTATATGGAAGGCCTCGCTGCGAAGGCGCGCGCCGCTTCGCGCGTCATGGCGTCTGCCTCGACGGAGCGCAAGAATGCGGCGCTGACTAAAGCGGCGGCGCTCATCCGTGAACGCGCGGGCGAAATTCTCGAAATCAATGCGGGCGATCTTTCCGTTGCAAAAGCCAAGGGGCAGGACGCCGCCTTTCTTGACCGCATGGCGCTGAGCCCTGACCGCATGGAAGGGATTGCAAAGGCGCTGGAAGATATCGCCGCCTTGCCGGATCCGGTGGGCAAATCCATCGCCAAATGGTCGCGGCCCAACGGGCTTGAGATCGAGCGGGTGAGAACGCCTATCGGCGTCATCGCGGTGATCTATGAAAGCCGCCCCAATGTCACGGTTGACGCCGCTGCTATTGCGGTGAAAGCCGGCAACGCCGTGATTCTTCGCGGCGGGTCCGAATGCATCAAAACATCCAAAGCGCTGTTCGACTGTTTCCATGATGCGCTTGAGGTCGCTGGCTTGCCTGACGGCGCCGCGCAATTTGTGGAGACGCCGGACCGCGCCGCAGTCGGCGCGCTTCTGTCTGGCCTTGGCGGTCGTATCGATCTTGTTATTCCCCGGGGCGGCAAGTCGCTGGTGGCGCGGGTGCAGTCAGAAGCGCGGGTGCCCGTGCTCTCCCATCTCGACGGCATTTGTCATGTCTATGTGGACCGCGACGCAGACCTAAAAAAAGCTGTCGAAATTGTTGTTAACTCCAAGATGCGGCGCACCGGCGTCTGCGGCGCGGCGGAGACATTGTTGATTGATCAAGCTATCGCTGAAGCTGTTTGGCCGAAGCTCGCAAGCGCCTTGCGCAAAAAGGGCTGTGAATTACGCGGCGATGAGGCCTTACAGGCAATCGATCCTGAAATAGCATCTGCGAGCGAGGAAGATTTCCATACTGAATACCTCGCGCCCATTCTATCTGTTGCTTTGGTGGATGGCGTTGGCGGCGCGATTGCGCATATCGCCAAATATTCATCGTCCCATACGGAATCCATCGTCACTGAAAATGCGGAGACGGCGGCGCGGTTTCTGAATGAAGTCGACAGCGCTATTGTCATGCATAACGCCTCGACCCAGTTCGCAGACGGCGGCGAGTTCGGTCTAGGCGCCGAAATCGGCATCGCCACGGGCCGCCTCCACGCCCGGGGACCGGCAGGGGTGGAGGAGCTGACGACCTACAAGAATGTTGTAAGGGGAACCGGTCAGGTGCGCCCGTGATGACGCCGCCGACCGATCCGATTCCGGCGGGAGCATATTCTGCTAATTAGGCGTGCAGGGTGAGCGCCCCAATCGAAAAAAATGACCAAAACGGGCATTTTTTCCTTGTTTGTTAACAGGCCCGGATGTAAGCGGGTTCTGCGCTGCAAAAACGGCGCGAAAGAGTAGTGAAATGCGGGCTTTGGCGGACATCAGCATGAAGGGAGAGGGCGCGGTAATCGCGGACCCGATGCTTATGGCTGTATCCCTTGTGGTGCTCGTACTCGTACTCCTTATTAGCCCCATTCGGGGAGCGGCCATGGAGCCCGCGCGCTAGTTTAGCACGACGGACCTCCGGACAGCCCGCTCCCGAAAGGAAGCGGGTTTTTTCATGCCCGGCGGTTCGTTCAGAAAAGAATGAACGGACGAGATGACGACGAAAAGATCAGACGCAATCACCAAAGGGGCCGCCAAGGCGCCGGCGCGAGCCATGTTGCGCGCGACGGGGCTGGGCGACAACGAACTCGCCGGGCCCATCATCGCGGTGGTGAACACCTGGTCCACGGTGACGCCTTGCAACATGCATCTCGACAAGCTGGCCGAACCTGTCCGCGAAGGCATTCGGGCCGGCGGCGCAACGCCGGTGGATTTCAATACCATTGTCGTCTCCGACGGCATCACCATGGGCGGCGAAGGCATGCGCGCGTCGCTGATCTCCCGCGAAGTGATCGCTGACTCCATCGAACTGGCCGTGCGCGGACATTCGCTGGACGCGGCGGTCATTCTGGTCGGCTGTGACAAGACCCTGCCAGCGGCGGCGATGGCGCTCGCGCGTATGGATATACCGGGCGTCATTTTCTATGGCGGCACAATCATGGCTGGCCATTGCAAATTCCGCGGCGAGGAAAAAGATCTTTCCATTCAGGATGTGTTCGAGGCGGTCGGAGCACACGCGAAGGGCGATTATTCCGACGAGGAGCTTGACCAGATTGAACGCGAGGCCTGTCCGGGCGCTGGCGCCTGCGGCGGTCAGTTTACGGCGAACACCATGGCCATGGCGCTGGCGTTTTTGGGGCTCGCGCCCATTGGCGCAGGCGACCCGCCGGCGATTGCAGAAGAAAAAGCCGCTGAGGGCGTTCGCTGCGGCAAGCTGGCGGCGCAGCTGGTGAAGGACGGAAAGACCGCCCGCCAGTTCATCACGGAAACAAGCTTGCGCAACGCCGCCACGTCGGTGGTAGCGTCGGGCGGCTCCACCAATGCGGTGTTGCATCTGGCCGCAATCGCCGCTGAAGCGGGCGTTCCGTTCTCGATTGATCTCTTTGACGAGCTTTCGCGCACAACGCCGGTGATCTCAAATCTGAAACCCGGCGGGCAATATCTGGCGAAAGACTTGTACGCCGCGGGCGGTGTCCGCCTGTTCGGTCAGAGCCTGGTGGAAGGCGGTAAAATAGAAGATACGCCAACGGTGTCGGGTGAAACCCTCTTTGGTGAATTCAAAAAAGCGGAGGAAACGCCCGGCCAGAAAGTTGTTCACGCAGTCAGTGATCCTTTCAAAAAAACCGGCGGCCTAAGGATTCTCTATGGCGATTTGGCGCCGGAAGGCGGCGTTTTGAAAACCGCCGGCTATGCCGACGGCGCCTTTGAAGGAACGGCGCGCGTCTTTGACGGCGAAGAGGCCGCCTTCAAGGCGGTCAATGATCGCCAAATCAAGGAAGGCGATGTGGTCGTCATCCGATATGAAGGGCCTAAAGGCGGCCCTGGCATGCGCGAGATGCTGGCGACGACTGCGGCTGTCGCGGGGCAGGGCCTTGCGGGCAAGGTCGCGCTGATCACCGATGGACGGTTTTCCGGCGCCTCGCACGGCTTCGTCATCGGCCATGTCGCGCCGGAAGCCGCTGCTGGCGGACCGATCGGCCTGCTTCAGGACGGCGACAAGATCATCATCGATGCAGAAGCGCGCCGCATCGACGCCGACATCGACTGGGATGCGCGCCGCGCAGCCTTCAAACCCAAAGCGCCGAACCGCATGGGCGGTGTTTTCGACAAATATGCAAAGCTGGTTTCCTCGGCGTCAAAAGGCGCCGTCACCATTCAAACATCAAACGACTAAGTAAGAGGGATTTAAAAGACATGAGAGTCTATACGGAAGACGATGCAAACCCGGCGATTGTGAAGAACGATGTTGTCGCCGTTATCGGCTATGGCAGTCAGGGCCGCGCCCATGCGCTGAACCTGCATGATTCCGGCTGCAAGGTGATTGTCGGCGTTCGCCCTGATGGCCCGGGCGCCAAGCGCGCGCAGGAAGATGGTCTGGAAGTGGCGACGGTCGCCGAGGCGAGCCGGCAGGCGAAGCTGATCGCGGTGCTGACGCCGGATATGACCCACGAGCAGATTTTCAAAGACCAGATTGAACCCAATCTGAAAGACGGCGACGCATTGTTGATGGCGCACGGCTTCACGGTGCTTTACGGCCGCATCAATCCGCCGGCTAATGTGGATGTCATCATGGTGGCGCCGAAAGGTCCGGGCGGCCTTGTGCGTTCGGAATATGAGCGCGGGCGCGGCGTGCCGAGCCTGTTCGCCATTCATCAGGATGCGACCGGTCAGGCGAAAGACAAGGCGCTCGCCTATGCAAGCCTGATTGGCGGCGCTTCGGCGGGCGTTATTGAAACGACCTTCCGCGAAGAAACGGAAACCGACCTCTTCGGCGAACAGGCTGTTCTGTGCGGCGGCGCATCGGAACTCGTGATCGCCGGTTTCGAAACATTGGTGGAAGCGGGCTACCAGCCGGAAATCGCCTATTACGAATGTCTTCATGAGCTGAAGCTGATCGTCGATCTCTTTTATGAGGGCGGCATCACGCGGATGCATGACTTCATTTCCGAGACCGCGAAATATGGCGACTTCGTTTCCGGGCCGCGCGTTATCAACGCCGAAACGAAACAGCGTATGAAAGAAGTGCTGACTGATATTCAGAATGGCAATTTCGCTCATGACTGGATCGTCGAAAACCAGGCCGGCAAAGTTCGCTACAATCAAATGTTGCGGGCCGATCTGGAGCATCCCATCGAAAAGACCGGCAAGGAATTGCGCGCGCGCATGTCCTGGTTGAAGCCGGGCGCCAACACAAAACCGAACTGAGGCCCGACATGACTGCTTCTCAAGCGAAACAAGAGACAAAGACGGCGGCGATGACCAAGTCGGGCGCTGAACTTCTCCTTGATGCGCTGGAGGAGCAGGGCGTGGATCTGATCTTCGGTTATCCCGGCGGCGCCGTGTTGCCGATTTATGACGCGCTGCATGCGCGCGACACCATCCGCCACATTCTAGTGCGCCACGAACAGGGCGCGCTGCATGCGGCGGAGGGGTATGCGCGCTCCACAGGCAAGGTTGGCGTCGCACTGGTGACGTCGGGCCCCGGCGCCACAAATGCGGTCACCGGCCTTGCCGACGCGCTTCTGGATTCCATTCCGATTGTCTGCATCACAGGCCAGGTGGCGCGGCCGCTGATCGGGACCGACGCCTTTCAGGAATGCGACACGACCGGCATCACCCGTTCTTGCACCAAATATAACTATCTGGTGAAATCATCCCATACGCTGTCAACGACAGTGCATGAGGCGTTTCATGTCGCACGCAATGGCCGCCCGGGGCCTGTTCTGATCGACATTCCAAAGGACGTGCAGTTCGAAGCGGCGCAATATACGTCGCGGGCCGACGCGCGTAACCGCAATTGCATCGTCACGCCCGAGATTGACCCTAACCAGATCGATCAGGTTGTCGATTTAATGCGCTATGCGCGCCGTCCGGTATTTTATACAGGCGGCGGCGTTATCAATGCAGGTCCCGACGCATCGAGAACGCTGCGTGATCTTGCAAAGGCGACCGGTTTTCCGGTGACGTCGACCCTGATGGGGCTCGGCGCGTTCCCCGCCTCCGATCCGCAATGGCTCGGAATGCTGGGCATGCATGGTTCTTACGAAGCAAACAACGCCATGCATGATTGCGATTTGATGATCGCTATTGGCGCGCGCTTTGATGACCGGGTCACTGGCCGTCTCGATGCGTTCTCACCCAACTCGCGCAAGGTTCATATCGATATCGACCCGTCTTCCATAAACAAGAACGTGCCTGTCGATATCGGCATTATCGGCGACGCCGGAGCCGTCATGTCGGCGATGCTTGCCGAATGGCAAAGGCGCGAAAAAGAAGAAAAACATGACCGCGGACGGATTGAAGGCTGGCTTGAGCAGGTCGATGGCTGGCGCGCGCGCAAGTCTTTCCAATATGCGCCGGCGAAAGACGCTATCAAACCGCAATATGCCATTGAGCGCCTTTATGCGCTGACGCGCGACAAGAATGTCTACGTCACGACCGAGGTCGGCCAGCATCAGATGTGGGCGGCCCAGCATTTTCATTTCGATGAGCCCAACCGCTGGATGACGTCTGGCGGGCTCGGCACAATGGGGTACGGCCTGCCCGCAGCGCTCGGCGTTCAGGCGGCCTACCCGGACGCGCTGGTCATCGACATCGCCGGTGACGCCTCGGTGCAGATGACCATGCAGGAAATGTCGGCGGCGGTGCAGCATGATCTGCCGATCAAGATTTTCATTCTGAACAACGCCTATCTCGGCATGGTTCGTCAGTGGCAGGAGCTTCTCCACGGCGGGCGCTATTCTCACTCCTATTCCGATAGCTTGCCGGACTTTGTGAAGCTCGCCGAAGCCTATGGCGGACATGGCATTCATGCGACTACGCCCGATGAACTCGACGCAAAAATCATTGAGATGATTGAATCGCCAAAACCGGTCCTGTTCGATTGCGTCGTCACGCAGGAAGAAAATGTCTTCCCGATGATCCCCTCGGGCGCAGCGCATAATGAAATGCTGTTTGGGGAGATGAAAGAAGGCGCCGTTTCCGAACAAGGGAAGACACTGGTATGACCGCCGCAAACTCAACACCGGGCGCCCCGTCCCAGTCGGTTTATCCGGTCACGCGCGATGAAGGCGCGGAACGGGAAGTCATTCTCGCCGTCATCGTCGATAACGAGCCCGGGGTTTTGTCTCGCGTCGTGGGGCTTGTCTCTGCGCGCGGCTATAATATCGAAAGCCTCACGGTTGCAGAAACGGATGTTGAAAAACACACATCGCGCATCACCGTGGTGACGACCGGCACGCCCTCGAAGATTGAACAGATCAAGGCGCAGCTCGGCCGCCTTGTGCCGGTACGCCGCGTCATTGACGTTTCGGCGGAAACCGACGCGCTGGAGCGCGAGCTGGCATTGATCAAAGTCGTAAATGAGGGTGAAAACCGACTGGAGGCCATGCGCCTGTCGGATATTTTCCGCGCCCGCGCTCTCGACACAACGCACACCTCTTTCGTGTTCGAGATCACCGGCGCCCGGGAGAAAATCAACGCCTTCATCGATCTGATGAAACCGCTAGGTTTGTCAGAGGTCTCACGCACAGGCGTGTTATCTATTCGCCGCGGCGTTGAAAAGGACTGAAGCCATGTCGCCGAGTTATTTGTTGGACCCTCTATTGAGCCTGCTCCTTAGCCCCGCGCGGTGAAATCGCCGCGCGTTAAAAATGGGCGAATACAAAGGACCTCATGCAAGGAATTCAACATGACCACGGATCAGACAGATATTAGTGATGTAGGCGCCAAGCCGGACAATCACGTAAAAATCTTCGACACCACATTACGCGACGGCGAACAGGCGCCGGGCTTTTCCATGTCCACGGACGCCAAGCTCATCGTCGCCCGCGCGCTTGCAGCGCTGAATGTCGACATTATCGAAGCGGGGTTCGCGGCCGCCTCGCCGGGTGATGCGGCGGCGATTTCGGCTGTTGCGACGGAAATTACAGGGCCGACGATCTGCTCCCTGTCACGCCTCAACGATAAAGACATTGAGGCGTCCGCCCGCGCGCTGGAGCCTGCGCGCCATAAACGTATCCATACGTTCATCGGCACCAGCCCGACGCACCGGGACGCCAAGCTGAAAATGACCAAGGACGAGATTATCGAGCGCATTGGCCGTCTCGTCGCTTTCGCCGTTCCTTTGTGCGACGAGGTTGAATTCTCGCCGGAAGACGCCATTCGCACCGAGCGAGATTATCTGATTGAAGCCGTCAATACGGCCATTGAAGCCGGCGCCACAACCATCAATATTCCGGACACTGTCGGTTATACGACGCCGGAAGAGATCGTCGATCTTTTCCGTTTTTTGAAAGAGAACGCCAAAGGCGCCGAGAAGGTAACTTTCTCAACGCATTGCCATGACGATCTTGGCATGGCGGTGGCCAATTCACTTGCGGCGGTGCGCGGCGGCGCCCGTCAGATTGAATGCGCGATCAACGGCATCGGCGAGCGCGCAGGCAATTGCTCTCTGGAAGAAGCGGTGATGGCCATTAAAACTCGCCGTGATTTTTTTAATCTTGAAACGCAAATAGAAACGGAGAAAATTTATCCGGCGAGCCTCGCGCTGGCGCGCGTGACCCACAATCCGATCCCGCGCAACAAGGCGATTGTCGGCAAGAACGCCTTCGCCCATGAATCCGGTATTCACCAGCATGGCGTGTTGGCCGATAAACGCACCTATGAAATCATGGATGCTGAATCAGTGGGCATGCCGGCCAATTCCATCGTTCTGGGCAAGCATTCCGGCAAGCATGCAGTGCGCGCCCGCGCTGAAGCTCTGGGGTTCAAAATCTCGCCGCAAAAAGTCGAAGATATTTTCCCGGATTTCAAAAAACTGGCGGACACGACGCGCGAGGTGACTGACGCACAATTGGTGAAGCTGATTACCGGCAATTCCGCCGTCGACGGGCGCATGGGGCCGTGGCGCATGCGCCGATCTGATCTCCACATCGATATGGAGGAGGGGACGAAGCCTTATGCGCGTGTGACGCTTGAGCATGATAGCGGCGAGCAACACACCGTCACCCATGAAGGCATCGGACCCATCGACGCTGCGTTTGCAGCGGTTTGCGCCATTACCGATGTGGCGGGACGTATTAAAACTATCGACCTTCATCATGAAGCTGAAGAAGGTGTAGTCCGGGCTGACGCCGTTGTGACCGTTGACGGCCGTGATTATTCGGGCAAAGGCAAGGAAGTTGATATCGCCGATGCGGCAGTCGCCGCGTTCGTTGCGGCGATCAACCAGGCGGCGGCGATCCGCGCGGTTGGTGAGGCGAATTATTCAAATGAGGCGGCGGCGTCATGAGTGAGTTGAGTTCCAGTCCAAAATCCCTGTTCGATAAATTATGGGAGCGCCATGTCGTCGTAGAGGAAACGGTCGAGGCGCCAGCCGTACTTTATATCGATCTTCATCTTATCCATGAGGTGACGTCGCCTCAGGCTTTTTCCGTTCTTGACGGGCGCGGCCTGAAGGTTCGCCGTCCGGATAAAACTTTCGGCACACTCGATCATTCGACGCCGACCTTGCCGGCGAACGCAAAGGGTGAGCTTCCCTATGCGACGCCTGAAGCGAAGACGCAGGTCGACACCCTTATCAGGAACTGCGAAAAGCACGGCGTTGAGCTGTTGAATATGGGCGATCCGCGCCGGGGCATTGTGCATGTGATCGGACCGGAGCTTGGGCTGACCCAGCCGGGCAAGACGATTGTCTGCGGCGACAGTCACACCTCGACCCATGGCGCCTTTGGGGCCCTCGCTTTTGGGATTGGCACGACCGAAGTGGGGCATGTGCTTGCAACGCAATGTGTGTTGCAGAGAAAGCCGAAATCCATTCGGGTCAATTTCGACGGCGCACTTCCAGAGGGCGTCGGCGCCAAAGATATGGCCCTCGCTATGATCGCGCAGATCGGCGCCGATGGCGGTCAGGGGTGCGCCATTGAATTCGCCGGAGAGGCGGTGCGGGACCTTTCCATGGATGGGCGCATGACCTTGTGCAACATGTCCATCGAAGCGGGCGCGCGCTTTGGCATGGTCGCGCCGGACCAGACAACGTTCGAATGGCTTCACGGTCGCGATTATACGCCGAAGGGGCTTGCCTGGAACGAAGCATTGGCTGACTGGATGGAGTTAAAGACAGATCTTGGCGCCAGTTTCGACTGGGAGGTGCATGTAGACGCCGCTAATATCCGTCCCATGATCACCTTTGGCGTCTCGCCCGACGCTGCGGCGCCGGTTGATGATATGGCGCCGACGCCTCAAACCGACGCCGAACATCACGCTGCGGATTACATGCAGTTTACAGCCGGAAAGCCGTTTTCCGACGTTGCGGTCAATCGTGTCTTTATCGGCAGCTGCACCAACTCCCGTCTGTCGGATCTGCGCGAAGCGGCGCTCGTCATGCGCGGCCGGAAAGTTAAACCCGGCGTCATTGCGCTCGTTGTCCCCGGGTCTGAAGCGGTCAAGCGCGCTGCGGAAGCGGAAAAGCTTCACGAAGTTTTCCTCGCCGCCGGCGCTGAATGGCGCGAACCCGGTTGCTCCATGTGTATCGCCATGAATGGTGATTCCGGCAAGCCCGGCGAACTTGTGGTTTCGACTTCTAACCGCAACTTCATCGGCCGGCAGGGGAAAGGGGTGCGCACCGTGCTGGCGAGCCCCGCGACCGCTGCAGCCTCGGCGATTGAAGGTCACATCGCCGATCCGCGTCCCTATCTTTTTGCGCGGGAGAGCGCCTGATGTCATTCGACCCGATTAAAACCCTGACCTCGCGCACGGTAGTGTTGCGGCAGGAAAATATCGACACCGACCAGATTATCCCGGCGCGCTTCCTGACGACGACAGTGAAAGATGGCCTTGGTAAGTCCGCTTTCTATGACTGGCGGTATGACGAAGATGGGCGGCCAAAAAACTCGTCAGTCTTCAATGGCGTAAATCCGGCGACGCACAAAATTCTTGTGGCGGGATCAAATTTTGGCTGCGGCTCTTCGCGAGAACATGCGCCATGGGCGCTGTCGGATTTTGGGTTTCGTGCAGTGATCAGCTCCGACATCGCTGACATTTTCAAAAGCAACGCCCAGAAAAACGGATTGCTGCCGGTTGAAGTCGATGAAGAAACGCATAGAAAATTGCTTGCGTCACCGGGCGCAGAAGTCACCATTGATCTCGAAAACTGTGAAGTGACATTTGGCGATGGTGAAAAAGGAGCCTTTCCGATTGAGGCTTTCGCGCGCCGCTGTCTTCTCGACGGTGTTGACCCGCTCGGTCATCTGTTGAATCAGTTGCCTGAAATCGAAGCCTACGAAAGATAAGAATATGGCGATGATCGCTTTCCTTCCCGGCGATGGCGTTGGCCCTGAAGTTGCGGACGCGGCGAAACGGGTGCTCGAAGCGGCTGCGAAGAAGTTTTCCCTGACGCTGGATTTCAAAGACTGTTTTTTCGGCGGCGCCGCTATCGACGCTTGCGGTGACCCTTTTCCATCGGAAACGAAAGAGGCGTGTCTTGGCGCCGACGCCATTTTTCTTGGCGCCATTGGCGGGCCGAAATGGGACAAGGCGAAACGCCGGCCCGAGGCGGGGCTTCTGGAAATGCGCAAGGCGCTCGGCGTTTACGCCAATCTACGTCCCGTGAGTGTCGCCGGCGGTATGGAGCATCTGTCGCCATTGCGTGAAGCTCGTGTCAAAGGCGTCGATATGTTGATCGTGCGCGAACTGACAGGCGGGATGTATTTCGGCGACCGCACGGAAGGCGACGACCGCGCCACTGATGAATGTCTTTATACAAAGGAAGAAGTGACGCGCGTTGCACGGATCGCCTTTGAAGCGGCGCGTAAACGAAAGGGGCGTGTCGCATCTGTCGACAAGGCGAATGTGCTCGCCACCAGCCGATTGTGGCGAAATGCCGTCAATGAGCTGCATGCAGCGGAATATAAAGACGTCGAGCTCTCTCACATGCTGGTCGACGCCATGGCCATGAAGCTTATTCAGGCGCCGGCGGAGTATGATGTGATCCTCACCGAAAATCTTTTCGGTGATATTTTGAGCGATGAAGCGTCGGTGCTTTCAGGGTCCATCGGTCTCGCTCCATCGGCGTCGCTGGGCGACGGAACGCGTGGCCTTTTCGAGCCGATCCATGGCTCTGCGCCGGATATCGCCGGGCAGGGCAAAGCCAATCCCGCCGGCGCGATCATGAGCGCGGCGATGTTGTTGCGCTATAGTTTGAATGAAGGCGCCGCCGCCGACGCTATTGAAGCGGCGGTCTCAAAGGCGCTCGCTTCGGGGCGTGGCACCGGCGACATTGGCGGGGAAGACAATACGGCGTCATTTACGGATGCGGTTGTGGAGTTGATCTAGATAAAGCACTTATTCGCTTCACTCCATAATATCCTCATTCCACAATTCCGGCTTTTCACGAATGAACCGCGCCATGAGTTCCAGCGAAGCAGGATGCGCAACGTCGATCACCTCAATGCCGCGTGATTTCAAGAACTCTTCATTGCCGCCGAAATTCTGTGTGTCGTTGATGACGATGCGGGGAATTTTGAACTGAACGATGGTTCCCGAACACATCATGCAGGGCGAGAGAGACGTGTAGAGCGTCAAATCGCGATAGCTTTTCTGACGTCCAGCCTTGCGCAAACAATCCATCTCGCCATGGGCAATCGGGTCGCCTTGCTGCACTCGCTGATTATGTCCGGCGGCTATGAACTCCGGCCCCCGCGCCAACGCCGAGCCAATGGGGAGACCGCCTTCGTCATAGCTCTTTTTAGCTTCGCTGTAGGCGAGCTCAATGAACTCCAGGTCGTAATCGTTCAGCATCACGGTCCTCCTGATAGACAAGGCCAGTTTCATGATTGATAAAGGCCATTATTCATAAGGACTAGCCGCCGCCAAGACAATCGAGGTTCCATGTACGCCAATCTCACCGTGGTTGATCACCCTTTGATCCAGCACAAGCTGACAATTTTACGGGACAAGAACACGTCAACGGCGCAATTCCGTCAGGTGTTGCGGGAAGTCGCCGTCATTCTGGGCTGCGAGGTTACGAAGGATCTGACACTTGGCAAGATTGATATCGAAACGCCGCTGGAAAAAATCAGCGCACCCTATCTTGAAGGCAAGAAACTCTGTTTTGTCTCGATCCTGCGCGCGGGCAATGGCCTCCTGGATGGATTGCTCGATCTAATTCCGTCGGCGCGCGTTGGACATGTGGGCATTCAACGCGATCATGAAACGCTGGAAGCGCATCGCTATTATTTTAAGACGCCTGATAAGCTTGATGAGCGCCTCGTTATTGTGGTTGACCCTATGCTGGCGACAGGGAACACGGCAATTGACGCGGTGAATGAACTAAAAAAAGCCGGCGCAATAAAAATAAAATTTCTGTGCCTTGTCGCCGCGCCTGAGGGCGTTGAAAAACTTTCAAAGGCGCATCCGGACGTGCCGATCATTACGGCGGCGCTCGACCGGAAATTGAATGATGTTGGTTATATTTTGCCTGGGCTTGGCGACGCCGGCGATCGAATTTACGGTACCAAAGGCTGAAGTGCAGCGCATTTCCTCGAACATTGATAAGCTCACCAAGGTATGGGTAAATTCCCTGCGCTCGATGCAGTATTTCGAACACTAATAAAGGGCTTGTGATGGGACTGGAAGATAAATCGCAGATTCTTGTAGATATTGGCGGCACTAACACTCGTATTTCCGCCGAGGATGGCACCCTCAGAGCCTATAAAAATAATGACTTCAGTTCTTTTGAATCTGTTCTTGATGCTTATTTCTCAGAGAGTGGGAAACAGCGCGGCTCCATTCTGATTTCTGCTGCAGGGCCTGAAGAATATGGCGCGGATCGCAAAGCAGGCATGGCTGAACGTATTCTTTTGACCAATCGCGGCTGGAACATCGACCGCGAGCAATTGTACGGCGCTGGTTTTTCAGAGGTAAGACTGTTCAACGATCTCTATTCGGCCGCTTATGGAGTTTACGCCATCAGTCGGCAAACGCTTGATTGTTTTCGTCCCCTATGTGGCGCCGGATTTCAAGGCGCCGTGCCTTTCGCCGTGGTGGGCGTCGGCACCGGAATTGGCTGCAGTGTATTTATATCAGACGGTCAGGTGCTCTCAACCGAAGCTGGTCACATGCCGGCGGCGATCGATCCACAACTGGCTGAACGATTTCTCGCCTCTGGTGTTCTTCCATGTCATCCGAAGTATGAGCGCATCATATCCGGTCTTGGCCTTGAAACGCTTATCAAGGTCTATGGATCGCCGGCCCACCTGACCACGCCAGCCGATATTCCAGGCGCGGCGCGCGCAGGCGATGACACGGCGTTGGAAATCATCGCCATTTTCAACCAGTTACTGGGCCGTTTCCTGACCGCCATTGTTGTTGCCTATCGCGCCGTAGGCGGCGTTTGTATCGTTAGTGATTTTCTGCGCGACTGGGGTGATTTGCTCGACCGGGAGCGCATTGGCTCGGAATATTTGCAAGATGTACCCAAGATTTTAAAGAACGCGCCTGTGGTGTTGCTCGATCATGACCAAGTGCCGCTTCGGGGGTTGCAGCGGCTCGCTGGATTATGAATACTGCTTCCCGCAATGGGCTGCGGGGGCGGGATTGTACAACAATTTATTAGACGTTTTGTTGGATCTGGCGGAGCGTGCGAAGGAATATCAATTCGTATTCGCAAGCGCGCTGTTGTTGGTGTTTGTGCTGGTGACAAGTAGTCTCGTCGGCCGCAGACGGCGCCGGCGAAATGAAAATGATCCTTATGCGGATGCAAGGATTCGCGCTCGAAGCCTTGCTGAACAAAGGTTGCTTCTCGAAGGCGAGGGCGGCGGTGATCCTGATCTGGATATTCAAGATGAAGTGGATGCTGACGGGAAGCGGTTTCTTCTCGCGCAATATTATTCCTTGCGAGAAGAAATTCTGGCGCAGCGCGAGCGCTCTATCCGGATTGTTACGCTGGGCTTTACAGCTATTCCCGTGGTCATCGGCACAGGCGTTCAGCTTCAGATATCCGAACTGATCATTTCCGGTCCGTTCATTGTCGCGAGTATTTTCTTTCTCGCCATTTATGAGCAATCAAGCATCATGCGCGCGGGCCAATATATAAAAGATTATATTGAACCGGAATTGATCCATACCTTTACAGGCTGGGAGAGATTCCTTGAGGTAGACCCGGTACGGCGGCGCCCGGAAGGTTTTTTCAATCTCGCCATCAGTATTGTGTTTTCCATGTATTTTGCAGGCAGCGCGTATCTTGCCGTTGTAGCGCTGCATGAGCGTTGGCCCGGTTTACCGGCAACTGCGATTGGCGCAGTGTATCTGTTGTTCTTCTTCTTTGCGCTCTGGTTTATTGCAAGAGCGCCATCACGGTCGACTGACCCCAGGACTGCCTGAGCTTTTCCGTCGTCATTTAACCCGGTCTTTTGCGTCTTGTGACACTCAGATCAGTCGAAGCCAAAGAAAGATCAGACTGTAAGCCTTACTGGGTCAGCTCAGGCTGGTCGGCCTTCAACTCGTGCGAAATACCCTGAAGTTCTTTCGGAATATAATTTTCGTCATGCTTGGCGAGAATGGTTTGAGCCACAAAGACGCCGTTTTCGCTAAAGGCGCCTTGGGCGATGACGCCCTGACCTTCGCGAAAGAGATCGGGGACGATGCCTGAATAGGTGACAGGCATGGTCGAGCCGCCATCGGTCACGCGAAATGAAATCTCAAGCCCGTCGCCATGGGTGAGGCTGCCAGTCTCAACCAGCCCGCCAAGGCGGATGCGCGTCCCGGGCTCGATTGCCGCTTCAGCCGCTTCGCTGGGCGTATAGAAATAGGCGATATTGCGCTGGAGCGCCGTGAAAACAAGCGCCGCGGCGGCGGTGAGGAGAACGCCTCCGCCCACGATAAGGCCCAGACGCCGGTTTCTGTGGATCGGTTTCATGAGCCTGATGTAGCGCGTCGCCGTCCGGCCGCCAAATGAACTCGCGCCGGGCCGATTGTCGCGGGGATTTCGCCTGTCAAAACGGGGGCGAATTGCCGTAAAGACAGGCCCATGAGCCCTTATCGCCGCGCCATCTCCCTTACCGCCGCCGACGCCGGATGCGACCGCGCCGGGGCGGCGATTGTGCGCGGCGTCAATTTTTCGTTGGCCCCCGGCGAGGGGATGCAGCTTTTCGGGCCGAACGGCTCCGGCAAGTCGAGTCTTCTTTCCATGTTTGCAGGGCTAATCCGCCCGGTCGAAGGCGTTCTTGAGTGGCGCCTTGATGGCGCGGTGAGTAATGCGGCGCCAGCGGGCGGCGTGTTTTTTCTGGGTCACGACGCCAGCGTCAAACCGGCCCTGACCGCGGAGGAGAATTTGCGCTTCTGGGCGCAGGTCAATGGCGGCGGCGATGTCGGCGCCGCCTTGAAAGCGGTCGATGGGGCTTCCTTTCGCCATTTACGTGCGGGTCGTTTGTCGGCGGGCCAGCGGCGGCGTGTGGATTTGGCCCGCGCGCTGCTCGTCGACCGCGAAGCCTGGCTGCTCGATGAGCCGACGGCGGCCATCGACAGAGACGGCGTCGCAGTCATCCGTAAGCTGATCGATGATCATCTCTCTCGAGGCGGTATCGCTATCGTCGCGACGCATGACGACCTTGGCGACGGCTTCAAACGTTTGGAGCTTGCGCGATGAGCCTTGCCCGCGCCATTCTCTCACGCGATTTGAAGTCGGCGTTCCGTTCCGGCGGCGGATGGTTTTACGCGCTGTTTTTTTTCGCGGTGTTTACAGCGCTGGCGGCGATTGCATTTGGCCCGTCATTAGGCGCGCTCGCTATCGCTGCGCCGGCGGCGTTGTGGCTCGCGGCGGCGCTGGCGATCCAGTTCGCCGCTGGAGAGCTTTTTGAGCGGGATATGCATGACGGCTCTTTGCGCGTGCTCGCAGCCGAGCAGCAGGGGCTGTTTTCCTATTGGCTCGCCAAGGCGGCTTTTCTGGCGCTGACGGCGGCGGCGCCATTGATTATCGCTGCGCCGTTCTTCCTGACCATGCTCGGTATTCCTTTTGCGCAAGGGGCGGGCGCAGCGCTGATTCTCGCTGTCGGGGCGCCGGCGCTTGTGTTCATTGCCGTTTTGACTTCGGCCTTGAGTGCGGGTCTGCGCGCCGGAGGGCTTCTCGCCATGATTATCGCGGCGCCTTTCACCGCGCCGGTTCTGGTGTTTGGCGTAACGGCGGCGAAGGCGTTTTTGTCAGGCGGCGGTATCTTTGGACCTGAGACCTTGATTTTGGGCGCCCTTAGCCTGTTTATGGCGGCCGCGACTCCACTTTTCGCCATTGCTGCGTTACGCGTCAGTCTCGAATAGGAGCACAAAGGTTCATGTGGAGCCGTTTTTCCAACCCTGCAAAATTTGAAGCTTTCGCGCGCAGCGCCGGGCCGGCGGCTTTCGGTGCTTTTGTTATTGGCGCGCTTTACGGTCTTTACGCCGGGCTGTTCATGGCGCCCGCCGATTACCAGCAGGGCGATTCCGCACGCATCATGTATGTGCATGTGCCGGCGGCGTGGACGGCGATGGCGTCTTACACATTTATCGCCGGGATGAGCCTGATCGCCTTTGTGTGGCGTCATTCTCTCGCCGATGTCGCAGCGCGCGCCGCCGCGCTCCCCGGCGCTGTCTTCACTGCGCTTGCGCTTTTTACAGGCGCGGTCTGGGGCAAGCCCACCTGGGGTGCCTATTGGGTGTGGGATGCGCGGCTCACGTCCATGCTCTTACTGCTCTTTATCTATTTCGGTTACATGGCGGTATGGCAGGCGGTGCCGGAAACCGCGCGTGCGGCGCGGTTCGCGCGCATCCTCGCGCTTGTCGGGTTCATCAATATTCCGATCATCAAATTTTCCGTTGATTGGTGGAACTCGCTGCATCAGACGAGCAGCGTCATGCGCCTTGACGGTCCGACTATTCACCCGAGCATGCTGTGGCCGCTCTTGGGCATGGCGATCGCTTACACGGCGCTGTTCGCCTGGCTGGTATTCACAGGCATGCGCGCCGCGCTGATCCGTCAGCGACTTGACGCTCGCGGACGGCGCGCGCCGAGCCGACCCACGACAGCGGAGGCGGTGTAATGGATTTCAGCGCCCATACGACGCCGTATATTCTGATCGCTTACGCAGTCTCAATCGTCGCAATTGTTGCGCTGATTGTCTGGCGGATCACGCAGCTTAAAAAAGCTGAATCAGACGAAAAAGCAGCGAAGGATTAGCCCGCTTTTTTCGCCTCATTAATCATCGCGCGAAGGTTTTCTTCGCTCCAGCCGACCATGACATCCACAAAGGCGCCGTTGGTTGAGGCGACGATAAAGGCGGGCGTGCCGTCGACGCCCATTTCCTGCGCGAGAAGATGGTTCGCCTCGATCATGTCGGGGATTGAACCGCTGTCGATCTCGGCGTTCATTTTCTTGACATCAAGACCATGTTTGCGGGCGAGACCGTCAACGCGTTCCTTGGTCAGAACCCCGGATGATCCGAGCATGTCGAAATGGAAATCGAGAAATTTGTCGTTGTCGCGCGCGGCAAGCGCCATCTCCGCAGCATAAGCGGATTCTTCACGCAGGATCGGCAGTTCGCGGAAGACGATTTTGACATCCGCGTCTTTCTTGACGACATCTTTGACGAGGCCAGCAGCGGTTTTGCAGTAACCGCAGTGATAATCGTAAAGTTCGATCACCGCGACTTTCGCTGATTCCGGTTTTTTGCCCGCAACATGGCTCGTCGCCGGATCGAGAAGAAGGCTTATATTTTCTCTCGCGGCGGTTTTTGCGCGTTCGACCTCGGCCATGCGCTGTTCAACGCTGTATGCGTTCACCGCTTCAATAATGACTTCGGGGTTTTCCATAAGATAGGCGCGCACAATCTCGCCAATTTCTTCTTCTTGAAGTTCGGAGAAAGATGTCGACACCTGTGCATGTGAAGCTTTTGGAGCAGCCTCTTTTTGCTGTGCGGCGGAATAACCAACAACAAGGGCGCCGAGAAGGAAAGAACCTGCAAGCGCAGCCCCGATCGCGGTCTTTGTATTTTTCTGCATGACGTTCTTCATTCCTGTCTGCTCAGAGCGCATTTGGCGCCGTTTGGCGTGGATATTGTTTAATTGCTGTCGATGATGATCGGATCGGGCACGTCCGGCGTTTTCTTTTCTTCCGGCTCGCGCTTTTCGGGCGCAGGCGCGGGAGCCGGCTCAGCGGAAGGCAGCGGCGGAGCGCCGTCGGCAGGCTGGGTTGCGAGAATGATGTCCATCGCCTGTCGCCATTCTGCGGTGCCGCGTTCGAGACCGGGCAGGGCGCGGCGCGCGAAGTGATTTGCGTCTCCTTGCGCCCCTGACTGAAACCGGGATTCCGCCGTCGCCAGATCGGCTTTTGCTGTTTCGCCTTGCTCTGCATAGGCGCGCGCGAGTTCATACCAGGCGAAACCGTTGTCTTTTTCTTCCGCGACGGCGCGTTTGAGGTGCGTCGTTGCTTCAGCGATCAGATCGGGTTCGTTTGATGCGATCAGCGAACGCGCCAAATTGATTCGCATCAGCGCATTATCGGGAATAAGCTCCACGCTTTTGCGGTGAGGCGCGATGGATTCATTAGTGCGGCCATATTCGAACAGGATCTGCCCTTCAAGTTCGTTGAAATACGGATTGTTCGGATGGGCGGTGGTCAGTTTACGGACTTCTTCGAGCGCCTTGTCGATTTCAGAATGCCGGTAATAGGCGACAGCCCGCGCATAATGCGCCGGGTCCGATTGATCCGATAACGGATAATCACGCAGGGTCTGTAAAGGGTCGTGGAGGAAGCCCTTGATTTTCGCCTGAATGAGCTGGAGCCGTTGAATTTCTTCCGGGCTGTCCTGAACATTGAAATAGGGAGATTCCATCGCCCGCGTTTGCAGCGCCGAATAGCGTTCATTCGCCAGCGGGTGCGATTGCAGGAATGGATTGATGCGCTGGCCGGTGATGATCTGGTAGTTGCGCATGCGGCCCCAGATATCCATGGCGCCTTTAGTCGATTTGCCGAGGCGGTCGAGATAGGTGATGGACGACTGGTCGGCGGTGGCTTCCTGGCTCCGGCTGTAGACGAGGTAGTCTTTAATGGCGATGTTCTGGCCGAGGCCGAGCAGGCCAATACCGGCCTCAGGCGCGCCCGCTGCGATGGCGGCGCCCGCAAGAAGAAGGCCGAGGATCATCGGCGTACCCGCATTCGCCATGGCTTCCGCCGATCGTGCGCCATGATTGCCGGCGAGGTGACCCGCTTCGTGCGCGATCACGCCCTCAATTTCGTTTGGCGTTTTGGCGAAGGTGAAGAGACCCGAGTTGACGCCCATATAGCGCCCGCCCGCAAAAGCGTTGAATGTCGGGTCGTTGACGATAATGATTTCGATGGATTTGGGGTTAAGACCCGCGGCCGCAAAAATCGGCCGGGAATAGTCTTCAAGCCATTGCTCGATTTCCGCATCGCGCAGGGTTGAAATGCCCTGCGCCTCTGCCGCCACGGGCGCAGCCGCCGTGACAAGCGCGGCCAGTGCGGCGAGAGAGTTCCGCAATCTCAAGCCGAATTTCGGTGACGCCTTAACTAACTGCAACGGCATGGTTTTACCCTTTCGCACACCCCCAAAATGAACATGGCGCATGCACAGCCTAGTTTAGTGGCGCTTTGCGGCGATTTCGAGATGCGGCTCCTTGCGGCGCCGCATTTGTGAGTGCGACGATTAGCGCCCTTCAGGCATCGCCGCCACGGCTCCACCAGCCTTTTTTCTTTGGTTTTTCAACGGCTGGCTGAGGCGCGCCGGCGAGATCGGCGGAAGCCGTCTCTTCTGGCTCATCCTTGGCCGCAGTCTCTGCTTCGGGTTCCGGGCTAGCTTCCGGTTTTGGTGCGTCATGGCCGTTTGTGTGAGCGGCGCCATTGGCCTTTACCGCCGGTTCGGCTTGCTGCGCTTCCTGTTCCGGAGCGGGCTCTGCTTCGGGCGTCGCTGGCTCAGATGCTGTCTGCTGTGCGGTTGCGTTTTCGCCGTCGTCGCCTTGATGGCTGTCGTCGGCCTTGGCGGCGTTTTCTGTATCCTGGCCTTCCGGCGCGTCGTCGCGATTGCGGCGATTGCGGCGCCCGCCGCGGCGGCCCCTGCGGCGGCGGCGGCGTTTGTCGCTTTCTTCATCTGTCTCGCTGTCGCCCTCGCGCGCCTCTTGCTCGGGTGCGTTGTCGCCTTCGTTTTCCTCATCGCCTGAGGAAGAGGAGGCGTCGCTGTCACGGGTCTCACCGTCTCTGGCCTCGACAGTGTCACGGTCCTTGCGGCGGCGGCGGCGGCGGCGTTTTTTGCGCTCGCCGTCGCGTTCCTCGTTTTCCGCATCGTCGCTCGCGGCTTCCGCTTCCGGCTCGTCTTCGATTTCAACGAGCTCTGTCTGGTCGGCCCGGATAACTTGCGGCGTATCGACCGGTTCGCGCGGGACACCGGCTTTTTCCAGCAAGTAGTCGTCGCCTGTGCGATCAGTGTCTGGGATAAGCTGAACGGTGACGCCGTTCGAATCCTCAATACGCTTCAGCCAATCGCGGTGATGATTGAGCACATAGACGGTGACCTCGAGCGAGGCGTGAACCGAAATAATCCCGGCGCGGCCGGTAGCGGCTTCGCCCTCGACAGCGCGCAGAATTCTGAGCGCCGCCATTTCCGCAGAACGGATGACCCCGGCGCCGGCGCAAGTGGGGCAAGCTTGGGTGGTGCCGTCGATAATGCCGGACCGTCTGCGTTGACGGGACATTTCCAGCAGGCCGAAATTTGAAATCCGCCCCAGCTGGATGCGCGCGCGATCATTCTTGATCGCGTCTTTCAGCGCCTTTTCGACCTTGCGGTTGTTGCGCTGCTCTTCCATGTCGATGAAATCGAGCACGATAAGGCCGGCAAGGTCGCGCATGCGGAATTGGCGGGCCGCCTCGTAAGCGGCTTCGATATTCGTCTTGAGCGCAGTCTGCTCTATATTGCGTTCACGCGTGGCGCGGCCGGAGTTGACGTCGATGGCGATGAGCGCTTCGGTTTGGTGGATGACGATGTAGCCGCCCGACTTCAGGCGCACCGTCGGCTGATACATGCCGTCAAGCTGCTGTTCGACGCCGTGTTTGAGGAAGATCGGCGCCGGGCCCTTGTAAGGCTGCACAAATTTCGCGTGGCTCGGCATCAGCATTTTCATGAAGTCTTTGGCTTCGCGGTATCCCGCTTCGCCTTCGACCTGCACTTCGCCGATATCCTTGTCGTAAAGATCGCGGATTGCGCGCTTGATGAGGCTTGCTTCCTCATAAATCAGGCATGGCGCAATGGACTTTAACGTCAGGCTGCGGATGTTCTCCCATAGACGCAGGAGGTAATCAAAGTCGCGCTTGATCTCGACCTTGGTGCGTTTGGCGCCGGCGGTGCGGATGATCAGGCCCATGCCTTGCGCGACGTCGAGACTGTTCACAACCCGGCGCAGGCGTTTGCGGTCGGTGGAATGCGGAATTTTGCGGGAGATGCCGCCGCCGCGGGCGGTGTTCGGCATCAATACGCAATAGCGCCCGGCAAGCGACAAATAGGTCGTCAGGGCGGCGCCTTTATTGCCGCGTTCTTCTTTCACAACCTGCACGAGCAGGATCTGGCGGCGCTTGATGACTTCCTGAATTTTGTAGTTGCGCAGAAGTTGTGAGCGGCGGCGCTTGGCGTCCTTGTAACGTTCGAAAAGGGCGTCGCGCTCTTTCGCTTTGGTGCGTTTCGTCTCCGGCGTTTCGACCTCTTCGTCTTCGCCGTTTTCATCCTCGTCTTCGTTTTCCTCGGAGTCGGAATCGCTGGCGCTGGCTTCTGTTGCGTCCGCGTCGTCATTTTCGTCGGCGCTGTCGTCATCAGAAGCGGTTTCTTCCGCAGCGGCTTCTAGAGTTTCTTCATCGGACTCAGCTTCGTCCTCATCGTCGGTTTTCACCGCGACAGAGGCGCCATTGTCTTCGTCCTCTTCGCCGTCCTCTTCCTCTTCTTCTTCCTCGGAAGGATCGCCTTTGATCTCATCGGTGGGATCGGCGTCATCGTCTTCTTCCGCGGCGGCGTTCAGCGTGTCATCGGACGCGTCGTCACCATCATTCTCAGACGCGTTGTTGTCAGAGGCGTCATTGTCCTGATCGTCCGAACTGCGGGTGCGGCGGCGGCGCTTGTTGCGGCCGGTGTTTTCTTCCGCATCCTCGTCATCATCTTCATCGTCGTGATCTTCATCGCCGCGTGAGGAGAGTTCGAGTTCCGAAGCGAGTTCGGCGACTTCAGCTTCAGCGCGTTGCAGCGCCTGCCGGTCGGAAACGGGGATCTGGTAGTAGTCGGGATGAATCTCGCTGAAGGCGAGAAAGCCATGGCGGTTGCCGCCATATTCCACGAAGGCCGCCTGAAGCGACGGTTCAACGCGCGTGACCCGCGCCAGGTAGATGTTGCCTCTTAGAGGCTTGCGGGCCTCGGATTCAAAATCAAAGTCCTCGACTTTTCCGTGGTCGAGCACCGCGACGCGCACCTCTTCGGGGTGTGCCGCGTCGATCAGCATCTTTTTTGTCATTGTATTGGGCTCCGCAATGCGGCGGCATCGCCGGCGCATTGCTTGTGTTGGATCGCTGCTGGATCAGGCCCGCGCGCAGTATCTCACGCGCCGGACAGGAAACCTGTCGGGTGGCGGCGGAGAATATCGGGGCGGTCACTGTCATCAGCGAAAGCTGTTTTTTCCTGTGCCGGCATGCCGGCGAATGAGATTGCCGGACATCCGGCGTCTAAATTTGCCGGACATCCGGCGTATTATTTGCGCCGGCGAACCGGCAGGACTTGTTTCGGCGCTGGGCGCCAGTGTTGGTTTCGACGTTGAACGCCGGGGCGGCGCTACCGCGCCTGATTTGCTCCTCGCGCGACCGGTTTTCCCAGCGAAGCGCGGGCCGGCTTTGGGGGAGCTGCCGGCGTTAAGTTTCTGGAAAGACAGGCTTTTTGCACCGTCTCCCTGAAAAATTCTTCGTGATGCGTGGGGCTTTGGTCTCCCTCGGCCCGGTTCCTAGATGGGCCTTTTGCATCGAAACATCAATAGTTTGCGATTTGGCCGATGGTTCGACGCACCGCAAGCTGTTTTTGACCATGACATGAGTGCGGGGAAAAAGAAAACCCATGGTTAACGCCGACTCAGTATTGCATGGAAAAATCCGGACAAACGATCCGTAATGATTAAGGCGGCGTTAACGCTGGCGAAATCAGAATACCGTCTGTAAAGAATGCGCCGGGGAGTTTCGGGGCATCGGGGCGGAAAAGAACCGGCGGGCGTGAGCGCGCCGTTCTAGGCTTTTTTAGCCAAGGCGTATGGATGGGCATGATGGCCAGATTCTGTAAATTATCGCAAAGACTTATGCGCGCCATGGCGATTTTCGCCGGGCTTGTCTTTGCGCTCGCCGGGACCGCCAGCGCCGCAGAGCTTCTCGATGTGCGATTCGGGCCGGGCAAGGACCAGACCCGCATCGTGTTCGATCTGAATGGCGCGCCCAGATATTTTGTATCCGGCGATGACCTCGGAGCGGGCCGGATTTTTGTTGATTTCGAGAGCCTTGAAGGCGCCGGGTCGGCGAAAACCGGCATGGGCCATGTGGCGGCGGCGCGTTTCGCCAGCGAAGGGCGCGGCGTGCGGGCGGTGCTGGAGCTGAAAAAGACCGCCAAAATCAAGGAGGTCTTCGTTATTGAGCCTTCGTCCGGCGTCACCAAACACCGCCTTGTCATAGATCTGGTGACCGCCGACAAGGCGGGACTTCTCGCCAGTCTTCCGGTCCGCAAGGACGACATCGCCGCTATCATCGAACAGGTGACAGGCGATGCGCCAGCTCAGGAAACGCCTGCGCAGGTCGCTGAGGCTGATATCCCGCCGACGCCTTCGGTTAAGGAAAAGGTGATTGTTCCCCCGGTCGCGGCGAAGGACGAGAAAAAAGTGGTTGTCATCGATCCTGGCCATGGCGGCCGCGATCCTGGCTCACAAGGGCAGAGCGGCACTTATGAGCGGGTGACGACAATGGCCGCGGCGGAGAAGCTGGCGGAATTGCTGAAAGCGCGCGGCGGCTATGAGGTTGTGCTCACCCGCACATCCGATAAGGATGACCGGATTCTGCCGAGCCAGCGCGATGAACTTGCCCGGCGAGAGGCTCTTGCGCGCAAGGCGGGGGCCGATCTCTTCATCTCACTCCATGCAGACGCCATCTCCCAGCATGCGGTGCGGGGCGCTTCAGTCTACACCCTGTCCGAAGGCAGCACGGCCCGGTCGGCCAAGGTCGCCAAGTCGCAGGGCGATTATCAGGTCTACGACGTCAATTTGAAGGAATACGACTCCGTGGTCGGAGACATCCTGTTCGACAAGGCCCAGGACACGACCATGACCAAGTCGTCGAAATTCGCTGAGCTCCTGATCGAAAATCTTGCCGGTAAAACGCCTATGCTGAACCGCTCCCACCGGAAAGGGGACCTGCGAGTGCTCCTCGCGCCGGATGTTCCGGCGGTGCTCCTTGAGATGGCGTTCATCTCCAACGCCAAGGACGAGGCGAACCTGAATTCTCCTGTGTGGCGCAGCAGGACCATGGGGGCTGTGGCCGACTCAATCGACGCCTATTTTGAAGCCGAGAGCCGCCAGCGTCAGGCCCAGCTTGCGCCCGCAGCCGGGCAATAGGGCTAAACCTTACGAAAATAAGGGATTTGCGGCGCTATTGCGCCTCGCTGCCGTCCAAATTATGCGATAAAGGGAAGGAAAGGCGCGGGGACAAGCGCCTCTCGGAATGATGACGAGCCGGGCTGACGAGGCCAAGGTGAAGTAGTGGGGCCCAGCGCCATAGCGGGCCGGGTGCGGGGCGGAAGACGCCGGGACAAGCGTAAAGACAATGACCGATCACAAAGACGACGAGCATGACAACACGCCGGCTGCGGACGATGAACGGCTGCATTTCGGCGATGCGCCCAGCGATGACGATGAACAGGTCTCGCCTGCGCTTTCAGCCGCGCCTGATGATGAGGACGAGCCCATAGAGAACGACATGTTCTCTCGCCGCGACGTCTCCGAAAAAAATGAGGATGATGAGGATCTGGCCCCTGCGCCAGCAGCGCCCAAGCGCGTAAAAGCCGCGCCGATTGAGGAAGAACCCGCGGCGGAAGACATCGTTCTCGGTGAGGATGACGAAGCCGATGAAGCGCCGGAGCCGTTAGCGGCGCCTAGGCGCAGGGTCGAATCGGATGATGCGCCCGCAGCCGCGCCGCACGCAGCGCCGGCTGGCGGCGGTGGTGGATGGGTAGTCTCCATGTTCAAATTTGTCGGTTTTGCATTTGCCGCCGGAGCGCTCGGCCTGATTGGCGTCGCCGGGTTCTCGGCCTGGTATCTCAACCAACTAAACAAGGATTTGCCGGACTATGAGCAGCTTGCGGAATATGCGCCGCCGGTGACCACCCGCGTCTATGCAGGCGATGGCTCGCTTGTCGCCGAATTCGCCCGTGAACGGCGATTGTTCGTTCCCATCGAAGCCATGCCCGATCACGTCAAATATGCGTTTGTGTCTGCGGAAGACCAATCTTTCTATGAACATTCCGGCATTGATTTTCGCGGTCTGGTGCGCGCGCAACTCTCAAACATTGGCAACATCCTGCGCGGGCGCCGGCTGGAAGGCGGGTCGACCATCACGCAGCAGGTTGCGAAGAACTTTCTCCTGACCAGCGAGCAGAAAGTCGAACGCAAGCTTCGTGAAATGCTGATCGCACGCAAAATGGAGCGCACCTTCACCAAGGATCACATCCTTGAGCTTTATCTGAACGAGATTTATCTCGGCAACCGCTCTTACGGAGTTGCGGCGGCGGCGCTTAATTATTTCGACAAGTCCCTCGACGAGCTGACCATCGCCGAAGCGTCTTACCTCGCGGCGATCACCAAGGGGCCGAGCAACTATCATCCGATCGACAATGAAGCGCGCGCGGTGGAGCGGCGCAATTATGTGATCGGCCGGCTGGAGGCAGATGGGCGGATCACGCCGGAGGAAGCCGCCGAAGCTGAAGCCCAGCCACTTGGCGCCCAGATCGCACCGCCGCTTGGCGCACGCGACTGGACCATGGAATATTTCGCAGAGGAAGTCCGCAAGCGCATTGTCGATCTTTACGGCGTTGAAGCGCTCTATGATGGCGGCCTTGCGGTTCGTACGTCTGTTGATCCCCATTTGCAGAAACAGGCGGGCGAAGCCCTGCGCCGCTGGCTCGTCACCTATGATGAGCGTCATGGCTGGCGCGGACCGATCGCTGCGATGGACGAAGTTCCCGGCGAGTGGGTCGAGCCCTTCGACGCCTTGGTCGACGATCTTAAAAACGCGCGCAAGATTTCCGATGACATGGCGCCGTGGCGTCCGGCGCTCGTCCTTTCCGTCAACGCTGAAGGGGCCGATATCGGTTTCCCTGACGGCGAAACCGCCACAATACCGCTTGGGCTGATGGCGTGGGCGCGCGATTATATTTCCGCGAATGACCTCGGCGACGAAGTGAAGTCGGCTGGCAAAGTCCTGAAGCGCGGCGACGTCGTCTATGCTGAAAAATATGAAGCCGCGAGCCTGCCGAAACCTGAAGGCGCAGCGGAAGACGCCCCCGCGAAACCGACGCCGGAAAATTCTTACGCCCTGCGGCAGACGCCGGCGGTGAATGGCGGACTGATCGCTATCGATCCTCATACCGGCCGGGTTCTCGCCATGGTGGGCGGTTTCTCTTTCCAGATGTCGGAGTTTAACCGCGCCGTGCAGGCCGAGCGTCAGCCGGGATCGACATTCAAACCGTTCGTTTATTCCGTCGCTCTCGATAGCGGCTACACGCCGTCCTCAATTGTACTCGACGCGCCCTTCGTGGCGCCCAGCGTCGACAGCTGGTACAAGCCGGGCAACTATATTGCCGGGCGGTATTACGGCCCGTCGACCCTGCGTCTTGGCGTCGAGCAATCGCGCAACGCTATGACGGCGCGTCTCGCGCAGGATCTCGGCATCGGCCGCATCATGGAATATATCGAGCGCTTTCAGCTGTCGGACAGCCTGCCGCGCGAACTCGCGATTTCGCTTGGCGCCGGCGAGACAACCTTGATGAAAATCACCGCCGGTTATTCGGTCTTCGTCAATGGCGGCAAGGGCGTTGAGCCGGTGCTTATCGACCGTATTCAGGACCGCACGGGCAAGACCATTTACAAGCGCGATACGCGAGAATGTCTGTCATGCAATGCGCGCGTCTGGTCAGGTCAGTCCGAGCCGCAATTGCCTGACGCGCGCCGTCAGGTGATGGACCCGCGTACGGCCTATCAGATCACATCCATCCTCGAAGGTGTCGTGCGCCGCGGCACGGCGGCCCGGACCGTTGGCGGCAAGACCGACAAGCCCATCGCCGGCAAGACGGGCACCACCAACGACTATAAGGACGCCTGGTTCGTCGGCTTTGCGCCAGACCTTGCCGCTGGCGTCTATGTCGGGTTCGACATGCCGCAGACCCTTGGGCAGGGTGAGGCCGGCGGCACCGTCGCTGCGCCGATCTTCGCGGACTTCATGGTTGAGGCGCTGAAAGACAAGGCGGGCGTTCCCTTCCGTGTGCCCTCCGGCGTCCGGCTGGTGCGCGTCAACGCTCGCACCGGCAAGCCTGCTGGCGCCGGCGACCGGAATGTCATTCTGGAAGCCTTCAAAGCTGAAGACGATCCGAACGCCAGCCGCACGCTCGATGACGACTATGCGCTCGATCCGTTGAGCGCTGCGCCACAGGCGGAAGACCCTGAAGAGGATCTCAACGGTCTTTACTAAGGGCGCGAGCCTCATCATATAACGCTGAGGCGCGCGAAGCGCCATTTTCTTCAAGGCCATGCGCGGGAGACAAAGATGCGCGCCGAGATCACAACCCTGACGGATGAAATCAAGCAGTCGCTCGAACTGCTGAGGAGGCGTCTTTGACTGGGATAAATCCGAAAAAGAATTAGCCGAGCTGAACGCCAAGGCCGAAGACCCGCATCTCTGGGACAATCCGGAAGAAGCGCAAGGCTTGATGCAAAAGCGCACCGCACTTGAAAACCAGATGAATGCGGTGGGGGCGATCCAGACCGAACTGGACGATCTTCTCGGGCTTGCGGAAATGGCCGAAGAGGAGGGTGATGTGGCGAGCCTTGATGAGGCTCAAACCATGATCACCGACCTTCATGTCCGTGCGCAGAAGGCCGAGATTGAGGCGCTGCTGTCGGGTGAAGCTGACGCCAATGACTGTTTTGTCGAAATTCATCCCGGCGCCGGCGGTACGGAATCAAACGACTGGGCGTCGATGCTGTTGCGGATGTATACGCGCTGGGCGCAGCAGGCCGGCTATAAGGTCGAAGTGATTGAGGAGCAGCCGGGCGAGGAAGCCGGGATCAAATCCGCCACCATTCAGGTCAAAGGCCATAACGCTTATGGCTGGCTGAAGACGGAGTCTGGCGTGCATCGCCTGGTGCGGATTTCGCCCTATGACTCCAATGCGCGGCGGCACACGTCATTTGCCTCTGTCTGGGTTTACCCGGTCGTCGATGACCAGATTGATATAGAAGTCAATGAAAGCGATTGCCGCGTCGATACCTTCCGCGCATCCGGCGCCGGCGGTCAGCATGTGAATACAACGGACTCTGCGGTCCGGATCACGCACAATCCGACGGGCATTGTCGTTCAGTGTCAGAATGAACGCTCACAACATAAAAACCGCGCGACGGCGTGGAACATGTTGCGCGCGCGGCTTTATGAACTTGAGCTGCAAAAACGCGAAGAAGCAGCCTCTGCGCAAGCGGCGTCAAAAACCGACATCGGCTGGGGTCACCAGATCCGGTCTTACGTGTTGCAGCCTTACCAGCTTGTGAAAGACACGCGCACGGCCGTTGAACACACGGACCCTGACGCCGTGCTTGGCGGCGACATCGATGGGTTTATGAGCGCCGCGCTGGCGCAGCGTGTCGGCGGCGAGGCGTCTTAGGCCGACTTGCCGCGAAAGCGTTTATGAAACTCGGCTGCGGCGCCGAGGCCTTTCTCCACCGGCTTAACGCGGTCCATAACTTCATCCACAAGGACTTCGCTGATGCGTGGCGCATGGAAAAGCCCGCGATAGGCGCGCCAGACGCAATAGAGAATGGCCGCGGCTGCGATGACAGTTGCAGCGAAGGTCAGCCAACCGTCAGAGTTGTTTACGGCGAAATCGCTGAGGAGCCAGGCGGTGGCGCCGGCAAAGCCCCAGACGATGGCTTTCAAACCGCCGACGATGCGGCCAAAGGCGTGATCGGCGCCGTGAAATTTCTGTGCCGCTTTTGACTGTTTAAACGCCTCGAGTTGTTCGAGCGTTTGTTTCATTTGTTCGCGCATCATTTGTCCCCGCATCTCCGCGGAAAGTTTGCCGCGTCTGCGCTTAACAGGTGGTTTCTGCGAAAATTGCATTGCAGTGCAGTCGGCGGGGTCGCCAAGTGCTTGATTTTGTGGGGGAGCGCCTTTCGCAGGCGCGGAAAGTCTTAACAAAGTATTAAAACGTGAAAATGGTTAACGCCGATTGTCATTGACCGGACGGCGTTCCTGATATTCCATTATAGCTGTCGGGGCGACTTCATCCTTACACCGACGATCTCTTCGAGAAACATTTTCGGCAAGCACATCAAAGGGAGACCTTTAAAGCATTAGCCTGAAAGATCATGAATCCCGGACCACGCAACAGAACACACTCAGCGATTGCCAAGTCTGTGATGCTGGCTAGGGAAGAATGAGAAAAGCGCGTCCGCCAAGATCAGCGGACGTGCTTTTTGTTTTGATGCAACCTGCTTATTTGCGGTAATCGAGCGGCGGATCGCGGTCGCCGAGCAGAGAGTAATATTTGTAGTTTTCGCCGCGCGCGGCTTCAAATTCGGCGCGGGCGGTCTCCCGAAGTTCCGGGCTTTCATAGAGTTCGATCGCGGCGAGCGTTAGCGCCTTGGCGGCGACCTGCGCGCCTTTGAAACCGATCGACATGCCGCTTGCAGAAACGGCTTGCCAGGAATGGGCGGACGTGCCCGGCGCCCAGGTGGCGGTGCGAACGCCGACCGTCGGCGTGGCGTAGGAAACATCTCCGACATCCGTCGAACCGTAACCAAGCGAGCGGTCATAGGGCTGGACTTCGCCAGCACTTTCGATTGTGGAGCGGGGATTGTCGAAGGTCTTGCGAATTTGCTCTACGAATTTCTTTTCCGCCGCCGTATATTGCACGCCGCCCACCTCGCGCAGTTTTTCATCCATCATTTTCGCCAGCGTCTCATTGACGAGCAGCGGATTGTTGCCGTGGATAATCTCCCAGTCGACCTCAGTGCCGGTGCCCAATGCAGCGCCGCGCGCCGCATCTTCCACACGCGCCCAGATATCTTCAACGCCTTTCGCATCCGGGTGGCGCACATAGTAAAACACCTCGGCGAAATCCGGCACGACATTCGGCGCATTGCCGCCTTCGGTGATGACGTAATGGATGCGCGTCTCCTGGGGGACATGCTCGCGCATCATATTGACCATCAGGTTGAAGGATTCGACGCCATCAAGCGCGGACCGCGCCCGTTCCGGGGCGCCGGCGGCGTGGGCCGATACGCCATGGAAACGGAATTTCGCCGAACGGTTTGCAAGGCTGGTGCGCGCGGCGGCGGAGTTTTCATCATCGGCATGCCAGTGCAACGCGATGTCCACATCGTTGAAAAGACCGGCGCGGACCATATAGACCTTGCCGCTGCCGCCTTCTTCGGCGGGCGTGCCGTAAAGGCGGACGCGTCCCGGCGTGCCGGTTTCTTCAAGCCAGTTTTTTACGGCGATCGCGGCTGTCATCGATCCGGCGCCGAATAGATTATGGCCGCAGGCGTGCCCCGCCGCCTTGCCGTCAATCGGCGCGCGTGTCGCCACATCGCCCTGGTTGATGCCGGGGAGGGCGTCGAACTCGGCGAGGATGGCGATCACTGGGCCGCCTTTGCCATATTCGGCAATGAAGGCGGTTGGAATGCCGGCGACGCCCTTGCGGATCGAAAACCCGGAGGCGGACAGCTTGTCCTGCAGGAGTTTGCTGGAGCGTTCTTCCTGATAGCCGACTTCCGCCCATTCCCAGAGCTGGCGGGCGACGGAGGCGGTCTCGTCATAACGTGCGTCTATGCCGGAAAGAACAGCCGCGTCATCGGCGAGAGCGCTCGTGGACAAGGCGGTTAGCGGCAGGAACGACAAGGCGGCGTAGAGAAATGAACGATGCATGCGGGAATGGCCCTCCAAGGTTTGAAGCAAGGACGCCAGCATGCACGTTTGCGCCCCGTGCGCCTAGGGCCAAAGCGAAAGGATTGAAGGGGGAGTATGAAGAGGGTGCGGCGGCGCATGAGCCAATGCGCCGCCGCCAGCGGCTCGGGGGAGAGAGATTTAGCCGCCGAATTTCAGTTCCAGATTGACGCCAAAGCTCTCAGCATTAGCGTCGCCGAACTCATAGTGAGTATAATCGGCTCGCAGCGAGAGATTTTCGGTGAAGTCATAGGCCGCCGAAGCGCCAAAGGCCGGGCCATCATCGGATCCGCCGAAGACGAGTTCATTGCCGCCCAGGGTCTGCACCGTCGAGTCAATTTCCGCAAAGGCGTAGCCTGCGCGCGCCGAGATATCGAAGCGGTCGCTGACCGGCAGGATGAAGCGGCCATAGCCGCCGACCATATAGTCAAGACCGAGATCGCCGGGGCCGGAAATGACGTCATCGAAAAAGCCGTCATTATTATCGTCGAAATCAAGGTCGTCTTCATCGCCGTCAAAGTCGAAACCGCCATTGTCGATCCCAAAGGTGATGTCGCTTTCCACTGCGAAGAACCGCGAGAACTGCCAGCCGCCGCGCGCCGTCAGACCGTGCACGGTGGCGTCGCCGCCAAGTTCTTCGTCGAAGTCGAGATAATTGTAGCCTGCAGAAATGTAAGGGCCGGTTGTTTCCGCCGCGCCTTGTGCGTGGGCAGCGCCAGCGGCGAGCGTTGCGGCGGCGCAAAGCAGTGCGGTTCTTGTTTTCAACATCATGTGATCTTCCTTCCAACTGTTACTGAAGACGTGTGTTGCCCGGCCAACAGCCATGACGCCCGGCGGTTCCAATCTTTCGAAAGGTTCATGGGAATTGTGACCATGCGACCGCGACGGTCATGCGCGCCGTTGATGTTTCCCTGAAAGCGCGGCAAGCTTTGCGGAAAAGGGAGTGATTTATGAGCCAAGCGCAAAAGAGGGACAGGCGTTTCCGGTTGAACATCAACAAAAAGTTAATGCATAGCTTTCTCGCAATGGCAGCGATCTTTTGCTGTTTTGATGCGTCGGCATGGTCCGCAGGTCCGCCGTCAGGCAAAGGCGGATATGAAGATCTTGTCTCGATCTATGACGCGTTTCTCGCGTCCAGAACGCCTGCTGCGTGGAACGCAAATTTCAATGAGCCGGATGCGCCTAATCACGGCCTGATTGATTACGGTTCTGCGGCGAGCGCAGCGCGCCTCAACACAATTGAAGAGCTGAGATCAAGACTTGATGGCCTCAATGTCAAGGCGTGGAAGCGCCCGCGTCAGTCCGAATTCCTTGCTGTGCGCGCGCAGATGGACGGCGAGTTGTTCCGGCTTCGCGTTTCACGGCCATGGGCGCGCGACCCGGGATTTTACGTGGATCAAATCATGCGCTTCACTTTCACCGAGTTGCCGCTGGAAGGCGATGACAAGGTGCGACTGGAACGCCAGCTGGCGGCGGTTCCCGCTATCATAGCGGCGGCCCGTGAAAACCTGGATGATGTCGCGGCCGATTATGCAACGCTCGCTATTCACAATCTGACAAAACCGGATGGGGTAGGGCACGGCCACCCATACCGGGCTGTTCCGCCGGCCGGCGTCATCGGCTGGTATGAAGATCTTCATGCGCGCGCATTGGAGTCCCAGCCTGAATTGGCGCCCAGCGTCGCCGCCGCAAAAAACAGCATCATTGAGTTTAATGACTGGCTGAACGCGAGTCTTGAGAGTTTCACTGCGCCGGCAGGCGTTGGCGCCGCGCAGTATGACTGGTATCTGAAACATGCAAAATTATTGCCTTACACAGGCGATGAACTGATCCTCATGGCGGACCGGGAATGGGAGCGCGTCTTTTCTTTTTATACGCTGGCCCGCCACCGCAACCGGAATTTGGCTGAGCTTGAGCCCGCGCAAAGCAAAGAAGAGTATGAACGCCGCATAGAAGCCACGGATAAAAACATCCGCGATTTCCTCACGCGTGAGGAAATCATAACCATTCCGGACTATGTAGGAAAGCTCGGTTATAACGCGCCGTTTATTGAAAGACCCGGAGGGCTGAATTTCTGGGAGGCGGTGCAGTTTCGCGATCCACATCCCGACCATCTTCATGCGGTCATTCCGGGGCATCGTTTCGACGGGCTCGTGGAAGACAACAATGATCACCCCATTCGCGGGCGTCTTACGGACGGCGTCAGGACAGAGGGGTGGGGCGTTTATCTCGAAGAGGCGATGATGCAGGCCGGGGTGTTGGGGGACCGTCCTCGGGTCGATGAACTTATCTATTTGTTTGGCGTCTTTCGCGCGGCGCGCGTGCCGGCCGATGTCAGGATGCAGCGAAATGAGTGGACGGTTCAGCAGGCCGTCGATTTCATGCGCGAAAAAACGCCATGGCTCGACGAAAATGTCGCCCGCGTCGATGCGGAAATCTATCTGCGCCGCCCGCCTGGCTATGGCGTCGGTTATACGATCGGCATGTTGCAGATGCGCAAGCTGCTCGCAGATGTGTCAGCGCAGAAGGGAGAGGATTTTGTCATGCTGGATTTCCATGATGATTTCCTTGCCGCGGGCAGGCTGCCTGTTTCCCTGATCCGCTGGGAGATGACCGGCCTTGACGATGAGGTTTCAGATTTCTGGAACACCGAGCCGATGACGGAATGAGTTACGCCGCACAAGCCTGACAAAAAAGCCCGCCGGATAACCGGCGGGCTTTTCTTATTGAATGCGATGGCTTGCGGTCTAGCGGTGACTGCTGCCCCAACCGTTGCCCCAGCCATGATGGCCGCCGGCGCCGCGACCGCGATCAAATTTCTTGATCGCGGCTTTGGCGTCGACCATGCCGAAGCCGGAGTCGAAATCGAACCCTTTCGGCCCGACTTCGTCGAAAACTTGTAACGTTGCGCCTGTGCCGTTGCTCGCCCGGACACTCATATCCTGTGCCGTGGAGCGCATGACCCAATAGACGCCTTCAGGTTCGGTCCGGTCGCATGGACCAAGCAGGGCGCCGTCTTCTACGAGGCCGAGCACTTCGTCCGGCGACACGCGAAGGTCACGGCCGCGAATCCGCTCTGTTTGCGGATGGCGTTTACGGAACAGACCGCGTCCTCGCGGATTGATATTGCGCGGCATGCACATTCTGTAGCTCACCATGCCGTTATGCGCGACCCGGACAATTTGCGAGTTTTCCGAGTCGAGCATCAGCGCCGCAACAGCCGCCGCATGAGGCGCAGCCGCCGACGTGCCGAAGAAGTTCGGGAATTCGCCCGGTTCACCTGTCTGGAACACGCCGTCGCCATCATCGTCGTCACGGCTTGTGTCATTTGTGAAAAATGACGTGTTAGTTCCGTCTGGCGCGGTGACGCCCGGCTTCAGGCGAATGTCTGGACGTTTCAGTCTGTTGCCGTCTGTATCGAAGAAGATCGGTGTGCCTCCTGCCGATGAAAAGTCATTAAGGCAGGCGGGGACACATTCCGGTTCGCCGGCCTGGGCCCGCAACTGCAGCGTCGAGGCATCGCCGATAAACTCTTCGGTGAAATAGAACGCCGCCGCGCCGACGCCTTCTGAGCCGGCCGCATTGTTGTGGCCATAGCCTGATGGCGCATTGATCGGGTATTCCGACGTAGTAATGCCGCCGCCGGCGATCACGAATTTCACGAAGCCAGGGGCTTCGCCGGACTGTGTTTCGAATCCGATCTGCACTTGCTGTCCGCCGATAAAGTCGACGAGGGAGACAAATTCCACGGCGTCGCCGCCATTGCCGCCGTCAATGGGCACGCCGCCATCGGTGAAGATGAACTGGCACAGACCATTGGGCTGGCTTTGGCCGCCCGGTTCGAAACAATCAAAGACGCGATTGCCCTGCATGTCATACATGATGACATCGACATCGTTTTGTGCGCCCGGCGCTCCAGATACGGAGAAGTTGGGGCTGTCCCACTGGAAGGAAAGGTTAGTCTGAAGTGCGCCGTTAAGCTGCACCGTCATCAACGGGTCTTCCCCTGCGCCGGGATCGAAATCATGGAACGTCGAGTTGTCAAAGGCGACCGGGCGATATTCCGACTGGTAGGCGTCGCGGGCGCGGTTGCCGTTTGAAGAATAGTAAGGAACGCCGAGACGCGCGACCTCGTCAGCCGCCTGCGCGATAATGCCGTCCTGGAACATCGGTTCCGTGAAATAGATCACGTCATCGACGATCACATCGGCGCCGGCAAGTGCGAGGTCGACGATGCCCTGGGCGAAATCCGCCTCGCCGTTGAAGGCGGTGTGGAACAGGATTTTCGCCTCCGGCGCCACGTCATGGATGAGTTGCGCCATGCCGCGCCCTTCGTCGATGCAATTACTCGCACTATAATCTGCAAGAATACCGACGCCTTGCGGTATGTCGCCGTTCGCCTCGTCTTCTGCAGGCGTTGTGTAAACGCCGGCTGCGTTGAGCGGGCCCGGATCGCAGGCGAAGCTGTCGGAGAGCACGCCGATGGTCAGGCCGGAGCCGTCATATCCCAGTTCTTCACGCACGAAGTCGGTGCGCATGGAGCGGTCGCCTTGGGAAGTGACGAGACCCACATTGGTTGTGGCCATGGCTGGCCGCGCAAAGGCGAGGTAATTGCTGGCCGCCAGATCGCCGAGACGGTCCACAGGAAACTGTGCGGATACGGTTTTGCCAAGGCTTGTGACGTTGCGCGCGCCCATGGCTTCCATCGTCGCTGAGAGGTCGTCGGTCGATCCGGAGGCGATGGCGTCGAGAACGACAAAGCCGTCAGCGCTGACATTCGCGAGGACGAGATCCTGCGGGCCTCTGGCGCTCTGGATGCTTTGCAGGCCGAGCGTTTCACCTTCACCTGACCAGTCTGGACGCTGCTTCGAGGCTGGCGCTATTGCAGCGCTACGCCGCGCTGCAAGTGCGGTCTGGTTTTTGTTGTAGACGACGGTCAGCGCATTACCGACTTTTCGCATACTGGAATTGTTTTCGCCGTCTTTAGCGGTCGCCAGCGATGGGGCAGCGCTTATTGCTGCGGCCATGCCAACGCCAAGAAAAAGTTTTCTAAGCATAGTCATTCCTTTCCGGTGTGACAAAAACCGTTCTTGCGTCTCTACGAAATGGTAGAGGCGTGAGAGCATTTGCTTATGTGGAAGGCGTCCAAATATACGAACGATCTCCCCCAGAGCATGTGAGTATCATGAGCGCGAAATGCGGCGCAAGCGGTCATTCGATCACAAAATGAAATTATTCGATTGATGCATTTGCTTAGATTTATTGCGCTAAAACTGCATCAATTTTTAGCGACAACGCCTCAGGTGAAAATAATCATTATACGAAGTATTTTCATGTTGCGGCGCGCTTGCGATATAACATTACTCGTTACGGTTCGCCGCCGTTGCTTCGTCTGACGTCATGACGGCTGACGGAGACTGCGTTTCATTTTACCGTCGCCCAGGCGACGTTCTCAATTTTAGGCGCGGTCAGTTGATGTTCGTGGCGGCCGGGAAAGCAGCGTTTAATTTATACGAAGGGAGCGGGAGAGCCGCATTAACATATAGCGAGTTTCGTTTGTTGCGTTGCACATAATTATGGAAGCGCCGGATCAAAAAATTGATCCGGCTTTTCGCAATATTGTGCAGCTACAATGATTTAGGCCATCAGAGGTTTCATTCAGAAACCTTTCTGATGGCCCGGGATCAGGCGACGCTTACCTGCGGCGCTGCCTCGGGCAGGTCTTCCCCGAAAGCGCGCTGGTAGAACTCGGCGACCGTCGGCCGTTCGAGCTCATCGCACTTGTTTAGGAAGGTGACGCGGAACGAATAGCCGATGTTTTGGAAAATCTCGGCGTTCTGAGCCCATGTAATGACTGTGCGCGGGCTCATCACGGTCGAGATATCGCCGGCGATGAACGCATTGCGGGTCATATCCGCGACCCGCACCATGGCGTCGATGGCCTGGCGGCCTTCTTTCGAGTCATAAAGCGGCACCTTGGAAATGACGATTTCCATTTCTTCGTCATGTTCGAGGTAATTGAGTGTTGTGACGATCGACCAGCGGTCCATCTGTCCCTGGTTGATCTGCTGGGTGCCATGATAGAGGCCCGTCGTATCGCCAAGACCGATCGTGTTGGTTGTCGAGAACAGACGGAACCATGGGTTCGGCGTCAGGACCTTATTCTGGTCGAGGAGAGTGAGGCGGCCTTCGGCTTCGAGAACCCGCTGGATCACAAACATCACATCGGGGCGGCCTGCGTCATATTCGTCGAACACCAGTGCGACCGGGCGCTGAAACGCCCAGGGCAGGATGCCTTCCTTGAAGGCCGTCACCTGAACGCCGTTTTCAACGACAATCGCATCCTTGCCGATCAGGTCGATCCGCGAGACATGGCTGTCGAGATTGATCCGGACGCACGGCCAGTTGAGTCGCGCCGCCACCTGTTCAATGTGGGTCGATTTCCCCGTGCCGTGATAGCCCTGAACCATGACCCGGCGGTTCTTGGCGAAGCCCGCCAGGATCGCCATCGTCGTCTCCGGGTCGAATCGGTAAGCGGGATCTAGCGGCGGCACATAGGAATTCGGCTTCGAAAAGGCAGGGATGTCGATGTCCATCGCCACACCGAATGTTTCCTTGGCGGAAACAGTTTTATCGGGGGCGTCGAGAAACGTGTCGTCATTAATCACGGCCATGGATCGATTATTCTCTTCAAACTGATATTGCAGCAGCAAACTCGCCTGAAAGGGCCCTCAAGACAAGGCCTTGAGGCGCCTCAAAAGGGTGTGGCGTGAGGCCGCGAAAAGAAGGCCCCTAAAGGAAGCCGCCTTTTTTCATAATGGTGTGGGCCTTGACCACCTCGGCGAGCTGTTCCTCAGCGCTGCGGTCGCCGCCATTGGAATCGGGGTGGAAGCGGCGGACGAGCTCGGCATAGCGGCGGCGAATGTCGCTCGACGGCGCGTCAAAGGGCAGGGCCATGGTCTCAAACGCATTGGCCTGAAGCTTGGTGAGGCGCTTCCCGCCGCGATGCTGGCCGCGCGTGTCTGTCTGAAGCTTGGCCTCCTTGCCAAAAACGCCAAAAGCGTCCGCCATATCGGCGGGGCCGCGGGCGTTGGCGGCGGCGCGGGCCCGGTCATTCTTGCCCATGGACCAGGTGGGGCGGTCCCCATACTGGCTCGCTTCACGCACCGTCTTGGCCTCGTCATCGGAGAGGCCGTCGAAATAATTCCAGCTGCGGTTGTGGTCACGGGCGTGGCCCATACACAGCCAGACCCGCTCACGCGGCTCGCGCGGCGATTTCGGTAGGCTGCAGGCGGCCTTTGAGTCGCATCCAGGCGCGACGCAGTCGTGCTTTGACGGGTCTTCGCCCGATTGCGCCGCCGAGGCGGTTTTTTTCTGTTTGCCCGGCGGTTTCACTCTGATGTCGAAACCGAGGCGGGGTTTGTAATTTTCTCGTGCCATCGCAGCAATATGGGGGCGGTCGCGGCTTGACACAATCTTGACGTTTATGGCTCTTATGTCATCTCTGGGGACATGCGTGTTTCTGATTCAATCCACCAAAAACTAACCGACGCGCTCAAGCCGGAACGGCTTGAGGTGAAGGATGAGTCTCATCTTCATGCCGGCCATGCGGGCGCGCGTGAAGGCGGCGAGTCGCATTTCCGGCTGCTGATTGTGGCGAGCGCCTTTGAAGGGCTGAACCGCGTCGCCCGCCAGCGTATGGTGAACGATGTCTTGCGCGAGGAGCTTCGAGAGCAAATCCATGCGCTCGCCATGAAGACGCTGACGCCCGAAGAAGATGCGGCCTAAGGCCGAAGGGAAAAGCAATAATCATGGAAGTCCCCGGCGCGCCTGCAACCTACGCCCTGATCATCGCAAACCTGATCGCGAGCATCTACGGTATTTCTTTTGATCGTGGGTTCGTGGGCTCATTCGCGTTCAATGTGGGCGCGCTTGTGAACGCCAAACAGCATTATCGGATTTTCACATCATCCTTCTTGCACGGAGATTATTTTCATCTCCTGTTCAATATGATGACCCTGTTTTTCTTCGGACCGCCAGTGGAAAGGCTTCTGGGTACGGATGGATTTCTCATCATCTTTTTTGGCGCCGTGCTCGCGAGCGGTATCGTCTCGTTTTATGTGAACCGTCACAATCTTGCTTATACATCGCTCGGCGCTTCGGATGGCGTATCAGGCGTGGTGTTGTCCTTCTGTCTGTTCGCGCCGCTCTATCCGATTTATTTCATGTTCGTGCCAATTCCCATTCCGGCGATAGTCTATGGCGTCGTTTATATCCTCGTCTCGGCGAATATGATCGGCCGGTTTGGCGGGCGCGTCGCTCATGAGGCGCATCTCGCCGGGGCGATCGCCGGGGTCATTTTGACCATCGCCATGCGACCGGAAATCGTCGGGCAGATTTTCTCTTAATCGAGACCCGCAGGACGGCGTCCTGTTTTTTACTGAAAACAATGGCTTAGACGTCGGGCCGGCGCCGATCAATAAAGCCGCGGCCCCTGAACTTTCCCTGAATTGCAGGCGTGTTATAGTCGCTCCCTGAGGTGTGGGGGCGTAAATGAGTCGCTTTGAACTTCCCGAGGGTGTTCCGGCCGATAATGAAGGGCTGAAGGCGAAGGCGCGGTATGCCGCGCCCGATATGGCGACTCCGGATTTCGCCAAGCCCGCGGCAGACTTTTCCCGCGTTGTCGTCGTCGTCGATGAAGAAGATGACGAAGAGGGTGTGAGCGATATCGTCGTCAAAAAGGAAACTGATGACGAAGATGACGCCGCCATCGAACTCCCCATGCCGCCTATGCCATGGTTGATCGCGGGCAGCGCTGCGGTGGCGCTTGTGGCGCTCGCTTTTATCATTTCCAATGATCGGGTGGAGCCGCAGCCTTATTGCTCCCAGCAACCTGACTGGAACCAGTATAATTGTATTCCGGGCTAAGAAGCGTTTTGGCTCTGATCGGCGCTTAAACGGTGCGATCTGTTTGCGCTGAACCGCGTTCGCGCATGATTTTCTGATAGGCGTAGTTGACCTTTTGCGTCGCGAGCACGGCGGCCTTGGAAATTTCTTCATCAAGGCCAAGCGATGCGAAGGTGTCCGGATGAACGGCCTTCATGCGCGCCTTATAGGCGGCGCGAACTTCTTCATTGCTGGCGGTCGGCGCGATGCGCAGCATGGCGTAGGCGTCGAAGCTTTTCTGCGGCGCATCCGGTTTTTGAGTTGTTGAAAAATCTTCGCCGTAGATTTTTGATTTGCCGCTCTCATCCTTGGCCGTCTTGCCCTCAATGATAGTTGCAATCTGGCTCTTGGCGATGATCATGGTTTCGCCGCCGCCAAGACGAACAGGAATGAATGCGCGGCTGTCATTGAGCAGGTCGGAGGCGCGCTCGCCAAGGCTTAGAAAAACCGTGGCCTCAACCGGCTTGTCGCTGGTTGCCAGAGTCAACAGGACATTCGCCTCATTGCGATGCCGATAACTCTTCTGCTTTGTGTCGAAAACGGTCATCTCAAGGTTCCGTTTCGCCTCGCGGCGGTTCGAAACGGGACTTGCAACGGCCTTGCCAGTTTAACCTTTAAGGAAATTAACCGTCTAACCCACGGGCCCGAGACGGGTCGCGCTCCATCCAGACCATCAGGAGTCGGGCCGGAAAGGCCCAGGCGATCCCGGCGACCAGATAATAGGCCGCCTTCAAAAGCTGGATATTCGGCACAAGCTCGCCTAGCGCCGCCGCCGCGAAAAAATACAGCATCAGCGCCGGCAGGAAGAAGAGAAATCCGATCAGTTTCTTGATACGAGGGCTCATGGGCGCTTTCGGTCGGGCCGCGACGCGGGGTCGCGGGCGAAAAACAGGCAAATGTCCTAAAGGGACCGTCATGGCCTCTAGCATTTCCAGCCCTTCATCGCAAAACCCGTCTGTGCAATCTGGCCGGCGCATCGCGCTCTGGCTGTTTTTCATGTGCGGGCTTGTGGCCGCCATGGTGATTGTCGGCGGCGCCACGCGGCTGACGGATTCAGGGCTTTCCATCGTCGAATGGCGGCCGGTCACCGGCGCGATCCCGCCTATGAGCGAGGCGGACTGGCTCTCCGAATTCGAGAAATACAAAACCATTCCGGAATATGCGGAAGTGAATTTCGGGATGAGCCTCGCCGAGTTCAAACAGATCTACTGGTGGGAATGGGGCCACCGGCTGCTCGGGCGCGTCATTGGTTTTGCGTTTCTCCTGCCCCTGATCTTTTTCGCAGTCACGAAGCAGGTGACGCGGCGGTTGTCATACAAGCTCGCCGGTTTGTTTGTTCTTGGGGGCATGCAGGGCGCGCTTGGCTGGTGGATGGTGTCGTCCGGACTGTCGGAGCGCGTCGATGTGAGTCAGTACCGGCTTGCTGCGCATCTGTCGCTCGCGGTCTTGTTGTTTGCCGCAATGTTCTGGCTTGCGCTTGGGCTATGGCCCCAGAAAAAAATCGCCGCGCCGGATAAGCTTCGCCTCGGCGCCTTTGCGCTTGCGGGCGGCGTCTTCGCGCAGATGGTGCTCGGCGCGTTTGTGGCGGGGCTGAGGGCGGGGCGCACTTTCAATACATGGCCATTGATGGACGGAAAGTTTTTTCCCGATGGCTACTTCCGCGCACGCCCCGCCTTTCACGATCTCTTTGAGACCATGGCCGCCGTGCAGTTCAATCACCGCATCGGCGCCTATCTGCTCGCCGCCGGCGCGGTCTGGTTTTACCTCGCCGCGCGCAAGGCGGGATATGAACCGCGGGCGCGTCTCGTTCTGGCGGCTGTGGGACTGCAGATCGTTCTCGGGATATGGACGGTCCTCGCGGCAACCCCGATCGCGCTCGGGCTTTTGCATCAGGCAGGCGCGCTAATGGTTTTGGCGACGACGCTTTACGCCGCTCACGGCGTTAAAGCGCACAGGGCTTGAACGCCATCATCGCCTGCAATCGTGATATTGAGAACAGCTTTTCCTTATTGTCTTGAGACCCAGCCCGCATCATAGGATTTAGTGCATTCGACGATGACGCGTTGGGGCTGCGATAAAATGACATTCAACAATAAAACCAGGATCGCCGTTTTGTTGGCCGCGGTTCTTGTTGCCGTCAGCTATTTCGCTGCGCCGGTATATCTGTTCTTCGCCGAAGACCATCCGGGCATGACCGGGCCTTTCGGCTGGATCACGGTTCCCGATGAGGCGCCTTATACGCAAGGTGTTGTCGATCCGCGTTACAGCGATGCAGCGAAAACCGCGCAAGCCATCATGGCTGAGCATCGTGCAGCGATCCATGCGCCTGCGCTCTCCGCCGCCATTGCTGTTGACGGCGAGCTTGTCTGGTCAGCGGCGAGCGGATGGGCGGACATCGACTCCGAACAAGTTGCGACGCCGGAAACACTCTTCCGGATCGGCTCCACCTCCAAGGCGGTGACGGGAACGCTTTTCGCGCGGCTGGTGGAGGCTGGTCTTGTGGATGTCGATGCGCGTATTTCGACTTATCTGCCGACCCTCCCGAATGATGCATGGAAAAACATTACCCCGCGCCAGCTAGCGTCGCACACCGCCGGCATCCCGAGTTATGAGGGCAATCGCGATTACGCCGGTATGTATCGTGCGCTTGCTTTGCGAGAACATCACGAAGATGTGGCTGAGGGACTTTCTTATTTTGACGGGTCGCCGCTGTTGTTCGAGCCCGGTGACGATTTTGAATATACGTCGTTCGACACAGTGCTCCTTTCCGTCGTGCTGCAAGAGGCGGGCGGGGCGCCGTTTCAGCAATTGATGAAGGACTGGGTGACAAATCCGCTCCGAATTGAAACGCCTTCGCCTGACGCGCCGGGCGCTCGCCATGCGCAATCTTACCTCCGCAATGGCGACAAGGTGCGCCCCTGGTGGAAAGTCGATCTAAGCCATAAGCTTGCGGGCGGCGGGTTCATGGCGACGCCGTCGGATCTGGCGCTTATGGGTTCCGCCTGGCTTGATGATGAGTTCATATCCGCTGAAATACGCGACATGTTCTGGACGCCGCAACGTCTCAATGACGGCAGTGAAAACGAACAGGGCTACGCCATGAACTGGCGCTTTGCCGATGAGCTGTGGTGGACAGAAGGTATGCCCTACGCCAACGCCAATCATGGCGGTGTGTCAAAAGGCTCGCAGGCATGGTTGATCGTCATTCCTGAAAAACGCATGACAATCGCGCTTGCCATCAACACGCGCACCGATCCGTTCAGTGATTTCGGCCGCGTGCATGCGCCGCTGGCCGCGGCGTTTTTGAACAACGAATAATATTACCCTGCGGTGAGGCGATCTTATTCCTGATCGATATTGATCGGGATGATCAGACCCTCATCCGCCGCTTGTTGTGCTTCACCGCGCGGGGAGACCGGCTCGCGCACAGGCATGGAGAGCGCGTTCTTCAAACTGCTAACGGGCGCGATACGGATAACCGGCCCGTCTTCGCCATTGGCGACACCAAAAGCGATGACGCCATTGCGGTAAAGCCCGCCGAAATTGGCGCCGGTGATCGCGAAGACTTCTGCGTTGTCCACGCCCGGCATGCTGTCTGTGGCCGTCAGCTTCACCGCGCCATGGGCTTTTCCGTTGACGCGGTCGAAGACATGGATTGCGCCATTTGAAAGATCGACAAGCAGGATCTCGGCGGTGACAGCGGTGAGATCATTCTCATCTGCAGAGGCGATGACGGCGAGATCTTCCGGCAAGCTTACGGAAGCTTGGGCGATAGGCGCTGCGAAGGCGTTCTCACCCGATAGCCGATAGATGTCGCCGTCCTCCGCAGCCACGAGCAGGCTGCCGTCGATATCTACAGCGCAGCTTACAAGATTGTCCGGCGTATCAAGCGTGGCGGCGTTTTCAGCGGATATGCCGCCATCCGCCGCTGCAAGGTTGAAAACCTGCACTTTGCCTTTTTGAATCACAAACAAAGAAGGGACGGATGCGTCCATCGCCCGCCCCAGACAAAAACTGCGTACGGCGCCGCGAATGGCCGGACCGCCTTCAAGCGGCAGAAACGCCCGGCTATTGTTATCGACGCCGTAAAAACGAAACGCATTATCCGACGCGTCAAGAAAGGCGATAAACCCCGCCGCCTGTGGACCCTTCCCGATATAACTGACAGCGAGGCCATCCGCATCGAACCCGTCAATGCGCGAGACTTCATTACCGTCTTCCATACTGTATGAGCTGACGCCCGCAGACGTTGCGACGATCATGGTGCTGTTGAACGACAGGGTAGGATGGCGCCAGAAGGCGATGCCCGTCGCCGCCGCCGGAAGGCCGGGCAGCTCGTCGCTGACGGGGGCTTCGTCGAGTTCAGTGATGCCGGACGGTGCGGGCGCCCCATCCTTCGCCTGGCGGTCGCAAGCGGCGATGAAGGTGAGAAGGATGAGGCAGGCGGCTGACAGACGCATTCAATACTCCAAATCAGGACTTTTCTTCGGTCGAGGTTTTGTCTCGTTTCCAGGTGTAGGTGCGGCGCTCGGTCCACTCGTCCCCGACAACATCGTAACTGGTCGTGACATGCGTGTCGGCGTCCGGGTTCATGGCTTTATGCCCCTGTTCGGCAGCGCCGCCACCAGGCGCGTAAAAAGTCTGGAGAAGTTTGTTGCTTCCATCCGCTGGCCATAGCGATCCAATCCCGAAAGCGCCGCCAATGCCGAACTGTTCAAGCACGGCCTTGCCTTCGCCGGGATGCCAGTATTGGCGAAAGCGCCAGAAATCCTGGGTCGGCTCGCCGTCAATCATCCCATAGAGTCGGCCCGTTATGGAATTGGCGTAGTCGGCCTTCCACTCCATAACAAAGGCCTCCATAGGTTCACTCTCGCTTTGATAGTCGGCGTTGGAGGCGACCCAGCGGCCGCCATCGCGGGTAAGAAAATCATTATCATCTAGAAACCATTGCGGAGCCGAATGCTGCGCCGGCGTGGTTTCAGCATTCTCCAGCGCCAGGGCGGGAGCGTTTATGGCGAAAATCAGAAACAGCAGCGATAGCAGGCGCATGGCCATTCTCCTTATTTGTGTTTCGCTATGCGCCCCTAGAGAAGGCTAGTTTCCAGCCCGTCCGGCATAGGTCAATACGCGCCGCAAGAAAACGCCGCCGGGAACAGCTCCCAAGGCAAGGCTCGCTTTTCCGTTTACGGACGGCAGAGGCAGAAAAGACACGACGAAAATATTTCACTGGGCCGGACTTTGCGGCCCGAACTTTTTTGCCTGAGACGGTGTAATATGTCCCGCATGGACAGGTGGTTTTTCGACTCACCTCTGGGAGAACTCTAATGAGAAAAGCTTTGATTTCTGTGGCGGCCGTAGCCGCCGCTGGTCTTGGCGTTGCGCATGCCGCCGTTCTGGATTTCGTCGCCGAAGCCGCCGGTAACGAGCGCGGTGTCGCGGATGGAACTGTAATCAATTTTGACGGCCTCAACGTGACGTTCAGTTCGCTAAGCGCCGGCGCTTTTTATGCTTATTTCGACGATCTGGATGCGCTGGGCAAACCAGCGGGTCTTGGCGTTTGCGAAGTTCTGGCGGCAGGGCCGGGCAGCGAATGCGCCAATACAGCCGACGATAACATTCGCGCTGACGAAGCGGTGACGCTGACATTCGATCAAACAGTCGCCGTCAGCGGATTTTCCTTTACCGACAAAGACCACAACGACCTCAATTCCAACAACATCAACACCTTGCTGATTGCGATCAACGATCCCATGGATTTTGTTCAATACACTTTCGCGGAAGCGGTAGCGCTGGTTATTGCCGGCGTGGACCTGATCCGCTTTGCATTTGATACGACAAGCCAGACCGGCGCGCAGTTTTATGTGAATGGGTTTGAGGCGGTCCCGTCCGATGTTCCTCTTCCGGCGGCGGCGCCCTTGCTGATAATGGGCATGGCTGGGTTGAGTTTCGCCGGTCGGCGTCGAAAACAAGCTTAAGCGCTGCAAAATCAGACGCTTATAAAGAAACGGCGAGGCCTGCGGCCCGCCGTTTTTTGCTGTCCTGAGGGATCACAAGCGACGCCTGTATTTGTGAGGTAATAAATTACCACATAAATAATCACCTGATTTCCATGTATTTATCGGAAAACTGTTGACCGAAACGGAAGAGGGCGGTACCTGCCGCGCTTCCGAAGGCGGGGCGCCTCTTTCGCGCCGTCCGCCCGACAAGTTTTAACCCAGGCAATAAGCCAAGCCCGCAGGGAAAAGACCATGAAAACCTACGCCATGAAGCCGGCGGAAGCGGAAGCGCAGAAGAACTGGATCGTGATTGACGCAGAAGGCCTCGTTGTCGGCCGTCTCGCTTCGGTCATCGCCATGCGCTTACGCGGCAAGCACAAGCCCGCCTACACGCCGCATGTTGATTGCGGCGACAATGTCATCGTCGTCAACGCCAAGAAGGTGGTCTTCACCGGCAAGAAGATGACCGACAAGAAGTTCTACTGGCACACCGGTTATCCGGGCGGCATCAAGGAACGCACCATGGAGAAACTCATGGGCGGCGCGCATCCTGAGCGCGTACTGATGAAAGCCGTCGAACGCATGATGCCCAAAGATTCGCCGCTTGCCCGCAAGCAGATGACCAATCTTCGCATCTATGCTGGCGCAGAGCACCCGCATGAGGCTCAAAGCCCCGCCAAGCTCGACGTCGCCGCGATGAACACCAAGAACCAGAGAGACGCTTAATCATGAGCACGACTTCCCTCGAAGACCTGAAAGACGTCGCCGCAGAAGCCGGCGTGATCGCCGCCGCCCCGGAAGAAACAGCGCTGCCTGAGCCGAAAATCGACTCTCTTGGCCGCGCCTACGCCACCGGCAAGCGCAAGACCGCCGTCGCGCGAGTTTGGATCAAACCCGGTTCCGGCAAGATCTCGGTCAATGGCAAAGACCAGACCGAATATTTCGGCCGCGCGGTTCTGCGAATGATCATCAAGCAGCCGCTCGTCGCCGCTGAACGCAATGACCAGTTTGACGTCATCTGCACCGTTTCCGGGTCCGGCCCATCCGGTCAGGCCGGCGCGGTCCGCCACGGCATCGCCAAGGCGCTGACTTATTATGAGCCGGGCCTTCGCACGGTCCTGAAAAAAGGCGGCTTCCTGACCCGTGATTCGCGCACCGTTGAGCGCAAGAAATACGGCCGCAAGAAAGCCCGCCGGTCGTTCCAGTTCTCGAAACGCTAATCGCGTATTTGGGTCTGATTTCCCAAGCGCTGAGAAGCGCTTGGGGACAACTACGCTGAACGCCAGTAATTGCGGGCTTTTTGAGGCTTCGGCTGTCCAAATCGTAATGTTATACGGCCGACTTTACGAGGCTGTAATTTGCGTTTTTGGCCTCACTGGGCGACTTTTAAGTCCTCCCACGAAACAGTTTCTCGCAAGCGCCGCCCCCATCAACCGGGGCGGCGTTTGTGTTTGGGGTGGTATCTGGGGATCGTCAGCAGGCGGTGGTCAGGCGCTCACCGCATAGACATCGCTTTTCAAACCATCGCCATTCATACGCTCGCCAATTTTCACGCCGCCGATTTTTTGCACGGCGCGTTGCGAGCGAATATTGTCCGGGCCGATCAGAAAGACCACACGGCGCACATGCTGAAAGGCGTGAGCCAGCATCAGCGCTTTCATCTCGCGGTTGAAGTCGCCGCCCCAATAGCGCCGCGCCAGAAAGGTCCAGCCGATTTCCACTTCGCGTCGTTCGGGATCATAGCCATGAAAACGGGAGCTGCCGATGATGGCGCCGCTGGCTTTATCAATCACGGCGAGCGCCCCGCGCGAAGCCATTGCGGCATCGAAGAATTGGCGAAAGACAGGAAGCTCATGACGGTTGCTGGCTGGGTGTTGGGCCCAGATTAATGGATCGGCCGCCGCTGCGTACAAGCCGTCAACATCATCAGGCGAGAGCGGACGCAACAAAAGCCGCTCGCCGTTCAGAACCGGTTGAAGGTCGAAGCTCATGGTCTTCATGCTACCCTGCGCGCAGGCGGTGAACAATGAAGTCGGTTGATGACCAGGGTTGCGCGGCGCGGCCTAGAAGTCTTTTTTCCAGTTCGCTGAAACTGTCTGGTCGCCTTCCTGTTCGAGTTCGGTTTCGACCGTGATGTTGTCGGTGATCTCATATTTGACGCTGACCGAACCGCTGCGCCCTTGCGCGTCCTGGCTCGCCGAAACGAAAAACCCGTCCGCCACATATTTGCCGACAGTGAGTGAGCCGCCGCCATTCTCGGGATCGATATCCACATTGAGGAGATCGAGCCCAACGGCCCGACGCAGCTTGCTGGTGACCCCGCCGCTGCCGCCGAACGGGCCGATGCCGCCAAGCGAGGCCAGCGCCTGCGCCGTTTGCAGGGATTCCAGCGCTGACAGGTTTTGCGCCGGTTTGCCGAACAGAATAATCGACATGACGTCCTCTGACGGCATGACCGGTGTAGAGGTCAGTTCAATTTCCGGTTCGCTCGCGCGTCCGGACACAACGATCGCCGCCGTGACGCCGTCGCCCGCATTCAGTTCCGCGCGAATGTCGAGGCGCGGATTGTTGGCCTGAAGCCGGTCGAAATCAATGGCGCCCCGTGTCAGGTCGAACCGCCTTCCAGAGAAATCGAGCCAGCCGCGGCGCAGGGAGAGACTGCCAAGAACCAGGGGCGCATCTCGCGCATCCACGGTGTGAACATCCGCTGACCATTCGCTTTCAAGCCCGCGCCCGCGAATGAAGATACGGTCGTCGGCGGAGATATGAATGTCATAGTCGAGGCCGTTGTCAGGTTTTGAGGCTGTCAGATCCGCAGGCGCTGCGTCTTCTTGATCCTCAAGAGAAACGACTTCGATGTCGACGAGGCCGGTGCTTTCGGGCGTTATGATCTCGGCGTCCAGTTCAAGGACCGTTATCTCGCCTGTCGCTTTGAGCGCGTCCAGCGGTCCTGAAATTTTTACATCGCCATCGGCGCGAAGCGTGTTGACCGGATGCGCGGACAGTTCAGCGCCGTCGAGCGTGACGGTGAGATTGAGTTCTGACGCGTCTCCAAAATTCATATCGCCTGAAAAGACAATTGCGTCGGCCTTGCTCTGGCGAGCGCCGCGGGCGCCGCCCTTGAAGGAGACAAGGCTAGAGCCTGCGCCATAAGCGGCCTCGGCTTCCATATGCAATCCGGCCAGCGAGAAGCCGCTTTCAATTTCCGTATAGGCGCCGTCGGTCAATTGAGCGTCGCCGGCAAGATCAGGCGCTGCGAGCGTGCCGCCAATGGTGAAATTGGCCTTCAGGGCGCCTTCGATCGTTTGTAATACGGGCGGGAGATAAGCCGCGATCGCCTGCGTGTCGCCATTATAGCGAATGCGGCCCGCCATCTCGCCGGATGTATCCACTTTCAATTGCGGCTGGCGAATGAGCCTTGCCGGCAAGCTCAAATTCATATCAAGCTTTTCCTCGGTCTGGTCGTCCGTAAGCCGCAAGGTTTCGCCATTCCAGACAGCGCGACCGCTAAGCGAGGCGTCTTCGCGATTGAGGAGAAGCGACCGCAGGGTGAAACTTCCGCGCGCCGGTGTTTTTTCGTTGGTGTCGAGCGTGATCTTGCCGGTCACCTGTCCGTCAGCGCCGGGGATGGTCACATTGGTCAGTTGCGCATCGGCTTGCCAGTGCGTTGCGTTAAAGGCGCCGTCAATCGCGATTGCGCCATTGGCGCCCCAGGCGAGCCGAAGATTGTCGACGCTGACACCGTCGGAAAAATCAAACCGCGCCGGTTCAGTGAGTTGAGCCTGCGTATATTGTAAAAGCGCTTCGAAGCGGTTGAGCGCCAAACTCGGCGGGCCGCTGGCGTTGGCGACGCCGGAGATAGCGATATCGCTCGCAAGGCCAGTCTGCGCGCTTTCAAATTGTGAGGCTTCGAGCCGAATGCGCACTGCGCCGGGAGGGCCTTCAGCGGTAAGGTTCAAGCCGGAAACAGCGAAATCGTTAAGCGCCAACTTGTCCGCTGTGGCGGTCATGCGGTTGAGCGCGCCGTCGCGGGAAAGTACGCCTTTTGTCGTCGCGGCGCCTTGCGCTTTTACGCCAGGCCAGGGTTCGGCGCCGTCTTCGCCTTTATAGGTCAGATCGAGATTGACGGTCTGCCGGGCAGGATTGATCTGCGCTGAACCGTCAAGCGCGAAGCCGCGCCCGCTATAGGCAAGCGCGGGAATCCGTATTGTTCCGTCTTCGGAGGATCGTAATTGTGCGCTGAGGCGGCGCGGAGCGCCATTGCTAGCCCTTGCGCTGACCTCGCCGGTAGGAAGGCGCGGCAGGCCGGACAGCGCGGCGGTGAGGCTCATGGGCGGCAAGGCGTCGTCATTGACCGTCAGCGCAGGCGCTTCCAGTTCGGTTTTCAGGGTGAACCGGTCGAGGGGACCGGAAAGCTTGATATCGCCAGTAATGTTTCCTTGCGGCGTTATCCCCGGAAGGACGAGCGCCGCGAAAGCTGGCGTCAGCAAAATGTCGCCGTCGAGCGTCAGCTCGCCATTTTGAAGGCCATAAACCGCTTCGCCCGTAAACCGCGTTCCGTCGCCAGTCGCCACCATGGCGTTGTTGAGCGTGACAGCATCATCGAAATTCAAATCAAGCAGCGTATCGAGCGTTAAACCATTTTCCAGCCAGAACTCACTGTCTTCGCGCGCTGCGGCTTCGAGTCGCGCCTTGCCGGAAACGCTGCTGCGCAGATCGGTGCGACCGTCTTCTACGGTGAGCGTCGCCAGCGATCCGGCGATCGTCGCATCAAGCCTGTAGTCGTTCCGGCGCCAATCGAGTGCGCCCTTGATGTTGAGATTACGCCCTGCAATTTCCTGCACTGTCGGCTGATAGTCTTCAGCGAGCACCGCATTGAGATCGGCCTTCAGCGTCTCAACGAAGCCGCGCGGCGCGAGCCAGTCGAGATGGCCATCGATTTCCGCAAATACGGTTGAAAGCCCCCTGATTGTGAGCGCCCCGCCATTCCTGTTGGCGTCGTAACGGGCGGAAAGGGAAACTGGTCCAGAGAGCTCCTCAACACCGTCAAATCGCTGACCCGGCGTAATTACGGCGTTGATGTCGGCGCCGTCGAATGTGTCAAAGCTGCTCTCGATTTCAGCGCTGATCGCGCCGTAATAACCCACATTGCCTTCGATGGTGATGACCGCTTCATTTACCGGGCTCTCCCCCGAAGCGCGCAGCTCGGTCACGCCATTCAATCCGAGAAGGGAGGCGACGGCGCCGCCTGTGTCAGCGAAGATGCTGGCGTCGAGGGTGAAGCTCTCTGTATCTGGGGATTTTGCGAAAGCGATCTCCGCCTGATCGGCGCCGGTGTCACTCTCAGCATTCAGGAAGAGTGCAATATCCGGTCCGTTGAGCCGGAGAGAGCCTTTGGCGTTGAGGTGATGCTGCGCGCCGTTAATGGCCGTTTCAAAATTCTCGATCGTCAGCGCCGCGATTTCAATATGCGGGAGATTGTCGAGAATTTTGATCTGGCGCGGCTCATCGTCATCCTTCTTTTCGCCTTCCGGCGGGTCGCCAAGAAGCTGCGCATGAATAAGGGTTGCCTCATCGATGAGTATATTTTTCCGCAACAGCGCCAACGGCCGCCAGCGCAGCTCCAGCCGTTCTATGGTGAGCCAGGGCGCGCCCGTTTCATCGGTGAGACGGATCTCGCTCGCCACAAGATGTCCGGGCGGGGCGCCGGCGAGCGAGCCGATATCGGCTTTGCTATTCAATGCGGCGCCAAGCTGGTCTTCGATAGCGCCTACAAGAAATTGCCGGCCGGGCGGCGTATAAAACACGCCGATCCAGATGATCACGAGCAGGCTGGCTAACGCCGCCAGCGCATAAAGGAATATGAGACCGATCCGGCGCATTAGAAAGGCTGTCCCAGTGCGATATAAATCTGGAAGGCGCTGTCGGTTTCGCGTTTGTCGAGCGGGAACGCGATATCGGCGCGGATTGGGCCGATCGGCGAGAGGTACCGTACGCCGCCGCCATAACCGATAAAATATTCATCGGTGAAGTTCGGGATGGACTTGGTGGAGACGGAACCCGCGTCGACAAAACCCGCCACCTGCCAATTGCGTATAACTTTGACGCGCGCTTCAAAAGCGCCTTCGATCTTGGAGCGTCCGCCAAGGGGATCATTGTCAGCGTCCAGCGGTCCCGCTTCCTGGTAGCTGTAACCGCGAACCGAGCCGCCGCCGCCGGCGTAATAGCGCTTGTTGAGCGGCAAGTCGGTGAAGGAGCTGCCGATGGTTGCGCCAAGCGTCATGCGCGCCGCAAGCGTCACGACGTCATTCTCACCGAAATGGACGCGTCCGCGCGCTGCAATTTCTGACTGGGTGAAATAGTCGGAGCCCACATAAGGCGTGACATTCCAGGAGGCGCGGAACCCTTTCACCGGGTTCAGGAGGTCGTCTTCGGAATTCCAGATCACCGATAAAGGCGTCGACACGAAATAGTTGCGTTCGTCCTGAAAGGTCCGGGCGTCAGCGCTGAAATTGCGGATGCGCGAGGTCTCGAAGGCGAGGGCGCCGCGCGTTTCAAGATTGTCATTGAGCCATTTCTTGGAAGCGCCGCCGGAGACCTCGAAAGAGCGCGCGTCATAGGCATCCGTCGTCTCGTTGGAAAACGCAGTGTTGGCGAAGATTTCGCCGTCGATTTTCGGCCAGGGCCGGGTCGCCGTCACCGAGGCGGATTGTTCGATTTCCGAGCCCTTCAACTCGACGCGGACATTCTCCGCATTGCCGAAAATATTGCGGTGTTCGAAAAAGACGCGCGCGCCCGGGCCTTCGCTGGTTGAATAAGAGACGCCAAGACCAATGGTGCGGCGCTTGCGCTCTTGCACTTCAACGATGATCGGCGCCGTTCCATCCGCCTCGGGCCGGCCCGCCTGCACCTGCACGGAAGAAAAAATTCCGGTCTTGCGGATGCGGTCGGCATAGGCGGTCATTTTCGCCCGATCAAATTCGTCCCCTTCTTCCCAGGTTTTCAGACGGGCGATAAATGTCGGATCGGTGTGTTCTGCGCCCTCAATCCTTGGCTTGCCAAAACGGGCTCTGGGGCCGCTGACAAAAGCGAAGACGGCTTCCGCGCCTGCCTTGTCGAATTCAGCCAGAACGCGGCGATTAACGATCTCCGCCGCCGGGTAGCCGTTGTTCCAGAGATAGGCGAGGAACCTCTCTTGTTGATCTTTCAGGCTCGCCCCATCGGCTTCGCCCTTGGTTTTGATCCCTGCGTCTTCAAGCGATTGCGGACGGCCTTCGGCTTCATCCTGGTAGAGGATGTTATAGCCGGTGATGTGGAAGAGTTCGCCGGGCGTAATCGTAAAGACGACTTTCGCCCTCCCGCCATCGGCGCCCGGTATTAGCTCGAAGTCGGCCAAGCCAGCGTAATAGCCGGCGGCCTGGAGCGCCCCATTGAATGCGTCAACATCGCGGCGGGCGGCCCGGCGCAATGCAGCGGCGGTGGCGTAATCGCGCTTGGCCTTCACGAGCTCTGAAATGAGGTCGAGCTTGCCGCGAAGCTCATCCGGCGCGCCTTCAATGGTGGTCTCATAAGATGTTTCGGCGATATTTTGATCTTGCGCGGCATGGGCGGTCATGGGCGTGACTGAAACAGTCAGCGCCAAAGCTGCGGCAAGCCTGTGGAGCGTCCTCAGGCGCCTCTGATTTCGCGGCTGAATACGCAACATAGTCTCGCTCAACTGACGCCTTTCGCCCTGCGGGCTTTCTGGGCGCCCGCTTTCTGTCCGGCCCCTGCCATTCCGGAATTCGCCGAGCCTGTCACGCCATGGTTAACCATATGCTGAGAAATGGCTCTGAAAATCCGGATTTCCAGCCGCAAATCCTTTATTTAACGGCTATGTGGCCATTTTCCGGCGGTCTGACGACGGCGCAAATTTAGCGGGCCCGGTGGCAGGTTTGGGCGGAGTGCGCTATCCCCGGTCCTTCGAGTAACAGGCGAGAGGCGAAACAGTTCATGGCGCATCCTTTGAGCGGGTCAAATCTCGGGACCCTGGCGGCGGTAATGGGCCGTTCCGGGCTGCCGAGCCATGCTGGCGCCGGCGCTGTCATTGGTCTCGCCGCGCTCGCCCGCTGGCCGTTTTCGACCGCCGAAAAACTGGTCATGGAAGCGAAGCTGCCCAAGCTTGAGGAGATGCCTGCGCCGGTCTTTATTCTCGGCCATTGGCGCTCCGGCACGACCCATCTCTACAACATCATGTGCGAGAGCGGCGAATGGGGCTTCGTGCCGCCGGTGGCGACAGGGCTGCCATGGGATCTGTTCGGGCTCGCGAAAGTCTTTAATCCGCTGCTCGAAAAGGCGCTGCCCAAGCATCGCTATATCGACAATATCCCGGTGACGCCGACCAGTCCGCAGGAAGACGAGATCGCCATCGCGAATATGTCTGAAGCCTCTTTCTATCATGGCATCTATTTTCCGCGGAACTTTGCGGAGAATGTTAATCGCGGTTTGTTTTTCGACGGCTGTTCGACGGCGGACATCAGAAACTGGCGCAAGCAGTTCACCTATTTTCTACGCAAGCTTTATCTTCATCAGGGTGAAAAGCCGCTGTTGATCAAGAACCCGGTTTATACCGGCCGCTTTGCAATGCTGAAGGAAATGTTTCCGGACGCGAAGTTCATCCACATTCACCGAAACCCCTATGACGTTTTCGTCTCCATGCGGAATTTCTATTCAAAGCTTCTGAAAGAGTTCGCGTTGCAGGGGTACGACCATGTCGATATCGATGAGACAATTCTGACCGTCTATGAGCGAATGATGAACGATTATCTCCGCGATGCGGAGGGCATGCCGACGGACCAGCTCGCCGAGCTTCGCTATGATGAACTTGACGGCGATCCCGTCGCTGCGGTTGCGAAAATATACGAGCAACTCTCATTGCCAGGCTTTGAGGCGGCGCGTCCTAAATTCGAAAGCTATCTTGCCTCCGTCGCGACCTTCAAGAAGAATAAGTTCGACTATTCCGATGAAGCGGCGGCCAAAGTAGAGGCGCGTCTTACGCCCTTCATCGAAAAATGGGGATATCAACGGCCGGGCGCAAAAGCTGCGGACGGGACCGGCCGGGATGAGGCCGATGAGGGGACGCGTCATGGGGAAAACGCAGCTTAAAACATCGTTGGCTGCTGCATTATTGCTTGCCGGCTGCGGAGCAGAGGGCGAGCAGGGCCAAGGCGCTGCGCTGGCGCGCTATCAGTTCGATGAGTGCGCTCGCGTGGCGCTGATTAATGCGGCGAGCGGGGAGGCTGTGCGAGGCGCTGAAGATCTCGCTCTCGATCTTGAAAACGGGCGTCTCTTCATTTCCGCTTATGACCGCCGCGCTGTCGAAAAAGCCGCTCGCAAGAAACGCGATGTGCTGCCTCAGGGCGGCGTTTACGCCGTGGCGCTTGAAACCCTGTTCGATCCTGAGACGGAGGAAGTGACGGTTTCATCGCTCGCCGATCCAAAAGACTTTACCGGCGGTTTGCGCCCTCATGGCCTTTCCTATGATGAGAAAAACCATGAGCTGGTGTTTATCAATCGCACCTATGAGCGTCAGGGGCGGCGCTGGCGCATGGTTCCGCATCTTCAGCGCATCGGCGCCAATGGTGAGATGTTTGTGGGCGCGCCGTCGCCGGCCCATTGTGCGGCCAATGATGTCGCCGCCGGCGAGGGCGGTGTCGTCACGACGTTCGATCATGCGTCCTGCGGTATTGGCGGCGGCGTTGAGACTCTTTTCAGCTTGAAACGCAGCGGCCTCGCCGATGAAAACGGCCCGCTTTTCTCAAAAGCGGTGTTCGCCAATGGCGTTGCGCGCATGCAGGACGGTGAAATCGCCATGGCGGCGACGCGGGAAGGCGCGGTGTTGTTGCTGGCGCCGTCGGAAGAGGGTTTTTCCGAACGTGCCCGGCTCACCATGCCCGGTTATCCCGATAATGTGACTGTTTCGACGGAAGGAGAGATTGTGGCGGCGCTCCATCCGTCCTTGATGAAACTCGCCAGCGCGCGAAAGCTTGGGCTGGGCCGGGCGCCGTCGCGCATTGTTGCGGCTGATCCTGCAAGTGGCGCCGTTTCCTTTCTTTTCGATGATCCGAGTGGTGAAATGTTCAGCGCCGCGACGGTGGCGTTGGAAACGGGCCGCGGAATGGTCGCCGGGTCTGTGCTTGATGAAGGTCTTCTCGTCTGCCAGGCCCGCATATGAGCGATATAACGCTGGTGACCGGCGGCGCGGGGTTTCTCGGCAAGCATCTTGTCGCCGCCTTGCGTGCGCGGGGAGAAAAAACCCGCAGCCTCGATCTCGCCGAGCCTGCTCATGTGGACGATGTCCAAGGGTCGATTACGAATACGGATACCGTTAAGCGCGCCATGGACGGCGTCAAAAGCGTGTTTCATCTTGCAGGCAATGCCCAGCTCTGGGCGAAAGAGTCTTTTGTCTTTGATCATATTAACCGCCATGGAACGGAAGTCGTAGCGGCGGCGGCGCGGGATGCTGGCGCGCGCATGGTGCATTGCTCTAGCCTTACAACGCTGGTTGGAACGCCGACGCCTGTTGGCGCGTCGCAGGCCGATGAAGAAACGCGATTTGAGCCTGATGACATGCTCGGCCCTTATCCCTGTTCCAAGCTTCTGGCGGAGCGTGCAGTCGAAGAGGAATCAGCGCGCGGTCTCGACGCTGTCATTGTGTTGCCGACGGAGCCGCTCGGCGCCGGCGACGACAGTTTGACCCCGCCGACGCAGATGATCCTCGATTTCGCGAATGGCAAAACGCCGGCCTATATCGACTGCATTCTGAATTTCGTACCGGTCGACAGCCTCGCCGAAGGATTGATCGCCGCGCGCGACAAAGGCCGGAGTGGCGAGCGCTATCTGCTCGGTGGCGAGAACACGCCGATGCGGGACTTGCTGGAGAAAATTGTAGCGCTGTCCGGCCGTCCCGCGCCGAAAACAAAAATGCCCTACTGGGTGGCGCTGATGGCGGGCGCTGTCGATACAAAACTCGTTTCAGCCATAACAGGCAACACGCCAAAGGCACCCCTCACTGGCGTGCGATTGGCCGGGCGACAGGTTTCATTTTCATCGGAAAAGGCGGCGCGTGAACTCGGCTGGCGCGCGGCGCCAATGGAGCCCGCGCTGAGAGCGATGCTCGACTGGGCGAAAGAGAAGCAACTGCTGAAACCGGTTTAACCTGTCACAAAAAAGCGCCATCATAATTCCTGTGAGGTTCATATGAGCGCAGCACAGGAAATGAATACAACGGACCTTTCCCTCTGGCTTGGCGCGCGGAGCTTTGACGATTGGCGCGCGCAGTTTGACAGGGATGGTTATCTCATTTTTCCCAATGTCCTGACGGCCACGCAACTTGATGCTGTCAAGGCGGCGCTCGCGCCATGGCTCGGCCAGAATATTAGAGGCCGGAACGAGTTTGAAGGTCGTGACTCAAATCGCGTTTACGCCATGCTGGCGAAGTCACCTGTTTTTGCAGAGCTGGTGACGCATCCATTGGCGCTTGCCTTTGCCGAAGCCGATCTCGGGCGTGACTGTCTTCTCTCCGCTTGTCTCGCCATCAATCTTCATCCCGGGGAGACAGCGCAGCCTTGGCATTTCGATGACAGCCATTATCAGTGGCCGCGGCCGCGGCCATCGCTGGGCGTCTCGACCTTCTGGGCGATCACGGACACAACCGACACTAACGGCGCGACGGAAATTTTACCGGGCAGTCATCTCTGGCCGGAAGACCATATTCCGGGCTCCATCGGCGAAGAGGACTTTGCAAAAACCGGCAAGCGCGCAGGAGATCCCGGCGCCCGCGCCGACGCGTTGAAGGCGGTCATGCCGGCGGGATCGTTCATGGTCGCCAAGGGAACGCTCTGGCATCGCGGCGGGGCCAATACATCCGACACCGAGCGTCTTCTCATAACCCCGCAATACTGTCCGGGCTGGACGCGCCCGCTAGAAAATATGTCGCTCGCCGTACCGCCTGAGATCGCAAAAACCTTGCCGCCGCGTGCGCAGGAGCTGCTCGGTTATTCGATATATCCGCCTTTCATGGGCTATGTGGACGGACGCCACCCGAAAAGAGTGCTTGAGCCGCCAGGGGCGAACACGCGGCGCTCATGATCCAGATCAAGTTGCAAGGCGGCGTTTCCTGATTGGATCGCGGCGTTTCGCCCTCTTCAAATTGCCGTTAGACTTCCCAGATCAAAGAGAGCAGCGGACAGGAGGGATGCAACCATGCAATTCAAATCCATTATCGCAGCCATCGACATAGATGATGATCTTGCCGAAGGCGTTATACGCGCCGCCGACAGTCTCGCGCAGAAGGATGGCGCAAAGCTGGAGGTAGTGAGTGTCTGGCCGATGCTTGCCGCGGCAGGCGCCGGCTTTTCGGCGGAACTTGGCGGCGGCTCCGCCGTGGTCAATGAAACGCTGATGGAACAACATCGCCAAGGCCGTAAAGAAAGCGTCCATCTTCTGGAAGCGATGGTCTCGCGTCTGGCCTCAGGCGCAACGCCGGTGATGCTCGACGGCGAGGCGGCGGATGAAGTTGCTGACTACGCCAAAAAACAAAATGCCGATCTCATCGTAACCGGCTCGCATCAACGTAATTTCTGGGGCTCCCTGTTTCAGGGTAGCGCTTCCATGGAGCTTGTTCGCGAAGCGCCATGTGCAGTTTTTCTGGTGACGAAAGCTTTTGCTGAAACATTGACGGACTAATAAGTCCGGCCTTTCCATTGCGCTCCTTCTCCGCGCCAATGTCTAAGCGCGGAAGCGATCGTCATCGCCGTATATAATCCTGCGGCGACCGGCAAAAGGGCTGTCTCCCATGGCGCGCGTCTGTAGAGGCGCAGCGTTGGCCAATAGGTATAGGCCATCAGCGCGCACGCGCCGCCGGCGTAAAACAGCGCTGCAAAATTCCAATGCCAGAACGCCGTCAGTAAAATCAGCGGCGCGGCGAGATAAACCAGCGCCATGCCAATAACCGTTCCAGCGAGCAGCAGCGGTGAAAATCCAAGCTGCGCATAGGCTGTGCGCGCCACCATACTCCAGATCGAGGATAGTTCGCGGTTGTCGCGCAGGCTGACCGCCTCGTCATTGGCGAGCCCCAGCCAGATTTTTGTGGTCGGCGTCAAATCTTTCACCGCTATTGCGATGGCGCAATCGTCGATCAGGGTGTCTTTGATCGCCGCCATTCCGCCAATGTCGTCAAGCGCATCGCGCCGCACCAGCATGCAGCCGCCGGCCGCCGCCGCCATATTGTCATCCGGATCATTGGCGCGCGGAAACGGATAGAGCTTCTGAAAGAAATAGATGAAGGCTGGAATCAGGAATGACGCCCATGGCCCCCGCGCATCGAGGCGCGCCATAAGCGAGGTGAGGGACAGATTTTCGTCTTCCGCTTTGGCGACTAGCCGACTCAATGTGTCGCGGGCGAAGCCGATGTCAGCATCTGTAAGGAGGATATATTTCGCCGCCGGCGCGATCTCCTTTGCGCGCTTCAGTCCGTTCTCGACCGCCCATAATTTTCCCGTCCATCCCGCGGGCAGGGGCGGGACCGTTACGACATCGAACGCTCTTGCGCTTCCCGCTGCTGCGGCGCGGGCGATATCGGCGGTCCCGTCTGTGGACCCGTCATCAGCGAGAACGATTGTGAGTTTCCCCGGATAGTCCGCCGCTCCATGGGCGCGGATGACGTCGCCGATGGTTTCGGCCTCGTCCCGGGCGGGAATGATCGCCGCAATGTCAGGCCACGCCGCCGGATCGGGCTTGTCGGAAAGGCGGGCGTCGGCGCGCCAGAACCCGCCCCGGAGGAGGGTCAGCCAGCCCCAGGCGGCGAAGGTGGAGAAGGCGATCAAACTCAGCATGATCCCGCTGATAGCGCGGCTTCGCGCCTGAAGCAAAGAGGCGGCTTTTGCAGATGCCGCCTTGGAAAAAGGGCGAAAATCCGTAAGGTGCGCCCATGTCAGCCACGCCTGAAATCACCGCCCCGGAAATCCCCAAAAAGGGGGCCGTTGTCGCGACCGCGGAAACGCCTTCGGGGAAAGGCGCGAAGGACGAGAACTTTCCGGTCGGCTCATTTTTGTTGCCCAAACATTTGCGGCCCCATGTGGCGATTTTTTACGACTTTGCCCGCGCCATTGACGACATCGCTGATAATGGCGCGCTCTCGCCCGAAGAAAAAATAAAACGGCTGACGACGTTTGACGCTGTCCTCAATGGCGAGCCTGGCTATGGCGAAGAATATGCCAAGGCGCACGCCTTGCGCGAAAGCATGAAGGAAACAGGCGTCACCACGAAGCATGGAAGCGACCTGATCGCCGCCTTCATTCTTGATGCTGAAAAAAGTCGATACCGCACATGGGAAGAATTGCTCGGTTATTGTGAACTTTCAGCGAACCCGGTCGGCCGTTATCTGCTCGACCTGCATGGCGAAGACAAATCTGGCTACCGCTATTCAGATGCGCTTTGCACCGTGCTGCAGATTGTCAATCATTTGCAGGATTGCGGAGATGACAAGCGCGAACTCGACCGCATCTATATTATCGGCGAGTGGCTGGCCGAAGAAGGTGAGGATTTCACGGTAGTAGAGCGCGCCGCCGTCGCGCCTGGCTTCCGTAAGGTCATGGACCGCATGCTGGATGGTTGTGAGGCGTTGATGGTGGATGCGCGCAAGCTACCCTCGGCGCTAGCCTCAAAACATCTCGCTATGGAATCGGCGATCATTGTTCGTTTGGCGGACCGGCTTATTCAGCTTTTACGAAAAGGTGATCCGCTGGCGAGCCGTGTTGCCTTGAGCAAGCTGGACTTTGCGGTCGCTGGCGCTATCGGCGCGGCTTCGGGTTTTTTCCAGGCCGGCAGGGGTGCTGTCTGATGCTGGCGACCGCCATTTCTCCTGAGGATGCGCGCCGTCACGCGGAAGAAACGGTCAAGCGGTCAAAGACCTCTTTCGGGCCGGGCATGCGCATCCTTTCGAAAGCGCGCCGGGAAGGGATGTACGCCGTCTATGCTTTTTGTCGCGAAGTGGATGACATCGCCGATGAAGGCGGAACCCGTGATGAAAAGCTTGCCGCGCTCGGTGCGTGGCGTGCGGAAATAGACCGGCTTTATGATGGCGCGCCGCAGACGCCGACTGGCGTAGCGCTGCTCGCGCCGGTGCGCGCATTCAATCTTCCCAAAGAAGAATTCATCCTCATGATCGAGGGGATGGAGATGGATGCAAAAGGACCGGTGATCGCTCCGACGCTTGAAGAACTCGCGGCTTATACGCGCCGGGTTGCGGGCGCCGCCGGACAGCTTTCCATGCCCGTTTTTGGCGCGCCCAAAGGTAAAGCATCAGACGATTTTGCCATTTCTCTCGGCGATGCGCTGCAACTTACCAATATTTTGCGCGACATTGAACAGGATGCAGGCGAAGGCCGTCTCTATCTGCCGTGCGAACTGCTGCAGAAACACAATTGCCCGCTGACCCCGTCGGATATTTCCACTGCGCCGGGCCTGCCTGCTGTTCGGGCGGAGATCGCCGACATGGCGCGGCGGAAATTTGCGGGCGCACGCCTCGCATTGAACAGTCTCGATTGGCGTGTCCTTCGGCCGGCGCTTTTGATGATGGGCGTATATGAACGCTATGTTGACAAGATGACAGCGCGCGGCTGGGCGAATGGGCAGGCGCGTGTGACCCTTTCTAAAGGCGAAAAGGCGCTGATTGCCTTGCGCTGGCTTTTCGCTCCAAAAATCTGAACCCGCAAACGAAAAACAAGAAACGAAACAGGATTACACATATGTATAATGACCGCGGTTATATCGAAGGGGGCCCGTTGCGTCCCGATCGCTGGGCCGAAATCGTGTCGGATCAGCCGGGCGGCGTCATCATTACCGCAGGCGGCGTTCCGCCCGGGTTTTTGATGGTGCAGAATTTTCTGACGCCCCAGATCTGCGACGCGATTGTGGCGGAGTGTGAAAACCAGCTTGGTGAAAGGCATACCGTGGCGGGCGGTGATGACATGTCGCCCCAGCGATCTGAAACACGCAGCTCTGAATTTATCGATGTGCGGTCGCTTTCTGCGGACATCAATGGCATCGTCAAGCATGTCTTTGAGAATGTCGTAGGCCATCATTTCAAAGTCGGCATTGACTGGTTCGAATTGCCTGAAATTTTGCGTTATCGCGATGGCGGTGAATACAAACCCCATGCGGATGCGGACAATTGGGATCCGATGAAACGAGAATGGAAGCGGGTTCTCGATCGCGATTATTCGATCCTGCTTTATCTCAATGAAGGGTATGCCGGCGGCGAAATCGACTTCCCGAATTTCGGGTTGAAGCTGCAGCCGAGAAAAGGACTGTTGCTCGCCTTTCCGTCGGACGCGCGTTACGTCCACGCCGCGCGGCCGGTCACGGCTGGCGTTCGCTATGCGCTTGTTTCCTGGGCGGCGGCGAAAGGAACCCTGCGCACGAGCCTCGAACCGCGTCCGCACTCGATCCGGCTGTAGGGTTCGATGCCACGCGTTCATATTATCGGCGCCGGCCTGTCCGGTCTTGCGGCGGCGGTGCGTCTCATTGAACATGATGTGCCGGTGACGGTCTATGAGGGTGCGGGACAGGCGGGCGGCCGCTGCCGCACGTTTTACGACAAGCATCTCGAACGCGAGATCGACAACGGCAATCATCTGATCATGTCCGGCAACAAGTCGGCTTTGTCCTATCTGAAACGGATTGGCGCGGAAGACCCGCTGACAGGCCCACCGTTCGCTATGTATCCGTTTGTGGATGTGAAGACGGGCCAGCGCTGGACGGTGCGGATCAATGAAGGCTTCATCCCCTTCTGGGTGTTCGACAAGAAATGGCGCGTCCCTGACACCGGCGTCATGGATTATGTGAAGGCGGCGGGGATCGCCTTTGCCGGTGATGATAAAACTGTCGAGCAAGTAGTTGATAAAAATAGCGTTTTATATGAACGCTTCTGGGAGCCGCTGACCCTCGCCGTGCTCAATACGACGCCGGCTAAGGGGCAGGCGAAACTCCTCTGGCGGGTGATCCGCGAGACGTTTCTGCTGGGCGGGCAGGCGTCAATTCCGCTGACGGCGAAGACGGGGCTCGGTTATGCTTTCATAGACCCGGCGGTGAAGTTTATTGAGGCTCATGGCGGGACAGTTCGCCTTAATGCGCGCGTGCGCAGCGTCTGGATGGAAGGCGGCGAAGTCACGACCCTCAATTTCGCGGATGAAGCTGTGACGCTTGAAGACGGCGACAAGGTGATTTTCGCCATTCCGCCGACGCGGCTGAAGGATCTGCTGCCCGACATCGATCCGCCCAATGACGACGCCAGCATTTTGAATATCCATTACCGCCTCGGCAAACCGGTTCCGAAAGATGCGCTTGGTCAAGGGCCGTTCATCGGCATGATCGGCTCGGACGGGCAGTGGGCCTTTGTGCGCGATGATGTGATCAGCCTTACGACGTCGGCGTCGCATGCCATCGGCACGGACGATCTGCCCAATGACGATGTGGTCTCGAAAATCTGGCGCGAGACGCAAATTGCGCTCGATCTCGGCGATACCGATTATGAACGCGTGCGCGTCATCCGCGAAAAGCGCGCAACGCCGGATCAGTCGCCTGAAGGCGCGAGAAAGCGCCTGAAACCGGAAACCCAATGGCGCAATCTTTTCCTCGCCGGGGATCATACGGATACGGGCGTTCCGGCAACGATTGAGGGATCCATCAGGTCGGGCGACAGAGCGGCGGAATTGGTTTTACGTGCTATTACACCATAGGACGATATGAAAAAGATAATGCTATTCCCAATTTTAATAGCTTTTGCATGTGCTGTTGCTGGATTTTATGGCGCACTTCATAATCAAATTTCATACACTGTATCTCCCAGCTACTTCCATGATTTCAAATTTGATCAATTTCTGATCGAGCCTGATCTCCGCAACCGGCTGGGTGCAAGCATCGTGGGTTGGGGTGCAAGTTGGTGGATGGGCTTTCTAATTGGCCTGCCAATTTACATTATGGGGTTGTTTGTCAGAGGCGCCGGACGCTTTGTGAAAGCATTTATAAAAGTCGCAAGTGTCGTTGTCGTCACTACATTATTTGTCGGTGTGACTGCTTTGGGTGTTAGCTTTCTTACAGTTACTGAAGAAATGCTCCCAGGCTGGATGCAATATTTTTCTGTTTATGATCCTGTGGCTTTCGCACGGGCGGGAACTATGCACAACTTTAGTTATATTGGAGGAATAGTCGGCCTTTTTGCGGGCGTTGCCGTCATGAGTAGAGAAATTTTTATCTCGAAAAAACATTCAATCTCCAGCAAATGATTTGATTATTTCCGTTTGCAACGTGCAGGTCTAACGAAAATTTATGAGTTTTATCGGCGTCATATGCGGCCTGAAATCCGAAGCCGACGCGGTTTCGTCGAGTGTTGACGCGTCGAAAATCCGCGTCGGCGTTTCCGGCGCTGACGCCGCGCGCGCCGAAGAGATCGCCCGCGGTTTCTGCAATGACGGCGCGAGCGCGATCATCTCAGTCGGTGTTTCCGGCGGGCTCGACCCGGCGCTGAAGTCCGGCGATCTCATCATCGGCGAGACCATCATCGCCGATGACGGCTCGGTCTATGGCGCGGATACTTATCTCTTGAGCGTGATCCGCGAGGACATGCCGGTGGGCGCGAAATTCGCCTCGCTTTTTGGCGCCGATGAAATCATCGACAGCGCCGCGAAGAAGTCGGCCCTCTTTCACAATCACGGCTGCGCCGCGGTCGATATGGAAAGCCATGGCGCCGCGCGGGCGGCGGCGCGCGCCGGCGCGCCCTTCATCGCCATTCGCGCCATCGCCGATCCTGCGGACCGGGCCTTGCCAAAGGCGGCGCTGGAGGCCGTCGCGCCGGACGGGTCAACGCAGGTCTTCAAAACATTAGGGGCCGCATTGCGCGACCCCAAACAATTTCCGGAATTGATCAAACTTGGCGGCGATAGCGCCGCGGCGACGAAAACCCTACGCCGCAGCCTCGGCCCGCTCTTTGCTCGCCTTTTTCTCTGCTTCGATCTTTGACATCTCTGCGTCGACGAGTTTTTCGTGCACGTCCTCGGCCGGACGGGCTTGCGTCAGATCGATTTCCGGCGCCATCGGGCCTTCGGTCGGGATTTTGAACATGTCGGGGATCTTGAACATCTTGAACGGGTTCTTCACCGCGTCCATGGCCGCTGTCGGTTCATAACCGCAATGGGCCATGCAGTTCGAGCATTTCTCGTATTTGCCGGTGCCGTAAGAATCCCAGTCAGTGGTTTCCATCAGCTCTTTGAAGCTTGAGACGTAGCCTTCGCCCAGCAGGTAGCAGGGCTTTTGCCAGCCAAAGACATTGCGCGTCGGCGAGCCCCAGGGCGTGCACATATATTCTTCATTGCCCGCGAGGAAGTTGAGGAACAGCGATGAGTGAGACAGGTTCCACTTGCGCCCCCGATCCTTGCCGATCTTGAAGATGTCGCGGAAGAGGTTCTTGGTTTTCTCGCGGGACAGGAAGTGTTCTTTGTCTTCCGCGCGCTCATAGGCGTAGCCCGGCGAGATCGAGATGCCGACGCCGAGATCGGTGGCGAAATCGAGATAGTCGGCGACCTGTTTCGCGGTCATATTGTCAAAGATCGTCGCGTTGACATTGACCTGGAAGCCTTTGTCCTGCGCCGCCTTGATGGCTTTCACCGCGATCTTGAAAGTGCCTTTCTGGTCCACCGCGTGATCGTGCTCTTCTTCGAGACCGTCGAGATGGACCGAGAAGAACAGGAATGGCGACGGTTTGAAGAGATCGAGTTTTTTCTCGAGCAAGAGCGCGTTGGTACACAGCGACACGAACTTCTTGCGCGCGACGATGCCTTCGACAATTTCGCCAATCTCTTTGTGGATCAGCGGCTCGCCGCCGGGGATCGCCACCACGGGGGCGCCGCATTCATCAACGGCGTCGAGGCATTCCTGCACGGTCAAACGCTTGTTGAGGATCGGCGCCGGGTAATCGATCTTGCCACAGCCGGGGCATGCGAGGTTGCAGCGGAAAAGCGGCTCCAAAAACAGGACCAGCGGATATTTGTCGCGGCCCATGAGGGTTTGTTTTGCGACATAGGCGCCGACGCGGACCTGTTGGTGAAGCGATACTGACATGAAGGCTCTCCGGTGTTTTCTTTTTAATGCGAGTGTTGCGTTCTGGCGGTCGTTAGGCGTCTGCAGTGGCGGCGGCGCCCCAGGCTTCCATGGCGTCTTTCGGACGTGGCACGTCAGCAAGTTCCCGGGGCAGTTTGAAATGGACGTTTTCTTCGACGCCGTCGAGCAGTTCGACTGTGACATCGCAGTAATTTCTGATGCGCTCCACCGTTTCCTGCACCAGCGTTTCCGGCGCCGAGGCGCCCGCGGTCAGCCCGATCGTGGCGACGCCTTCGAGCCAGGCGGGGTCGAACATGGCGGCGTTTTCGATCAGATAACTCGGGATGCCGAAATTCTGGCCAATCTCGCGCAGGCGGTTGGAGTTGGAGCTGTTATGGGCGCCGACGACGAGCAACAAATCCACCTGCTTCGCCATGGCGATGACGGCGGTCTGGCGATTCTGGGTCGCATAACAGATGTCGCGCGTATCGGGTCCGATAATTGTCGGGAAGCGCGTTTTCAGGGCGGCGATGACGTCTTTGGTGTCGTTCACGGACAATGTCGTCTGCGTGACGAACGCGACGCGCTCATCATCGGTGACTTGCAGGCCTGCGACGTCTTCGGGTTCGGAGATGACATGCACGGGACCGGGAATCTGGCCGAGCGTGCCTTCCACTTCCGGATGGCCGATATGGCCTATGAGGACGATGTCATATCCTTTCTCGGCGTAGCGCCGGCCCTCTTTGTGAACTTTGGTGACCAGCGGGCAGGTGGCGTCAATCACGCCAAGCTCGCGCACCAAGGCGCCGTCCTCGACCTTCTTGGCGACGCCATGGGCGGAAAACACCGTCACGGCGCCGGTGGGAATCTCGTCGATCTCTTCAACAAAAATCGCGCCCCGGGCGCGCAGGGTTTCGACAACATATTTGTTGTGAACGATCTCATGGCGGACATAGACGGGCGCGCCATATTTCTCGAGGGCGCGCTCGACTATGTCGATCGCCCGTTCAACACCTGCGCAAAAGCCCCTTGGCTGGGCAAGCACGATTTTGATTTTGTTTTTCGCCGCCGCCATTTTCGTCTGCTTCTCCGCCATAATCCAACGACCAGCCATCCCCCGGAACGGCCATAAGACCGGCCCGTTATTTCATGGCGCCGGAAGCCCGGCAACCGGGGCAGGGTCAGAACAGTCCATATATCTCGTGTCGCGCTGCAGTGCAAAAATGTTTGCCAGCAATCACGCGGATTTGGCTTGGGTTGTGGCTTTCGGGCGGCGCAGCACGCTTTGACGCGCCCCTTCATGCGCTCTGTGCGCCCCCAGTTGGCGGGCGGCCCCGCCTCGTGTAGCCTGAGACCGGGTATGTTCTGTTGAGGGGATTGGGGAGATGCTTCGCAAATTTTCAGGCGGCCAGAGCTCAGGCAAGAGGGCGATGGCGACAGAGGGCGCATGGCCGCTGGACAAGGTCGTGGCCGCGCTCGAGAATCAATATGGCGCGCTTGACCGGCTGGGCGATGAAGGGCCGCTTTCGGTCTTCGGCGTTCAGGATAATGGCGTCAATTTCGTTATCGCGCTGATGCAGACGGCGCCCGGTTCCGGCAAGATCGCCGAGCTTGGTTTTTTGGCGCGCTTTGTCGGCTTTCCCGTGGAAGCGCAGATGGTTGAAGCGATCAACCGCAATCTTCACATCGCCGTCGCTTCGATCGAGGCCAATGGCGATCTCTTCCTGATGGCGGGCATGCAGCCGGTCGGCGTCTTCGATAACGGCCAGTTTGCGCTGGTGCTCGAAGCCTGGCGGCGCGATCTGATGATTACACTCCACGGTTTGTCGAGCGGCCAGGCCTCTATGGCGTCGGCATTCCCGGCGGCAAAGCTGGAGGCGGCGCGCAACTTCGCCATGAATGTCGCGCCAGCGCCGGCGGACAACAAACCCATCGATCTCTTGGCGAGTTTCCTCGGCCCGAAAAACAATCGCGAGCTATGCGGCGACTGCGCCGGGCGCGGCAAGCGCGGTTTTATCGCGCGCGAATGCATAAGCTGCGACGGGTCGGGCTTTGTGAAGGCGCATTAAGCGCGGGGTGGCGTTTTCAGAAAATGCCGCATATGCATCCGCTCATTCCAGCGCCTGAATGAGAGACAAGCCTGATGTCAGCCTTCGCCAGCACCATCAAAGAAACCGCCGCCCTAGTTGAGGATGCGCTCGACGGGTTTTTGCCGACGAGGGGCGGACCGCTCGGCAGGGTCGTGGACGCCATGCGCTGGGGGGCGCTCGATGGCGGCAAGCGGTTGCGGCCGTTTTTGGTGATTGCGGCGGCGGACATGTTCGATGCGCCTCGGTCGCGGTCGGTGCGGGTCGGCTGCGCGGTCGAGATGATCCACTGCTATTCGCTGATCCATGACGATCTGCCGGCCATGGATGATAGTGACCTGCGGCGCGGCCGCCCGTCAGTCCACAAGAAATATGATGACGCCACGGCGATCCTCGCGGGCGATGCTCTCTTGACGCAGGCGTTTGAAATTCTGGCGGAGGAGGAAACGCATCCGTCGGGCGACGTCAGATGCGCAATTGCGCTGGAGCTCGCCCGCGCCTCGGGCAAGATCGGCATGGTCGGCGGTCAGATGATCGACATCTATGCGGAGCAAAAGGAATTCGATCTCGCGGGCATCGAGGAATTGCAGCGCTTGAAAACCGGCGCCCTGATCCGTTTCTCCGCCGTGGGCGGTGGGATCATCGGTGAGGCGTCAGCGGACGAAGTCGGCGCGCTAACAAACTACGCCGAAGACCTCGGGCTCGCCTTCCAGATCGTCGATGACATTCTCGACGCGACCGCCGACGCCGAAACGCTGGGCAAACCCGCGGGGCAGGACGCGGAAATGGACAAGGCGACTTTCATCAAGCTGCTCGGCATGGACGGCGCAAAGTCGAAAGCCGCCGACCTCGTCGAGCGCTGCAAGGCGCATCTCGACCGCTTCGGCGCAGCGGCCGAGCCGCTCAAAGGCGCCGCGGATTTTGTGTTCGAGCGGAAAAACTAAGGGGTGAATTTTGCGGTTCGGGTTATTCAGCCGAAGTCACCAAGAGATAAACACTTGCACACCAGACACACAAGAAAAGCACTACTCCGATCGGAAAGTACACGAACGCAAGAAGTATGGAGGCAACGGCCCCTATAGGACTGATGCGTGATGCTAGCTTTACCTTGGGCCGTTTAAGGAACCTTCTCTGAGCTTCTTCGGTTCGGGATGGATTCATCTTGACGAGAAGTTCGTCGATACTTTCCCGAAATCCTTTTTTTCGCTCAGTCTTCATTAAGCCGCCTCTTCCTCTAGCCTTTCCAGCAGCGCATCGATGCCATTGGTCGCGATGAAGGAGGAGAACTCTTCGCGCTTCACGAGCATGATGGAGACGCCCTGGACGATGATGTCGATGGCCTTGCGCTCGCCGGATTTGAGCCGGCGCACGCGCCAGTCGACCATGATGGGCGAGCCTTCCGAGCGGTCGAATTGTGTCCTGACGATCACGTCGCGCGCGCCGAGCTCTTTGGCTTCCAGAACTTCCAGCGGTTTGCCGACAATATCCTGAAACTGCTCGGCGTAGAGCTTGGTCAGATAACCGGGAAACACCGCATCGTAACGCGCCAGTTGTTCGTCGTTCATCGTGTTGCGCGCCTCGCCAATCATGAACTTGCCGATGACGTCGAGCGCCATGCCGTCGGCCAGCACCTGCTGAAAGTCGGTGAGCTGTTCGGCTTCGCTTTTCTCCGAGGTGAGGGCGACTGTCGCATTCGCCGTCAGCGTCTTGGCGAAGGCGGTGGCGCCGTCAATCGCGCTTTCTTCCGCTTCGACGGCGGGCTCCGGGTCCTGCGCCAACACAGGCGCTGCGGCGGTCGCGGCGATCAGTGCGGCGAAGATTTTGACGCGAGACATGAACATCGGATTTGCCCTCAAATGAATGGCGCCCGGAACCGGCGCTCTCCTGATTTTCGGTGAATATGGGTCGATTGCGGCGAAATTCCAGCACCGGCGAACCGTCATCATGACATTTGCGTTAGCTGCGGACGCCGGAAGCTCACCAGAAATTTAGTTTCATCGCTGTAACGCACTGTATTCACCGTGCTTTTGAGGTCGCTGCTAAGCCCTTTTCGAGCTGCTTTTTCCGTCGAACCGGAAAGCGACCGGCAGAACGATCAGCGTGCATAGAAGCGTGAAAGCGATGGCGATGGAGAGAAGCTCGCCCATGGACGCCGTGCCCCGGTGCGGCGACAGCATGAGGCTGCCGAAGGACGCAACCGTGGTCAGCGCCGAGAACAGGACGGCCCGCGGGGTTGAGGTGCCATAGACGCCTTCGCCCGCCTTGATCTGGTCGTTTCTGAGAACAAGGTGAATGCCGCTGTCGATGCCGATGCCGATCAGCAGGGGCAGCACGATGACATTGGCGTAGTTGAACGGAATATTGAGAAGAACGCCGGTCGCCGATGTCAGCACCGCCGCAAGCGCCAGCGGGAACAGCATCAACAGGACGGTGCGCAACCGGCGTACAAGCAGCCACAAAAATACGGCGATAATGGCGAAGGCGATGCCGGTCGCTTCGAGCATGGCGAAGGAGATTGTTTCGCCCGCCTTCGTCGCCTGATAGGCCCCGCCCGCGAGATCGGGAACAGCGGCCTCAACATCGCCCACGAATGTGTCGAGCGCGCGATAGTCGCGCACATCAGCGCTCGGCAGGATGTCCACGCGCCATTTGCCGTCTTCACTCAGATACCGTTCGCGCAAGGCCGGGGGAAGATTTTCAATTTCCACATAATCGGCGTTCATGCTGTCGCGAAGCTGCGCCACGAGTTGCGGCCAGAACGCGAAAACATTTTCCTGCATCAACCCTTGCGCAGCGCCGTCATTTTCCATCTGGCCAAGCAGCGCCGCGAGTTTGGCGCCGGGACCGTCTTGGTACGCCTCATTGAGCCGACTCTTAAGCGCGGCGATGCCGTCAGAAGCGGACGGCCCCTGGACCGAAGCGGGCTCAGCGTCGAGGGCGAAAATCAGAGTGCCCGCTCCAAAGTCGATGAGCTCGAGCTTTTCATCCTGATCGTCCGGCACAAAATCCGGCAGGGCGCGGGTCGATTCAACGCTTTCAAGCTTGCTGACGAGGTTGTGGGTCTCAATCGCTTCCTCCGCGCTGTCGACGAGCCGGCTCAGGCGGTAGGGCGCCGTCTCCGGGTCGTCGAAAAGCAGGTTGAATCCCTGAACCGAAGGCGCATCAGGATTGCGCAACGCCATCTGGTCTGCGTCGAAACGCACCTGCGGCATCAGAAGCAGCGCTGCCAGTCCGAAGATCACTGTTGCAGCGGCGACCGGGATGGAGTGGTTTTCAATCCACGTGAACAGACCACGCACGCGGCCCGAATGGGTCCGGCCCGGCTGGCCTTTGAAGACGGCGAGGGCGGCGGGCGCGAAAGTGATGGTGACGAAAAAAGCGATGACGACGCCGGCGCCGGCGATCAGGCCGAGCTGGGCGATGCCGTCGAACTTGGTTGGCATGAAGGAAAGAAAGGCGATGGCCGTTGTCGGCGCCGCGAGCGCCAGCGCAGGGCCAACTTCATGGATGGCGTATCGCAAGGCGCTTTGATTGTCGCGCCCCGCCGCCCGGTGTTCCTGAATATGCAAGAGCAGGTGGATGGCGAAATCGAGCCCCAGCCCCACAAGCAAAACCGTAAAGGCGACAGAGACGAGATTAAGCTCGCCGATAAAGGCGGCGGCGAAGGCGGATGTCAGCGTCAGCGTGACCATCAGCCCTGCGAGCGTCAGTGCAGCCATTGGCAGAGAGCGGTAGCAAACCAGCAAGAGGATTGTGACAAGCACAAAGGACAACAGGAAAGACAGGCCGATGCCCGTCGTAACCGATTCCAGCTCTTCCATACGCAGCGCCGGATCGCCCGTCACATATGTTTCAACACGTCCGCTATAGGCGTCATTCAAGGTGTCACTTTTCGCGCGCAGCGCCGTGATCGCCGCCTTGGCTGGCTTCAGTTTCGTAAAGTCTAGCACCGGCGTTGCGTAGACGAGCCGTGTATGGTGCGGCTCTGCGCGCGTTTCTTCATCGAGGGCGCCCATCCATGAAAACGGACGGCGTTCGCCGTCAAGGCTCGCCTCGGCGACAGCGGCGAGTTCGGCGTAAATCTCCTGCAAGGTCTCCTGACCGAGATCGGACCGTTCGGCCAGTTCGTCATTTTCGGCGAGCGTTGTGAACAGAGTCCCGAGCTCCGGGTCCTTGATCAGGGTTTCGATAAGACCCGCCGCCTTCGACATTTGCGTCAGGCGCGCGCTCAGCTCGCTCTGATCCAGATAAAGAAGCCCGTTCTCCCGGAAAAACGGGTCTGAGGCCGGGGCGAAAACCGCGGTGAAATTCTCCTTGTCGGCGAGAAGCGCCGTGCGCAGCTCCCCGGCATAGGCGTCCGCCTCGTCCAGCGTCGGCGCGCGGATAATGATGACGACGTCATTCTTTATCTGGGGGAAGGCGTCGCGCAATTCTACGGCGCGCTGTTGGAACGGCAGCTCCGGGTCCAGCATGGCGCTGGTGTCCGTGTTCACCTTCAGATGGGTCGCGGCGTAATAGCCTGCGAGCCCGCCCATGATCAGGATAACGGCCGCCAGAGGCGCGCCGGCGCGGCGCGCGGTCTCGGCCCACGCGGCCAGCAATTTTTCAATGAATGTCAGCATCCGCCTCTGAGAATACCCTCTTTTGGGTCAACTATAGGCCGCTTCGGCGCGGGGGGAAACGCCAGACGGGCATTCCCAAAGCCCCGCTCTTGCGGGGGTTTGCAAGGATCGCTAGTGCTCTCGGCCATGGTCAACACATATAACTATAAAGCCGATCTCGCCTATCTGGACGACAGGCGCGCGCCCATGACCGAAACCCTGCGGGCCTGGTGCGCGATCAATTCAGGCAGCGCCAACCTTTCCGGCCTTAAAGCAATGCATGGGGCGCTGGCGGAGGCCTTTTCGGCCCTCGGGGTCGAGGTGGAGACTGTCCCCTCAGGCCCGCACCGGATCGTCACCCGGGACGGCGAGGTGGTGGAGCAGCCGGTCGGCGATATGCTGCGCCTCGTCAAACGGCCTCAGGCGCCGGTCCGGGTGCTGCTGGTCGGTCACATGGATACGGTTTTCGGCGCCGACCATCCGTTTCAGTCTGAAAAATTTCTGGATGACGATACGCTGAATGCGCCGGGCGCGGCTGACATGAAGGGCGGGCTCCTCGTCATGCTGAACGCGCTGATGGCGATCGAAAATTCATCGCTGGCTGATCGCATTGGCTATGAAGTCCTGATTAACGCCGATGAAGAGATCGGATCTATCGGCTCGGCGCATATGCTGACCGAAGCCGCAAAGCGCGCGCAATTCGCCTGCGTCTATGAACCGGCGCTGCCGGACGGAACGCTCGCCGGCGCGCGCAAGGGCAGCGGCAATTTCGCGGCGGTCATTCGCGGGAAGAGCGCCCATGCGGGGCGCGAACATCATCTGGGGCGCAACGCCATCGCGGCGGCGGCGGATTTCATTTCCGGCGTCGACAAGCTGACGGGGCAGCGCGAAGGCCTGACCGTCAATGTGGCGCGGGTCGATGGCGGCGGTCCCAATAATGTGGTGCCGGAGCTTGCGGTGGTGCGGTTCAATGTCCGTCTCGAACAGCCCGAAGATTCCGATTGGCTGCTTGAGCAGGCGAATGCGCTGATCGCCGATATTGACGGCCGTGAAGGCTATTCCGCGAAACTCGAAGGCGGGTTTACCCGCCCGCCGAAACCAATGACGCCGCAACTGAACGCGTTCTTTCTCGCCCTGCGTGCTGCGGGTGTCGATCTTGGGTTGAACATTGACTGGGTTCCCACGGGCGGATGCTGCGACGGCAACAATATCGCGGCTGCGGGCATTCCGGTGATCGATACGCTGGGCGTTCGCGGCGCGCATATTCATTCATCAGCCGAATATGCAAAATTGGACAGCCTTGTTGAGCGGGCCAAGCTTTCAACCCTGTTATTATTGAAGATCGCCGCCGGTGAGATTCCAAATCCCGGCGAATTTGTGAACACGGAGAAACACTAATGTCGCTCGCCTTTATGCGCCCGGTGCGGCGCGAGGATTTCGATGCGATCCTGGAGCTTGCCAAGCTGTCAGGCGGGGGCATGACCAACCTCCCGTCAGATCCGGACGCCCTCCGCCCGCGCGTTGAGTTTGCGGCGGACAGCTTCACCAATAATCCTACGTCGCCTTCCGGCGAAGTTTACATGATGGTGCTGGAGCAGGACGGCAAAGTGCTTGGCACAGCGGCCGTCTTTTCGGCGGTGGGACTCGATTACGGTTTCGTCAATTACAAGATCAACAAGACGGTGCACGTCTCCAAGCAGTTGAAAAAACGGGTGGAGCGCCGGCTTCTGGTGCCGACCCATGATTTCTCCGGCGCGTCGGAGGTCGGGTCGCTGTTCCTGTCGCCGGAAGCGCGCGGCGGCGGTTTTGGAAAGTTTCTCGCCAAGGCCCGTTACCTTTTCATCGCGCAACACCGAACGCTGGTCGCCGATCCCGTAACTGCAGAGCTTCGCGGCTGGCGCGCGGCGGATGGCAAGCAACCTTTCTGGGAGTCCCTCGGCAAGCTTTTCTTCGACATGGAATTCGAGGACGCCGATCTCGCCAATTCCGCAATGGGCAACCAGATCATCTCTGATCTGTTGCCGCGCCACCCGATCTATGTGGCGATGTTGCCTGAAGATGCAAAAGCGTGCCTTGGCAAACCTCATGACAGCGCGCTGCCGGCCTATAACATGCTGTTAAAAGAGGGCTTCGCTTTCCACGATTATATTGATGTGTTCGACGGTGGTCCGCTCGTGGACGCCCGCATCAATGACATTAAGACCATCAAGGAAAGCCGTCTTTATCCCGTGGAGACCGGCGATCCCGGGGATGCGCCAGTGTACTTAATGGCGGCGGGACAACTCCAGTCCTTCCGGGTCACGCGTGCGCCCGGAAAAGTTGACGGCGAGCGTATGATAATTGCGAAAGACGCCGCGCAGACGCTGGGCGTCAAAGCGGGCGACGAAATCCGCGCAGTGAAGTGGTGATACAATGACAAATAAAATCCTCATCAATGGCGTATGGCGCGACGGCGCGGGCGCGGAATTTTCAAGCAGCGATCCGTCAACGGGCGAGACGATCTGGACCGGCGCGGCGGCGACGAAGAATGATGTAAGCGCCGCTGTCAGCGCGGCGCGCGGCGCGTTTGAAAAATGGGCGCTGACCCCGCTCGCCGAACGCATCGCCATCATGGAGCGCTATCGCGATCTCATCAAACGCGACGCGGAAGAATTGGCGCGGCTTATTTCCCGCGAGACTGGAAAGCCTTTCTGGGAAACGAAAACCGAAGCGGCGACCGTTTCCGGCAAGGTCGATATTTCGATCCGCGCTTATCATGAGCGCACGGGCGAGAAAGAAACGGCTACGGGCGCGACGCGCGGCGTGTTGCGGCACAAGCCCCATGGCGTCATGGCGGTCTTGGGGCCCTATAACTTTCCGGCGCATCTGCCCAACGGACATATCGTTCCGGCGCTGATCGCGGGCAATACGGTTGTCTTCAAGCCATCGGAAATGACGCCGGGGCCGGGCGCTTTCATTGTCGAACGCATGATGGAAGCGGGCGTGCCGGAAGGCGTCGTCAATCTGGTGCAGGGCGGCCGCGAGACGGGTGAGGCGCTCACCGGCGCTGATGTCGACGGCGTCCTTTTCACCGGCGGCGCCAAGACCGGCCTTGCGATCCACAAAATGTTCGCCGACCGCCTCGACGTCATTCTCGCGCTGGAACTCGGCGGCAACAATCCGCTGATCTGGTGGGATGTGGACGATGTCGACGCCGCGGCGTTCACGGTCGTGCAGTCGGCGTTCCTGACGAGCGGCCAGCGCTGCACCTGCGCGCGGCGGTTGATCGTTCCCGAGGGCCCCGAAGGCGACAAAGCGCTGCTCGCATTGGCCAAGCTTACCGAACGCCTAATTGTCGGTGCGCCCTTCGATGATCCGCAACCGTTCATGGGCCCGGTGATTTCGCCGAAGATCGCGGAAGGACTGGAACGCGCCTTCGATCAGCTTGTGGACAGCGACGGCGTGCCCGTCAGAAACCTGTCGGTGATCGACGAAGGCAAGTCGTTTGTCTCGCCGGGCATCATCGACGTCACCATGTGCGCGGACTCCGTGCCCGACGAGGAGCATTTCGGCCCGTTCCTCAAAGTCTATCGTGTCAAGAATTTCGACGACGCTATCGCGCGCGCCAACAAGACGAAGTTCGGTCTTTCCGCCGGCATCCTCACTGACGACAAGGCGAAATGGGAGAAGTTCCTGGCCCTGTCGCGCGCTGGCATCGTCAACTGGAACCGCCAGACCACGGGCGCTTCCGGCGCCGCGCCCTTCGGCGGCATTGGCGACAGCGGCAATCATAGACCCTCCGCCTATTACGCCGCGGACTATTGCGCTTATCCGGTTGCGTCGATGGAAGGCGAGGGGTTGCTTGCGATGCCTGAGGGGCAGGTGGGGGTTCGCTAAATGGAAACAGATAAGAAATCAATTATCGAGGAATGGGGCGCTACATTAATCCATAGATCGAACCGGTACATTAAAATGCCTCTCACAGTGGAAGGTAAAATCGATAGATGCTTTTCAGCAACCACACACAAGGCATTCGGAAGAGTCAGCATAAGGCCTGCGGACAAATTGGAATTCGGGTTCAATGGTTACGCTGATCAGGAACTCTATTTCGCGAAGTGGTTTGTGTTTGGTGTGTTGGATATTTTGTTGATTGAAGGGCTGGGAAAAATCGCCGTCGACGTTATTGATATTGAAATTGATCCAATAAGTTCATCCGCAGAAGCGTTTCGGAGTGCCGGGCGAGACGCAGGCAAAAAAGTTATGGCAGAAGTGAAAGAAAAGCACTTGTGGTCGGTTTAACTTAGATATGCGCTTATTCTTATGACCTACGCCGAATACAACTTCGATGGCCTGATCGGTCCCACGCATAATTATGCGGGGCTGTCCTTCGGCAATCTCGCCTCGGCGACGAATGCGGGCGCGGCGTCGAACCCGAAAGAGGCGGCGCTGCAGGGGCTCGCCAAGATGCGTGCGGCTATGGAGCTGGGCCTCAAACAGGGTTTCCTGCCGCCACAGGACCGGCCGCACCTGAAAACACTGCGCGCACTGGGCTTTTCAGGAACTGACAAACAAATCATCGAAAAGGCGGCGAAGGCCGAGCCGCAATTGCTAGCGAACTGTTACGCCGCATCGTGCATGTGGACGGCGAATGCAGGTACCGTCGCGCCGTCGCCAGACACTGCCGACGGCAAGGTGCATTTCACCGCCGCTAATCTCGCGGCGAATTTTCACCGCTCCATCGAAGCCGATACGACCGCACGCGTCCTTGCGCATATTTTCGCGGACGAAGATTATTTCGTTCATTATCCGCCGCTGCCCGGCGCCATGCATTTCGGCGACGAAGGCGCGGCAAACCATGGCCGCCTATGCGAGAACCACGGCGACAAGGGTGTGCATCTGTTCGTCTATGGCGAAGACGGCGAGAAATTTCCCACGCGCCAGAAAAAACGCGCAAGCGAGGCTGTCGCCCGCAACCATCTGTTAGATGAGGCGCATACTGTTTTTGTTCAGCAGTCGACCACCGCGCTTGACGCAGGCGCATTCCATAATGACGTTGTCGGCGTCGCCAATGGAACCGTTCTTTTCCTTCACGAACAAAGCTTCGCCGACCGCGACGCCGCTTATGCGGCGATCCGCGATGCCGCGCCTTTCGTGGAGATCATTGAAGCTCCGGTGAAAGACGTGTCGCTCGAAGACTGCATCAAGTCCTATCTCTTCAATTCCCAGCTTTTGACGCTGCCTGGCGGCGAGATGGCGCTGCTCCTGCCGCAGGAAGCCGAGGAAAATGCTCGCGTCAAAGCCTTCGTCGACGAGACGATTGCGAAGAACAATCCAATCAACCGCGTCATTTATAAAAACGTGCGCGAGTCCATGCGAAATGGCGGCGGACCCGCCTGCCTGCGGTTGCGTGTTGTGTTGTCGGATGAAGAAGCAGCGGCGGCGAACCCGAATTTCATCCTTGATGAGGCGCGCATCACCGCGCTCGAACATTGGGTGAAGGCGCATTACCGCGATCGCCTGACGCCTGATGATCTGCGCGATCCGGCGCTGATGGAGGAGAGTTTCGCGGCCATGCAGGCGCTGACCGATCTCCTGTCCATGGGCGCTTTTTACGACTTTCAGCGATAGGTCCCGCTAAGGACTGCGGTTGTACCCCGCCAGTGTCAGAAACTGTTTCATTCCGGCACACCCAGGCGGCGTTTGACAACGCCGCCGTGAGGCGCTGGTAGTCAGCGATTAAGACTTTCCGCCTATTTTTATGCAACGCAGCCCGGCGCTGCGTCTGCCACCATCCGCCTGACAAGGGGAGCCGAGACTGTCATGACAACAGCCATGCCCGAGGGAGACCGGGCCGGCGGGAAAGACCCAGCGTCAATTCTGTCAGGTTTGATTGTAACGGCGCAGATCCGGCGACGGGAGTTGAAAACCCGCATCATTATTGCGGCCATCGGCTCAGTATTGCTGTGGGGCGCTATTAGCCCGTTCCTTTCCGTCGCGTGGTTTGCGGCTATCGTTCTCACACAATTCATCGACGCCTATGCCTGGCGCGGCTTTACGAACAGCGCGCGCAAGCGGCCTCCGACGAAAACTGAATGGCTGGCCATTTGCGCCTCATCCTTTCAGGCGACGCTGGTCTATTCCCTGTTTCCGGCGCTCTTGTGGCTGATGTGGGGAACGCCGGGGAAAGTGTTTGCGATTCTGTGGATGTCTGGCGCGCTATTGCATGTGACCATGCACATGCACCATGAAAAGCGCACGTTCCTCGCGGCGATCACGCCTCATGCGTTGTACTTTTTCGGCCTGCCGCTCTATGCGCTTATCACAGGCGCGGAGCCCGGACGTGCAGGCGCCGCCGCTATCCTGCTGGCGGCGATCATGTATGTCTCGCACCTTGTCGTCGCTTTTCGCGCATACGAAGCGTCAAGCGCTTCGATGCGCTCCGAGCGCGAACGCGCTGAAGAAAGGCAGGCGCTGGCGGAACATGCGAACCAAGCGAAATCGGCTTTTCTCGCTAATATGAGCCACGAAATCCGCACGCCTATGAATGGCATTCTTGGCATGGCGGCGGCGCTAGAAAACTCGAAACTATCGCAGGCGCAACAGGAAAAACTGAAGATCGTGCGCGATTGCGGCGATCTCTTGATGATGGTGCTGAATGATCTTCTCGACTTCTCCAAGATTGAAGCGAACAAGATCGAACTGGAAAAGGCGCCATTCTCTCTGGCGGATATTGCGCGCAAGGTTGAAAGCCTGCATGCGCTGAAGGCTCACCAAAAGGGAGTGGAATTCCGGGTCGAGTATGAAGGCGACGGAGAAGCGTTGCGTCTCGGCGATGGCCATCGCATCCTTCAAGTGCTGCACAACCTGGTCTCCAACGCGATTAAATTCACAGAAAGTGGTGCCGTGCTGGTGCGCATCAAGGCGCCGGGCGGCGACAGCGACACCGCGGTCATTGAGGTCAAGGATTCCGGCATCGGCATGTCGGACGATCAGATTGGCCGCATTTTCGATCCATTCACACAAGCGGACGCAACGACCACGCGCAAATTCGGTGGGACAGGGCTTGGCCTTTCCATCGCCAAGGGACTTGTAACGGCGATGAGTGGCGAGATCTCGGTGCGCTCCACGATGGGCGCCGGTTCGATCTTCACCGTTTCATTTCCGTCGCCGCTGGCGCAGGCTGGCGATCTGACTGAAACGGTTGAGCCATCCGGCGTGGCTGCGCTGACGGCGCAGAAGGGCCTGAATATTCTGGCGGGCGAAGACAATGCGGTGAACCAGGCCGTGCTAAAGGCCTTTCTCGATCAGCGCGGACACAAGACGCTTTTTGCATCCGACGGCCTTGAGGCTGTTGCGGCGTTCAAGCGCGGCAAATTCGATCTTGTCCTGATGGATATTTCAATGCCGCGCCTTGATGGCCCGGAGGCCATGCGGCAGATCCGTTTTCTTGAACGCGAGCTTGTTTCAGGTAAACCCACGCCGATTATCGCGATATCGGCCCACGCCATGAGTCAGCAGATCGATGAGTTTATCGAGATGGGTTTTGATGGCTATGTCACAAAGCCAATCAGAGCCGAGGCGCTGCACGCCGAGATCGACCGCGTTACGACGCCCTCCGGCGCCGCGGAGAAGGTCGCGTAATCCGACTAAGCTGAATGCCTGCTAACGGATGATCGATTGCGGCAGGGGCGTCACCACTTTGCGGGCGACTTCGCGCAACGTGAAACTTGACTCGACCGTCGCAATATTCGGCATACGGAGCATCGTTTCCGAAAGGAATGTTTCGTAGGTGGCGAGCGACGGCACGACAACGCGAATGAAATAGTCGAACTTGCCGGTGACGAGATAGCATTCCATCACTTCTTCACGGTTTTTGATGGCCGTTTCGAATTCCCTGAGCGTCTTGTCGTCTTCTCGCTCAAGTTTGACGAGAATGATCACCGTCACATTGACGCCAAGCGCTTCGCGATTGATCTCGGTGCGGTAGCCCTTGATGATCCCCTCGGTCTCCAGCCGCCTGAGACGCCGCAGGCAGGGCGTGGGCGAAAGTCCCACCCGCTCGGCGAGCTCCGCATTGGTGATCCGGGCGTTTTCCTGAAGGTGTTTCAGGATCTTGTGGTCGATATGGTCGAGCTTCATAGGTCCGCTTTCACTAATCATTCCTGTATTTAGCATTATATGCTAATCGTCAAGCGCCAAAGCACGATATTTGACCGGAAGCGCTCGACGATTAGGTATAGGAAAATTCCGTTCTGGCCGGCTCGGGCATAGGGTCCGCGGTCCGCATGGAGGAAGTTTCCGATGAAATCTGAGGTCTTGGCCGTCGAGGGCTGGCGCAAAGTAGTGCATTTTACTGATGAATCTGCGGGCCTTAACGCAATTATCGCCGTTCATGACGCGACGCTCGGTCCGGGCTGCGGCGGTTGCCGGATTTACCCCTATGCGAGCTTTGAAGCGGGCCTTGAAGACGTCAAAAATCTTTCCCGAGGCATGACCTACAAGAACGCCATGGGGGGCATTCCCTTTGGCGGCGGCAAGGCGGTGATTTTCGCGGATCCGAAGACTGACAAAACGCCCGAGCTGTTGAAAGCCTTCGGGCGCGCCGTGGATAGCCTCGAAGGGCTTTATTACACCGCAGAGGATTCGGGCGTCACCGAAGCTGATCTCGCGACCATTCGCTCCGTCACCAACTATGCGGCGGGGATGGAAAAGGAAGGCGTCGGCGGCAACCCGTCGCCCTTCACGGCGCGCGGCGTTTGGCGCGGCATGCAGGCGGCGGCGAAACGCAAATTCGGCGTGGACAGCCTGAAAGACCTTACGGTTTCGATCCTCGGCGTCGGCGCTGTCGGGATGGATCTGGCGCGGCTCATCCACGAAGAAGGCGGCAAGCTTGTCGTCGCGGATGTTAATCAGGCGGCAGTGAAAGAGGCTGTGGAGCGCTTTGGCGCCGAAACAGCGACGCCGGAGGATGCGGTTGCGGTCGATGTTGATATTTTCGCTCCCTGCGCGCTGGGCGGCGCCATCAATGTTGATACGTTGGCGCGCCTGAAGGCTAAAATCATTGCCGGTGCGGCCAATAACCAGCTTAAAACGCCGGATATGGACCAGGCCCTTAAAGACAAGGGCGTCCTTTACTGTCCGGATTATGTCATCAATGGCGCAGGCGTGATCTCCGTTGGTCTTGAAATTCTCGGGACCTGGACGACATCGGAAATGAACAAGCGCATTGACAATATCGGCGCCATGCTGACCGATATTTTCAACCGCGCGGAAGCCGAGAATGCGCCCACGGGCGCCATCGCTGATAAAATGGCGCTGGAGATTATCGCCCGCGGACGTAAGGCTGCATAACTGTAAAGCGGCGTAAGATAACTCCAAAAGGAGAGACCCATGACTGCATCTGATCCCATCGTCATCACCGGCATGGCCCGCACGCCCATCGGCAATTTTCTCGGTGCCTTCGCGACAGTGAAAGCCACCGAACTTGGATCGACCGCCATCAAGGCCGCCCTGGACCGCGGCGGCGCGAAGGCGGACGATGTGGATGAAGTGCTGATGGGCTGTGTGTTGCCCGCCGGGCTCGGCCAGGCTCCGGCGCGCCAGGCGGCGCTCGGAGCGGGGCTTCCGACATCCGCCGGTTGCTCAACGGTCAACAAGGTTTGCGGCTCCGGCATGAAGACCGTGATGATGGCGCATGATTTCATTGCGGCCGGTTCTGCGGATGTCGTCGTTGCGGGCGGCATGGAGTCCATGACGGGCGCGCCGCATCTGCTGCCAACAGGCCGAACCGGAATCAAGTTCGGCAATGGGCAAGTGTTCGACCACATGTCCTATGACGGTCTGGAAGATCCTTACAACAATCATGCAGCTATGGGCATTTTTGCGGAAAAATGCGCGCGTGAATGGCAGTTCTCTCGCGAGGAGCAGGACGAATATTCCATGCGTTCTGTGACGCGCGCGCAGGATGCCATCAAGACCGGCAAGTTCAAGGACGAAATCGTTTCTTTTGAAGTGACAACCCGCAAAGGCTCCGTCACGGTTTCCGACGACGAAAAGCCCGGTCTTGTCGATGCAGCGAAAATCCCGTCGCTGCGCGCGGCGTTTGAAAAAGACGGCACTGTGACAGCGGGCAACGCGTCTGCGATCTCCGACGGCGCAGCGGCGATAGTCCTCATGCGTCAGTCAATGGCCGACAAAAAGGGCGCGAAGCCGATTGCGCGCATTGTCGCCCACACGAACCATGCGCAAGAGCCCGAATGGTTCACGACGGCGCCTGTCGCCTCGATCCGTAACGTCCTCGAAAAAGCCGGCTGGTCGGCGGGTGAAGTTGACCTCTATGAAATCAACGAAGCCTTCTCCGTAGTGCCGCTCGCGGCCATGCGCGAGTTGAAGCTGCCGGCGGAGAAAGTGAATATCCATGGCGGCGCAATCGCGCTCGGCCACCCCATCGGCGCCTCCGGCTCGCGCATCCTCGTGACGCTAATCAGCGCCTTGCAGCAGACGGGCGGCAAACGCGGCGTCGCCTCACTCTGCATCGGCGGCGGCGAAGCGACGAGCGTTGCAGTGGAGCTTATTTAGCGAATCATTATCGTAGATAATGACGACATCTCTTGAGCGGTTTGTTGACGCCCAGAATCCGATTATTGATCGGGCGCTTGAAGAGTTGCGCGCAGGGCGGAAACAAACCCACTGGATGTGGTTCATCTTTCCGCAGATTGCAGGGCTTGGACACAGCGCCATGGCGCAGAAATACGCCATCGCTTCGCTCGATGAAGCGCGCGCTTATCTGGCTCACCCGGTTCTCGGTCCTCGGCTGAAAGAAGCGATGGGCGCGGTCCTCGGACATGTAAGCGAACATGGCCAGCCGCGCCGCAGCGTTCATGAAATATTTGGTTCGCCCGATGATCTGAAGTTTCATTCGTCGATGACGTTGTTTCACCGTGCGGACCCGGACGAACAGCTTTTCATGGATGGGCTCAAGTTGTTCTTCGACGAGCGCGAGGACAGCGAAACATTACAGCGGATATGAAAAGCGGCGCAAAGCACCGCTTTTTTTGCGCGCCTGACACCTCAGGGTTCTAGCCAAATACCCGTCGCAAGATTTCTGAGGTGCGTTTGGCTGGGTTTGAACGGATCGCCGCTTCTTCCTTGGCGATATAGAGGAACATACCGTCGAGGCCAAATTGAACGCCGTGGCGGATGAGGTCGGTCTTGGCGTCTGCGCCGAGCCGTGGCGCGAGCGGTATTGATCTCAGGCGGGCGTCTAGCGAATCGAGTGTTTTGACGGCGCCGGTTTCCTGCAGGGCGTTTGACATGATCGGCGTAAAAAGATTTGTCAGCGGGGAGAAGGTTCTGTCTTTCAGATAAGTCGTTGCGGCATTCTCGCCACCGCGCACGACGCCGACGGCGTCTCTTATGCTCATGGAGGAAATGGCGTTTACAAAAATGCTGCGCGCGCGCGGGACGGCCGTCTCCGCGCCGCGGTTGAGCTGTGTCTCCAGTGTATCGAGCGGCCCGGACAAACCAAGCCGAGACAGCGATGACTGCATGTCCTGCAAAAACCCGGGCAGGGGGATGTGAATTTGCGGATTGCGCAAGAAACCATCGCGCACGCCAATGAGCGAAATCGCTGATCCGACGCCGTTGTTCAGCGCAGCGCGAATGCCCGCAGCGGCGTCGGCTTCGGTGAGGCCGCCGGCGCCGCCTGGAATACTGGGAAGCACCATGCCATCGGTAACGCAGCCAGTCATGACGGCGGCGCCTCCCAGCATGAGAAAGAACCGCCGCTTTATCGGCGTTGAGTTATCTTTGGTCATATCGCCTCCTGAATTTTCAAACAGCCTCCGCATGAAATGAGAGGCCTTTTTACGCCTATTCGTTTCCGGATACTTCTGGAACATCCGTAAACGGCGTGATCCCGAACTCCGGATAGATCTCGCTCGGGAAATAAACCGTTCCGCCGCGCGAGACGAGGGCGATGCTCTTGATCGCCTTGATGTCTGCGGTCGGATCGCCTGGGACAATGAAGAAATCCGCCAGCTTGCCGGGCTCAATGGCGCCGCGATCGTCAAAGCCAAGATATTCGGCCATGTCATAGGTGGCCCGCTTTAACGCCTGCGCAGGGGTGAAGCCGAAACGCTGGAAGAGTTCGACTTCCCGGTGAAGCTCGAAAGCGCCGCCAAGATCGGTGCCGGGCACAAGGAATATCCCGCGCTCATGCATCATCGTCAGCGTGTCGATGATTTTGTCGAAGGCCGCGCGATAGGCGGCGTCCTCTTCCTCGTCAGCGACGTTGAGGAGTGCGACTTTTGAACCGCGTTGCACCGCTACGGGCATATGGTCCACATAGTCCGCCATGCCCGCGCGGGTCTCTCCATTACGCCCCAACAAACCGAATTCATGAATCACGGTGGTCGGATCGGCGACGATGTTATTGTCCACCATCAAGTTGATCGTTTTTTGCACCTTCTCGCTGTTTAGATCGAGATCGGCGAATTTAGCCATGCCGGTAATGCGCGCGAGCGTTCGCGTATCGTCTTCCGGTCCAAGAACCCAACTGAGCATCACCTGGTTGATGTGGGTGATCTCATCATAGCCGGCCTCGATCATTTCATCGGGCGTTGAAAAGGCGGGAATATGCCCGGCGACGCGCATGCCCCGTGCATGGGCCGCCTTCGCCATGGCCGGAACCCATTCGCCTTTAACGGAACTGTAGATCTTGATCTGATGGTAGCCGCCGCGATCCGCGTACATGTTCACCAGATCGACGGCTTCCTGTTCCGTCGTTGCGAGTTCGCCGGTTGAATTATTCGTCTCACTCTTGCCTTCGATGAAGCCGCTCATTGAAATGCGCGGACCAGCGAGCACGCCGCTTTCGATTTTCTCGCGCAACGGTTCAAGTACGGTGATCTCGTTGCCCATGTCGCGCACGGAAGTGATCCCGGCGAGGACATTTATGAGCGCGTCATCGTCGCCCATATGGCCGTGCATGTCGTAAAGGCCGGGGATCAGCGAACCGCCAGCGCCATCGATCACCACTTCGCCGTCGCCGCTTGCATCGGCGGCCTCGATTGCGGCGATTTTTTCGCCTTCAATCAGCACCGAGACAGGATCGGACATATCCAGCGTTTCCGGCTGGAAAACGCGCACATTCTGGATGCGCACTGGTTTGTCGTATTTGTGAGCGTAGCGCGACTGGATATCTTCATAGCGCGCCGCGCCATATTCAGCCGCGAGATTTCTGAGGCGCTCTTCTTCCGCTTCATAGCCTTTGCGAATGGTGATGAAGCGCGGCGTTATATAAGCGAAAAACTTGTTCTCATTGTCCAGGATGAAATAGTCCGGATCGAGATCGGCGCCGGAGAGCGCATATGTCGTGACAGCCTTTTCGCCGCCATCGCCGGTGACGGTCAGGCTGTCCATTTCGGTCAGGCGTAGTTCGCCTGCAGGCAGGGCCGGCATGGTCAGGTCGCTGTCCTGCAAAAGGGCGTTCGCCTGAATATAGGCGGCGTAAGGGCTGCCGAACTGATTGATGTAAAGCGTCGGCGCTGAAACTTCAGCCTTCCCATTTCCCGTGGCGTCGGACCAGACCGCCTTGCCGCTGTTCAGCGCAAATGTTTCCTCAACCTCGTTGCCGAAAGTCGTGTTTCCGGCAATGGACCAGGAAACCGGGACGCCGTCGCTGTCGAGGGTCAAGGATTCCTTGAAGCCCGGCCCGCGGCCATTATTCTTGAAATCATAGTCGACTGTGAAATCGTTTCCGGACCTGTCCACATTCATATAGCCGACGTTCGTTCCGGCGATGATAACGGAATAGGCTTCATGCCCTTTGGGCCCATCGACGGGTGTATCCGCTTTTTGTGAGCAGGCGGCGGCCAGCGAAAAAACCAATGCGGCGCCGACGCTTTGACGCAGAGTGGATGAAAATGACATAAAACCCTTCTTTTCCCCGGTAATGTTTCAGAAATAGCCTCTGATTGAGGGTGACATTCCCATAAACCGCGGGGTGTGGCCAGAGCGCAAACTCCGTCGAAAATAACAGGTTGCGCAGATTGCCGGGGCTTCTGGCCAGCGTTACATACGACCCAATTCAATCCCGTTTAAGGAGATGGCCTTCCGGCCAACCGCACCCGATGACCAAACAGACTTTTGACTGGCAGGACCCGCTGAGCCTTGAAACGCAACTTAGCGATGAAGAACGGATGATCCGCGACGCAGCCCGCGGCTACGCCCAGGACAGCCTGATGCCGCGCATCCTGATGGCGAACCGCGAGGAGCGCTTTGACCGCGAGATCATGACCGAGCTCGGCCAGCAGGGTTTGCTCGGCGCGACGGTTGCAGAGGAATATGGCGGCGGCGGCGCTAGTCATGTCGCCTATGGCCTTATCGCCCGCGAGGTTGAGCGCGTTGACTCGGGTTACCGTTCGGCGATGTCGGTGCAGTCATCTCTGGTGATGTATCCGATCGAAGCGTTCGGCACGGAAGAGCAAAAACAAAAATACCTGCCCAAACTCGCAACAGGCGAATGGGTCGGCTGCTTTGGCCTGACGGAATCCGACGGGGGCTCCGATCCCGGCGCCATGCGCACGAAAGCCGAGAAAGTTGAGGGCGGCTACAAACTCAACGGTTCCAAAATGTGGATCACCAATTCGCCCATAGCCGATCTGGCCGTGGTGTGGGCGAAGCTTGACGGAGATATTCGCGGTTTCATCGTCGAACGCGGAACCAAGGGCTTCGCGACGCCAAAGATTGAAGGCAAGCTTTCGCTTCGCGCGTCTGTCACCGGCGAGATCGCGCTTGATGACGCTGTCGTTCCTGAGGATGCGCTGCTGCCGAATGTGAAGGGCCTGCGCGGTCCGTTCTCCTGTCTTAACAAAGCGCGTTACGGCATTTCATGGGGCGCCATGGGCGCGGCGGAATATTGCTGGATGGCCGCACGCGACTACGCCATGGATCGCGTCGTTTTCGGCAAGCCGATTGCCGGCACTCAGCTGGTGCAGAAAAAACTCGCCGACATGCAAACGGAAATTGCGCTCGGACTACAGGGCGCGCTGGCGCTGGGGCGTTTGCTTGATAGCGGCGCCTATGTGCCCGAAGCGATCTCGCTGATGAAGCGCAACAATTGCGGCAAGGCGTTAGACATCGCGCGCGTCGCCCGCGACGTGCATGGCGGCAATGGCATCTCCGACGAATATCACGTCCTGCGTCACGCAGTGAATCTCGAAACCGTCAACACCTATGAGGGCACACATGACATACACGCCCTCATCCTCGGACGCGCGATCACTGGCATTCAGGCGTTTGCATAAGGCTTAGGGCCCCGAAGGCGGCGCCGGCTGCGCCGCCTGTAGCGGTGCTTGCCGGCGCCAGCGCCGTCCGGTGGCGTTTCCTCGCGAGGACGTTTCCTCCAGGGACGGCGCAGCCGTTATGTTCGGCTGTCTTTGCGGTGCGCTTTTGCGCATCCCTGGGCGAGCGTTTAGCACGAGTACGGACAAAGGTCATTTTGCAGGCGCGAAGGGGTTTCAGCCGCCAAGCTGCGCCTGCAAACCTTTCGCAGATGTGGTGTGCTGGAACTTCAGTTTCCGGTCCGGAAAGACATAATGAAAGGCCCCGTGAGACATCAGCGCGGCCTCATGAAACCCGGACAGGATCAGCTTCAGCTTGCCGGGATAGGCGGCCATGTCGCCGATACAGAATATGCCCGGAACCGAGGTTTCGAACTTCTCCGTGTCCACCTCGATGCGGTTCTCCGTAAGGTTGAGGCCGAATTCCGCGATTGGTCCCAGCTTCATGGTCAGCCCGTAAAAAGCGAGGAGCGTGTCGCAGGGAATGTCATAGGCGCCGTCTTTCTCGTTTTCGACAGAAACTGCGCTGATCTGGCCGTTTATACCTTTTAGCCCGGTAATCTGCGCCACCTCGAAATCGATTTTCTGCTCATTCGCCAGGGCGTGCATTTTCTCAACGCTATCGGGCGCGGCGCGAAAATCCGGGCGGCGGTGAACAAGAGTGATGCTTTTGGCGATGGGCTGAAGGTTCAAGGTCCAGTCGAGGGCGGAGTCGCCGCCGCCGGCGATCACAAGATTTTTGCCTTCAAAGGCGCTGCGTTCTCGAACGGCGTAAAAAACAGATTTCCCCTCGAAGTCTTCAACGCCGGGAATAGGCGGTTTTTTCGGCTGGAAGGAGCCGCCGCCCGCGGCGATCACGATAACCGGCGCGGTGACGGTTGTGCCCATGTCTGTGGCGATGCTCCACTTACCGTCCGGCGTGTTGTCGAGCGACACAGCCATTTCATTCATGTGGAACTTGCCGCCAAAGGGCTCAATCTGTTCAAGCAATTGTTTTGTCAGCTGTTCGCCGGTGATCGACTTGATCGCGGGAATGTCGAGGATTGGCTTTTCCGGATAGAGCTCTGCCGCCTGACCGCCGGGCTTGGCCTGTATATCAATGAGATGGGTTTTGACGCCAAGAAGGCCAAGCTCGAACACGGCGAAGAGACCACAAGGCCCCGCGCCGATAATGATCACATCGGTTTCATGGGCGCCGCCGGGCGGAACGCTCTCCACGGTGCTTGCGGCCATTGCCTTCCTCCCGTCGAGGTCATTTGGAAAAGCCTAGACGAGTTCCGGGGCCTCAGGGAAGGGCTGTGTCGATGGGGTATAGCCTGAAGTTGACAGACCGATTTGCAAAATCGCCGGAAAGGGTAGGCGTCTCGCCGTGAGTCCAGGTCAACGGAAAGGCCCCCCATGGGATCGCCGCCGCAAAAATCAGCCCGCCCTTTCGCTCTGCCACCAGTGTCGCTTTCATTTCGATCGGTTGGCTTGATCCGGGGAAGTCAGCCAGCCAGGACGCTAATTCTCCCTCTGGTGTGAAGGCAGCCATGCAGACACCTCTTTCCAGAGCAATGTGGATCGCGCCGCGCGCATTGTCGTTTTGGGGGCGCGCGTCCGGATTGGATGCAAAAACACCATCATAGCGCCAATCACCGGTGGGGCAGGTTTCAGGGTCGATCTTTTCGGCGGCGGCGGTTACGAGAAGTTCGCCTGTGGTCTCAATGCGTGACGTCCATGCCGCGTTCGACAATAGCGCCGCTGCGATGTTGCGGGCACGGTTGTAAGTGAGGATGGATCTTGCGCCGGGCGTTACCCCGGCGTGATGAACAACAGGATCGCCCTCCCAATTTGCGCCGATGCGCCACCCGAAGCCGATTGCGAAGCGCTCTGTCGCGACTGGTTTGCCGTTATTCAGCATTGCGAGGGATAGGGAAAAGTCTCGAAGCTTGGGACTGACAATTTCACCGCGCATGTAAGCATCGGCAAATCTGACAAGGTCGGCGGCGGTGCTGAGAATTCCCGTCGCGCCAACCACATGGTGTTGATTATTTCGCGGGATTTCACCTCCATACTGAACAAACAGGTGCGAGGCGTCTGCCGGCAATTGGTCAATTAGTTCGATGTCTGTGTGTGTGAGCGAGAGGGGGTTCGCAATTTGTTTGCGAAAATTCTCTTCAAAAGACCGGCCCGTCGCATTTTCGATTGCGGCGCCCATAAGCGCGTAACCGTAAGAGCTGTAATTGTAATCATCGCCCGGTTGAAACAGCAGGGGCTTATGTGCGTAGATTGAAAGTGAATCATTGAGTGAAGAATATTCTTTGTCAGGATCGTAACGGTCATCTGCGGTGTAATGCTCGATGCCGGAGGTGTGCGCAGCCAAGTGACGCAAGGTAATCTGTTCGGCTTTATCGGCAGGCCAGTCAGGAACATAAGCGCGAATATTCTCATCAATATCCAGGACTTCTGATTCGGTGAGCTTTAGCGCAATTGCAGCTGCGAAGAGTTTGGAAACGCTGGCGATACGAAACTGCGTTTCTTCTGTCACCGGAGCCAGTCGTGCAGCATCAGAAAAGCCTGACTGTCCTGTCCAAATAATGTCGCCGTCTTCTAAGACTGCAGCGCTTAGTCCCTGTACACCTGATACTTCCTGAATTGAGTCCAGAAGGTGCTGCGCGGTCGCCTCACCGGCGTGAGTTGAATTCGATAGGGCGCTTAGCACACAGAAGACTATCGATAGCCACAACCTTCGTATCTTCATACCAACTCCCCGAAATGGCGTATTTGACCTTAAACGGACAAGTTTGCGGTTTCCGTCGCGAAATCCCATAAGTTGGCGAAATAAAAAAAGGGCCCCCTGGTAGGGCCCTTTTTCGGATGCGTTGTATGTGGCTTATTTCTGTTTTTCAGCTTCCTTGAGCTGTTCTTTCAGCCGCGCGATCATCGCCTCGCGGCGCTCAGCCTCGCGTTTGGCGTTGTCTTCAAGCTGTGCGATCGCTTTGCGCAGATGTTCGGCGCGATCCTTCGGGTCAGCGCTGTCGCCGTCGCCGATGCAGATGACTTCGCGAGTGATTGATTTATCGCCTTCATCACTGCTCCACTCCATCACGACCGGCCCTTCGAGATCTTCGCCGCCGTCGCAGTGGGTCATGGCGAAGTCGTGATCGCCAGCGTCGCCGGAGATGATGACTTCATAGGCGGCCCCCGGCACGGGCGGGATCGGCGCGACGGGATGCGCAGGATGAGCCGGATGCTCCCCGCCATCGATATTGATCGTCCGGCGTTCGCCATCTTTCACGGTGACGACTTGATCATAAGGCATGGTCTGGGCCGGCCCATAGACGTCTTCACTGAGCAGTTTCTTGTTTTTCCCATAGACACGCACCGTGCGGACGCCATCTTTGCGTTCGACATCAATCATCGTCGCGTTGTCGTGACCGGGAACTTCCAGCGTTTCGCCTTTATCAACAGAAATGACGGTTCTGCTGTAGGATTTCTTTTTCATTTCTTTGCCGGCTTGCGCTTTTGGCGCTTCAGCAAAGCCATAAGAAGCGGTCGCAGCGAGGCTGACGGCGGTGAACATCGCCACAGCCGCGGCGCCGGCGGCGAGGCGGGCGCGGCTTTTCTTGCGGGACTTAAGCAACATAATTCTCTCCTTGACGGGGTGGGCGAGGGTGAGGCCGTAGGCGGGGGCGTTAATTTCCCTACGGACGGATTTTAAGATAGCGGCGGCGTAATTGCCTTCGGCGCCGCCGCAACGGGCGAGCACATAGGCGTCGCAGGCGGCTTCCTGATCGGTGCGGAAAGCCGAAAAGAACAGATGCGCGAGCGGATTTGGCCAGTGCGCCGCCTGCAGGGCGAGCGCGGCGAGGGTTGCCGCCATGTCGCCCCGCGCAACATGAGCAAGCTCATGCGCAAGGACGAGACGCTGTTCGGCTTTGGCGTAATCGGTTTCAAACCCCGCGGGCAGGAAGATCACGGGCCTGAAAAGCCCGATGAGGCAGGGACCGTCCGTGTCATTATTATTGACCCGCAATTGCGGCGTTCTGGAGAGTCCGAGACCTTTGGCGATCTCCTGCGCCATTGCCGTAGCCGAAGGCGAGGCGGGCGTTGAATCCGCCTGGCGTGCACGCAGATAGCTGGCCTGGCGTTCAAGGTGAAAACAGAACCAGGCGAAGGCGACAGACGCCCATAAAAAGAGCGCCGCGCCGGCGCCAAGGGAAAGCCAGTCGAAGCCCTGCGTAATAAACTCTGTATTCGTGGGAAGCGGCGCAACAATTGTTTCCCAGCCGTGAGCAGCTGTCACCGCGGCCGGTTCGGCGACGGGCTCAACTTCCAGCGCTTGAACTGGCGGCGCTGGAAGCAGCTTCAATTCAGGAAGGAAAAGACGGATGACCGGCGCCAGCCATAAAGCGTAAGCGGCGCGGGCGCCGAACATCCGCGCAAACGGCTTTCGGACCATCAGCACCAGGACAATCAAAATGCTGAGCGCCAGCGAGGTTTCGCCAAGCCAGCGGAGAAGATCAATCGCTGTCACGTTTCAACTCCTCGATCAGGGTTTCAAGGTCGCTCAAATCTTCGCGGGTGAGGCCTTTGCTTTCTGCGAGATGGGCTACCAGCGGCGCGGCGCGACCGCCGAAAAGCTGGTCCGCAAGGCGTTGTGTGGCGCGCCGTGCATGGGCGTCGCGGCTTACCTTGGGGCTATAGAGATAGCGGCGTCCGTCAGGCGTGTGTTCAAGCGCGCCCTTTTCCACGAGACGGGACAGGAGGGTCTTTACGGTCTTGAGGCTCCAGCTTGTTTCATCAGCGAGCCTTTCAGCGACCGTTGTCGCTGCGAGCGGACTTTCCGCCCAGAGGACATCCATGATCTGAAACTCTGCTCTGGTGATCTGCTTGGTCATGAGGGGCGCGGGCTCGCTTTCTTGACGACTACAACTGTAGGCTTCTCACGGACTACACATGTAGTCAATAGCTTTTATCGCGCTGAACCATCGTTTTGGCGCGGGGGCGATTTGCACCGTGTGACGGCGCGCGTTATGCCTCTGCTCCAATGATAACCGTATAAATTTGCGTATCAGAAAGCTTTCTCATGGCCGCGAAGAATCAAAAGCCGCTCGGAACCGGGCTCGGCCTCCACACGACCGCGACGGAAGTGATGGAAGGCGTCCGTCTGGACGGCAAGACGGCGGTAGTGACCGGCGGGTATTCGGGCCTGGGTATTGAGGTGGTCAAAGCGCTTCTTTTGGCGGGCGCGGAAGTCGTGGCGCCAGCCCGTGACAAGCGTAAGGCGGATGAAGCTTTCGCCTCGGCTGGCCTCGCGATCGCTACGGTGGAGATGGATCTCGCCAACCTGACCAGCGTTTATGAAGCGGCGGCCGAGATTGGCGACAGTCACAACAGCGTCGATCTTCTCTTCAATAATGCGGGCGTCATGGCCTGTCCCGAAACCCGCATCGGACCGGGCTGGGAATACCAGTTTGCGGTCAATCACATTGGTCATTTTGTTTTCACGCGCGAATTGATGCCGTATTTGCTGAATGGCGCCGGCGCGCGCGTCGTGACGACATCTTCCGTAGGGCACAAGCGCAGCCGCATCCGCTGGGATGACATTCATTTCAAAAAAGAGCCCTATGACAAATGGCTCGCCTATGCGCAGTCGAAAACAGCAAACGCCCTTTTTGCGCTGGAGCTTAATAACCGCCGCGACAAAGATGGGGTGAAATCCTTTTCCGTTCATCCTGGTCCGGTGTTGACGCCAATCATGCGCCACATCACGGAAGAGGAACTGATCGGCATGGGGTGGAAGCAGCCGAATGGAAAACTGACCGATGAAGCGCAAGGGTTTATAAAGTCGCCATCGACAGGCGCGGCGACTTTGCTGTGGGCGGCGACAAGTCCGCTACTGGAAAATCGCGGCGGCGAATATTGCGAGGATTGCGATATCGCGGCGATATCGACGCCGGAGGCGCCGCGCTGGGTCAATGTCGCCGAATGGGCCGTGGACGATGATGACGCAAAGCGGCTCTGGGCGATGACCGAAGAGATGATCCTCGCTGCCGAGGCTTAAATAGCGCCCCCGACAAGCGAACCAATGAAATAGGTTGCGCCGCCTGCCATGGCCCCGATCACCGCCATGCGTAAGCCGCCCGCGAGTGCGCTTTTACCCGAAAAGAGACTTAGCACAGCGCCAATGCCGAACAGGCTCAGACCTGCAAGGCCGGCGGCGATGAGCACAGCGTTTTCATTTGCGCCAAGGACGAACGGTGTCAGCGGAATGATCGCGCCGCAGGTGAAAGCCAGAAAAGAAGACAAGGCGGCGCCGATAGGTGAACCCAGATTATCAGGGTCGAGCCCGAGCTCTTCACGGGTCAGCGCATCGAGAGCCACATCGTGATCCTTGATCAGATCCAGCGCAAAACTTCGCGCGTCTTCGAGCGCCATCCCCCGCGCATGGTAAATCAGCGCCAGCTCTTCGGCTTCCTCTTCCGGATAGAGCTCCAGCTCCTCGCGTTCCTGTCCGATCTGATGCTCATACATCTCCCGTTGAGACCGCACGGACACATACTCTCCCGCCGCCATCGAAAATGCGCCGGCGAGCAATCCCGCAACGCCAGTCAGCACGACATCATTCGCGGCAAGCGCGGCGCCGGAAACGCCCATAACGAGCGAAGTGTTTGAGATGAGCCCGTCATTGACGCCAAACACCGCCGCCCGCAATGAACCGCCGCCGGTTTGATGACGCTGTCCGATTTTCTCGACATCGGTCGGCATCGCATGTCCCGGCCGAATGATGGGCCCCGAATAGAAAGACACGCCGCGCACTTTCACCGCGGCGAGAATGGGCCTCATGGCGCGCGGACCAAATAAACGGACGAGCCGGGCGATCAGGCGCGCGCGCGGCGATGGCGAAAAGGCGGGCGGGTTGAAATCTTTCGCAATGATCTCCGCCTGCTCCTCCGCGGCTTGCGCCATGCTCGTGAAAAGTTTTTTGCCTGCGGGAGAGGCTTCGGCGTCGGCCACGGCGTCGCTCAGATAGGCGGCGGTTTTTTCTGACTTCCAGCGGTCGAGATGGTCTTCAGCCATAGCTTTGTCCCTGCGTGCGGCGCCGGGCTTTGCGTTTCCGGCGAATGGGTTAGACTGGCCAAAACAAAAGGGGTTTTGGGGTGATATTCAGGCAGTTTGCGAGAATTACAACAATCGCCGCGACGATTGTCGCGGTTCTCTTTGCCGCAGCGTCGGCGCAGTCCGTGCCCGAGCGTTCGCTGGGTGAGGGGCCATATGACCGGCTTGTGATCCGCGGCGTCACCGTGATTGACGGGGCGGGAGCGCCGCCTTTCGGTCCCATGGATGTCGTCGTCGAGGACGGCCGCATCACCGGGATCGTTCCCGTCGGCGCGCCGGGACTGCCGATCAATCAGGGGCGCAGGCCTCCCGCGGGAACGCGTGAAATCGACGCCCACGGCATGTTCCTTCTGCCCGGCTTTATCAACATGCACGGTCATATCCATAATGAGGATACAGGGCAGGGTGTGCCGCCGGATTACATTTTCAAACTCTGGCTCGCCCATGGCATCACGACGGTGCGCGAGCTCGGGAATGAAGCTGGCGCCGCTTGGACCGCAGGTGTCGCGCGATCTTCGGCGCGAAATGAGATCGACGCGCCGAACATCTATCCCTATCCGGTGTTTCGCGGCTGGAGTGCGGGTGAGGTGGATACGCCCGATCAGGCGCGGGCGCGCATTCGCCAATTAAAGCGCGACGGCGCCGTCGGCGTCAAATTCTTCGGCGCCCCGGAAGAGATTTTATGGGCGGGTCTCGAAGAAGCGAAGCGCCAAGGCCTCAAGACGACCATGCACCATGCGCAGCTCGATGTGGCGCATGCGGATGTTATGGACACCTCCGCGCATGGGCTCGGCTCGATGGAGCACTGGTACGGTTTACCCGAAGCCCTGTTCGATGACCGGACCCTGCAGGATTATCCAGTCGATTATAACTATAATGACGAACAGCACCGGTTTGAGAACGCGGGCAAGCTCTGGAAGCAGGCGGCGGGACCGGATACCGATCGCTGGGAAGAGGTGATGTCGACGCTGTTGGAGCGTGAGTTTTCCATCATCCCCACCTTCTCGATCTATTCCGCAAGCCGTGACTGGATGCGAAAACGCCGCGCTGTTTGGCATGATGACTATACTATGCCGACGCTATGGAAATTCTATGCGCCCGATCGTAATGCGCACGGGTCTTACTGGTTTGACTGGGGCGCAGAACAAGAAGCGGCGTGGAAAGAAAATTATCGCCTGTGGATGCGCTTTATCAACGACTATAAAAATCGCGGCGGCAAGGTCGGCGTCGGTGAGGATGCGGGCTATATCTATTCCACCTACGGCTTCGGGTTCGTTGAAGAGATGGAGATGCTGCGTGAGGCGGGGTTTCATCCGCTTGAAGTCATCAAGGCGGCGACACTGGACGGCGCAAAAATTCTAGGCGTCGAAAGTGAAACAGGTTCCATTCAGGTGGGTAAGCGCGCTGACCTCGTCATCGTGAAGGAAAACCCACTCGCCAATCTGAAAGTGCTGTACGCCACGGGGCATGTGAAGCTCGATCCCGAGACCAATCGTCCCGTTCAGGTCGGCGGCGTTGACTATGTGGTCAAGAATGGCGTCGTCTATGAGGGAGCGATGCTGCGCGATGAAATTAAATCTATGGTCGCCGGGGAGAAAGAGCGCCGCGGCGTAGCGCCTGGCCCCATGCCCGTGGTTGATTTTGAGTTACAATGAAATTGAGGACAAAAATGAAAAAATTTCTGCTTTCCGCCGCTGCGGTCTTTGCGCTGACCGGGGCCGCCCAGGCTGACGAGCTCGCTGATGCGGTGGCCGAGGACTACGACTATGTCTTCAATCTTTACAAGCACTTCCACGAAAATCCGGAGCTTTCGTTCAAAGAGAGTGAGAGCGCCAAACGCATGACCTCGGAACTTGAGGGGTTGGGCTTCACGGTCACGACGGGCGTCGGCGACAAATGGACAAAAGCCAAGGCCAAAGCCGAAACGGGCGAGGTGTTGGACGGCGTTGGCGGTTATGGCCTTGTCGCGGTCATGGAAAATGGCGAGGGGCCGACCGTGATGCTGCGCGCTGACATGGACGCGCTGCCGCTGGAGGAAAAAACCGGCCTTCCTTACGCCTCGAAAGTTGTTTCACAAGATTATACAGGCCAGACCGCGCCGGTAATGCATGCCTGCGCGCATGACAGCCATATGGCGATCCTGATCGGCACGGCCCGTCGGCTCGCCGCCATGAAGGACCAGTGGTCCGGCACGCTGGTGCTGATCGGTCAGCCTGCGGAGGAAATCGGCTATGGCGCCCTCGCGATGCTTGAGGACGGCTTGTTCAAGAAATTTCCCAAGCCGGACTACATTCTTGCGACGCATACATCGGGCTGGGACGCGTCATGGGACGTCACCTACACACCCGGCTGGGCGCTCGCCAATGTGGATAGCGTCGATATTATCGTGAAAGGCGTCGGTGCCCATGGCTCTGCGCCGCATATGGGCAAGGACCCGGTGATGATCGGATCGCAGATTGTCAATGCGCTGCAAACGCTCGTCAGCCGCGAGTTAAATCCGCAGGATGCAGGCGTTGTTACGGTCGGTTCGTTTCAGTCAGGCTACAAACACAATATCATTCCCGACGAAGCGCATTTGAAAATTACAGTACGCTCTTACTCCGACGATGTGCGTAAGACCCTGCTCGATGGTATCGAACGCATCGCAATCGCGCAGGCGCAATCGGCGGGCTTGCCTGAAGACCTGATGCCGGAAGTGAAATACGCCAAGGATTACACGCCCGCGACCTATAATGATGAGGAGATGACCGCACGCGTGATGTCGGCGATCGCCGGCCACATTGGAGAGGAGCATGTTTATGAACGCGCGGCCAGCATGGGCGGCGAGGATTTCTCCCGCTTCGGGCGCACGGTCGAAGACATTCCCACCGTGATTTTCTGGACCGGCTCCGCTGACCCGAAGGCGTTCAAGGCGGGGCAGGAAGGCAAGGGGCCGATGCCTCCGGCGAACCACTCTCCCTTTTATGCGCCGCAGCCGGAACCAGCGCTCAAAACCGGCGTCACCGCAATGACGGCCGGCGCGCTGGAGTTGTTCGGGGAGTAATCCTCAGAAACCGTACACAAAGCTGGAGCAAAGACTTATTTGTGCTCCAGCAAAATCTGGCCCTGTTTTTCAATCTTGCCGCTGATGGTTTCAGCGAGTGATGCAAGCAAGCCGGGTAGTGTCGCCGTGATCCGCACATGCGCCGGAAACACATCGATTGTGCCGGTGATCGTCTGTCCGAGGCCTTTCGCCGTAAAGGAAAGCGTGTCCTCGCTCGACCATTCCTGCGTGAACCTGAACATGAGCCCGTTGGTCATTGACGTTTTCAATTGATCGAACCCGTCATTGATGCGCGCTCTCGCGCCCTGCTTGCCGAGGTCGTGAGAGATCGTGACGGTCACTGGCCGGGCCATGTGCGCTCCTTTCGCTGGAGTCCAGTGAAATGGTGATCCGGTCCTTGTGTTTCAACTGCTGGAAAGGCCTCAGGCGAGGGCGTCTGCAAACAGCGTCAGGAGATGCGACCAGGCGTGTTCGGCCTGGGCATGATTGTAGACCCGCGAATCCGGGGGGCACCAGCCATGCATTGCGCCTTCATAGACTTCGATCTTTGCGGGGAGGCCGGCAGCGTCATAGGCCTCGCGCAATTTCACCTTCGCATCCGGATCGCGCTCATCGTCATTTTCTGCGATGGCGATCAGCGCGCCTGCTTTCATTTGCGGGATGAGTAGGTGCGGACTTGTTGGCTCATCCGTCGCGAGGCCGCCGCCATGGAACGAGCCGATAGCGCCAATGCGATCCGGCATCGCCGCTGCGCAGCGCATGGCGAACGATCCGGTCATGCAATAGCCGGTGACGCCAATCTTGCGTTTTTTGTCGACTGTTTTGCTTTCATCCAGAAACGCGACGAACGCCTGTCCGTCGGTCACCGTGGTTTCCGGCGATAACGAACGCGCATGAGGCAGCAGGCGCTCGCGCACCGCCGGATCGCTGAAGCTTTCGCCTTCTTCTATGACGTCGCCTTTGGCTGTGCGGTAATAGGGATTTACAACGAGTACGGAATAACCGGACTGGGCGAGGCGCTCTCCCATTTGCCGAAAGGCCGGGCGAATGCCCATAATATCCGGCCAGATGATGACGCCGGGATTTTTTCCTTTGGTGGGGTGAATGAAATAACCGTCGGCCTCGCCATCGAGCGTTTGGATGGTGACATTACTCGCTTCCACCGACATGGCGTTCGCAGGCGCCGGTAGAATTATTGCAGCGCCCGCGCCGGCGGCCAGTGTTGTGAAATCGCGCCGGGACAGGCGTCCCGCCTTTTTCAGATAGGCTTCATTCTCGGCGACGGTGTTGTCATCACACATGTTGCGGCCGCTCCCTCTAGGTAAAAATCGCGTGAAAGATGTGGCCCTAACGCTATCGCAAGGGCGTGCAGCCTGCAAATTTGGAGCTTTCCACCCCTACGGCCATTCGCCGGGCGATGGGTGCAATCAGGTTGCGGTTGCGCTATATCTCATGCGGGGCTGGAAACGTATCAAGGGGCGTTTGATGAGAATTCTGACATTGCTACTAGGCTTGGCGGCGCTGGGTTGCGCCTTGGCGATCGCGCTCGCCGGACCGGGATCACAAATGGGCTGGTGGACCTGGGGCGAGGGGTTGAGCCTCATTCGTAAAGTGTCGGCGCCGGTGGAGGTTGGTCCAGTCGGCGTGCCGCCGCTGTTTACTGTTGCGGCGCTCGCAGGGATTACAGGCATCGCGAGCCTGTTCATGAGCGCGCGCGGGATTGGTCTCTTCGCCATCGCCGCTGCTGTCGCCGCTTTTGCAGCGGGACAGGTTCCCTTGAAAATGCGCGCGGACTTTGAAGCCAATCCATTCATTCACGACATCACCACGGATTTTGATAATCCACCGCAGATTATCGCTGGCGCTGACAAAGAGCGGATCAATCCGCCGGAATATGTCGGCGGCAATCTGGTGCCGAATTCCGAAAAGACCGTGCGCGAAGCGCAGGAAGAGGCATTTCCGGATCTGACGCCGCGCAAGGTCAATGCCAGCCTCGATGAGACGGCGGAAATTGTGCGGGTTATTCTCAGCGACATGAATATGGAAATGCTCGACGAAACGCTTACCGATGACGGCTGGCTGCTAGAGGCCGCCTACACGTCAAAGTGGTTTGGCTTTGTCGACGACTTTGTTGTGCGGCTGACGCCGGAGGGCTCCATGACGATTGTCAATGTGCGCTCCAAATCGCGTGTCGGAGGTTCGGATCTCGGCGCCAATGCGGCGCGCGTGCGGGCGTTTTTCGAAAAGCTCGAATCGGCCACATCCTGACGGGCAGTCAGACGGGTTCGCCGTTGACAAGACGGCGGACTTTTGATGACGGCGCAATCTCCAATCTGGTGGGCTGGTCCCATATGCGGTCTCGGTAACCGCATCATGGCGCTTGCGGCTGTGCGCGCCTGCGCTGGCGAAACCCCGGTGCGTTTCATCTGGAGCAATGACGAGTCCTGTCCGGGTGACTATGAAGACGTTTTCATCGCAACGGATTTATTTGCTCCGGCGGAGGCGGCGCCTGATGATGCCAGTGTCATTCAAACCGGCTGGGAGCCCTATGAAATTTTCGAGATTTTTCGCGAAGAACTTGGTCTTGATTTCTCTCGCGCGACATTCAGCGCGAGACTGATCGCTGCGCTTGACGGGCTCGTCTTTCATGAAGCCCATATCGGCGCTGCGACAGATTGGCGTGTCGCGCAAGGTGAGGCGCCGCTGGCTGGAATCCATGTGCGGCGGACGGACCGCACGGCGCAGCATCGACAGCAATTTCGCGATTTCCTGATGCGCAAATCCGGCCTCAATCGGGAACTGCCGGTGCTTCTGACGGCACTTTACGGTCTCGCGCCGTCGCCGCTGCTGCGCGCATATGAAAACGCCCATTTAACATCAGCGCTACGCGGTTTTTGTACTGCACGGAGCAAATGCGCCTTTGCGGTTTTTGCCGATGATGAGTTTGAAGCGCAAAATGTGGAGAGCGCTATCGCCCGTAGCGCGCCAAAGGCGCTAAGGCGCAAGGGGCCGGATAGCGAACCCCTGCAACACCTTCAAAGTCTACGCCGGACGTCGCTGTCGAGCGCGATGATAGATCTGCTTTGTCTCTCGAAATGCGACGCCATCGCGCAGAGCAATCGCGCGTCCACTTTTTCGCTGGTCGCCGCTTTGATCGGGCGCACGCCAATCCTGACGGCGAAGTCGCGTTATCCGTTTTGGCTCAAGCTCGAAGAGGACCTTGGCGCAGCGCCGAATACCTTGCCGCTTACCCGCCCGCTTGCTCGATTGGCGGATTGATCAGGGCGCCGCTGGCGGTGATGCTTTCGTCATACGTGACAGTTGCGCCGGTCAGCCGCGCCTTGCCTTCAACCAGTAGGCGGAGGCAGGCGGGATAAAGTCTGTGTTCTTCCTTGAGTATGCGCGCCGCAAGCTTTTCGGCGTCGTCGCCGGGGAGAACGGGCACAGCCGCCTGACCGATGATCGGTCCTGAATCCACTTCCGCCGAAACAAAATGGACCGTGCAGCCAGCAAGCTTAACGCCGGCCTCGATCATGCGTTCATGCACATGCAAGCCTTCGAAGGAAGGCAACAATGATGGATGAATATTGATGAGCCGGCCGCGCCAATCGCTGGCGAAGCCGCCGGTAAGCACCCGCATGAAACCAGCGAGACAGACAAAATCGATCTTCGCTGTTTTCAACGCGTCATTGAGCGCCGCGTCGAAATCTTCGCGGGTTTTGAAATCCTTGTGGTTGATGACTTCGCGCTGGATGCCTTCCTCTCCGGCCTTGTCGAGGCCGGCCGCTTTCGGGCGGTTCGAGATCACAAGGGCGATTTCGGCCGGGTAGTCCGGATCGCGGGCCGCGTCGATCAAGGCCTGCATATTTGTGCCACGGCCAGAGATAAGGATTGCGATGCGCGCCTTAGCCATTACGCAGCGCTCACAATGTCGCCGATGATGTGAGCCGTTTCGCCGGAGGCCGTCAGGCGCGCCAATGTCGCCTCAACGGCTTTCGGCGAACAGACGACCACGCCGCCAATGCCGCAATTAAAGGTGCGCCGCATTTCCTCATCAGAAAGGCCGCCAGCGTCCTTCAGCCATTGGAACAGCGGCGGCAGGGTCAGCGCGCCATCGTCGAAGCGTGGCGCGAGATCATCCGTCAGCACTCGCGGTGTGTTGTCGGTGAGACCGCCGCCGGTGATATGCGCGAAGGCTTTGAAGTCTTCATCGTCGAGAAGGCCGAGAATGCTTTTCACATAGATACGCGTTGGTTCGATCAGCGCTTCGCCAAGCGTTTTTGACGCGTCGAATGGCGCGGTCGCATCGTATTTTACGCCAGCGTCCGCAGCGATCTTGCGAATAAGCGAGTAACCGTTTGAATGGGCGCCGGAGGAGGCGAGGCCGATCATCACATCGCCGGCGGAAACTTTTCGCGGCAACAACCGGTTGCGTTCTGCAGCCCCGACGCAAAACCCGGCGAGGTCGTATTCGCCCGGCCCATACATGCCCGGCATTTCCGCAGTTTCACCGCCGATCAGGGCGCAGCCTGCTTCGGCGCAGGCGCGCGCGATCCCCGCGACGACACGCGCGGCGGTGTCTTCATCCAGTTTGCCGGTCGCAAAATAGTCGAGAAAGAAGAGCGGCTCCGCGCCTTGCGCCAGAACGTCATTGACGCACATGGCGACGAGATCGGACCCGATGGTGTCATGCAGGCCGGTTTCAAAAGCGACCTTGAGTTTGGTGCCAACGCCATCCGTGCCGGAAACAAGAATAGGATCATTGAAGCCTGCAGCCTTGAGATCGAACAGCCCGCCGAATCCGCCAAGCGCGGCGTCCGCGCCGGGGCGCGCCGTCGCCTTGGCCAGCGGGCCGATGGCATCCACCAGCCGTTCACCTGCGTCGATATCGACGCCCGCCTTTTTATACGCTTCGCTCATGGACCGGATGTCCTTTATCGGGGCCTAGGGGTTGGCGTCTTCCTACGCAGGGTTGGCTCCCCAGACAAGCTGGGCGAGGACGATGTGGCCGTTACTGCGATCCGGCGAAGACCGTATCCATATCCTCCAGCGCCAGCCAGTCCCGCCGGGGCTGGCTGAGGGTCAGGTCCAGAAACATCGGCGCAATGCTCCACATGCGTCTGGTGCGCGTATTGGCGAGGACAACGATGCCGGCGTTCAACTCCGGGATGAAAGCGATTTGGGCGCCATAACCGTCAACGGACCCGCCATGAGCGATGACGCGCTTGCCCCCATAGTCATAGACGCGCCAGCCATAGGCGTATTGCGATGACGCCAAATTCTGCAGGACAGAGCGCATCCGCCGTGTCTCTGATGGCGTGTTCACCTGCGGGCTGTGTATCAGATCGAGCACTGCCGGCGAGAGCACTTCCGGCGCCTCGCCCATTTGGGCTTTCAGCCATTGCGTCATGTCGGTTATGGAGGCGTTGACCCCGCCGGCGGCGGGCGTTCCGTAATAGGGTTCTTTCACGGGAACCACATGCCAGGGATTGGGCGGCGCGTCTTTTGACTTTTGCCTGTCACGCAAATGCGGGCGCGCCCAGTCGCCGGTTCTGGTCAGGCCCGCAGACCCGATGGAAGCGGTCTGCATGCCGAGCGGCGTGAACAAGCGCTCTGCGACGAGATCGGCATAGGGTTCGCCATAAGCCGCCGAAACCGCGCGCCCGGCGATGTCGTAAGTGATGTTTTGATAGGTGTAGCATTTGCCGACGCCGCAGATCGGTTTCACCTTGCGATATTGCGGCAGGATCTTTTCCGGCGGCACGCCCGCCTCCAGAAGGTTGTCATAGGCGTTTGGCGGCAGACCGGTGCGCTGGCTGAGAAGATGGGAAAGCGTCAGGGATTTCTCCGCGCCGCCCGCCAGGGCCAGCGTCGGGGCAAAATCGGTCGCATGCGCGTCGAGCGATAATTTTCCTTCGCTGACGGCAAGCCCGGTCAGGCTCGACGCAAACCCCTTTGACAGGGAGGCGATGCGAAACAGCGTGTCCGGCGTGACCGCGTCATCGCCGCCGATTTCCTTTACACCATATGTTTTCAGGAATTTCGTTTCGCCGTTTCGCACGACAGCCACAGCGAGGCCGACAAAATCGCCGGAGTCCATGGCGCGCTGAAGGGCGTCGTCAAGCTGGTCGAGCTGGCTGTCCTCAAGGCTCAAGGGCGCGAAGGGCGTCAGCGCGGTCGGGGCGCCGTCGCCTGCGCCGTCTCGTGCGGCGGCTGGGGAGAGGCAGGTGATTCCCGCAATCAGCAGCAAGGACAGCCATTTCATCATACGCAACTCCATCATCTGCCCCCTCCGGTTTTATGCTGGGCGTGGCGCAAGCCCGTCAAGCGCCGCCCATATTGGGAAATCATCCCTGAAATATCGTCAAGACAGGCGCTGGCGGGGTCGTTTCCCAGGGCGGGCCCGGCTATAAACAGCCGCAATTGGCGGCTATACTCGCCGAGGGGACGGAATCGGAGTTTTGAATGACCATAATTCAGCGTGCATTGCTGGTCCTGGCTGCTGTTGCGGCAACCCTTTCTGCGGCATGGGCGGCAGGCGACGACGTTTTCGTGGTGCCCCGCGTGACGGTTCAGGCCCAAGCGGATAACGCCACGGCGGCGAAAACCATCGCCCAGCGCCAGGGCCGCCAGAAGGCCATTGAAATCCTCCTGCGCCGCCTGACGATTGAGGATGACTGGCCTTATCTGCCCAGCGTTGGCGCTGACGCCGAGACTGTTTCGCCAGACGGACCCACCGCAACTGTCGTCGATCGCACCGTGATCCCGCTCAGCAACCAGACGCTGGAAGATCTCGAATCCGGTTTTGAGGTTTATAACGAGAAAAGCTCGGCCAACACCTATCGCGCCTTCATCACATACCGGTTCAAGCCAGCCTCGGTGCGCCGTCTCCTGCGCGAAGCGGGGATTCCCTATTCTGAGGCGCAGACCCGCACCGCGCTCGTCCTGCCGGTGCTGCAAACCGCGACCGGTCTTTATCTTTGGGAGGAGAACAATCCCTGGATGGCGGCGTGGAAAGTGCGCCCTTACAACAACGAGCTGACGCCGATGACGGCGCCGCTCGGCGATCTCGAAGACAGCGCTGTTATCAGCGCGCGTCAGGCGCTCGCGCTGAATACGGATGCGCTCGCGCGCATGGCGGAGCGTTATTCGGTGAGCCAGGTGATCGTTGCCCATGCTTATCTTCAACAGGCCGAAGGCGAATATAAATTGCGCGTGCGGCTGATTAACGGATTCCGCGAGTCCGCCGAGCTGAACGACGAAGATGATATTTTGAACCGTGTTAGCGCCACTGGCGCTGAAGAATTCGGCGGGGCGTTGCAGGGACCGGCGACCAACAGTTTCAATCCCGCCAAGGTGGGCGATGTGCTGGCTGAAGCGTGGTTCACGCGTCCGTCCGGCAATTTTCCGACCCTTGCGGAGGAAGCCATCGAAGTCGTGATTGCCAAGCACGCAAAGCCCTGGAAAGAGCAGACGCTGATCGACCACACTGAGGCCGCCCTGCTGGAAGCGAGCGCCTATTTCCGCTCTCTCGATGAATGGGCGAAAATCCGCTCAGCGCTGATTTCGACCCCGCTTGTGGGCTCGGTGCAGGTGCGCTCGCTGTCTCGCAATGGCGCTGAAATGCTGGTTCGCGCCTATGGCGATCCTGACAAGCTTATCGTCACCATGGAAGCACAGGGGCTTGCCTTGTGGACCGAGGATGGCGAACGCTGGATGGTGGCGACGCCTTCGACCGCGCAGCAGGTGCGCGGCAATTCCCGCCGGCGCGGGCAGCGTTTTGGTGACGCGGGCGTTGAAGCTGTGCCGGTGCAGCCAGCGTCCTATGACGAAGACGCGCCCGCCACACGTTATTGATTTTCGCGAGCACGGCGAAGGCGAGAGCGTCGCTGCGCAGACAGGGACGGTGATAACTTCCCGTTGCGCGGAGGCCATTTGTGGGCGAAATCCCCGGTGACTGAAATCAGAGCTGACTTTTATGTCTTCTATGGCGCGCCAGCTTCCGCTTGAATTGCCCGAAACGCCGCCGCGTTACGATCGGGCGTCTTTCGTGCGGGCGGAGTCCAATGACGCTGCGTGGCGCGCGGGCGAGGCCTGGCTTCAATCCTCAGAACCGGCTCTGGTCGTGTGCGGGCCTTCCGGCGCCGGAAAAACGCATTTCGCCCATGCCCTGATCGAGGGGCTCGACGCCGCGACGCTCACGGCGAATGCGCTCGCCGCTGCGCCCTATGGCGACGGCCTCGCAATTATCGACAATATGCCGGCGGAGGACCCTCACGCTTTTCTGGCGGCGTTTGAGAGCGGCGCGGCCGAGGGCCGGCGCTTCCTGTTGGTGGGTGAGGGGCATCCCGGGCTCTGGTCCGGCGGCCTTAAGGATTTGCGGACCCGGCTTGAGGCGGCCCCCCGGGCGAACCTCGCCGACCCCGATGAGGAGCTCATCCGGGCGGTGATCGCCAAGGGTTTTCGCGACCGGCAAGTGGCGGTCTCGGCGGCGGTCATCGAATACGCCGCGCCGCGCCTGCCGCGCACTTTTGCGGCCGCACGCGCATTTGTTGCGCTCGCCGACCGGGCCGCACTGGAAGAAAAGCGGAAAATCACCACTCCTTTGGTTCAAAAACTCCTTGATAACCTTTCTGAAGGCGATCCGGCGGCATAAAAGAACTCTCGTGATGCTGACAAGGAGAGGCCGCTGTGGCTGCGGACGACGGAACCAGACAGCTTGTTGAAGGCGCCGCACGGATTGCGCCTGACGTGCCATCGCGCTTTATCAACCGGGAACTGTCATGGCTCGCCTTTAACGGCCGTGTTCTCGAAGAATCCTTCAATGAAAATCATCCGCTGCTTGAGCGGCTGAGATTTCTTTCGATCTCCGCAAGCAACCTTGATGAATTCTTTATGGTGCGCTTTGCGGGTCTGCGCGGACAAGTGCGCGAAGGCGTTTCCGCGGTCAGTCAGGAGGGCCTTTCGGCGCAAGAACAGCTTACCATGATTTCCGAGCATGCCGCCGCCTTGATGAATGAACAGCAACGCTGCTGGCGCGAATTGAAGCCGCTGATGCGCGAGGCGGGCGTCATCGTTGTCGATGAAGATGAATTGACGGACGCAGACTCCGCATGGCTCGAAGAAGAATTTCAGGCGAATATTTTTCCGATCCTGACGCCGCTGGCGCTCGATCCGGCGCATCCCTTTCCATTCGTTCCGAATTTGGGCTTTGCCTTGTGTTTCGAACTGATCCGCGCCGACGGTCAGCCCATGGAGGCGATATTGCCGGTGCCGGTGAAGATCGGCCGGTTTATCCGGCTGCCTGATACGCCAACCGGGGACGACACCCGCCCGCCCGCGCGATTTATCTCGCTTGAAAAGACCATCGTCCGGTTCATCCATCATGTCTTTCCCGGCTTCGAGATTATGTCTCATGGAGCGTTCCGCGTGTTGCGCGACAGCGATGTCGAGATCGAGGAAGAGGCCGAAGATCTCGTGCGCGTATTCGAGACAATGCTGAAGCGCCGCCGCCGCGGCGACGTCATCCGCGTGAAAATCGATTCCGGCACGCCGGAACATTTGCGTGATCTTATTCGCGAGCGCCTTCAGGCGACCGCGCAGGACGTGATTCTCGTGGACGGCATTCTGGGGCTGGCTCAAGTGAACGGGCTCATCCCCGGCGACAGACCCGATCTGCAATTTGCGCCTTACGAGCCGCGTTTTCCCGAACGCATCCGCGAACATGGAGGCGATTGTTTTTCGGCGATCCGCGCCAAGGATATTCTCGTTCACCACCCATACGAGTCCTTCGACGTCGTTGTGCAGTTCCTGAAGCAGGCGGCGGCCGATCCGAAAGTCGTCGCCATCAAGCAAACGCTTTATCGCACCTCGAAACAGTCGCCGATTGTTGAAACGCTCATCGAAGCGGCGGAAATGGGCAAGAACGTCACCGCGCTTGTGGAATTGAAAGCGCGCTTCGATGAAGAGGCGAATATCCGCTGGGCAAGGGCGCTGGAGCGCGCCGGCGTCAATGTGGTCTACGGCTTCCTCGAATATAAAACACATGGGAAACTGTCAGTCGTCGTCCGTCAGGAAGAAACCGGCACGCGCACTTACACCCATGTGGGCACCGGAAATTACCATCCAATCACGGCAAGAATTTACACCGATCTCTCGTTGTTTACTTGCGATCCTGCAATCGGACGCGACGCGGCAAAGGTCTTCAACTTCATCACTGGCTATGCGGCGCCGGAAAGCTTTGAGAAATTCGCAGTGGCGCCGCTCAACGCCCGCGCGCATATGGTCAAGCTGATCGACAAGGAAATCAGGAACGCCCAGAAAGGAAAATCTGCGGCGATCTGGATGAAGATGAACGCGCTCGTTGACGGGGCGATCATCGACAAGCTTTACGAAGCGTCTAACGCCGGCGTTCAGGTCGATCTTGTGGTGCGCGGGATTTGTTGCTTGCGGCCGGGCGTGCCGGGACTTTCGGAAAATATCCGGGTAAAGAGCATTGTCGGTCGCTTTCTTGAGCATGCCCGCATTTACTGTTTCGGCGCCGGCGACAGCCTGCCCAATCCTCAGGCGAAAATTTTCGTCTCCTCAGCCGATATGATGCCGCGCAATCTCAATCGCCGCGTCGAAGTGTTCTGTCCTGTCGATAATCCTACGGTGCACAGCCAGATCCTCGATTACATCATGGTGGCGAACCTCAATGACGAGGCGCAGAGCTGGAAATTGCTGCCGGACGGGTCATATGAGCGGGTGAAACCGAGCGGTGAGGGCGAGCCCTTTAACGTCCACACCTATATGATGACCAACCCGTCTCTGTCGGGTCGCGGCGCTGCTCTGGAATTAAACGCTCCGCGCGAGCTCAAACGGCGGAAATAACAGCCGAAAACCGGTCTGGGCTCCGCGAATCGGGAAAAGGTGACCGATAGCGGCGAGAGGCCGGACCGAGTAGAATGCGCCTTAAGGCATGATTTCGCGTAATGACATTTCCCCGGCGAGCAAACGCCGCGCCGTCGTCGATATCGGATCAAACTCCGTTCGTCTTGTCGTTTATGATGGCCCTCCGCGCGCGCCGATGCCAATCTGCAACGAAAAGGCCTTGTGCGGGCTTGGGCGCGACATGACGCCGGAGGGCGGGCTCAATCCGGCGGCTGTCGAGGATGCGCTCGCGACCCTGAAACGCTTTCGCCATGTGCTTGATGATCTCGGACGCCCGCCGGTCACCGTGATTGCGACCTCGGCTGTGCGCGAAGCGGCGGATGGCGCGCGCTTTGTTGAGGCCGCGCAGACCATCGGTTTCGAAGTGGAGGTGATTTCCGGCGCCGAGGAGGGCGAGCTCGCCGCGCTTGGCGTCGTCTCGGTGGAGCCTGGCGCCACCGGGCTGGTCGGCGATATGGGCGGGGGCAGTCTCGAGCTCGCGGTTCTTGACAATGGTGAGCCGGGGGAGCGCCTCAGCCTTCCCATCGGTCCTTTAAGCCTCATGCATGCTTCGAATGGCGATATGAAAGTCGCCGCCGGTCTCATCAATGACCATCTGAACGCTGTGCCGTTTCTGGAGAAGGGCGCCTTTGACACGCTTTATGCCGTGGGCGGCGCCTGGCGCGGCGTGGCGCGCATTCACATGAGTCTCAAAAACTATCCGTTGCCGGTGCTGCATCATTATGAACTGACCCCGGCGCAGGCGATTGAAATCTGCGATCTCGTATCGCGCCAGAGCCGAAAATCGCTGGAGGAAATTCCGGGGATTCCGCGCCGGCGCATCGACACCTTGCCGCTGGCCGCCACTGTTTTAAGAACTGTCATTACACGGATGAAGGCGAAGCGGGTGTGTATGTCCTCGGGCGGGGTGCGCGAGGGGCTTCTTTACCGGCAATTGTCGCCGGAAGAACGCGGGTCCGATCCGTTCCTCGATGCTTGCCAGTTCTATGCCGACCGCCTTGCACCCGATCCTTCGTTTGGGGAGAAAGCTTTCGGCGTTGTCGAACCTTTGTTCTCGCTCGATGACCCCGATGGTGCGCGGCTGCGCCGGGGGGCGACGCTGTTGTGCGATATCGGCGCCTATTTTCACCCCGATATGCGCGGACGCCATGCTTTCGATACGGCGTTGCGCGCGCCATTCGCGAGCGTCAGCCACGAGGAGCGCTTATGGATGGCGCTGGCCCTGTTCCGGCGCCATCAGGGACGTTCAGCCGCGCCGCCGAATGAACATGCAATGGCGCTCCTCTCGGAAGAGGCGCAAAGACGAGCGACCCAATTCGGACTCGCCTTGCGTTTCATCGCCGCCATCGCACCGAAAGCAACAGCCGCGCTGGAGGGATGCAGTCTTGAGGCGCGCGAAGGCGAACTCATTTTCCGCGCGCCGTCGGATCGGCAGGCGTTGATGGGCGAGACACCGCGCCGCCGTTTTGTGTCGCTCGCCGCCGCCTTCGACGCGATCGCGGTGGAACAGTATGACGATTAGCGGCCGCTTATTTTTTGCGAAATTTATCAAGTCCGTTGACGCGCTCCAGGACGCGGTCAGTGACGCCTGACGGTAGCAAGTTACGAAGCGCTAGCGCATAAGACATTTTGAACGGGGCCGTGTAGCGCGAATGCGGGCTTTCCGCCGTGAGCGCGTGATGCACGGCCTCAGCGACAACCACGGGCGAGGGCGCATTCGGATGCTGCTTTGAAAACCACGCTTTAAAGGCGCGCACCTGATCCCCGTAAGGATCGTCATTTTCGTATTTGTTGAGCATCTCTGCTTCGTGATGGCCGAAAGGCGTATTGATGGCGCCGGGCCTGACAACGGAGACTTTGACGCCATGGGGCACAAGCTCGCGCCGGAGCGAATCCGAAAGCCCTTCAACCGCATGCTTGGTGGCGGCGTAGGCGCCCTGAAATGGCGAGGCGATGCGCCCGGTGAGCGAGCCGATGTTGACGATGCGTCCGCGTCCGGCTGCGCGCATTTGCGGCAGCACGGCCTGCGTCACTGCGACAAGGCCGAAAACATTTGTTTCAAAAACGCTGCGCCAGTCATCGAGGGGGAGCCGTTCAACCGGTCCCATCATCGCCGCGCCTGCATTATTGACCAGGCCGTAAAGGGTCAGTCCCTCATCAGCGATGATTTTGAGGGCATTATCGATAGACGCCTTGTCGGTGACATCCATCTGCAGCGGGGTGATGCGCCCTGATCCGACAGCGGTCAGTTCTTTCAGCTTGTCGATGCGGCGGGCGGCGGCGAAGACGCGAAAGCCTTTATGGGCGAGGAATACGGCGCATTCCTCGCCGATGCCGCTGGAGGCGCCTGTAATGAGCACGGATTGAAGCAAGGCGACAATCTCCTGTTGAAACCTAGTTAAGTCTAATGCGCGCCGGTGTGCGACGCAAAACAAAGACACAAAAAAGCGCCGCAGCATCAAGCTGCGGCGCAGTTTGCGCTTCTCGAGGGGAGTGGATTATTGCGCGACGAGCGGATCGCGGCGTTTGCGGGCGGCGAAACCAAGTCCCGCAAGTCCGGACAGGAGCAGCGGCAGTGCGGCCGGAACCGGCACTTCACTTGCGTTCACAGTCAACTGGGCGATGGAAAAACCGCCTTCGGGCGTCAACGCTTCAAGCAGGAATGACATGCCGGTGCCGAGGGAAGAGATGACATCCTGCGCGGCGATAACGCCGATCACCATGCCGTCAATGGTCAGGCGAAAGTCACCGCAGGGGCCTTCGCTGCCGAAGCTCGAACAATTGACATCGCCGCCGGCGTTGAATTCGACGTCATTCAGAGTAACCATTTCATCGAAATTAAAAGCGATTGATTCTCCAGTGTCGAACTGGGTCTGGTCATCATTGGGGTTCAATTCTGAATAGGCGCCGAGACCGGAATCGCCTGGAACGACATCCTGAATAAGACGGGTCGGATCGCCATCGGCAAAGGCGACAACATTGAGATTGACGCCGTCGAGTTGATAATCGAAGCCAGCGGCGTGATCGACCGTGCAATAGTCAGAGCCGACCGTGCCGCAGTCACGGACAAAATCGACGCCCTCTGCGCCAAGCGGCGTGACATTGTTGCCGTCGCCTTTGAAAACAAATGTGGTTGCGTGGGCCGCGCCAGTGCTGGCGGCGAGCGTGGCTGCGGCGATGGCGAGATGGCGAAGTTTCATTATTGGCGTCTCCCGGTTTTTGAACTGCACATGAAGAGACAACGCCGGGAGACGGGCTTCGTTCCGCATTTGAGACAAATTTTTTCCAAAATGTACCCATATTTCGCCTCAAGGGCGAAAACGGCGGCTAAACACAGCTTAACGCGAGCGATTGAGGCTGATCAGACGAGACGGGAGCGCTTGACCGCGGCGTCGATGAAGGACGCAAAAAGCGGGTGCGGGTCGAAGGGCCGAGATTTCAGTTCGGGGTGATACTGCACGCCGATGAACCACGGATGATCGGGAATCTCCATGATCTCCGGCAATTCGCCATCGGGCGACGTTCCGGAAAAGATGACGCCATGCGCCGCGAGCCGGTCCGCCCAGGCCATATCGACCTCGAAGCGGTGACGATGGCGCTCGGAGATTTCTGTCGCGCCGTAAGCTTCCGCGACGCGGCTGCCCGGTTTCAGTTTCGCCGGATAGGCGCCGAGCCGCATGGTCCCGCCAAGATCGCCGTCCTGTTTGCGTGTTTCGGTTTCATTGCCGCGCACCCATTCGGTCATCAGGCCCACAACGGGTTTGCCGCAATGTGAGAACTCCGAGGAGCTGGCGTCTTTCTCACCGACCAGATTGCGTGCTGCTTCAATCACCGCCATCTGCATGCCGTAGCAGATGCCGAAATAGGGAATTTCCTTTTCGCGGGCGAACTGGGCCGCCTTGATCTTGCCTTCCGCGCCGCGCTCACCAAAGCCGCCGGGCACAAGAATGCCATGGACGCCTTCGAGCGCCGAAATCGCTTCTTCTTCTTTCTCGAACTTGTCGCTCTCAATCCATTCAATATTGACGCGCACATTGTTGGCGATACCGCCATGGGCGATCGCTTCGATCAAGGATTTGTAAGCGTCTTTCAGAACCGTATATTTGCCGACGACTGCAATGGTGACCTCGCCATCAGGAACGGTGATCCGCTCCACAATATTTTGCCAGCCTTCGAGTTTGGGTTCCGGTGGGTTCTTGACGCCAAAGGCGTCGAGGACTTCGCTGTCGAAGCCTTCCTTGTGGTAGGTGAGGGGCACTTCGTAAATCGTCCGGCAGTCAAGCGCCTGCACCACGGCGGAGGATCGCACATTACAAAACAGCGCGATCTTGCGGCGCTCGTCCTGCGGAATGTCGCGGTCAGCGCGCACGAGCAAGACATCAGGCTGAATGCCGATGGCGCGCAATTCTCGCACGGAATGCTGGGTGGGCTTGGTTTTAAGTTCGCCCGCCGACGGAATGAACGGCATCAAGGTCAGGTGAACATAGACGGCGTCACCGCGCGGCAATTCGTTGCCGAGCTGGCGAATTGCCTCGAAGAAAGGCAAGGCCTCGATGTCGCCGACAGTGCCGCCGATCTCGCATAACACAAAATCCGCGCCGCCAGCGTCGGACAGCACGAATTGTTTGATGGCGTCGGTCACATGCGGGATGACTTGCACGGTGGCGCCGAGATAATCGCCGCGCCGCTCGCGTTCGAGAATATTCGAATAGATCTGACCGGTTGTGACGTTATCGCCCTTGCAGGCGGAAACGCCCGTGAACCGTTCATAATGACCGAGGTCGAGATCGGTCTCGGCGCCGTCGTCGGTTACGAAGACTTCGCCGTGCTGATAGGGCGACATAGTGCCGGGATCGACATTCAGATAAGGGTCGAGCTTGCGCAAACGAACCTTGTAGCCACGCGCCTGAAGGAGCGCGCCCAACGCCGCCGAAGCAACACCTTTTCCGAGAGACGACACCACGCCGCCGGTAATGAATATGTACCGCGCCATGGAGTTCCGTCTTAGCGAAGATTCCGCGCCGATCAAACGCTATTTTTGAAGAAGCTGAAAAAGCCAGGGATTGCGCAAAGAAAACCCTAGTTTTGCGGGGTTTCTTCTTCAGCCGGGGTCTCGTCGGCTGGCGCCGCCGGGGCGTCGCCCTCGTCAGCGGCTGGGGTCTCAACGCCGAGACCCTGTAACAGGTCTTCAGTTGACGCGGGCTCGTCCGAAGCCTGTTCGGCCTCTTCTGCGCCAAGCGAGTTCATGAGGTCTTCAGCGGTGATATCCGCTGGATCGGTGCTGGTTTCCACCGCCGCCGGAGCGTTCGCGCCGGTCAGCTCGTCGATCACGCGATCCTCGTCTTCGCCGCCGCCGGCGCGAATCGCGAGAATCAGTGAGGTCGCAAAAAACGCCGCGGCCAGAATAGAGGTGGTGCGGGTCAGCGCATTCGCCGCGCCGCGGCCGGTCATGAAACCGCCGCCGCCACCGCCGCCGCCAAGGCCGAGCGCCCCGCCGTCAGAGCGCTGCAGGAGGACGACGCCGATCAGGGCGATCACGATAAGGGTGTGAATCGTAAGGATGACGGCGGTCATGATAACTCTCTTGGCGCTGCGGCCGGGCTTGCTGAGCCTATTTAGGGAGCCGGGCCGCGATGTCAAAGGAAGGCAAGCGGGGCCCGGCGGAAGGGGCCGGGACATAACGGAAACCCCTGCTTTTCGCAAGGCCGCCAACGGAAAGAAGAAGAAAGCGGAGACAGGCCCCGCCTTCCGCAGCCTAGGATTCGTAAGGTTTTAGTGCCGCGCCAGCTTGCGCCGGACCCGGGCCACCTGACGCATCAGCACCGGCGGCAGGAAATCCTGCAGGATTTCATCGGACCGCACATGCCAGTCATAACGGTCATGAGTGCCTGGCCGGGCGTAGAACTGGGTCGTTTTCGACGCCTTGGTCTCATCCCAGGTGGAGGTGTAATAATAGAGGGCGATGGACCTGCGCGCGCCGCCGCCGGGATGATTGACCGGCTGGGGGTGGCCATGCATGGACTGGCCTGTCGTCGTGAACATCACGCAGCGATTGGCGATAGGCACGATGCACTGGACCTGTTCGGACATGTCTGTGCGCCACAGTTCCAGCTGTCCGCCATATTCCTCTTTCCAGTCCGGGTTGAGATAGATGAGGACATTGACCCGGCGCTCGAGATTGAGCGGCTTATGGTGGTTAAAATCCGCATGCATGTCGAGATGGCCGCCCTGGCGGGTCTCATGGAAACCGCCGCCGAGGAAAAAGGGGTCGGGAAGAAGGCCTTTGATGCCGGTGATGTTTTCAACGACCCGGATGAACGGGCGCGAGTTGAAGGCATAGAAAAGGTGCCGCAGCGCCGGCGCCATATTGTCCGGATGATAGCTCGTTTTGTAGCGCTCCTGATCGCGGTTAAAGCTCTCGCTGCCCGGGTCAGGGCGGGTCGGAAATTGCTCGATGCACATCTTGACCAGGTCTTCGGGCAGGAAGTCATCGATGGCGATATGTGGAAACGGATCCCCCGAGACATAGGTCTCGTTCAGCTCTTTGCCGAGATCCTTGACCGCATCGAACTCAAACAGGGTCCGGTCTTGCGGGTTGCTGGGAAGATACGACATGGGACTTCGCGCCTTTATTCACTCACTACGATACTGTCCGTCAGCATGCATAGAACAGGCCGTATCGCATTGACAAACGTCAAGTTAATGCGTGTGAAAATAAAGAGTTGCAGTTATTTTTTGATGACTGCGGGCAGCAACGGCGCCATCGCGAGGAAGATTACAAGCGCCAGAAGCGAGGTTTTGACCGATATCTCCAGCGGCAGGAAGCCGGAATTAACCATCACAAGGTAAACCAGCGCCGCTCCGGCAAGCCAAATGACAAACGCCAGCTTGAGTGCGAAGGCGACGCTTTTTTCCCTGGCGTTCGCAAAAACCCAGACCAGGGCGAATGCATAGATGAAGTCTGAAAACAGGCTGACTCCTTCTTTAATCAGTGGCGGCCACGGCGCGGCGAACCCTGCCTGCGCCGCGGCGCCGGCTTCATCCCACAACTGGCCGAGCAACAGATTGTTGCCCAGCCAGCCAAGGATGTTGAAGGCAAGGCCGAAAATAAATGTCCAAACAAGCATTCGCGGCTTTGCAGACATGGCTTAGGCTTTTTGTTCTGCGATCCAGTCGTCGGCGACGTCCCGCAGGATATCGAGCGGCATGGCGCCGTTGATGAGGATCATCTCGTTGAAGTCACGGAGACTGAACTTGTCGCCAAGCTCGGCTTCGGCTTTTGCTCGAATATCGAGGATTGCAAGCTGGCCTGTCTTGTAGGCGGTGGCCTGACCCGGCCAGACCACATAACGCTCGATCTCGCGCGTCACTTCGTCCTCTGTGTTGCCGGTTTTTTCGATCATGTAGGCGATCGCTTCTTCCCGCGACCATTTTTTCGCGTGCATGCCGGTGTCGACGACGAGGCGCACGGCGCGGAACATCTCGGCTTGCAAGCGGCCGAGATCACCGAGCGGGTCGTCGTCATACATTCCCATATCCTGCGACGCGAGGCGTTCGGCGTAGAGCGCCCAGCCTTCGGTGTAGGCCGAGAAAGGCGAGAGCGTGCGCAAGAGCGGCACGTTCTTCATCTTCTGTGACACCGAAATCTGGAAATGGTGACCGGGGGCTGCTTCATGGTAAAGCAGCGTCGGCAATGTCCAGCGCGGATTGTCGGTGGTGTTTTTGAGGTTGATGTAGAACCGGCCAGGACGTGACCCATCAATCGCCGCCTGATTGTAATAGCCGCCCGGCGCAGAGTCCTGCGAATAGACCGGCACCCGGACAATCTCCAACGGCTGATCGGGTAGGGTGACGAAGAAATCCGGCGCTTTCGCCATCACTTCTTCATTCAGCTCCACCAGATAATCGAGCATCTGCTGGCGGCCTTCGTCTGTGTTCGGATAGTTCTGTTCCGGCGCCGCCATAAGCGCTTTGACGCGGTCCGTTACGGAGCCTTCCGTGTAGCCTTCAGCGACCAGGATCGCATCCATTTCCTGTTCGATGCGCGCCACCTCGGACAGGCCGACATTGTGGATTTCATCGGCGGTCATGTCGGTGGTGGTGTTCGACTTCAGCGCATTGGCGTAAATTTTGTCGCCGTCGGGAATGCGCCAGATGCCGGCGTCATGGGAGGCGCCCGGAAGCATTTCTTCGTACAAGGCGATCATCGCTTCATAGCCCGGGATCACATGGGTTTCGACAGCAGCCTCAATCTGCGCCATGTAATCGGCTTTTTTGTCGTCGCTGAGGCCAATTTCATCGAGTTTCGCAGGCATGGTCGTCACCAGCGGGTTTTCGCTGGCCCCGCCTTCAATGAAGGCTTCCATCACGCCAATCGATTTCTCAATGATGAAATCCGGCGGAACGACGCCGTGATCGCGGTCGTCCTCGACGCGGGCTTTGACTTCGCCCATCACACGACCGAATTCCTCTATACGCGAAATGTAGCGTTTGACGCTCTTTTCGTTCTTGATGACGTGGGTGTCTGTGAGGAATTGCGGCAAATCGACGAACGGCCCGGAATTCTGCACCACGCGATAGCCGCCATATTCATATTCGGATTGGCGGATGATGTCGTCGAGAAACCAGGCCGTGATTTTGTAGGTCAGCAGTTCCTGGCCTTCGAGGCCGTCGGGCCCATATTTGTCGAGACCGGCGCGGCCCTTTTTCAGCTTGGCGATCGACTTGTCATCCTGCGCCTTGGTGTAATCGGCAAGCTTGCCCGAATGGAAATCGAGCGGAGTGTTGTCGATCATCCCAAGGCCGGTCAGCAGTTCAGGCGAGTCGATGGCCAACTCGATGGTCGCTTTGTTAACATAATTGTTAATCCCGACTGGCGTGAACCAGAACCACATGGCGGCGCCCGCCACAGCCAGAATCACGAGCAAGAAGAGCCCGCCAAAAATTCTTCCAATCAGTCTCATGGAATCGCCCCTCCAAGGTCGTTCGCGAATTGTCCCCTGACGCCGACTATGGCGCCGTTTTCGGGGCGTGGCGAGTTCGCACCGTCGCGTTCAGGCGCGTGTTCATCGCTTATAAGGGCGTTTTCGGGTTCGTTTTTGCGCCGCGTCAACAAATTCTGCCTCTATTTACTGGATTCAGGGCCGCAGATTAGCCCTTGTCCGCTCACCAAGGCAGCGGCTAGGAAGGGCGGCGCCGGGAGGCCTCTCCGGTCCCAGATCGAAAGTCGAGACATATCAATGCCAACGCCGATCCTTATGCCAGCCCTCTCGCCGACCATGGAAGAGGGCACCCTCGCCAAGTGGAATGTGAAGGAGGGAGACAAGGTCTCTTCCGGAGACGTAATTGCGGAAATCGAAACCGATAAGGCCACCATGGAGGTCGAGGCGGTGGATGAGGGGGTCATCGGGAAAATTCTCGTCGCCGAAGGCACCGAGAATGTAAAGGTCAACGATCCCATCGCTGTTCTCATGGATGACGGCGAAAGCGCCGACGATATTGACGTCTCAAAGTTGAATGGCGCTGCTCCTAAGGAAGAGGCGAAGGCGGAAGCGCCGCCCGAGGACCGTGATGAGCCGGCGGCGGAAGAAACGCCCGCGTCGCCGCAGCCCAAAGTCACCGCTGCTGCTGATCCGGAATTGCCCGCCGATGTGAAGATGGTTCCGACCACGATCCGCGACGCCTTGCGCGACGCCATGGCCGAGGAAATGCGCCGCGACGAAGACGTGTTTTTGATGGGAGAGGAAGTCGCCGAATATCAGGGGGCCTATAAAGTCTCCCGCGGGTTGCTGGAGGAATTTGGCGAGCGTCGCGTAGTCGATACGCCGATCACCGAATATGGCTTTGCTGGGCTGGGCGTCGGCGCCGCCTTCGCCGGGCTGAAACCCATCGTCGAATTCATGACCTGGAACTTCGCCATGCAGGCGATTGACCACATCATCAATTCAGCGGCGAAGACGCGCTATATGTCCGGCGGGCAGATGGGTTCGCCCATCGTGTTTCGCGGACCCAACGCCGCCGCGAGCCGCGTCGCCGCGCAGCACTCTCAGGATTACGCCGCGTGGTATTCTAACATTCCCGGCCTCATCGTGATTTCGCCTTACTCGGCGTCGGATGCGAAAGGCCTTTTGAAAGCCGCGATCCGCAATCCGAACCCGGTCGTCTTTCTGGAGCATGAGCTGCTCTATGGCGACACCATGGATGTGCCCGAAGTCGATGACTGGGTGCTGCCGATCGGAAAGGCGAAGATCGCGCGGGAGGGAACTGACGTCACTATCGTTTCCTATTCGCGCGGCGTGAAGTTTTCACTCGAAGCCGCCGAGAAGCTCTCCGAAGAAGGGATTTCCGCTGAAGTCGTCGATCTGCGTACGCTTCGCCCCATGGACGTGGAAACCGTTCTGGAGTCCGTCAAGAAGACTAACCGCGTTGTGACGGTAGAAGAAGGCTGGGCGCCCTGCGGCGTCGGCGCCGAAGTTGGCTGGCAGGTGACGCAACACGCTTTCGATTATCTCGATGCGCCGCCTGCGCGCGTCACCCAGGAAAACGCACCGCTTCCCTACGCCGCCAATCTCGAAGTCCTGAGCCTTCCGAATGCGGACAAGATCGTGAAGGCGGTGAAGACGGTGATGTATAGGGACTGATAAATTGAAACTTCGTTTGTTTTCAATCTTACTAACGCTGTCACTGGTTGCTTGCTCCAAATCAGACAAGCAAACACTTGTTGATAAGATTGAGGTGCTGAAATTAACAGGACAATGCAAGGAAAGTCATTCGGAGCAATTTGCGGAGTATTTTGGTGAGTTGGTGTTGGTAAGCCACACCGATGGCAAAGAAATCGTATCGGCGCATGTTGACCGGTATGGTGCTGATGGCTGGGAAAGCAATTTTGAAGAGAGTATTGCTGAACCGACAAAATATTTTCCGCCGAATTCAATAGTTCTTCATGCCAACAAAAATGATTTTAAGCCAGGAATTGTGAAGTTGCTGGGCTACTCAGAACGTTGTGCGGACATAGACTGCAATCAACAGATCAACTTTCATTCCGAGTGCGAGTTGATGGCGTCCTATTCTGAGCCGAGCGAGAGTGATGATATATAATGGCCAATGCCATTGCGGGAAACTGAAAGCGTCTTTTGAAACGGAAAAGACGCCGGAGGCGCTGGGCGTTCGGACCTGTCAGTGCGCTTTCTGCCGCGCTCATGGCGCGATCAACATCTCTGACCCGGAAGGTATAACGACCATCGATTGTGCGCCGGAAAATGTGAGGCGCTACACCTTCGCGCTTCGCACCGCCGATTTTCTTCTCTGCAAAAATTGCGGCGTTTATATCGCGGCGGTCATGGGCGAGGGCGAGCGGATCGTGTCGACGCTCAATGTTGTCGGCCTCAGCATGAAAGAGTTTCTCGACATTGCTGAAGCGCCCATGGAATACGGCGCCGAAACCACGGAAAAACGCATAGGCCGCCGGTTTGAAAAATGGACGCCGACGCGTTTTGCAAACCCTGATCTTGCCGCCGCCAATTTCGGCCCACACGATGTACAGGCGTCAGCCTGATGGAATCAGCGCCGACATTAATATCCCAAGGCTACGTAACCATGGCTTATGGGCCGCGGAAGTTTTTCGAAATGGCGGCCAATCTTGCGCTGTCCGTCAAGCTGAACGACCCGTCTCGGCCGGTGACGCTGCTATACAAAAACGGTGATGAATTGCCGGACGGTGTCGCCGCGCATTTCGATCACTGTGCGCCCTTCGAAAATCCTGACGACTATCCAGGTGTGACGATCAAGCTCGGCATTTATGAACCGACGCCTTATGCGGAAGCGATGTATGTGGACGCCGACTGCCTGATCATGAAGCGCGACATGGACCGGCACTGGGCTAAATATGGAGTGCAGGATTTCAACCTGTCGGGCGTCACATGCACCTCCGGCGCTTATTATGGCTGCGATGTTAAAGCCATGATGGCGGCGGCGGGCGTTGATTATTTCGTCGCGGGAAATTGCGGCGCCCTGTTTTTCAGAAAAAACAGCGGCGGCGAAAAAATGTTTCGCGACGCGCGCGCGTACCTTGCGGAACGGCACCCCGATTTGATTGAAACGCGCCCACGCCGGGGCGACGGCCTGTCGGATCAGCCCTATTTTTCGGCCGCCATGGCAAGAAATGGGCTTCAGCCAGTCTCTTATACTGCGGAAGAGGGGACCGTCATGGCGACGACCTATCTCGCAAAAGACATTGATTTCGACCTTGCCGCCGGACGCGGCCTCCTGAAAAAGCCAACCGGCTTTCGCGTCATGAACCGTCTATGGGCCAAAGGCTGGGTTGCGCATGACACCAGCATCGCTCATTTCATCGACTTGAAGCCCCTACGGGTCTATCAACGCCTTTCAGACTGGCTGCGCGACCGGTTTGGAATGCCGCGATATGTCTTTGAATGATTGTTGTTTTCGCCACGATCCTCATGATACGTCCCAAGAGAAACGCCGAGTAGAGATAAAAGATGCCAACCCCAATCCTGATGCCCGCCCTGTCGCCGACCATGGAAGAAGGCACGCTCGCCAAATGGAACGTCAAGGAAGGCGACAAAGTCTCCTCCGGCGACGTCATCGCGGAAATCGAGACCGACAAGGCGACCATGGAAGTCGAGGCGGTGGACGAAGGGACCGTCGGAAAAATTATTGTCGAAGCCGGCACTGAGAATGTGAAGGTGAACGCGCCGATCGCTGTTCTTCTCGACGATGGCGAAAGCGCCGGCGATATCGATGTAAGTGCGCTTGGAACTGGCGGCGGCGGTGGAGCCGGTGAGGCTGCGCCGAAAACCGAAACGCCAAAGGCGGAGTCGAAACCGGCGGAAGACGCCGCGGCGCCAGAATCAAAGACCGCATCTGCGCCAGCGCAAAAATCCAACGGCCGCCTTCTCGCGTCGCCGCTCGCCAAGCGGATCGCTAGTCAGGAAGGCGTCGACCTTTCTGCTGTGAGCGGCACCGGCCCCCATGGCCGCATCGTCAAGCGCGATGTTGAAAAAGTGATGAAAGAGGGGAACGGAAAAGCAGCGCCTGCAGCTGCGTTCAAACCATCGCCCGCGTCCGTGGATTCCAGACTCTATCCGGAAGACAGCTACACCGCCGTGAAACTGGATGGTATGCGCAAGGTGATCGCAAAGCGCCTCACCCAGAGCTTCAATCAGGAAGTGCCGCATTTCCCGCTCAATATCGATGTGGAGCTCGACACCCTGCTGGCGGCCCGTACGCGCATTAACGCGACCTCGCCGAAAGACGGTGACGACGCTTTCAAATTGTCGGTGAATGATTTCATCATCAAGGCGTCGGCCATGGCGTTGAAAAAAGTGCCGGCGGCGAACGCCACTTACACCGATGAAGCGATCCTGTTGCACAAGCATGCCGATATCGGCGTTGCCGTTGCGATTGACGGCGGCCTCATCACACCGATCGTCTGGAAGGCTGAAGAAAAAGGCCTGAAAGAGATTTCCGCCGAAGTGAAAGATATGGCGGGCCGTGCGCGCCAGAAAAAGCTGAAGCCAGAGGAATATCAAGGCGGCACATTCTCCGTCTCCAATCTCGGTATGTTCGGGATCACCAGCTTCGCCTCGATCGTGAACCAGCCCCATGGCGCCATCATGTCGGTTGGCGCTGGCGAGCAGCGCGCTGTGGTCCGCGATGGCGAGATCGTTGTCCGGACCATGATGACGGTGACGCTGACCTGCGATCACCGGGTCGTCGACGGCGCGGTCGGCGCAGAGTTTCTCGGCGCCTTCAAGGCGTTCATTGAAGAACCGGCTGCGATGCTTCTCTAACGATGACGCGGCGGGGGAAATTCCACATTGCATCGGAACATCTCGGCCCATTGAGCTTCGGCGAGCGTATTCTGCTCGCGCTGTCCGATCACCCTGACGACGTCGACAAGACATCGAACTATGAGGCGCCCACACAGCAATGGACGGTGGAGTCCGCGCTTGCGCCGCTGGAAAATGCCTTTCCCGGTTTCACCGAAAGCATCAAAGGCAAACGTGTGCTCGATTACGGGTGCGGCGACGGGTTTCAGTCGGTGGCGCTGGCGAAAGCCGGGGCGGCGAAAGTGCTTGGCGTCGAGATCGAAGCGAACCGCCGCGCTCATGGCCAGTCGCTTGCGTCAAAGGAAGGCGTGACCAACGTATCTTTCGCCGAAACCATCGCAGGCGAATTCGACATGGTGATATCCCTTAACGCCATGGAGCACTTTATTCAGCCTGCGGAGAACCTCCGCGAAATGAAAAATGCATTGGCGTCAGGCGGGCGGATCTATCTCAGTTTCGGTCCCTTATGGATGGCGCCTTATGGCCATCATATGCATTTCTTCACCCGCGCGCCCTGGATCAATCTGGTGTTTCCGGAAAAAACCGTGTTCCGCATTCGCAGCCTTTATCGGGATGACGGAGCGGAGAGCTGGTCGCCGGGCATGAACCGGATGACGGTCGCCAAGTTCGAACAGCTGATCGCCGAATGCGGCTTGGTTCCGGTGCGACGGCGTGATCGCACGGCGGCGAACCTGCCGGGGTTATCCGCGATCCCGGGGGTGAGGGAGCTTTTCGTGAACATCATCGATGCGGAGTTGGCGCCCAAAAGATCGTAATTGCTGCGCTTGCGAAATATTACAAAACCCGGCCGGAATTGAAGTAAATTGAAATTTTACAAAAACACATAAATATCAAGGGTCTGAATAATTTATGCTCATGGTGAGAGTAAGATATTATAACAATACGTGATCTTGCATCGCAAAAAGAACACATTTTTGCCGCGACTTTTGGCCAATCAATTGCAATATTCCACTCATCGCGAGGGCGTTGTGTTTAACCGCGCGTAGGCGAGGCGGTCAGCCTTCTCTCTCCCCCGTGCTGATTTCGCCTCGCCGCCCCTCGTATTGAGTAAGACGTTGCGTCTGGTCGGGAATGTTTCCTCCCTCTCATACCGGCCGGGTGCAGGTTTCTCCGATTGAACTTTCCCCTCAGAGCGTTTCTTTCTCCCCTCTGAGGGGAATTTTTCACCGCCTTGCATCTTTAAGAATGTAATTGTATAACATCACTAGAGATGGCGGTTCCGCCAGTTTCTCGAAAATTCAGTTGCGTATCTGTAGCGTATCGTTGCGTATCAATCGCGGGCGGCCCCAAGTCCCCCATAGGGGCCGCCCGTATTCTTTTGGCTTTTCCCTTCAAAATCCGTCGGTTTCGCTCTTGCGGTGACGCTTGGTCTCCTCTATGAGCCCGGCTTTCGCGGGAGGTTTTCAGCTTAAGTCCAGGCTGAACTGCACCGCGTCCCTTCAACGGGCGGTCGCCGTTAAGTCGGTTTCCGCCAGATTAAACGAGAAGGCTATAAAATGGCGAAGAAAATCTCAGGCTACCTGAAACTTCAGGTGCCGGCGGGAGCGGCGACACCGTCACCCCCGATCGGGCCGGCGCTCGGCCAGCGCGGTCTCAACATCATGGAATTCTGCAAGGCGTTTAACGCCAAGACGCAGGAAATGGAAAAAGGGATGCCGGTTCCGACCATCATCACCATCTTTTCCGACAAGTCGTTCACTTTTGCGACGAAGACGCCGCCGGCGTCTTACTTCCTCAAGAAGGCGGCGAAGCTGCAAAAGGGCGGTCAGACGCCCGGCAAGGCGGTCGCCGGTACAGTGACAACGGCGCAGTGCCGTGAAATCGCTGAAGCGAAAATGAAAGATCTCAACGCCAACGATCTCGATGCGGCGACGAAGATCATCATGGGTTCAGCGCGGGCCATGGGCCTTGAGGTGCAGGGGTAAGACGATGGCGAAATCAGGAAAGAAAATTCACGCCGCTCGCAAGGCGATCAAACGTGACTGTCTTTACTCTGTTGAGGATGCAGTGGCGGAAGTGAAAAAGCATGCGACGGCGAAATTCGATGAAACGATCGAAATCGCCATGAATCTCGGCGTTGATCCGCGTCATGCGGACCAGATGGTGCGCGGCGTTGTTTCCTTGCCAAACGGTACGGGCCGCACAGTGCGCGTCGCCGTCTTCGCGAAAGACAAGAAGGCTGAAGAAGCGCTGGCCGCAGGCGCAGACATCGTCGGCGCTGAAGACCTGATGGAGAAAATCCAGGAAGGCTTCATGGATTTCGACCGCGTCATCGCGACGCCGGACATGATGGCCGTTGTCGGCCGTCTCGGTAAAGTGCTTGGCCCCCGCGGCCTCATGCCGAACCCGAAGGTTGGCACTGTAACGCCGAATGTGGCGCAGGCGGTGAAGGACTCCAAGGGCGGCGCTGTTGAGTTCCGCGTTGAAAAAGCCGGCATCGTCCATGCCGGCATCGGCAAAGCGAGCTTTGACGAAAAAGCCATCGCCGAGAACGCCAAGGCGTTCATTGACGCGGTGACCAAGGCCCGGCCCGCCGGCGCCAAAGGAACCTATGTGAAGAAGATCGCGATCTCCTCCACCATGGGCCCCGGCGTTAAGGTCGAAACGGCTGGCGCGGCTTAAGCCCTGTTAAGAATTGAAATTTGAAAACGGCCCCGTGAGAACGGGGCCGTTTTTGTGTTGACCCATAAAATTGTCGGCATCGGCGGATCTGATTTTCAAGGAATACAGCCTATTCCATGCTCTACTGGTTCGTGGAGTTTCCGTTAATGCCCGCCAAGGCGCTTAATCCGGACTTGTCTGACATTGCCGCTCTTGCGTCGTTTCTAAAGGACCGCAAGGCGTGCGATGCGTTTCAGACTGCGCTCATAAAAGGAAAATCGCCGACACTGAGCCTGACGGCGGCGATCAGTGCGTCTCTTGTTTCGGTCGCGGCGAAAGAAGAAGAATTTGACCCGCTCGACGGGCTGACGGCCGTGGATGATCTTTCGGCCTTCTCTGAACTTTGCCTGCCGGGCGAGGCTTATGCGGAAGCAGCGCATGACCATGATGGTTTGGGTTCCGGCGATGATCATGACAGCCATCAAGGTCATGCATCTTATCTCGCAGATCCGTTTGCGTCGCGCTTCACCAATGTCTATGCGCGCGATCACAGAGGCCACGGCGATGCTGGCGGCCATGAAGGCCATGAAGTGTTGATGGCGTCTCACGGGTCGCATCATGGTTCGGGCGCGCAAGGCGCCAGCCATACTGCGTCGCATACCGGGCATGCAGGCCAGCATGGCGCACATCACATGATGAGCGCTGAGCATGACGGCCATCATGCGAGCGCGACGGCGGGTGATCCGCAGGTTCATGCCCAGCATGGTTCTGCACAAGATGTTGAACACGTTGAGCATGGCGGCGCCCATAACATGTCGGCGCATCAGTCCATGGAGCATGGTGATCACAGCGCCCATCAGTCTGTTGATGCAGGTGTTGCGCATACTGAGCATTCCGCCCCACAAGCGGCGTCTCATGACATGCATGTGCTGGCTGACGATGTTGAAGACAGTGTCATTGACTTAGATCAATCGATAGATGCTTTAACGCAGGATTTTGGCGATGATCATGCTAGCGACTTCAATGAAGAAGTCGTCGAGGCGCCGGTTGTGGAAACGCCTGACGAACATTACCATCACGCCACGCTTGCCGATCTTGATACGCCGCCAGCCGATGATCTTGCCGCAACCACGCCGCCGCCGGTCATTTAAGAGCCTGCGTCACTAAACCCTTATCCCGCTGATTGCCGCGCGCGCCGAAACGGCGTTTATTCTCTTCTTACGCGAGGGAGCAGGCTGCAGTGACCCGTTTCACAAAGCATCGAGGATGGCGAAAGTTCGTTTCGCGCATGACCTTATTGCGCGTGATCCTATCCCTGTTTTCTGTCTCGCAGCTTCTCCCGGCTGGGGCTTCATTCGCGCAAGGTGGCGATGGCTTTGCCCTCGTCATGTGTACGCCCGACGGCGTCAAAACCCTAAGCTGGGTAGAGGCGACCGGCGAGCCGTCGCCTTTTGACGCGCCTACAGAAGACCATTCCAGCAAAAGTCCATGCCACGCTTGTGCTTCAGGCTCATGCTCTGGCGGTGTTGCGAAGGCGCTCACCTATATTCCGAATGCGATGCTGTTGCAGCCGTCGCTAATAAATGTCGCTGATGTCCCGGTTTTCGTCCGTTCCAATGCTGGCCCGCCTTTGCCCTCGCGCGCGCCGCCTGCGGTCTGATCCCCTTTGGCTACTTGAGACCAGGCAGGCGGACATAAAAGTCGAGGTCCGGGGCCGAATGCCTTGCAGAGCTACACATAACCATCGCTAAAAAAACGGCGGGCGCATGATTGTCGCCCGCCGTTTCGCCGCTCGGGGGATGCGGCGTTCGAACCGTTTAGTCAGCTGACTTTACGCCACTGCGATATATTTCTTCGTCAACCCAGTAATACGGCCCGAATGGCGTTGCGCTCGGCCAGACTTCGTCCATCGTGTCGGCTTCGAACAGAACGCCGCCTTTCATCACATACTGGATGTCGGCGGTGTTGCGGATGTTCTCGAGCGGGTTCGCGTTGAGAATGACAAGATCGGCCAACTTGCCTTTCTCGATTGTGCCGAGATCGTCGAGTACGCCGATGAAGCTGGCGCCCTGGCGTGTCGCCACATCAAGCGCGCCATGGGGGCCCATTGCTGAGGCCGCCATCCAGATCTCCCATTGGGAGCCGAGCGCGTGTTGCTGGCCATGGGCGCCGATGACGCCGTGGCCGCCTTCTGCGATGATGTCCGCCATGCCTTGAGCGATAAGCGGGAAGCTGTAATCGGTCATTGGCCGTACAATCGGGCGGCGCGTGTGCGTGACTAGCGATCGCCAGGGCAGCCAGCGGCGCTGTTTCTCGTCTCTCCAGACTTCCGACTCCTGCCAGAAGAATTCCTCGTTCCAGATGCCGGGCCCTGCAACCACAAAGGTCGGCGAGTAATAGGTGTTGGCGGCGCCGAAAAATTTAGTGACGTCGCTATAAAGCGGCACAATCCCGAAGGGGTGTTCGAACCCGGTCTGGCCGTCCATGATCATGCCGAGATTATAAGGTAGGTCGCCGCCTTCTGCGGTCACCATCAATCCTTCCTTGCGGGCAATATCGCTGACCCACTGGCGCTGATCGCGGCGCGGTTGCATATATTGCTTCAGCATCACTGCGCCCCATGATTTCAACGCAGCGATTTCGTTTTCAGCAGCCTCATAACTTGTCAGCAAATTGTTGCGCGGCCCGTCACGATTATAGAGCGGATCGCCCGTTGAGAATTGCCGCGGCCCAATCAGCATGCCGGCCTCGACCATCTCCGCATTGCTGAAGACATTTTGCGACCACATGGAATTGTCTAGGGTCGTGGTCACGCCATAGGCCAGATAAGACGCGTTTTCATAACCATGACGCGGCATCATTCCGTTATATTCGCGGTTATGGTGCGCATGCATATCGATGAAGCCGGGCGTGATGGTCTTGCCCTGAGCGTCGATAATCCGGTCCGCACCAGCCGTATTGCAATCGCCGACACAGGTGATGCGCGCGCCGTCAATGACGAGCGCGCCTTCTTCGATCACTTCTTCGCCGTTCATGGTGATGATGCGGGCGTTCGTGAACGCGATCCGTCCTTTCGGCGTGTTGCGCGGAACCGTGAGGGAGATTTTTGTTTCCTGCGTCTTCTCTGCGCCGAGATCATAGCTGTAATAGATCTTCGCCGAATTGAACTCGACAGTGCGGCTATCGCGCCAGTTGGGATAGAGCCCGCCAGTGGTCGACAGCGCTTTTGCCGGCAGTTTTGTGGCGTCTTCCTTTTTCGTCAGGACAACCGGTTTTCCGGCGGACGCATTATAGGGAAGCGGCGCAAGATAGACGTTGTCGCCTTCAAGAAACGCAACATGACTGCCGTCGGGTGAGATCGCCGCCTCATCGGCGTAGTTGAAGCGCGCATGAATGCGCGGCGGATCGAGGGTCGCCGCCGGCGCGACAGAAACAAGTTCGGAGAACGGATCGCCGCCAAAGGCGGCCTCGTCGCGCGGGGCGCCGCGCAGAAAGAAGATGCGACCTTCCGGTCCCCAGATCGGCCGCGGCAATTGCTGCCGCTGATCGCCGAAGCCATTCATATAGTCTATCTGCGCCACGATCTCCGGCGCGCCGCCACTGGCGGAAAAGACCGCAATGTTCCACCATGCATTGTTGGAAATGTTGCGTCCGCGGGCCGTGTAATTGGCGCCCTTGCCGACAGCGATCTTCTTGCCGTCTGAGCTCCAGTCGGGGTTGGCGTATTCGCCCGCTTCGGTTGAAAGCCGCCTTGGCGATCCGCCGCCGGCGGCGACCTTCCATAGCTGGCCGCGCTCGCCATCGTCCCAACTTACAAAAGCGATGCTGCGTCCGTCTGGCGACCACGCGGGGCCGAATTCGAGAATGTCATCGCCAAGATTGGTCAGGCGTTTCGGCTTGCCGTTTGGTAGAGACTGTATCCAGATTTTACCGACAGCCTGAAAGGCGAGCGTCTTGCCGTTCGGAGACGCGGCGGCCCAGCGGATGAACTTCGCTTCGAAAGGCGCGTCTTCAATGCGGAATGATCTGTAGGCCTGTCCGGAGATCTGGCGATGGACGCGGGCGGTGAAGTCGATCGTCGCGACCGTCCCGCTTTTCACGTCGACCTTATGAAGCTTTCCGCCTTGCGCCACCACGACTGAGCGGCCGTCCGGCGTAAAGCTGTAGCCCGGGAAAACGCGGAGCGCCTTGGAGCCTTCGATCAGATCCTGCTCCACCGGGTCCATGAGGATGCGTTCCTCACCGGTCTCAAGGTCGCGAAGCCAGAGCGCAGTGCGCGGGCCGAACTCATGGCCTTTGAATGAGATGAGCCCGTCCGGCATCCGACGGATGAAAGTCATATAGCGTCCATCCGGCGAAGTTTCGGGCGCGGCCATGCCGCCGCTTGACCAGCGCCGCTGCTGGGCGAGAACACCCTGACTTTCTTCGCGGATTTCGCCGGTCTGCAGATCGAGGCGGCGAACCTGCATCTCGCCCATGAGGGCGTCATGGCGCCCGCCCCAGGCCTTGGGGCCGGTCGTGACTTCGAAATAGAGAAATTTACCGTCGGTCGAGGGGGAGGGCCATGACGCTTCCGGCTGACCTTCGCCGACAATCTGAACGCCTTTGCCGCCAGAGCGATGGAACATCCAGATCCCTTCTTCCGGCTTTGCGCCCGCTTTGTAGAGCGATTGTTTGCGCGCAAAAATGTATTGGCTGTCGGCGCTCCAGGCGGGCGTCTGATACCGGGCGTCGAGATCCTGCCAGATCTGCACCGGGTTCGAGCCATCCGCATTCATGATCCAGAGATTGCTCTGGCCTTTGCGGTCGGAAATGAACGCGATGTATTTTCCATCTGGTGAATATTGCGGGTGATAATTGGTGGCGACGCCGCTGTCGACGGTCAGATTTACGGCTTTCCCGCCGGATATCGGCATCCGGTAGACGCTGGCGAGGAGGTCAAAGACGATCCATTTCCCGTCCGGAGAAACATCCGCGGACATGAAGGTGCCTTCGCTGGTCTCAAAGTCGATTTCGCGGGTCTTGCCGCGGGCGAGGGTGGTGTCCCATTCGAGCTCCGCTTGCGGGTCCTCAACCGCAGCATCATCCGGCTCTTGCGCCGCAGCGGCGAAAACCGCCGCCGTTGAGAGGAAAAAGACGGTCGAGGCCGCGAAGATTGCGGCTGACAAACGAAATCGATCCATGAAGCGCCCCACTAATGATTTTTCTTTGCTTGATGCCCTATAGGACTCAGCAGAACCGCAACCGGCCAAAAGTTTTTGGGCGCGACCCACAGATGAGGCGTAAAACGCGGCTATTTCCCGGTATTTGCGCCGTGAAGGCTTGCAATCAGCGGAAAAGCTGGTAATCGCACCGTCGCACCGGGCTCGCCCGGCGCAACCTGTCCGAGACTGCGGGTGTGGAGCAATTCACTTAATCTCCCGCATAGACAGAGGGAAAAGGATCAACCGGTTCAAGAGCCGGATGTCCATGAGACCTTCTGGGGCAGGCTCTCTGCGGAAAACGCGGGAGCCTTTTTGGTTTCCGCACCACTTTCCGCATAGATCGAAGCCCCCCGCGCAAGCGGGGATAGTTGGGGCCGGGAGACGTCTTCCGGCCTTGTTTGAACCAAAGGACCTGCCTCATGGACAGAACCCAAAAGGCGGAAATGGTCGAATGGATCGGCGGCGTGTTCGATGCGAACACGGTTGTCGTGGTGGCGAATGGAGGCCTGTCGGTCTCTGAATTCGAGTCCTTGCGCGGTGAACTGCGCAATGCCGGCGCTTCCATGAAAATCGTCAAGAATCGTCTCGCCAAGATCGCGATCTCTGGGAAGCCGAGCGAAAAACTTACGGATCTTTTCCAGGGACCAACCGCCATTGCGTTCTCTGAAGACCCGGTCGCAGCGGCGAAAGCCGTCAAGAAATTCGCCAAGGATAATGAGAAACTCACGATCCTGGGCGGCGCGATGGGCGAAGAAATCATGGACGTGAAAGGGGTGGAAGCGCTTGCCTCCATGCCGTCACGCGAAGAGCTCATCGCCTCCATCGTCCTGGCCATCACGTCTCCTGCGGCGGAAATCGCCGGCGCCCTCGGCGCCCCGGCGTCCAATATCGCCGGCATCCTGGAGACACTGGAGAATCGCGAAGCGGCGTAACGTTCGCACCAATTTTGTAACCAAATCAAAGAACTAGGAAACTAAGACAATGGCTGATCTTAAAAAACTGGCTGAAGAGCTTGTTGGCCTGACGCTTCTGGAAGCGGCTGAGCTGAAAAATATTCTGAAAGACGAGTACGGCATCGAGCCGGCGGCTGGCGCGGTTGCGGTTGCGGCAGCTCCTGGCGCGGCTGCTGAAGCGGCTGAGGAAAAGACCGAATTTGACGTCGTTCTGGTCGATGCAGGCGACAAGAAGATTAACGTGATCAAGGAAGTTCGCGCGATCACAGGTCTTGGCCTGAAAGAAGCAAAAGACCTCGTTGAAGCTGGCGGCAAAACCGTCAAAGAAGCTGCGGGCAAATCCGAAGCTGAAGAAATCAAGAAAAAGCTCGAAGAGGCTGGCGCGAAAGTCGAACTCAAATAGGTTCGGCCAAAACGCTGGAAGGGCGCGTTTCTCCCCCAATTTCTTCCCTGAGAGGGGTTGCGGAGGGTGGCGGGCGTGCTTATTACACCCATTCGCCGCCGGTGGCATCCACCGGCGGCTTCAGGCTTTGCGGCGACGTGCTTCGGATAATCGAGATCAAAATTTAGTCACCCGGGACCCGCGGTCGAACTTCGTCCGGCCGACGGGACTTTTGCGCATGCATTAACCCTGTTGTCCGTCAGGGCTCTAGCGCGCGTTTGAACGGCTGACACCCGCTTGTGAGGATAATATGGCGCAATCCTTCGTTGAGAAGAAACGAATTCGCAAAAATTTCGGCCGCATCGGCGATGCGGCTCCCATGCCGAACCTGATCCAGGTTCAAAAAGATTCCTACGAACAGTTCCTGCAGCGCTTCGCCAAACCCGAAGATCGTCTGCTCGAAGGCCTTGAAGCGGTGTTCCGCTCGGTCTTCCCGATCTCGGATTTCACCGAGACTGCGACCCTTGAATATGTCTCCTACGAGTTTGAGGAGCCGAAATATGACACGGAAGAGTGTCAGCAGCGCGACATGACCTATGCGGCGCCGCTCAAGGTGACGCTGCGCCTCATCGTATTTGAAGTGGACGAAGAAACCGGCGCAAAATCCGTCAAGGATATCAAGGAGCAGGAAGTCTATATGGGCGACATGCCGCTCATGACGGACAACGGCACCTTCATCGTCAACGGCACAGAGCGCGTTATCGTTTCGCAGATGCACCGTTCGCCGGGCGTGTTCTTCGATCACGACAAGGGCAAGAGCCACTCTTCGGGCAAGCTGCTTTTCGCGGCCCGGATCATTCCGTATCGCGGCTCCTGGCTCGATTTCGAATTCGACGCCAAAGACATCGTCAATGTCCGCATCGACCGCCGACGCAAGCTGCCGGCGACAACGCTGCTTTATGCGCTCGGCATGGATCAGGAAGAGATCCTCGACGAATTCTATGACCGCGTCCCGCATAAGAAGATCAAGACCGGCTGGATCATGCCGTACAACCCTGAGCGCTGGAAAGGCGTGAAGGTTGAGCGCGACCTGATCAACGCCAAGAACGGCGAAGTCGTTCTCGAGGCTGGCAAGAAGCTTTCCGCCCGCGCGGCCAAGAAGCTCGCCGAAGAAGGGTTGAAAGATCTTCTCCTCTCTGACGAAGAGATGATTGGCCGTTATTTCGCCTCCGACCTCGTGAATTTCGACAATGGCGAAATCTACGCCGAGGCTGGCGAAGAGATCACCGCAGACCATCTCGAAACCTTCGAGGAGATCGGCGTCAATGCGTTCGATACGATCGACGTCGACCACATCAATATTGGCGGCTATGTCCGCAACTCGCTGAATGCGGATAAGAACCGCAACCGCGAGATGGCGCTGATCGACATCTATCGCGTCATGCGCCCAGGCGAGCCGCCGACACTGGAAACGGCGGAAGGCCTGTTCTATTCGCTGTTCTTCGATCCGGAACGCTATGACCTGTCATCGGTCGGCCGGGTGAAGATGAATATCCGCCTTGGTTTCGAGACCGAAGACACGCTGCGCACCCTCCGTAAGGAAGACATCCTTGCGGTGCTCAAGACGCTCGTGCAACTGCGCGACGGCAATGGCGAAATCGACGATATCGACAATCTCGGCAACCGCCGGGTGCGTTCAGTCGGCGAGCTGATGGAGAACCAGTACCGCATCGGTCTGCTTCGCATGGAACGCGCCATTAAAGAGCGCATGTCCAGCCAAGAGCTTGATACGCTGATGCCGCACGACCTGATCAACGCCAAACCGGCGGCGGCTGCGGTGCGCGAGTTCTTTGGCTCCTCGCAGCTTTCGCAGTTCATGGACCAGACCAACCCGCTCTCCGAGATCACCCACAAGCGCCGCCTCTCGGCGCTTGGCCCGGGCGGCCTCACCCGTGAGCGCGCCGGCTTCGAAGTCCGCGACGTTCACCCGACCCATTACGGCCGCATCTGTCCGATCGAGACGCCGGAAGGACCGAATATCGGTCTGATCAACTCGCTAGCGACCCACGCGCAGGTCAATAAATACGGCTTCATCGAAAGCCCGTACCGCCGGGTGATCGACGGCAAGGTGACGGACGATGTCGTCTATCTTTCCGCCATGGAAGAGCAGCGCTTCGCGATCGCGCAGGCGAACGCTGAAGTTGACGATAACGGCAAGCTTTCGAATGAGTTCGTGAACTGCCGCGTCGGCGGCGACGCCACGCTGGTTCCGCGAGAAGACGTGGCCTATATTGACGTTTCGCCGAAACAGCTCGTTTCGGTCGCTGCGGCGCTTATTCCGTTCCTTGAAAATGACGACGCCAACCGCGCGCTCATGGGTTCGAACATGCAGCGTCAGGCTGTGCCGCTTCTTCAGGCCGAGGCGCCGTTTGTGGGCACCGGCATGGAAGCGATTGTGGCGCGTGACTCCGGCGCCGCCGTCGCCGCCCGCCGCACCGGCATTGTCGAGCAGGTGGACGCGCAACGCATTGTTATCCGCGCTACTGAAGAGAACGACCCAACCAAGCCGGGCGTTGATATTTTCAACCTGCGCAAGTTCCAGCGTTCGAACCAGAACACCTGTATCAACCAGCGTCCGCTGGTGAAAATCGGCGATCAGGTGCGTGAAGGCGATATTATCGCCGACGGTCCGTCGACGGATCTTGGCGAGCTTGCCCTCGGCAAGAACGTGCTCGTCGCGTTCATGCCGTGGAACGGTTACAATTTCGAGGACTCGATCCTGATTTCCGAGCGCATCGTGCGCGACGACGTGTTCACCTCCATCCACCTCGAAGAGTTCGAAGTGATGGCGCGCGACACCAAGCTTGGCCCTGAAGAGATTACGCGCGACATACCGAACGTGTCGGAAGAAGCGCTTCGCAATCTCGACGAGGCTGGCATCGTCGCCATCGGCGCCGAAGTGCATCCGGGCGATATTCTCGTCGGGAAGATCACGCCGAAAGGCGAATCGCCGATGACGCCGGAGGAAAAACTCCTGCGCGCGATTTTCGGTGAAAAAGCCTCCGACGTGCGTGACACCTCGCTGAAATTGCCGCCGGGTGTTGCTGGCACGGTTGTTGAGGTTCGCGTCTTCAACCGTCATGGCGTCGACAAGGATGAGCGCGCGGTTTCGATCGAGCGTGAAGAAATCGAACGTCTTGCAAAAGACCGCGACGACGAGCTCGCCATTCTTGAGCGCAACGTCTATGGCCGCCTGCAGCCCTTGCTGCAGGGCAAGGACGCTGTCTCAGGGCCGAAGGGCTTTGAGAAGGGCGCAATCACGGCCGATGTGCTGGAAAACCAACTTTCCAAAGGCCAGTGGTGGAAGATCGGCGTCGCCGACGATGCGGTGATGGCCGAGATCGAAGCCATGAAGAAGCAGTTCGACGAATCCAAAGCGCGCCTCGAAGCCCGCTTTGAAGACAAGGTCGACAAGCTGAAGCGCGGCGACGAGCTGCCGCCGGGCGTGATGAAGATGGTCAAGGTCTTTGTGGCCGTGAAGCGCAAGCTTCAGCCGGGCGACAAGATGGCCGGCCGTCACGGCAACAAGGGTGTCATCTCGAAAATTGCGCCGATGGAAGACATGCCGTTCCTCGCGGACGGCACCGCGGTCGATATCGTTCTGAACCCGCTTGGCGTGCCGTCGCGCATGAATGTGGGGCAGATTCTTGAGACCCATCTCGGCTGGGCGTGCCGCGGTCTTGGCCGTCAGATTGATGACCTGCTGGAACAGTGGGAATCCGATCAGGCGACCCGCGAAGACCTCATCGCCAAGTTCAAGGATGTCTATGGCGAGGATCAGGTGCTGCCGCGCTCCAATGAGGAGCTGAAAGAACTTGGCCAGAACCTCGTTCGCGGCGTTCCCATCGCGACGCCCGTCTTTGACGGCGCCCGCGAGAAGGAAATCGTCGAAATGCTCACCAAAGCCGGCCTCGAAGAGTCCGGCCAGGTGACGCTGTTTGACGGCCGCACCGGCGACACTTTCAACCGCAAAGTGACGGTGGGCTATAAATATCTTCTGAAGCTCCACCACCTTGTCGATGACAAGATCCACGCGCGCTCCATCGGCCCGTACTCGCTTGTCACGCAGCAGCCTTTGGGCGGCAAGGCCCAGTTCGGCGGCCAGCGTTTCGGCGAAATGGAGGTCTGGGCGCTCGAAGCTTACGGCGCCGCCTACACGTTGCAGGAAATGCTGACCGTGAAGTCCGATGACGTCGCCGGCCGGACGAAAGTCTATGAGGCGATCGTTCGCGGCGATGACTCGTTCGAAGCGGGCATCCCGGAAAGCTTCAACGTGCTCGTCAAGGAAATGCGTTCGCTCGGCCTCAATGTCGAGCTTCAGAACGGGTGACGCGCAAGCGTTTTCCGTTCCACCCTTAGGATGAATTCGCGGGGTTTTAAGTCCCGCACCGAAAGTTAAGAGGCGCTCATGTCACAGGAACTGCTGAACGTATTCAATCCGACTGCCCCCGCGCAGACGTTCAACAAGATCCGCATTTCGCTGGCGAGCCCGGAGAAGATTCTCTCCTGGTCCTTCGGCGAGATCAAAAAGCCTGAAACCATCAACTACCGCACCTTCAAGCCGGAGCGGGACGGGCTCTTCTGCGCCCGCATCTTCGGTCCGACGAAGGATTACGAATGCCTGTGCGGCAAATACAAGCGCATGAAGTATAAAGGCATCGTCTGTGAAAAATGCGGCGTTGAAGTTACGCTAACCAAGGTTCGCCGCGAGCGCATGGGCCATATCGAGCTCGCCGCGCCGGTCGCGCATATCTGGTTCCTGAAATCGCTGCCGTCCCGCATTTCACTGATGCTCGACATGACGCTGAAAGATGTGGAGCGCGTGCTCTATTTCGAACAGTACATTGTTATCGAGCCGGGCCTGACAAATCTCGCGCCAAACCAGATGCTCACCGAAGAAGAGTATCTTCAGGCGCAGGAAGAATTCGGCGAAGATAGCTTCACCGCCGGCATCGGCGCCGAAGCCATGCGCGAAATTCTGTCGAATATCGACATGGAAGCGGTGACGGAAAAGCTGCGCGTCGACATCGCAGAGTCAACCTCAGAGCTCAAAACCAAGAAATACGCCAAGCGCCTGAAGTTGATCACCGCCTTCATCGAATCCGGCAACAAGCCGGAATGGATGATCATGACGGTGATTCCGGTCATTCCGCCGGAACTTCGCCCGCTGGTGCCGCTCGATGGCGGCCGGTTCGCGACTTCGGACCTCAACGACCTCTATCGCCGGGTCATCAACCGCAACAACCGCCTTAAGCGTCTGATCGAGTTGCGCGCGCCGGACATCATCGTGCGCAACGAAAAGCGCATGCTGCAGGAATCCGTCGATGCGCTGTTCGACAACGGTCGTCGCGGCCGCGTTATCACGGGCACCAACAAGCGTCCGTTGAAATCGCTGTCCGACATGCTGAAAGGCAAGCAGGGCCGTTTCCGTCAGAACCTGCTCGGCAAGCGCGTCGACTATTCCGGCCGTTCGGTTATCGTGGTCGGCCCGGAACTCAAACTGCATGAGTGCGGCCTGCCGAAGAAAATGGCGCTCGAACTGTTCAAGCCCTTCATCTATTCGCGTCTTGACGCCAAGGGTCTTTCTGCAACGGTGAAACAGGCGAAGAAACTCGTTGAAAAAGAACGGCCCGAAGTCTGGGACATTCTCGACGAGGTCATTCGCGAGCACCCTGTCATGCTGAACCGTGCGCCGACGCTGCACCGTCTTGGCATTCAGGCATTTGAACCGAAGCTGATCGAGGGGAAAGCAATCCAGCTGCACCCGCTCGTGTGTACGGCGTTTAACGCCGACTTTGACGGCGACCAGATGGCGGTGCACGTTCCGTTGTCACTGGAGGCGCAACTCGAAGCGCGCGTCCTGATGATGTCGACCAACAACATCCTGTCGCCCGCCAACGGCAAGCCGATCATCGTGCCGAGCCAGGACATCGTGCTTGGTCTCTATTACATCACGATGGACAAAGAAGGTGAGCCGGGCGAAGGCAAGGTTTTCGGCACGATCCAGGAGATTGAGCACGCGCTCAACGCCGGCGTCGTTACGCTGCACTCCAAGATCAAGGCGCTCTGGGAAGGGGTCAACGAGAAAGGCGAACATTTCCGCGAGATCGTGGAAACAACGCCGGGCCGCATGAAGGTTGCGCAGGTGCTGCCGCACGATTCCAACGTGCCGTTTTCGGTCATCAACCAGCTTCTTACGAAGAAGACCATTCAGGGCCTCATCGACATCGTCTATCGTCATTGCGGCCAGAAAAAGACGGTCATTTTTGCTGACCACATTATGGATCTCGGCTTCAAGGAAGCGTGTAAGGCGGGCATTTCCTTCGGCAAGGATGACGTTGTCATTCCGGCGGCTAAGAAGCCGCTCGTTGAAGAAACCCGCGCTCAGGTTTCCGAATTCGAACAGCAATATGCTGAGGGCCTGATCACGCGTGGTGAGAAATACAACAAGGTCATCGACGCCTGGGCGAAATGTACGGATAAAATCGCCGACGCGATGATGGCGGAAATTTCCGAGACCAAATATGAGCCGGACACAGGCCGTCAGCTTGAACCGAACTCGATCTACATGATGTCGCATTCGGGCGCGCGTGGTTCGCCGACCCAGATGCGTCAGCTCGGCGCCATGCGCGGTCTGATGGCGAAGCCGTCAGGCGAGATTATCGAGACGCCAATCACATCGAACTTTAAAGAGGGCCTCACCGTGCTCGAGTACTTCAACTCGACACACGGCGCTCGTAAGGGTCTTGCGGATACGGCGTTGAAAACGGCGAACTCGGGTTATTTGACCCGCCGTCTCGTCGACGTCGCGCAGGACTGCATCGTACGCGAAATCGATTGCGGCACCACCAACGGCATCACCATGGAAGCCGTGGTGCGGTCGGGCGAAATTGTTGTGCCCCTGTCGCAAATCATCCTTGGCCGCACGCTGCTCGAGGATCTCAAGCATCCGCAAACCGGCGAGCTTCTCGGCAAGGTCAATGACGAAGTCGATGAGCCTCAGGCGGAATTGATCGAAGCCGCCGGCTTCCAGAAAATTCGCGTGCGGTCGGTGCTCACCTGCGACGCCAAAGTCGGTATCTGCACGAAATGCTACGGCCGCGACCTCGCGCGCGGTTGCCCGGTCAATATCGGTGAGTCCGTGGGCGTCATCGCCGCACAGTCCATCGGCGAGCCCGGCACGCAGCTGACCATGCGGACATTCCACGTTGGCGGCACGGCGCAGGTTGGCGACACCTCGTTCATCGAGGCGAGCCATGAAGGCGCCGTCAAGCTCGACGGCGGCATTGTGCTGCAGGACTCTCAGGGCGATTTCGTCGTCATGGGCCGCAACACGCTGGTCAAGATCGTCGATAGCGACGGCAAGGAACAGGCGTCCTACAAAATTTCCTATGGCGCAAAACTGCGCGTCAAGGACGGCACCAAAGTCACGCGCGGTCAGCGTCTGGCCGACTGGGATCCATACACCTTGCCGATCCTCACCGAGGTCGCCGGCAAGATTAAGTTCGAGGATCTTCAGGAAGGCTTCTCCATGCAGGTCGTCGCCGACGAAGCGACGGGTATTGCAAGCCGCGTGGTCATCGATTGGCGCGCCAATCCACGTGCGGCGGACTTGAAGCCCGCCATTGTCATTCTCGACGACAAGGGTGAGCCGATGAAGCTCTCCACGGGCGGGGAGGCGCGTTACATGCTTCCTGTTGACGCAATTCTTTCCGTCGAGGACGGGGAAGACATCGCGCCGGGTGATGCGCTTGCGCGTATCCCCACCGAAGGCGCCAAGACCCGTGACATCACCGGCGGTCTGCCGCGTGTCGCAGAACTGTTCGAAGCGCGCCGTCCGAAAGATCATGCGATCATCGCCGATGTCGATGGCCGCGTTGAATTCGGCCGCGACTATAAGAACAAGCGCCGCATCCGGATCATTCCGACCGATGAGAGCCTGGAGCCTTCCGATTATCTCGTCCCCAAAGGCCGCCATATCGCGGTTCAGGACGGAGATTTCATCGCCAAGGGCGAATACCTCATGGATGGCAACCCGGCGCCGCATGACATTTTGGCGATCATGGGGATCGAGGCGCTCGCCGACTTCCTCATTGATGAGATCCAGGAAGTCTATCGCTTGCAGGGCGTGCCGATTAACGACAAGCACATTGAGGTGATCGTTCGCCAGATGCTGCAAAAAGTCGAAATCACCGATCCGGGCGACTCGCTGTTCCTCAAGGAAGAGCAGGTCGACAAGCTTGAGTTCGAGGAAACCAACGCCAAGCTCGACGATCAGGGCAAGCGTCCGGCGCAGGCCGTGCCGGTGCTGCTCGGCATCACTAAAGCCTCGCTGCAAACGCGGTCCTTCATCTCCGCGGCGTCCTTCCAGGAAACGACCCGCGTCCTCACCGACGCGGCGGTCAACGGCAAGGTCGACACCCTTGAGGGTCTGAAAGAAAACGTCATTGTCGGCCGTCTCATTCCGGCCGGCACCGGCGGGGCCATGTCCAAGCACCAGGTCGAGGCGGAGCGACGGGACGATCTGCTGCTCGAAGAGCGTCAGAAGCGCGCCGAAGCTTCAAGAGCGCCGCAGCTTGCGGCGCCGGAAGAAAGCGCAGCTCCTGCAGAAGACGCGGCGGCGTCAGAGGATGGCGTTGAGCAAGCGGCTGACGCGGCGGAATAATCGCGGCGTCATTTGCGAACCATTTAAAAACGGCGGCCTTTGGGCCGCCGTTTTTATTGGCCGGCCTCCGGCAACTTCATTCTGAGCGGGTGCGCTGTAGCGTTCTAACTGAGCTGAGCGAGCCTGGCTTCGAGGCTGTCCCTTTGGATACTGTCCAGCGAGGCGCCATCCTCGCCAAGCCACGCTTTGATCAGGCTCCCCCAGGTCAGGTCGCATTTGACCTGGTTCCAGAGATCGCCTGTCGCTTCCGAAGCGGCGGCGTAGGCGTCTTTATCAGTAATCAGAGCCTTGATAGACGAGGCGAGGGCGTTCGGGTCGCGCTCCGGCGCCATACGGGCCGCTGGTGTGTCTTTGAAATAGAGCTGGAACATCGGGTGGTCGGACAGGGCGAGGGGCGTACGGGTCGCCAGCGCCTCATAGATCGTCATTGGCAGCCCCTCCGGATAGGCGTGCCAGCTCGGCGCCATGGAGAGGGTCGCGCTCTTCAGCGTCTCAAAGACCTGGTCATGAGAAAGCCGTCCTGTCAGTCGGACCTCATCCGATAACTCAAAACGGGTGATCAGCGCCTGTGCGCCTTCCGAAAAGCCGCCGCCGCCAATGATCGTCATCTTAAAGTCGACGCCATCCGCTTTAAGGATGCGCGCCGCCTCAATGCACTCCGCGACGCCCTTTGCCTCTGCGACGGTCCCCACATAAACAAGCTCAGCGGGGCCTTCCGGCAGGGACTTCACAGGGTTGGCCTCTGGTCTGACCTCGTGGGGCCAGTCCCATGGGTAGATTTTCGCCGCATCAACGCCAATGCGCTTCAGTGAGAGGCAAGAGGGCACATTGTGGTTTCCGACAGCGCGGAAGGCGCGATTATTGAGAAGCCGTCCGAGAAGGAACGCCTGCGCCTGCCGTTTGACCGACTTTTGTTCAAAGCTGTCCGCAAGCAGGGGCAGGGTTTCGACCCTGTTTTTTAACGCCCATCTTAGAAGAGGCCGGTCCGGCGCCTGGAGAATCAGCCGGTCCGGCCGCCATTTTTCCAGCAGCCGGATGATAGAGGGCGAATCCAGTGCGCCGCCCTTGATCGCAGGTATGCAGGCTGAATGGAGTCGGTTTGAAAGCGCGACCTCCTCTGTTTTTTCCCCCAGAACGCCGCAAACGCCGAGAAATTCGCATCGATCGGCGAGGGAGGCGACAAAATCCACTGAATAGCGTTGAGCGTAGTAGGTCTCGCTCGCGCCGGCCCTCAATGCCTCAAAACGGTCATGGAAGACCCCATATTGAACGATGGCGATACGCAACTTTCTGCCTCCTCGATCCGGCTGGTGCGCCGTTTCATTCTTATCCATGATTCTTTTAAGCCGTTTCCGCCAAATGCAATTTAGCCCCTTGTCGCCTTGATTTCCGGCGATTTTTCGGCTGTCTTAACAGCGTGCAAGGAAGCGGCCACCATGTGGGAAGCGCTGGCCGGAAAAAACCAGCGAAAACGTCTTTTATTTTTGTAAACACGTATTGACCCACCCGACTCGCGCCGGTATGTCTCGCGCCGCTGAATGGCTGGCCGTCAGCTCTTTTCCTTTTCGGGAAAGACCCTGAAACGCAGCCGCTTTTAGCTGATGACAGTATAGGTTTATTGAGCGGCGTTCCGCCTGACGGGGCTCCGCTCGTTTGCGTCATGGATAATCCCATCCATGTCGCGAAGGATTTGGGTCAGCGCCTGCGACAAGCGAAGGCCAAAGCCGGAGAGACGGAAACGGATGCCGACGATTCAACAACTTATCCGCAAACCGCGGAAGCCGAAACGGGCAATCAACAAAGTGCCGGCGCTTGAGGGCAATCCTCAAAAGCGCGGCGTTTGCACGCGCGTTTACACTACGACACCGAAGAAGCCGAACTCGGCGCTTCGTAAGGTTGCAAAGATCCGCCTGACCAACGGTCATGAGGTGATCGGCTATATCCCGGGCGAAGGTCACAACCTTCAGGAGCACTCTGTGGTCCTGATCCGCGGCGGTCGCGTGAAAGACCTTCCCGGCGTTCGCTACCACATTATCCGCGGCGTGCTCGATACGCAGGGCGTCAAAGATCGCAAACAGCGCCGTTCGAAATACGGCGCCAAGCGGCCGAAGTAAGGATTTAAGAGATGTCACGTCGTCACCGCGCAGAAAAACGCGTCGTTCATCCGGACCCGAAGTTCGGCGACAAGACCGTTTCGAAATTTATGAACTACGTCATGGTTGACGGCAAAAAGCCGGCGGCCGAAAAAATTGTCTACGGCGCTTTCGAGAAGATCGAAGCCAAACTGCGCCGCCCGCCGGTCGAGCTCTTTAAAGAAGCGCTTGAAAATGTGACGCCGGCTATCGAAGTCCGCTCACGCCGGGTCGGCGGCGCGACATATCAGGTTCCGGTCGAGGTTCGCCCGGACCGCAAGCTCGCTCTCGCCATGCGCTGGATCATTAACGCAGCTCGCTCGCGCAATGAGACCACTATGGTCGACAAGCTTTCGAATGAACTAATGGACGCCTCACAGAACCGGGGCGCAGCGGTCAAGAAGCGTGAAGATACGCACCGGATGGCGGAAGCCAACCGCGCATTCTCGCATTATCGCTGGTAACGGAATTGAAAGAGTAAGGGCCCGCAGTCATGGCGCGCACGCACAAAATTGAAGACTATCGGAACTTCGGCATCATGGCCCACATCGATGCGGGCAAGACGACGACGACCGAGCGTGTCCTTTATTACACCGGCAAGTCCCACAAGATCGGCGAAGTCCATGACGGCGCCGCGACGATGGATTGGATGGAGCAGGAGCAAGAGCGCGGCATCACGATTACGTCCGCCGCGACGACATGTTCCTGGAAAGACAAGCGCCTGAACATCATCGACACCCCAGGCCACGTTGACTTTACGATTGAAGTCGAGCGCTCCCTGCGCGTTCTCGACGGCGCTGTTGCGCTTCTCGACGCTAACGCCGGTGTTGAGCCGCAGACGGAAACAGTCTGGCGTCAGGGTGACAAGTATCATGTGCCGCGCATCTTCTTCATCAACAAGATGGATAAGATTGGCGCTGACTTCTATTACTCCGTGGACACCATCCACAAACGCCTTGCCGCGAAAACGGTTATTCTTCAGCTGCCCATCGGTGCGGAGAACAACTTCAAAGGCATCGTCGATCTTATCAAAATGAAGGCTGTCATCTGGGAAGAGGAAAATCTCGGCGCCGCCTTCCATGAAGAAGACATTCCGGCCGATCTCCTCGACAAGGCTAAAGAATATCGCGAGAAAATGGTCGAAACGGTCGTCGAACTCGACGAAGCCGTGATGGAAGCCTATCTCGAGGGCAATGAGCCCGATGAAGCGACCATCAAACGCCTCATCCGTCAGGGCACCTGTAAGGTTGAATTCCACCCGGTTCTTTGCGGCTCCGCCTTCAAGAACAAGGGCGTTCAGCCGATGCTCGATGCGGTTGTCGACTTCCTGCCGAGCCCGGTTGAGGTGCCGCCGATCAAGGGCGTGCTGCCTGACACAGACACGGAAGTAACGCGCAAATCGTCCGACGACGAGCCGCTTTCCATGCTCGCCTTCAAGGTGATGAACGACCCGTTTGTGGGCACACTCACCTTCTGCCGTATTTATTCGGGCAAGCTCGAAGCGGGCTCACAGCTGATCAACACGGTCAAGGGCAAGAAAGAACGCGCCGGCCGGATGCTGCAAATGCACTCCAACAGCCGCGAAGAGATCAAAGAGGCTTTCGCTGGCGACATCATCGCTGTTGTTGGTCTCAAAGATACGACGACGGGCGATACGCTTTGCGATCCGGCGAAACCGGTCGTGCTTGAGCGGATGGAATTCCCGGAGCCGGTGATCGAGCTCGCTGTTGAGCCGAAAACCAAAGCCGACCAGGAAAAAATGGGCCTTGCGTTGCAGCGTCTTGCAGCTGAGGATCCGTCATTCCGCGTCTCGACTGATGAAGAATCCGGTCAGACCATCATCAAGGGCATGGGCGAGCTTCATCTCGACATTCTGGTCGACCGCATGAAGCGTGAGTTCAAGGTCGAAGCCAATATTGGCGCGCCGCAGGTTGCTTATCGCGAGACGATCACCAAAGAAGCGGATATCGACTACACCCACAAGAAACAGTCGGGCGGTTCAGGTCAGTTCGCGCGCATCAAGTTCCGCGTCATTCCGCAGGAGCCTGGCGTCGGCTACTCATTTGAAAGCCAGATCGTTGGCGGCTCGATCCCGAAGGAATATATCCCGGGCGTCGAAAAGGGCATCAACTCGATCCGTGAAACGGGTCTCCTGGTTGGCTTCCCGATCCTCGATTTCAAGATCGAGCTTTATGACGGCGCGTTCCACGACGTCGACTCCTCTGTGCTGGCGTTTGAAATCGCGGCGCGCGCTGCGTTGCGCGAAAACAAGCCTGCGCTTGGTCTCGCGCTTCTCGAGCCAGTCATGAAGGTCGAAGTCGTCACGCCGGAAGAATACACCGGCACGGTGATCGGCGACCTCAACTCGCGGCGCGGGCAGATCCAGGAGCAGGAAATGCGCGGCAACGCCAACGTCGTTCACGCGATGGTGCCGCTCGCCAACATGTTTGGTTATGTGAATAATCTTCGCTCGGCGACCCAGGGTCGCGCTCAGTACACGATGCAGTTCGATCACTATGAGCGCGTGCCGAAAGCGGTTGAAGAGGAAGTTAAGGCGAAGCTGGCTGGCTAGCCAATTCAGAGAAGGCCGCCCGCCAGAACGAAGACCCCCGGGCGATCAGGTTTAAAGACAGACGTCAAAGAAGACGGAGAGAAGTGAAATGTCGAAGGCAAAGTTTGAACGTACAAAACCGCACGCTAACGTCGGAACTATTGGTCACGTTGACCATGGCAAGACGACCCTGACGGCTGCGATCACCAAATATTTCGGTGACTTCAAGGCGTATGACCAGATTGATGCGGCGCCGGAAGAAAAGGCTCGCGGGATCACGATCTCGACCGCACACGTTGAGTATGAAACGGAAAACCGTCACTACGCACACGTCGACTGTCCGGGTCACGCTGACTATGTGAAAAACATGATCACAGGCGCGGCGCAGATGGACGGCGCGATCCTCGTTGTGAACGCAGCGGATGGCCCGATGCCACAGACCCGCGAGCACATCCTGCTTGCTCGTCAGGTTGGCGTTCCGGCGATCGTTGTTTACCTCAACAAAGTTGACCAGGTTGACGACGAAGAGCTGCTCGAGCTCGTCGAAATGGAAGTTCGCGAACTTCTTTCTTCTTACGAATTCCCGGGCGACGATATTCCGATCATCAAGGGTTCGGCGCTCGCAGCTCTTGAAGGCCGCGACCCGGAAATCGGCGAAAACTCCATCAAAGCGCTGATGGAAGCCGTCGACACCTACATCCCGACGCCTGAGCGTCCTGTTGACCAGCCGTTCCTGCTGCCGATCGAAGACGTTTTCTCGATCTCCGGCCGCGGCACTGTTGTCACCGGCCGTGTTGAGCGCGGCGTTGTCAATGTTGGCGACGAACTCGAAATCATCGGCATCAAAGACACGAAGAAAACCACCTGCACGGGCGTTGAAATGTTCCGCAAGCTGCTTGACCGCGGTGAAGCAGGCGACAATGTCGGCGTTCTTCTGCGCGGCATCGAGCGTGAAGCTGTTGAGCGCGGCCAGGTGCTCTGCAAGCCGGGCTCAGTGACCCCGCACACGAAATTCGTGGCTGAAGCCTACATCCTGACGAAAGAAGAAGGCGGCCGTCACACGCCGTTCTTCACGAACTACCGCCCGCAATTCTACTTCCGCACCACCGACGTGACCGGCGTCGTGACGCTTAAAGAAGGCGTCGAAATGGTCATGCCGGGTGACAATGTGGAAGTGAATGTCGAGCTGATCGTGCCGATCGCCATGGAAGAGAAGCTTCGCTTCGCTATCCGTGAAGGCGGCCGTACGGTCGGCGCCGGCATCGTCTCGAAAATCATCGAGTAGCAGGCGACAATATTGCGCGGACCGGCCCTAAACCGGTCCGCGCTTTCGACTCCGGAATTGAGAACCGGATTTTTTAAGAACGAAGCGTAGACCCAAAGCAAAGCGACCGAAAAATGCAACAGAATATCCGCATCAGGCTCAAAGCGTTTGATCATCGCGTGCTCGACGCTTCGACGTTGGAAATCGTGAATACGGCGAAACGCACGGGCGCCAATGTGCGCGGGCCAATCCCGCTGCCGACGCGCATCGAGCGTTATACGGTCAACCGTTCGCCGCATATTGATAAAAAGAGCCGTGAGCAATTCGAAATGCGCACTCATAAGCGCATGCTCGATATCGTCGATCCGACGCCGCAAACGGTGGATGCGCTTATGAAACTCGACCTCTCGGCTGGCGTCGATGTCGAAATCAAGCTGGGCGCTTAAGGAGCATTTGAAATGCGCACGGGACTAATTGCAAAGAAAGTCGGGATGACCCGCATCTTCTCGTCGGAAGGTGAACACCTTCCGGTGACGGTGATGCAGCTTGAAAATTGTCAAGTGGTGGGTCAGCGCACGGCTGATAAGAACGGCTACACTGCGGTGCAGCTTGGCGCTGGCGCGAAGAAAGCCAAACGCACGACGAAAGCTGAACGCGGCCAGTTCGCCAAAGCCAATGTCGAGCCGAAGGCGAAAGTCGCAGAGTTCCGCGTCTCCGAAGAAAACATGATCGACGTTGGCGAAGAGATCATCGCCGATCATTATTTTGAAGGTCAGTATGTCGACGTGACAGGCACCTCCATCGGTAAAGGCTTCGCCGGCGCCATGAAGCGCTGGAATTTCGGCGGCCTTCGCGCGACGCACGGTGTGTCGATCTCACACCGCTCGCATGGTTCTACGGGTCAGTGTCAGGATCCGGGCAAGGTCTTCAAAGGCAAGAAGATGGCCGGCCATATGGGCGCAGCTCGTGTGACCACGCAAAACCTTCAGATCGTGAAGACCGATACAGAGCGCGGTTTGATCCTGATCAAAGGCGCTGTGCCAGGTCCAAAAGGCGGCTGGGTGTTGATCAAGGATGCGGTGAAAAAGCCTACGCCTGAAAACGCAGTCCTGCCGGCGGCGCTGAGATCAGCTGCTAAGGAAGCGGCTCGTCAGGCTGAAGAAGCGGCCGCGCAAGCTGCGGCTGAAGAAGAAGCTGCGGCCAAGGCTGCGGCGGAAGAGGCGCAGGCCCAACAGGCGGCTGCGCTGAAAGAACAAGAATCCGGCGCCGGCGCTGAAGGCGTGCCGTCCGCTGATGAAACTGAAAAGAAAGAAGGGGACGAATAATGAAAACCGACGTCCTCAGCATTGACAACAAGAAGGCCGGGTCCATCGATCTCGATGACGCGATCTTCGGTCTCGAGCCGCGCGCAGACATTCTGCACCGCTGCGTTGTCTATCAGCTGGCCAAACGCCAGCAAGGCACGCACAAGGCGAAAGAGCGTGGCGAAGTCAAAGCCACCTCGAAGAAATTCGGTCGCCAGAAAGGCGGCGGCGGCGCCCGTCACGGCAACCGCGCAGCTCCGCAATTCCGCGGCGGCGGCAAGGCTCATGGGCCTCGCGTGCGCAGCCATGCGATCGACCTGCCTAAAAAAGTGCGCCGTCTTGCGCTCAAGCATGCTCTTTCCGCGAAAGCGGCTGAAGGCTCGCTGATCGTGATTGACGAAGCCAAGCTCGCCGACGCCAAGACTAAAACGCTGGTCGAGGCTTTTGCGAAAATGGACATCGCCAACGCCCTGATCGTTGACGCATCAGTTGATGAGAATTTCGGCCTCGCCACGCGCAATCTCGCGGGCATCGACATGCTGCCGGTCATCGGCGCGAATGTTTATGACATTCTGCGCAAGGACAAGCTGATCCTCACCAAGGCAGCCGTCGAAGGTCTGGAGGAGCGCCTCAAATGAGCAAGAAACCCGTAACCGGGGCCGTTGAGGCCCATTACAACACGCTAATTGCGCCGGTGATCACCGAGAAATCGACGATCGCATCGGAAAACAATCAGGTTGTGTTTCAGACACCTCTCACGGCGACGAAGCCGGAGATCAAGGAAGCCGTTGAGGCGCTGTTCAAGGTCAAAGTGAAGGCCGTGAATACGCTGCGCATCAAAGGCAAGAACAAGCAGTTCAAGGGACGCGGCTATACGCGTTCGACAGTGAAAAAAGCGGTCGTGACCCTCGAAGAAGGTCACTCCATCGACGTGACGACCGGACTTTAAGGCAGGTTTAATCCAATGGCTTTGAGAAAATTCAAACCGACGACGCCGAGCCGCCGCCAGCTGGTGCTGGTGGACCGCAGCGAGCTTTGGAAGGGTAAACCTGTCAAATCGCTGACTGAGGGCTTGAGTGAAAAAGCCGGTCGCAACAACACCGGTCGCATCACCGTTCGCCGTCGCGGCGGCGGCGTGAAAAAGACCTATCGGCTTGTCGACTTCAAAAGGAACAAGTTTGACATCGAAGCCAAGGTCGAGCGTCTCGAATATGATCCGAACCGTTCGGGCTTCATCGCGCTTTTGAAATATCTCGATGGCGAGCAGGCTTACATCCTCGCGCCGCAGCGTCTCAAGGCTGGCGATAAAGTCATCGCGGGCGAAAAGGTTGACGTGAAGCCCGGCAACGCCATGAAGCTTAAAGGCATTCCGGTCGGCACGATCATCCACAATGTGGAGCTGAAGCCGGGCAAGGGCGGTCAAGTTGCGCGTTCCGCAGGGACTTATGCCCAGCTCGTCGGCCGCGACGGCGGCATGACGCAGGTGCGCATGCAGTCTGGCGAAGTGCGCCTCGTTTCTGGTGAGTGCATGGCGACAATCGGCGCCGTCTCCAACCCGGATCACATGAACCAGTCGATTGGCAAGGCCGGGCGCAATCGTCACAAGGGCAAGCGTCCTGCGGTGCGCGGTGTCGTGATGAACCCGGTCGATCACCCCCATGGCGGCGGCGAAGGCCGCACCTCGGGCGGTCGTCACCCGGTCACGCCGTGGGGCAAGCCGACCAAAGGCGCCAAGACCCGCAAGAATAAAGCAACTGACAAACTCATCCTGCGCTCGCGTCACGCGCGCAAGAAAAAGAAATAGGCCGGAGATAATACGACATGCCACGTTCAGTCTGGAAAGGTCCGTTCGTCGACCGCTATCTCCTGAAGAAAGCGGAAGAGTCACAGGACGGAAAACACAAAGGCGGGATCAAATCCTGGTCGCGCCGTTCAACGATCCTGCCGCAATTCGTCGGACTGACGTTCAACGTCTATAACGGCCAGAAATTCATCCCCGTACATGTCACCGAAGACATGGTCGGTCACAAGTTCGGCGAATTCTCTCCGACCCGGTCCTATTACGGTCACGGCGCGGACAAGAAGGCGAAGAGGAAATAGTCATGGGGCAGAGTAAAAATCCCCGGCGCGTTGGTGAAACCCAGGCCATGGCCAAAGGCCGCCTGATCCGCACCTCGCCGCAGAAATTGAACCTTGTGGCGCAGCTTATTCGCGGCATGCCGGTTGAAAAGGCGCTCGCCGAGCTGACCTTTTCGCGCAAGCGCATTTCCCTGAACGTCAAGAAAGTTCTGGAAAGCGCGATCGCAAACGCTGAGAACAACCACGATCTCGACATCGATCAGCTCGTTGTCGATCAGGCTTTTGTTGGCAAGAACATGGTCATGAAGCGCTGGAAAGCCCGCGCGCGTGGCCGCGTCGGCAGAATTCAAAAGCCGTTTTCTGAAATCACGATCGTCGTGAAAGAAGTTGAGGAGGCCGCTTAATGGGCCAGAAAGTAAACCCAATCGGCCTCCGCCTCGGGATCAACCGCACCTGGGACTCGCGCTGGTTTGCCGGCAAAGCCGCCTATGGCGACTTGCTGCATGAAGACCTCGCGATCCGGAAGTATCTCGAAAAGCGCCTTCAACAGGCCGGCGTGTCGCGCATTGTCATCGAGCGCCCGCACAAAAAGTGCCGCGTCACGATTTACACCGCGCGTCCGGGCGTTGTGATCGGCAAAAAAGGCGCCGATATCGAAAAGCTGCGTCAGGAACTCTCGAAGCTGTCTTCGTCGGAAACGGTCCTCAACATCGTTGAAATCCGCAAGCCGGAAATTGATGCGACGCTGGTTGCCGAGAATATCGCGCAGCAGCTTGAGCGCCGGGTCGCCTTCCGCCGCGCCATGAAGCGCGCAATGCAGACAGCCCAGCGCATGGGCGGCCTTGGCATTCGCGTTAATGTCTCCGGTCGTCTTGGCGGCGCTGAGATCGCGCGGATGGAATGGTACCGTGAAGGCCGCGTGCCGCTTCATACGCTTCGCGCCGATATCGATTACGGCGTAGCGACCGCTCAGACGACTTATGGCGCCATCGGCGTCAAGGTCTGGATCTTCAAGGGCGAGATCATGGAACACGACCCCATGGGTCACGAAAAGCGTTTGATCGAAGCCCAGACGGGCGGCGTCGGTCATCAGCAGCGCAACTAGCGCGAATTAAGGATTTTGGAGCGAGCCAGTCATGCTGCAGCCGAAAAGAACAAAATTCCGCAAGATGCACAAAGGGCGCATCAAGGGAGCCGCTAAGGGCGGTACGGATCTGAACTTCGGATCCCATGGTCTTAAAGCCATGGAGCCGGAACGCGTAACCTCGCGTCAGATCGAAGCCACTCGCCGCGCCATCACCCGCGCCATGAAGCGTCAGGGCCGTGTGTGGATTCGCATTTTTCCGGACGTGCCGGTGTCGAAGAAACCGACCGAAGTGCGGATGGGTAAAGGCAAGGGTTCCGTTGAATACTGGGCCGCCAAAGTGAAGCCTGGCCGCATCATGTTCGAACTTGACGGCGTGCCGGACGCGATCGCGCGTGAAGCGCTGTTGCTGGGTGCAGCCAAGCTGCCGATCAAGACGCGCATTGTAACGCGCATCGGCGAGTAGGGAGCAAAGTCATGAACGCCAGTGAAGCACGCGATTTGACCGCCGACGAACTGAAGGATCGTCTCCTTCAGCTCAAGCGGGAACAATTCAACCTGCGCTTTCAGAAAGCGTCGGGTCAGCTCGAAAAGACCACACGCATCGGCGAAGTGCGCAAGGACATCGCCCGGATCAAAACCATTCTCGGCGAAAAAACCCGGGCGAACTAAGGATAAAGGCGAAAGCAATGCCAAAACGCATTCTGCAAGGCTCCGTTGTGAGCGACAAGGGCGAGAAAACGGTCATCGTGAATGTCGAGCGTATGTTTACGCATCCGCTGTTCAAGAAAGTTGTCCGTCGTTCAAATCGTTTTCACGCTCATGACGCGGAAAACAAATACAAGGTCGGCGATCTGGTCCGCATTCAGGAATGCGCGCCGAAATCCAAGCTGAAACGCTGGGAAGTCATCGGCCTCGGAGCAAAAGGTTAAGCCCGTTCGCCCTCCTTTCGGGGAGTTGGGGCGGATGGAATGAGTGAAGCGGGCCATGAGGGCCCATCAGGAGGATCACCATGATCCAGATGCAATCAAATTTGGACGTCGCCGATAATTCCGGCGCAAAGCGCGTTCAGTGCATCAAGGTGCTTGGCGGCGCGAAACGCAGATATGCCGGCGTTGGCGACATCATCGTCGTGTCGGTAAAAGAAGCGATCCCGCGCGGCCGTGTGAAAAAAGGCCAGGTCATGAAGGCTGTGGTTGTGCGCACCGCGAAGGACATCCAGCGCAAGGACGGATCGGTGATCCGGTTTGACCGCAACGCCGCTGTTCTGATCAACAATAACAAAGAGCCGATCGGCACACGTATCTTTGGCCCGGTGACCCGCGAACTGCGCGCCGCCAAGCACATGAAGATCGTGTCGCTGGCGCCGGAGGTGCTGTAATGGCTGCGAAGATCAAAAAAGGCGACAAAGTCGTCGTGCTCGCCGGCAAGGACCGGGGCGCGGAAGGCGAAGTCGTTCAGGTCATGCCGAAAGCCGACCGTGTGGTTGTGCGCGGCATTAACCTGATCAAGAAACACCAGCGTCAGACGCCCCAGCAAGAAGGCGGGATCATCACGCGCGAAGCGTCGATCCACGTCTCCAACGTGGCGCTAAAAGATCCGTCGACAGGCAAACCAACCCGCGTCGGCTTCAAGATCGAAGATGGAAAGAAAGTGCGCGTCGCGAAAGCGTCGGGTGAGGTTATCGATGGCTGAAGCTCAATCATATGAACCGCGTCTGAAGACGCTTTATCGCGACACCATCCGCTCGAAGATGAACGACAAGTTCAAATATTCGAATGCGATGATGATGCCGTCCCTCGACAAGATCGTGATCAATATGGGCGTTGGCGACGCTGTGAACGACCGCAAGGCGGTTGATGCGGCTGTTGCGGACCTCACGCTGATCGCTGGTCAGCGGCCGGTTATCACGAAGGCCAAGAAATCCATCGCCGGTTTCAAGCTGCGCGAAGGCATGGCTGTCGGCGCGAAAGTGACGCTCCGCAAGGATCGCATGTTCGAATTTCTGGATCGTCTCATCACCATCGCGCTGCCGCGCGTGCGTGACTTCCGCGGCCTCAACGCAAAAAGCTTTGACGGACGCGGCAATTACGCGATGGGCCTGAAAGAACATATCGTTTTTCCGGAAATTGACTACGATAAAGTCGACAAGATCCGAGGCATGGACATCATCGTTTGCACGACCGCGACCAATGACGACGAGGCGCGCGAACTGCTGCGGGAATTCAACTTTCCGTTCCGGAAATAGAAAAGGCATTGGGCAGGGTCCGCGACCGACGCGGAAACCGGCTTGAGAAGGAGAAGACATGGCGAAGAAATCAATGGTCGAGCGCGATCTCAAACGCCGCCGCATGGCGAAAAAGTTTGAGTCCAAGCGCAACCGGCTGAAGGCGATCATCAGGGATCAGGACCAGTCCGGCGAGGACCGCTTCATGGCGGCTCTTCGTCTAGCTGAGCTTCCGCGCAACTCATCGAAGACGCGCATCCGCAATCGCTGCCTGGTCAGCGGCCGCCCGCGCGGTTACTACCGCAAGTTGAAGATGTCGCGCATCGCGCTGCGTCAACTGGGTTCGGCCGGGTTGATTCCGGGCCTCGTGAAATCAAGCTGGTAAGGGAGCCGAGAGAACAATGGCTATCAATGATCCTGTCGGCGATCTGATCACCCGCATCCGCAACGCGCAGATGCGCCGGCACTCGACCATGAATGTTCCGGCCTCGAAGCTGCGCGGCTGGGTTCTGGACGTGCTTGAGGCGGAAGGCTACATTCGTGGTTACAGCCGTGTCGAAAAGGACGGCGAAAAGCCGAACTTTGAAGTCGAGCTGAAATATTACGAAGGCGCTCCAGTGATCCAGAAGATCAAGCGGGTCTCCAAGCCTGGCCGCCGGGTTTATTCTTCGGTTCGCGATCTCGGGTCCGTTCGCAACGGCCTCGGAATTTCGATTGTTTCGACGCCGAAGGGCGTCATGTCAGATGCAGCTGCACGCGACGCCAATGTGGGCGGCGAAGTGCTCTGCGAAGTTTACTAAGGCTGGGAGCTAGATAAATGTCCCGCATCGGTAAAAAAGCGATCTCCGTGCCCAAGGGCGTGACCGTTACGGTCAACGGCCAGACGGTTACGGCAAAAGGTCCGAAGGGCGAGCTTGAGTTCGTCGTCAATGAGCTGTGCACGGTTGCGCTCGAAAATGACGAAATCACAGTGAAGCCGGTTGACAATTCGAAGCCTGCGCGCTCGCTCTGGGGAATGAGCCGCACCCGGATTTCGAACATGTTCGACGGTGTCGCCAATGAATTCACCAAGACGCTGGAGCTTGTGGGCGTTGGTTATCGTGCGCAGATGAAGGGCACAGCTCTTTCGCTGGCGCTTGGCTATAGCCACGACATCGATTACCCCGCGCCGGAAGGCGTCAAGCTCGCGGCGCCGAAACCGACGGAAATCATCGTTTCCGGCATCGACAAACAAAAGGTCGGACAGGCCGCCGCGGAGATCCGCGCGTTCCGTCCGCCAGAGCCTTACAAAGGCAAGGGCGTCAAATACGCTAACGAATTCATCTTCCGTAAGGAAGGCAAGAAGAAGTAACGCTTCGCTAGAGGAAATCGGGCTATGGCCGATCAAAAGAGAAAACAACAGGATTCACGGGCAGCTCGCACGCGCCGCAAGATCAAGCGCGTCTCTACAGAGCGTCCGCGCCTGTCGGTGTTCCGGTCGTCGAAAAACATTTCGGCGCAGATCATCGACGATGTGCAGGGCAAGACCCTCGCATCCGCAACTTCGCTGGAGAAAGACTTCGGCAAGGGATCTGATAAGGATTCAGCGGCGAAAGTGGGTAAAGCCCTCGCTGATCGCGCGGTGAAAGCCGGCGTCAAGGAAGTCGTGTTTGATCGCGGCGGCTATATGTTTCACGGTCGGGTCAAAGCGCTTGCGGAAGCCGCGCGCGAAGCCGGCCTTAAATTCTAGGGAGTTTGAAAGATGGCGCGTGAAGAAGGACGTGGCCGCGGCCGTGGACAAGGCAGAGGCCGGGGCGAACGCGAAGAACGCGATGAGTTCGTCGACAAGCTAGTCGCCATCAATCGCGTGGCGAAGGTGGTGAAGGGCGGCAAAAACTTCGGTTTCGCCGCGCTCGTCGTCGTTGGTGATCAGAAAGGCCGCGTCGGTTTTGGCAAGGGCAAAGCCCGCGAAGTGCCGGAAGCGATCCGCAAGGCCACCCAGGAAGCCAAGCGCAATCTCGTGCGCGTGCCGCTTCGCGAAGGCCGCACTCTGCATCATGACGCATCGGGCCGCTGGGGCGCCGGTAAAGTTGTGTTGCGTTCAGCGCCTCCGGGCACCGGCATCATCGCCGGCGGTCCGATGCGCGCGATCTTCGAAACGCTGGGTGTTCAGGACGTTGTCGCCAAATCTCTCGGTTCCTCGAACCCTTACAACATGGTGCGCGCGACGGTGAATGCGCTCCAGAACCAGCAAAGCCCACGGACCATGGCCGCCAAGCGCGGTAAAAAGGTTTCCGATATTCTCCCCGCTCGCGGCGCCGCCGCTGAAGCGGCTGACGCCGCGTAAAGGAATTCGTCATGGCGAAAAAAATGTTGAAAGTGCGCCAGACCGGCAGCCCGATCCGCCGTCCGCAAGATCAACGCGCGACGCTGGTCGGCCTCGGTCTGAACAAGATCGGCCGCGAGCGCGAGCTCGAGGACACGCCGTCTGTGCGCGGCATGATCCGCAAGGTTTCCCATCTCGTTGAGGTGGTGGAAGACTAAACCGGCGGGCCATAGCGCCCCGTCATTTTGTCGCCTAGAGAGGCGATCAGGCGAGGCGGCGGTTCATGGAAATCGCTGTCGCAAGTCGAGGTAAGAAAATGAAACTCAATCAGCTTTCCGACAATAAAGGCGCGCGCAAGTCGCGCATTCGCGTTGGCCGCGGTATCGGCTCCGGCAAGGGCAAGACCGGCGGGCGCGGCGTAAAGGGTCAGAAATCACGCTCGGGTGTCTCGGGCATTCGCGCCTATGAAGGCGGCCAGATGCCGCTTTACATGCGCCTGCCGAAGCGCGGCTTTAACAAACCGAACCGCGCCGCTTTTGTCGAAGTGAACATCGGCCGTCTTCAGACTGCTGTAGACGCCGGCAAACTTGATGCAGGCAAAACAATCGATGTCGCCGCGCTCGTTGAGGCGGGCGTTGTGCGCCGCGCCAAGAACGGCGTCCGGCTGCTCGGCGTCGGTGAACTCAAATCCAAGCTCGATCTTGTGGTCGCCCACGCTTCGGCTGGGGCGAAAGCCGCGGTCGAAAAGGCTGGCGGCTCGGTCACGCTGGTCCAGGGCGAAGCCAAGGGCGAGTAGGGTGTTGACCCGGGGGTTGCGGGCGCCGTCCGCAATCGCCACATGGCCCGAACGCATTTCGCGTGAGGGGCCGCCCAAAAGGGCAAGCTGAACAGGTGACAGGCTGATGACTTCTGCAGCGGAACAGTTCGCGTCGAACATCAATCTCGCGTCTTTTGCGAAAGCGGAAGAACTGAAGAAGCGTTTGCTGTTCACGCTCGGCGCGCTGATTGTCTACCGCCTCGGCACATTCGTGCCGATCCCGGGCATTGACCCGATCGCCTTCAGTCAGGGGTTCCAGAGCCAGCAGGGTGGCCTGCTTGGCACGCTGAACATTTTCGCTGGCGGCGCGGTTGAGCGTATGGCGATCTTCGCCCTGAACATCATGCCCTACATCTCGGCCTCGATCATCATGCAGCTGATGTCTGCTGTGATCCCGTCGCTTGAGAAGGTCAAGAAAGAGGGTGAGCAGGGCCGTCGCCAGATTAACCAGTACACCCGCTATCTGACGGTCTTTCTGGCCACCATGCAGGGTTATTTCATCGCGGTCAGTCTTCAGAGCCAGGCCGGAACGGTGATCAATCCGGGGCCGTACTTCCTGATTACGACGACCGTCACCCTGGTGGGCGGCGTGATGTTCCTTCTCTGGCTTGGCGAGCAGATTACTGCGCGCGGCGTCGGCAATGGCGTGTCGCTGATTATTTTCGCCGGGATCGTGGCGGAGCTGCCGCGGGTTGTGGCCTCGCTGCTTGACCAGGGCCGGGCGGGCGGCGGCATCGGCGGCGGCGCAATCCTCGTTATCGCGGCCCTGGCGCTCGGGCTTATCGCCTTTGTGGTCTTCATGGAGCGCTCCCAGCGCCGGATTCTGGTCCAGTATCCGCGTCGCCAGGTTGGTCAGCGCATGACGCAAGGGGAAAAATCCCACCTTCCGCTGAAAATCAACGTATCGGGCGTCATTCCGCCGATTTTCGCTTCATCTCTGCTGCTGCTGCCGGCGACGGCCGCTGGCGCTGTGGGCGATGGTTCGCCGCAATGGCTGCAGGACCTTACCTTTCTGTTTGCGCCCGGCAAGCCGCTCTACATCGCCTTTTACGCCACGCTGATCATCGTTTTCACGTTCATCTACACTTCAGTGGTCTTCAACGTCGAAGAAGTGGCGGATAACCTCAAGAAATATGGCGGTTTCGTACAGGGCTATCGCCCGGGGCCGCGCACGGCGGAGTATCTAGATTTCGTGCTGACCCGTCTTACGGTGCTTGGCGCCATGTATCTGACCGCGGTCTGTATTTTCCCGGAAATCCTGAAATCCGCTTATGGTCAGTCGATCCCGGTCTATATTGGCGGTACGTCGCTGCTGATCGTCGTTTCCGTGACCCTCGACACGGTCGGTCAGATCCAGGGCCACCTTGTCGCCCAGCAATATGAAGCGCTGATCAAGAAATCGAAGCTGCGCGGGGGGAGACGATGATCGTAATTTTCCTCGGCCCTCCGGGCGCCGGAAAAGGCACCCAGGCCGCTCATATCGTTGAGCGTTACGGCATTCCCCAACTCTCGACCGGTGATATGCTTCGTGCGGCTGTCGCGGCGAAAAGCCCTGTAGGCCTCAAAGCGAAGGCGATCATGGACGCCGGCAACCTCGTTTCCGACGATATCGTCGCCGCGATCATCGAGGAGCGCATCGAGGCTGATGACTGTGCTCCTGGTTTTCTGCTGGACGGCTTCCCGCGGACCATCCCGCAGGCCGAGATGCTGGACGCGATCCTCACCAAAAAGGAGCGGGCGGTCGACGCCGTTGTGGAACTCCGGGTGGACGAGGCGGCGCTGATCGACCGGCTTCGAAACCGCATTAAGGAAACCAAGGCCAGGGGCGAGGAAGTCCGGGCCGATGACAATGAAGAGACCTTCGCGAAACGGCTTGATGTCTATCGCGAACAGACGGCGCCGCTGATCCCTTACTATGAGGGGCAGGGCAAATTGCGCGCTGTGGACGGCATGCAGACGGTCGAGGCCGTCTCTGCCGCCATTGACGCGATATTGGACCAAATTCAGGGCTGAAATAGCTTTGAAAAGCGGTTGACGGAGGGTGGCGCGTAGGCCTATCAACGCGCTCTCCGTCAGAAGGAGTACCGCCCGCCCGGCAGGGGTTGACCCCTATTCGCCGTCGCGGGTGTTGTTGCTTGGAAACAGGCGGCGTTTTGAGTGCGTAAGAGGCGGGTCCGAATGGACCTTTAAAATGGTTGGCCCGGCCAAGGGAAAAGGGGCGAGATGAAAAAGAAGGAAACAACCTGTGGCTCGTATAGCAGGCGTTAACATTCCGACGAACAAGCGCGTCACCATTGCACTGCGCTATATTCACGGTATCGGTCCGGCGAAAGCCGCTGAAATTTGCGAAAAGGTTGGCATCGCGCCTGAGCGCCGCGTCAACGAACTGTCGGACTCTGAAGTCCTGCAGATCCGTGAAACCATCGACAGCGATTATATGGTCGAGGGCGATCTTCGCCGCGACGTCGCTGTGAACATCAAGCGCCTCATGGATCAAGGTTGCTATCGCGGTCTGCGCCATCGTCGCGGCCTGCCGGTTCGCGGCCAGCGCACACACACCAACGCCCGCACGCGCAAGGGCCCCGCGAAACCGATCGCCGGCAAGAAGAAGTAAGGATACGCAACAATGGCGAAGCAAGCAGCTGGAACGCGCGTTAAACGCCGGGAACGCAAAAACATCTCCACGGGCGTTGTTCATGTGAACGCGTCTTTCAACAACACCATGGTCACGATTGCGGACGAGCAGGGCAACACGATTTCCTGGTCTTCGGCAGGCGGCATGGGCTTTAAAGGCTCGCGCAAGTCGACCCCTTATGCGGCGCAGCTCGCGGCTGAAGACGCCGCAAAAAAAGCCATGGACCATGGCCTTCAGACCGTCAGCGTTTCCGTGCGCGGTCCGGGCTCAGGACGGGAAAGCGCGCTTCGCGCCCTCCAGTCCGCCGGCCTTACGGTCACTGTTATTCATGACGTCACGCCGATCCCCCATAATGGCTGCCGTCCCCGCAAGCGCCGCCGCGTTTAATCACGATACGGAATAAAGAGAGCGATCCACCTATGGATACGACGAACATCCTCGAAAAAAACTGGCTTGAGCTGATCCGCCCGACGAAACTGGAAGTTTCGCCAGGCGGCGACGCTAACCGCAAGGCGTCTATTATCGCCCAACCGCTGGAGCGTGGCTTTGGTCTGACGCTTGGCAACTCCCTGCGCCGTATTCTCATGTCGTCGCTGCAAGGCGCGGCCGTGACGTCGATCCAGATCGACGGCGTCGTCCACGAATTCTCGTCCATTCCGGGCGTGCGCGAGGACGTGACGGACATTGTTCTCAATGTGAAGCAGCTGGCGCTGCGCATGCATGCGGACGGGCCGAAGCGTCTCGTTCTCAAGAAATCGACGCCGGGTCCGGTGACGGCTGGCGACATTGAGGAAACCTCTGCGGTTGAAATCCTCAACAAGAATCATGTGATCTGCCATCTCGATCAGGGCGCAAATCTGCGCATCGAGATGACGGTCAACACCGGCAAGGGCTACGCCCCGGCCGAAGCGAACCGTCCGGAAGACGCGCCGATTGGCCTCATCCCGGTCGACAGCCTTTATTCGCCCGTGAGCCGCGTCGCCTATCGCGTCGAGAACACCCGCGAAGGCCAGGTTCTCGACTATGACAAATTGATCATGGACGTTGAAACTGACGGCTCCTTGTCGCCTGACGATGCGGTTGCTTACGCTGCGCGCATTCTTCAGGACCAGCTGCAGATCTTCATCAATTTCGACGAGCCGACGAAAGACATGGGCGGCGACGCCCGCGAAGAGCTTCCGTTCAACCCGGCGCTTCTGCGCAAGGTTGACGAGCTTGAGCTTTCAGTGCGTTCGGCGAACTGCCTCAAGAACGACAATATCGTCTATATTGGCGATCTCATCCAGAAGACCGAAGCGGAAATGCTCCGTACGCCGAATTTCGGCCGCAAGTCGCTGAACGAGATCAAGGAAGTGCTGGCGGGCCTCGGTCTTCACCTCGGCATGGACGTGCCCGATTGGCCGCCTGAAAATATCGAAGAACTCGCGAAAAAATTTGACGAATAACCAAGACCGGCGGGACGTCGGCCTCTAGGAGAAAAAGCCATGCGACACGGGATGGCGCTGAGAAAACTGAACCGGACCCACGAACACCGCAAAGCGATGTTTGCGAACATGTCCTGTGCACTGATCAAACATGAGCAGATCACGACGACATTGCCGAAAGCCAAAGAGCTTCGCCCTATCGTAGAGAAGCTCGTGACCAAGGCGAAACACGCGGCCAAGAATGAAAGCCAGTCGTTGCATCTGCGCCGTCAGGTGATTTCGTCGATCCGCGACAAGGATATGACGAAGAAGCTGTTCGAAACGATCGGCCCACGTTACGCCGAACGCGATGGCGGCTACATCCGCATCATGAAGGCCGGCTTCCGCTATGGCGACAATGCGCCGCTCGCGGTCATTGAATTTGTTGATCGCGACGAAGACGCCAAGGGGCAGGATTCAGGCCCGGTCATCGGTGTCGATGCTGACGACGACGAATAGGCTTTTGGCTATTCAGTGAGATTTCAAGGCGGCCTTCGGGCCGCCTTTTTCTTTGATCCCTGACCCGGTGCTTGATTGCGCGAACTCAATGGCCATCTAACGGTTCCGCTACGCCTTTGCCTTGATCCGGGGCCCGTTGTAAGGAAGCGGGGTCTAACAGAACCCATCCCCGCACAGAGGTTTGTTCTATGAAATTGCGCATCACCTCCTTTTTCGTACTCCTGATTTTCGCCAACGCCGCCTGCGCCCAGCCGGCTCCCGAAGCCGCAGGGCCGCCGCCAGGGCAAGCGGAAGGCGAAATGGCCGGTGAGGCGATCGCCCAGGCGCCGCGGGTCGTGCCGCATTCCATGGAAGATGTGAAAATGTCTTTCGCGCCGGTTGTGGAGCGCGCCGCGCCCGCCGTGGTCAATGTCTACACCAAGCGCGTCGTGCAACAGCGCAGTCCCTTTGCAGGCGATCCGTTCTTTGAGCGGTTTTTCGGCGGCGGCGGTCTGCGCGAACAGAACTCTTTGGGCTCCGGCGTCATCGTTAGTCCTGACGGCGTCGTTGTCACCAATAATCATGTCATCGAAGGCATGACCGAGATCAAGGTTGTCCTGAATGATCGCCGCGAGTTCGCAGCCGAACTCGTGCTCGCCGATGCGCAGACGGACCTTGCCGTGTTGCGTATCGACCCGGAAGAGCCGCTGCCGTATCTCACCTTCGCCAATTCGGACTCCATCCATGTTGGCGATGTAGTTCTTGCCATCGGTAATCCGTTCGGCGTCGGCCAGACGGTCACGAGCGGCATCATCTCCGCGCTGGCGCGCACGGCGGTGTCGATTTCCGATTATCAGTTCTTCATCCAGACCGATGCGGCGATCAATCCGGGCAATTCCGGCGGGGCGCTGATCGATATTGACGGTCGCGTGGTGGGCATCAATTCGGCGATCTATTCGCGTTCAGGCGGCTCCAACGGCATTGGCTTCGCGATCCCCTCGCGCCTTGTGCAACAGGTGATCAAGTCGGCGATCTCCGGCACGGCGCTGGTGCGTCCATGGATCGGCGCCTCGTCGAGCACGGTGACGGCGGACATGGCGAAAGCGTTGAAGCTTGACCGTCCCGCGGGCGCCATTGTCGACGACACCTGGGAGAAAGGTCCGGCGGAACTTGCCGGCATTCAGGCGGGCGATGTCATTATCGAAGTTGACGGCCAGCCTGTTTACGATGCGCAGACCCTGCAATACCGGATCGGCGTCAATAATGACGGCGACAGCGCCAATCTGGTTTTCGTGCGGGGCGGCAAAACGCGCAACGCCACGGTGAAGCTCACCCTGCCGCCTGAAACGCCGGCGCGTGACACGCGCGCGCTTGAAGGCAACCACCCCCTGAACGGCGTCACGGTGGACAATCTGTCACCGCGCTTTTCCGAAGAGCTTGGCCTTGATCCGCTTTCCAAGGGCGTAGTCGTCTCCGTCGTGGAGTCGCGCTCTTTTGCGGCGCGCCGCGGCTTGCGTCCGGGGCACAAGATTGTCTCGGTCAATGGCCGCCATGTGAACACCGCTGCGGAGCTTGAGCGCGAGATAAACAAGCCTGCGCAAAGCTGGGAGCTGGAAGTCGACACCGGCGGGCGGATCGTGCCCTGGCGGGTGGGCAGATAGGACCGGCATGAGCGATCTCTTTGGCGCGGCGGGACTTGAAAAGGAAGCGCCGCGTCCGCTTGCGGACAGACTGCGCCCGAAAACGCTCGCCGAGGTCGTAGGGCAGGATCATCTGCTGGCGAAGGGCGCGCCTTTGCGCCGGATGCTGGATGCAGGGCGTCTGTCGTCGCTCGTGCTTTGGGGGCCGCCCGGCGTCGGCAAGACCACGATTGCGCGCTTGCTGGCGAAAGACGCCAAGCTGGAATTCGAGCAGATTTCGGCGATTTTTTCCGGTGTCGCAGACCTGCGTAAAGTTTTCGAACGCGCCAAGGCCCGGCGGTCGGAAGGGAAGGGGACGCTCCTTTTCGTTGACGAGATCCATCGCTTCAACAAGGCGCAGCAGGACAGTTTCCTGCCGAATGTTGAAGCGGGCGTCATCACGCTCGTCGGCGCCACGACGGAAAACCCTTCATTCGAACTGAACGCCGCGTTGTTGTCGCGTGCACAGGTTTTTACGCTCAACCGCCTTGATGATGCGGCCTTGGAGCTGCTTCTCAAAAGGGCTGAAAAAGAGGAAGGCCGAGATCTTCCGTTGACGGATAAAGCGCGCGAACTGATGCGCAATATGGCGGACGGCGACGGCCGCTTCATGCTCAATCTCGCCGAGGAAATTTTCGCTGAACCCGAAGGTCGAAAACCCATAGAGCCCAAAGAACTTGGCGAGATCGTCCAGCGCCGGGCGCCGGTGTATGACAAGAGCGATGAGTCCCATTATAACCTCGCCAGTGCGCTCCAGAAATCCATTCGCGGCTCGGATGTCGACGCTGCGCTCTATTGGGCTGCGCGCATGGTCGTGGGCGGCGAAGATCCGAAATTCATTTTCCGCCGACTAATCGTTGTGGCGTCGGAGGATGTGGGCAACGCTGATCCGCAGGCCCTGCCGCTCGCCATCGCCGCGAAGGAAGCATATGAGTTTCTCGGCCAACCCGAAGGTGAAATCGCGCTTGGCCAGCTTGTGACCTATCTCGCGACAGCCCCGAAATCGAACCGCGCCTATGTCGCTTTTCATAATGCGAAAGCGGCCGCCAAAGAGACTGGCTCCCTGATGCCGCCTATGCACGCCGTGAATGCGCCGACAAAGCTCATGAAAGAGCTCGGCTATCATAAGGGTTATGAATACGACCATGATGTTGACGGCGGCTTTGCGGGGCTCAGCTATTTTCCGGAAGCAATGCCGCGTCAGAAATTCTATGAGCCCACGCAATACGGTTTTGACAAGGAAATCGCCAAGAGGCTTGAATATTGGGATCGCAAAAGGCGGGAGAAATCCGGTTCCTGATGCAGGCGATTGAGTCTTTTGTCACGGCCGCCGGCGGCGTGAAACCGCTGGTCGGCGGAGCGGTTTTTGCGCTCCTGTTTATCGGTGAGCGTCTCGCCGCCGCGGCACCGCGTCCGAAGACGAAACATAGAATGATCCACAATCTCGGTCTATGGGGCATTGTGCTAGTCCTGTCGCCGCTCATCATCGCGCCGCTGACCGCCTTCGGCGCCAATCACCTGTTATGGGAGCGGCCTGAAACTCTGCGCTTCGGCGCACTCATCCTTATCGCCGACATTATCCTTCTCGATCTGTGGACCTATTGGATGCACCGCGCCTGGCACCGTGTGCCGCTTATGTGGCGTTTTCATCAGATCCATCATTTCGACGAGTTTCTCGATACGACCAGCGCTTTTCGCTTTCATATTGGCGAGGTGATGATCTCGGCGCTGTTGCGCCTGATCCCGATTGCGCTTCTCGCAATCCCCTTTACCCATGTCATCGCCTTCGAAACGGTGTTCATCTGCACGGTGATGTTTCACCATTCCAATCTGAGGCTGCCGGCCGGTTTTGAGCGGACGCTGTCGCGGATCATGGTCACCCCGTCGATCCACTGGGTGCACCATCACGCGGTCATGAAGGACACCCATTCCAATTACGCCTCGATCTTGAGCCTATGGGACCCGCTATTTGCGTCACGGAGTTCGGCGTCACGCACCCCTGAGATGAAAATCGGTCTTGAATCCATTGAAGATAAACCGCTTTTGCGGCTAATCCTGACGCCATTCATGAGGAGAGGCTGATGGGCCCACATATCTGGCTGGCGGTAGCGGCGGGCGGCGCCGTTGGAGCGATGGCGCGCCATGCGGTGTCGCGCACGGCAATGCATCTTTTGGGGCCAAATTTCCCGTGGGGAACGCTTGTGGCGAACATCATGGGCTCCTTCGTCATGGGGCTGATTATTGTCTGGCTAGCGCACCGAGAACCGGTGAGTCCCGCCTTGCGAGTTTTTCTGACGGTCGGCCTGCTCGGCGCCTTTACAACCTTTTCGACATTTTCCCTTGATGTCGTGACCCTCTATCGCGACCGCACCATTGTGATTGCGGGCGCCTATCTTCTTGCTTCTGTCATTTTATCCGTATCCGCCCTTTTGGGTGGCCTGGCCATAGGGCGGCAATTCACATGAGCGGCGTTCAGACACGTAAAGTCAAAGCCGATGAAGAAGGCATGCGTCTTGACCGTTGGTTTAAGGCGCATTTCCCGCAAGTGCGCCACGGCGAGCTGGAAAAATATCTGCGCAAAGGCCAGGTCCGGGTCGCCGGCGGCCGCGTGAAAGCAAACCGGCGGCTGGAGACGGGTGAGGAAATCCGCATTCCACCGCTCTCCAATGCGCCCACCGAAAAAAAGCCGAGGCAACCAAATAAAACGGATGCAGAAGCCGTGCGCCGGCTGATCATTTTTGAAGATGATGAGATCATGGCGTTGAACAAACCTTTCGGGCTTGCAGTGCAGGGCGGCTCGAAAACGAAAGAACATCTCGACGGCATGCTGGCGGCGCTGGAGAAAAACGGCGAGCGCCCGCGCCTCGTTCACCGCCTCGATAAAGATACCGGCGGATTGATGATCGTCGCCAAAACCCGTCAGGCGGCGCAGCGGCTCGGCGACGCCTTCAAGGGTCATGATGTGGAGAAGACCTATTGGGCGCTAGTCGCCGGCGCCCCGCGCCCCTATGAGGGCACGATTGACATGCCCATCGCCAAGAAAATGGTGCGGATCGGTGAAGGCGAGGAAGAGCGCGTTATTCCGGCCGAAGGCGAGGACGCCAAAAAAGCCATTACCGACTACCAGATCATTGAAGAGGCGGGGACGGTTTCGTTTCTCGCCATGCGTCCTGTCACCGGCCGAACCCATCAGCTCCGCGTTCATGCGGCGGCCATTGGATGCCCCATTATCGGCGACGGCAAATATGGCGGGCCTTCGGCTAAAATCGAAGGCGTCTCGCCGCAACTCCATCTTTTCTGCCGCTCCATGACCTTTCCGCATCCGAAGACTGGACGGAATATGACGCTCTCGGCGCCGCTTCAAGGACACATGCTGGAGACGTGGAAGTTCTTTTGCTTTGGTAAGAACGCGAAAGTTGAATGGCCGGAGGATTTGCATTCGTGAGCGAAACCGTCCGCCCCAAAAGGTTTTACAAAGAGGTTACTGTCGTCGATCATGAAGGCCGCCACGCAATTGCGCTGGATGGACGAATGGCGAAAACGATGGGCCGCAATGTGCTGTCAGCGCCCGGCCTGGCGTTGGCGAACGCTGTCGTTGCGGAGTGGGCGGGGCAGGGCGAGCATATTGAGCGCGCAACCATGCCGCTAACGGGTCTTTTATCTGCATCCATCGATGGAAGCGAAGCTGACGTCGAACACTGGCGTGAAGAGATCGTGAAATATCTGGGCTCTGATCTCGTTTGCTACCGCGCCGGAGAGCCGGAAAAACTGGCCGTCCGGCAGGCGGCGGTCTGGGACCCTTATGTGGAGTTCCTGCGAGTGGAATTCGGCGCCATATTGGTGACGACTTCGGGAATTATGGCTGTGCCTCAGGCGGATGCGTCTTCGACGGCCGTGCGAAGCGCATTGACGAAAGTCTCACCGGAAACTTTATTTGCCCTGCAAATTGCGACGGCGATCGCCGGGTCCGCTGTGCTCGCGCTGGCGCTCTGGAAAGAGCTTGATGACGCTGAGACGATTTTCGAAGCGTCGCGTGTGGACGAGCGCTTTCAGGAAGAGCAATGGGGCGTCGATGAGGAAGCCAAAGCGAGAGAAGAGCGGCTCAAAGCTGATTTTCTCACCGTGGCGAGGTTTTTGGCCCTGCTGAAAAGCTGATTACATGTCCAGCGTCTCGCCGCGATTGAGTGCGCGGAACCGCATCAGCTCATCGCCGGTCAACACGGTGTCTTTGTCAGCGTCCATGGAATCAAAATCGAGTAAATACTCGCGGATGTAATCCTGCAAACTCATGGATTCCGATGCGCCGGCCATGAACGCAAATTTTTCGCGCGCATAGGCTTCGGTCTGCATTTGCGCAGCTGATGGATCGAGCTCCTCAAGGAAGGCGTCATATTGGCGTTGGCGCGCAATTTCTTCCGTAGGCGCATCGGCGATGCGGGCGTCGTTTTTGCGCCAGCTATCGACCAGACTTGCAAATTCCTGTGCTGTCATGGCTTCGTCACGATCAGTATCAGCGACGATAAAATCCAGCTTGGCTTCCTCGAACGCTTCGGTGCGCGTCAACGCCTCGCCGTCAAAAGCGGCTTTCAATTGCTCAAGCGTCGTCTGTTTGGCTTCGGTTTCACGATAGGGCATATCGCGTGAAAAAGTGACGGTGCGTTTGTCGGTCTCGACCACTTCGCCGTTAATGGTGCGCTTCAGTGTGAAGGTCTGTTTCAGCTGCTGGCTCGAATTCAGCATATCGGCCATTTCGTCGGGATTGACTTCGACGGTCTCTTCCGCCGCTTCGCCTTGCGCGGCTTCGGCGCCATCAACAGGCATTGCGACGGCTTCAGGCATGTCTGCGGGGGGTGTTGTCTCCTCCTGCGCGAGCGCCGGAAAAGCCAGAAGAGAAAAGCCCGCGAGCAAAGCTGAAACCCGTGTTGCCGCCATGATAAACGCCTCCATAAATCGCTTGATCCAATGTAACACCACAGAGAGTAAAATGTCCGCAAACCCGAAGGGTTTTTCCGGTAAAATTGTAAATTAAATCGCCTTAACGCGCTCAAGCGCGCGCGCTGCATCAATGACGGCGTCTCTGCCCGGACGAAATACGACGCCAGTGAGGTCGGTGACATAAGCGGTATCCGCCTGCGGCGCCACGCCGAGGTCGGGCAAGACCGTTGCGATGTTGCGGTCGAATATCGCCATGATGCGCACAAGCCAATCCGGCAAAACGCCTGAAGGAATTTTCTTTGCGCGATCTGGAAACGCGGTTGAAAGAATAGCGGCGATCTCTTTCAGCGACAGGGTGTCGGCCGACGCGATGAGGCGCCGCCCGCCGGTTTCAGGTTTTTCAAGCGCCGCCACATGCACAGCCGCCACATCGCGCACATCCACCATCGGGTAAGAAACATCCGGCATCGCCGGATAGGCGCCGGTCATCATGAGCCGGATCAAATCGAGCGATGCGCAGATATCGTCATCAAGAGGCGGGCCCAGCACCAGCGCCGGGTTCACAATGGTCAACCGGTGTTTGAAACCGCCGATGACCGCGGCGTCCCAGGCGGCCTGTTCAGCGGCGGTCTTGGAGACGATGTAAGGCGTGTTCTGTTTCCAGTCTTCATCGGTCCAGTCATCTTCGGTGACAGGCAGAACCGCAGGCCGGCCGGCGCGATACATCATCGTGACCATGGATGAGGTCATGACTATGTGGCCAGCTTTTTTTGCGGCGTTCAAAACCCGCATGGCGCCGTCGCGCGCCGCCGGGACAAGGGCGTCGCGCTGGCGCGGCTGCGCTGTCGGGAACGGTGAGGCGATATGAAGAACGCCGTCGCATCCCCGGGCCGCATCCTCCCAGCCTTCATCTTCTGAAAGATCGGCGGCGGCGAAGGAAAGGCGGCTGATGTCGGCGCCAGCCTCTTCCAGTGATTTTTTGACCTGTATCGCCTTGCTCAGGGCGCGGATAGTGCCGCGCACCTCATAGCCTTTTTCCAGCAACTGAAGCGCCGCATGTTTGGCGATGAATCCGCTGACGCCGGTGACGAGTATTTTTTCCGCCATGGCCAAGCCTGCCTTTCGGGAATCAGTCTCCCCAAAGACTATTTCACCATGACGGCGAAGCGGCGTCGAGAGTCGGGCCAAAAACCTTGTGAAAAGCGGCTTTTAGCGCTTCGTCGGCGTCATCCATCGTGACCGGCAGGCCGAGATCGACGAGGCTGGTGACGCCGAGGCCAGGATCGCTGACGCCGCAGGGGGTGATGCCGCTGAAGTGGGTGAGGTCAGGTTCGACGTTTAGCGCGATGCCGTGAAAGCTCACCCATTTCCTGACGCGTACACCGATGGCGGCGATCTTGTCCTCGCGCAAAGACCCGCCAGGCTCGGTGCGGTCGACCCAGACGCCAACTCTGTCGCTGCGGCGTTCGCCTTTGACATTAAAGGCGTCGAGCGTTTCGATGATCCATTGTTCGAGCCCGTGAACGAAACAGCGGATGTCCTTGCCGCGGCTTTCGAGGTCGAGCATCACATAAGCGACGCGCTGGCCGGGGCCGTGATAGGTGTATTGTCCGCCGCGAGAGGATTTGTAGACCGGAAAGCGGTCGGCATTGAGGAGATCGCTTTCCTTCGCGCTGGTCCCGCCGGTGTAGAGCGGTTCATGTTCCAGCAGCCAGACAAGTTCGGGGGCTTCACCTGCGCGGATGGCGGCGGCGCGGGTCTCCATGTACTCGACGGCGGCGTCATAGGGGATGCGGCTCGGAGAGACCGCCCACTCAACAGGCGCATCGCTGCGAAGGAGTTTCGCTTCGGCGCCTGTGGGGGAATGTTGAAGCCGGTCGGTGGCCATGAAGCCGATACTGCTCCCATGAGATGACATGGCGCATATGCCTCCCTCAACGCTCAAGGACAAGGCGGGGAAATTCAGGATACGGGAGTTTCCTGGGAGAAATGGTGCGGTCGAGAAGACTCGAACTTCCACGGGTTGCCCCACAGCGACCTCAACGCTGCGCGTCTACCAATTCCGCCACGACCGCACGTCGCGCCATGGAGCAGGGCTCCACGGAACAAATGGTATCCAGCAGCTCCTAGAAACCACTGGCGAGGTGGGGCGACATAGCAAAAGCCATCGGGCCTCACAAGCCCAAATCGGGACCGGCGGCAGCATCTTAATTGAGGCTCCCTGGGAGCGATATGCTCCGTAAATCAACCCGGAAAGCCCCTTTGCTGCGTTAATCCTTAACGTGGCGCGGATGATGCACCGCCCCGCCTATGGAAGCAGGCCGCATCATCATCGCCGGAATTTCCTTCGCCGTCGCCGGGGTTGGCGCGGCTTGGGACGTCGTGATCGTGCGGCCGGGCCCCTGCGCCGCCGCCGAGACCTATCTTCTTGCCGGTAATAGCGCTGCGATCATCCGCGTCGAGGAAGACGCCATTGCCGAGACCGACGGGGTGATCGTCTATCGTGAACAGGCTCGCAAGGGCTGGGCGAGTCGCCAGATTCTCGCCCGTTTCGATCTCCGCCTCGATGAGGCGGGAACCACCATCGTCAATTCAGGTCAATATTGCAGGGGGTCCCAATGAAAATGCTGGGCTTCATGATCGCGATGACTCTCGTTTACTGGGTTATGGCGACTTACGCACATTCGATCATCGCCACTGCCGATCCGTGTCCGTCAGCGGAATTCGTTACCGCCGGGACCGCTGCGGACTACGAACCCACTCAGATGAGTGCGGCTGAGGGCGCTGCGGTCAAGCTGAGCGGGCGCTGGTCCGCAGAAGGCGACTACCACATCGTCGAAACCGCAAACGCCTGCGCCGGATAGCCTGGAAAATGGGCTGGCGCGCCGGGGTTTCCCCTCGGCCAGAAAACCGACTAGAAGGCTCCGCGAAGTTGAAGTTTTGCGGACCCTTATGCGCCTTTCCCGGTTTTACCTGCCTGTTCTGAAAGAAACCCCCGCCGACGCCCAGATCGCCTCGCACCGGCTGATGCTGCGCGCGGGCATGATCCGTCAGGAGGGTGCGGGCATTTACGCCTGGTTGCCGCTTGGGTTCCGGGTCCTTAAAAAAATCGAACAGATCGTGCGCGAAGAGCAAGATCGTGCGCATGCGGTCGAGATGTTGATGCCGACGATCCAGTCCGCCGATCTGTGGCGCGAGAGCGGGCGCTATGACGCCTATGGCAAGGAGATGCTGCGCATCACCGACCGCGCTGATCGCGAGATGCTTTACGGGCCTACCAATGAAGAGATGATCACGGAGATCTTCCGCGCCGGCGTTCGGTCCTACAAGGACCTGCCGAAAATGCTCTATCATATTCAGTGGAAGTTTCGTGATGAAATCCGTCCGCGTTTCGGCATTATGCGCGGCCGAGAGTTTCTGATGAAGGATTGCTACTCCTTCGATATTGACGAAGAGAGTGCACGCAACAGCTACAACAAGATGTTTGTGGCCTATCTGCGCACTTTCGCGCGAATGGGATTGAAGTCGATCCCCATGCGCGCGGACACCGGGCCTATTGGCGGCGATCTTAGTCATGAATTCATCGTCCTCGCGGATACGGGTGAAAGCGCAGTCTTCTGTGACAAGGGCCTCGTCGATATGGATGTGCCTGCGAAGACGACGGATTTCGACGGTGACTTACAGCCTGTGATCGATCAGTTCACGTCGCTTTACGCTGCGACGGATGAAATGCACGACGAAAAAGAATTCGAAACAAAGGTTGCGAGTGAAAACCGCATATCAGCGCGCGGCATTGAGGTCGGCCACATCTTTTTCTTTGGTGAGAAATATTCAGCGCCGATGAAGGCAGTTGTCGCTGGTCCCGATGGCGGCGACATCAATGTCCAGATGGGCTCTTACGGTGTTGGCGTGTCGCGTCTTCTCGGCGCCATCATTGAGGCCTATCACGACGAGGCTGGTTGCAAATGGCCCATGCCAGTCGCGCCGTTTCATGTGGGAATTGTCAATCTGCGCGTGGGCGATGAGGCCTGCGACGCAGCGTGTGCGAAACTGTACGCCGATCTTGAATCGGCTGGCGTTGATGTTCTTTACGATGATATAGCCGCACGGCCGGGCGAGAAATTTGCGCGTATGGATCTGATTGGCTTGCCTTACCAGATCACGATTGGCCCGCGTGGCCTTGGCGCCGGCGAAGCGGAAGTGAAAGACCGCCACACGGGTGAGAAATCAAACGTCGCGCTTGACGGTGTCGCTGGCGAGATCGCCGCCAAGGTCAAAGCGGCGCTCGACTACGCCTAGATTTTCGTCTTGGGGTGCGTGTCGGGCAGTTTTGTAATGATGGCGATGCTGGCTGCGCCAAGCATGATGCCGCCTGTCGCCAGCGCCTGCATGGTCGATCCCTGATTTTCGCCGATCTGTTGCAGGATATTCCATGAACTGCTGACCGCAGCGACGGCCGCGAGCGCAGGGGCGACGATGCTGCGCACGAAAGTCACAAAGAAATTCCGGATGAATTTGATCGTGAAGCCGATGCCGCCAGCTTCGCGCCAGGCGGAAAGGGCGTCGGCGAAAATTGACCACGCCCAGTAAATCGCGCCGGCGCCGCCAAGGAAATAACTGGCATTTTCGAGACCGGCGGGAAGCGCGGCGCCGTCGCCAAATTCCTTGACCGCCCAGACCCCGCCCGCGAACATGACGCCCGCAAGCAGAAAATACCCTACGATTTTGCTGACCAGACCCACTTTGACGCTCCCACCATGACCCTCACTCTTTATTGAACAAAATGCTGGGGGAGATGGCAAGGCGGTTGCCAGGCACGGGGGCTGCGGGCGATTTGCCTTTCGGGAAAAGTAGGTTAGCAAGGCGGTTCAAGCCTTTCAGGCCCGGAGAAAAGAAAATGACGAATGTCGCGGCCTCGCCAACGCGGCCCTTTTCCTATTTCGAATGGATGGTTGCACGGCGTTATCTCGGCGCCACGCGGTCCGGAAAAGGCGTGTCGCTCATCTCCATGATCGCCTTTGGCGGCATCATGCTTGCCGTGATGGCGTTGATCAGCGTGATGTCGATCATGCAGGGCTTTCGCCTGACCTTGCTCGACCAGCTTCTTGGCACCAACGGCCACGCCCATGTGCAGGCGGAGGAGCCGATCACAGAGTATGATGATCTGGCGACGCGCCTCGCCGCAATTCAGGGCGTCACCAGCGCAACGCCGCTGATTGAGCAACCGGTCTTTGCGAGCGCCAATGGCGAGACCGGCATGATTGTTCGCGGCGTCCGGCGCGACGACCTTCTCGTGAATGAGTACATCACAGGACCTGACCATATTCTCGACGGATCGGTGGAAAATTTCGGCGTCGGCGACAAGGGCGGAAATGAAATCCTGCTTGGCAGTCGGGTTGCATCTCAGCTCGGCGTTCGCGCAGGCGACAAGGTGCGATTATTAACCGGGCAAGGCGCAGAGACGGCGTTCGGTCGTACGCCCCGCTCAAAGGTCTATACCGTCGGCGCGATCTTCCATGTGGGCAACGCCGAATATGACGCCATTTACGGCTTCATGCCGCTGGAGCAGGCGCAACTGTTTTTCGGTTTCGGAGACGGCGTCCAGAATATTGAGGTCAATGTCGCTGAACCCGAACAGATCAAAGCCTATCGCGAGCAATTGATGAGCGTCGCGCCGGGGCTTTATGTCAGCGACTGGCAGCAGCGTTTCCAGGGCTATTTCAACGCGCTTCAGGTGGAGCGCTTCGCCATGCGTCTTGTCCTGTTCCTGATCATCATTGTCGCGACGCTGAACATTGTGACGGGTCTTATCATGCTGGTGAAGGACAAGACCGGCGATATCGCGGTTCTCAGGACCATGGGCGCGACGCAAGGCTCGGTCCTGCGCATTTTCCTGTTGTCCGGCGCGCTCATCGGCGTTCTCGGCACCATCGCCGGGATCGTGCTCGGCTCGCTGTTCATCCTCAATATCGACGCTATAGAGAACGGCATCTCCACACTCGTCGGACACGATGTTTTCCCGGCGGAGGTTTACTACCTCGACGGCGTTCCGGCGAAGCTTGAATTGCGCGAAGTCGCCCTGATTGCGGGCTTTACGCTGTTCATGTCCCTTATCACGACGCTTTATCCTGCATCGCGCGCCGCGCGGCTCGATCCGGTGGAGGCGCTGCGCTATGAGTGAGCCCGTTCTCCGCCTCGAAAATGTTGCGCGCCGTTACGGCGATCTCGTCGTTGTCGAGGAAATCAATTTCTCGCTGCGCCCCGGTGAAACGGCGGCGCTTCTGGGGCCGTCTGGCTCCGGCAAATCATCCTTGCTCCATATAGCCGGTCTTCTGGAAGCGGCGTCTGCGGGCGAGGTTCACATTATGGGCCGTGCGACATCGCCCCTGAACGATGCGGAACGCACCCGTATCCGCCGGGCGACGCTCGGTTTTGTCTATCAGTTCCATCATCTGCTTCCGGAATTTTCCGCGCTGGGCAATGTGGCGCTGCCGCAACTGATAGCAGGCGTCAAAAAGAAAGAAGCGGAAGCGGAAGCCGTTCGGCTGTTAAAGCTGATGGGGCTTGGCGAGCGTGTGCATCACCAGCCGGGCCAGCTTTCAGGCGGGGAGCAGCAACGTACGGCGATCGCCCGCGCGTTGGCGAACAAGCCGAAGATCATGCTGGCGGATGAACCTACAGGCAATCTCGATCCGAAAACCTCGGATGTGGTTTTTGATGCGTTGCTTAATCTGGTGCGCGGCGAAGGGCTGGCGGCGCTGACGGCGACCCATGACCAGCGGCTCGCAAACCGGATGGATCGCGTTTATGTGATCCGCGACCAGCGGCTTGTGGAATTGAAAAAAGAGCCTGCCTAAAGCAGTTTCAAGCAAAGTGGAAACCGCTTTGCGTTGAGAAAATGCGACCTGAAGACCGCTTAGGCTTTCTGGACAGTCATCTGCCGCACATTTGTAGTGCCGGCACGAAAGCCCGCTTCGCAATAGGCGAGATAGAACCGCCACAGCTTCGAAAAACGGTCGTCGAAACCCATCGTACGAATTTCATCCCATGCGCCGAGGAAGCGGTCGCTCCATTCATGCAGCGTAAGGGCGTAATCCTGCCCGAAATCCTGTATGCCTTTGAGTTTCAGTCCGGCCTGTTCCGTGAGATTCGACAGCGCCGCATTGCTGGGCAAGACGCCGCCCGGGAACACATAGCGCTGAATGAAATCTGTGTTTTTCAGATAGTTCTCGAAAAACCGATCCGCAATGGTGATGATTTGCAGCCCTGCAAGACCGCCGGGTTTCAGCACCTCGCGCACTTTCTGGAAATAGGCGTTCCAGTATTCCTTGCCCACCGCTTCAAACATTTCAATGGATGCAACCTTGTCAAAGGTTCCGGTCTCATCCCGGTAATCCTGCAAGCGGAACTCCACCTTGTCGGAAAGCCCGGCGCGTTCAATGCGCTTGCGCGCATAGTCAAGTTGTGCCGGCGACAGGGTCAGGCCGGTGACGCGGGCGCCGTATTTTCCAGCGGCGTATTCCGCGAAGCCGCCCCAGCCCGATCCGATCTCCAGCACATGATCGCCCTCTTTAAGGTCGATCATTTTCGCAAGGCTTTCATATTTGTTGAGCTGTGCGGCTTCGAGACTGTTGGTGAGTGGAGAAAACCGCGCTGAGGAATAGGTCATAGTCGGGTCCAGCCATTTTTCATAAAAGCTGTTGCCGAGATCGTAATGGGCGACGATGTTGCGCTTGGCGCCGGCTTTCGTATTCTTCTCGCTTTTGCGCCTGAGGTTTTGAAGCCAGTCGACAAAAGGAAGGCCGGAAAATACGCGCTGCACATGGTCGGCATTGCGCGCGAAGATATAAAGGCACGCGGCGAGATCGGGCGTCTCCCAGTCACCGTCCGCGAAGCTTTCAAAAAAGCCGATATCGCCGCCGAACATCGCGCGCCGCGCGAACCGGTAGCGACGGATCAGGAGGACGCCCTTCGCGTCTTTTTCCTCTTTGCCCTCAATCGTCAGGCGACGTCCGTCGGGCAATTCGAATTCCAGCGTTCCATATTGAATATGAGACGCAATCTTCAAAATCTGGCGGAAGAAAAATGGCAAGCCATGCGTATCTAAAACCGGCTTTGCGAGAGCGCTCCCAGGAATGCTTTCTGACGCTGACATAGTTCTCAGACCCTTTCACAGCGAAACAGTTTCCGCCGCCGGTCACAAAACTTTTGCGCGCTTGTTACTTTTTTATTGTTTTATACCCGTCAAGCGCGCGCTGACGCGCGGCGGCGTGATCTAATACGGGTTCCGGATAAGATTTTCCAAGTTTGACGCCCGCTTTGTCAAGCACTTCCTGCGGAGCTTTCCATGGGGCGTGGATATATTTTGCAGGCATATTTTGCAGTGCGGGAACGAATTCCCGGACATAGTTTCCATCCGGATCGAATTTTTCGCCCTGCGACACGGGGTTGAAAATACGGAAATAGGGCGCTGCGTCGGCGCCGCAGCCTGCAACCCATTGCCAGCTTGCGGAATTGCTCGCGAGGTCTGCGTCAACCAGCGTGTCCCAGAACCATTCTTCTCCCTCCTGCCAAGGGATCAAAAGGTCCTTGATGAGAAAGCTGGCGACAATCATCCGCACACGGTTGTGCATCCATCCCGTTTGCCACAGCTGGCGCATGCCGGCGTCGACAATGGGGTATCCCGTTAGTCCTTTGCGCCAGGAGGATAGGCCTTTCTTATCTGTGCGCCAGGGATAATCCGCGAACTCTTCGCGCAAGGGCTTCGCGGGAAGGTTTTCATTGTGAAAAAGCAGGTTGTAAGAGAAGTCGCGCCAGGCGAGTTCAGACAGGAATTTGTCGCCGGCGCTGTCGCTTATGGCGCCGTCTGACATTTTCGCGTGAGTTGCCTGCCAGATGGTGAGCGGGCTTATTTCGCCGAAAGCCAGATGCGGGGAGAGGCGGGATGTATAGTCCTTGTCCGGACGATCGCGGCCTTGTTTATAGTCATCAATAACGTCGCTCAGGAAATCGAGCAGGCGCTCTCGGGCGCCCCTCTCGCCCGGTGTCCAATGGCCTTCGAACGAAGCCGCCCAGTTGGGCTTTGACGGCAGGAGGCGCCAATCATCCAGCTTGTCGCTTTTTGGAAACTGCTTCGGGGTTTCGACCTTACGCGGTTTCGCTTCCGTGTCGGCGCGGGCGGGTTTGGCCTGTTTCAGGGATTTCCAGAACGGGGTGAAAACTTTGTAATACCCGCCGGAGCCGGTCTTCAGCTCCCATGGCTCACGCAGAAGGCTTCCGTTGAAGGTTTCCACATTGACGCCGCGCTCACCCAGATCGCTTTTCAGTTTCTTGTCGATCTCAATCCACGACTGGTGATAGCGGCGGTTCCAGAACACATGGGCGGCGTTTGTTTCTTCCACCAGCGCAGGAATGATTTTCGCCGCTTCGCCGCAGCGCAGCACGAGTTTAGAGCCGAGTTTTTCAAGCTCTGCGGTTAGCGAAGCGAGGCTGTGATGGAGCCACCAGCGCGACGCCCCGCCAAGCGCATGGTCGATGCTCTCATCAAGGACATAAACCGGAATAACCGGCGCGCCGGTCTCCCGTGCGGCGGCAAGCGCCGGATTATCGTCAAGGCGAAGGTCCTGACGGAGCCAGAGGAGGGCGGGGCGGAGAGGGTCAGGCATGCAGCAAATACAGTCTCATGGGTGGACCCGGCGGCCTTCTGACGGTAGCCTGTTATATAGTCACGGGGGTGACGTTAGGGGATGCGGCTTCCGGGTTGCGTTAAAGGGGTGTGTTATGTCGGGTGCTGATACGTTTTCCAACGGTTTTCTGATTGTTCAGGCGGGTGTTCTCCTGCTGACGCTTCTGGCGCTGTTGGGTTCCCTTTTATTTTCCAAGCGCGCTCTGAAAGCTGCGTCCTTTGTGCGTGAAGCGCAGGAAGAAGCCCATGCGCTTTATGGCTCCATGGATCGTCAGGTGCAGAACATCCAGATGATGAGTGACGATCTGCGCCGTCTGTCGGACGATGTCGCCCAGCGTCAGGAAGAGCTGGCATCGCGGCTTCAGTCCCCGGCGCCTGCCGCCGGTGATACAAACAGCGAGGCCCCCGCATCAGTGGAGCAGAGCTTTGCTCCGGAGGCAGAAGAAGCGCAAGCGCCAGAAGACGAAGATAAGAAACCTGGCGCCCTTTTCCGTGGGCTATTGCGCCGCCGCTAAACAACACCGATTGTCAGGCAATCATGAACATGGACGAGGCCTACGGGCCTTTCGTCCTCGATCACAAAGATCGCTGTGATCTTGTTGCGGCTCATATAAGCGAGAATATCGCCGGCAAGCGTTTCAGGTTGCGCCGTACGCGGATTTTTTGTCATCACTTCCGCGGCGGTTTTCGATTGCGCGTCTGCGGTGAAATGGCGGCGGATATCGCCATCGGTGATAATGCCTTTCAAAGCGCCTTTTTCGTCGACAATGCCGGCGCAGCCAAAACCGCCATCCGAAATCACCGCAACAATCTGCGTCATGGGCGTATCGAGCGCTGCCAGCGGCAAGGCGTCAGCGCTATGCATCAGGTCGCGGGCTTTCCTCAGCGCTGCGCCGAGTTTGCCGCCCGGATGAAAGCCCTGAAAGTCACTCGCCGAAAACCCGCGCGCCCTCAAGAGAGCAACCGCTAGCGCGTCGCCGAGCGCCATCATCATCGTTGTCGAGGTCGTCGGCGCGAATGTTTCGCCGCAGGCTTCTTCGATGTCGGGCAGGATCAGATCGATCTGCGCCGACTTGGACAGCGCTGAGCCGTGCACGCTGGTGATCGCCACCAATGGAATTGAAAACCGCGCCGTATAGGCGAGGAGGTCGCCCAGCTCCGCCGTTTCTCCGGATTTCGAAAGGGCGACAACCACATCGTCTCTGGAGATCATGCCGAGATCGCCATGGCTCGCTTCTGCGGGGTGGACATAAAGGGCAGGGGTGCCGGTCGAGGAAAAGGTCGCGGCCATCTTGCGCGCAATATGACCGGACTTGCCCATGCCGGTGACGACCACGCGGCCCTTGGCCTGGTGAATGAGATCCACGGCGGCGGCGAAATCGGCGCCCAAGCTGGCTTTCAGCGCCTCCAGCCCCTTGATTTCGAGGGCGAGGACATTTCGGGCGATGTCGAGTGAATTGGACATAAGGAATTGATACCACAGAAACTTGATGCGTAGAGCGAGGCGGGCCATGAACTTGATCGCCGGAATCGCTATGATGAGGCAAGTGAAGGAGCATGCATGGCCGGCCCGGAAGAAAAGTCAGAAACACCTGTCGAGATCAGCCAGAAGGTCACTGTCGGCAACCATCTGCCGCTGGCCGTCTTCGCTGGGCCCTGCGCCATGGAAAGTCGGGCGCATGCGCTTGAATGCGCCCATGCGCTGAAAGAGATCGCTGACCGGCTGAAGATCGGCCTCGTCTACAAATCCTCGTTCGACAAGGCGAACCGCACTAGCGCTGGCTCAGCCCGCGGCGTCGGTCTTGAAGACGCCTTGCCGGTTTTTGCTGAAATCCGCGAGGCGACCGGCCTGCCGGTGGTGACGGACGTTCACGAGCCCGGACAGTGCGCGCGCGTTGCAGAGGCAGTGGACGTGCTCCAGATCCCGGCCTTTCTCTGCCGTCAGACCGATTTGCTGGTCGCCGCCGCCAGGACCGGACGAGTCATAAAGGTCAAGAAGGGCCAGTTTCTCGCCCCATGGGATATGAAAAATGTCATCGCCAAGGTCCGCGAGGCGGGCAACGACCGCGTTCTCGTGACCGAGCGGGGGGTGAGCTTTGGATACAACACGCTGGTCAGCGATATGCGCTCCCTTCCGATCATGGCCCGGGAGACCGGCGCGCCCGTGGTCTATGACATCACCCATTCGGTGCAGACGCCGGGCGGGGCCGGGACCACGTCAGGCGGCCAGCGGGAATTCGCTCCAACGCTCGCCCGGGCGGCTGTGGCGGTTGGCGTCGCTGCGGTGTTCGCAGAGACCCACCCAGACCCTGACAAGGCCCTGTCGGATGGTCCCAATATGATCCCCCTCAACCAGTTTGAGGCGTTCCTGAAGGATCTGCAGGCGCTGGACGCCCTCGCCAAGGCCCGGGGCTCCCTCCATGGCTATCCAGCTTAGGTGAAAACCGCGGAAAAGCGCCATTTTCCGCCCCTCTACGCCTTGCGTGACAGGGAAAGAGGGCGTATAGCGCGCGCCATCTCACACGCGGCGTGATCTTCGGTGATCCGGCGGCTTTAGAGCCAACCCGGGTTTTCAGCGCGCCGCGGCGGTAAAACTGAAGGAGACTATCCAATGGCGCTGCCAGAATATTCCATGCGCCAGCTGCTCGAAGCTGGCGTTCATTTCGGTCACCAAACCCATCGCTGGAATCCGAAGATGAAATCTTACATCTTCGGCGATCGCAATGGCATTCACATCCTCGATCTGTCGCAGACGGTTCCCCTGATGCATCAGGCGCTCGTCAAAGTGCGTGACGTCGTCTCCGGCGGCGGCCGCGTTCTGTTCGTCGGCACCAAACGTCAGGCGCAAGGTCCGGTCTCGGAAGCGGCGAAACGCTGCGCGCAATATTACATGAATGTGCGCTGGCTCGGCGGCACGCTCACCAACTGGGAGACGATCTCCGCATCGATCCGTCGCCTGAAGGACATGGAAGAAAAGCTGGCCGGCGGCGCAGCTTCCGGTCTCACCAAAAAAGAACAGATGATGCTGGGCCGCGAGCGCGACCGTCTTGAAGCATCGCTTGGCGGCATCCGTGAAATGGGCGGCTTGCCGGATCTGATGTTCGTCATCGACGTCAAGAAAGAAGCGATCGCCATTCAGGAAGCCAAAAAGCTCGGCATTCCGGTCATCGCCGTCGTCGACACCAATTGCGATCCGGATAATGTCGACTATGTGATCCCGGGGAACGACGATGCGTCGCGCGCGATCTCGCTCTATTGCAACCTTGTGGCCGATGCTGTGATTGACGGCCTTGGCGAGAGCCAGGCTGCGCTCGGCATCGATATCGGCGCCATGGAAGACGCTCCTGTCGAACCGGCTGCGGTTGAAGAACAGCAAGCCGAACAGGCAAGCGCCTAAACCATTCGCTGATTTTCGGCGGTGTGCGGGCGCGGAGAACCTTCCGGCCCGCCTGTCGCCTTATGGTCATAAAACCTGATTAAAGCGCTCATTGGCGCGATGACTGAAACGTAAAGGAGAACACAATGTCTGGCATTACCGCTGCGACCGTGAAGCAACTTCGCGAGATGACCGGCGCAGGCATGATGGACTGCAAGACCGCTCTCACTGAAAATAACGGCGACATGGACGCCGCCGTCGATTGGTTGCGCAAGAAAGGTCTTTCCAAGGCCGCCAAGAAAGCCGGCCGCACTGCGAGCGAAGGCCTCGTCGCCATCGCTGTCGAGCCGAACGCATCGGGCGCCACGGGCGTCGTCGTTGAGGTCAACTCTGAAACCGACTTCGTTGCGCGCAACGAAGTATTTCAAAAGATGGTCCGCGATATCGCAAATACGGCGATTGGCGTCGGTGGCGACCTTGCGAAGCTCCGTGCGGAAACCTATCCGGGCGCCGGCAAGTCCATTGACGAGCATATCGCCGAGATGGTTGGCCAGATCGGTGAAAATATCGGCTTGCGCCGCGCTGAAGGCGTCACTGTCGACGAAGGCGTTGTGGCGTCTTATGTCCACGGTCCGGTGACTGACGGCGCCGGCAAGATCGGCGTTCTCGTCGGCCTCAAATCGTCTGGCGACAAGGCCAAGCTTGAAGCGCTCGGCAAGCAGATTGCGATGCATGTCGCGGCGGCGCGTCCGCTCTCGGCGAAAATCGAAGAGCTCGATCAGGCTGTCGTGGAAAAGGAAAAGGAAGTTCTCGCTGAACAGGCGCGCGCTTCCGGCAAGCCGGAAAATATCATCGAAAAGATGGTGGAAGGCCGCTTGCGTAAATTCTACGAAGAATCAGTCCTTCTGGAGCAGATTTTCGTTATCGACGGCGAGACCAAGGTTGGCAAAATCATTGAGAACGCCGCCAAGGATATTGGCGCGCCAGTGGAGCTTGTCGGCTTTGTTCGCCTCGAATTGGGTGACGGCGTCGAAAAAAGTGACGACGAAGACTAAAAGGTCTCGCGGGTCCGTTTGACGCCCGCGCGCAAAAGTACCAAAAGCGCCGCGGGGGAGACTGCCCCCCGCGGCGTTTTTACTGGGGCCGGGTTTGCCGGGGGATCGCGCCCTTGAAGGGGCTGCCATTCCCGGGCGGGCAGGCTTAGGGTGCCCCAAAGCCGACCAGAGCGGCAGAGTAAAGGAATAGGGATCTATGTCTCAGTCTTCTGGCCCAGTGTCTTCCAGCAAGCCTTTGCTTTACCGGCGCGTGCTCCTCAAGATCAGCGGCGAGGCGCTGATGGGCGACGGCCAGTACGGCATCGACAATGAAACCGTGAAGCGGGTCGCGTCCGAAGTGAAGGAGGCGCAAGAGCTGGGGGTAGAGCTGTCGCTGGTGATTGGCGGCGGCAATATTTTCCGGGGCATGTCGACCGCCGCGCAAGGCATGGAGCGGGCGAGCGCCGATTATATGGGCATGCTGGCGACGGTCATGAACGCGCTGGCTGTGCAGAATGCTCTTGAAAGCATCGGTGTTTACACACGCGTTCTCTCGGCGATTGAGATGACGGCGATCTGCGAGCCCTATATCCGCCGTCGGGCGCTGCGCCATATGGAAAAAGGCCGGATCGTTATTTTCGCCGCTGGTACGGGAAACCCCTTCTTCACGACGGATACGGCCGCAGCGCTTCGGGCCGCCGAAATGGGCTGCGATGCGCTGCTGAAGGGAACCCAGGTCGACGGGGTCTATTCAGCCGACCCCAAGAAAGACCCTGACGCCGAGCGTTTTGAACATCTGAGCTACCACGAGGTTCTGATGCGCGACTTGAAAGTGATGGATCAGGCGGCCATTTCCCTCACCCGCGAGAGCGGCATCCCTATAGTTGTCTTTCCCATTGGCGAGCGCGGCGGCATTGTCGGCGCCCTGACCGGTGAGGGCCCGTCCACGGTCATCAGCGACGACAAACCATAATCCGGACAAGACATGAGCCGAATTTCAACGTAAAATCAGTTGATAAGAAAAAAAGGAGCAGGAATCACATGGCGGACATCAAAGAGCTGCGCAAACGCATGGACGGCGCGCTGGCTTCGCTGAAATCGGAATTTTCCGGCCTCAGGACCGGCCGCGCGAGCGCGAGCCTTGTCGAGCCTATCGACGTCGATGCTTATGGCTCGAAAATGCCCATGACGCAGGTCGGCACCATCACCGTGCCCGAGCCGCGCATGATCACTATCAATGTCTGGGACAAGGGTCTTGTGGGCGCGGTGGAGAAAGCCATCCGCGAGGCGGGTATCGGCGTCAATCCGGTGGTCGATGGCCAGAGTGTGCGCATCCCCGTTCCTCCGTTGACGGAGGAGCGCCGCAAGGATCTCGTCAAGGTCGCAGCGAAATACGCCGAGCAGGCCAAGGTCGCGATCCGGAATGTACGCCGCGAAGGTATGGAAGCGGTGAAATCCGCTGAAGGCGGCGAGGACCAGCAAAAGAAACTTTCCGAAGACGTGCAAAAGCTAACCGATGAAATGGTCAAGAAAGTTGACGACGCTTTCGCGGCCAAGGAAGTGGAGATCATGCAGGTCTGAGGCGGCGCGCCTCTAACGCGAGATTATGGAATTGAGTGCAGTAGTTCATATCGTCTTTATTGACCGGCCTCGCGGAGAGGTCCGATGAACGCTGCGCCTGCGCCATCCCCCGGTCCGGTTGAGGGCGGCGCTGCGACGCCCAAACATGTCGCCATCATCATGGACGGCAATGGGCGCTGGGCGAAAGCGCGCGGCCTTGCGCGTACGGAAGGCCACAAGGAAGGCGTTGAAGCGGCGCGCCGCGCCGTAGAAGCCGCCCGCGATCTCGGTCTTCAGTATTTGACGCTATATTCGTTCTCGACTGAAAACTGGCGCCGGCCGGCGGGTGAAGTCCGCGATCTCATGGGACTCTTGCGCCAGTTTATTGTCGACGACCTTCCCAAACTGAAAAAGGAAGGCTGCAAGGTCGTTATTGTCGGCGACCGGGACAATCTTTCGCTTGATCTGAAGGCGCTGGTGAACCGCGCTGAAAGCGAGACCAAAAACAACGCCAAATTCACCTTGCAGATCGCCTTCAATTATGGCGGGCGGGACGAGATCGTCCGGGCGGCGCGCGCCGTGGCGGCGGCGGTGAAATCAGGCGAAATGACGCCTGACGACATCACCGAAAAAACTTTTGAGCGATTTCTCGACACCAAGGATATTCCGGACCCTGACTTCGTGATCCGCACCAGCGGGGAAAAACGTATTTCCAATTACCTCCTGTGGCAGGCGGCTTATGCGGAATATGTATTTCTCGATGTCTTGTGGCCTGATTTCACGAAAGAGGTTTTCGCCGGCGCGCTTGAAGAATTTTACCGCCGCGAACGCCGTTATGGCGGCGTCGGCGCCGGTTAACGGCCGGCTCATGTCCCCTTCTGTAGACAAACTGGACGTCGCCAAACCTGCGTCCGCCGGCGCGCTGACAAAGCGCATTATTTCCGCACTGGTCTTGATGCCGATTGTGATCGCCGCTGTTTATCATGGCGGGTCGGCTTTCGCTGCGATGATCGCGTTTGCTGCTGTCGTAATGGTTTTTGAGTGGTCGCGCATGGTGGAGCGCCGTGTGCTGACGAATGCTTTTTACGCTCTTGTGTGCGCCAGCGCCGCCGCGATGTATTTCGCCGCCGCCGGCAATTACGACGCAGCGCTGTTTTCTGCGGCCATAGGCGGGCTCGCAAGCAGCCTTTTCGCCAAGCGCAATAGCGGCATCGGAATCTGGTCGGGCTTCGCCGCCTTTTATGTCATCATTCCATGCATAGCGCTGGTCTGGCTCCGGCTTGACGCGCCGTCGGGCCGAGCGTTGTCCTTTCTACTTTTCGGGGTTGTCTGGGCGGCGGATTCGGGCGCCTTTCTGTTCGGCAAGTTCATTGGCGGGCCGAAGATCAGCTACGCTCTTTCACCGTCTAAAACCTGGTCCGGCATTGGCGGCGGGGTGATGGGCGGCTGTCTCATCGGCGCTGTGTTCGGGGCGGTGACGATCGGCCCCGCAGCCGCGCTTCTCTATACGGTGATCGGCGGCGGCCTCGGGGCGGCTTCGGTCCTCGGGGACCTCTTTGAGTCGGGAATCAAGCGCTATTTCGGCCTCAAGGACATTTCGGGCTTTATTCCAGGCCATGGCGGGGCGCTTGATCGCCTGGACGGCATGATTTTCGCCACTTCGGCGATGACGGGGGGGCTTCTCCTCTATATGCTGGGGGAAAGGATTCAGGGGTGATCAAGGGGATGATGGAAACGCGAGGGGCCAGGGCCCGGCGGCGCATTACGATTCTCGGCTCGACCGGCTCGATTGGTGAGTCGACATTGAGCGTGCTGGAGCATGCCGGGACGCTTGGCGAGGCGGACTTTGAAATCGTGGCGTTGACCGCCAACCGCAATGTGGAAAAGCTCGCGGAGCAGGCGCGCAAATTCAGGCCGGAATTTGTCGCGGTCGCCGATGCAAGCATGGGCGATGATCTTAAAGCAGCACTGGCTGGCACAGGCATCGAAACCGGCGCCGGAGAAGCGGCGGTGGAAGAGGCGGCGCTTCGCGATGCAGATTGGGTTATGGCGGCCATTGTCGGCGCCGCTGGATTGAAGCCAACCCTAAAAGCCGCAGCGCGCGGCGCTGACATTGCGCTCGCCAATAAGGAATGCCTTGTCTGCGCAGGCGAAGTCGTCACGAAAGCAATCCGCGAAGGCGGCGGCGCGCTGCTTCCCGTCGACAGCGAGCACAATGCGATTTTTCAGGTTTTCGATTTTGATCAGCCCGAGCGCGTTTCCCGGTTGATCCTGACCGCTTCAGGCGGGCCGTTCAGAACCTGGACGCGCGAGGCCATGGGCGAGGCGACGCCGGCGCAAGCGGTCGCTCACCCTAACTGGTCCATGGGCGCGAAGATTTCCGTCGATTCTGCGACGATGATGAATAAGGGTCTGGAGCTGATCGAGGCCGCGCATATCTTCCCGGTCGCTCATGAAAAAATCGAAATTCTGGTCCATCCGCAATCGGTGATTCACTCCATGGTGGAGTATGTGGACGGATCGGTGCTCGCCCAGCTCGGTACGCCTGACATGCGCACGCCGATTGCGACGACCCTGGCCTGGCCGCGGCGGACGCCGAGTCCCAGCGAGCAGCTCAACTTCGGGAAAGTCTCTAAACTGACCTTTGAAGACCCTGATTTAGTTCGGTTTCCGGCGCTTCGCCTCGCGCGCGAGGCGATCTCCGCCGGCGGCATTATGCCCGCTGTATTGAACGCCGCCAATGAAATCGCCGTCGCGGCTTTTCTGGCGGGCGGGATCAAATTTCTTGATATCGCCGCAATTTCCGAGCAGGTACTGGAGCGGACGGGGCGACTCAACGGACCAGCGAGCCTGTCGACGCTGGAGGAAGTCATGGACGCAGATGCAAATGCGCGCGCCATGGCGGAAGAATGTGTCGCCGCCCGTGCGGCGGCTTAAGTAGTGGAACGACGAAACATGGCCGCCGACTGACAGGACTATGCTGGAAACCCTTCTTATCCTGCCGATCTCGATCATCGCTTTTATCGCGTTGCTGATGATCATCGTGTTTTTCCATGAATACGGACATTTCTCCGTGGCGCGGCTTCTTGGCGTCAAGGTGGATGTCTTTTCCATCGGCTTCGGCAAACCGATCCTGCAATGGATCGACCGCAAGGGAACGCAATGGCGTATCTCGGCCTTGCCGCTTGGCGGTTATGTGAAATTTTTCGGCGACTTGAACGCGGCTTCTCAAGGTCCTGCTGAGGCCGCGCAAAAACCGGCGACGACGCAGTTTCCGGGTCCGCGTGAAGCGGAGGAAATCGCCGGCGGGATGAGCGCGGAAGAACGCAAGGTCTGCTTCCATTTCAAGCCGGTCTGGGTCCGTGCGGCTGTCGTCGCTGCAGGGCCGCTGGCCAATTTTGTGCTCGCCGTGGCGATCTTTGCGGGCCTTTATATGACGCTTGGACGCGTCATCGTCGATCCGATGGTCATGGATGTGACGGCGGAGAGCGCCGCCGCTGAGGCTGGTTTCATGCCGGGAGATCGAATCGTTACGGTCAACGGGCGCCCGGTGGCGGAATTTGGCGATGTTGCCGATGCGGTTCTTGTCAGCGGCGGCGATGAAATTCGTTTTGAGGTTGATCGTGGAGGCCAGACGGTCGCGCTGACGGCGGCGGCCACGCGAATCGAAAATACGGACCGCTACGGCAACAAGATCGAGAGCTGGCGCCTTGGTATCGTCGGCCCTTCACCGCAGGATTACAGTTTCCGCAAATACGGGCCCATAGACGCCATCTCTGCAGGATTCGGCGAACTTGGCAGGATTTTAGAGCTGACGGTCAAGTATATCGGCAAGATCGTGCTCGGTAAGGAAGAAGCGAGCCAGCTCGGCGGTCCGATTAAAATGGCCCAATATGCTGGGCAATCGGTGATGTCGGGCTTTGATGATTCGTCCTATCGCGAGCCTCCGGGGTTCCTCTTCAAGTTGCGTGCGAGCCTGATTGATTTCATTTTTCTCGCAGCGGTTGTATCGGTCTCGATCGGATTCCTGAATTTGATGCCTGTGCCGGTTCTCGACGGCGGGCATCTCATGTATTACGCATACGAAGCGATCTCTGGGCGACCTCTGGGGGCACGTGCTCAGGCGATCGGTTTTCGTTTGGGTGTCGTCCTGTTGGCGTCGCTCATGATTTTTGTGACCTGGAACGATATCAATAATCTCCTTTCATCTATCAGCTAGGGCGGCGGCATGAGTTTGTACAAGTCGGGGGGCGGGGTTTTACGCGCAGTATTCGGGCGCGCAGCAATCGCGCTGGTGGCGTCAGTCATCTCCGTTTGCGGTCACGCTGTTGCGCAGCAGCCTGCGGCGCAACCGGGCCTGACCGCCGAGGATCTATTCCGGCCAACGCCGGCGCCAATCATTCAAGGCGTGCGCGTCAGCGGCAATCAGCGCGTTGAAGCGGAAACGGTCGGCTCCTATTTGCCGCTTCAGCCCGGCATGCCCGCCGATGAGGAACTGCTCGACCTTTCGCTGAAGACGCTATTCCGCACAGGCCTCTTCTCCGACGTCAAATTGGAGATGCAGCCTAACAATGTTCTTTTGATCACGGTCGTTGAAAACCCGATCGTCAATCAGGTGATTTTTGAAGGCAACCGGCGGATCAAAAGGGACAAGATCGAACCGGAGATTCAACTAGCGCCGCGCACCGTCTATACGCGCGCAAAGGTTCAGGCTGACGTTCAGAAAATTGTCGAGCTTTATCGCGCCAAAGGTCGTTTCGCCACGATCGTTACGCCGAAGGTGAAGCCGCTCGAACAAAACCGTATCGATGTGATCTTCGAGATCGATGAAGGCCCGAAGACCGGCATCGCCAAGGTCAATTTCATTGGCAATGATGTTTTCACCAATAATGAACTGCGCGGCGTTGTCCTGACCAAGGAAAGCCGCTGGTGGCGCTTCTTCACGAATTACGACAATTACGATCCGGATCGCCTCGAATATGAACGCCAGCTCCTGCGAGAACATTACGGCAAGCACGGCTATGCCGATTTTCAGGTGGTTTCCGCCGTTGCTGAGCTGACGCCGGACCGCAAGGACTTCTTCATCACATTTACGGTCGATGAGGGACCGCAATACACCGTCGGCGACGTGCGCGTGAAAACAACGCTGGCCAAGCTTAATGCTGACGCGCTCGAGAATTTTGTGCCCATCAAGGAAGGGCAGACCTTCGATTCCGAACGTGTCGAAAAAGCGGTTGAATCGATCACCTTCGCGACGGGGACGGCTGGCTATGCGTTTGTGGACGTCAATCAGCGGCTGATCCGCCACGAAGATTCAAACACGATTGATCTGGTCTTCGAGGTCAATGAAGGCCCGAGGGTCTATGTTGACCGCATCAACATCAAGGGCAACTCGCGCACACTCGACAAGATCATCCGCCGCGAAGTTCGTCTCGCGGAAGGCGACGCCTTCAACCGGGTTCTGGTTGACCGCTCGCGCGCTCGGGTGCGTTCGCTTGGTTACTTCAAGGAAGTGACGATTGAGGAAAAGCCAGGCTCTGCGCCGGACCGCACCGAGCTTGATGTGAATGTTGAGGAGCAGTCGACCGGCTCACTCAGTCTTGGCGTGGGTATTTCCTCAACAGAGAATTTCATCGTTGATGTCTCGATCGAAGAGAGAAACCTGCTCGGACGCGGTCAGTATCTGCGTTTCCGGGTGCAGGCGTCGTCGCGCACGCGTCAAGTCGACCTGCGTTTCACGCAGCCTTATTTTCTCGATCGCAACCTCGCGGCGGGCGGATCGCTGTTCAATCAGCGCACGAACTTCCGGGAGTCCGGTTTTATCCGCAACCGAATCGGCGCTGGCCTCAATGCGGGTTTCCAAGTGTCGGAATATGGCCGCGGAGGGTTGAATTATCTGCTGACCCGAGACAGCGTGACAATCAATACGGACATATCGCAAAATATTGGTCTTGGGGTTGATCCGCTTTCGATCCTCATCGCGGGCGCGATGCCAGCAAGCGTCAGTCCTCTTTTCAATGACGCCAATGAGCAAATCGGTCAGCAGGTGGTGGCCAATGTCTGTGATTTTGCTGCTCAGTCCCTGACCCCGACCTGCGAATCGCGCGGCAAATTCCTGACCTCGCTCGTAGGCGTCAGTCTCAGCTTTGACACAAGAGATGACCCGATCACACCGCGTCGCGGCTGGCGCGCTGGCGGCTCGCTTGGTGTTGCGGGGCTTGGCGGAGATGTGAATTATTATCAGGCCGAAGTTAATGGCGCTTGGTATCACCCGATTATTGGTGATTTCATTGGGTCGCTCAAAGGCCGCGCGGGTTATATCAATGGCTGGGGCGGCGATGATGTGCGTCTTTCGGACCGCTTTTTCGAGGGCGCTTCGACGTTCCGCGGCTTTGAGGTCGCTGGCATTGGCCCGCGTTATGTAACACGCTTCGATCCTGAGACCGGCGAGCTTCGCGGCCAGTCCATCGGCGCCAAGGCTTACGCCATCGGGACGGCGGAAATCCTGCTGCCATTGCCTTTGCCCGACCAGTATGGCATTCGGGCGTCCTTGTTCAGCGATTTCGGCACGGTCGGCATGGTCGATGACTCGACAAAATTGCTGAACGATAATCCGGCGTTTTTTGTGGATACGGATGGTGACGGAATTGGCGATTATGCGCCGATACAGGATGATTTGTCTCTTCGTGTGACGGCCGGGGTTTCGGTTAGCTGGGATTCGCCTTTCGGGCCGGTCCGCTTTGATTTCGCCAAAATCTTGCGGAAAGAAGATTACGACCAGACTGAAGGCTTCCGTTTCAGCGCTGGGACCAACTTTTAGGTAGAGGTGTAAGATGAAAAAACAGGCTTTTGCTATTGCCGGCGCGATCATGATCGCAGCGGCGGGACTTGCTGGCGGCGCGCTGGTCAGCGGCGCTGAAGCGCAAAGCGCCGGAAAGGCGCCGGTTATCCTGATCGTTGACCGAGCACAGATTGTCTCCCAGACGAAAGCCGGCAAGACAATTCCAGGTCAGGCCGAGCAAGTGAAAAAGAGCGTCGAGAAAGAACTCGAAGCAGAAGCGGACAAGCTCAAGAAAGAGATTGAAAGCTTCCAGAAAAACGCATCGCTGATGTCCGAGGAGGTCCGCAAAAAGACCGAACAGGATCTGGCGGGGCGTTACCAGTATGGCCTGCCGCAGCGCGTGCAGATCATGGAGCAGGCGTTTTCGGCGGCGGTTCAGCAGGCGCAGGCGAAAATCCTCATGGAAAGCCAGCCGATCCTCAAGGACATCGTTGACAAACGCGGCGCCACCATTCTGCTCGACCGGTCGGCGGTGATGTATGCTGCGCCGGAGACCGACGTGACGCAGGAAGTCATTGCGGCGCTCGACAAGAAATTTCCGGCCGTTGACGTTGAAAAAGTCTCGCTCGCCGATCTTGAAAAGCAGATCAAGGAAGCGCAGGCGAAAGCTCAGGCAGCCAACAAGAAGTAAGTTGCGCGTTTATGAACTTAACGGAGCGGCCGGCGCGAGCGTCGGCCGTTTCGTGTTTCAGAGATGAGGGCTCCATGCCGGACAGCCGATTTTTTGAAACCCTGACGCCGCTCAGCGTCTCTGATGCCGCGACGGTCACCGGCGCGCGCTTGATCGCGGGCGATGAAAACGGGACGCTCACTCATGTCACGTCGCTCGACATGGCGGATGGGGCAGGGACTGTCATTTATTGCGAAAAACCGGGCGGCCTCTCCGCGCTTTCCGGAAAAACATTTGGTCTATGTTTTGCGCCCGAGGGAACCCCTGAGGGATCTGGCGAGCTAGCGGCAGGACTTTCGGGCGCCCTTGCGCTCGTCAAGCAGCCGCGCCTTGCCTTCGCGCTTCTCGGCGCGCGGCTACATCGGTCGGTGAAAGCCGCCGATGAAATGAAAGCGCGGCCTCAGGGCGCCCATCCGTCCGCCTTTATCGCCGCGACAGCGGAAATCGCAAATGACGCCGAGATCGGGCCCGGGGCCTATATCGGTCCCGGTGTCGCCATAGGCGGCGGCGCGCTGATCGGCCATGACGTCACCATCACCCATGCGCTTGTAGGGCGCCGAGCCCGCATTCTTCCAGGCGCTCGCATTGGCCAGTCAGGCTTCGGCTTCGTTCCCGGCCCGTCAGGGCTCGTCAAAGTCCCCCAACTCGGTCGCGTAGTTATTGGCGCCGATGTGGAGATCGGGGCGAATACGACAATCGACCGCGGCGCACTTGAAGATACAATTGTCGGCGACGGAACCAAGATCGACAATCTTGTGCAAATCGGCCACAACGTCCGCCTCGGGCGAAATTGCGTCATCGCCGCGCAATGCGGCGTTTCGGGAAGTTGCGTGATTGGAGATGGTGTCATGATGGGCGGACAGGTGGGGCTTGCCGACCATTTGACGATTGGCGAGGGCGCCATGCTCGCGGCGGGATCGGGCCTGATGCGCGACGTCCCGGCAGGGCAAACCTGGGGCGGCCGGCCGGCGCGCCCCATCAAGGAATGGTTGCGCGAAACGGCGGCGCTGGCGAAAATGACAAAAAAGAGGAACGGTTAGCCCCATGTCGAAAATAGAGCCCGGAAAAAGCGTCCTGGAAGTGGATGAGTTGATGCAGATCCTGCCGCATCGCTATCCGATCTTGCTCGTCGACAGGCTTGTGGACATCGTGCCGGGCGAGGGCGCTGTAGGCATCAAGAATGTCACCTTCAATGAGCCGATCTTTCAGGGGCACTTCCCGCAAAAACCGGTTCTCCCCGGGGTCTTCATGATCGAGGCCATGGCGCAAACGGCGGCGGCCTATACATCGTATACCGAAAATCTTGATACTGAAGGAAAGATTGTTTTGTTCATGGGCGTCGACAAGGCGCGTTTCCGCCGCCCGGTGGTGCCTGGCGATCAGGTGAGGATCGCCGTCAGGACCGTTCAGCGTCGGCCACCGGTCTGGCGCTTTGAAGGCGTCGCCACGGTTGACGGCAAGAAAGTCGCCGAAGCGCAATTCTCGGCCATGCTGGCCCAGTCGCTCTGAGTTTCGTATGAAGGCTCATCCCACCGCCATAATCGATAAAGGTGCTGAGATCGGCGACGCTGAGATCGGTCCTTATTGCGTCGTTGGCGACGGCGTAAAGCTGCATGACGGCGTTGAGCTGAAGAGCCATGTGGTGGTTGAGGGGCTTACGGAAATCGGTGCGAATACACAGATATATCCGTTTTGCGTTCTTGGTGAGCCGCCGCAGCATCTCGGCTGTAAAGGCGAGGGCGCGCGGCTTGTCATCGGTTCCGGCAACATCATCCGCGAACATGTCACTATGCATCGCGGGACGATCGCGGGCGGCGCGCTGACCAGCGTCGGCGATGGCGGATTTTTCATGGCCGGCTCTCATGTCGCCCATGATTGTCATATCGGCAACAAAGTCATCTTCGCGAACGGCGCTGCTATTGGCGGGCATGGACGGATCGGCGATTTTGCGTTTCTAGGGGCTTTTTGCGCCATTCATCAACACTGCCGGATTGGCGACCATGCGTTTATCGGCGGCTGCGCGGCGGTGACGACTGACGTCATTCCTTATGCGTCTGCGGTCGGCAACCATGCGCGCCTTGTGGGTTTGAATGTTGTCGGATTGAAACGCCGCGGATTTTCACGTGAGACGATCCACAAAATCCGCGCCGCCTATCGTATGTTGTTCTTCGGCGACGCTGTGTTCAGGGACCGCCTGGAAGCCGTGCGGCAGAAATTCAGCGCGAGCGAGGAAGTGCGCCATATCATCGACTTTATTGATGTTGACAAGGCGCGGCCGCTGATGACGGCGGCGCGAGAAGACTGATGGCGCGCTGGCGCAAGCTTGGCGTCATCGCTGGCGGCGGGGCGTTGCCGGTGCGCATTGTCTCCGCCTGCGCCGCCCGGGGCGCTGACCATCATGTCATTCGCCTTACAGGCGCGTCTGACCCGGGTCTCTATAATTCTCCGGGTGATGATTGCGCCATTGGCGAGGCTGGAAAAATTATCCGCATCCTGAAGCAGGAAAATTGCGATGCAGCGGTGTTTGCCGGCATTGTTCAGCGCCCTGACTTTTCAGCGTTGAAAGCCGATTGGCGCGGTGCGGCGTTATTGCCGAAGATTATTGCGGCGGCGGCGCGAGGTGATGGTGCGATCCTGTCGGTGCTTGTCGATACGCTCGAATCCGAAGGGCTCATCGTGATCGGCGTTGAAGAGGCGGTGCAGGAGCTGACGGCCCAGCCTGGAGCGTTTGGAGCGATCTCGCCGCAGGAAACGAATTTCGCCGATATGCGCAAGGCGGCTGATATTGTTCACGCGCTTGGTCCGTATGATGTGGGTCAAGGCGCGGTTGTCGCCAATGGGCTCGTGCTTGCCATCGAGGCGGCGGAAGGCACAGACGAAATGCTTGACCGCTGCGCGAGCTTGCCTAATGGCATTGGCAGAGGCGGTGTTCTTGTGAAGCGTCCGAAGCCAGGGCAGGAACTGCGCATCGATCTGCCTGTCATCGGGGCCGAAACAATACGGCGCGCGGCGAAAGCCGGCCTGGCTGGCGTCGCTGTTGAGGCTGGGGTGGCGCTGATCATCGATGTTGACGAGGTTGCGACGCTTGCCAATGAAGCGGGATTATTCGTCTACGGATTTACGGCGCAGGAAGTCGCGCCCCGCTGAAGGAATGGCGGCGATGAAAATACTTCTTTGCGCCCTTGAGCCTTCCGCCGATGCGCTTGGCGCGGCGTTGATGAAGGCGCTTAAAGATGCGCGCGGCGACGTGCAGTTCATCGGCTGTGGCGGCGCGTTGATGGAGAAAGAGGGGCTGACGAGCCTTTTTGACATTGCGCCTTTTTCCGTGCTCGGTCCCGCCGCCGCCATCAGCCTTTTGCCGCGGGCCTTGAAAGCGGCGGATGCGCTTTGTGACCTTGCCGCAGAAGAAAAACCAACCGCCGCGATTTTTATCGATAGCTGGTCATTTGCCCGCATCGCTGCGGAAAAATTCATACGCAAAGCGCCGGGCGTAAAACGCTTCAAATATGTAGCGCCGCAGGTGTGGGCGTCACGGCCGAAACGGGCGCAAAAAGCGGCGCGTCTGTTTGACGGCGTGATGTGCCTTTTTGAATTCGAGACGCCTTATTTCGAAGCCGCCGGCGCCAAAGCGCGTTTTGTCGGCCATCCGGGATTCCAGGCGGCCCGTGATCGCGCCATTGACCGCGCCGAATTCCGGCGCCGGTTCGATCTTGGCGAGGGACCGCTTCTCGCCGTGTTGCCCGGCAGCCGCGCCAGTGAGTTGCGCCGCCTTGGCCCGCCTTTCGCTGAAACGGTGAAACGCGCCGCAGAGGCTATTCCCGATCTGCGGATCGTAATACCGGTGGCGCCGTCGGTTGCTGCTGACTTGCCTGGCTATCTAGCTGGGTGGCCCGGCCGCCCGGTCATTGTCGAGGGGGATGACCGTCCCGGCGCCTTCGCCGCCGCTGACGCTGCGCTGGCTGCCTCGGGCACCGCCGCAGCGGAGCTCGCTATCATGGGCACGCCCATGGTGGTCGCCTACAAAGTGGATCTTGTCACGGAAATCTGGGCGCGGGCGATCTTCACCATCCGCCACGCGGCGCTCGCTAATATCGCGGCGGGCCGAGAGATTGTCCCTGAATTCCTCCAGCGGCGTTGCCGGGCGGACCTTATGGCCCCGGCGCTAATCCCGCTCCTTAAGGGTGGGCCGGAACGGGAGGCGCAACTGGCGGCCGTGAAGGACGTTGTTGGCGGCTGGACCGGGGAGGCGCGCCCCGCAGCGGAAATGGCGGCGGAAGCGGTGCTCGATTGGCTTAAAGCGTGAAAATGGCAGGGGCGGAGGGACTCGAACCCACGACCCTCGGTTTTGGAGCCTTCCCAAAGGGGTTTTTAGGGGTTTTTGAGAGTCCCTAGGAGTCCCCTTTTTTGGAGTCGAAACAAGGACTTATCCGATTTTCTGAGGTAAATTGATGACATGGGAATCCGGACTGAAAATCCCGGAAATAGCATCAAATTACTTAGAAAAAGGCGGACATCATGACGGCGAAAAAATCCAGAGAGCGAAAACTGAGGGAGATTGAATTCACAACTGAGGGCTTGCGGGCGGAGTGGAAGGCCCGCCCCGTCGATGGCAGAATCTTCGCCAGAGAGCTTGGCGGACGGCTGGGGCTGAGGGGCAATAAATGCTCTCTAGCGGTTGTCTGCTCTTTCTATTCGTCCCGGCTGGGGCGGACTGTCCCGCCTGAGTCCCTTTATAATTTTGAAAGCCCGGCGGAGATTACCGACGCAGCGCTAGACAAAATCAGAGAAGCGGAAAAACAGTTTATTGCTTCCTTTCAGGGCCGGGCCGGAGCGGAGCAAATTGAAAAGGCGAAGGCTGGCGTAACGCTTAATCTTGGCGAGTTGTTTGATTTATATTTTGCCAGCCCGGAATACGCGGAATTGTCAGAGCACAAAGGACGCGGCCAGCAAATAAACAAGAATTTTCTTGAGTATTATCCCCCACGGCGCCGGGCGAATGGCAAGCTGTTTTTAAATCAGGACGGCTCTAAGCGTTACCATAAATGGGATAAATTCCGATTTCGTAAGTTTGAAAACCGAGCGGCGCCGGGCTCTCCGCCTGTGTGGTGCTTCTTCACAGAGCAAGAGTTAGAAGACTGGCGGGACGAAAAAGTGCCGGACGCCAAAAAGCCTTTCGTCTTCAACCGCACCCTTCAATATTCGCAAACCGCTTTTAAATGGCTGGTTGAAGAAAAATATTTGCCCAAGGGGACGAAAATAGACGTTACGCGAGCTAGAGAACGCGACGACATCCGCGTAAGAGAATATCTGTTTTCGCCAATCATGATCCGGGCAATGTGGGAAGCCAGCGAGGATTTACACGCCAAGGAAAAGGGCTTTGTCCGCTTGCTCATGCTGACGTGCCAGAGGCGCCAGATGATTGCCGGGCTGGAATGGGATGAAATCCGCAATGATATGGAATTGCCGCAAATAGATTTTCCCAAGTCCCGCGTGAAAAATAAAAAAAGCTATGTGCTGCCGTTAACGCCTGCGATGCAGCAAGTCCTAGATGAAATGAAAAGCGGAGAGCAAAGTCACTTGGTTTTTCCAGCCAGTAGCGGAAAGCCGATTTCAAATTTTTCCAGCATACAGCGGCGACTTGAAAAACGGATGATTGAGATTGCGGGCGATGATTACTGCCCCGGCTGGCGATTCCATGATTTGCGGCGGTTTGCCCGCACAACAATGGCGTCACTCAGGATTCACGAAAAATACGCGGTGTTATGTCTTGGCCACACGCCCAAGCGAGCGAGTGCGGCTGATAAGCATTACGATAAATACGGCTATCTAGAGGAGAAGCTGGAAGCCCTGAGAGACTATAATAAGAAGGTAATGCAAATTGTTAAGCCGGAGGAGCATGTAAAAGAAATCCCCGCCAAGGCAACGGGGAAAGACGATTTAACGCGTCAGCTAGCAGCAATGGCGCCAGCGGAGAGAAAGGCTATCATATCTCAATTCCTAGGCTGATTTGCTCTGTATGCTGAGTTATGGTATATTATAAGTGTCGGTTGAGCGGGTTTTTATTCTTTTTTCCTCGCTCCCGATTCTGTCATGGGGCGGGGTTTCAGGCATTGCCTCGTCCGACTCCGGCGCCCTCAGCTATCCGCGTGGCTGGGGGCGTTTTCTTTACTCGGTGTACTGAATATTGTATTATTCATTTGTGGGCGGCGATGATGTCGCTCGCTGTGTGATAATGACTTAACCCCAGCTTTGCGGCTGGGGTTTTTCTCATTCATCCCCCGGCAATTTCGTTTGCGGAAACGGCTCGGGCGGCATTGCGTTTGGATCGGCATTCAGCCTGTCGCAAATCTCACTCAGACTAAGCCCCGATTTTGTCCAATCAACGCGGATAAAAGGCTTGCCCTCTTCTGGCGCCGGATCGGTACAGCAAGGCAGACTGCAAGTGTGTGGATGTTCCTTCATGACCAACCTCAATTCGTGTCAAACGCAAGGCGCCGCTGATTTAGCTTGCTCATAAGCCTGTCTGCGGCTTCGGTAGCCTTTTGTCGCCGCATCATGGCATTATCGATTGCTAAGCTACGAAGCTGGAAGGCGTCTCTGTCAAAGAAATCGACTAGAACGAGTTTAAGCTCGCTTTCTGGCATCATGAAGGAATCGGAAAATTCGGAAGTTGTATTCGGCATGGCGACTCCTTGCTTCATAAACACGTTATGACGGAGCCGCCCGCACCGCCGGGGAACGGATAGAAGCTTAAAAGATTTGCGCCGTCAAGCGGGGAATAAAAGAGGTTTTCCACCTAGCAAGAACGCCAATACAGTTGTCCAAAATGGAGGCAACAATGGCTGAAGATATCAAGTACGGCTTTTTCTCAAACCAGACGAGGCAATCCCGAACCGCTTTGGTTATTTCGAGCACTACACTGTTTTTATACACGCTATTCGCAAAGCCATTAGATACTGCAGTGTTGATCTCTGCCCAGACAGATATTCCGGGTGGTCTATTTTTCTGGTGCCTACTTTTTTTCGCCGCCCTGTATTTCTGGATATCGTTCTTCTTGTCGGCGAAAACGGAATACGGTCGCTATAAGTATGTTGATGCAACGAAGGACTTACAGGAATCGCTTCAAGGTACACTACAGACGTTTGATGACAGCGTTGGGATTTTGCTCAATGCCGCAAACATCGCAAAAAGTTCTATGGCCAAGCTGACAGAGCAACGATCAAAACTTCCTGAGGGAGGGATGGAACAACTGCTCGAAGACTCTAAGAGTTTTAACAACAAACTGACCATCAATACTGTAAAAGAAATTGCCACCCTTCTTGATCTATGGAGTGATCACGAAAGGCAAATTGTAGGCAATCTGGATTCTCTTGGACCACATAGCAAGGACGCCACGGCAGTTCTAACACACGGTGTTTCGCTCTTAAGGGATTCAAATGAGAAGCATAAAAAGCTAGAGGGCAGACGCCTGCGGCTGTGGGACTATTGGGGAACAGCAGGATACGGCGCCGCTCTTATTTTGGTCTCGATACTAGCGGAATGTAAAGGATGGAATTTCTATTGTAGCTTAGTAGAGAGTTGTGACGCCCTGACGTGAGCGGCCATGTCTGGCGTAACCGAACACGGCGCCCGCAACACTTATGGCTAAGTCATCATGTGCCCCGCTGTTAATGTAGAAAGCCCCGTTGTTTCCATATCCGGGAGTCAGCATCACTAACTCGGCTTGTAACTCATCAAAAAACGGTAAATCGCCAGCAATCCTAAAATCAGGCCGTATCAGATATTTCATGAGCGTTTGAAACAATACGTTTCGCGGAACTTTCAACCTTCCGTTCTTCATCGTGGATTCATTACCGCCAGTAATGATAGTGCGCATGGGCTTCATTCCCATGCGCTGACAAACATCCGCCAGCACTTCACCCGGACCGCCCGCGTCAATCATGAAGGTAAGCGGCCATAACTCAAAAAGCTCATTGTCTAGCAGATCGCGAACGCCTGCGGCCTGATCAATATAGGAAACGCCAAGTTTAAGCGGACGCAGATAAACAAGCTCGCAAGTTTTCATGTCGATTTTTCTGTCATGAACCTCACGGCATATCGCTAGGCAACTTCTATCCCTGATTTTTCCAACGTCTAGGAACGCGAAATATCGATAATGAACCGGCATGATCTCTTTTAGAGAATCGATAACCGCCTTCTCCCGTTGTTCGTCTCGCCATGCTTCGCTGGATTTCCCTATAAACATATTGCCTGCAATTCAGGATCAACCGCCCTGAAAATCATGTCGCGGGTGAAAAGCTCGGAATCTTCATCAAGGAATGAGTTTTCAAATTCTTGTGCGTAAAGCGGACCAAGCTTCTCTTTCATCTCTTCCAGATAGGCCGCTGAAATTCTGGGGCAGGAACTAGAAGGAATTTTGAATCGCTTCCAGCGGGAGCCCTCGTGCCATTCACGGGCGAAAAAATTATTCATCCCGCGTGGCGTGCTTAGACAAACAAAAGCGGCTTGATCGTTTGTCGCCAAATACGGGAGAACAGCGGGAAACACCACTTCATCAGTGTACGCTGTTTCGTCTGAAATCAATGCAATGATTCCGTCACCTAAACCGCGTATGGTATCGGCCTTCCCCGGCAATGCCAGGATTCTAGCTTTTGACCGGAATTCAATTTCCAGCATCGTTCTTTTAAGGATTTCGCCAGCATATCCGGCACCGTCAATCAACGATAAACAGCGGCGAATATTTTCCTTTGAGATTCTTTCACTGGGACCGACGAAAACGACAAGGCTACCGGGATTACGGCTTGCAAGCGTGACCGCAGCAGCAGCGGCTGTTGTAGACTTTCCGCAGCGTCTTCCCAGATTCCAAAGTTGCCACTTGTCTTGCGATAGCGGCGAGCAAATCGACTCTAGGGCTTCCCGTTGCCAATCGTCGGCAACGATGCCATTTAATTCAAAAATCAAACTGGAGTTTAAAGCTCGTCCTAATTCAGATAAGACAAGCGACGCAATTTCACTCAATTATCGTTACACTGAATATTCTGGGTTATACCCGTATTCTTGATTTAAAGCCCGCTGGAGAGCCGCTGCGGCTTCCGGGTAGTCAGTAAGCTGATGAACTAAAAACCGCACGAGCGAGTTAATTTGAGCCTTTGCGGCGGTTTGTATTGCTGCGTCTATATTCAGACTGTTTTTTTCCGCTTCGAGTTTGGCGTGAAGCTCAATATTCTTTTGTAAGGCCGCTTCGCCCTTTAGCTGGTGATAGCTATTCTTTGTGTCTTTCGCCTGTTGAATGTCTTCGAGAAGGCGTTGACGTTGACGTATCAATTCATCAAGTGAATTCGATTCCAGCTTCACCGGCTCTGATTCCGACTCTGAAAAAGTCGATGTTTTTGACGGGGACGGGGAAGCCGGTTTATCGATTTTAAAATCGGCAGGCGCCAGAGCGTGCTTAGCGTGGGCTCGCAACTGGCTTGGTGTCAGCTTTAATCGTTTACAGATTTGTGTGGGCGTTTCAGAGCCGAAAATAGCGGCGTCAACAATCTCGGATTTACCGCTGGCACAGATGGAACAACTTCTAGCCATTATTTTTTACCCGGCATGCGAATGATGATTCTATTTGAATCGATGCTTGGGGCGGTTGGAACCCAGCGGCGGATTGCGTCCGGCTCTCTCTCAACCAACGGGGCGGGCTTTTGCGTGGGCGGTAAACGCCAAATAGTATTATGATTTCCGTTAAACATATTGATTGTCCTTATAAAGATTAAATATCGGCGAGTAGTCGGTTTGATAATTCTTGATTCTTTTCCAGATCGGCGCCGGGAGTTACGAATTCATCCATGACGGCGGAGTCGAAATTTCTTTCAGCATCGTCTAAGGTTTCAAGCTCTTCCTGAATGATGTTGATTGCGTTGAAATCTGCTGGCGCCTTGATCTGGGCTAGTGCGACTTTTGCTTCGCCATAATGAAGCGGCAGGACTTCGCTAAGCTCGCGTGGCGCCGTGACGATGGCGGATAAGATGACTTCATCTTTTCGTAAGAGTGCGTCTCTGACAAACTCAATCCGCTTGTTGAGCGGCATCCGAGTTAGGTATTGCCGCATATCTCTGTGACGCATTTCCAGATTCTGGCTGGATGGCATTTGGTACAGCGTCTCAATTTTCGATTGATGTAACGCCAGTTGTTTATGGGCGATGCTGCGAGCTTCATGCAATCTATCATAAACCCACTGACTGCGGTTTTCGGCGAGCTTGGATAACTTCACCAAACGCATTGGCTCACTGACTGTGGCGTCTTCCTTAAGGATATTTTCCGCCGCAACTAGCTCACTGTACCGCTGGGCGATTTGCTTTCGGGCTTCCTTCAACTTCGCCGCCGCTTCATTGGCTGGCTCATAATCCGTAGAGCCGAATTTGATTGTCAGATTGGTTTGTCCAACTCGTGAATCCATTTTCAATTATTCCGTGTACGTTTTGTTTTTCTGAAATTCGTTAGTGGGAAGCCATTCGGAAGGGCGTTATAATGTAACACCCGATTGTGGGGCCGGGGGTGTACTTGGGCTAGGTTGCGGCAACTTAAGGCTGGGTTTTCCACAGTGTAACATATTGATTTAATAAAATTTTTTAACACCCAAATCTCTGAGTCTATTCTACAATTATACCGTAGGCGGAGGATTCTGGCTGAAGGCTGGCAGTCTCAAACACCGCTTACTTATAATTATGACGTACACAGACCAATCTGTCAAATCGGCGGCTCTTGTGATTGAACGCCAAACAAGAGGGATTCAGAATTTAATGGCGCCAGAAAATATTTTTCCGCCCACACGTAAAAAGACTCAAAAAAGATTCGGGTTAGTAATGTCCATTACAAGAATTAAAAACAAGGGCGAAGCCGACTGCTTGAAGTTTTTAATTCTACAGTCTGTGAAGGGCTTCTATAACCAGAGTCTAAGAATATAAACCTGTATTATTATATTGTAGGGAGAATCTACCGCCTACTGAGTAACTAAAGAATATAGATAGGGTTCCTTTGACCCCCGTTTTGTTTTCCTTGTCAACCTCAACAACCCCTCTTCAACAAGCAACTCTCTTGCTTGCCGGATCGTCTTTGCTGACATTTTCAAATCTTCTTCCATGGCTTCCGCCGCAATGGCGAATTCTTTTCTGTTGTAATGGGCGCCGCGAAGTTTGAGCAATAGCGTAATTGCATTCCTTCCTTTGGCGCCATGGGCCATGAGCCGGTCAAGATCGTGAGTCGCGATGAATACGGTTTGTTGTCCGGGGACGAAAAGCCGTCCCTCTTCTTTATAACGCCAGACCTGCCGTGCAGTGTTGATGGCTTCCTGATCCGTGAAAGGATGATCTTTCAGCCAATACTGCTCCCTCAACTGAATGGCGTAGGTTAGCGCTATATCAATCAGGTCATCTACAGAATCGCAATGTCTCGCCTGTTCTCTGAGATAGCGGAACAATTCAATATTGCGGGACATGGCGGCGCCGCGTGCTTTCTTGGCTCCCAACAGCAAGTCCGCCACAAACGGTTTAATCGTGGGCAATTCAGGCAACAGTGAATAGTCGCCGTCAATGAATGAATATTCAAAGTCTTTATCCCGGCGCCGTGACGGCGGCGCCATGACGTAAGTGCCGCCGGATTTAATTTCAGCTTCATATTTTGAAATGCGGCGTAAATCAGTCGAGGTTTCGCCGTCATGGCGATAATAACAATGAATGCCTCGCGATGTCCGGACCTTTAACGGCGTCTCACCGGCGAGGTATTCAAGCTCTGGCGCCTGTTTTGCGTCGTCGATATCCAAGATCGTAACGCCGCTCACTTTGCCGCAAATAATTCCGATGTTTTCGCCCGGAAATTGTTCAGCGAGACGGGCAAGCATTTTCAGATTTTGTCGCGGCGCCGATATGTAAAACGAATTTATGCAGGGCTCGTCGTTGCCCTTGCCTTTGCTGGCGTAGACCGGAAGAACTTTCAAGCCGAAAGAAAAATAGTCGGCGTAGTGAGCGGCAAACGTCACAGATAACTCAACAATCGTTTTATAAATTCAACTTTTTCGTCGTCAAAATGTTTGGGTTTTTTTCGCCCATCAACCCGGCGACTCTCACTCATTTTTTCAGATCGTTTCTGAATCTGTCAGCCGTGCCGTTATGCAAATCATTTCTCAGCCGCACCATCACTGAGCGGATTTCCAAAGCCCAATTGGGATTCTTTCTCGCCAAATACATAAACGCATCAATGCAACCCGCCACGCATTTTTCGGGATGCTCTTCTAGTTTTGTATGTAAAAAATTCTCAGTCTGAATTATTTCCTGTACCGTTTGCTCAAACACAAACAACTCAGCGGATTTTTGCTTGTCCATAAATTCCTCAATTATGTAGGGGGTGTACAGATTAATTATATCGCAGACTTTCTTAAATGCGAAATCAGCCTTATTTTCCACGCAGGAATCCACGCAGCGGCGTTGCTGTGCAGCGTTTGACAAGATGGCTCATTACAAATTGCCAGCCAAAACGGGACATGATGGCGTCAATCTGAGAGCGTGCAGCGTCTTCTCTATCTTGCATTCCCCACGCGTCTTTTATTTTTGAAAGAAGCGCTGGAGTCTGCGAGCAAAGCTGCTCAACAAATTCCAATCGCGTCTCGGCGCCTTCCGGTAATTCAGCTTCCATAAAATCGCCGAAAGTTTTGAAGGTATCGCCGTTGCTATTTTTCAATGTCCGCCAAAGATGATTATCAAGAACAGTACGAATATGACTCCGGTATTCGATGACTACGAATTGATTCACCCGCCCCATCCCAAAACGCTGGATAAAGACAACAGATTCATCGTGGGGGATGTTTATGCGTTTACTCATTTTTCAAACTTTCAATTTCGTTTTCAAGCTCGGTTGCAAGCTGGAACGCGTCAGCGAGTTTGTTTTGCTTTTCCAGCTTCAAAATCTTGTTGGCTTTTTTTATCAATGCGTCGGACTGTTTGGCGGACAAACCGCAATCGTCATCCAGCACCATCGACAAAGCGTCGGCGGCGATTTTCAGTGTGGCGGTTTTTATTGTGAAGGGCTGAGTCATTGCGCCGCCTCCCGTTGTGGGCGTCGCTGTTTAGCTGTCCTGATAAAGTTAAGAATGTCGGCCCGGCGCCATCGCGGAAAGCCGGGCAAATCTAATGGCTGGGGGAAGCCCTGAGCATATCTGTAGTTTTTGAAAAACTCTGTTTTCGAGACGCGTAAAATCGCCCGGACTTCCTGCCCGGTTAGAAGAATGTCTATTGTATCTGTATGCTGACGAATTGCCATTTTAACGCACTGAGCCATTTGATTGAGCCGTGCGTTGCCGTGGGCAAAAGGTTGTTTGCATCCCGGGCGATGGGACGCAACCTTTCAAATTCCACTTCGCGGCGGCGGCGCCCGATCAACGCTAGCGACGCCGAGTCAAACCAGAGCCCCCGCTGGGCTCACGCAACTTGGCCAGCCCTCAGATAAAAAACTGAGCGTTGCCTTGGATTACAGATTGGTAAGATTAGACGCCAGATAGACTCAAAATAGCATCGCAAGACGTTTCATATCCGAAACGATGGCAGGGGCGGAGGGACTCGAACCCACGACCCTCGGTTTTGGAGACCGATGCTCTACCAACTGAGCTACACCCCTAGGCCAGCCCCTGCATTAAGGCCGCAACTCGGCGCTTTCAATAGGCTAGGGACGAATTTCCGGTGTGCAGGCGTCATAATAGGTTAACGGGCTTGATGTTTTTGCCGCTGGGGCGCGAACCTTGCTAGGATCGGCGCAAGATAGTCACTGGAGACCGCCCCATGTCGCGCAGTTTAAAAGTTCTCGCCGCCGCCTTGTTTTTTATGGGCTCGGCCGCATGCGGCGGCAGCGGCGATTCAAGCGCTGCTGAGCCCCAGCAAGGCGCTGATGATCTCGCCGAGGCGAGAGCGCAGCTTGCTGCGCAGACCTCTGCGCCCACCCACAGCGCAGCGCCGCAACGGCCCTTGATGCAAGTTGGTCCCTGGTATCCGGCCACCTTCAATATGGAGGAGCCGTTCATTAATCTAATCAACGCCAGTCCCGTCGTATGGGAAGGCGGCGGCATGAACACAGGCGAGATTGTTGCGGCTGGCCTCGTGGACAAGAAAACATTGCTGCCGACGCAACTGCCAAATGGAAAATGGTTGAATGGCGGCATTTATTTTCCAGCCAATTCACCGGAAATGAATCTGCACTGGGATGGTGACTGGGTGCTTGAATGGGAAGGCGATGCTGATTTCTGGATCGATTACCTGCCCCGGGAAATGCAGTGGCGCGAGTCGAAAAACCGTATTGTGTTCACCCGCAATTTCAAACGCGGCAAGACGCTCGATCATTCGCGCATCCAGATCCGCGGGCTCAACGGCCCGCTAAAATCCCTGAAGCTTTACCGCAAGGAAAACGAAGAAGCGGTCAAGGCCGGAAAAATTTACAATCCTGCTTTTTTGAAAGGGATCGCCGGTTACGACATTGTCCGGACAATGGACATCCAGTCAGCCAACAGCGCAACGATCCGTTCTGTTGACGATCTCGCCTCTATGGAGACGGCGTTCTGGGCGGCGACCGATTGGGGCAATGCGACAGGTGAGCCGCAATTCAAATATCCAAGCCCTGTGCAGGGAATGCCAATTGAAGCCGCTTTGCGTCTTGGAACCGAAAGCGGGAAAATGATCTGGTTTCAGGCGCCGATTACGCTCGGCGCTCCGCAGACGCTTTTCGATTCACGGCCTGAGGATGGCCGCATTGACATCTGGGCGGCGCGGTTTTCCGACGCCGCCGGCGCCGACGCGGTCAATGTCATCGAAAGCGAGGAATGGGATGTATACGCCGACGCTTTTGTCGAAGCGCTGATCGCGAGCGGCTATCCTGCGGACCGGCCGCTGTATGTTTCGCTTGCCAATGAAGTCTGGAATTTCGGAGGCCAGTATTTCCTGACCACGACCTATGCGCAGCGCATGGGCTGGGGCCTCGCGCCATGGTTGGGTATTCCGAAACATAACGGATTGCGCGAAGGCTACGGCGCGCTCATGGCGCGTTTCAAGCTCGCTGTTGACGGCGCTCTCGAAAGGGCGGGCCGTGACCAGAGCATTACCTATGTGGTCGAGGGGCAGGCGGCTTATGTGGAGCTGACCGGCGCGGCGCTTCGCGGCGCCAAAGCCTATATGGACAAAAAGGGTGAGCGCTGGGCGGAGCACGCGCCGGGTTTTGGCGTTTCGGTTGCAAGCTATTGGGGCTATCATGAAGGCCTCACGGAAAGCGGGATCGACCCGAGCGATCTAGACGCGCTGGAAGACTATTTCCTGAACGGTTCCGACCGTCTTCTCGGTACCCGCGCCAATGTGCTGAAGCTCTTTCGGGGCGCGGCGGCGCAGGGCGCGCAATATGGCGTCAAGCTGATCGGCGCTTATGAGGGCGGGTCTCATTTCACCCGGCCCTGTAAGACATGGGACCCGAACCGCGGCTGCGTCGAATACGCCATGACGACAGCGCAATATAGAGAATTTCAATGGGGCGAGCGCGGTGGGCGCATCAATTACGAGATCAACAAGGCTCTCGCCGATGAATTCCCCGGCGTTATCCTCTCAAATTACGTGCTGGCGGGGCCTCCGGGCGGCCAGCCCTGGTTTGAGGGCCCTATAGGGGCCGAAAACCCCTATGCGCGCTCCTGGGAGGCCCTGATGGCCCATGAGGAGGCCGCTGCGGGCGAGTGATTTTCCTAGCCTCGGCGGCAAAGCCTTCTTGACGGGCCCGCGAAAAGGTTTACCTAGGGCGGCGTCTTCCGAAATCCTCTGGAGATTCTTCAAAGCGCGGGACCTGCGCACGAGAAGCTGTGTCCGGAGGGACGTCGGATTTGGCCCTTAAAGCCCAGAATATAAGGCGGCGAGATATGGCGAAAAAGAAGAAACCGGCTGGCGAAGCTGAGGTCATCGAAGGCAAGGCGACCGAGGTTAAAAAGAAAAAGCGCGTAGGGCCGATGGAGTTCATCCAGCAGGTTCGCAACGAAGCGGCGAAAGTCACCTGGACGACGCGCAACGAAACCCTCGTCTCTACAACCATGGTGCTGATCATGGTGGCGATCATGGCGCTCTTCTTCTTCGGCGTGGATCAGGGCCTGCGGTTCACGGTTTGTCACGTCCTGCCTATCGATTGCGTCGGCGCCAACAACTAACAATCAACAAACGGAACAACTGGCATGGCGAGCAACTGGTACATCGTTCACGCATATTCGAATTTCGAAAAGAAAGTCGCTGAATCGATCCTGACCTCCGCAAAGGACAAAGGCCTTGAGCATTTGATCGAGGAGCTTTTCGTGCCGACCGAAGAGGTCACCGAAGTGCGCCGCGGCCGCAAGATCAACACCGAGCGGCGCTTTTTCCCGGGCTATGTGCTCGTCAAGATGACCCTCAATGATGAGACCTATCACCTCATCAAAGAAACGCCGAAAGTGACCGGCTTCCTCGGATCGGGTAACAAGCCGATGCCCGTGCCGCAAAAGGAAGTGGACCGCATTCGCGGCGTCATCGAGGAAGGCGAGGCCCGTCCGCGATCGACCATCACCTTCGAGATCGGCGAGAATGTGCGCGTCACCGACGGTCCTTTCGCATCATTCTCGGGTGTTGTTGAAGAAGTCGACGAAGACGCCGAGCGCGTTAAAGTCGCCGTTTCGATCTTCGGCCGCGCAACGCCGGTTGAGCTCGAATTCACACAGGTTGAAAAAGCCGCTTAAACAGACGCGGCCGAAAGCGCCTGTTTTGCGCGTAACCGCTTCAGGGTTGCGCGATCGAACCAGTAATCCACAAGACCATGACGCGGGCGTAAGGCCGCCAGCGTCTCTTGTGTGTAAATTTCATAGATCGTTTCCGGCATTGCTTCGGCGCCGCGCTCTTTGAGCAGGCGATAAAGCACCTGTTTTTGAAAATGCCGCTCGGAATATCGGCGCAGACGGCGGCGGTAGAGATCGAAATCGCGCCAGTTCGCCTGCAGGGAGTCGAATTCGAACGTCGCCTCTTCAGCCATGACGATGCGCTTTTTGTGGCTGTCATTGGGACCGCCCTTCAAATCCGTCAACAACAGATAGGTGATGAGGCCGTCTTCGCCCTTGGCGCCGTAAGGAAGATGCAACGCCTCCCGCCGGAAGGCGGCGATGCAAGCGCCAGAGAGCGCATAGAGATTGCCGCTGAGATAATTATTGGTGAGCAGCAACGTAGCCCAGCCGCGCCGGCTGCGGCCTGCGGCGGGAAGCGCCGCCGCCGCATAGGCGTCAGGCGCCGCCTTTAGCGCCGCGCCAAGGGTGGCGATAGCGTCTTCGCTCGCTGTGATATCGCCATCGATGAACACATGAACGGGAACCTCCGGATCGGCGAGGCGGTGAATATATTCATTCCAGGCGTTGGCCTTGTCGCCCACAGGCAGTTCGTGAACGGTGATCCGCCGGTCCGCGGCGGCGAGAAGCTTTGCCGCCGCGAGTGTATCGTCCGTACAGCCATTAACGAGAATGTGCGTCTGGTCGTTGGCGCCAAGTCCGGCTGCGTCCAGGGCGCCGGCGCAGCGGGGCAAAAGCCGTTCTTCATTACGCGCAAAAATACAGACCGAAACGCTCATGGACGCCTTTTATCACCGGCGCGTTTGCCGGTGCAGCGAAAAATCTAAAAAGAAGGAGACTTAACCATCTTTTTTTGCGGGTTCAGGATGGGTGGCCGGATCGGTGTCCGCGAAGGTTTCGTGATAGCGTTTGGGCGAGTGGCGGGCGGCCTTGCGCACGAGGAAGTCAAACCAGCGCCAGCGTCGGCGCATGGAGAGGATCAGGGGGCGCGCCGCCGGGTTCGCCGCCGCAATCATGATCAGGCCCAGAATGACTAGGGGCGCGCCCAGGGGCAGCGGCGAAAAGGCGGCGATCAGCCCATACAGCATGAGCACGATCCCCGTCAGGGTTGTCGCCAGCCGTGCAATCACTTTTGCGCCGCCTTTCTGTCCGGTCTGGGCCAGAAGCTTGAGTCCAGCCGTTCAAAAACTGTAAGCTTGACCGAAACGAAGTCAAAGCCGGAGGAAATGTTCATGCCAGACCATGGAGATGTGGGCGCGCCGCGCGCCAAGTTTCACGCCATGACTGAAGGCACGCAGGAAGACTGGATGATCATCGCCAGCCAGTTCGCGCCTTTCGCCGCCAATGGCGGCGCCCGCGTTCTTGATCATTTGCGATTGCTTGAGGGGGACTATGGCGGGTTTCCGGTGGACCGGCTGGAGCATTGCCTGCAAACCGCGACACGGGCCCATCGCGACGGGCGCGACGAGGAATATGTGGTCTGTGCGCTTTTGCACGACATTGGCGACACGCTCGGCGCCTATAACCATCCCGATATCGCCGCGGCGATTCTCAAGCCCTTCGTTTCTGAGCGGAACCACTGGATGGTGGAAAAGCACGGCATCTTTCAGGGCTATTATTTCTTTCATTATCTCGGCATGGATCGCGATATGCGCAACCAGTTCCGCGATCATGAGTATTTTCAGCATACGGCCGAGTTTTGTGAAAAATACGACCAGCCGGCTTTCGACCCGAATTATGAATCGATGCCGCTGGAGGCGTTTGAGCCAATGGTGATGAAGCTTTTCCAGGCGCCGAAGCAGTCCGTATACAAGGCGGCCATGGCGGACGAATAAGGCGGCTTAAGCGACAAGACGACGGGAGCTGAAAAAAGCGTAATCAACGGCGCAGGCGCGGGCGACCGTTTCCAGCTCCGGCGACAATTTAATTTTTCTTTCTTCATATGGCTTGAAGCCTGTGGAGGCGTTCACAGCGTCATACCAGTGCGACGCCCATGCGCCGTCGCTGTCGCGCGGCCCTGCCGGCCAGGAAAGCATTTTTTCCGAGAAACTCATGCCGAGCGCTTTGCAAAGCGCGCGTAATGTCGCTTCTGGCGCCTTCAACACATCTGAGGCGTCAATAACCGGCGCGGGCCTCAGTTCATACAAACGCCGCTGGATGCGATAGGAATCGATGATCGGCGCCACATCGTCCAGCTTGTTCTTGTAGGATGCGACCATGGCGCGCGGATCGCGGATCAGGTGAAAAACTCGCGCGTCATCCAGCCAGCCGAAATCCGGCGCAAAGGCGAAGTGAAAGCTGATATGCTTTTCAAAACTATATTCGGCGCCCTCTCGCGCGTTTAATTCTGAGCAGACGGTTTTCCAGTCCGCCGACTGCGACGCAATCGTTTCCTCCCGTAAGGGATGGTTCGCGGCGCTCGCCTTCAAATAGCAGGCGTAAAAAGGCTCATCCGCGACCATGCAATCGTCGCGGTTTTCGAAGCTGCGCATCATCGTTGTGGAGATGTTGCGGGGCCCTGAGAGCATGGCGATGCGAATTGGCGCCATAATGATGTGATCGTTGGATCCTAGGCTTTCTTTTTAGCTGCGAGGCGCGGCGCTTTTGTCTGTGGCGTGATGACGACCGGGGCGGCGTCCAGGCCAGCCTGATCTTCGATCATACGGATGATCTGTGCTGACGACGCAATCACCTGGCGGCTGCCTTCACTTTTGATCTTTGTGATTTTGACCTGATTTTCCATAGCCTGAATAGCGTCGTAGGCGCCGGTGACGGCGGTCTGGAAATTATCGACAAGTTCGTCGAGGTCCGGATCGTCGCCGGAAAGCTTTTCTTCGGCCAGCACTCGCAATCTGACGACTTCGCCGAGAACCTCCTCCGCCTGCGTTCTGTATTTGCGGCGTGCGGTCCACGCACCGCCGAGCCAGCCCAATAAAAGTCCGACCAGACTCGCGCCGGCTCCGATCAGAAGAATATTCTGCACACAATCGCCCCTGTTCAGCCCATACCCTGTGGGAAAGTCTCGCAGCTTATGCGGATTTGGCAAGGTCGGATGCGTCAAACTTCGCCGGAATCGTAGGCTTTGAGGAGTCTTTTCGGCGCTATTTCCCGCCATACGCGAAGAAGATTCGCTTTGGCCCACTCAGGATCGAGTCGATCCGGACGGACCAGCACGAGCTTGTGATTCTTGTAGTGGTCCGTGAAGAAAAACGTTTCCGGCGCGGCGTCGACCAGCATGTCGCGCTCTTCGAAGGGGACCTTGAAGACCGGCGCGTCTTCCGACGGGCTCCAGAAGAACCACAGCTTGCCATGAGCCTTGAGGCAGGGCTGCCCCCAGGAAACAGCTTCCGTAACGCCGGGCAGGTCAAGCGACATCGCGAGCGCTTTTAACGTCTCGTAGGTGACGGGCGTTTTCTCGCGGCCCGCTATTTTCTTTGTTGTTTTTTTCTTCGCGGGTTTTCGGGTCATCTATTTTGCGTCGGCTTCGGGCCCGCCGCAGATTCCCGCGATGAGCAGTTTTTCCCACGCTTCCTCAGGCGTCGACGCGTAGTGAAACAGGTTGAGGTCGCCGGGGCTGATCATTTCATGCTCGACAAGATGGCGGAAGTTGATGGCCTTGGTCCAGTAGTCTTCGTCGAACAAGATGACGGGAATGGTGTCGCTCTTGCCGGTTTGGATTAGCGTCAGGAGTTCGAAAAGCTCATCGAATGTCCCGAACCCGCCCGGAAAGACCACCAGCGCTTTTGCGCGCATGGCGAAATGCATTTTGCGCATGGCGAAATAGTGGAACTGGAAAGTGAGGTCCGGCGTCGAATAGGCGTTGGGCTCCTGCTCGAAGGGGAGGCGGATGTTAAAACCGATCGATGGCGCCCCGGCGTCATGGGCGCCGCGATTCGCCGCCTCCATGATTCCGCCGCCGCCGCCCGTTGCAATGACGTTTTCACGCGCGCCATCATGATCTTTATCTTTGGCGCCGCCGCGTTCAGAGGCGATGCGAGCAAATTCGCGCGCCGCGCCATACCAGCGCGTGTGTTCCCCATTTCCATTTTCGTGAGTGCGCGCAGAGCCGAAGACAACGATAGTTGAATTGACGCCCCAGGCGCGCAAGTGCTCTTCCGCCTTTTCATATTCGAGGAGAAAGCGCACGCCGCGTAATGGGTCGCTTAAGAGAAATTCCTGATCGAGCGCCGCCAGTAGATAAGCGGGCGAGGCCATTTGCGCGGCATTGTCAGCGGGTTTGTCGGTCATGGAATGATGCGTCCTTTTGCGGCTTCTTCTTCTATCAGCTTTTTGTAGAGGGCCTGGAGCTTTTGCACCATTGGTCCAGCTGCGGCGCTGATCTTGCGACCATCGACTTCCGCGACTGGCGTGACGCCAGCGAAGGTCCCGGTGATGAAAGCTTCATCGGCGTTGTAGACATCGTGCAAGGAGAAGTTACGCTCATGCACGTCGATGCCATTTTCCTTCGCAAGGTCGATGATCGTGCGGCGCGTAATCCCGCCGAGACAGAAATCGCCGGTGGAGGTCCACAAGGCTCCGTCACGGGCGATGAAGAAATGCGTTGAGTTACAGGTGGCGACAAAGCCATGCGGGTCGAGCATTAGCGCCTCGTCGGCGCCGGCCTTCGCCGCCTGGATGCAGGCCATGATGCAGTTGAGTTTCGAATGGGAGTTCAGTTTCTGGTCCTGGACATCCGGATAGCCGCGGCGCACATGCGCGGTGAACAGCCGGGCGCCCTGTTTTGCATTTTCCGGCAGCGGCGTTTTAAACTCGGGAATGATGACAATTGTCGGCGGTGTGATTGTCGCGCGCGGGTCCTGATAGGGCGTCGCTTTTACGCCGCGTGTCACCATCAGGCGGATATGCACGCCGTCATGGCCGTCATTGGCGTCGAGACAACGGTAGAGGCGCTTGGCAAGCTCTGTCTTGGTGAGCGGCATTTCGAAGTCGAGCGTCTTGGCGCCGTCATAAAGACGGCGCAGGTGTTTATCCAGAAACGCAATCACCCCCTTGCCGTCTGGGCCGGGGTGAACGCGCAATCCTTCCCACACGCCATCGCCGAGAACGTAGCCGGAATCGAACACGGAAACGGTCGCTTCGGCGCGTGGCTTCAGATCGCCATTGATGTCGATCCTGATCGTGTCATTGCGTGGGTCGGGGGTGTAGGCGTGCGTCGAATGGGTCATATTTTCCAGTGTTTTGCGTTTTCTTTTCAGATGTTTAGCCCGTCTTGAATGAATTTGCGACCATGCGGGTGACCCGTTTTCCTGCACGGTTGCGCTTACATCAGTAGGAGCGCGTGACTCCGGCGAGAATTTAAGAGAGGCGGGCAATGGCGATTTTCATGAGAACAGGGCTCGCCGTCAGCTGGCTTTTCGCCCTTGCGGCCTGTTCCGGGGGTGAGGAAGTGGGCTCCTATGATGGCGCCGCTTACAGTGAAGAAGACTTCATCAGCGAGGAAGAGCTGGCGGAGATCGAGGCTGTCGATCCGGAAATGGCGGCGGAGCTGCGCCGGGAAATGGCGGCCATGCGTCAGCAGTCCTATCAGGCGCCTGGCCAGCCGGGCGGTCCCGCGGCTCCGCAAGCATCCGTCCAGCTTTATCAGACAGCCATGAACGCCGGCGCACAGCCGGGCGCCTCGGGGCCTGCGCAACAACCCCGCCAGCAACAACCCCCGCAACAGATGTCAGCGGGCGGTAAAGGGTTGCCGCCGGGCGCGCATCGCGTAAAGCGCGTCGAAATCATCGATCGCAGCGGTTTTGAAAAACCGCTGACAGCCTACACCATGATGGTGCCGGTGGACTGGAACGGCCAGGGCGGCGTTGTCTGGGGGCAAAATATGGGATGCGGCGGCGGCGGCTCCACGGTGAATTATTCAGCGTCGTCACCTGACGGGCGATCAGGCGTGCAGCTCATGCCGTCTTTTAGCTGGTCCTGGAATAATTTCTCCGGCCCCGGACAAACGGGCGGCTGCCCGTTCCTGCAGATCGGCGGGATCAAACAATATATCGAATATCTGGTGTCGCAGACCCGGCCCGGCGCCCGGATTATTGATTTCCGTCCGCGAGAGGATATCGCCGAGCCCTTTAAGCAGTTCAATGCAAATAATCCGATGCCCGGCATGGATATGCGCAGCTGGGTTGAGGCGGGTGAAGCGCTGATCGCCTATAACGGCAATGGCGGTGAAATTCGCGAGACCATCGCGGCGGTCGCGCTCATCAATTACAGCCGCATGCAGGATACGTCAGGCATGGGCATGGGCGATATGGAAATTCTGGCCGGCTCCGCCATGCCTGCCTACGCGATGCGCGCGCCAAACGGGCAACTTGATTTCAACTTCACCGAACTTGTCCGCAAGTCTATCCGCGAGGCGCCGGAATGGAGCCAGCGCATGGCCCGGCACAACGCCAAAATCGCGCAGACAAATTTGAAGGGCGCCCAGGACCGCTCTCGCATCATAGCCAGGACCGGAAGCGATATTCTCGACATGCAGATGGAGTCCTGGCGCAACCAGAATGCAAGCTCAGACCGGATCCAGCGTGAAAGCACCGAAGCGATCCTCGGCGTCGAGACTTATAATGATCCGTATAATGGCGGGACAGTTCAGCTCGACAACACCTATGACAACGCCTGGCAATTGAATGACGGCAGCTTTGTGCTGACCGATGACGCCATGTTCGAGCCCTATCGGGATCTCGGCATGGATGGCCAGCGCCTCGAAGCGGCGCAGTAAGGGATAACAGACATGAAAATAACGATGACACTTCTTGCCGTTGCATTTGGTTTGGCAACGGCGGCGGCGGCGCAGGACGGGTTCGGCGCACAGCAGCCCCAGCAGCAACAAAACGCCCAACAGCCCTATCCGCAACAGGGCCAGTACCCACAACAGGGTCAGTATCCTCAACAAGGCCAATATCCGCAGCAGCAACAGCCTCAAGGGTATCCCTCGCAACAACCCTACCAGCCGCAGCCTCAAGGTTATCCGCAACAACAGCCGGGCTATCCTCAACAGCAACAGCCATGGGGCGGCCAGCAACCGGCGCCGCAGCAGGGGCCGCAAATGGGCGGCGGTTCGCTCGATCAGCTGGCGGCAATGGAGCGGCAGGATTTCGGCGTGCAGCCGACAAGTCAGCTCCACAACGGCGCCATGCATGGACCAACCCCGGCGAGCATTCCCGGCGGACAGGTGATCACCACAAAGGGCATTGTGGAGCTGGTGCAGGGGCGGCAAACGCCGTTCATCGTGCTCGATGTTCTGGGCGGTCAGGAGCTTTTGCCGGGCGCAACCTACGCCGTTCCGGCGCATCAGGGCGGCAGCTTTAACGACGCCACACAGAAAGAGTTCGGACAGTTCCTGTCGCAGATGACACAGGGCAATAAGGAAATCCCGTTGATCCTGTATTGTCAGTCAACGCAATGCTGGATGTCTTACAACGCATCGCTGCGCGCCATTAATCTCGGCTACAAGAATGTGATGTGGTACCGCGGCGGCATTGAAGCGTGGAAAGCGGCGGGCCAGCAAACCGTAACGCCGCAACAAATTCAGCAGATGCAACAGCAAATGCAGCAACAACAGCGCCCGCGACAGTAGCTGGATCGTATTGAAGTCTAAGTGCGGCGGAGCGCCTTTGGCGCTTCGGCCGGCTGGGCGTTGGCGACATCGAGCCGCTTCGGCGCGCGCATCAGATCCGCCGATAGCTGTTCCTGTTCAGCATGGCGCAGCCGACGAAACAGCGCGTCCGCTCTTGCGCTGCGCGATTGCGACGTTGTTCCCAGTCGCAGGAACAGTTCCTGCGTTGTGACATCCATCCGGCTCATGACAGCCCCCCGGCTTTTGGTTGCCCCCACCGTGATTCGGATTGGTTAACGAAAAGTTAAGGTTGTGAGGGCTCGCCGAAAACAACCTCATGCCGGGCGCAAATTTTCGGCCAGAGCGATGTCGCTTCAGGCAGAGTGAGTCCGAAACGCTCTTCCAGCGCCTGCATATAGGCGTCCGCGCTGTCAATGAGATCGACGATCTTGTTGTCGCTAGACAGAGCCGTAAAAACGCGCCCGCGCATGGAGATATGCTGGCCCGGCAGCCAGCGCTGGACCACCGCATTCAGGACAAATATCGATTCTTCGTGGGTCTGCAGCAAACCGCACGCCTTTTCCAAGAGCACTTCATCACTGACGCTTCGATTGAAATCAAAAGTTGGTCCGCCGCCGCGCGGGTCGTTGTGATAGCGCATCCAACCGCCGCCAATGTCTTCGAGACGGCAATGGAAAGGTCCGTTTGAAAATGCGCCCATTCGAAGCGGGATCGCTTCGATAAGGCCGTCGCCAAAGCCCGCATCGGCGAGCCACGGCTCATCAAGTTGCACGATTAAAACAAGGTGATTGCCGACCGCGTCGTCGCCGCGTTCATCGCGCGCCACAGCGCCGGCGAGGCGCTCCACCTTGAAGCCGATCTCTTCCAGCGCCCAGCCGAGCAGCCCGTTCATTTCGTAACACCAGCCGCCGCGCCGTCGCGTCACGATCTTGTCGAATGCGGCTTTGCACGCGCGCGTCACCGGCGTTTCCAGTTGTACGTCGAGATTTTCGTAAGGAATGGTCTCGGCATGGGCGCGGTGCACAGCCCTGAGAACGCCGGCGTCAGGCCGAATGGGCCCCTTGTAGCCGATCCGGTCGAGATAGGCCTGGAGATGCATATGGCTTAGGCTTTCACCTTCACATAAGAGCCGGGCGCATCCTCGATAATCGAGAGGCCGCCATCGCCGGGCTGGCGCGCTGTTGTCTCGCCGGCGCTCACCTTGTTCAGCCAAGCGATCCAGTAAGGCCACCATGAGCCCGGATGACGCGTCGCGCCGGCTTTCCAGTCGCTAAGCGTCGCCGGCAGCGCTTCATTGGTGGAATGGTGGTATTTGTGCTTGTCCGGATGATTGACGACGCCGGCGATATGGCCGGAGCCCGCCAGCATATATTCAACATTGTCGTTGTCGCCGGAGGCGAACAGCCGCGCTGTTCTGTAGACGGAGTTATGTGGCGCAATGTGATCGGTCTCGCCCGCCTGCATGAAGATCGGAATGTCGACTGCGCTGAGATCAAGGGTTTCGCCATCCATGATCATCTCGCCGCGCGCGAGACGGTTGCGTTGATAGAATTCGCGCAAATAGAAAAGATGGACGTTTTTCGGCATCCGAGTGGCGTCGGAATTCCAATAGAGAAGATCGAACCGCGCCGGGTCTTTTCCCTTCAGGTAGTTATCGATGACAAAGGACCAGATGAGGTCGTTGGAGCGCAACATATTGAAAGTTGTGGCCATAGCCCGCCCTTCAAGAACGCCGCCCGCCGCGTCCATCTGCTTTTCGATGGCGTCGAGCTGTTCGTCGTCGACAAACAAAAGAAGATCGCCGGACTCTTTAAAGTCCGCCTGCGCCGTGAAAAAGGTAGCGGAGTTGACGCGGTCGTCATTCTTTTTCGCCATCAGGGCGAGGGCGGTCGATAACATGGTGCCGCCGATACAATAGCCGATGGTGTCGGCTTTTTCTTCGCCGGTGGCTTTTTTGACGGCGTCCAGCGCTTCGAAAAGTCCGCCCTTGATATAGTCTTCAAAAGTCTTGCCTTTGAGATCCGGTCCCGGATTGACCCAACTCATGACGAAGACGGTGCGGCCCTGATCCACGAGCCAGTGGATGAACGAGTTCTGCGGCTGCAGGTCGAGAATGTAAAATTTATTGATCCAGGGCGGCACGATCAGCATCGGCATCTTCGCCACGGCCTCGGTCGTCGGAGTGTACTGAATGAGCTGGAAAATTTCGTTCTGAAAGACGACCTTGCCTGGCGTCGTTGCGATATTTTCGCCTAGTTTGAAAAATTCGAGATCCGCCTGCCGGATCGATAGCTCGCCATGGCCGCGGTCGATATCCTCAAGCAGGTTCTTCAGTCCCTTCAACAGGTTTTCGCCTTTTGACTCCAGCGTCGCCTCGATCACTTCAGGATTGAGCATGGCGAAGTTTGTCGGCGCAAAAGCATCGATAAATTGCCGGGTGAAGAACTCAGCCTTTTTCTTCTCATGCTCGTCTTCAAACTCGAGCTGGCTGATCGTCGTTTCAAGCCACCGCGCAAATATGAGATATGATTGCTTGACGAAATCCAGCATGGGGTTTTCGTCCCACGCGGGATGGGTGAAGCGCTTGTCGCCGCTTGACGGCTTGATGGCGGGGCCGACCGTCTCCCCGGCCATCTTGCGGGACATGGTCGCCATCAGCTTGGCGTAGTCGCCCCACAGATTGAACTGGCGCTGCAGCACGGTGCCCGGATCAATGGAGAGGCCTTTGAGCATCTCCTGAAAGGCTTCGCCGACATTCAGGGGGTCCGCCGGGATCTCGCCGGTCAGGCGGCGCAGGTCCTGATTGCGAACGGCGAATTCGCGGATGACTTCCTGGCTCCTGCCGCTGACCTCGGTGAGATATTCGGAAAGGGCGTCAAAATCCTGATAGAGCGACCGGTGAGGCGCCGCCTCTTCGGGCTTTTTGGGGGCGGCCGCCGGTTCAGGCGCTGGCTTCGATCCGCTTTTTGGCTTCGGATCAGCCTTTGGGGCCGTCTTCGAAGAAGTCTTCGCCGCCGCCTTTTTCTTCTTCTTGGCCGGGCTTTTTTTGTCTGATTTTTCTTTCACTTGCGCCATACGCCCGGTTAAGGGTTAAAGAAGTCTTGTGCTTTAGTCGTCTCTCGCCTTTATAGGATGGCCTTGTGTCCAGTGTAAAACGATCTCAGCCGTGGGCTTCATCCCTCATTGTGGGAGCTCTTGCGCTAACAGGATGCGAGTCCGGCGATCTAGCCCGCTTTGCCCCGCCAGGCATCGTCAAATATGAAGACCTCGCTGGCGACCAGGAAGTGAATCCCGCCGTCGCAGCGCGCATTGCCGAGCGCCGTGAGGAAAAGGGCGCCGGGTCCTTTCCCAATCTCTCTTTGACGCCCGGAAAGGGCGACCGTCCGCAGAAAAAACCTGTCAGTGAAGTGGCCGCCGAAACCGACATGCTGGTTGACGCCCGCACGGCGCTGGCCGAAGACGTAGCTTCAGATCGGGCCGCCGTGGAAGCCGAACTCGGCAGCGATCTTTCGGCCGAAGGGGAGGCGCTCAAGTCTCGTCTGGACGCTGACAGCGCCGCGGCGGCGCGGGAGCGGCGCGAGGCGTTGACGCCGCCCGAGACTGAAAATTGATCTGGCGATTTATCGTCTGACCACCTACGGAAAGAGTGAACATGTCCGCTGATGAAAAATTTCTAGACCGCGTTCTGACAATGGAAGTCGGCCGCTGCACCGAAGCTGCGGCTGTCGCCGCCTCGACGATGATCGGGCATGGCGACAAGGAAGGCGCCGACCAGGCCGCCGTCACGGCGCTGCGCGATGCTTTCAACAAACTCCATATTCAGGGCACGGTGGTGATCGGCGAAGGCGAACGCGACGAAGCGCCGATGCTTTATATCGGCGAGAAAGTCGGTCTGGGTGATGGTCCGAAAGTCGACATTGCGCTCGATCCGCTGGAAGGAACGACGCTGACCGCAAAGGCGATGTCCAACGCGCTCGCCGTTGTCGCTATGGCGCAGGGCGGCACCTTGCTTCATGCGCCTGACGTTTACATGGACAAGATCGCTTGCGGCCCCGGCTATCCGGAAGGCGTGATCGATCTCGACGCTTCTGTCGAGGATAATATTTCGTCTCTCGCCAAGGCGAAGAATGTGGGCACCGACGACATCACCCTTTGCATTCTGGATCGTGAGCGACATCAGCCGCTGATTGACGGCGCGCGCAAGATGGGCTCGCGCGTGTTTCTGATTCCCGATGGCGATGTCGCCGGCGTCTTCCATACGACGGAAAGCCATACGGGCATTGACCTCTATGTTGGCCAGGGCGGCGCGCCGGAAGGCGTGCTCGCGGCGGCGGCGTTGCGCTGCGTCGGCGGTCAGATGCAGGGGCGGCTGCACTTCCGCAATGATGATGAGCGCGGCCGCGCCGAACGCATCGGCATCACCGATCTCAATCGCAAATACGGTCTGATGGACCTCGCTTCCGGCGATGTGATCTTCGCCGCCACAGGCGTCACCAACGGCACCATGCTCGATGGCGTCAAATGGGAGCGCGGACATGTCTCGACGCATACGGTCGTGATGCGGTCAAAGACCGGGACGGTCCGTTATATCCGCGCGCGCACACGTCGATAGAGGCAAAGCATGTCTGACGAAGAACTACCCGAACTCCCCGACCGTCTCAGCGTCAATCCGAAAAGCCCGCATTTCAACGCGGATATTTTCCAGCGCGATATCGGCATCCGCATCAATGGAACGGAAAAGACCAATGTGGAGGAATATTGCGTTTCCGAAGGCTGGATCAAAGTCGCCGTCGGCAAGAGTATGGATCGCAAGGGCAACCCGTTGACCATGACGCTCAAGGGGACGGTCGAGCCGTTTTATAAAGACCGCAAATAGCAGCAAGAATCGGGCGGCGTCGGCTTGGCGGTCGCCATAAAGTGCGGGCGAAACAATGGAGTTTCCCCGCCATGTCCTTAAACTCGTCCGCCCATCTCCGCCTTGTCCATCCGCCGCAACTTGACGACGACGCTCGTTGGGCCGCGGTCGAGCGCCGTGACGCCGCTGTTGACGGCGCGTTCTGGTCCTGTGTGAAGACGACTGGCGTTTACTGCCTGCCTTCCTGCTCGGGTCGTCCCAAACGCGAGAACGTCATCTTTGTCTCGACGCGCGCTGAAGCCGAAGCGGCCGGGTTTCGCCCCTGCAAAAGGTGCCGTCCGGAACGGTTTGTTTCAGGCGCGCTTCAGGACCGCATCGAAGAAATCGACTGGACGAGGGCTCATGACGCGCTCAATGCGCAGGGCTGGGCGCCGCTGGGACGGTTGTTAAGTGATGAGGACTGTTCGGCGCTGATCGCCGGCTACGAGGAAGATGCACGGTATCGCTCCACAGTCATCATGCGCCGTCATGGCTTCGGGGAAGGCGAGTATCGCTATTTCACGGACCCTGCGCCGGATCTTGTCTCAACGCTTCGCGCGCGGCTTTATGAAAAACTGGCGCCCGTCGCCAATGAATGGAGGATGACGTTAAAACAAAAACGCGACGCCTATCCGGCGAAGCTTAGCGCCTATCGCAAGCGCTGCGCCATGGCGGGCCAGAAACGGCCAACGCCGTTAATTCTCAAATACGGGCCAGGCGATTACAATCGTCTGCATCAGGATCTTTATGGCGGCGAAGTTTTTCCGCTGCAGGTTGCAATCGTGCTGTCTCAACCCGGCAGGGATTTTTTCGGCGGTGAGTTCGTGATGACGGAGCAGGCGCCGCGGCGCCAGTCGCGAGCGATGGTGGCACCGCTGGAGAAGGGATCAGCGATCGCGTTTGCCGTCAATGAACGCCCGGTCGAGTGCGCACATGGAACTTATCGTGTGAAAATGCGCCATGGCGTCAGTGAAATTCGCGACGGCGCCCGCTATTGCCTCGGGGTTATCTTTCACGATGCGCTTTAACGAATTACGCGACCGCCGTCGCTGCCTCCGCAACCGGACGCTTGAAGATCAGCGTCGCGGTGATGCCGCCGCCGACTCCGCCGGAAATTGAAAAGGATGCGCCATTGGCCTCGGCGACGGAATTGACCAGCGCCAGACCAAGCCCGAGCCCTTCATGTTCGCGGGATGTGGAGCTGTCCGCTTGCTGGAACGGCTTGCCCATGCGGTCGAGCAGGGCGGGCGGCGCGCCTTTGCCGGTGTCAGCGATGCGGACGGCGACGCGTTGCTGATCGCATTTGATCAGAATGCTCACATGACCGCCCTCGACATTGAACTTGACCGCGTTTGAAAGAAGTTCGCGGATCGCCATGCTGGCTTCTTCATGCTTGGCGATGATGTCGGCTTTCAGCCGCAAGGAGTCGATCGAAACCGTGACGCCTTTGTGGCGGGCCGTCTTGCGTATCTTTTCCACCTCTGCATTGACGACGCCCACAATATCAGACGTTTCGTCAACACTGCCTCCACGCTGAGAGGCCAGGCGTGTGAATTCAAGGATGCGGTCAAGGACGTTCAGCACCTGTTCGCCGCTGCCGCGAATATGTTTGACGAACTCGACGGCGTTGTCGGTTTCTGTGAGACCGTTTTCCTGCTCCAGAAGACGCGCAAACCCGACAATATGGTTGAGCGGCGTTCTGAGTTCATGATTCATGACGGAGAGAAACGCATCGCGTGCATGATCGGCGCTGTCGACGGCCGGGGGCAGCGCTTCCTCGATAACGTTGTCTGCGCTCTGAAAAGCATATTCATCAAGCGCCTGCCGCAGCGCCGCTTTAAGCTCGTCATTATCGCATGGTTTGCGGAAAAACCGCATCACGCCGCCTTCATTGACGGCGGCGATGGCGGTGTCCTGATCGGAGTTGCCGGTCAGCATGAGACGGCGGATCGAAGGCGCGCGGGTTTTGACGGCTCTCAACAACTCGATGCCGTTCATGACGGGCATCTGCATGTCGGCGACAATGACGGCGATGTCCGGGTCTTTGTCGATCATCTCCAGCGCTTCGGGGCCCCCATTGGCGGTGACGATATTGAAATCAAGCGACAGCCTACGGCGCAGCGCTGCAATCAGTTTTGGTTCGTCATCGACTAGAAGGACTTTTTTATGCTGCGATGTCATTATTAGGCTCCCTGATAGAGTCTTTAAGTGCGCTCTTGAGCGGCAGTTCAATAAGGAAAGTGGTGGCGAAGCCGGCTTTGTCGACAAGACTGAGTTTGCCGCCGTGACTCTTCACTATGCAGTCCTTGGCGAGGGCGAGACCCTGTCCGGTGCCTTTGCCCACAGGCTTGGTCGTGAAGAACGGGTCGAAGATTTTTTGCTTTAGCGCTTCCGGCACGCCGCAACCGGTGTCGCTGAGATAGATCGCAATATGATCGCCATCGCTGCGGGTTTCGATCTCTATGGAGCCGCGGCCTTTATTCGCTTCGTCAACGGCGTCGATGGCGTTGATGACGAGGTTGAGGATCACCTGCTGCACCTGGCCCTTGCGGCATCTTACGCGCGGCAGGGCGGGATCGAGTTTGGTCTCCACATCGGCGGTGTGTTTGCGGCGATTTTTGCAGATGGCGAGGACATTGGTGATAATCGCATTGACATCGACTTCGTCCTTGTCATCCGTGCCGGGATGAGCGAATTCCTTCATCAGGATGACGATGTCGCGCACCTGTTTAATGCCTTCCCGAGATTCTTTCAGCGCCGCGGTGATCTCGGCGATAAGGTCTGTCAGGCTGACCTGTTGATTGAACTCATCGACCTTTGCGACTTCCGCAGGGCAACAACCGGCTTCTGCCGCCGCCACTCTTAAGGCGTCATAGCGTTTATAACTCTTCCAGATGCCGGTCAGGCCCTCTTCAAGATAATCGAGATTGTCGCCGATAAACTGAATCGGCGTGTTGATCTCATGAGCAATGCCAGCCGATAGCGCGCCGATGGCTTCGAGACGGCGGGCTTCATCAACCTGGTTTTCGATCTCTTTGCGCTTTTCTTCAGCGCTGACGCGCTGGGTAATGTCGTGAAAGAAGACGAGATAGCGAATGTTCTCGCCGATAGGGCCGACATAGCCGCGAATATCCACCGGAAAGCTGTCGCCATTGTGACGGCAGGCGCGACGGTTATCGATGAAGAAGGGACCAGGACGGCGGCGTTTCAACTCAGCGCTGAGGCCGGGCAGGAAATCATCAATCGTGCGTTTCTTCAGCGCGCGCTCATTTTGTCCGAGATGGCGCTGCGCGGCGGCGTTGCCGCCATGAATTTTGAAATCCTCAAAGCAGGTGATGATCATGTCCGGCGCCACATCCATGATCTCGGACAGAAGCGTGTAAACGGATTTGAACATGTTGGACGCCGTTTCGAGCTCGGCGGACTTGTCTTCAAGCTCGTCCGCCTGTTGCGCGAGAAGCTCCTCAACGGCTTTACGGCGGGCTTTCTCGCGCTCGACGATGCGGGCGAGTGATTGCATTTCCTCGAGCAGTGTGGCGTCGTTCATATCTATAGAAACCCAACCGATCAGCGCCCGTAGCGCGCCGCCACAGTTGCCTTGCTAACTATTAACAACCAGAAGTTGATGATCTACTTAAGACTGAAGGGATCAAGGTTAGCGGAACCTTACTGTCCGGAGCCCTGCGGGCGGCTTGGATCGGGCCGTTTTCCAGCCTCGGGATAAGTTTCTTCGCCGGAAGGCCCCGAATCACCAAAAGCATGCGCTCATGACCGTCAATTCAGCCGCAAGGCCAGTTCCGTCCCTTGGCGCCGCCATGCCGCTCATTGAGCTGCCGGCGATGGGGTCGCCTGCGTCCGGGCGGCGCTGGCGCCTGCGCGAAGCGGACGCCGCCGTCGCCGAGGCGATCGCCGCATCGGGCCGCGACCCAGTGCTCGCCCGGATTCTCGCCGCGCGCGGTGTCGGCGCCGATGATGTTGAGCGCTATCTCGTCCCATCTTTGCGTGAGGAGATGCCCGATCCGTTTGTCCTCAAGGATATGGACCGCGCAGCGGAGCGGCTCACGCGAGCGATCCTTGATGGGGAGACGATTGGCGTTTTCGGAGATTACGACGTGGACGGAACGACAGCGTCGGCGATTTTGAAACTCTATTTCGATGCTGTCGGGGCCAGCTCCCTGATTTATCTGCCCGACCGGATCATGGAAGGTTACGGCCCGAGCGCGGAGGCGTTCCGCTCCCTTCAACGCGACGGCGCAAACCTTATCGTGACCGTTGATTGCGGCGCGGCGGCGCATGAGCCGATCGAGGAGGCTGCGCGCGACGGCGTTGATATTGTTGTGTTCGATCATCATCAGATGAGCGGGCCGCCGCCTTCCGGCGCCGCTGCTGTGGTCAACCCTAACCGGCCCGATGACATGTCGGGATTAGGCAATCTTTCCGCCGCAGGAGTCGCGTTCATGGGCGCGGTTGCGCTCAACCGCGCTTTGAGAGAGGCGGGCTATTTCAAGGACCGCAGCGAACCGAACCTCATGAACCTCCTCGATCTTGCGGCGCTAGGGCTGGTTTGCGACGTCATGGCGATTACGGGACTGACGCGCGTGATGGTGGCGCAAGGGCTGAAGGTGCTCGGCGGCGCAGGCAATCCGGGGCTGAAAGCGCTGGGCGCGAGGGCGGGCGTCAAGGGGCCGCCTTCGACCTATCATCTCGGATTTTTGATTGGCCCACGGATCAATGCGGCTGGCCGCATTGGCCACGCCCGGCTCGCTTTTGAACTGATGACAACGCCCGATGCGGCGCGGCGTTCTGCACTGGCTGAAAAGCTTCATATTCTCAACGCCGAAAGGCAGGAAATTGAGGCGGAGGTGCAGGCGGCGGCGCAGCGCGAAATCGAAGTCCATCAGCGCCACGCCGATGATGTGATCGTCACGGCGGGAGAGGGATGGCATCCCGGCGTAATCGGCATCGTCGCAGGACGCCTGAAAGAACTTTACGATCGACCGGTCGTTGTGATCGGCGTTAAAGAAGGCGCCGGCAAAGGCTCTGGTCGTTCGATCACCGGCGTCGATCTGGGCGCGGCGGTGAGCGCGGCGCGTGAAGATGGCGTGCTGACGTCTGGCGGCGGTCACGCCATGGCGGCGGGGCTTTCCATCGAAGCGAGCCGGATTAGCGAGTTCCGGCGGATCATGAATGACCGTCTCGCCCGTGCGGTGACGCTGGCGCGCACCAACCGGACCTATGAGATCGACGCCATTGTGGCGCCCTCTGCGGTCTCGAAAAGCTTTGCGGATCTGACCGGCGCGGCAGGGCCATATGGGCCGGGCAATCCGGAGCCGACCTTCGCCTTGCTCGATTGCCGCGCGGAATATCTCAAAACTGTGGGAAAGGGGCATTTGTCCCTGACGCTTGTGAACGCCACAGGCGAATCAGCGCGCGCAATCGCCTTCCGGGCTGAAGGTGAGGCGTTGGGGGAAATCCTCTCTTCGGGCCAGCGGTTCCATGTAGCGGGAAAAATCCGGGCCGATGACTGGCGCGGCGGGGACGCCGGACAACTTCAGATCGCCGACGCTGCGCCGGCGCTTTGAGCGCCATGATTTCGGCCGCCGCCAGCCCCGAAAACTTTTGCATGAGGCCCGCTGATAGGGCTTGCAAGGGGCGGGCGAGGCGCCTATACAGCCCGCTCGCCGAGTGATGGCGCATATGCGTGGGCCCTTCGTCTATCGGTTAGGACGTCAGGTTTTCAACCTGAAAAGAGGGGTTCGACTCCCCTAGGGCCTACCATTTCTTCCTCGAAATGACCGGATTTTCTGCTTTTTGCGCGCCAGCCCGCCATCAGGGCGTCGGACGGGCATGCGGGAGAACAACATTGATTTAAGACCCTTTTTGGCGTCTATTAAGCTTCGTTAATCGCGTTCGGACAAAGGGGTTAGGTCCATGAGGGGTATTCTCGCTATTGCAGCGCTGGTGTTTGTCGCCGTAGCGCCGATTTCACCGGCTTTCGCAGCCAAGCTCTCCAAGTCCGAAATTGAGGAGGTTTTGACCTCACAAGGCTATGCGGTGCAGGACGTGGGGCCGAACACCCTGTTTGTCCGCGTCGCCGATTACGATATCCGCATCGACATTCAAGGCCCGGACGGCGATATCTCCTACCGCACCTGGCTCTTTGAAGTGGACGGAAAAGATGTCAGCTATAAAGTCCTCAATCAGTTCAATAATGACGTGAAATTTGGCCGCGTCTATGTTGATGAAGATGGCGATCTGACCCTGCAAATGGATCGCAATGGCGCTGGCGGGGCTTCACTCCAGAATATCGAATCCGATTTCGACGTGTTCCTGATGCTTATCAGTTCCTTCATGGATCACCTCGAATCACAGGTTGTGGCGTAAACGGACGATTTTCTGTTTCGCCCCTTGCGTCTGGGCTTTTTTACATTTCGTAATGTTATCTAATAACCCGCTTGTGCAACTGCACCGCGAAAAATTCCGCACGGCTAACTAAAATAGTGCATTTTTTGCACGAAGGGATTAGTGTTTTCGTGCGGGTGGATTATAGTTAACAAGAAAAACAAACGGCTTAGTGCGCGACAGGGGTACCAAGAACATCATGGACGAGCGGTTTGATGAACCTCGTGACGACGATAATTCGTCCAACGACGATGAAGAGCGTTTTACGATCAAGGGCGTCGTAAAATGGTTCGATCCGGCGAAAGGCTATGGCTTCATCATTACGGATGATGCTGAAGGCGATATTCTAATCCATTCATCCTGTTTGAAAGCCGCAGGGCTGACAACGGCGCGTGAAGGATCGACGGTCGAATGCGAAGTCGTTCGGCGGGCGAAAGGCCTGCAGGCGGCGAAGCTTTTGAACATCGATGAAACGACAGCGGCGGCGTTGCCGACGATGGCGCCAATTGAATCGCAAACGCCTGCGGGTGATTTCGTCCGTGCACAGGTGAAATGGTTCAATCGCGCTAAGGGCTTTGGTTTTCTGACGCGCGGTGAAGGCACGGAAGACATCTTCGTGCATATGGAAACGCTGCGCCGCTCGGGACTTGGCGAGTTGCAACAAGGCGCTCGCGTGCAAGTCTCGTTCGCCGCCGGGTCTAAGGGCCTCCTCGCCATTGACGTTCGTCCGGATCAGGAAAACTGAGACCTTTCTCTCTCCAGACAATTTAATAAGGCGTCATGAGCTGTGCTTTTTAGTGCAGCTCGCGGTGATCTGTTGAATTTGCGCGGAGCCCCATAAAGCAACATACTTGGTGCGTTGTGACTGAAAGGATATGGCGTGGGTGATGTTTATCCAAAACTGAAAGTCGCGGCGTTGCATGTTGCATCGCCTTTTCTGGATCGTGACGCATGCGTTGAAAAGTGCTGCCGGCTGATCGGCGAGGCGGCGGCGCAAGGCGCGCAACTCATCGTTTTTCCCGAAACCTTCATTCCTGGCTATCCATTCTGGATTTGGACGCATACGCCTGCGACAGGCGGCGAGTTCTTTTTTGAGCTTTTCGCAAACAGCGTGGAAGTCGGAAGCGACGCGACCCGCGCCATCGGCGAGGCGGCGCGCAAGGCAGGCGCTTATGTTGTTGTCGGCATTTCCGAACGTGACGGCGGCACACTCTACAACACCATGCTTTATTTCGACGACAATGGGGACATTGTCGGCCGTCACCGCAAATTGCAGCCGACCTGTGTTGAACGCACCGTATGGGGGCGCGGCGACGGGTCGGGCTTGCGCGTTATCGAAACGCCTTTCGGCAAGCTCGGTGGTCTCATCTGCTGGGAGCACTCGATGGATCTTGCGCGTTATGCGCTGACCAGTCAGGGCGAACAGATTCATATCGCCATGTGGCCGGCGGGTTCGGCGCTCAGCCATGATCCAAGTTCGGGCGTTTTTGATGACCTGTCGGAAGCTGCGGCGCGCCATCATGCGGCGGCGGGACAATGTTTCGTCATCAATGTTCAGTCACGCATCGACAAGGCGACGCTTGAGCGGCTCGGTTTTACCGACCAGCCCGAGATGATGCGCGAAGGCGGCGGTTGGAGCGCAATCGTCGGACCCTTCGGCAATATTATCGAAGGCCCGCATCGTGACGACGAAAAGATGCTTGTTGCGGAGATCGATCTCGCTGACATCGCCAAATTCAAATATGTCTCAGATTCCGCGGGACATTATGCGCGGCCGGATGTGTTGCGCTTGGCTGTCGATTATCGCGCGAAACCCATCTCAATGCCGTTCGAAGACGGACCGGAATTGCCCGGCGCTGAGACGGCCTGGCCGTTGCGCGGCGATTATGGGAAGACTGACGGCGAGTAAACGGCAAACGTCATGGCGACCCCGGCAGGATTCGAACCTGCGACCATCGGCTTAGAAGGCCGGTGCTCTATCCAGCTGAGCTACGGGGCCGAAACCTGACTTTTGCGGCCGTTTCTGGCCGGGCCGAGTTATAATCTGAATTCGCCGGAAAGCGCTAATGCGTCCAAGGCTTGCGGCGGCGGAAGGAAAAATTGTCCGAATAGGCTTTGGGTTGCGCCTTTGGTTCGTGCTCGGGATCTAGCCGGAAGGGCAGTCCGTGGCGTTCGGCGTAGGAGACGGCTTCTTCACGCGTATCAAAGGTCAATCGCACCTGACCGGAGGCGGTTTCGTCGACGCTGGTCCAGCCCATGAGCGGATCGACACGTCTCGCCGTCTCGGCCTCGAACTCCAGAAGCCATCGGTCGGTTTTGGCCTTGCCGGACTGCATGGCGGTTTTCGACGGTTTGTAGATGCGTGCAAACATGAGGTTTTCCGCTTTTATTCCATCATTCCGGCCGAATGGTCGGGGCGGCAAGATTCGAACTTGCGACCCTCTGGTCCCAAACCAGATGCGCTACCAGGCTGCGCTACGCCCCGACAAGCGGCTCAGAACGGCTCTGATCCTTCATCTCGGCTCAGATGTAAAGGGTTTTAGCGGGTTCTAATCAAGATCAGGCAAGGCCGTTGTGTCCACGTCCTCGCTGGCGGCCGCAAGCTCAAGGGGGATGGTCACCTCCCGCCCGCTGGGGCTGAGGACGAATGTCTTGGCGACGAAGCCGGCCTTGGCGATCCGCGCGGGTTTCGGTCCGTCGAGGCGAACCGAGCAGGGGGTCTCGCACTCGCCAACGCCTTCGATGGTGACCAGCGCGCCTTGCGGATCGGTATTGACGAGCAGGGTCGATGAGCCGCCGCCCATGGTGACGCAGCCGCCAAGGTAGGAAAGGCCGAGCAGGGATAAGGACGCCGCCAGTTTACGCATGTGAACTCCCTCCGGGCGGTTATTTTTGCGCCGCCGCCAGCGCCATGAAAGCGCGTTCCAGATCGATTTTCAAATCTTCTATGTCTTCAAGCCCGGCATGGAAGCGGATCACCGGCCCTGCCTCGCTCCATTCGGTGGCGCTGCGGTATTGTTCCGGCTTCACATGAAGCACGAGGCTTTCATAGCCGCCCCAGGAAAAACCGATCCCGAACAGCTTGAAGGCGTTGAAGAAAGCTTTCAGTGCGGGCATGGGCGTTGGTTTCAGGACGACCCCGAACAGCCCCGAGGCGCCGGTTAAGTCACGCTTCCAGACATTGTGGCCCGGAAAGCCTTTCTGAGCAGGGTGCAGAATGCGCTCCACCGCGTCCTGTTTTCTCAACCACTTGATGATCTCATTTGCGTTTTCTTGATGGCGTTCCAGACGCGCCGACAAGGTGCGCATGCCGCGCAGCGCCAGATAGGCGTCGTCCGCCGACACATTCGAGCCTAGCTGCAAGAGCGCATAGAAAATTTTCTGCGCTGTCTGTTCATCAGCGGAAGTGAGGGTTCCGACGAGGGCGTCGGCGTGACCGACGAGATATTTCGTCGCCGCCTGCAGGGAGACATCGGCGCCCAGCGCGATCGGTTTGCAGAAATATCCCGCCCCCCATGTGTTGTCGACGATCAGCTTGGCGGCGCCCGCATGAGCCGCGCGCGCGAGCGCTGGAAGATCCTGCACTTCGAAAGTGAGCGAGCCGGGCGATTCCGCAAAGATCACTTTGGTGTTGGGGCGCATGAGCGCGGCGATTTCCTCCTCGCCCGCAAGAGGATCGTAAAACGTCGTCTCAACCCCGAAGCGTTTCAGAAACCGATCGCAGAATTTGCGCGTCGGATCATAGGCCGTGTCGGTCATCAGGACATGGTCCCCCGCCGCCACAAAAGCGAGCAGCGCGGCGGTACAGGCCTGTAGCCCTGACGGCGCGAGGCGCGTTTCAAAGCCGCCTTCAAGGGCGGTGACCGCCTCTTCCAGCGCGCGATGAGTGGGGGTGCCGAGCCGCCCATAGGTGATCGTCTTCGCACCTTCGAGATAGTCGTCATAGGTCGGGAAGAGATAGGTGGAGGCGCGCTCCACCGGTGTGTTGACAGGGTGGGCCGGGCGCTGATGCGGGCGGCCAGCAACGGTAAGCTTTGTATTGTCTTTCATGGGTTTTTTCTAACGCAGATCACGGTCTGGTTTAAGCGCCGCCGCCGGAATTTTTCAGTTTCAGGCGTTCGACGACACCGCTGCGCCGGTCGGTCACGGCGAATCCGAATTTCTGATAAAGCGGAAGGGCGGCCGGGTGATCGAGAGAGCAGGTCTCTAGCCGCAACACTTGCGGCTCGCGCGACCAGGCGAGGTCAAGCACATTCGTCAGGAAAAACCGGCCAAGCCCGCATCCCACCTGATCCGGGGACAGGCCGAAAAATTTCAGCTCATGGATGTCGGTTTTGCGCGCGTCGATCTCTGCCATGCCGGCTGGCGCGCCGTCCACATAAAGAACATAGAGATAGACGTCCGGGTCATGGATAAGCGCCGTGAGTTCCTTATCGTTCATTTTCCGCCGGCTGATCCAGTTCCAGGGCGCGCCGACAAGATCATAGAGATAGCGGTAGAAATGAAGCGGCGGATTTTCCACGCGCATCAGCGCGGTTTTGCGAGTCGGCGCTGGCGGCCGGGGAAGATTTGGACGCGCCGACTGTTCCAGATAGGTGATGGTCACCTCGATCCGGTCGTCAGTCGTCGGCGTCAGTGACAACGGGGAATAAATCGTTGTCATGTGTCTCCTCTCCCCATTCGCTCCATGACCCGTCATAGAGCGCGTGTGACCGTGAGCCGGTCAACTCTAACGCCAGGGAGAGTACCGCAGCTGTGACGCCTGATCCACAGCTTGTTATGACCGGGGTTTCGGCGGCGATTCCGGCATGCGTAAAAACAGCCGACAGGTCTCCGGCCGGTTTAAGGGCGTCGCCGTCGAGCAGGCTCAAAAACGGCACATTCCGGGCGCCCGGCATATGGCCTGCGCGGACGCCTGGCCGCGGGTCCGGGGCGTTGCCGGCGAAACGCTCCGCCGATCGGGCGTCGATGACGGTTCTGGCGCCGGAAAGGGCGTCACGCACGGCCTTTGCGTCGGCGACTAGCGCGACTTGCGGGCGCGGCGTGTAAACCGCCTGTTTCGGAACAGGTTTTTCAGCCGTCACAGGACGGCCCTCGGCGAGCCAGCGCGGCAGGCCGCCCTCAAGCACTGCAACCTGTTCGTGCCCCATGGCGCGGAAGGTCCACCACACCCGGGCGGCGGAGAATAATCCCTTTTCATCATAGACAACGATGCGGTCGTCAGTTGAAACGCCAAGAGCGCCGACCGCATGTGCAAATTCTTCCGGCGAAGGCAGCATGTGGGGCAGGTGCGTTTGCGCATCGGCGATGGCGTCGATGTCGAAAAAGACGGCGCCCGGAATATGCTGCGCGTTGTAATTATCGATGGCCGCGCCCTGACCCGGCATGCGCCATGATCCGTCGATGATTTTCACATCCGTATCGCCGAGATGATCAGCGAGCCATTGAGTAGAAACGAGGGGGCCGAAGGTCATTTCTGCATTTTCGGTTTTATCTGCGTCACTTTATAGACGTCGCCATTCTTGTCATAAGTTGTCCATTCGCCGGTCTGCTCGCCTTTGGTGAAATGGCCGGAGCGCAGCTTGATTCCGTCCTTGCGGAACCATTCCCAATACCCTTCGGGAGCATCCTCAACAGTCTGGCCGGTCGCCCACAGACTGCCATCCTTGTGGTGTTGCGTGAATTTTTTTGATCTCGCCATGCGCCGGAGTTTAGCGCAACCACCCCGGAGTCGGGAGCCCCTTTTCTTGCAGGAAGGCCGGGTTGTAGAGCTTGGAGGCGTAACGGTGCCCGTAATCGCAAAGGATCGTCGCCACTGTATGGCCGGGGCCAAGTTCCTTTGCGAGCTTGATGGCGCCGCAAATATTGATGCCTGATGATCCGCCGAGGCACAGGCCTTCTTCGGTCACTAGGTTGAACAAGACATTCAGCATGTCGGAATCGTCGATGCGATAGGCGTCGTCGATGGGCGCGTCTTCCAGATTTGCCGTGATGCGGCCTTGCCCGATGCCTTCGGTGATGGAGCCGCCTTCGGTTTCGTCCTTGCCGTATTTGATCAGTGAAAAGATTTTCGACCCGCCCGGATCGCTCGCGACGGTCCGGACATTTTTGTTGCGGTCTTTGAGCGCCATGGAAACGCCGGCGAGGGTGCCGCCGGTGCCGACAGCGCAAGTAAATCCGTCGACCTTACCGCCGGTCTGCTCCCAGATTTCGGGCCCGGTTGTTTGTGCGTGAAAATCGCGGTTCGCCACATTGTCGAACTGGTTCGCCCAGACGGCGCCATTGGGCTCGCTCTGCGCCAGTTCCTCGGCGAGGCGGCGCGAATAATGTACATAGTTGTTCGGATTGGCGTAGGGGACGGCGTCCACTTCGATCAACTCGGCGCCGTGAAGGCGCAGCGCGATCTTTTTCTCCTCGCTCTGGGTGCGGGGGATGACGATCTTGGTTTTATAACCGAGCGCCGCGCCGACAATGGTGAGGCCAATGCCGGTATTGCCAGCGGTGCCCTCAACAATGACGCCGCCGGGTTTTAACGCACCGCGCTTTTCTGCGTCACGAATGATGCCCAGCGCCGCGCGATCCTTCACCGACTGGCCGGGGTTCAAAAACTCCGCCTTGCCGAGGATGGTGCAACCGGTTTCTTCCGAGGCGCGCTTGAGTTTGATGATCGGCGTATCGCCGATGAGATCGAGCATGGTTTTGGGCGTGTTTTGAGAGGCGGTCATGTCTTGGGCGAACTCCGGCGGGGGGCAACTATATGGTCTGGCTTCTATAGATCAGGTTCTGTGCAAAATGCCCGGTCCTCGCGGGAGTTTGAAGGCAGTATTTCTAACAACAGCAGGAGATATATTTCCCCTAACAAAAAAGGCGACCCACAAGGAGCCGCCTTTTTCATTAGAGACCGGGGTTTGCAGGCTTAGGGCTGCAACGCTGTGCGCGCCTGATCGAGACAGCGATAGATTTCGAGCTGGGCGCCGCATTCCTCGACCCAGTCGCGGCTAACGCCGTTTCCGTCGGCGACGCCGTTGACGAAGCAGCCGTCGGCGCGTTTCAGCGTGAACTCGATCCGCTCGACTGCCTTTTCATAGTCGGGCCGCTGCACGGCTTTCGCCGCCGCGCCGAGATAATTGAGTAGCGCTTTTTGATTGCCTTTGGTCTTGACCGCGCTCTCGGGGAGGTCGGCGATCAGATCGGCGGCGCAGGCGATTTTCATGCTGGCGAAATCGCTGCGCGTCAGCACGGTGATTTCCGCCGTGTCGGGATCGCTCGGTCCGAGATTGTCGGAGACGACCAGCGACACGCCATAAAGACCGGCGCGATCTGGAATAAGGTTCGGCGAAACGCTGTTCGTATTCGCCAGCACGGCGTTGCTGCCCGCCGGAACATTATCGAGCGACCATGCGTAGTTGAGCGCCATGCCTTCGGGGTCGGAACTGCCCGAACCGTCAAGCACGATGACGTCGTTAACAAGCCCGACGCGGTTAGGTCCGGCATCGGCGGTCGGCGCGAGATTGGCGGTTGAAACCGTAACCTCATCGGCTGGGCTCGCCTGTCCGATGGAGTCGGTGACCACCAGCGAGGCTGTATAGGTTCCCGCCGCATCGGCGACGAAGCTCGGCATGGCTGTGCTGGCGCCGGTCAGCGCCCCGGCGCTTCCCGCGGGCTTGCCGGTCAGTTGCCACGCATACTGAAGATCGCCCGACGCTGTGTTGTCGTCAAACGACGCGGAGCCGTCGAGCGTTACGGTCTCGCCCAGCATACGTACGGACTGATCGTCGCCGGCGTTTGCGGTCGGCGCCATATCGGCTGGGCCTTCGAAGGTGACCCGGTCGATAATGAGACCTAGCGATTCAACTGAAGATATAAAGATGGAGTTGATATTCGGCGCGCCGACATCGATGCCGAAAAAGTTGTTGGAGATGTTGTCGATTCCTGCAGGGTCGGCAATTCGACGTTCTTCAAGCACTTGGCCGTTGGCGTCTCGCGCCTGAATGATGATGGTACCCGCCGAGCCCGTAGTATCGACATAGGCGCCAGCACGGATCGCATTGACAGGTAGAATGAACTCAAGGCCGGTCAATGCACCAGTCTGCGGGGTGGTGAATGTGTTGGTGCAAATCGCCGCGGTGCCATCTGGAAACGCGCCCGCGCCGTAAGATATGCCGTAGCAACCCGAAGGCGTTTGATTAGCAAGTTCCTGGATGCCGGTCGTGAAGCCCGAAGGCACGAGCGTCACACCGGAAGCGAAGGTGATGTTCTGACTCTGCACCCGCACCCCCGGCTGACCAGCCGGAACGAAATTCTCGAAACTTTCAAATTGCTCGTTCGGCCCGAACGCGTCGAGGCCGACAGGCGCCGCCATGGCAAGCGCTGGCGCGAGCGCGAAGCTTGCTGCGATTGCAGCAAGATAATTGCTTTTCATTATTTTGAACCCTTCCCAGTCAATACAAACAGGCTGAAGTCACGCGAGTTTTCGCGCGCCTTGATTGATCAAAATGTTGATTTTTCTCCCCAGCCCCTTCGCTGACAATGCGGGATGCCGCCCGCCGTTACAAGCATTATTGGCCTTCGGCGCTGCAATCGCAGGTTTGTTGACGCAAGATGCGCGCTATGCGCGCAGGGCAGGGATTATTTCCCGCGCGTTTTGTCTATCGCCTTTGCTTCGTCCCAAACAGCCTCCATCTCATCTAGGCTCGCATCGGCGAGGCTTTCGCCGCGATCTGAAAACGTCTTTTCGATATGTCGGAAGCGGCGGATAAATTTTTCATTGGCGCGGCGCAGCGCGCTTTCAGGATCGATATCGAGATGGCGTGAGAGATTGGCGAGGACGAACAACAGATCGCCGAACTCTTCTTCGATGTGGTCTTTGTCGCCGCTGTCCATGGCTTCGTTTAGTTCTTCTGTTTCTTCCGCGATCTTGTCGAGCACCGAGCGGGCGTTCGGCCAGTCAAAGCCGACGCGGCCCGCGCGCTTTTGCAATTTCACCGCGCGCGTCAGGCCCGGAAGTCCCGCCGGGACGTCATCGAGCAATCCGTCCTTACCTTTGGCTTTTCGTTCTTCGACTTTCTGGACTTCCCAAGCATCGGTCTGTTCTTGCGCCGACCGCATGTCCACATCGCCGAAGACATGGGGGTGGCGGCGGATCATTTTATCGGCGATTTCCTGAGCGACATCGCCAAAGGTAAAGAGACCTTCTTCCTTGGCCATCTGCGCATGAAACACGGACTGGAACAGAAGGTCGCCAAGCTCTTCTTTCAGGCCCTTCATGTCGCCGCGCTCGATCGCGTCGGCGACCTCATAGGCTTCCTCAATCGTGTAGGGGGCGATGGTGCGGAAATCCTGTTCCAGATCCCACGGGCATCCGCCCTCCGGCGAGCGCAGCCGCGCCATAACCTCCAGCAAAGCATCGATCTTGCTGGCGTCGTCCGACGGTGCGGCATTTGCGGAAGCGGGAGGCGGCGCGTCAGTCATGGGGCTGGCCTTTGGCGAATTGTGCTCTGAAATTCGAGGCTTAAAGCGAAATTCCCTCCGTGACCACCGCTCCGGGCGAGGATCGCCCCTGACTTGCTTTTGGGGCGGCCCTTTGTCATTCAGTATGGGCGCAAGCAATTGAGTTTGCGGGAAAAGAAGAGAGAAGGAACGACCCTCATGCCTATCCAGGAAGCCAAATATATCTGGCGCAACGGTAAAATGATCCCCTGGGCCGAGGCGACAACCCACGTAATGACCCACGGTCTCCACTACGGGACTTCGGTGTTCGAAGGGATGCGCGCCTACAACACAAAGCATAAGGGTGTGGTGGTGTTCCGGAACCGCGAACATATTGAGCGCCTGTTCTTTTCGGCGCGCGTCTATCGCATCGACATCACCAAATACTCCGTCGACGAGATCATGCAGGTCTGCAAGGACGTCGTGCGCGAGAATGATCTCGACAGCGCCTATATCCGCCCCATCGCCTATCTTGGCTATGGCGAAATGGGTCCGGCGTCGTTCGATGCGCCGTCGGAACTGGCGATTGCGGCGTTCCCCTGGGGCGCCTATCTCGGCGACGAAGGATTGAAAAACGGCATCGATGTTGCGTTCTCAAGCTGGCGACGCAATGCGCCGGGCACGACGCCGTCAGGCGTCAAGGCGGGCGGCAACTATCTGTCGAGCCGCCTTGTCTCACAGGAAGCCAAGCTCTCCGGTTTCGCCGAAGGGTTGGGTCTTGCCCATGACGGCACCGTGTCCGAAGGCGCGGGCGAAAACATTTTCGTCGTGCTCAATGGCAAGATCTATACGCCGACGACGGCGTCATCGATCCTGTCGGGCATCACCCGCGACACGGTGATGACGCTGGCGAGAAAAGCCGGCTACGAAGTCATTGAGCAATCAATCCCCCGGGAAATGCTCTATGCGGCGGATGAAGTGTTCCTGACGGGCACGGCCGCCGAGATTACGCCGGTGCGCTCCATCGACCGCTTGGCCGTAGGCAAGGGCAATCGTCCGGCCACGTCGCAAATTCAGGACATGTTCTTCGGCCTGTTCTCCGGTGAGACCAAGGACGAATGGGGCTGGCTCGATCCGGTGGCGTGAGAGGCAACTTAAGTTAGCTAACAACAAAGACGGATGCGCAATAACGCATCCGCTTTTTCTTTTCTTCCCTCCAGGCAGGGGAAGGAATTTCCCTAATCCGCCGTCTGCGGATCGAGCCGCAGCGCGTCCATCATCACATGGAAGATGTAGTTCTGCTCGACGACGCCGCTGAAAAGATAGGCGTCGGGGCCTGAGGCGTAGATTGTCACGTCTTGGCCGCCATGGGTTTCCGAGCCCGTGGGCACGAGAGAGGGCTGCAAGTAATCGACGCCGGCGACGGTCGCCTCATCGCCGATGGGGCGCTCCGCATGGTCGATACCTTCATGATACACCGATCCCGGACCATTGGCGTAGCCGAGCGTTGTGTAGGGTTTGTCGTCTTCGGCGAGCATGAGCTTGCTCTCTCCTTCGTCGCTGACATAGCGCACCAGGCCGAGAATGTTGTTGCCCTTACCCGGATAGCCGGCAAAGGTCAGCGTGTGGCCATGATCGGCGGTGACGATGATCAGCGTATCGTTCTCATTGGTCATTTCACGCGCGGCTGCGACCGCTTGCGAATATTCCTGCGCGTCTTTCAGCGCGCGGGCGGCGTTGCCGCCATGATGGGCGTGATCGACGCGGCCGGCTTCGACCATCAGCACAAAGCCTTTATCGTTGCGCGACAGCACGTCGATGGCCTTTCGCGTCATCTCTTCGAGTGAGGGCTCTCCCGCAGCGTCGTTTTCGCGGTCGGCTTCATATTCCAGATGCGAACTTTCAAACAGGCCCAGAACCCGTGGGTCTGTCGCCGGGTCGATCGCGTCGAACTGCGCTTTATTCCAGACGAATTCGTGCTTGTCTGATTTTGCAACCCATTCGGCGGTCAGATTGCGGCCATCCTTGCGCCAGCCCGTGCGCTCGTCATCTTCCGGATCCTGCGCGTCTTGGGGGAGAAAGTTGCCGCGCCCGCCGCCCATGGCGAAGTCGACGCCGTCGCCATAGGAGAAGTCGATCAACTGGCTTGCGATGTCGCGGCAGCCCATCTCATAGACCCCCTCGGGGAGTGCGGCGTCGCTTTCCCAGTCACGGTCGGGAACATGAGCATAGGTCGCCGCCGGCGTAGCGTGGGTCAGGCGCGCGGTTGAGATGACGCCTGTGGACAGTCCAGCTTGCTCGGCGATCTCGACAAAGGTTGGGGCGTGTGCCGAAAGACTCGCCGCGCAATCGCTGCGTGGAACTTCCTTTTTTACTGAAATATGGCCGACGCGGGTTTTGTAACCGGTCGCCATGGCGCTCATCGTGCCGGCGGAGTCCGGAACCTGCATATCGGTGTTGTAGGTTTTCGACATGGCGAGGTTAGGGAAGCGTTCGAAAGAGAGCAAGTTTTCCTCGCCTTCCTCACCGCGGGACTGGCCGTCGTAAATCCGCGCGACGGCGACGGTGGTCGGGTCCATGCCGTCGGCGATGAAGAGGATGACATTCTTCGCCTTGCCTTTGACAGGCGTGACTGTCTTGCGCTGCGCCAGCGTCGTCTGCGCGCCGTCGAACCACGCATCCCCGGTCTGCGCTGCGTTGGGCGCCGCATTCGTAGTGAGGGGGCTGCTCGCACAGGCGGCGAGGCTGGCGCTCATCAACAGCGAAGCAAAAAATCTCATAAGTTCTGGTCCTTTTCGGGGTTGCGCAACACTACCTGCACCAGCTGCGCCACAAATTGATGACACTGAGCGGCGCTATGTTTTCACGCATGGCGGCAGGCGCTGTGACTGCTTTATAGGCTGGTTCCTGTGCGGAAAACCATGGCAATATCGCCGCGGCGTGGGTTGGAGCGATGATGAGGAAGCTAGACGCATGGCATTGAAAATTCTTCGATTTAGTACGCTTGCCTTGCTCGCTGTGCTGGCCGCCGCCGCGCTCTGGCTCAAAACCCCCGGACCCGCCGCTTTTGACGCCGGCGCGGCGCTGGAGGCTGGCGGCGCCTATAAGGCGCGCATACTGCGTGACGCTTATGGCGTGCCCCACATTTACGCCGCGCGCGACGCGGATGTCGCCTTCGGGCTCGCATACGCCCATGCAGAGGATGACTGGGAAACCATAGAAGAGGTCGTTCTTTTTTCGCGCGGCGATCTTGCGCGCCGGGATGGCAAGGACGCAGCGGTGACGGACTATCTGATCCGCGCTATGGGATCGGCGGAGGCGATTGCAGAAAAATATGAAACTGACCTTTCGGCGCGAACCCGCGCTGTCGCAGAGGGCTACGCCGCCGGGATCAATTTCTATTGCGCCGAGGATAGGGCGCGCTGCGCGCGCGATGCGTTGCCCGTGACGGCGCAGGATGTGGTTGCGGGCTTCGCCTCGCGCCAGCCGTTTTTCTATGGTCTCGAAGAGCAACTGAAAACGATCTTCGAAGGCGACGTGAAAATCGAAAACCGCGCGGATGCGGCGCGCGAAGCTTTTCTCAATATTCCGAATGGATTTGAAATCGGCTCCAACGCCATGGCGGTCGCGCCGATACGCTCGGCTGACGGCCACACGCGGCTGATGGTGAACTCGCACCAGCCCTATACGGGCCCGGTCGCATGGTATGAAGCGCGGGTGAAGTCGCAGGAAGGCTGGGACATGATTGGCGGGATTTTTCCGGGCGCGCCGGTGATCCTGCATGGCGCCGGACCCGATCTCGGCTGGGCCTTCACGGTCAACAAACCCGATCTCGTAGACATCTACACGCTTGAGGTCGACAAGCCCAAAAAGCCCTCGCAATACCGCTTTGACGGCGGCTGGCGCGATTTTGACGTCAGGAAAATCAGGTTCCGCGTTCACTTATGGGGGCCGTTCAGCCTGCCGGTGACGCGGCGGGCGCTATACTCTGTTCACGGACCGGTTTTTCAGACCGATAATGGCGTATTTGCCGTCTCCTATGCGGGGCAGGGCGATATTCGCGCGCTGGAGCAATATTACCGGATGAACCGGGCGGAGAGCTACGCCGACTGGCGCGCGGCGATGGAAATGCTGGCGCTGCCCAGTCTCAACGCCGTCTATGCTGATGGCGACGGGGTGATCGCCTATTATTATAACGCCGCCATACCGATCCGCGCAGAAGGTCCCGACTGGTCCAGGGCGCAGGACGGGTCTGACCCGGCGCTGGTCTGGCAGGGAACGCGCACACTAAACGATGTCCCGCAAGTAGTGATGCCGCGGTCGGGTTATGTCGTGAACGCCAACCACACGCCGTTTCAATCGTCGGGCGCTGAAGACAATCCCGATCCGGCGAACTTTCCGGCGGCTTACGGCGTCGATACGCGCACCACAAATCGCGGCCTGAGGATACAGTCATTGTATGGCGCGGATACTTCCATCACCGGGGACGAGTTCGTTTCCTACAAGCTCGATCACATCTACGCGCAGGAGTCGCGGGTGATGGAGCTTGTGAAGGCGCTGGCGCAAACAAGCGCGGAGGATTTGCAGGAAGAAGCGGCGGTGTTGGCGGCGTGGGATGGCGCTGTGACAAAAGATAATCGCTCGGCGGCGCTCGCGATCCTCACAGCGCAGAAGGCGCGGGGCTATCTCCTAAATGACGAAGGCGCGGAAACGCCTGACTATGAGGCGGCGCTGCGCGAAGTGTCGTCGGAGTTGGAAGCGCTGTTCGGCCGCGTCGATCCGGAATGGGGCGAGGCGGTGCGGTTGAAAAGGGGTGAGATGTCCCTGCCGTTGAATGGCGGGCCGGACACCTTGCGCGCCGTCTATCCGCAAGACGATGGCGGCGGCGCCATGAAATCCGTCGGCGGCGACACCTATATTCTTTATGCGGACTGGTCCGGCGCACGCGATGTCGAGATCAGGACCATTCACCAGTTCGGCGCGGCGACGCTCGATAAAACTTCGGCCCATTACGCCGACCAGGCGCCGGTTTTTGCTGCGGAAGAATGGAAATCCCCGCCGATGGATCTGCCATCACTCATCGCCGAAGCGACACGCGATTACACCGTGGGCGGGGAGTAGACGCCGTCAGTTCCCGGAGGCAAGCTGGCGCTGACGATCATGACGGCAAGAAAACACCTTGCAGATCGGCCCCGCTTCTTTAGAGCCATGTTCCATGACCAATCCCATTGAACTGCGCGCCGATTGCACCCGATGCGCGGCCCTGTGTTGCATGGCGCCCTCCTTTGATAAGTCGCCTTCCTTCGGTTTCGACAAGCCGCCGGAAACCCCATGTTCGAATCTGGACGGGGAAGGGCGCTGCGTGATCCACGCAGACCTTGCAAGCAAGGGGTTCCCTGGTTGCGTCGCCTATGACTGTCATGGCGCGGGGCAGCGCGTGACACAGGAGATTTTTGGCGGACGAAGCTGGCTGGCCGAACCGCAGCTTAAACCGCCCATGACGCGCGCCTTCATGGTGATGCGCCGTATCCACGAGCTTCTCTCCATGCTGACTGCTGCGCAGGCCTTGCCGCTCGATGACGGTGAGCGGCAAGGCCTGAACGCGTTGCAAAACAGGCTGCAGCCTTCGAACGGTTGGAGTGAAGAGTTACTGTCAACCGCGCCGATTGACGATCTTGCGGCGCAAATACATGCGTTCCTGCGGTCGCTGAAGCGACATGTTAGTCCGTAAACGTTTCTACGTTCCCGGCGTAATCATATAGATCGAGATGCTTTATGACCTTGCCGTCTTTGACGGTGATTGCGGTGACGATAGGCGCCGTCCCGGTGTAATGCTTGTCTTCATTCGTCATCAGGTCGTAGGTGAGCTGCGCGACGAAAACCACAACGCCATTGCTTTCGTAGCGGCGCTCAACATCATAAGCGACGCTGAATGATTTATATTGAGCGGCGTAATCTCCGAGACCTTTCAGGACCGCGTCCTTGCCTTCAAACACGAATGAGCCGCCGTCGGCGTTTTCGGTGGTGGAGGTTGGGTCGTAGAAGACCATGTCATCGCTGAGGAACGGCGCCATGCTGTCGACATTGAATGTCGAATAGGCGGCGAGATAGTCTTCTGCGACGCTGACAATCGCATCGGACTTGATTGGTTCTTTGGCTGTTTCTTCGGCGGCGAGCGGCGTCGCCAAGAGCGCCAGCGCTGCGAATGCGAATTTTAGTTTCATCATGGGTTTTGCTCTCCCTATTTGCAACGCGCAGCACAGCGACACGCACAGGTCAGAGGCAACTCACAAAACCGTCAGGTCAGACAAACCGACTGAAACATGCGGCGAGCCGATTTATTGTGACCGTCAACCTGTTTGGAGTTTTTTCAAGCGGCTGTAAAACCAGCCAATTGTTAGCGGGAGAAAATACATCCCGATAAAGGTGGGCATTACTCGTCCTTCATAACCCACAGGTTTTCGACATTCTAATTCAGTCAGCAAGTCGCTGGTTCGCCAAATCAATGTTAGATATAAAAGAAAATAGGGGAAGACGATGAGATCGGCTGCTTCGTTAGATTTTATAGTGTTGAATCCAAAAATATCCAACAGCAAACCGGCTATTGAAACTGAGACGAGAGAAAAAAACACGATATTGCAGCGGCCTATTCTATGACGCGACTTTGGTCCCGCATGAGGCGCAAGGTATGTATATAGTAAGAACGGCCATACCGCATAAAATAAAGAAAACAGGAGAGTGCTTAGTGCAGCGATTACGTTCGGTGTTGGTGCCGACGTTGCAAATACATATAGTGATCCCGCAAGGCCCAAAACATAAATTAGTACAACCGGCAAAGGCCGAAAGTACCAAGGAATTTGCGACGAAAGCCCCTCCATGCTTGCTTATATAGGCATGGACTTAGCCGATGCCAAACTCCTTGAGCGCCGCCTTCGCAATGGGCTCGCCCCACTCCTGAACGAAGTGGCCGCCATCTGCGATTTCCATGGGCGCGGGGCAGCCTTTGATCATTTTGCGCAGCGCCTTCATCGCCGGCGGACCTAATACCGGGTCCTGCATCCCGACCGCCATGAAGCTATCGCCGGTCCAGTCCTGAGACCAGAATTTGCGCGCGGCGAGGGAGGTTTCAACGCCTTCCTTGGATGCAGGCGTCAGCTCCTTACCTTGTTCCTTTAACATGACGAGTTCGGGAAAGCGCCGCACGCCGCCTTTGTAGGATTGATCAGGGAAAGGCGCGCCATAGGCGGCGGCTTCGGCATCGGAAAGAACCGGCGTCGCGCGTTTCATCAATGCCGCGACATCGAGATCGGGTTGCGAGCGGTTAAAGGCGCGCCACGCCGCAAAGCCTTCCGGCGCTTCCTCGCCGCCGGGGAGACCCGTATTCATCACGATCAGGCGCGTATAGCGCTCGGGCGCCGCCATGGGGAGCGTCAGGCCGAGCACGCCGCCCCAGTCCTGCACGACGAGACACACATTTTTGAGGTCGAGCCTTTCCACAAAAGCGAGCAGCGCATCGCGGTGAAAGTGATAGGTGTAGACCTCATCATCCACCGGCTTGTCGGAGCGGCCAAAGCCGAACATGTCCACCGCGACCGCCCTGTGTCCGGCGCCCGCGAACACCGGCATCATCTTGCGGAAGAGATAGGCCCAGGACGGCTCGCCATGGATGCACAGGAAGGTGACCTCCGCGTCCGCCGGCCCCTCATCCACATAATGCATGCGCAGGCCCTCATAGCCCGGCAAGTCCTCCACATAGCGCGGGGCGTAGGGCCAGCCGGGAAGGTCGTTAAATCGCTCGTCAGGGGTGCGTAACGCCTTGATCGCCATGAAATTTCCTCTCCGGTTGTTTTCTTCTGGGGCGGCGCGGCTATAGTCGCGCGCGAAGCAGGACCCAGCAAGCGTAAAGGACAGCAAATGACGGAACGTTCGTGTGATCTCGTAGTGATCGGTTCAGGCCCGGGCGGCTATGTGGCGGCGATCCGCGCCAGCCAGCTGGGGATGAAAACCGTCATTGTGGAGCGCGACGCGCTGGGCGGGGTCTGCCTCAACTGGGGCTGCATCCCGACAAAGGCGCTGCTGCGCACGGCGGAAGTCTACACCAACATGAAGCACGCGGCGGATTTCGGCTTGAAGGCGGAGAATATCGGCTTCGATCTGAAAGCCGTGGTGGAGCGCTCGCGCGGCGTCTCGGCGCGGATGGAGAAGGGCGTCGGCTTCCTCATGAAGAAGAACAAGATCGACGTCGTGATGGGAACCGCGCGGCTCGAAAAAGGCGCCGCGGCCCCCGTCGTCAAAGTCAAAACCAAAGACGGCGAAGAAACCATCAAGGCGAAACATGTGATCCTCGCCACCGGCGCGCGGGCGCGCACCATTCCCGCCGCAGGATTAGAGCCCGATGGCAAGTTCATCTGGACAGCGAAGGAAGCGATGATCCCCGATGTGATGCCCAAGAATCTGCTCGTCATCGGGTCGGGCGCCATCGGCATCGAGTTTGCGAGTTTCTATAACGCGCTCGGCGCGAAGACGACCGTGGTTGAAATGGTCGACCGCATTCTCCCCGCCGAAGACGCGGAGATTTCCAAATTCGCGGAGAAGCAGTTCAAGAAACAGGGGATGAACATCCTCACCTCCGCGAGCGTTGAAAAGCTGGAGAAGGGCGCCGACGCCGTCACCGCGACGATAAAAACGAAAGACGGCAAGACGCAAACCGTGGAGGCGGACCGCGTGATCCTCGCCATCGGCATTACGGGGAACACGGAAAACCTCGGGCTCGAAGCGCTGGGCGTCAAAGTCGACCGCGGCCATGTGACGGTCAATGACTGGCTCGAGACCGGCGTCAAAGGACTCTATGCGATTGGCGATCTCACCGGCGCGCCGTGGCTCGCGCACAAGGCGAGCCACGAAGGCGTCCTCTGCGTTGAAAAGATCGCCGGCGTCAAAGGCCTGCACCCCATGGATGTGACCAAAATTCCGGGCTGCACCTATTCAAACCCGCAAGTGGCGAGCGTCGGCCTGACCGAAGCGAAGGCGAAGGAAGCGGGCCACAAGATCAAGGTCGGTCACTTCCCCTTCGTCGGCAACGGCAAGGCGATTGCGCTCGGCGAGCCCGAAGGCATGGTCAAAACCATCTTCGACGAAAAGACCGGCGAATTGCTCGGCGCCCATATGATCGGGGCGGAGGTCACCGAGCTCATTCAGGGCTTCGGCCTCGCCCGGTCGATGGAGGGCACCGAAGAAGACCTCATGCACGCGATCTTCCCCCATCCGACGCTGAGCGAAATGATGCATGAGAGCGTGCTCGATGCGTATGGGCGTGTGATGCATGTTTGATCAACTAAGGACAGCTATTTTTTGTTGAAGTAATAGTATAGTCCGGCAGTTGCCAGAAACCATACGAGAAAAACTGCGTACTCGTGCGGCTGCAAAGGCTCTCCTTTAAAAGACATGCTAGGCATTGCTGAAAATGCCGCTAATGCCACGGTAGCAAAAAAGCCGAATGCAATAGCGGACCATTTACTTCGAACTATGTCGAATTCGATATTCGTGGTGTATTCAGAAACTTTGTCCGGAGAGTTGGAAAGTCTGAACTTCAAAAACGTTGATTGCCGCCTTACTTGAAGTGCTTTGCTTGAAATGGGTATTTCCAAATCATCAAAGCTAGCGGAAGTTTGTAGCGGATTTATCGAGTTTAGTTCAATTTCGTCGCCTTTGTCTGTGACTTCTATATGCACATCGTTCTCTTGTGGGTTACCCAAAGAGACCTTTAAAATGTGACGCTGCCCCTGTGTAATTTCGAAGTGAGAGCTTCGCTTTTTGTTTGAGTAGCTCAGTGCGATCTTTCTATTGCCGTCGAAAACCCCACTAACATTGAAAAATAATAACTTTGGCAAGTAATCTTTGATGGCAAGAACCCGCGAACGCCAACTCATATCTTGACTCATTTCCGCGCATTCTAAGTTCGTAAAAAACTTATTTGGCGGCAAATAATCAAGCTGATTTGTGTTTCTAATAACAACGTTGCAAAAATCGTCTAGCTTCATGTAAACATGATAAACATTTGTTTCCGGGCTTTCGTCGAAGGCTGTTACGGTCGCATAACGGATAGAATAATTTTCATAGCTAGTCGTAGCCGTGTTTGCGCCCAGGCTCCTTGAGAAAAAAATCGCGACTTTACGGCCAAGTATTTTTGTGCCGAGATCAAGAACATCCTGGTGGATGTATTTACGCTGATATCGAAAATGTAGAATATACCCCTTGGGAAGAGCTAGAGCGCGATAAATATCTGCTTTATATAGCGGCCGCGCATCCGAACTAAACGCGCATATTAGGTTCATGGTATTCGTCCTTTAAATGCTTTTCCCAACGGAGTTTTGTTAGCTTATATATTTCCAACGGACTGCGCATGATACCGTCAGCTCTGCTCTTATTTTGCCACCGTTTGTGGGGTTTCACGCTGTCGGCCAACTTCCAACCCGCTCCTTTCAAAGATGCGCCAGACTCAGTATCAAGTGTGTATGTAATAACTCGGGTGCCACCCATTGTGCGCCATATTTTGCAGCATGTAGATATTAGAAAGCTGCATGTGCCTTTAGGTGCTGACTCTTTAACGCAAAGACGTGTGAGCTCAATTGTATAGCCGTCCATAAAATTGGCCGATACTGGATTTCCGGCAATTGCAACGCCAACTGTATTTTGATCATAATCCAAAGCGGCTAATGCCCACCTTCCGCAGCTACGAATGGTTGGCCTATGGTGCCGATGATATTCTTTTATAAACTCATTGGCCTGTTTGATCGTCGTAGGTGCAATTGAAAGCGACTTTGCCAAATTGACCTCCAGATTATAAGTAAATGGTGAGAATAGAAGTCGTTTAATATGATTCTGATTTTAGGTAGTGAGGATGACATTCTCTGGTTTGGCCTCGATCATCCCGGCCCCCGGGTCCGGCCATAGGCCGGCCCGAGGACAGTCTTCGTCCGGGATCCAGCTCATGTAATAATGCCGGGCGAAGCCCGTCTTTTTTGTCTGGACTGGGCCCCGGCCTTCGCCGGGGTGGTCGGAGTTGGGTGAGGCTGTCGGCGCAACTAAGGCTCATGCCCCCTCCGTCTCGCTGCGCTCGACACCTCCCCCGTAAACGGGGGAGGAGAGGCGCAGCGCGTGAAGCGGGAGAGGGTAAGGGCGGCGCCAAAATCCACACCCCAAAAACGGGAAAAACACCCCAAAGGCGCGAATTCTTCGGCCTTATGCAGCAAACGCAGGAAGAATAACGTCGATTGTGGGCCGTGTGAATCCTAAAAACGGCCCATGGCCGAAACTCATGTCATTACCGGACTGAAAGCGCGGCGGGCGTCTATCGCCGCTGATATTGACGAACTGGACCGCCAGCGCCGCCTGCTGCTTGGCAATCTCCGCCATGTAGACGCCACGCTGAAAATCATGGGCTTTGAAGGCAACCCTGAAAGCATCAAGACGCCGAGGAAGCGCCGCGCCATGTTTCGGCGGGGCGAGCTACGGCGCTTTGTTCTGGCCGCCATCCGCAAGCATGGAGCCGAGATAAGCCATGGGGAAATCGCCGCCATCATCCTTGAAAAGATGGAATGGGAAGATGACGGCGAACTCTTGGGCGTGATTTCTGAAAAGGTGCGGCAGGCCCGCAAGGATATTAAGCGGCGGCGTGACGCTGCCAGTAGCCTTTCCACTGGCGGCTGACCGGCACCGTCATGGCGTTGCGGACGATGCGGTTAGCCAGCGCGCCGTTGCTTTCGCGGCAATGATCGGCAAGCCATGCGGCGTGCGCGGCGTACTGGTGAAGATACTGCGCCGAAACGTGGTGATGCTGGCCGCCAACCATGCGGCGCAGGCGCGAGAAGTAGCTTTCCGCCTGATTGGTGCAGGCGCCGTTGAGCGAATACGCCTCGCTGTGGTTGATGCGTTTCAGCGGGAAGATCATTTCCAGCGCATCCCAATGGCTCGCTTCATCCGCATTCAGGCGCGCCGTGCGGTCAAGGCGCTCCATGGCGAACTCGACGCCTTCCGCTTCGCGGCGGGCGACTTTCGTCAGGGTGCGGCCATTACGCTCGCGAAGCGCGATGACAACGCGGCGTTTCGGCGAGCGATTTTCTTTCAGGCGGCGGTCAACGCGCTTGGCTTCGATGTTGTGCGGGCGAACGGCGCCGCCGAAATAGGCGCCGTCAATCTCGCATTCATCGTCAAGGACCGTCTCTGTCGTTTCAGTTGCGATGGCTTCGCGGACCTTGTGGGCGAGAACGAAGGCCGTGCGGTATTGCACGCCAAGGTCACGGCTCAACTGGATCGAAGAAACGCCCTTGGCTGCATTCGCGAGAATGCAGATCGCCGCCAGAATATCCATGAAGGACAGCTTGCGGCTGGCGAAGATCGTCCCGGACGTGACCGAGAAATGATGCTTGCAGGCTTTGCACTCGAACTTGCGGCGCGATTTGATCGAATAGGCCTCACAGCAGCCGCAGCGCGGGCAAACCGCCTCGCCGTCATTTTCAGGCCAGCGGAGAGCGCAGAACTTGGCGTAGGCCGCATCCTCGCCGCCCTGATAAATGTCCTTTAACTTCAGGGTCTTGGAGGCTGCTGAGAGGAGAAAATGTTGCGTCATGGTACTGTTTCCGATGCCTTGCGCATCGTATATAGTACCATTAGGTACTGTTTACAATACCCATGGTCTCGTTTATGGTGAAAAAAGTCACATAAACGGTACCTAAATGAGCGAAACAGAATGGGAAAAGAGGGTCAGCAACCTCCTGAAAGCTGAGTTGAAACGCAAAGGCGTCACCTATGCCGGGCTAGTGGAAAAGCTGGCGGAGATAGGCGTTGAAGAAAAGGAAGCAAACATCAAGAATAAGCTGTCCAGGGGCAAATTCTCGGCGGTGTTTCTATTACAGAGCCTAAGCGCAATTGGGTGCCATACGCTCTCGCTTTCGGACTAGCGGCTGCGCTAGTTGCGATTGCGTGGCTGTGTGAGCCGACAGAACCGTCAGCAAGGGAAGAAAACAGTGCCAGCGAAAGTGATGACGCAGGCAAGCGCTACACCGTAGGCTCTAACGCGGACGGAGGCTTTACGTTTTCCATCGAGCGCAACGCTTCCGAAGAAGAGCGTACCGAGACCGGCGCAGAAAATGCCGATGAAAGCGGCGACAGCACGTCCAGTACCACCGAAGCAGATTTGCTTGCCCAAGAGACTATGGCGCATTGGACGCGCTGGATTGGGATTTTTACCGCCCTCGGCTTGGCTGCGCTCACTATGACCCTGTGGGCTACGCAGCAAGCCAATGCTGCAGCTTGGGCTGCAGTAGAAGTCACCCGCGAGATAGGCGAGGCCCAAGCTCGAAGCTATGTCACCCTCAATCCACTCTCGTTGACGATATTCGACCTGCGCCCGGGCCTGACGAGTTTTAGTCTGCGTTTCGAGATTGTGGCTTCTGGGCAGACGCCAATTTACGAGGTCAGGGTAAAGCCAACTCTGATGATTCCAGTTAATGGCGGAGACCCGCAACAGCCTGAAAATCCTAGAATAAAGGATGCGTGGCGTTCGTTCCAAAACATGAGGCCAAACGAGAAAATTGAGGCGGTATCCGCCGTAGCTTGCGACTATGTGGTAGTCAAAGCGCTGAAAGATGCCTTTCCAAACACCGGGTTCGGCTTTCCGACCTTTGGGTACGATCTTCTCGTCCATTGGGTCGATGCGTTCAATTACGAGCTGCGGCAGCGCTTTGTTGTCTATGTGAACAGCCAGTCCTTTGAGAACCACTCTGCCCTTCAATGCAGCATTGCTGTCGTGAGCCCCATCGAAAGGGTCAAGCGCAAGCAATTCCCGGTTGTGGAATGGGAGGCCGAGCAAGCCGAAATAGCCGAACACAGAAAAAAGAATAAGGGTAGCGCCTAGTGTTGCCAGCGCCTTCCGGCGGGTTTTCCACCTTCCTGCGTTTGCTGCATAACGCCGGAATTCTTCAATAAAACCCAGTATCGGTGAATAGTTATCCACCACTTCCGAACCGGCCTTATGATGCTTCCACGTCCGGGCATGAGAGACGGGAGGCCACCGTTTCCTTTCGGTCCGGACGGGAGCGCGCGAGCGCGAAGGTCTTGCGATACGGAAAGACCTGAACGCCCGCCGGCCGCAGAGGCCGGGCTTTCTCATGGCGCAACGTCTGGCGGGTAAAACCGTCCGGCGGTCATGATTACGGCCGGTCCCGCCGGTTCGAAAAAACGTTCTGGCGCGAGGCGCAAAGCCTCCGGACTTGTAACTCAGGATGGAAGTTTTGCGTCTCGCGCTTCTCTCCCTTACGACGCTCGCGTGTCATTGCCGCGCGGCGCCGGAACCCTATGGGACAAGAGCAAATAGAGGTGACGCCATGGCGACCAAGCCGCGCTTTCTAAATATGGATACGGACATACCGGAAACGGAGTCGGGGAGAGGGTTTCTTTCCGAGTGGGCCGGGATTGCCGAGCCGGATCCGCTGGTCGCGGCGCAGATCGTATGGCGATATGCGGCGAAGGTGTTGACGCCGCGCGCGCTGGCCGAAGAGCGGCGCAAGGCGGGCGATCCGTCGGCGAGCCCGCGCGATTATGACTGCGGCTGTCCCATCTCCGTCACCGACAACGCCCCGCGCTGTTTCGGCTATCGCGACTGTAAGTTTCGCGACCGATATGAGGCGCCGCCGCGCTTCGCCAACGATCCAGTGCGCCATCGCACGGAGAAGGCGGAATATGAAAAGCTTTATGCGGACCTCCTGTCTCTGCCGGAGCAGGAATCCCTTCCTCTGATGGCGCGCATTTTTCACTGGTATGATCGTGAGGTGCTCGCGAAAAAACGCCGGCGGGGGACTAATCGCTGGCCGGGCCGGGGTCACTGTTCCGGTTGAGGCTCGGCTTCCGGTTCCTCCGGCATGGGCAGCGGGACATAACAGGTGTGGCTCGCCTCGGCGCCGTCGGCGTCATGCACGATGGTGCAGCTATCGGCGAAGGAGTTCTGGCACGTCTCGCCCCGGCGGATCGACCAGCCCGGATAGGCGCCGGGCGCGGCGCTTTCGGTGCAGAGTTCGCGCGCGGCTTTCTGTGCTGGCGTTTCGGCCGCTTCCCCGGTTGCGGGGGGGTCCTGCACGGCGGCGGCGAGGGCGCCGGCGGCGACAGCGGCGGGGCTGAGCGCCACGGCGGCGATAATGAGCTTGCGTATGGTCATGAGAGTGGTTTCCCTGAAGGCGGTTGAACGGCCCCGGAACGGCCAAAAGGCGCGGGGGCGGCGACAAAACCCGAAGCGGGACGCAACGCTGGATGGAAACAGCCTCAAGCTTGGCCGCACTCTAGACCTGCGCGCCGGGCAAACACAAACGGTCATCTATGGTGCGGTGCAGCGCCGGGCCGTCCTATAAGCTTTCGGGAGGCGTCACCTCCACCAGGCACACCTCCGCGACGCCATCCTCACCGAAAATGCCGACAACTTTCGCGGCGGTTGGGGAGAGGTCGATGATGCGGCCCTCGACAAAGGGGCCGCGGTCATTAATGCGCACACGGATGGTCTCGCCGCCATCGCCGCTGCCGTCATAACGGCGCCGCACTGTGACCTCGGTGTCAAAGGGCAGGGTGTTATGCGCGGCGGTGAACTGGGCGGGGTCGTAGATCTCGCCATTCGCTGTGGGGTTGCCCGCCAGGGCGCCATGATAATAGGAGGCGACGCCGCATTCGGGCTTGAGGCTCGGCGCTGGGGGAATAGCCATCGGCTCGCGTCCGCAGGCGGCGGCGAAAAGAAGAAGACAGGCGGTGCAGGGGTTCATGGCGTGATTATGTCACGACTCGACGGTTATTCCCTCGTTAACTCTTTGGGGCGGGAGCAAAAAAATCCGCGTGAGGGCGAACCTCACGCGGGGAAGGTTGACGGCCGGGCCCGGGAGGGTGTTGGACCCGGCCGTTCATGCGCGCAATGGGCTGATTGCGCGGATCACATGGACGCGTATGGCGCCGATAGAAGAAAGATCGCAGCCGCAAGGGCGGCGTAGATGAAACCGAATGTTCTAGCGTAGCGCATGGCGGTCTTCCTTTCCTTGTCGTTTCGCCCGGTTGGGCCTTCGCATCGTTAAGGAAGTCTTACCCGAGGCTCGCCGCTCTCGGTGTGACGGGCGTCACTGTTTGGGCGGGTAATATGGAACGCGCCTTAATTCTGCACAAATTGCGAAAAATATACGTCTTTCAGTTGGTTAAGGAGCATTAAGCTTTCCGCAATCGTGCGAGTTAAATCTATTTTCACGACCTTCAGCGATAGTTCATCGAACCGGCGCCGCTGCAAGACGCTCATTATGCAGATTGTTGTGGAACCGGCCCACACATACGGGGCTTGCACATGGATTGGTCCAGTTTTTTTGCGTCTGAGATTATTCTTGGCGCGTTGGTCATCATGCCTGCTGGGGCTGGTGTTTACAGTGTGTATGACACCGTGAGCCAGCCTCTTCCACGCATTGAGAAACCATGGCCTGGTTGATGACAAGCTCACCGACGAGATTGATCAGGCGGTCAACACGCTCAAGATCGACACGTATGGTCGCTTTTGCGCCGCCGCTTTTGTCGCTCGTGGCTGCTGCGGTCTTTTCACTCTGCGCTGGCGCAGAAGGCGCCGATGGCTCTGGCGCGATGGGGTCTATAACAGGCGCGACTGCAACATGCTCTTCCTCTGGCTCTAATGAGACAGTTTCATCTTCATTAGAGTCTTCTTGATCCCCCTTATGCGCTCCTAAAGGGGCGCCATCACTTTTCGTGACTTCAAGGTCGCAATCGCTTTCGACAAAATCGAAAACTTCACGAACTTGCGCTTCATCGAATTCTGTTGTGACGGTAATTCGCCACTCCAGACACGACCCTTCAGGATCCAGTTCGTCAAGCGTGGGAACATGACTAAAATCACATTCTGTTTCCACAGAACCCAGATCAGTGAGCGCACGCAATAGAAACATTGTCTCATTGCCATTGGCGTAAAGTTCTTTGCGCGGGCGAAACAAGATATGAAAGACGTTTGATGAAGGGGTGTCCGCCTCATTTTCATCGCTGAGGTCGATATCCAAGCCTATATCAAGCAGGACAGGTTGAAAATCTGCTTTTTCCTCTGGCTCGGCGGTTGCGCCGTTTGGATTACAGAATGCTTCTAATTCTGCGATGAGATCGTCGATAGCGCCGCCATCGATATCAACACCATCGCGGGAATTTCGCACCAGATCAGCAAGCATATCGCCTGACCGGAGAAACACCTTCATTACATCAGGGCCGGCTTCAAGCCTGTCTTGACGGACTTCGTCCAGTGTCGTCTCAAATTTATGCGCGAAGCGCACAAGGTCATCGAGAGCGAAGGCGCCTGCGCCACCTTTAATAGAGTGTGCGGCGCGAAAAACTGCATTGACGGTTTCAGCGTCAGCGCTGCCGTCATTCATGGCTATCAGGCCGATTTCCAGCTCTTCCAGAAGATCTTCGCACTCAATGAAGAATGTCTGTTTTATCTCTTCCATCGGATCCATGAAAGATGCTCCTTAAGCAGCGATGCGACGAATAGCGGCGACCAGTTTTTCTTTGTCGAAAGGTTTGACAATCCAGCCAGTAGCGCCGGCTTCGCGCGCTTTTGTTTTCAGCTCGACGCCGCTTTCGGTCGTTAGAACGAGGATTGGTATCGCGCGATAAGAATCGTCAGCACGAACCCCTTTGATAAAACCAAGGCCGTCCATACGCGGCATATTCATGTCAGTAATGATAACGTCAGGCCGAACATCCGGCAGCACTTCCAGCCCATGAACCCCGTCCTCTGCGACAGAAACATCGAACCCTGCATCCCTAAGAGCAAAAGTGAGCATGTCTCGCATCGTCCGTGAATCGTCGACAGCTAAAATGGTCAAAGCCATTATAGATCCCCTCCCGTTACAAGCGCATCCATCGGCGCCCCGAAGTTCTCAAGGGATTGGGTAAAAGCCGATGACCGCCCAGAATATGAAAGTTCTGCGTTATCCGCGCGCCAGGTAAGGGCCGCAGAGATAAGCACCTGTAAACACTGTGAACCGAGGTGTTCAACTTTTTCCGCATCGATTGTTAGAGGTTTTCCTCGCTGCTCTATCAGCGCCGCGCATAAGGCGCTCGCAGCAGTGAGATCTAACCGTTCATCAAGGACAATCGTTTCTGCAGATTGTTGATTATTGCCCACGCTAGTAGCCCCGCTTTTTTTTGTACTGACGTAAAGGCTTTACAGCCGGATCCGTAGCAATCTGAGTTTGTATCTAGTTAAGCGCACAAGCTTAAAATTTGGTGTGAAACGCAGCTATCTGACATCTGTCACGGCGGCATGTCTTCTGGTTGTGGGTCGGGACTGGCGGTTTTCTAGAATTGACGATTAAGAAAATGTGAAGATTGGTAAGCAGAGTCATTTTTGAAAAATGCACTGTTAATTAAGCTTTAACCAATCGAAGAAATTCAACGCTCGCTAAACGCACGATCAAGCGACCTGGATACAGGTTTCAGGATATATTGCATTAGCGTGCGGGATTGTGTGACGATTTCCGCGCGTACTTCCATGCCAGAGGAGAGTGCATGGGCGTAGCTGCCCTTGCCAATTTTTTGTTCATTCAGGGCAATATAGGCAATGTAGTAGGCTTTCCCGGTGCGTTCATCGGTAAAGCTATCGGCGGAAATGTGTGAGACGTCGCCCGAAAGCTTACCATAGCGGTTGGGGTCAAAAGTCGTCACGGTTATGCTCGTGGACTGCCCCGCTGAAATATGACCGATATCTTTTGGTTCAATGCGAACCTCTGCAAAATATTCTGCGCCTGTAGGCGTTATTTCGGCGATGACCCCGCCTGGACGAACCACATCGCCGCTTCCATCCACAAAAACGTCATTAACCACACCCGACACGGGCGCCCTTACAACCAGGCGATCTGATCTGTCGCGGGATGACATGAACGGCTTTTTCAATTCTGCAAGTTCTGCCAGAACGGTAGCGCGCTCTTCCGAGAGACGGCTTTTATATTCTGCTTCGGCGCCGGCGCGGTCAGCGGCGGCCGCGTTCAAGGAATCTCGTGCCTGGTCAAGTCGCGTGCGCGCTACGATGGCCGCGGCGTCCGCGCTTGCCACATTCGATTTGGCCTGCAAATAGGTTTGTTTTGATGTGAACCCTTCGTCAATCAACTCATCCTGAATGGCAAGCTGTTCTCTTGCGAACTGGAGAAGGTCTGTATCCGCCCTTAATTCCGCTTCAGCTTTCGTCACTTCCGCTTTCGCTGAAGTTTCCCGCGAAACAAAAGTAGCCATAATCGCTTCATGCTGGGCTAGATTTGCGTCATAGATAGATTGTTGCTCTTTGACCAGCATCGGCCATTCTTGCCGCCATTTTGCAAAATCTGGAGTGTCCAATTCCGCCTGTGCCGCCATACGAGCGGCGCGGATTTCCAGACTGGCTTGTCTGGCGGTGAGGCGATCAAATTCTCCGCCGCTGCTTTCCGGACGAAGCTTCGCCAGAGCCTGTTTCTCTGTAACTATGTCGCCAGGCTTGACCAGTATCTCTTCTATAATGCCGCCTTCAAAATGTGCGGCTTCTCGCGTAGATCCGTAGGGTGCAATTTGACCTGTGGCGACAGAAACTTCGCGCACATGAGCGATATTCGCCCATACCAGTAGGAGAATAAAAAGCCCGCTGATGATAGCCATCGCGGCTTTCGCAAGGTGCGGAGGCGCTCCTTCTTCCAGCTCAAGGGGAAGTGATAGGCCATGCCTCTCACCAACTTTTTCCTGTCTTGCCGCCACTTGTATGGTTGGTTTACGCATGATCTTACTCTGTTTTTCGCTACTCATGCCGCGAGGACTTTTGAAACAATCTCACCCGGCGCACCGATGTCTCGTACGGCGCCCCGGTCGAGCCAAACGACTCTGTCTGCTATGCGCATGTGGCTTGGCCGCTGGGTTGTCATAATAATTGTGCTGTTTTGGCGTTTTTCTTCAATCAAAGACAGCAGCGCCTGTTCGCCAGCTTGGTCGAGGCTGACGGCTGGCTCATCAAGAATGTAAATCGGCGCTTCCTTAATGAACGCGCGAGCAAGGTTGATCCGGCTCAGTAGAGGGTCCGGCCATGCTGAGCGCGCCATCGTCGTGCATCGTGTTTCAAGACCCAGCTCGAGTGCGCCGCCAAAATACTGGTCAATGCCAAGACGAAACGCGATCGCCTCAATGTCCCTATCGGTTGCGTCAGGCCGGGCGAGGCGGATATTTTGTGCGACGGTGCCATGAAAAAGATCAAGCGACTGTAGCCCGACGCCAATCGCCTGACGCCATTCTCCGCGTTCAAGCTGGCGAAGATCAAGACCATCTATGTAGATCGAGCCCGCTTGCTGCTGGTAAAGACCTAGAATAACGCGCAGCATTGTTGAGACGCCGGACCCACTGCGACCATAAAGGCATACAAGCTCACCTTGGCGTGCTTCGAAGGAAACGCTCCGAAGAGAAGGTTCGCGTTGGCCCGCATAACGGAATGAAACCTTGTCTACGATGATGTGACCCTTGAAACTCCGCGGTATTGAGGGCCCTGCATTCGGTTCGCGATCAAGCGGCAGCCGGACCAGCCGGTTGATTTGTTGCAGGCTTTGGACAGTCTGACCAAGTGTAAGGCCGGTAAGAAACAGATTGCGGATTGGACCGAGGACTCTCCAGGATAGAGCCATCACAGCAATCAAGGCTCCGCCGGAAAGGTTGCCGTCGATTACCATCGTGACGCCGAAAGCGAGTACACCCACGCCCGCAAGTGCGACCATGGATTGTGAGAAGATTTGCAAGAGAGAATTTATTTGGCGCGCATTCATATTCGCTACGACAGATTCGGCCGATAATTTGCGATGTCTGCGTAACCAGACATGCTCGGCCGCCAAATCATTAATAGCTTTCTGGGAAGACACGGCTTCGACCATCAGATTGTTGAGATGAGAGCGTGCTTCACCGGATTTTTTTATTAAGGCTCCAGTCTTTGGGATAGCCCAGCAGGCGGCCAGCGCATAAATCGCGATCAAGGAAATTGGCGCCCATACGAGAGAGCCGCCGATAAAAGCAATCACAATTATAAACAGCGCTATATAAGGAAGATCGAAAACTGCGCTTGCAAGAGGTCCTGTGAAAGCTTCGTGCAACGATGTCATCTGGCGCAAACGGGTGAGCTGAGAGCCGATCGGCGCATCTTCGGTATGTGACAATGGCAGATGAAGCAGGTGACGAAAGGCTGTTTCGTTGAGTTGTTCATCGAGCCGTGCGCCTAGATAGGCTTGCAATTGAACGCGAATTCTCCTGAGGAGGTAATCTGCGGCAATGATAATGGCGATTCCTGCGGTGAGGCCGGCCAATACATCATATGATTTTGCGGCGACGGCTTTGTCATAGACCGCCATAACATAGATAGGCGGGGCCAGAGCAAGGATATTGATGATAAAACTGATGTAAAAGATTTGTCGGATATGCGGGGAAAAGACAGACAAAAGCTGATCCGTCCAAGAGTTTTGCGGAGCGTTTTGCGGAGTGTCTGATTTTTCAATTTTTTCCGGAAAAATTGCTGTGGCGTGCACTTCCTCGGCTTTATGCGAGCTGCGCATGCCGGTCGAAGGATCGAATATTACGATCTCGCTGTCACGACTGCGCTGCTCCGCCAGCTTCACAGAGCCGTCTTCATAACGGAGAAAGCAAGGGAGGTATTCTGTCCGCAGATTTTTCGATGAGGCTGGTTCTGCAGTTGTCGTGAAGCCAAGATGGAAAAGCATCGAGCGGAAAGCGGAGACTGTAGACAGCTCATCTGCATGAGGCATCGATTCAAATATACGCCTAGGGCCTTGAGCCCAGCCGGTCAATTTAAGGAATTGCTCAAGTACAACCAGGCAATCAGTATCAGCCGCATTTGATTGCGAATTGTCACGACTGAAGGCTGCGCGGAGACGCGCGTGTAGCATCCCAACCGGGCTTTGAACAGGTAGTGCCTCCTGATTTGCAACAACAGCATCAGTTTCCTTAGGCGCCGTATTCTTTTTCTCTGGCGTCGTCATCATGCGATTATCTTTACTTCTGGCGTTTCGCTCTCATGAACAAGCGTTCCATTTGAAATGCTGTATGTCTTATCTGCGAGGCGAAGAAGGGAGGGCCGATGTGTTGCGATAACCGTTGTTATCTTCCCCTTAAGTCGGCCTAAGGCTTCGATAAATCGTTGCTCTCCGGCGAGATCCAGAAGAGTATTTGCTTCGTCAAGAACGAGTACAGCGGGTCGCATGGCCAAGGCGCGCGTCAACGTTATACGCTGTGCTGTTGGCGCTGGGATGTCATTTCCTGTAGCGCTTTTTAAATGCGTGTCATAGCCAAGCGGCATGCGCATGACCTCATCGTCAAGGCCGGTAAATTTGGCGGCCAGAAGCGCTATTTTAACAGGCGTTTCCCCGAAAAGTGTAATGTTCTCGAGTATACTGCCTCTGAAAATCGCCGGGGTGAGCCCTACATATCTCACATGCCGACGCAATATGTTGGGGTCATTGGGGCCGCATACATCTGCGCCCACACGGATTTCGCCTTCTATAATAGGCGCGTCCTGAACAAGCGCTCTTAGTAATGTCGATCGACCGCTTCCATCATCGCCAGTTATGGCGATGAATTCACCTGCAGCAATATCAAGGTTTACATTTGAGAATAAAGGCTCGGCGCCTTCATGCTTTATGGTCACGTTAGACAGCTTTACGGGCTTTGGCTGAAAACGTTCCTGAAAACGATGAGGCTGCATGTTGTAGGCGTCGGCGCAATCAAAAATGGATGTAATGCGCGCACGCCTGTGCTGAGCTAATTTGACTTCATTCCAGCTTGCAAGCGAGCGCATTAAGGGTTGCAACAGCTGTGAAGACAGCAGCATGCAACAGGCGAGGGCGCCAAGGGTTAAGCGGCCATTCAAGACGAGTGCAGCGCCGCTTCCGACGATAACGACTGTGGATAGCGAAGCATAGGCGTTGTTGTAGGTTTGTGCCGCTCCAGTCAGGTTGATCATTCGCTGCGTGACTGTGCTGGCGGCAGATTGTAGGCGTTGAAAACGCCGCATAATTTGCGGCTCCATGGCGCAAGCCTTCACGGTTTGAATCGCGCGCAAAACTTCAATGATGAAGTCCTGTTTTCTGGCGTCAAACTCTTCACGCTCAGAAATAGCGGCGTTAAGCCATTGTGTTCCCCTAAAGGCGAGATAGGAAAATACTGCAAACAAACCAACGACAGCAGCAAACACCCAACCGCCAATAAGGACGATAACCAAGGAAAAAATAGGAATGAATAGAATATCAACCACAACAGTACGCGACTGAGAGCAGTAGTGATTGCCTAGCCCGTTTATCGCATTTAGTTGCTCGAGATGTTCGCTTGTTGAAACCTTTCCAAACGCTGAAGGGCGTCCGGAAAGCATGGTTTGCATAGCCTTGGCGGTGAGGTTGTGGGTAAACGCTGCTGCCGACCAGTTTATCACTACTGAGCGTAGGTATTTAAGGACGCCATCAGTCACGACAGCGACGACTAGTAACAAAAGCAATATGGTGAGCGTTGCATAGGCGGCGTTAGGCAAAACCCGATCGTAAATCTGCAGGATGGTTAGCGGCAGCGCCAAAGAAAGAAGATTGATGACGCATGAGGCTACATAGGCCGTACGGCTCATAGGCGGCGGCAGCAGATCGCCGGCGCCGTTTTCGTTGCTGTTGAACAACTCGGTCGCGAATTCTCGCACTATCGAACGCATACTCGTTTATTCTACTTGTGACTGCGCAATTCAGCATTTGTTTATGGTTAAATCCTTTCGGAATGATTTTCCGAGTACAGAAAATCTTCAAAAAATTGCACTTTTTCAGCCTGTTAACCAATATGATAAGGGTCTGATTAAGCGTCACTGCCTATGCTCGCGGGAGGTTAGCTACGAGTAGAGTGTAACGATGGCGAAAGATCAGCCCGCAACAGAAGTTGCAGATGAAAACAAGCTGCAAAGCGAAGACCGCCATCGTATCGAAGATGCGGCGTTTGAAAACGATCGTGATGCGTTGAAGAAAGCGCGCGATGAGGAAAAGCCAGCTATTGAGGGCGGCGATAACTCTGGCGATTACGCCAATTTACACTTTGGTGAACAAAACCTTTATGAGCCGGAGGCTGTTGACGAAGGCCGCACGAACGAGTCTCAGATCGGACCGATAGCTTCGCCCAGCCTCGCGTCTGACGGCGCCACACAGGATGAGGTGGGTATTGATCCTGACGGTTTACAAGGGCATGCGCCTAACCATGCGCTGTATCCTGCGGAGCTTCCTGATACTTTGCCCTTGCCTGATGAAACAACAGATGGCGAAGCTTTCCAGGACAGCAGGGTTCCAGAGATTCTTGACGCCACAGTTGCGTCTGGCTTAACCGAAGCGCCACAACTAGCTGGTGATGGGGTTGAAGAGCGCTCTTTCAATAAAACGCCGCAGGCTGCCAGGTTAACAGCGGATCGCACAAACACTGATACAACCACTGACAATGGCGCCGAAGAGGGCAATCAAGGTGCAGGAGGCGCCATACCGGAAGACACTCTTGCAGGCGACGGAGGCGATGAGGGGGAAATCAATGAACCCACTGCCAATCTATCGCCTACGGATATCATCCTTGATGGCGGCAGCGCTTCCGAAAACCTGGCTGGCGCTCTTGTAGCCCATTTGTCAGCAGACGACCCGGATCGAGGCGATACGTCAGCTTTCACCCTCATCAGAGATGACTCCGGTCTATTCGAGCTTGTGGGCGACACTCTTCAACTGAAAGATGACGCCGCTTTCGATTACGAGGTGCAATCCTCTTATGACGTGACATTAGGCGTCACGGATAGCGCTGGGAATACGTTTGAGAAAACTGTTTCCATCCATGTTGAAAACGTGAATGAAGCGCCTACAGATATTGGACTTTCTTCTTTCACCATTGCTGAAAACGTCGATGGCGGCGTTGTCGGCGATCTATCTGTGCTTGATCCTGATGCGGGTGAGGGGTTCTCCTTTACTGTTTCGGATGACCGTTTTGAAGTGGTCGGAAATCAGTTAAAACTTAAAGACGGCGTTGCCTTGGACGCAGAAACCACAGCGCCTTTCAATGTCAATATCATGGCCACTGATTCCGGTGGCTTGACTATTAACGGCGACTTTACAGTCAGTGTTCTTGATCAAAACGAAGCTCCAGTAATCGAAGTAATTCACGAAGCGGGCCTTCGTGCATCCTATTACAATATCGGCCACTCTCTTAGCGATCTGGATGAGGTGGATTTTGACGCGGAGCCGGATGCTCGGGGCGTTGTTGACAGCCTAAATTATATGACAGGTCAGGAATCATTCTGGGATGGGGCGCCCGGAGACTATTTCGCTGCGAAATATGAAGGAAACTTGGTCGTCAATGAAGGCGGGTCCTATACCTTTAATATGGCGAGCGATGACGGCAGCATGCTCTTCATTGACGGTGTCGCGGTGCTGGATAATGACGGGCTACATGGCACACGTACGCGAACTGTGACTGTGGATTTAGATTCCGGTTCTCATGATATCGAAATACGCTACTTCGAAAATGGCGGGTCACAGACACTGCAACTTTCATGGTCAGGCCCCGATACTGGCGGTGTGACAGAAGTGATCGGAGGCGACTCCTTCGAGTATGGCGCGTCGATCGACAATCTCACGCTTGACGACGATTCCGCTGGCGCCGTTGTTGCGCGCCTCTCAGTGTCAGACCCGGATATAGGCGACACCCATACTTATTCCGTCAATGATGATCGTTTTGAAGTCGTCGATGAAGGCGGCGGAACATACCTAAAACTGAAAGATGGCGTTGCGGTCGACTATGAGGTCGAGTCGGCATTGAATGTTGAGGTGACGGTAACAGATGCTGGCGGCGCCAGCAATACACTGAACTTTCCGATCACGGTTATTGATACGAATCACGCACCTTCAATTGAGCTTATGGGCGGAGAGGGGCTTCGGGCATCTTATTACAATATCGGCCATTCTCTTAGCGACCTCGATCAGGTGGACTTTAATGCAGCGCCTGACGCGGAAGGCATCGTTGATAGTTTGAACTATATGGCTGGTCAGGAATCATTCTGGGACGGGGCTCCAGGTGATTATTTTGCCGCCAAATATGAAGGTCAGATCTTAGTAGAAGAAGGTGGCGTATACACCTTCAATATGGCGAGTGATGATGGCAGCATGCTGTTTATTGACGGCGTCGCGGTGCTGGATAATGACGGCCTTCATTCAACACGCACCCGTACAGTGAGTGTGGATTTGGACTCCGGCTCTCATGATATTGAAGTGCGTTATTTTGAAAATGGCGGGTCACAGACACTACAACTTTCCTGGTCAGGTCCCGACACTAATGGCATTACTGAAGTTATCGGCAGTGAAACCTATCGCTTGCCTGGCTTTGAAGATACAGATCGCCTTGGCCTTACGGAGAATGCTGAAGGCGATATAGCTGCGCACCTTACCATCTCCGACATCGAAAATGATAGCGTATCGATCACAGTCGATGATGAACGATTTGAAGTCGTCAATGATAGCGACGGCTATGTGTTGAAACTGAAAGACGGCGTCCATGTAAATTATGAGGCAGAGTCGGAAATATCCGTAACCGTAACGGCGACAGACGCCCATGGCGAAAGTTCTACGCAATCTTTCTCCATACCCGTTCTGAATGTAGACGAGACGCCCGTAAACTTCACGCTCTCGGCCGATGACAGTGTAGGGAGCTTGTCTCTCAATCAGGATGGTGGGACCGATGATGCTGTGATTGCATCTGATCTTGCAGGCTTTCCGACTAACGCCTTGACGGTTGAGGTCCGGTTCTCGTCAGAGCAGACCGATGTGGGTAACGGCACACCGCTATTTTCATATGCGGCGAGTGACGGCTCCGACAATGAGGCGCTTATCTGGCTCGAAGGATCGAGCGGGAACATGCATATCTTCCTCGCCGGCCAAAAAATCAATACAGGTGTGCCGAACGCGTCTTTGCTTGACGGCGAGGAACATCAGGTTTCGTTCACCTGGGACCAAGTTTCGAATGAGCTCCATGTTTATGTAGATGGCGAGTCAGCCTTTGACGCTACAATCAATATTCGCGACCTGAAAGCTGGAGGCACATTGGTTCTTGGCCAGGAGCAGGATTCAGAAGGCGGCGGATTTGTAACCGGCCAGGTTTTTGAAGGCGAAATCGCTGAGGTGCGTATTTTTGACTATGCGCGAAGCGAGTCTGAGATTGCTGACAACACAGGTGTCTCTATCGCTGACCCGGAAACCGAACCCGGCCTCACTAATAATTGGGTTATGAATGAGGCGTCTGGAGGGGTTATTGAAGACCTCGTTGGAACAGATGATTTCCAGCTGGTCAACGGCGCTCATGTTGAAGGCGGAGCCATATTCGACACACCTACGGTGCTGGAAAACAACCCCGGCGCTATCGCAGGAACTCTCTCTGCGACTGATCCAGATACTGGTGCTCCTATAGATGCTTTCGCGATTGTCAACGATCCATCCGGCGCATTTGAAATTGTCGGCAATGAGGTAAAACTCAAAGACGGCATATCATTGGATTATGAATCCCAGAGTTCATATGAACTGACCATTGAAGCGAAAGGGCCGGATGGGGAGACGGCGCAACAGACTTTCACTGTCGCCGTTGCAAATCAGGATGAAGCGCCGGTTGACTTCAATTTGGACCCGGCTGCTGCTGTTAAAGTGCTCTCTCTTAATCAGGATGGCGGAGTTGATGACGCTGCCATTTCATCTGAGCTTGCAGGGTTTCCGACTGACGCCCTGACAGTTGAAGTTCGCTTTTCGTCAGATCAAACCGATGTAGGTGGCGGCGCGCCGCTTTTGTCTTATGCAGCGAACGACGGATCAAACAATGAGGCATTGTTGTTCCTTGAAGGCGCAAGCGGGACCCTTCAAGTTTATATTGCCGGGCAAAAAATCAATACAGGCGTGACGAATCAGTCGCTGCTTGACGGCCAAGAGCATCAGGTTTCTTTCACCTGGGATCAAGATTCGAACGAACTCCATGTTTATGTTGATGGTGAAGCGGCTTTCGATACGACCGTAAATATCCGCGACCTGAAGGCGGGCGGGACGGTTTCATTCGGCCAAGAACAAGACGCTGAAGCAGGTGGCTTCGATTCTAATCAGGTATTTGAAGGCGAGATTGCGGAGGTGCGTATCTTCGATTACGCGCGCAGTGAAGCAGAGATCGCAGAGCATAATGGAACTCCAATCGGAGATCCTGAAACTGAACCCGGCCTGATCAATAACTGGCTCATGAATGAGGCTGAGAACGGCGAGATTGCAGATCTCGTCGGCGTCGACAATCTTGTACTTGTGAATGGGGCAAGTATTCAGAACAGCGTTATTTCAGATATTCCTCTTGTTTCCGAAAATGATCCGGGCGCCGTTGTCGGGTTTCTCACTGCAAATGACTCTGTTACCGGCGATCCGGTTTCAACTTTTGAAATAAGCAATGATCCGTCCGGCTATTTCGAGATCGTCGGAAACCAACTGAAACTAAAGGATGGTGTCGCGCTTGATTATGAAGAGGCGCAGTCTTTTGAGGTCTCGATTGAAGCCGTTGGCGATAGCGGTGAAGCAACGCTGATGACTGTTACTGTTCAGGTTGGCGATATTGCCGAGCCAAATGAAATACCAGGCACAGAAGGCACCGACCGCCTCATCAGCACAAGCGCGGATGAAATTATTTCAGGCGGCGCAGGGGAAGATACGGTTGTTTATTCCGGTAACCGCGCCGATTACACAATCACGCAGGAAACTGAAACCACTTATCGCGTGACTGACAATCGCCCGGACTCCCCCGATGGCGCTGATATCGTCTACTCGACAGAAAACTTCGAATTTGCGGATCAGACAATCAGCGCGGAGAATATTCTGAACGCGCCGCCGACGGATATCGCGTTGGGACTATCTACGTCGACAGTTTCAAAGAACGCGTCGGTAAGCGATGCCGAGATTAATGTAGCAGACGGCGGCGGCGCTGATACGGCGCAAGTCGACCTTTCCGGCGTTGTCGATGGAAGCGCTGAAATCACTGTATCCTTCGGGGTTATCGATAATTCGTTTGAGCTCGTGGTCAATGGCGAGTCGCTGACAGGAGAAACAATACAACTCCAATCCAATGTTTACGACGCGTCAAATCAAGCGTTGCTGCAATTTGGAGATGGAGGCGCTATCGATTCTCCGTGGGTGGCTAACAGTGACGGGTCGCCGCGACTGATCGCGCATATTACAAGTGAAGGCGTGGAAATTCTCGCGACCCGCACACCATCTTCCGGTGAATATGAAGCGATGACCATCATCAATGGTGACTTCACAACGCCGTCCTTTGTTGATGGCGTTAACACAGTGACTGTCATTAATCCCGATGATGATGGCCCGGATGGTCTGAACGCAACCGTATCGGCACGATATGACGAAGTCGTAGAGGGACCAGTTTCCGGAGAGGAGGGCGCTCTGGTCGGTAGCCTTTCGTCTTCTGATGCTGACGCCGTTGCTGCGCCGGCTTACACCATTGTCGATGATGCTTCAGGGTTGTTTGAAATTTCCGGCGACCAGCTCAAAGTCAAAGATGGGATGTCATTGGATTATGACGCCCAACAGTCACACGATATCACGGTTGAGGTGATGGACGAGCATGGCGCGATTTATCAGGAAACACTCACGATTGACGTGCAGGAAGCGAGCGCGGCGTCTGAGCACGTTTATGGTGATGCAGGCGACAATGTTCTGAACGGCGGCGCTGGCGGCGACATCATCTATGGAGGCGCCGGGAATGACTCCATTACGGGCGGCGCCGGTGATGACGTCATGAATGGCGGCGATGGTTCAGACGTCTTCGTTTATGAAATGGGCGATGGTTCGGACGTCATATCCGGCGGCGCTGGCTGGACTGACATCATCGATCTGAACGACGGCGCAACTATGTCGTTAGGTGAATATGGCTCAGATTGGACGGTACAACTGACCGAAGGCGCCATCACATCAGAGACAGATGGAAATCTTGTCTTCACCGACGATGCTCATGGGGTGATCTCGTTGAGCGATGGATCCGAGATCAATTTCGCGGACATCGAACAGCTGACTTACTGATTTTAAACCCAGTTTTGCAGCTTGAGAGTTTCCAGCCTGGCGGGTTTCGTAAGCCCGTCCAGGGCGAACCAAATAAGTTGCACAATTTATATTGTCACAAATAATATGTATATCCGGGAGCGCGTCAACATCGCGGCGGCGATGCTGGCGCGCTCCCGTTATACCCAGAACCTTTCCCCCGCCGGTCTCTCCCCCAGCAAAGGCTCTGGAAGCGGTGTTCTCTCCCTGGAACAAGAGGAAGATAGCCGCGGATAGTCTGTGGCTATAGGAAAGATTGGCCATGGGAATGTTTTTTTAGGCTAAAAACTCGCCAATGGGATCGGCAACGCCTGAACGCGTCGTTTCGACTGAATCTCAGTGATCAACTGCGCCTGATTGCCAATAAACTGGCTAGGCGTAACGCCTACGAAGGTCTTGAATTCCTTGATGAAATGAGACTGATCATAGTAAGCGCCGCCCGCCGCCGACATCCAATCCAGTTCGCCCGTACGGATCCTGTCCGCAGCACGTAAGGCCCGGTATTTGCGCTGAAGAAATTTGGGCGACGCGCCGAAATACATTTTCGCAATCCTGTCCGTCTGACGCCGCGATACATCCATGCTGTTGATGAGTTCGTCCAGGCCGAGATCGTTAGGGTCCAGAAGCCATTGCGCCAGCGCTTCCGGATATCTTCCGGAACGGCGCGACGCCCTGCGCGCCAGAAGACTTGCAAAGAACCGGTCTGCGGCGCCGGCCATTTCGGCCAGGCTGCGCGCATTACGCATTTCGTCGATGCTGGATCGCGCCAGCCCGCCGGCGAAAGATGTCAGGTCGATGACCTTGTCTGTCGCTTCTTCCGCATTGATCCCGCAAAGCGTTATCCAGCCTTTGGGCCTGATGCCGATTCCAAAAACACGCGTTCCAGCATCCGCCTCCATGCAATAAGCGCCCATGGTGGGACCAAGGAGAAACGCCGAGGTGATATGCTCCTTTCGGCCGTCCGGGGTATGTAAAAACCCGCCGCCGTTGAGCACAACGCGAATATTGCCCATTTCAGCGCAAAGAGGCTGGATCGACGGCGTTTCTGTCGAGAAATAGTAATACGCACGCACATGATCGCGAAGATCCGCCCGCGGCATATAATATTCCAGCGCCATCGCCTTTACCCGTTTAACCCAGCCAGCGGCATTACAACTCCGTCTGGCGCCCACATTGCGGCGAAACTGCGAAAGCTTCGCCTAAGTTCATTTGCTCACAATTTAATACGCTTTAGCCGCATTCATTTTCTGCATTGCACGGCTGAGTTTGAGTATCATGCGAGGATCTTTTTCAGCGACCTTCTGCATCGCTGTTCCGAGGCGCGCCTGAGCTTCGGCGTATTGGCGCGTGTACAAATTCATGTGACCGCCATCGCGGCTCGCAAGGTCACGCGCAAGATTGTCCCGGCCCAGCTCATCAAGCCGGGTGTCGAGCAGCTCATATTCCTTGGCGGAATCCATGATCATTTGCGCCGCCCGATCTGCGTCGGCGTTTGTCTCGATCGCCTCAATCGCGTCGGCAATCTGGTTCATCCGCGATGTGTAAAGCTTGATGGCATCCTCTGATGTTTGCACATCTTTGGCGTAGCTCTCATATCTGACGCCTTTTTCCCCCGAATTGGCCGATTCCTGGCCTGTATCGTCGCCACCGCCGCAGGCCGCCAGCCACAGCGCCGCAAAGGCCATAAATATACCTTTGATTTTATTCAATTTTCTCTCTCCCGGCGTGTCCTAAAAGGACTATATACCGTTATTCAGCATTTCCCATGACCGTCAAGCCGTCAAAAGCAGGTTCAATTCCTGCCGGCAGCATGTTTTTGAGGGTCTGATAGTCCATATGGACATGCAGGTTCGTCAGGAGTCCCCGTCCCGGCCGCACGCGCGCAAGCCATTCCAGGGCCAGATCGAGATGCGCATGCGTTTTGTGGGGCTGATATTGCAGGGCGTCCACAATCCACGCATTAACACCGGATAAGATCGCAAAACTTTCTTCTGGCAGGCCGACGACATCGCTCGAATAGGCGATATCCCCAAAACGGAAGCCGAGCGAATTAACGCCGCCATGATACTGCAAGAAGGCTGTCACCGGGATTGGCCCGGACGGTCCGTCGATGGAAAAATCATCGCCGCAGGCTGGCATGTCCCGCTTATCGAGAATGGGCGGGTAAAAACTCCCAGGCGCCTGCTCAAAACAATAGCGGAACCGGTCCACAATAGCGCCGCCGGTTGCGTCATCGATGTAAACCGGAATGCGTCGGCGCATCTGCAGCGCTAAGACACGAAGGTCATCAATGCCATGGCTCTGATCTGCGTGATCATGGGTGAACAGCACAGCATCAAGGCGTGAACATTGAGCCGCGAGTAATTGCGTGCGCATGTCCGGCGACGTGTCCACGAGCACTGACGTTACCTTGTCCGGGGCGAAACCGAATTCGGGGTGCTCGCGTTGAACGAGGATCGAACAACGCGAACGGCGATTTTTCGGTTCGTTCGGATCGCAGGCGCCCCAGTCACCCTTTCCATCTGGCCCGCCAAAGCGCGGAACGCCCCCTGATGAGCCGCTGCCGAGAATTGTAACCCGCAAGTTTCCCGTCATGGTCTTGCCCGAGGGTCGCTGGCTTTCGAAAACAGCCGGAAGAAATTATCCGTGGTGATTTGCGCGATCTCTTCGGCGCTTATCCCTTTAATCTCCGCCAGTTTCTCCGCGACATGCACGACGTAACCTGGTTCATTACGCCTTCCGCGCATGGGCACAGGCGCAAGATATGGGCAATCGGTTTCGATAATGATCCGGTCAAGCGGTGCCGCCTGCGCAATGGCGCGAATATCATTTGCATTCTTGAAAGTGATAATGCCCGAAAACGAAATAAAACCACCGAGATCAAGCGCCGCTTTTGCAAGCGCTGGTCCGCCCGTATAACAATGGAGCAGGGGGGTGAAGGCCCCTTCCCTGTACTCGTTTTCGAGTAGTTCCATCGTTGCGTCGTCTGCGTCACGTGTATGAATGATCAGGGGGAGTTGGGTTTTGCGCGCCGCCATAATGTGGGCGCGGAAGACGGCGTCCTGCACATCGCGGCCCGAATATTCGTAGTAGAAATCGAGTCCGCACTCACCAATACCGACCACATTTTCGTCAGCCGCCAGATCGATCAAGGTTTTCGCCGTCAGATCGGCATCATCTTTTGCATAGTGTGGATGGACGCCGACGCTGCGCCAGATCAAGGGATCTTTAGCCGCAATTGCAGCGATGGCTTCGGTGGATGAGAGCTGATCGGAGATCGTCAACATCGCTGAGACGCCTGCTGCGCGCGCGCGGTCAATGACCTCTTGAAGGTCATCGGCATACTGCTCCGAATGCAGATTGACATGACTGTCGACAAGCATGGGTCTCAGGCCGCTTTACGTTTCAGCGCATGGCGCATGTCGAACGCCACGGCCTCTAACAACTGGCCTCTGTCGAGGTTTAGAGCTTCGCCGCGCCCCATCAGCGCAGTTACTGCCTGCCACGCTTCAAGAAGGTCGCCCGCATCGGCATTTGTAAAACCAGCGGCTGAACCTTCCGTCGCCGCCATACGTGATGCGTCACTGAGGTTTGATATGACGGTGTCACGAAATACTGGCCAGCGCGCCTCTCCCGCCTTGCCCGAGACGCCGGAGATAATTCTCGACAAGTCGCTCCCTTTTTGCGCCGCCTGTAAAAATCCATGAGCCAGTTTGATGGCTTCGGCCCCCTCACCCGCCGCCAGCGTCAGAGCGTAGCCAGGGCGCCCGCGAGCGTGGTCTGCGATATTGCCGGCGTCGCCGGCGCTGACGCCTTCATCAAGCAAGAGTTTTTCAATTTCAGCATTGGCGACAGGCGGCAGGTCGATACGCCGGCATCGGGAACGGATCGTTGGCAAGAGCCGGCCGGGCGCTGACGAGAGCAGCAGCAGGGTCGCCCCTTCCGGCGGTTCTTCAAGGGCTTTCAGCAAGGCATTGGCGGCGTTGCGATTCATATCGTCGGCAGTATCCACAATGGCGACGCGCGCGCCGGCCCCGGACGCGGTTCGGTTCAAAAACTGCGTCAGCTTGCGAATGGTTTCGACCGTGATTTCACCCTGACGGCGTCCTTTCTTCTCATCATAGAGCCGCTCCGCGACGAAGAGATCAGGATGGGCCTCGGCGGCGATATGGCGAAAGCTTCTAGCTGTTTCCGGCATATCCAGGGAATGCTCATCAGTCAGCGCAGAAGGCTCAAGCAGCGCTCTGGCGATGCGGTAGGCGAGGGTCGCCTTCCCGGCCCCTTCGGGTCCCGCCAGGATCCAGCCATGGGTTAGAGTTCCCTCCCCCATGGCGGCGCGCAAGCGCCGCTCCAGCGCTGACCGGCCAATTTGACGGGATTGCGTGCGCGGAGGGGTCAATTCGTCTTCCATGCCCTCGTAACTAGGGGTTTTACGGCCTCTTTGGAAGGGGCGTTCAGCGGTTCAGAAGCTTCGGAAATCGCGCCTGAATAACCGCGCCAATACGCGCTGCAACATCCATAATCTCGCCATCCGCGCTTATGACAGCGCAGCGATCCGGTTCACGCTTTGCGATTTCAAGGAAGGCCTGACGAACCTTCTCCTGATAGGCGCTCCCCTTGGATTCAAATCGCTGTTCTGTGTCGCCGGTAGAGCCGGAGCGCTTCAAGCCCTCATCGACCGCAAGATCGAGGATGAAGGTCAGATCAGGGCCCTGTGCGCCGACGACAAGCTTGTAGAGAGTTGAGACGGCCTCCTCACCCAATTCGCCGGCAAGACCCTGATAGGCCATGGAAGAGTCCGCGAAGCGATCGGTGATGACGACTGCGCCGCGCGCCAGCGCCGGTACGATTGTTCGTTCAAGATGATCCGCGCGTGACGCATACATCAGCAACGCTTCCGTGAGAGGCGACCATTTGTCAGCCTCCCCTTCAAGAAGCAATTTTCGGATCGCTTCCGCGCCTGGCGATCCGCCCGGCTCTCGCGTCACCACGACTTCGCGCCCGGCTTCGCGCAACGCCTTGGCCAGCACTTTAATCTGCGTCGATTTTCCCGCGCCGTCTCCGCCCTCAAAACTGATGAAAAAGCCGGAGGAACTCTTAGGCGTCATCATCTAGTCTGCCGACGGCGCATCCGGCGCTCCGGTTGACGGCTTCGCCAGCAGTTTTCCTGCGGCAAGGCCGATCTTGCCCCAGATGCCCGTTTCGGGAACCGCCCGCCCGGCGTAGAGCGCATATTCACGGGCAGGCCCTGAAGGCGCTTCAACCCTGAGCGTGCCGATCTGCTGGCCCTCCTTGATGGGGGCGGATACTGGCCCTGAATAGATGATCGTCGCTTTTGCTTCGTCGAGAAGTGAGCGGTGCAAAATCAGTTTCACAGGCTCCCGGGCGATCAACGGCACGGTTGCGGCCTTGCCTTTGAAGACTTCCGCTTCGCCCACAATATCACCCGGTTCAAAGAATGTTCGTGTATTGAAATCGTTGAAGGCGAGGCGCAGGAGGCGCGCTGACTCCGTTGCGCGTTCGCGTTCCGAAGAAAGTCCGTTGACGACGACAATTCTACGCTCGCCGTTCATGACCGCGGAACCGACAAGGCCATAACCGGATTCTTCCGTATGCCCTGTTTTAAGGCCGTCCGCGCCTTCCACCATGTCGAGGATCGGATTGCGGTTCGACTGGCGGATTTTCTCCCAGGTAAACTCGCGCTCGGCAAAGAGCGCGTAATACTGGCCATATTCGGAAATGATACGGCTTGTCAGAATACCCAGGTCGCGCATGCTCATCTTGTGGTTTGGGTCAGGCATGCCATGGGGGTTGGCGAAGGTGGAATCATTCAGGCCCCATTCATGAGCCTTTTGATTCATCAGTTGAACGAAAGCCTCTTCGGACCCGGAAATATTCTCCGCGACAACGATGCAAGCGTCATTGCCTGACTGAACGATAATGCCGCGCACTATGTCGAGAACAGGAATGCTGTCGCCAACGCGCACCCACATGGAGGAGCCTTCGCGTTCGCGCCATGCTTTCTCGCTGACATCAAATTCATCAGTCAGTTTGAGCGAGCCGTTTTTCAGCCGTTCAAAAACAATGGCCACCGTCATCAGCTTCGACATGGAGGCTGGCGCCGTTGGGGTGCGCGCATTTTTTTCGTAAAGAATTTCGCCGGTGCGGTAATCCATGATGAGCGCATATTCGGCGGGCGTCGTCAGCGGCGTTGGAGCCTGCGCGAAAGACTGTCCGATGCTTACCGCGGCGAGCGCGAAAGCGGCGATGATCTGCGAAAACTTCAAAACGCGTCTCCTCAACTTACTTGGGCGGCTGACATTCTTCCGCCAACGCTTTGATTTACATCATCTAAAAGGCATTCTTATGGCGTCAGCGTGACCAGCGACGCATCAGCATAACCTGCTCTGCGCACGGCTTCCAATTTTTCTGCGGCAGTCTCTATCGACGAGAACGGCCCCAGATTGACCCGGTAAAACACAGTTCCCGCCTCGGTTTCAACACGGGACATTCTGAGCGTTCCAATATCCCCAAGCTGGGCGCGCAGGCCGTCTATATTATCGAGGCGTGAGAGCGCGGCCACGCGGATCACATAGATCGCCTCCGTCGGCTGATCAGCGCTGGCGGATGGATGCACCAGGCGCGCATCGTCCGGGTCTGGCGTCGAAAGATCAGCAGCGGGGATTTCCGCTTCCGCGCTGTCCGGCGTTTCCGCCTCCGCTATCGCGACTTCCTCCGCGCCCGGGGTCAGGGCCGGTGCGCTTTCCATACTAGTCAGAAGTTCGGAAATCGGGTCGCAATCAGGGTCAACGCCGGGTCGTATCGTCTCTTGACGCACCGGCGCTGCGCGCGCCACCCGGTCCTCGCGCGGCGATGTTTTTGGCGCTGCGGCAGTCAATGGAGCCCGCCCTGCATAGCGCACACGAACGCGCGCGGTGCCCTGTTCTTCGAATCCAAGCTCGCGAGCCGCCTCCCGGGACATATCGATGATGCGGTCGCCTACAAACGGACCCCGGTCATTCAGCCGGACGACCACGGAGCGGCCGTTTTCAAGATTTGTAACCTCCACCATGGACGGAAGCGGCAGCGTCGTATGCGCCGCCGACAGCCTGTTCATGTCAAAAATTTCGCCATTGGCGGTGAGGCGCCCATGAAATTGCGATCCGTACCATGAAGCGACGCCGACCTTGGAATAGTTCGGGTCTTCAGCCGGGTAATAGGTTTTACCCTTCACCTTGTAGGGCTTGCCGACTTTATAGTGCGGATCGCCACCTCCTCCGCTGGACGCCTGTCTAGGCGTCGTCGTGCAGGCGGCGGCGAGCGCCAGAAGCAGCAGCGGGATTAGCTTGAGTGAGGAAGACGCCTGAGAGCCCATGGGAATACTGTTTGTTACGGTTGCGGGATCGCGCCGCGGAAAGCGTCTCTGGATTAGTCCGCGAGGGTTAACACCTTATTAACCATGCTTGACGGTCCTTTGTCACTTCAGTGGAAAGTAGCGCCCTCTCCCGCCCGGACGGAACGTCACCATAGCCGCCCGAGGCGGCGGTGTTCGGTTTCGCCATCACCTCCTTGAATGCCGAACGCTTAGTTGCATCGGCCCGTGTGGCAATGTAGACAGCAGCCGCTGCTCTCGGAGGGGTGGCAGAGTGGTCGATTGCGACGGTCTTGAAAACCGTTGAGCGTGCAAGCGTTCCGTGGGTTCGAATCCCACCCCCTCCGCCAGCGCTGTTCTCATCTTACGTTGTTTATGTGAGACGCAGCTTCAGGCCGCCCCCTGATTTGAATCTTTCTCCACTCAAAATCCGGGCAAAGAAAAACGCTGCGCCGAAAACGACGCAGCGTTTGGAGGGAAAATCGGGCGGCGCTTCGCGCCGCTCGACAGTCGTTAGAAATTACGCTTGAGCGTAAGCGCAAAGGTGCGCGGCTTGCCCGGCGAACCATAGACATGGCCTACGGAAATAACATCGTTCACTTTCGTGCCGAGATAATATTTGTCGAAGAGGTTCTGGATTTCGAAGGCAATACCCCAGTCACCATCTTCAGAGTTCCAGCTGACGCGGGCGTTGCCGAGGAAATACCCCTCGATCAGGTTATCGGCAACAAGCGTTGGGATTGGACCGCCGCCGCCCGGAAGGCCGATACCCTGCAATCCATCGGGTAGATTGGGATCGTTAGGATCAACATCGTTCGGGACCAAAAGTTCGCGTACGTTCCCTGCTTCCGTGAAGATTTCCGACTGGTAGGAGCCGTCAAACCGGAAGGACAACTCGCCGCCCAGCACATTTTCAATGTCGTACTGAACGCCAATGCTGTACTGCCACTCAGGTGTATAGGGTGTGATATCGCCGAGCGCGACGCCAGTGCCAGCTGTTGCATCAATCTCCTTATACTGGAAATCGAGATAGCTGAGCGACGCGTCGATGCTGAGATTCTCTACAGGGTAGAAGAACGCTTCAGCCTCGAAGCCTTTCACCTTCGCCGAACCAACGTTGCTTGGACGCAGGCATGGCGCCTGCTGGCCCACAGGAAGATCCGCGCAGAAGGTCGAGTTCAGAACGATGTCATTATACGGGAAGTAGAACCCTGCGAGGTTCAACCGCAATCTGTCATCAAGGAGATCCGACTTGAAGCCAATCTCATATGAGGTGATCGTTTCCGGAATGTGCGGCGTCGCCTGGCTCGGGAAGAACGGGCGAGCATTGAAGCCGCCGGCGCGATAGCCGGTTGCAACCTGACCGTAAACCATGAGCGCATCGGAGAAGCGATAATCAAGGGCGACACGCCAGTCGAGTTGGTCGTTCTTGAAGGTCGCCGTCGTGCCGTCCACCCCGAAGAGGAGGCAGTTCGGCTGGTTGCCAATAGCGACCGGGCTGATCGGAGGGGTGATCGGCGCGGCGCTTGTGAAGAGGTTGCAAGGCCCCTGAACCGGTGTGAGGTCCGGATTTCTGCGGCGGTACAGGTAGTCTTTCTTGTCCCAGGATTCGCGAACGCCGCCTGTGAGGTGGAAGTCCTCGGTGAAGTTAAGCGTGACGTTGGCGAACACGGCCTTGTTGTTAGACGGTGTCGGATCAGGGCCGTGAATAAAGTCAAGTTCCGCATAGGGAATGTCGATGCGGCCAGTATAGAAGCTCTTCGTGTCAAAGAAGAAGCCGCCAACCGTGAAGTCGGCAAAGCCGTCGCCGAGCGTGCCGTTCAGGCGAATTTCCTGACTCCACTGCTCGTTGCTCTGGGTCTGGTTGAGAAGGTTCGGCGCCAGCGGCGAGCCGTCGACGTCATAAGACCAGTCTGTCTTGTATTTGCGATAGGAAGTGACTGAGAACAAAGAGAGCGTGTCGCTCAGTTTGATGTCCATCGTCAGCGCAGCGCCGTAATTGTCCATATCCCGATGGGGATCGAGCACCAGCGGTTTATAAGGCGACTGAGAATCGCCGGGATAAAGGTCTGAGAATGTCGCATAGCTGATGTAACGACCATCATATTCTGTCTGAGTATCACAGCTATTTACGCCATAAGGCACGAACTGACAGTTATAGGGAATGGCCATGCCGTCTGTGCCGCGCAGCCATGGCCGGCTTGGGTCATTGTTGTAAGCGCCGTCCGCGTTTGCATAGAGAAGTGTCGAAACGCCGGCGTCGTTACGCTCGCGCGTGTAATCGCCGCTCAAATTGATATCGACACTGTCATTTGGCTGCCATCGCAAAGCAACCTTGCCGCCCGCCATGGCAACGCCGCCATCGCGGCCGAGAACAGGATCCTGGCCAGTTGACTGAGTCGGCACATTGGTGCCCGGGTGGGTCAGTGCGTAATCGAGACGCTTGATATAGCCTGTTTCGTTCTTGCTGACGCCAGAAACGCGCATGGCCAGCGTTTCAGTGATCGGAAGATCATAGATGCCGCGGATATCAATCCGGTCATACGATCCATAGGTTAACTGGAACGAGCCGGAATTGTCGCCTTTCGGTTTGACCGAATACATTTTGATCGCGCCGCCGATGGAGTTCCGGCCAGCCAGCGTTCCCTGCGGTCCACGCAGCACTTCAACCCGATCCACATCCATAAGGTCGAGAAGAGAACCGGTAAGAGTCGGCAGATAGACGTCGTCAATGTAAATGCCGACGCCTGGTTCGACCGCGAAGTTCGGGTCGTTCTGCCCAATGCCGCGAATGTAGGCGATCATCGCGGACCCATATTCCTGGTTTTGAGCCGCGAGAGTCACGTTTGGCGCCTGACGGGCGATTTGAGAAAGCTCCGTCTGGCTGCGCCGCTCGAGCATGTCGCCTGTGACAGCCGTGATGGCGAGTGGCGCATCCTGAAGATTTTGTTCGCGGAACTGCGCCGTGACGACAATTTCGTCAGTTTGCGCGAGCGCTGCGGTTTCTGCGACGCTTGTAAGCGCTGCAAGCGACACGCCGGCGCGCGCAAAGGTTCTTATAGCCGTTTTGCGACTGTTCATCCGTTACCTCCCATGAACTCTGCAATGTGAATCGGTTTTTATTTTTTTTCAGCGATAACATAAATCGCCATAATCAAACGTATAATTTCGAGCTTTATTGCTAATACCTGTCATGTTGTTGCAGTCTGGCAACGACAGGATCGCAATAACGGTATGAGGATTAGTGCTGACAGATTATGCTATTACTTGGAATAACAGTTTTAGCTATCCGCTCGTCAACCAGTGAGCGCTTCAGGAACTGATTGATTTGCCACTAGCTCTGTAAAGCACAACCGCGGCAGGCGGTTATATGTCAAACTTGACGCCTTGAGCGAGCGGCAGCGCGGTTGAGTAATTAACAGTTTGTGTCTGCCGCCGCATATAGGCTTTCCAAGCGTCCGATCCGCTTTCACGCCCGCCTCCGGTTTCCTTTTCGCCGCCAAAGGCGCCGCCGATTTCAGCGCCTGAAGGCCCTATATTCACATTGGCGATGCCGCAGTCTGAACCGGTCGCGGATAGAAATTGCTCCGCCTCCAATACATCCCGTGTAAAGATGCAGGATGACAGTCCTTGAGGAACCGAATTTTGCAATGCAATAGCTTCGTTTAGCTCGTCATAGCGCATGACATATAAAACAGGCGCGAAGGTTTCTTCGAGAACAATGCCGTCATGCTCGTCCACTTCCACGATCGCCGGGCGCACATACCAGCCCTTGTCTCCAATATGCTCCCCGCCGGTGATGGCGGCGCCCTGAGCTTTTGCGCGGTCGAGGGCATAATGCATCCGGTCAAGCGCGGCTTTATCGATTAGCGGACCGACAAGGACGCCTTCCTGCAAGGGATCTCCTACAGGCAAGGAGGCGTAAGCGGCTTTAAGGCGCGACACGAATGAGTCGTAAATACTCTCATGGACAAACAATCGCCGCAGGCTTGTGCAGCGCTGGCCGGCGGTTCCCGCCGCCGCAAAACAAACAGCGCGTAACGAAAGATCAAGATCAGCGCTTGGCGCCACAATGCCGGCGTTATTGCCGCCAAGCTCGAGCAAGACACGCCCGAACCTTTTGGCGACACGCGGCCCCACTTCCCGGCCCATCCGCGTTGAACCAGTGGCGGAAATCAGCGCGACACGCGGATCATCGACCATTTGTTCGCCGGCGGCGCGCTCGCCGATAATGACCTGGCTTAGATGCTGCGGCGCGTCGGCGAAACGTGAAGCGGCGCGTTCAAACAGGGATTGCACCGCGAGCGCCGTCAACGGCGTTTTCTCGGATGGTTTCCAAATACAAGTGTCGCCGCAGATCAAGGCGAGCGCTGCGTTCCACGACCAGACCGCGACGGGAAAATTAAAGGCCGAGATGATCCCGACCGGTCCCAACGGATGCCAGCTTTCGCGCATGTGATGGCCCGGCCGCTCAGAGGCGATGGTGAGCCCGTATAGCTGGCGTGAAAGGCCGACGGCGAAATCGCAGATATCGATCATTTCCTGCACCTCGCCGAGCCCCTCGGAAAGAAGTTTGCCGCACTCGATTGTCACAAGCTGGCCGAGATCGTCTTTATGCTTGCGAAGCTCGTCTCCGAAGAGGCGGACCAGTTCGCCCCGCCTCGGCGCCGGCGTCGACCGCCATTCAAGAAAGGCGTCATGGGCAAGGGCGATCTTCTCATCGATCACTGACTGATCGTCCGGAGCGACTTGCGCGAGTTCCGACCCATCGATTGGCGTTGTGACGGAAAGCGGTCCGCGCGTGTAATAGCGCTCTTCGACGCCAAGGCGGCTCATCAGATCGGAAATGTCCATGGAGTTTCTCCTTTTCCGGAGCGTCCTACACCCCGACCCAGCCTTTCAGCAACGCCCCGACTGCATAGGCGAAGCCGGCCGCCGTCATGCCAATCACAAAGGTTTCAAGCGCGGAGGTCCACCAGCGCGCGGTTGACCATTTCGACTTCATGGCGCCAATGCCAAAGAAAACCGCGCCAGTCATGATGACTGCGCTCAACAAAGCGTTTGAACCGGCGCCAAAGACAAATGGCAAAAGCGGCACGGCGCCGCAAATCAGGAAGGCTGCGAAGGTCGCCGCCCCGGCGCGCAAGGGCGAGCGGTTGGACTTCGGGGCGCCGTATTCTTCCTCGACCATCACCTCGATCCACCGTTCCTGATGTGAGGTGATGATCTCTACCGCGCGTGTGAGGTCTTCCCCTTCGAAACCTTTTGCAGCAAAAATCTGTCGGATTTCTTCGCGTTCCCCTTCTGGCGACAAGTCGATATGGCGAAGCTCGGTTTCCCGGAGGCGACGGTAGTCGTCGCGCTCCGCCTTGACGCCGGAATAGTTTCCGGCCGCCATGGAAAACCCGTCCGCGAAGAGATTGGCAACGCCAAGGATCAAAATGATGGTCGTGGAAAGTTCGGCGCCGGCGACGCCTGCGACAACTGCGAATGTCGTGACGGCGCCGTCTATGCCGCCGAGCACCCAATCGCGCAGATAACTGCTTTGCGGCCCCTTCTCCAGGCGCGCTGCGATGTCCTGCGGATCATGGCTATGCTCAATGTCAGGGTCGCGGGGCGTGGCGCTCATGGCTGCTTTATGGCTTGCGCTGCAAAACTGGGTCAATCAGCAAATTCGCCACGCTTTATAAGCTGGCTTTGATGCGCTCTTTTACGCCATTGCGCCCTAGGCTTGCGGGGCGTAAACCGCAAAAAGCATGACATTTTTCGCGAGAGGATCCGCCATGGCCCGTAAATATGACCGCGTGCCGGAGCTTAGTCTCAAAGCTTATACGGATGGAGATTTAACGGCTCGGCGTGAATTCGAGGAAGCCCTCTATGAAGGGTTCAAATATTTCGGATTCATCATCTTGAAAGACCACAAGGTCAGCCGCGATCTTCTTCAGCGCGCCTATGACAAGAGCGCCGAGTTTTTCGCCCTGCCTGAAAACTATAAAATGGACTTCTTCCGCAAGGACGGACAGCGCGGATACACGCCGTTCGGACGCGAACACGCCAAGGATTCAGATCACCCTGACCTGAAGGAATTCTGGCATGTAGGACGGGAATTTGAAGCGGGCTCCGCACTTGAAAAGATCTATCCCGCCAATATGTGGCCCGAAAAGCCGGAAGGTTTTCGCCAGACCTTCATTGAACTCTACGATGCGCTGGAAGACGCAGGGCTTGCAATGCTTGAAGCCTTAGCGCCGTCTCTCGATGTGCCGCGGGACTTTTTCCGTAAAATGGCGACGGACGGAAATTCAATCCTGCGCCTCCTCCACTATCCGCCCGTTCCCGAAGGCGCCGACCCGGGTTCTATTCGCGCCGCCGCTCATGAAGACATTAATCTCATCACCATTCTTGTCGCGGCGAATGGCGCTGGCCTTCAGTTGCTTGACCGCGATGGCAAATGGCTCCCGGTAGACACCGATCCTGACAATCTCATTGTTGACGCCGGGGATATGCTGGCGCGTGTCTGCAATGATGTCATTCCGGCAACAACTCACCGGGTGATCAACCCTGAAGGCAGTGTAAATGAGTCCCGCTACTCGATGCCGTTTTTCATGCACCCCCATTCCGACGCGCTTCTTTCATGTCTCGATAGCTGCAAAGGCGATGGCGCCAAATATAAAGACATCACAGCGCATGAGTTCCTGACGCAGCGGCTTCGGGAAATCGGCCTCGCTGAATGACTGTAACGATCCGGCGCGCTTCGCATGATGATGTGCCGGTCATGCAGGCGCTGGAACATGACGCCGCGCAAGCGTTCCGCGCGGTGGGGTATGATTTCTGCGCAGACGGTCCCGTGCGCACTATAGAAGAGCATGAACGCGGCCTTCGGGATGGCGCGACCTTCATTGCAGAGATCGGCGGAGACACGGCCGGCTTCATCATGATGTGGTCCGTTGACGGCCATGCACATATTACCGAAGTCTCGGTTGCAGAACGCTTTCAGAAACGTGGAATTGGCCTCGCGCTTATAAATGCAGGCGAAGATTGGGCGCGGGGCCAGGGTTTCTCCGCCGTCACGCTGACAACCTTTCGCGATGTCTCGTGGAATGCGCCGTTCTATAGCTCTCTTGGCTATGACGCGTTTTCGCCAGGCGACGATGAAAGCGATCTCCTTGCCGTCCAGATCGAAGAGGCAGGTTCCGGTTACGCCGCCAAGCCGCGCATCACTATGAAGAAAGTCCTTTAATCCTGTAGGCTGTCGCAGTGCCAGCAAGTTTCCATCATGCCGGCGCCGCCGCCAATTGGGCTTCCCGGCGGAATCTCGGCGTCAGGTGAGGAAGCGGCGACTGCCGTCGCCGGACGATCCAGATGCGTTTCGATGCGATCGCGCAGCCAGTTATTGTGTTCGCGCGCATTCGTTGAATTGAACAGCGACGGTCCGAGCCTGTTTGCGATGGCGCGCAATTTCGCTTCTGCTTGCGCCCGAACCGACGCCGCTGCGTTTTCATCAAGCGAAAGCTCGATCAGGGTGGATACGAACCGGTCTTGCATGACATTGGCGATCGCCTGTTCCCCTGCTTCAGTCGCCGCAAACACTTGCGCGTCGATAGCGTTCAGGACATCGCCAAATCCCAGCGCGGAAGCGTTACGGCGGTGTTGTTCTTCAAGCCGGGCCGCCCGAGCCGGATGCAAGAGTGCGTCGAGCGTGATGCTGGCCGCCGCATCGGCGGCGCTCATCAGATCGAACATAGGATGCGTATCGGTCTCGAAGACTTCACCGCCATTATCGCCATTAAATGCGCCCATTGGCGGCGTCATCTGGTCGAGAATGGAGTCCGGCAGGACAAGGGCCGAAGGATCGAGGGTTTCCATGAGGGCGGAAAGCGCATCGCGTTGTTTATCGTCAGCGACAACCGAGCCCTTCGCAAGCGAGTCACCTTTTGTCTTGTAGGTGAAGTTATAGCCGCCGACGAGTTTCGCCGCAGCCGCTGTCTGGTACCGGTGGTAAAGATAGATTGGCACAATCACTTCACGCAACTTGGCCATTGGCGCGCCTTGCGCAATCGCTTGTTCGCCAAAGTTCGACAACGCGACTGCGCGGACCGCCATCACATGGCGCAAGGACTGGACGGGATCGCCGCCATTGTCCCAGACGCTGCCGTAAGGATTGCCGGTGCCGACAGAGCGGCCTTCGCTGTCTGCGACAAAGCGCAAACCGGAGGCGTAACCATCCGCCAGAATTTTGTTGAGCGCAGCCGCTTCGTCGGCGCCGGGCGCGAATTCGGCGTAAAGCCAGGTCGCGGCGACTTTGTCCCACTCGCCAATGTCGGTGTCATAGGCTTCGCTGAAATCGAGCGCGCCGTCAGCGCCGACGGTAACTAGCGGCGCCGGATAATCCATGACGGAGCCGCGATCATTGGTGGAGGCGGCGAAATTGTGCGCAAAGCCGAGCGCGTGACCAACTTCATGGGCGGCGAGCTGGCGAATGCGCGACAGCGCGATCTCGACAGGATCGTCGGCGCCGCCCTTTCCGGAGTTCTGGGCGCCGGCGAGGCCTTCGAAGATCATGCGATCCTGACGCACGCGCTGGCTGCCGAGGATGACGCTGCCTTTGATCATCTCACCCGTGCGTGGATCGGAGACGCCGCCGCCATAGGACCAGCCACGGGTCTGCCGGTGTGTCCACGAAATAATATTATACCGGATATCGCGGGGATGAGCGCCTTCGGGCAAAGGCTCGACCCGGTAGGCGTCTTCGAACCCCGCGGCTTCAAAAGCCTGCGCCCACCACGATGCCCCTTCGATCAGCGCGTCACGTATCTGCGGCGGCGCGCCTGCGTCGACATAAAAGACAATCGGCTCTTTCGCCGGACTTGATGCGGCGTTCGGGTCTTGCTTTTCGAGGCGGAACCTGCGCGCCACGGATTGTTGGATCTGTGCTTCGAGCGGCGCGGAGAAATCGTAAAACGGAACATCAATCGCGCCTGAACGCACGTCAAAAGCGCGCGGTGCATAGCCGTCATCCGGCAGGCGTACGAGAGAATGGTGCTGCACCATGGTGATGGCGCGCCCATCAGCCGCCGTCGCGCGGACTTCCTCGCCTGGCTTGTCGCTGACCAGGGTGACGTAAGCGTCAAACTCCACATTGTCCGGAAACGCCATGGCGTTGGCGGCGTCTGGAAATGTTCTGTCCGCAGCGACAGAAAACGATCCGCCTTTGGGATGGTCTTTGAGCGCAGCAACGACGCCAAGGGAATCTTGAGTGAGAAAGCTGGAGATATCGACAAGGCTCTCACCATTCGGCCCCGTGGCGCTAACCTCGCCCGACCACAGGAACGACCGCGCGAATGACTCGCGCACAGCCTTTTGCTCCAGCGGGTTGTCAGTGGTGGCGCGATAGGTCCAGTTTTCCTGCTCCGCAATCAACTTGTCGCCAATGCGCCGAAAGGCGATCAGCGAGCCGCCATCAAAAAGGCCGCGGTCCAGTCCCACAGGGTTTGAGCCGAGCCCGGACGTCAGGCCCGCAGCATGAATGGCGCGCAAGGAAACGCCGTCCGCATCCGCTGGCGGGAAGACCGCAAAAACCTTGCCGCCCTTTTCATCGGCGAACAGGGTCAAAAATCCGTCCTTGCGTGTGAAATCCTTGACGCTGTCATCCACCCAGACATTTTCGGGAGCGGATGCGGCTTGCCGGTCTCCTTCCTCACTGCGCTCCGAAACAGGCGTTGTTTCGCCATTGTCGCGCGCGCAGGCGGAAACGAACAAGAGAGATGCAAGAGACAGAAGGATAAGGCGCATGAAGGTTCCTTTCGGGGTGCGTCTGGGAAGCTGCCGGATTTTTCGACGAAATGCAAAATTGAATTTTCACCGCTGCATCAAGCGATTGCTTCGGGCTCTTACGCCCTTATAGTTGCGGTTCAGGCCATAAAGAGAGCGTTTTTGTGAAGTTTACCGGCACCAAGGATTACGTCGCCACCGAAGACCTTAAAGTCGCCGTCAATGCGGCTGTAACACTGGAGCGCCCCCTGCTCGTCAAGGGTGAACCCGGGACCGGGAAGACAGTGCTTGCGATTGAAGTGGCCAAGTCGCTCGGGGCGCCGCTCCTCGAATGGCACATCAAGTCCACCACTAAAGCGCATCAGGGTCTTTACGAATATGACGCTGTCGCGCGGCTGCGCGATGGTCAGCTTGGCGAAGAACGCGCCCGCGATGTGAAAAACTACATCAAGCGCGGCAAATTGTGGGAGGCGTTCACCGCCGAACAACGCCCGGTTCTTCTTATCGACGAAATCGACAAGGCTGATATCGAGTTTCCCAACGATCTCCTTCAGGAGCTCGATCGCATGGAATTCTATGTCTACGAGACCGGCGAAACCGTAAAGGCGAAACAGCGGCCGATTGTCATCATTACATCGAACAATGAAAAAGAATTGCCGGACGCGTTTTTGCGCCGCTGCTTTTTCCATTACATAAAATTTCCCGACGCCGACGTTATGGCGCAGATCGTGGATGTGCATTTCCCTGGTATCAAGAAACGCCTTGTCGCTGACGCCATGAAAGTCTTTTATGAAATTCGCGACGTGCCGGGTCTCAAGAAAAAACCATCGACATCGGAACTGCTGGACTGGCTTAAGCTGTTAATGGCTGAAGACCTGCCCGAAGAAATTCTTTCCGAGCGCGATCCCCGTAAAGCAATTCCGCCGCTGCACGGGGCGCTTCTGAAAAACGAACAAGACGTGCATCTGTTCGAGCGGCTGGCGTTTCTGGCGCGGCGTGAGGGATAAGCAATGCGCGCGGAAACGCATCGCATTTCCGCAAACGGCCTCTCCCATTTTGTGCGTGATAGCGGAGCGGAAGACGCCCCCGCCGCCCTGCTCCTTCACGGCTTTCCTGACTCCTCCGTCGTGTGGACAAAAGTAACGCCTCTTCTCGTCAATGCCGGTTATCGCGTCATCACGCCTGACCTTCGCGGGTTTGGTGACACCGACATGGCCGCCTCTGTCGCCGATTACGACATTCAAACCGGTGCCTTCAAGGATGTGCTGGCGATCATGGATGCGCTGAAGATCGATGTTGCGCATATCGCGGGCCACGATTTCGGGGCGCCGGTCGCCTGGATGCTGGCGGCGCAACGCCCCGAACGGTTTAAGACGTTAACCGCAATATCCGTCGGTCATACGCGGGCTTTTCTGAAAGCCGGATGGGAGCAGAAATGGCGCAGCACATATATTCTCTTTCATCAATTCCGGGGCGTTTGCGAAGCCGCTTATCGCGCAAATGATTGGGCGCTTTTGCGCAAACACTGGTCGGCCCATGGCGACATAGAAGAGGCGATCCGTCTGCTCTCACGCTCTGGCCGCCTCACCGCCGGGCTCAATTGGTATCGCGCGAATATCTCCATCGGGCGGATATTGCGGCCGCCGCCGCCCGGAACGTTTGGTGAGGAAATTGTACGCATTCCAACTCTCGGCATTTGGAGCGACGGCGAGGCTTACCTTACCGAGGCGCAGATGATGAAGTCGAAAGACTATGTGGATGCGCCCTGGCGATATGAACGGATGAAAGACGCCAGCCACTGGATTTCCTATGACGCGCCGGAAGCGCTGGCACGGGTCATGATCTCGCACTGGCGAAATCACCCTTAGGCCGGGCGGCCTTTCCTCCCCTCCAAAAAGCACATAAGCTCTTGGGACTTGTGGTGCGTAGAGGGGTATCGGGGCATGGAAGCGTTATTCGGCGCGTTGCCGATCTTATTGATTTTATTATTTATTTTCGCGCGCAACATCGCCAATCAGCAGCGCCACGCAGAACTCGTCAAGAAATTCACCAAAATTCAGAAGAGACGCAAAAGCCGGGTGATCGCCATCGTTCACCGGCAGGAGCCCATGGGCCTCCTTGGCATTCCCATGCTGCGCTATATCGATCTCAATGACGCTGAAGACGTTCTTGAAGCGATCCGCAAGACGCCGCCGAACAAGCCTCTTGAGTTCATTCTTCACACGCCCGGGGGGCTTGTTTTGCCGGCGGTGCAGATCGCGCGCGCCATCAAGGCGCATCCCGGCAAAAAAACCGTTTTCGTTCCCCATTACGCCATGTCGGGAGGCACGCTGATCGCGCTTGCCGCCGACGAGGTCGTCCTGAGCGACCATGCGGTGCTCGGCCCCATCGACCCGCAGATCGGCGGCCTGCCCGCCGCGTCGGTCGTGCGCGTCGCCAGCGAAAAGCCTATTCAGAATACGGAGGATTACACCCTGGTGCTGGCGGATGTCGGCGCCATGGCGATCAACCAGCTTCAAAAGATCGCCCGCGAATTGCTGACGGGCACCGTTTCCGAAAACGCGGCGATCTCTATTTCAGAGCAATTGTCATCGGGCCGCTGGACCCATGATTATCCGATCGCTTATGGCGAAGCAAAAGAACTGGGGCTTAATGTTTCGCGCGACATGCCCAAAGAAATCATGGAGCTGATGGGGCTTTTCCCCGACACCCTGCGCCGCACCAAAAGCGTTCGTTATCTCGAAGACGAACCGGTGGAGCATGCAAACGTAGACAACCGCGTCACCTTAACCGGCTACCAGCCGCAGCCTGGCGCACGCAGCTTCAGCTACGGGCCATGGAATCCGAAAGAACTGAGAGGCCGCGCTGCGGCCCATGAAGCAAAACGCAAACCCTTCTGGCGCCGCGGCGAAGACTGACGCTCCGCCTCTTCATCCAATCCCACAGGAACACGCAGATGTATCAGTATAAATTCACTGGCCTCGCCCTATGTCTTCTGGGCGCCGCCTGCGCCAGCACGCCGCAAACGGCCCAACGCCCTGACGTCGTCAATCCGTATGACTATTATGCGTTTGACCGGCTCTCGCGCATTGAAGTCGCCGAAAAGCTGTCCATCAAATCTGCGTCGCTGGAAGAGAATACGGCTGTTCTCTCCGCATCGGCGGATGAGCGCATGCAGGTCCATGAACGGGCCGTCACCGGCGACAAGAGTGACAGCGACCGACTGAACAACAAGGTGCTGTCCGGCGGCGGCCAGTCTTACTACGTTCAGGCGCAAAACAGTTTCGAACAGGATGGCTGGGCGATCGAAGGCGATCGCCTGAGACACATCGAAAGCGGGCTCTTATGTCCGTCCGGCATCTCGCTTGGAGAAGAAGGCCGCGCTTTTGAGCTGGAGCGCGTGATCGAATTTTCAGAAACCGGGCGTGACGTTGCCTGTCATTACAGCGCGCCTGATAATGGCGACGGGATCACCGCCTATGCGAGTTACTGGCCAGAGGTGGAGCTTGAAGCCCATGCAGTCGCTGCGGCGCAGACGATCATTCAAAATTACCCGGTGCAGTCCCAGGTGACGTTGCCCGTCGTTGAAGTCAGTGCGGGCGACGTCGATCCGGCGATCGCGGAAATCCTTGAGGGGATCGAAGAACCCCTCGCCGGCGGATTTGAAATCGGCGCCATCAACGGAACGGCCTACCGCACCTCGCTCTGGATTGTGAAAACCCATGGCTGGCATGTGAAGCTGCGTGCAACCTATGGCTCCGATGATCAGGAATCTGAGCTTTTATCCGCCATTCATTTCATGACGTCTCATCTTGCGGTGCGCGCGAAAAATATAGCAGAGCCGACCATGCCGGGCGCCGAAGTTTAACACAAAAAGCGGCCTAATAGAGAAACTCGGCTTCTTCCGGCACGCGGGAGAAAGCGATTTTGACGCCGAGATAGTTGAGGGCGAGGCCTGACTGGCTGGCGAGCGAGATATGCCGTTTGCGCGGGCCGTGTTGCGCAGCGGGCGCGCCAAGGCGCTGAAACTTTGCGTCGAGATCGGCGTTGATATCGTCTATCGCTTTCCAGAGGTCCGCCCGGCGCGCGTTCTTTTCAATCCCTTCAGGCTCCGCGAACAGCTCCATCTGTTCGAGCGCCGTTTCTCCGCATTCCGCCAGGCCATGAAGATAGACCGTGACGCCGCCAAGACGCGGCAAGGGCCCCTTTTGGCGCTGACGCGTGCAAAACTCCGACCACATTTCATCAAGCAGATTGAGAAACAGAAAGCTGTCCTGCGAATGTTTGAACCGCCTCGCCGATTGCCACCCGCCTTCCGGACGAATGCGCACCGAAAGGCTGACCGATGAGGCGTGCATTTTATAATGGCGAAGCCGGCTCGCGGCCTTAAGCAGCAGCGCCCGCGCCACAATGCGGGCCTTTTCCGGCGTTTCATGCTCGCGCGTGAGGACGCGGCTATGGCCGATCATGGATTTCTTTGTGGGCTCCTCCACGGTCTCAAACCCATGCAGTCCGTGCCAGAAGCGCTCGCCCATGACAGACCCCCAGATCGCCCGCGCCTGTTTTGGCTGCAGGCGCCAGAGCGCCATGAAGTTGTTGACATCAGCGCGGGCAAGACGCGCCGCGACGCCGGCGCCGATGCCAGGAATATCCGTAAGCGGAATATCCTCCAGCGCATGCGGAAGATCCTCCCGGCGCAGCACCGTCAGGCCATCGGGCTTCACTCGCTCCGCCGCGAGCTTGGCGAGCAGCCGCGTCGGCGCGATGCCGATAGAAGACCGCAGCGCCGGTCCGACATTCCGGGCGATCCCCTCCTTGATGCGCCGGGCGGTGTCCATGGCGCGCGCAGGGTCCCGCTCAGATCGCGACAGCCGAAACGCCGCTTCATCAACCGAGTAAACTTTTTCCAGCGGAATATGCCGCTCAATCTCCGCCATGAGTTGTTTATGCACGGCCACATAGCGGTCATGGCGTGCGGGCATGACCGCGATTCCCGGGCATAGCTTGCGCGCATCGGCGACTTTGGTGCCCCGTTTGATCCCGAAAGGTCGCGCTTCGTAACTCGCCGCAATCGCGCCCGTATGCTCCGAGGCGAGCGGCGTCACGATCACCGGCTTGCCCATCAGTTCGGGATGGTCGTGTTGTTCGACGCCGGCGAAATAGGCGTTGAAATCGATGAACAGACAGGACAGCGGCCTGTCCGCCGCCGGATCCGCGCCAGAAATTCCCGGTTTTTCCTGTCCAGACCGCATGAGAACAAATATAGAACATTTGTCTCGTCCTGTCTATCTCCGAATGGCGGTGGGTCGCTTACATAAGGCCGCGGGCCGCAAGCTCGATCCGGGCGGCGGCCCCATAGAGCGTCGACGGACGGCCTTCCGTCATGTCTGCGGTGAGGCCGTCAAAAGACGCGAGCGCCAGTTCGATCTGCTCGTGAGCGAGGCTGATGGCGTCCGTGGCGTTGACGTCTGTCGTCTCGATCCCGGCGACCATGTCGCGCGAGGCTACGAGAAAACCGTAGGCGTCCTGATATTCATGAGCGTTGCTGATGGCCCCGTCATCTTCAACGCCAATGTCGAATTCGTCTGCGGCGACGCGGATAATCTCTGAAACCGCGAGCAACATCACAGCAGGACCCGCGGCCGGCATGTGAGCGTTAAGGGCCTCGACAGCGTCACTATATTCGCTGTCAACCTCGCCACCCGCCGCCGCTGCGGAGACCAGCGCCGTCAACTCGTCCGCAAAGCCGGTTTGCCCGCGCGGACCGAATGCAGGGGCGATATCCATGTAAAGTTCGCTCTCCGGGTGCTTCACATGCATTCTCGCCATGTCCTGGGAGCCGCTTTGGTAGAGTTCGTAAAACGCGATCAGATGCCCGCGGACCAGTCCAAGCAGTTTCAGATAGGCGACATCGTCTGTCGCCGGATCGCCGCTGGCGGTCGCGCCTTCGCTTTCGCCTTCTGCGCCCGCTCCTTCGCCTTCAGCTTCTCCCGAGATTGTGGTGGAAAGGTCGACTTCGCCTTCGGCGCCCTCGCCTTCTCCCTCGCCGCCGCAGCCGGTCAGCGCCAATGCGCTCACCGCCGCTAGGGTCGATAAGCCGGTCATGAGTTTCATGCGTCGCGTCATATTGCGCCTCCCTAGGTCTTGCGGGCATGTATAGTGCACTCCACTGTAGATGCAAACGATTCTTAACTGGGGCCGCAATGCTGTTGCATATGGATCAGGTTTTGAGCGCCGAGGAATGCGACGCCATCGCCGAGGCGGCGGCGCTTCCGGCGCTCTGGCGGGACGGCAGGGAAACCGCCAAGGGCGAGGCCCGTGCGGTCAAAGAGAACCAGCAGGCGGATGGAGGCGCCCCGGCGATCAAGGGCGCCCTCTCGAAAATCGAGGCAACGCTCGGCGCTCATCCGGTATTCACCGCAGCGGCCCAGCCCGCCTCTTTCGTGCGCATGACCATCAACCGCTATGGCGAGGGCATGTCCTATGGCGAGCATGTGGACGCTCCTTACATTCACGGCCAACGGACGGACCTTTCCTTCACGCTCTTCCTGAACGGACCCGAAGAGTATGAAGGCGGCGCGCTTGTGATCGACAATGCCGGCCATGAAGACATAATTCGCGGCCCTAAAGGCAGCGTTGTTTTATACCCGTCGCGCTCGCTTCACCGGGTGGAGACCGTCACAGCCGGCGCCCGCCTCGCCTGTATCGGGTGGGTCAAAAGCCGAATTCGCGCAGCTGAGGACCGGGCGCTTTTATTCGAACTGGAGGTCGCGCTCGCCGATCTCAAAAAGACGGGAGCGCCGCTTTCCGTCTATAACCGGCTGATGAATGTGCGCAATAATCTCCTGCGACGGTTCGGTGAGTAAGCGCTGTGTCGAAATGGCGGGTTGCGGTGCGTCTTAAGATCATCTGCGGCGCCATGGGGCGCGCAACATCCAGGAGTTGATCATGAGGGTCATGATACTCGCCCATGAATCGCCGGGCGACTTTGCGCAGCGCGATGATCAGGAAAAGTCTGCAACTTACATGGGCGAATGGTACGCCTATAGCGGGGCGATGAAAGAAGCGGGCGTGATGCTCAAGGGCGCCGCGCTGGAACAGCCGTCGACCGCGACGGTCGTTTCTGTGCGGAACGGCGTCAGAAAAGTCGAAGACGGGCCCTTTCCGGACACCAAAGAACAACTCGGCGGTTTTTTCGTTATTGAAGCGCCTGACATGACGAAGGCGGTGGAATGGGCGTCGAAATGCCCTTCGGAAAAGACCGGTTTTGTCGATGTGCGCGCGATCCCCGATTACGGCCAGGACGAATAGGAGCGCGCCATGAACTATCTGTTGATGCTTTACGATAATGAAGATGAATGGGCCGCCATGGAGGACGAGAAACGCAATGGCATTCTCGGCTCTTATTTCGCCTATACGGACGCGCTGCGCGACGCCGGCGCCTATGTCGACGGCAACCCGCTTGAACACTCGAAAGAAGGAAAACGGGCGCGGCAGGGACGGGTCGAAGACGGTCCCTTCGCAGACGGCAAGGAGACGTTGGGCGGATATTATCTGATCGAGGCGCCTGATCTCGACGCGGCGCTTGACTGGGCGGCGCGTTGTCCCTGCGCCAGCTTCGGCTATGTCGAAGTGCGCCCCGTCTGGAATGTGGGCGGTTAACGGATGAAGGACGCGCGGGCGATCGCGGAAGAAACCGCTCGCGTATCCTATGGCCGTCTGCTCGCCTGGCTGTGCGCGCGCACGGGTGATGTGGCTGCGGCGGAGGACGCGCTTGCGGACGCCTTTCGCGCGGCGCTGGAGCACTGGCCGAAAACCGGCGCTCCCAACTCGCCGGAAGCCTGGATCATCACCGCAGCGCGGCGCAAACTGATTGATCAGGGCCGCAAGGCGAAAACGCGATATGAGGCCGAGCCTGCGCTGGCGCTCGCGGCGGAGGAAGCCGAAGCAAAAGCGATTGATGACTCCCCTTTCCCCGATGAACGGCTGAAACTGATGTTTATCTGTGCGCATCCGGCGATCGACGTGAATGTGCGAACGCCCCTGATGCTGCAGACCGTGCTCGGTCTCGACGCCGCGAAAATCGCGTCTGCGTTTCTAACGTCGCCCAAAGCCATGGGCGCGCGTCTGGTGCGGGCCAAGCGCAAGATCAAAAGCGCCGCCGTACCTTTTGTTGAGCCACCGCTGGAGCAAGTGCCGGAGCGGATGTCCGCGGTGCTCGATGCAATCTACGCCGCCTTCGGCGCGGGCTGGAACGAAGTGGACGGCTCCGGACAAACAGGCGACCTGACGCAGGAGGCTATTTTTCTGGCGCAACTCGCAACGTCGCTTGCGCCAGCACAGGCGGAAGCCTGGGGCCTGCTTTCCTTGATGCTGCATGCCGAGGCGCGCCGCGATGCGCGCCATTCCGGCGGCGCTTACATACCGTTGTCGTCGCAGGATACAGCGCTCTGGGACCGGCGGATGATCGCCGCCGCTGAAGAGGCGTTGGCGACCGCATGGCGTCTGAAATCCATGGGACGGTTCCAGCTGGAAGCCGCTATTCAGTCGGCGCACGCCGCATCAAGGCTCACCGGACGCGACGTCCAGAACGATATTATTTTGCTTTATGAAAATCTCGTCCGCATTGCGCCGTCAACGGGCGCGGAGATTGGCTACGCCGCAGCGCTCGCCAGCGCGGGGCGTGCCGAGGACGGATTGAAGGTTCTGGACCGCATCGAGAAAGACCGCATCCAGACCCATCAGCCTTTCTGGGCCGTGCGCGCCCATATTCTCAAAGAAGTGGGCCGCAATGAGGATGCGAACGCGAGCTATGACCGGGCGATCGGCCTGTCTGACAATGACGCTGCGCGCGCTTTTTTACGGTCACAAAAAACGACGCCGGTTTGACCCGGCGCCGCTGTTCTTGTCCTGGGTGAAAACCTAGAACCAGTAGCTCTTGCCGAGGCGCTGAATAAAGAGCGGCGTTGATGACGGGATCATATCAACGTTCCACTCGACGGTTTCTCCAACGCTCGCCTGATAGGATTCAACCTGAATAGCGTAGCCCTCGGCTTCGACGCGCACCCACAAACGCGCATCGTTTGAGCGGGCGGGAACGCCAGCATGAATTACCAGCGAATTTCCCTGTTTGCGAACTGTGCCGCCGGCGCTGCGAAAAAGATTCCACGTCTGGTTAAGATCTTCATTATGCAGGCGTCCACGCAGGGAGCCGCGGCGGATCATGGTGTCTACGTTATCCGGCAGGCCGTTCGGAAAGTTAATCACCAGATGCACGTCATATTTCGCCGCGCCGCGTTCGCTTTGCGCCGGAACATACTGCGCCGCCGTGTAATTCGCCTGGTAGATGCGCCCTTCCATGGAGGCTTCGCGAGTCGCCGCAGGTTCAAGCCCGGGAAGAGAATCGTTGATGCCTTGAATGCCGCCAGCGAGGTCGGCGGGGATCGCCGTCATCAAAACCGCGAGCAAACCGAAACCTTGTGCGAAGGCGCCTTGCCTTGTGATCGGCTGGAAATAAAAAATCGAACCGGCGCCGACGGCGGTCATGCCCAAGACGACCATCCACAATGGAATGTCCGTATACCCGAGCAGGCTGCCAAACTGGACGAACCACTGATTGATCGTGAACAGCGCGGACGATTCGCCCTGCTGCTGATAATCGGTCACCAGCGCTGCGATGATGCCAGCCGCACCTGACAGGGCGAGCCCGGCCATATCTGCAATTGTATAACTGCCCGGCGCCTTGACGCCCTGTTTCACACCATACGGCATTTGAAAACGCTCCCTCACAATACCCCTGCCGCGGATTTAACCACATATTTGCGAAAGGTTTAAGGCTGTTTCTGAGCGGCGTTTCAGGCGACTTCGCTGTTTCTGGGCCGCAGGCCCCCGAAATCCACGTCGAACAGGTGTTCAAGGCTGGACCGGGTAAGCCCTTTTTTCACAAAGTCGTAGGCGGTTACATTCAGCGCTTTCAACGCCATACGCTCAATCTGGAGGCCAGTTCCGGCCTCGTTCGGGGTCACATCCACGTCAATAAGATTGAGACAGGCCAGATCCTGCTCGAAAGCGGCGATCGTAGAGAGCCCGCCTCCGCATGCCCAGCCAAGCGCGATCCGGTTCACGCCCTCATGAGCGACGACAAGCGCTGTCCGCCACTCACGCGTCAGAACCAGTTCCTCCAGCGCGGCGATGATGCGGCGCTGAGCGTTTTCAAAGGTTTCCCCGTCCGGAAGGAAACTTGCCCCCGGCGCATCGGCCTCATCGAAACTATAGGCGAGCCGCGCCGCAAGCTCTTCCCGGGAGGTCGCCTTGATCCAGCCGCTCTTGATTTCTTCTAGGCCTTCATGGGCGATGAGTTCGGGCGGCGCCTTGTTATCGGAGAGCACAATCTCCGCCGTTTCACGCGTGCGCGGCAGGCCGGAATAAACGGCGAGGTCGAAATGCGCATGGCTGAGGGCGGCCCCGGCGGCGCCCGCCTGCTCACGCCCCATTTCGGTCAGAGGCACCATGCGGGGGTCCGTCAGGTCCGGCGCGAAATAGTCCACATGCCCATGCCGCATGAGGTAAATACGCCGCCTGCCTGCGCCTTTCATTGTCTCCGGCCTTTCTGATCTGCCAGCCGGGCATAGCCAAATCGGTCCGGATGCGCCAGCGCCAGCACTGCATTCCCGGCGCAAAAATCCCCTGTCAATGGCTCGCGTCGCGCCGTTCCGGGTGATAAAGTCACCCTTAGGGGAAAATCCGGAGGGGACCGGAGGGCGTTTAGTTGAGGGGTAGTCTGAGGGCGATGGCGTTTCGTTCGCCGACATATCTGGCCGGGGCCTTTCTGATCCTGGCGATCAGTTTTGCCATCTATTTCAACGTTGCTGTCCGTGTGGACTCGAGCGCCGCTCTGGCGCGGTTTGACCAGCTGACGGCGCAGAATGCGTCGCGCCGCGCCGCCGTTCATGGCGAACGCGCGCTGCGGCTTCTGACAAAAGAAGGCCAGAGCGAAGAACAGCTCGCCCCCTTGATGCTGCGGGTCGCCGATGCGCAATTGTCGCGCAATCGCAATGAACGCGCCGCCGGCCTTCTGCGCGACGCCCTCGCGACAAAGTCTTCGGACACGCTCAACCGGCGCAAACGCGCCCTTTATGAAGACAAGCTTGCGCGCGCATCGGTCCTGTCGGGCGATATTGAAACGGCAGTCGCTATCTACGCTTCCTTTCTGGACCTTGCGGGCGATGACGCCGTGCGCAGCGCCGATGAGTCGGCGGCGATCTCGGCATTCTACGCTGATCGCGTCGCTGAGGCGGAACAGCTTTTCGCCGCCGCGCTAAATCATGCGCGCCCTTATGAATCCACCGTCGGCGCGCGCGAGGCGCAGCTCGCCGCAGCGACAAATATGGCGTCGCTCGGCTCTTTTTACGCCATGCGCGAACATGGCGCTTATGCTGCGGCGGGCCTTTTATCGTCGGCCTATCTGATCCGAACGAAGCTGCTTGGCGGAGATCATCAGGATACGGTGCAACTGACGCTCGTGCTGGGGCCGGTTTATTCCGGTATGGGCAGGCTCGATGATGCAGAGAAGCTTTATCTTGACGCCTTCCATGCGCAGGAACAGCTTAAAGGCGCGAACAGCCCCGATCTCAGTCTCTATATCAAGCTCCTCACCGGCATTTATGAAAGACAGGGCCGTTACACCGAAGCGCAGGCCCTGCAAGAGCATATGCGCAATCTTTTCCGCGATGCCTTTGGCGCACAGCGTTACGCCATCAATCGCGAGCGCGACCGCCGTGAGGATATCAACCGGCCGGTGTCGCAACTGTTCCTTTTGAAATCCGATTATGCGCCGGGCGATCTTGTTTCCGCCGCTGAATTTTCCATCCCGACGGCGAAGTCGCCGAACATAGATGAAATGAAATTGCGGCTCGCGGGCGACCCCGATGCAGACCCGCGCGAGGCCAATCTGCCCGCCCGGCTGGCGCAACTGATTTCGTTGTGCCGTTCTGAATCGGGCGAGCGTATCTCCCTGCGCTCCGGCTATCGCTCCTACGCCACGCAGAAAGGGCTTTACGCCAATATCGGCGGTAAAGGCACCGTGACGCCGCCCGGCATGTCCGAGCACCAGACCGGTCTCGCCGCCGACATCAATGTGGAAAACCGCTTCATGAGGCCGAGCGACCGCGCCTATCAGTGCTTCGAGGAAAACGCCTATCGCTTCGGCTTCATCCTCTCCTACCCGCCAGGCAATAATTACCTGCCCGGCGCAGACCCTTATGAGCCCTGGCACTGGCGCTATGTCGGCGTTTCCACCGCTCAGCTTTACCGTGAGGCTGGCCCCTATCAGAAACCGCAGGAATTCCTGGCCGCTCTTCCCTGCTACCAGGAGCGGGCCGCCAATGGTGTTTTTCCCGCTAGCGGCGAAGACGACCTCTGTCTTTCGGCCAAGCCGGAAATCAAGGTTGCGGCGAGCGAAAAGGACCGTCTGCAACCTGCCGAAGAAGACGGCGATGCGGCCCGTATCTTGAATAAACTCCCGGCAGCGCGGGCTCCGCGCTGACAAAGAGAAGCGGCGGCAAGCCGTGGCCGGGTGAGTTCATGCAGGAAGATATCGGCGCTTCGCCGAAAGCACGTATTGTTTATGTTGGCGATGGCGACGAAGGGCGCGCAGCGTTAACCGTCGCCTTCGAGGACGCCGGCTATGCCCTTGTCTCGCATGAGGACGCTTCGCGCGCGGACGCCGATATTGGCCTGATTGATCTGCGCGGCCGCCATGTGTCGAGCCGCAAGGCCCAGTCCATCGCCGGGCTCCTGCGCAAATCCTCGCCGGAATCGTCGATTCTGATCATCATCGATCCCTATATCGACGAGACGGCCCGCCGCGCTCTGCGCCGCCATGGCGAACTCGTGGTTATGCTCACCAAACCGGATGGGCTGATCGAACGCTGCCGTCAGGTTCTGCGTTTGCGCAATATCGCCGAGGAAGCCGGCGAGCGGCTCAAAAGTCTCGCCAGTCTCAACCGCCTCAATGACTTCCCTCCCATTTCGGCGCCGGCGGGCGCCTTGCGGGTTCTGATTGCCGGCGAGGCGGGGCCCGTCGCCCTCGCCGCGCTGAACGCCCTCAAGCCTGTTACCGAACAGTGCATATGCGTATTCTCTGCGGGACAGGCGCTGCGAGCCGCGGAGAGCATGCAGTTCGACGCTGCGATCTTTTTACCCAAACGCGACAGCGATCCCCTGATGAGCCTTTCCCGGTCCCTTCGCCGTCATCCCAAACACGCCAATATGCCGATCATCTTTCCTTTGCATGATCCCGACGAAGCGGCTGACTACGCCATACGCGGAGCATCGGACTTCATGCTCACCGGTCATATCCCCGCCGATCTCAGTCCGAAAACCCAACTCGCTGCGCGCCGCGCGCGGCTCCTGAAATCCATGCGGAAATTTCTTCAGGCTTGTGAGGGCGATGGCGTGCGTGATGCAGGCTCCGGCGCCTTTACGGCCACTTTCCTTGCCGAGCATGGCGCCAGACTTTGCGCCCGCGCCGATCAAAGCGGGCGCGGGCTTTCCATGATCGCATTGCGCATCGAAACCGAGTCGAAAGAGCATGGCGAGGCAGAGCCCGGCCGCCGCGCCTTGCATCAGGCGGCGCGGCTTATCAATCGCGTCACTCGCGCCGAAGACATGGTCACGCGCATCGCAACGGACACTTTTCTTGTCATAATGCCGTCAACCACAGAGCGCGATGCAGGCAAGGCGGCGTTGCGAATACAGGGCGTTCTTGAAAACACTGTTTTTCGCAGCGCCGGCGATGACCTTCTGTACGGGGTTAATGTCTCCGCAGTTCCTTGCAAACGCCCTGAAGGGTTATGCATCGAAGAATGCGTCGCGCTGGCCCTGGCGATGCTTCGCGAAAACGCGGAAATCGCTTTTAACGGCGCACCCCGATTGTGATTTAACCGCGGTCGCGCAGCAGCCGCTGTTTCTGTCGGTTCCAGTCTCGTTCTTTCGACGTGTCCCGCTTGTCGTGGATCTTCTTGCCCTGAGCAAGCCCGAGTTCGAGCTTGGCGCGCCCGCGCTCATTGAAATAGAGCCGCAAGGGCGTCAGCGTATAACCCTTGCGCTCCACCGCTTGCGCCAGACGCGTGATCTCGCGCTTGTGCAGCAATAGCTTGCGCTTGCGTTTCGGTTCGTGGTTTTCGCGATTGCCCGCTGAATATTCCGGAATATTGGCGTTGATCAGCCAGATCGCGCCGTCCTCCGGCGAGGCGTAGCTTTCTGCGATATTGGCCTTGCCTTCACGCAGCGCCTTCACCTCGGTGCCGGTCAGCATGATCCCCGCCTCGATCACGTCCTCAACGAAATATTCGTGACGCGCCCGGCGGTTCTCCGCAATGATCTTGCGGCCTTCTTTGTCTTTGTCGGACATCAGCCGATCAGGCCGAGCTCTTCCAGAGCGGCCCGCACCTTTGCTTTCGATGCATCATTCGGCGCAACCATGGGCAGGCGCAACTCGTCTGTGCAAAGTCCCATCAAAGACAGCGCGTATTTAACCGGGCCGGGACTGGCGTCGGAAAAGAGCGCGTCATGGAGCATCGTCAGCCTGTCCTGAAGCGCCCGCGCGGTGACATAGTCGTCATTGAGACAGGCATCCTGCATATGCGCGCACAGATCCGGCGCGACATTTGACGTTACGGAAATGCAGCCAACGCCGCCCATAGCGTTGAAGCCGACCGCCGTCATGTCCTCACCCGAAAGCTGGGTGAAATCGGGCGCACATTCGCGGCGCTGCACCGCGACGCGGGCGAGATCGCCGGTGGCGTCCTTGACGCCGACAATGCGCGGCAGTTTCGACAGCGTCGCCATTGTGTCCCGTGCGAGACCGACAACCGTGCGCGCAGGGATGTTGTAAAGAATGATCGGGATGTCGGTCGCATTATGCAGCGCGGTGTAATGTGCGACGAGGCCCGCCTGGCTCGGCCGGTTATAATAGCCGGTGACCGCCAGGATCGCATCGACGCCGATATTTTGAACGCGCTGCGCCATGGAGATGGCGTAGGCGGTCTCATTGGAGCCGGCGCCGCCGATGACGGGAACGCGCCCGCCGGCGACTTCGACGCAGAGCGAAATCACTCGCTCATGCTCTTCATCCGACAGCGTCGCCGATTCGCCGGTTGTCCCCACCGGCACGAGGCCGTGAGTGCCCGCCGCGATCTGGCGTTCGACCATGTTCTGAAAGGCTCCCTCGTCGACGGCTCCATCCCTGAAAGGCGTGACGAGGGCCGTAATTGACCCTTTAAACTGTGTCATTGGCTCTGTTTTTCTCAAATTTAAGGTCACCCCTAGCGTCACCGCGCGGTTTCAGCAAGCGCTGCTGTTTGGATGGCGCGCAGTTTAGGCTATTGTAAGGCTAACCGGTGTTCTGAAGCGGGAGTTTAGACGGTATGGTGCGTATAGCGCCCAAGGGGGGGATCGCCTTGGATATGGCATGGCGCTTTCCGGGAAGGGTTAAAATAGCGCTCAAGGCCGCGGCGGCGGCGTTGGCGGTATTAACTGTCACTGCGCCTTTCAGCGCCGGCGCGAGCATGAGCGAAGTTGCGCCGCGCATAAAGCCGCCTGCGCCCGGACCGCTCTATATGAGCCGGGGCGATAAGGAGCGACTGCTTGCAGCGCACGCCGCTCTCAAAACGCACCAGTTTCCCACAGCCATTTCCCTGATCAGCCTTGTTCAAGATCCTATCGCCAAGGGGCTTGGCGAGTGGATGTATTTCATGGCCCAGGACCCAGCCGTGGATTTCAATCTGGCGGACTCTTTCCTTGACGCCAATCCCGACTGGCCGGCGCGCTCGCGCATCCATGCCTGGATTGAGAAAAAGATTCCGGACTCCGCGCCAGCCGATCAGGTCCTCGCCTTTTTCGATACGAGAGAGCCCGTCACCGGATATGGCAAGCTGCAGCTTGCGCGCGCGCTTTTCGCCGTTGGCGATATCACCGGCGGCGAAGAACAGCTACGTGACGCGTGGATCAACAGCACCTTCACCCTGGCTGAGGAAAGGCGTGTCCTTTCCAGTTATGGCGGCCGGCTGACCGAAAAAGACCATGCGGCTCGCGTCGATCAATTGCTCTGGGGCCGTCAGGTCACGAACGCCCGCCGCGTATTCCCTTATCTCGACTCTCACGATCGCAAGAACGCGGAAGCCCGCGCCGCGTTATTATTACAGGCGTCGAGCGCTCAGAAAATGTTCGACCGTCTCCCGGAAAAAGACCAGCTCGATTCCGGCATGTTGCATGCGGCGGTTCGCTATCATCGCCGCCGCGGCGAAGAACAATATGCAATGGCGCTGGCGCAATTGGCGCCGGAAGACCCGGCGGAGATCCGCGATGGCGGACGCTGGTGGGATGAGCGCAACCTTCTCATGCGCTGGGCGTTGAAAAACGGCCGCTTCGCCGATGCTTATGAAGTCGCCGCCGGTCATCGCATGAGCGAAGGCGCCGACTACGCCGAAGCCGAGTTTTACGCGGGCTGGATTGCGCTGCGGTTCCTGAATGCGCCGGAACGGGCGGAGACTCATTTCCTCGCGCTCGCCTCTGAAGTCGGTTCGCCCATCTCGGTTTCTAGAGCGCAATACTGGCTTGGCCGCGCCGCAGAGGCGAAAGGCGATACCGCCAGCGCGAATGCGTATTACGCTAACGCCGCGCAGCATTATTATTCCTATTACGGACAATTGGCGGCCGAAAAGCTTGGCGGTGCCTTTGTGGCTTCCAAATTCGACGAGGTCGCGCAATCTTCGCCGATGGACCGTGCGCTCTTTACGTCGCGGCCCACCGTGGCGGCGCTGCGGATGCTGACCGATCTCGATCTTGAATATGAGTTCATGGTCTTCGCTTATCATGTGGACGATCAACTGGAACGTCCCGGCGAGTATATCGAACTAGCCAAGCTCACTAATGGTGAAGGCGCCCCGCATCTGACTGTGCGCGCCGGCAAGGTGGCGATCCAGCGCGGCGCCTTTACGCCCGATGTCGCCTATCCATTGATCTTCGTGCCGGATGAGGCTGCAAAATTCGTCTCTCCGGAAATCATCCTTGGCCTTTCCCGTCAGGAGAGCGAGTTCAACCCCCGCGCCTATTCGCGCGCGGGCGCCCGCGGCGTCATGCAGCTCATTCCGACAACGGCGCAGATCACCGCACGCAAGGAAGGTCTGGTCTATTCACGCGGCGCCTTGCTCGATGACCCGGCCTACAACATGACTCTTGGTTCTGCGCATCTATCCCATCTGATTGACCGTTTCGATGGTTCTCTGGTGATGACTTTCGCCGGATATAACGCCGGCGCTGCGCGTGTTGATCAGTGGGTCGGAGATTATGGTGATCCGCGCAGCGACAGTGTTGATCCGCTTGACTGGGTTGAGCTGATCCCCTTCTCCGAGACACGCAACTATGTGCAGCGCGTTCTTGAGAATGTGCAGGTCTATCGCGGCCGGCTGAATGAAAAACCGATCCCCGGAAAGCTTGCCGCTGATATTGAGCGCGGCGGCGCGCGCAACCGTGTTGCGAATGCTCTGGCGCCGTCAGTTGTGCTGGCGAACGCCGCGTCGCGCTTCGGCCAGATGACGCTACCGCCTGTGCCGGCGCGCACAGAAGAGCGCGCAAGACTTTATGCGATGAAAAATCCGCCGCGCATGCCCGGCGATATGGGCGCACCTCTATTGGCGCCTGATGAGGCCGCCAGTGCGTCTCCGATCGCATTCAACGCAGAAGGCGAAAACCAGGCCGAAGAGACTAAAAAGAACGCCAAGCGCCGCAAGAAAGTCGTGCAGGGCGAAACCCCAGTCCCTGTACTGACGCCCAAGCCGAAATCGGCTGAAGCGCCGGTCAAAAAAGAAGACGTCGCCAGTCAGCTTGTGAAATCGGCGAAAGACGCAGCTACAGAGGCTGCCAAGTTGATTGTTCCTCCAGCGGCTGCAGAGGAGCCGGTCGCCGAGGCGCACATCATCACACCCGAGGCCGAACCGGCGGCGGAAAACGATCTTGTCGAAGACATCATTGAGGAAGAAAATCTGGCGGAGAACGCCGGAACGGTTGAAGGCGCGCTTATCGAGGACGCCGCCGACATGCCGCCAATGGCCGAAGATGAAGCGGAACAGGTCGTGGATTTCAGCTCTCCGCTGAGTGAGCAGGAATATTGTCTCGCCTATCGTGAGTTCTTGTTGCGCAACGCTGAGGAAGGCATGGACGCCGCCGAGCTCAACGCCAAAATGCTGGCGGACCTCGAAGATCGCGGCATGTGCCAGTAGCAGAAGACTGGCGGAGACGAAGGGATTCGAACCCTCGAAGCGGGTTTAAGCCGCTTACTCCCTTAGCAGGGGAGCGCCTTCGACCACTCGGCCACGTCTCCGCCGCCGGTAATGCCCGTAATTGATTGGCTTTGCAAGGCGTTACGCGCCCTTCCCTCGCAGCGCGCTGGAACCGCCGGAATGCAACGGCCAAATCCCCCATCGCGGGCTACTATTGCTCAGAGTCGGAGATAATCACGGCCGTTAACCGGGAGCGCAACGTCATGGGTCTTTACACCTTCGGTCAGCCGCAGGGCGGCATCATTCAGACGGCCTATGTGGTCGCCGATATCCACGACGCCATGGAGAAATGGCGCGCCCGTCTGAATGTCGGCCCGTGGTTCCTCCTCGATCACTTCACCGGCGAGGACGGCGTCTATCGCGGCGCGCCGGCGGTGGCTGATATCTCCATCGCCATGGGCTTCGCTGGCCATATGCAGATAGAGCTTCTGCAGCCCAATGACGACCATCCCTCGGTCTATAAGGAAACGATCGAGGAGCGCGGCTATGGCTTCCATCATTTCGGCAAGTCCTCCATGAACTACGCCGCCGATCTGAAGGACTATAAGGCGCAAGGGTATGAACTTGCCTTTGAAGCCAAGGTGCCGAGCGGCGGACTGGTCGGCTATCTCGACACCAAAGGCGAGCTGCCCGGCTTTCTTGAACTGATCGAAGACACGCCCGGCCTCGATGAGATGTTTTCCTCGTTCTATCGGGCCTCGCTTGTGTGGGACGGAAAGGACCCTGTGAGGTCCATGCTGACGGGTGAGCCGATCGGCTAATTCATCTTTCGTTAACCAAATCCACATTATCCGGGGAGATCAGGATGTGTGGATCAATGGCCGGTAAATACCGTTTTCTATCAGTGCTTTGCGTGTTTGCGCTTGCGCCGGTTCAAGGCTTTGCCGACGATGCGGCCGGGAGCGTTTATGACGCGTTTGACGGCGCGGCCGCCGTCGATCTCGAGGCGCAGGCGCCGGGCACTGTTATCGCCGCCATCCGCGACGCCCTCCGGCATAATCCCCAACTCCGTATCGCCGAGGCCCGGCAGGACGCAGCAAAGTCAGAACGCTTTCGGGCGCTTGGCGGTTTTCTCCCCGATGTTGAAGCGACGGCGTCCTATACGGATGACCGCTGGCGCAGCGACGGTCTTGAAGTCGTGGGCATGAGTGAAGGAACCACGCTCGGCGTGACGGCCGTGCAGCCGCTGTTTCAAGGCCTGTCGGCGTTTAACCGGTTCCGCGCGGCGCGTGCGCGCGTTTCACAATCGGAACTTGCGCTGCTTTCAACGATGCAACAGACCGCGCTCGACGCAGCGCGCGCCCACGCCGGGGTTATACTTGCACGCAAGATTGTGGATCATCGTATTGAGAATATGGGACTTGTGAGCCAGCAACTGAACATTTCAGAAAAACGCACGGAGGCCGGCGCCCAAAGCCGCACCGGCGTCGAGCAGGCGCGTATGCGTCTTGCGCAGGCGCAGGTTGATCTTGGCGAGGCGCGCACGCGCCTGGCGCAACAGGAAGCCGCCTTCATCCGCATCACCGGGCGCATGCCCGCAGCCGAGATGACGGAGGATATGAGCGATCTGGCGGATGTCTTTTCTTCACTGGAGGACGCCCTTGCGATTGCCCGCGAAGGCAATCCCGCCATCGCCGCCGCAGAGTCGGCTGCAAAAGCAGCGCGTCACGACAAGAGCGCGGCGACCGGCGCGATCGCCCCGCAACTGACGCTCGAAGGCAGTTATTTCAAACGCTACGGCGAAGATCCGCTGATCGCATCGCAGGCCGATGAAGAATATCAGCTTGTGGCGCGCATGCGCATGCCGCTTTTCCGGCAGGGAAACAACATAGCCAATGTGCGTTCCGCCAATGCGACGGTTGCGCAACAGGAAGCCCAGACGACAGCGACGCTCCTGGCGGTTGAGGAAATCGTCAATCGCACCTGGCGTCAGCTCGAACAGGCAAAGGCGCGCCGCGTCGCCGCTGAGTCCGGCATTGAGGCCGCGCGCCAGTCCGTGCGCGGGCTTGATATGGAATATTCGGCGGGTCAACGCAGCGTCATCGACGTACTCGACGGACAACGCGATCTCGTCATTGCGCAGATCAATGCGTCACAAGCCGATTATGAAGTTCGGGTGACGCAATATGAACTCGCCGCCGCGACCGGCACCATCTTCGATGCGTTCGGCGAAACGTCGGGTTTGAATTAAGACTTATTCAGCGAGGGCGAGACCTTGTTGTTTCAGGAATTCGCGCAGTTCGCCCTGCTCGAACATTTCCCGAATAATATCGCAGCCGCCAACAAATTCGCCTTTGACGTAAAGCTGCGGGATCGTTGGCCAGTCGGAGAATTGCTTGATGCCATTGCGAAGGTCGTCCGATTCAAGAACATTCGCCGTCTGATAGTCGACGCCGAGATGATCGAGGATCTGCACCACCACCGATGAAAAACCGCATTGCGGGAATTGCGGCGTTCCCTTCATGAACAGCATGACAGGGTTGGCGTCGACCTGCGCTTTGATATCGGCCTGAATGTCGCTCATAGGCGGAACTCCTTTACGTCTGGGCGATAGCTAGGCGCCCTGCCTCTCCGGGTCAAGAGGGCTCTCGAAACCGTGGCTAGGCCGCCTTTTCCGCGATTTCCGCGATGATCCCGGCGATCTTTTTCGCCCCACGCAGCCGCGCTTTGTCGTCACTCCATTCCTGGCGGAAGACGACTTTCTGGTCGGGACGCAGTTTCACATCGAGCGGCGACGACCCCATGAATTGCACCAGCCCCGCCACATTGGCGAAGGTGTCGTTGCGGAAGGAAATCACGGCGCCTTTCGGCCCGGCGTCGATCTTGGCGATGCCCGCCTTGCGGCAGACCGCCTTGATGGCGACGATCTCCAAAAGGTGCTCTACCTCGCGCGGCATCCGGCCGAAGCGGTCCACAAGCTCCGCCCCGAAGGCGTCGATTTCCGCCGGTTCGGTTACATCCCCCAGACGCCGGTACAGCGCCATCCGGACATCGAGGTCGGCGACATAATCCTCGGGAATCAGCACCGAGGTGCCGAGATTGATCTGCGGCGACCACTGGCCTTCCGCCTCGACGCCGCCTTCACGCAGTTCTGCGACGGCTTCCTCCAGCATGTGCTGGTAAAGCTCGACGCCGACTTCCTTGACGTGGCCGGACTGTTCCTCACCAAGCAGGTTGCCCGCCCCGCGAATATCGAGGTCGTGGCTCGCCAGCGTAAAGCCGGCGCCCAGCGTATCGAGAGACTGCATCACCTTGAGGCGGCGCTCGGCGGCGGCGGTCAGTTTCTTTCGGGCGCTTGTCGTCAGATAGGCGTAGGCGCGTTGCTTTGAACGGCCGACGCGTCCGCGCAATTGATAAAGCTGGCCGAGGCCAAACATGTCGGCGCGGTGAATGACAATCGTGTTTGCCGTCGGAATATCCAGACCGGATTCAATGATGGTTGTCGACACGAGCACGTCGAACTTGCCCTCATAGAAAGCCGTCATGATGTCTTCGAGTTCGCCTGGCGTCATCTGGCCATGGGCGATCTTGAATTTCAGCTCCGGCAATTCGTCAGACAGATATTCCGCGATATCATAGAGATCGGAAATGCGCGGCGCCACGTAGAAACTCTGACCGCCTCGATAATGCTCGCGCAACAGGGTCTCGCGCGCCACTACCGGATCGAACGGACCGACGGTCGTGCGCACCGCCAGCCGGTCAACCGGGGGCGTTGCAATCAAGGACAGATCGCGAATGCCGCTCATGGCGAGTTGCAGGGTGCGCGGGATCGGCGTTGCGGTCAGCGTCAGGACATGGGTGTCGGCGCGGAATTCCTTCAGGCGCTCTTTGTGTTTGACGCCGAAATGCTGTTCCTCATCGACAACAACGAGACCGATGTCGCGGAACTTGATGGTCTTTTGCAACAGCGCGTGGGTGCCGATGACGATGTCCACATCGCCTGAGGTCATTCCCTCTTTAGCTGCTTTCGCATCGCCGGCTGTGACCATGCGGGAAAGCTGCGCGACTTTTAACGGGAAGCCTTTGAAGCGTTCGGAGAAGTTCTTGTAATGCTGGCGCGCGAGCAGGGTTGTTGGCGCAATGACAGCCACCTGACGGCCGGTCATGGCCATGACAAAGGCGGCGCGCAGCGCAACTTCGGTTTTACCGAACCCCACATCGCCGCAGACGAGCCGGTCCATGGGCTGGCCTTTGGCGAAATCCTCAATCACGTCGGCGATTGCGTTTTCCTGATCTTCGGTTTCCGCGTAAGGGAACCGCGCGCAGAATTCGTCATAGGTTCCGGTCGTCGGCTCCACCACATCCGATGTGCGCATGGCGCGTTTCGCGGCGATGGCGATCAATTGTTCGGCGAGCATCTTGATGCGCGCGCGCATCTTCGCCTTGCGTCCCTGCCAAGCCGCGCCGCCGAGCTTGTCGAGCTGCACGCCGGCGTCGTCGGATCCGAAGCGCGACAGAAGTTCAATGTTTTCTACAGGTAGGAACAACTTGTCGCCGCCATGATATTCAAGATGGAGGCAATCATGGGGCGCGCCCTGCACCTCAAGGGTCTTTAGGCCCTGATAGCGCGCGATGCCGTGATCAACATGGACAACAAAGTCGCCGACATTGAGGCTCGAAGCTTCAGACAGGAAATTCTCCGCGCGTTTCTTGCGGCCCCGGCGCACCAGGCGGTCACCGAGAATGTCCTGTTCGGAAATGAAGGCAGCATCCGGCGTTTCAAAACCGGTCTCAAGGCCAAGCACCGCCGCCATTAATGGCGCCGCCGATTGCCGGACGCCCTTCCAGTCGGTGACGACATTCATGTCGTTCGCGCCATGGTCCGCAAGCACCGTCTTCATCCGATCCGCCGACCCTTCGGACCAGCATGCGATGACGACCTTCTTTTTCGCCGCCATTAATGACTTGGCGTAGGTGTTTACGGCGTCGAAGACATTGATGTTTTCAGCGGCGCGCTCGGCGGCGAAAGTGCGCCCGACCTTCGCGCCGAAATTGAAGGCCCGGGTGTTTTCCGGCGGCGCAAATGGCGAGAGCGGACGCAAATTCGTCGTGAACATGCGCTCTTTCCACTCGTCATTGCTAAGATAGAGCGCATCGGGCTTTAACGGCCGATAAACCGGCGCGGCGAAATCAGTATTCCGGGGTTTTCTCGTTTCCGTGTCTTCGGCGCGCGCCTCGTAATGGTCGCGAATAGCGTTGATCCGTTCTTCAACCGCCTCCTCCGCGAGATGATCCATGAAGACGAGCGCATCGCCGACAAAGTCGAATAACGTATCCATGTGATCATAGAAAAGCGGCAGCCAGTGTTCGGCGCCGGCATGGGTCCGCCCTGCACTGATCGCCTCGTAAAGCGGGTCGTCCCCGGCAGGGCCAAAACTCGCCACATAGCCCTTGCGAAAGCGCGAGATAGTGTCTTCCGACAACAGGATTTCACTCGCCGCCGCGAGGGAGAAACCTGAAAGCTGCCGCGTCGTGCGCTGGGTCTCTGCATCGAACGCGCGCACGCTCTCCAGCGTGTCCCCGAAAAAGTCGAGCCGCACAGGCTCTTCGGCACCGGGCGGAAAGATATCGACGAGGCCGCCCCTGACCGCGAACTCACCAGGCTCGCGTACCGTTGACGACCGCGCATAGCCATTAGCGCTCAAATACAGTGTTAGCGCATCAAGCTCCATCACTGCGCCCGGCGCCAGCGACAGGGCGGCGTTCTCGATGACTTCCTTAGGCGGCGTTTTCTGAAGGGCGGCGTTGGCAGGCGCGACAATGATAAAAGCGCCCTCGCCCCGGCGCCGGATCGCGGCCAGCGACGCCATGCGTTTCGAAGACACGGCTGGCGACGGCGAGACGCGGTCATAGGGAAGGCAATCCCATGCGGGATATTCAATGACGGGAATATCGGGCGCGAAGAATTTCAGCGATTGCGCCATCGCCGCCGCGCGTGTTCCGTCGCGGGCGATATGAAGCACGAGATCGTTTGTGGAGCGCGCGGCGTCAGCGACGGCGAGCGCATCGGCGCCTTCCGGCGCGCCGAAAATATCGAGACGGCCTTGTGCTTTCCAGGCGGTTTCAGCGCTCATCGCCGCCACCCCTGACACCATCGTCTTGCCGTCCGCCATCATCACCCTCAACGCAAAATGCGCGGGACGCCGATTTGACGGCCCGCGTTTGCGCTGCAATTAATCTCTGGCAGAGCTTAAGACAAGCCCTATTCAGGCTGTTGGAGAAGCTGCTCTAGTTGTTCTCGTTGAAGTTTTTCGATTTCAAGAGAATTTAGGCGCGACAGCCCATTTTCCGCTTGAAGCGTCTTCAAATATTCCGTCTTTTCAACAACACTCACCACCTCGCGGCCGATATCAATTTGCTCGGCAGTCACCACGTCTGCAAGGTTTGACGCCTTTACATCGACGGCATCTGCAGCAATCTCTGCCGAAGCGGGCGGTGCATCTCTCAGGATTGAGCGAGCTTTACCGACATTATATTTGCTCATAACCGCAGTTGCGAATTTCTGCGCTTTTATAATCTTGTTACTTTTCAGGAATGAAGCCTTGCCGGTGATGATGAAAATTCCTGGCGTGCTGAGATTAACCTTTTGATGCTGGTTTACTGTCATTTCAGCACGGTAACCTGTGGCCGACCATACATAACAGAAATCATCACTGTCACTTGCGCCAGCAGACGCGAGTGTCTGAAGTGCAAGCTTCATCGCATCTTTGTTCAATAATTGGGCTGATGCGGCTTTCATGAACTCTGCGACCGAAGTCTGAACGAGGTTTTTCTTTTCGGCTGAAACCTCAGCGCCAAATCCAGAAATTGAGCCGCCCTTTTCAACGATATACTGAAACAGTTGCGGCGTATCCAGACCGTCCAGGCTCACGGTCTTCTTTTCAACTATCGGATACGGCGTTCCAGAGACAGCATAGCCCCCCGCCTCATCCTCCTTACAAAAAAACACCGCACCAACGATATCTGTTGGCGCATTAAAATCTTTGATAATGTTACGATCCGCCTGAACAGCAGCAATTTGAGCAGCAAGCGTATCCTCTAGGTTCAGTTCTTTCACAGTATCGGGATCCTCAGCAAACGCGCCACCCGACAAGATCACAGCTACTAACATTACTAATTTTGGAACTGTTTTTAACATAGCCACACCCCTCTTCAATTTTGGTATTTATTGAAAATGACTACTCAACAATAATCTTACTGTAGTATACAGCCTGTGTGCTGATCAAGCCTGTCAAAGCCAGGCTGTAAAGCTAAAAAAGATCGCCTGGATGGTTGCCAAAGATAGGGCGGACCCGCGGCCTGGTCACAGACCGGCGGCGATCAGACCGTCACGGTGCTTGCGCCGCATATGGGCGTTCGCCGCTGTGCGCAGCTTTTCAACCTGCACATCGGTCTCGCAGGAGACACGGTTGCGGCCGTGATTTTTGGACAGGTAGAGCGCTTCATCGGCGCGGGCGATCACCGACAGAAGACCTTCGTCCGGCTGCAGCAGGGCGACGCCGAAACTCGCCGTAAAGGCGCTCGCAGCATCGTCATGGTCAGCGTCAATACGCAGCTTGCTAAAATCGCGGCGCAGTGCGTCCGCAAGATCCTTCACCACATGAACAGGTTCGCCGATGACAAGCATAGCGAATTCCTCGCCGCCGATGCGACCGGCAATGCGGTCATGGTCAGCATATTGGTTGAACAGGGCGCCAAGCTCCGCGATCACCATGTCTCCAAAGGCGTGGCCCCTTGTGTCATTGACCTGTTTGAAATGGTCGATGTCGGCGAGAATTACAGCGACGAAGTCGTTGTCCTTTTGCATGCGCAACAGGCTTTCCGCCGCATCTTCAAAGCCGCGCCGGTTATAAACGCCGGAGAGGCGGTCAGTCACAGAGCGCTGTTGCAGTTCGTCGATAATATCGGTGCTACAGGCGACCAGAAGCGCCATGCCCGTTGTCACCGCACAGGCACCGACAACGAAATGCAGCGCCATCACAAAGTCTGTCTGATCGAAACCGCTCGCCGAAAAAGACCATCCTGACAAATAGGCAAGCAGCACGGGGCGAACGAAACATTGCGCGCAGCTGACGAAGTAAATCCAGAAAATGACCTTGTCGATCGCGCGCGAGAGATGGTTGCGGATGTAAATCAGGCCGATCGAAAAGATCACGCCGCAACCGAAATTCGCGAGAAAGGAACTAGTCCAGCCATATCCATTCGTTGAATATGACCAGCTATAGAGCGCCATGTGAATGATGAACGCAGCGCCAAAGAGTTTCCACGGCGCCGACCCGCGATAAAGGCAGGCGACGCCAGCCGAAGACAAGACGGCTGTAAGAGCATAAACGCCGCTGATCGCAATGGCGCCTATTCTGAAAATGTCGGCCTGTTCAAGAATGTCGACGGTGAAGGCGGTTGCGCCGAGTAGATATGAAATGGCGAGCATCAGGACGGCGCGCGACGGCCGGACCGCGTTCACGGCGAAAAAGCCCGCTGAAAAAAGCAGGAATACGAGCGGGTTCAAAAGCTGGAAATAAGATTCCGCTTGCACGCTACGCAACACTCCACTCGGCAGGCCAACCCACCTTCCGGGTGTGATCAATAACGCGAAATTCGTAACGCAGCGTTATAGGACAGTGCAATTTTCGGGATTTGTTTAAGAAAAGGTTACGCAGATTGTTCGAAAGCGGCGGATATGAAAAGCGTTGCGTTAATCGCGGGGAATTTCAAACGCCTTGAGCTTGTCGAGGACGCTCCCCTGAAGCTCCGCCGGGGCCTCCATTTTGTCGGTCGCCCACGCATAGAGCTCCCGGTCATTCCGCTTTAACAGCGCTTCAAGCTGGTCCAGCTCGCCCGTTTCCATATCGCCGAGATGCGCCTTCGCGAAGCCGCCGATAAGAAGGTCTGCTTCTTTGAAGCCGCGATAGGTTGCGAGATATAAAAGCCGCTTGCGGCGAATATCGATGGTTTCGCTCATGCTTCACTATCCGTCATGGCGCGGATGACGCCGATAATCGCCTCGGTCTGGGAATGGTGAAGCGCATGTCCCGTATCGGGCAGCAGCAATAACGACGCGCCGTCGATTTCCGTGGCGAGCTGTTTTGAATGAATATCCGGGCTGACGGTCGTGTCGCTTGCGCCGGTGACAATGGCGACGGGGAGCGTCAGTGTTTCATAGCGTTCCTGTTGCGCGATGATTTCCGCTTTCAGATGCGCGATGTCGGCGGCGTTGGATTTGAAGTCATGGGGGCGAAACAACAGCGAAAGGCCGCTTTGCTCGTAATAGCCTTCCGGCGGCGTATCGGGCGCAAAGGAGCTGGCGACATTCTTTTCCGCAGATAAAGACCCGTAAGGCGGGATCACGATCCGGCGCAGAAGAAAGCCCGCGACGGGCCAGCCGGACACCTTATTGTACCAGGCAATGCCGCCCGGCCATTCATGACTGACCGCCGCCAACAGGACGAGCCCGCTCATCTCCTCCTGATAGTCGAGCGCATAGCGCAACGCCACGGCGCCGCCAAAACTCTGGCCCACCACCACTGGATTTTCGACGCCGAGCGCGTCTGCGGCGCCCTTGATCAGCCGCGCCTGTGTCTCCAGCCGCCAGCCATCATCGGGGCGAGAGGAATAACCCCGCCCCGGCCGGTCAATCAGAATGACACGATGATCCGCAGACAGACGATCGCCAAGCGCCAGTTTCATATCGCGCAAGTTTACGCTGGCGCCATGGATCAGGATCAGCGGCGGATATGCGCTGTCGCGCGGCCCCAAATCCATGACGTGAATCTGCTCCCCCTCAATCTCAAGAAAAGACCCAATCGCGGGGGCGCTCTTTTGCGCCGACCATGTCGCACAGCCGGAAAGTCCGGTCAGCGCTGCGACAATAAAAAGGGCGATCAGGAGGCTCACGCGCATTGCGGCCTACATCTCGCCCGGGGCCGCTTCGACGATGGGATAGAAATCATCGGCTTTCAGGCTGGCGCCGCCGACAAGGGCGCCATTGACGTTGGAGATGGCGAGAATTTCCTTGGCGTTGCCGGGCTTCACCGAGCCGCCATAAAGAAGACGCGTGCCTTCCGGCGTTTTCGACCGGATGAAATCGTGCATCTCGGAGATGTCGTGATTGGTCGGCGTCAGCCCGGTGCCAATCGCCCAGACCGGCTCATAGGCGACCACATAGGTTTCGCCGGTCTCGGGCAATGAGCCGGAAAGCTGTGCGCCGACAATTTCAAGCGCCTTGCCGCCTTCACGTTCGTCTTTGGTCTCCCCGACGCAGATGATGGGCGTCAGCCCGGCCCGGAAGGCGGCCTCAGCCTTGGCCTTGACGATGGCGTCGGTTTCACCGTGATCGGCCCGGCGCTCGGAATGGCCGACAATCACATAGGCGGCCCCGGCGTCGGCCAGCATTTCCGCGCTGATGTCGCCGGTATGGGCGCCGCTGGCCAGGGGATGACAGTCCTGCCCGCCGATCTGGATCGCCTCATCGGAATAGCTGGCGGCGAAAGCGGCGACGAGGGTCGCCGGCGGACAGATAAGAACCTCGCGATCATCAGGGGCCGAGCCCCCGAGCTTGGCGATCAGCGCGTCGATTTCCCCCTTCGCGCCAGCCAGCCCGTTCATCTTCCAATTCCCGGCAATCAGCGGTTTCATGGGCCTTGGCTCCCTTCATATTGTCGACTTTGGGCCGGGGTAAGCGATGCGGCGGGGCCTGTCCAGTCGGCGCGGCCAGCTATGCGCGGCGGCGGCCTTGCCGTTGACACAGGGCGCCACTAGGTTACGCCGCAATTTTGGAATGCGGCCAAGGATTTGGCCGATAAATCGAGGCGGTATCAATGCTCAGTCAGGTTCGCGGCGCGCTCAAAGGGGCGGTAGCCTGGATCGTCATCATTCTTCTGGTCGCGGCGTTCGCCTTGTGGCAGGTGCCGAATGCGTCGCAGCTGCTCGCAAATTCCGCGGTCACAGTGGGAAATGAAAGCTTCTCGCAGCGGACGGTCAGCAGCGAGTTTGACCAGACCTTCCAGCGCGCCTCGCGTGAGTCCGGCGGCGGTCTCACCCGTGAAGAGGCGGTCGCTAGCGGCATGGCGCGTCAGGTGGTCGACCGGCTCGTCACGCAATCGGCGCTCGACCAGTACGCCCAGAAGATGAATCTCGCCCTGCCCCGCTCGGCGATCCGCGACTATCTTCAGGAAAGCGAGATGTTCCAGAACCCGGCGACCGGCGCCTTTGACCGCACGACGCTGGAAAACATTCTGTTGAGCAACGGGCTGTCGGTGAAGCAGTTCGAAACCATGATGCATGACGACCTTCGCCGGAGCCAACTGGTCGAAGCGCTGGTGTCGGAAGCCTCGGCGCCGGACAGTCTGATGGATGCGATGGTCCTGCGCGAAACCGAACGCCGCCGCGTCGCCTATCTCACAGTGACAGATGAGATGTCCGGTGAAGCCGCCGAGCCCACGCCGGAAGATCTTCAGGCCTATTATCAGGAGAATGAAGAGGTCTTCACGGCGCCCGAATACAGAACATTCGACCTTCTGGTGCTGCGCGCAGATGATTTCCGTGAAGGTCTTGAAGCGTCGGAAGATGAAATGCGCCGTCTTTATGAAGCGGGCAAGGACCGGCTTTACTCCACGCAGGAAACGCGCACTCTTTATCAGATCACCTATGAAACCGAAGCGGAGGCCGAAGCCGCCGTCGCCGATCTGGCTCAGGGCGAAAGCTTTGAAAGCCTCGCGCTTGAGCGTGGAATGACGCTGGACGCCGTGACCTTTGCGGACGCCACGCAAAGCCAGATCGTCGATCCGGCGGTTGGCGCTGCCGCCTTCGAGGCCGGCGTTGCAGAAGGCGCTGTGGTTGGGCCCGTGCGCAGTCTCTTTGGCTGGACAGTGGCGCAGGTCGCCGCGGTCACGCCAGGCGAGGAGCGCTCATTTGAGGATGTGCGCCCCGAACTCGAAGCCTCGTTCCTCGACAATGATGTGCGCCGCCGCATGCAGGACGCCCTCGACGAGATCGAGGAAGTCCGCGACACCGGCGCCGAACTCGCTGAGGCGGCGGAAGCGGCAGGCTACACACTGGAAACATTCGGCCCCATCGATCGTGTCAGCTTCGCGCCGGGCGGCGCCATCATCGACAAGGTGCCGGGCGAGGCGATCGCGGAAGCCTTTCAGCTTGATGAGGGCGAGCAAAGCGAGGCGCTGCGCCTCGCCACCGAAGACGGTTATTTCTTCGTCTCCCTGCGCGAGATCATCCCTCCCGCGTTGAAGCCTTATGACTATGTCGAGGCGGAGGTTGAGCAGCGCTGGCGCGCCGACGAACGCCGTGAGCGTATTGAAAACACCGTCGCCGCGATTCGCGAAGCGGTGGCCGCGGGCGACAGCCTAAATGACGTCGCCGACACTTATGGCCGCGCGCCGATTGAACTCGTGATCGATCGCCGCTTCACCAATGAAGTGATCAACAAGCCGTTCAACGAGAAAATCTTCTTCGCCAAGCTCAATGATCTCGTTTCAAGCACTGTGGGCAACAATGGTGCGCAGGTGATCGCCGAAGTGCGCGAAATCGGCTTTGGCCGCAGCGCCATTTCGCCTGCCGAAGAAGCGCGCCTAGCTGAACTGGTCGGCATGCAGCTCGACCAGGAATTGATCTCGGCTTTTGTCGAAGGCATCCGCGAGGATTACGGGGTCAAGATCAATCAAACCCAGATCGACGCGATCTTCAGCGACGGATTCTAGCCTGCCGTGAGCGTAAGTCCCGATTTTGAAAGTTTTGAGCGGACTTATGCTGACGGGAGGCCGCAGTTAATCTGGCGCAGTCTGGTCAACGATCTCGAAACGCCGGTGTCGGCCTATCTGAAACTCGCCGCCAATCGCAAAAACGCCTTCCTGCTGGAATCTGTTGAAGGCGGCGAACAGCTCGGCCGTTTCTCGATCATCGGTTTCAAACCCGATATTATCTGGCGCGCGGACGGCGCAAGGTCGGAGATCAACCGCAACGCCGCCGTCGATGTGAACGCGTTTCAGCCTGAAGAAGGGCCGGCGCTCGAAAACCTTAAAAGGTTGCTGGCCGAATCCGAAGTCACCCCGCCCGAAGGCGCGCCGCCCATGGCCGCCGGCGTGTTCGGTTATCTCGGCTATGACATGGTGCGCCAGATGGAGCGCCTCGGCCCGAAACCGGAAGGCGGCCTTGGAACGCCGGATGCGCTATTCATCCGCCCCACTGTCGTTGCGATCTTCGACAATGTGCGTCAGGAAATCAGCCTGTTCTCACCAGTGCGGCCGGAGCCTGGCGTGCCGGCGCGCGCAGCTTATTCTCGCGCGGCCGAACGCCTTGCTGACGCCATATCGGATTTGCAGGCGCCCCTGGCCGAGGCGCGCAGCGCCGTAGATGAGAGCGCGCTGGAAGCGCCGCAAAAATCAAACACACCTGAAGCCGATTACAAGGCGATGGTGGCGCGCGCGAAAGACTATATCGGCGCTGGGGACATTTTTCAGGTGGTGCTGAGCCAGCGTTTCTCCCGGCCCTTCGATGCGCCGCCTTTTTCCCTGTATCGTGCGCTCAGGCGATCGAACCCCTCGCCTTTCATGTTCTATTTTAATTTCGATGATTTTCATGTGATCGGATCGAGCCCGGAGATTCTGGTGCGCGTGCGCGATGGCGAAATCACCATCCGCCCCATCGCCGGCACCCGCCCGCGCGGCGCCACCCCTCAGGAAGATAACAGACTCGCCGAAGAGCTGATCAACGATCCGAAAGAACGCGCGGAACATCTGATGCTGCTCGATCTTGGCCGCAATGATGTGGGGCGGTCGGCGGCGGTCGGCACGGTCAAGGTGACGGACCAGTTCACTATAGAGCGCTATAGCCATGTCATGCACATCGTCTCCAATGTGGTTGGCCGTTTGCGCGATGGCGAACATCCCGTGAATGCGGTCGTCAGCGGTTTTCCGGCAGGCACCGTTTCCGGGGCGCCGAAAATTCGCGCCATGGAAATTATCGACGAACTCGAAAAAGACGCGCGCGGCGTTTACGCCGGCGCCATCGGCTATTTCTCCGCCAACGGCAATGTGGACACCTGCATCGCGCTGCGCACCGCTGTGGTCAAGGACGGGACAATGTATGTGCAGGCGGGCGCCGGGATTGTCGCCGATTCCGATCCGGCCTCGGAGCAGGCTGAATGCGAAAACAAGGCGAAGGCGTTGTTCGCAGCGGCCAAATCCGCCCTCGCCCGCGAAGGCAACCGCTGATCACGGGGCTTAGCGCCGTCATTTTTGCGACGAATTGCTCGCCTCTTGCGATAAAGCCCTCGGCTCCCAGCGCGAATATGCCTTAAAACCCTCTCAGGCTGCGCGTATATCACACGCGCTCAAAGACCATGGAAGGGGTGCCTCATGATGAAATCACTCAAGGCCGCACTGGCCGCGACGACGGCTTTCGCCGCACTGACAGGCGCAAGCGTCTACGCACAAACAACGGAGCCGGCGGCGATGGAAGCCGCGCAAACCGAAGACGAACGCCTGTCCGCGTTTTTCGAGGAAATTTTCCAGCGCAATCTCGCCAACAGTCCGATCTTTCAGGCCCAGATGGGAATGAAGACCGAACGCTATGGCGAATGGGATGATTTCTCCGATGCTGAAGCGATCCGTCAGAATGAAGAAACAAAAGATGACCTGAGCCGTCTTCGCGCGGAATTCGACTACGACAAACTTTCTGAGCAGTCGAAAGTCAGCTATCGCATTTTCGAATTCCTGCAGGAGCGGGCCCTCGAAGGTTTTGACTACCGTTTCCATGGTTACGCCTTCTCGACCATGAACAATCCGTCGACCTTCCCGGCGACATTCCTGCAGAATATCCACCGCGTCGACAATGTTTCTGACGCGGAAGCCTATGTCTCGCGTATCAACAAGCTCGATGTCGCCATGGAGCAATTGATTGAAGGCATCGATATGGCTGCAGAGCGCGGCATTGTGCCGACCTCGTTTTCCTTCGACCCTGTGCTCGAAGACAGTGCCAATATGGTCAAAGGCGCGCCGTTCGACGATAGCGGCGAAGACAACGCCATCTATGCGGATTTCAAGACCAAGGTTGATGCGCTTGAAATTTCCGCGTCGGAAAAGGCCCGTCTTATTTCTGAGGCCGAAGCGGCGCTGACGGGCCCTTATAAAACCGCCTATGAAAGCTTTATCGCCAAGGTAGCGTCTTTGCGCGACCGCTCACACGGCCCCAACGGCGTCTGGGCGTTGCCGCAGGGTAAGGAATACTACGAAAACCAGATTTCATTCTGGACCAGCGAAAAAGACCTTTCCGCGGCGGAGATTCACAAGATCGGCCTTAAGGATGTGAAACGCATCCGCAAAGAAATGGAAAAAATCATCAAGCAGGTCGGCTTTGACGGCTCTCTGTCTGAGTTCTTCACCTTCCTGCGCACCGATCCGTCGAATTTCTTTCCGAACACTGATGAAGGCCGTCAGGCTTATCTGGATCAGTCAAAAGGCTATATCGACTCGATCTATGCGGATGTGGACAAATATTTCAATATTCTGCCGAAAGCCCCGCTTGAAGTGCGCAAGGTTGAGGAGTGGCGTGAAGAAACAGCGCCCATCGCGTTTTATAACCGTCCGTCCCCGGATGGTTTGCGCCCAGGCATCTACTACGTCAATCTGAAAGACATGACGACTAAACAGAAGCATGAGATGGAAACCGTCGCCTATCACGAAGGCGCGCCGGGCCACCATTTCCAGATTGCAATCCAGCAGGAACTGACCGGCGTTCCCACCTTCCAGAAATTCGCCTTTTTCGGCGCCTATACGGAAGGCTGGGGGCTTTACGCTGAGCGTCTTGCCAAGGAGGAAGGCCGCTTCACCGATCCGATGCAAGATTTCGGGCGGCTCCAAAATGAGATGCTGCGGGCCTGCCGTCTTGTTGTCGACACCGGCGGACATTCAAAAAAATGGACGCGCGAACAGATGATCCAGTTCATGCTCGACAACAATCCGATGACTGAGGAAGACGTGACCAAGGAAGTCGAGCGCTATCTCGACATGCCGGGTCAGGCCCTCTCCTACAAGATTGGTATGATCAAGATCCTCGACCTGCGTGACAAAGCGAAAAAAGCGCTGGGCGATGATTTCGACCTGCGCGATTTCCATGATGTCGTGTTGAAAAACGGCGCCGTCGCGCTGCCGATCCTGGAAGAACTTGTCGACGCTTATATCGCCGACAAAAAAGCGTCGTAACAAGCGCTGTCAGATCGTTAAATTTCAAATCAGGAAAAGAGCGCTTCGGCGCTCTTTTTTTGTGCGCCTTTAAAGGCGCAGCCCCGGCGCGGCTGCAAAGGCCTGCGGCTCGTCCGCGCTTTCGACCCGGCGCAATCCGCTGGCGAAGATCAGATCATATCCGCGCGCAGGCGCCGTTGTGAGCCAGGGACCAAGCGCCTCCAGCGTTTCGGGATGCGGATGGCCGATGGCCACCACATAACCCGTTTCTCTGGCGATGCGCTCGGCGAGCGAGAGTTGCGCTTTCACGGAGTCGGCGTCGCCAACGTCATTATCGAGAAATACATCGCGCGCAAAAATCTCAACGCCCAGTTCTTTCGCGGCCTGACGCGCGGCGCTGTTCGGGGTCGTCACCGAGTCGAGAAAAAACACGCCGCGATGATCGAGATAGCCCAGAAGCGACTTCATGACGGCGATGTCTTCGGTGAGCTTCGAGCCCATATGGTTGTTGACGCCCGTATAGCCCGCGAAACGATCAAGGTTCCATTCCAGCGTTTTCAGGAACTCCCCGCCGGTCATCCCGGCTTTGAGCGCATGCGGCCCCGGATCGGCGTCGCCGCGCGGCTCCATGGGAAGATGCAGCATCACTTCGGCCCCGGCCTTGCGCGCCGTCTGGGCGAGGTCGTTCACCTTCCCCGCATAAGGCAGGAAGGAATAGGTCACAGGTCCGGGAAGGTTCAGCGCGCGTTCGCTGTTGCGCCGGTCAACGCCCATATCGTCGAGAATGATCACGATTTTGGGCCGCGCTGCGGGCTGCACATAAGCCGGCAATTGTCCCTCCGGCGGGCGCAGGCGCTCCGGCGCGCCGGAGACAATCTCAGCGATGATCCGGTCCCGCTCGGCGCGGGCCGGGTCTTCAGCGATCTCGATTTTTTCGGATGGCGCCCGCACAATCGCCGCTGCGGTGGCGCCGCGCTGGCCGAGATAGGCGGAAAGGGCGCCCACAAGAACACCCGCGAAGGCCATCGCCACGGTGGCGATCAGGCCGGCATTGCCTGCTCTATCTCCGGGAAACCGGGCGCCCAAGATGGTCTTTCTGCGCATTCGCGTCATTGTTCCCGCCGCCGCATGCAAAACCAAAGGCTTGCGCCCCTCCGCATCGGCGTTAAATCATTCTCCCAACAGATCACTATTACTGATTCTCGGGCCCAATGATCCTGCTGATCGACAACTATGACAGTTTCACCTTCAACCTTTTTCACCTGATCGGGGAATTGGGGGAAGAAGTGACGGTGGTCCGCAATGACGCCGTGACGGCGGCGGAAGCGCTGGATATGGGGGCGGAGGCGATTGTCCTGTCTCCGGGGCCTTGCACCCCCAACGAGGCCGGGATTTGCCTCGAGCTTGTGGCGGCGGCGGCGCAAAAGCGGGTGCCTCTATTCGGGGTCTGCCTCGGCATGCAGTCCATCGCCCAGAGCTTCGGCGGCTCCATCATCCGCGCAGACCGCCTCATGCATGGCAAAACCTCGGAGATCACCCATCAGGGGGAAGGCGTCTTCGCCGGGCTGCCCTCGCCCTTCATTGCAACGCGCTATCATTCGCTGGTGGCTGAACGCATCAGCCTGTCGAACGCGCTGAGCGTCACTGCGACAGCGGCGGACGATAACGAGATTATGGGGCTGGCCCATCGCGACCTGCCGATCATGGGCGTGCAGTTCCATCCCGAAAGCATCGCGACGGAGCATGGCGCGCGGATGTTCTCCAATTTTCTGTCGGCGGTTCGTTCATGAGTTCTTTCACACCGCATCTTCAGCGTGCCACCTCCGGCGTGCCATTGTCCGCCGCCGAAATGCGCGAGGCGATGAATGCGCTGTTTTCCGGCGAGGCGAGCGACATCGAAATCGCCGGTTTCCTTGCAGCGTTGCGCGCGCGCGGGGAAACGGTGGAGGAGATCGCGGCGGCGGCCATGGCGATGCGCGATCACGCCTTGAAGGTGGATGCGCCAGATGACGTTATTGACACTTGTGGCACAGGCGGCGACGGCGCCGGGACTTACAATATTTCAACCGCATCAGCGCTGATTGTTGCTGGCTGCGGCGTGCGAGTGGCAAAGCACGGCAATAAAGCGCTTTCGTCAAAGTCCGGCTCCTCGGAAGTGCTGGAGGAGCTCGGCGTCAAGCTCAATATTAAGCCGGAGCAGATCGCGCGCTGCATCGAAGAGGCCAATGTGGGCTTCATGTTTGCGGCCCTGCATCACAAGGCGGTTGGCCATGTGGCGGCGGCGCGCAAGGGGCTTGGCGTCAGGACAATCTTCAATGTCCTCGGCCCCCTTTCCAATCCGGCCGGGGCGACGCGCCAGGTTATGGGCGTGTTTGCGCGCGATCTCGTGCGCCCCATCGCCGAAGTGATGCCCCTTCTCGGCGTTACGCGCGCCTGGGTGGTGCATGGCAGCGACGGCCTCGATGAATTGACGACCACCGGCGCCAGCCATGTGGCGGCGCTCAAAGACGGCGCCGTCACCGAATTCGACGTGACCCCCGAAGAGGCCGGATTAAACCGCGCCAGCGCGGCTGATCTCGCCGGAGGCGATCCCTCGGAAAACGCGGCGGCGTTGTGGCGCTTGCTTGAAGGCGAAAAATCCGCCTATCGCGATATCGCCGTCTTGAACGCTGCGGCGGCGCTGATTGTTGCGGACAGGGCCGATAATCTCGACGCCGCTGCGCGCATCGCGGAACAGGCGATCGACAGCGGCGCAGCGATGGGCGCGCTGCAAAGACTGGTTGAGTGCTCGAACCAATGACCATTCTCGACGACATCATCGCTTACAAGAAAACCGAAGTGGCGCATGCGAAAGCCGACGCACCCCTCGCCGCTATTGAAGCGCTGGCGAAGGACGCCGGCCCGGTGCGCGGCTTCCGCCGCGCGCTGGAGAAAAAGGCGGCCCATGGCTTCGCCCTCATCGCCGAGGTGAAAAAGGCGAGCCCGTCCAAGGGTCTTATTCGCCCCGACTTCGACCCGGCGGCTATCGCCAGCGCCTATGAGGGTGGCGGCGCGGCCTGTCTTTCCGTGCTCACAGACGGGCCGAGCTTTCAGGGCGCGCCGGCGTTCCTCAGGCAAGCCCGCGAAGCGACCCGCCTGCCCGCCTTGCGCAAGGATTTCATGATCGACCCCTATCAGGTCGCCGAGGCCCGGGCCTGGGGCGCGGACTGCATCTTGCTGATCATGGCGTGTCTTTCAGACGCCCAGGCCGCCGAGCTGATGGCGGCGGCGAGCGGCTATGACCTTGACGTGCTGGTGGAGACCCATGACGAAGAAGAGATGGCCCGCGCCATTAAGCTTAACGCCAATCTTATAGGCGTAAACAACCGTAATCTTGCGACTTTTGAGACTTCTCTTAATACGACATCGAGGCTGGCGGCGCTGGCCCCTTCCTCCGCGCTACTAGTCAGCGAGAGCGGCATCAATAGCCACGCCGATCTCGTCCGGCTTTCCGGCGACGGCGCCAGGGCGTTCCTAGTGGGCGAAAGCCTGATGCGTGAGCAAGATGTAAGGGCCGCTACAAAAGCGCTGCTCCACCCTGTTTCTATTACGTGATTTCATTTCGCCAGTTGACGGCCCTGTGGAACAACCATAGAACATCGTTGTTGTTTTGTTCTTGTGTCGTTTCGGGCGTGCAAACAGCCATTGGTTGAATGTCCGGCGCCAGAAGAACCTCTCAAGGGCCGCGCTGTGGAAAACCTTCCCTGACGCCGGGCCCGCAAAAAGAAGTGCGAGGGCGGAAATGCTCACCAAAAAACAGCATGAATTGCTGGTTTTCATCAATGACCGGCTCAGCGAAACCGGGGTCTCGCCGTCTTTCGACGAGATGAAAGAGGCGCTGGACCTGCGCTCCAAATCCGGCATTCACCGGCTGATCACGGCGCTGGAGGAGCGCGGCTTCATCCGTCGCCTGCCCCATCGGGCCCGTGCGCTTGAGGTCCTGAAAATGCCGGAAGACACCAAGCCCAGCGTCAAGCCGAGCCCCGCGCAAAAGGGCTTCCGCCCGGCGGTGGTGTCGAGCCCCGATTTCAAGCGCGGGCGCCCCACCCCATCGCCGCAACAGGTTTCAGCGCCGGCGGCCGGGGTTGTTGACCTTCCCGTTCTCGGGCGCATCGCCGCGGGCACGCCGATTGAGGCGATCCAGCACGAGGTGGACCGGTTCTCAGCTCCCGAAGCCTTTATCGGCAAGGGCGATCATTACGTGCTCGAGGTGCAGGGAGAGTCGATGATCAACGCCGGCATCGAAGATGGCGATTTCGTCGTGATCAAGCGCTGCTCCGATGCAGAGAACGGCGCGATTGTCGTGGCGCTGGTCGATGATGAGGAAGCGACCCTGAAGCGCCTGCGCCGCAAGGGCGCCTCCGTCGCGCTCGAAGCCGCAAACCCCGCCTTTGAGACCCGCATTTACGGGCCGGACCGCGTCGCGGTGCAGGGCAAGCTCGTGGGGCTGATGCGGCGGTATAACTAACCGTCGCCGGTCCAGGGGCGGTTCCCGCGCAGGTCATTTGCGGATTGCACTTTCAACAATCCGTCTTCCTCGACCCATACTGCGTGGGCGCCGCGGTTCCACGCAGAGCGCCGGTCGATGAGGACGGCTTTGCACGCCCGCCAGTCGGCGCTGCTCGCCGGAAAGAACGCAACCACGAGATCGGCGCGGTGACAGTCTTCGCTGAGGCTGGCCGGGTCGCTGACAAAAGCGGCAGTGATGACTGCGCGATCCGTGATCTCTCCGGCGCATCCGGCCGGATCGCAGGCGAGGATCTCTGTCAGCGCCGCCGGTTTCACCCGTTCAATATCGAGCCCTGCCGCCTCTTCCCACATGCTCGCGGCGAATTTCTCGCGGCGCGTGGAATGAACGTAAAGCGTGGGCTCACCCTCCCCGTTATGTACGATGACCCCGGCGTTCATCCCCGTGGGCGAGACGAACAGCAAAGGCGCGCGCGCGCCGGCGACCAGCATTGCAGCGACAGGTATCGCGGTGAGCCCCGCCAGCCGCCACGGCGCGCGCGAAAGACACAGCCACAGACCGCCAAGGGTCAGCACAATCATCGCCGATTGCGGCCATTGCGGCGTGGTGGAGACCGCGCCGTCGAGCCCGGCGACACCGCTGGCGATGTTCAACACCAGCTCCATCCACCAGGCCGCCGCGCGCCAGGCCCAGCCATCGAGACCGAGCGGCGCCAGCAAGAGGGCCGCGACCGCGAAAGGCACGATGAAAAAACCCATCAGCGGCATCGCCGCCATATTGGCGGGCAGTGAATAGAGTGCGACGCGATTGAAATGATAAAGCGCGTAAGGCGCGGTCGCGAGCGCGGCGATGATGTCGGTGACGGCCAGCGCAATTCCATAGCGGCGCAGCCTCGCGCCCCAGGTGAAACTTCGGCCCGGATCGGCGCGCGCGCCAAGCCATTCATAAGCGGCGATCAGCGCGGTCACCGCGGCGAAAGACATCTGAAAGCCGGTGCTGAACAAGGCTTCCGGCGTCGTGAGGAGAATAATCACCGCTGCAATCGCGACATTGCGCAGGGACAGCGCGCGTCGGTCCACAAGGATGGCGAGGAACATGATCGCCGCCATGATGAAGGCGCGCCGCGCCGACCATCCGCCCCCGGATAAAATCAGATAGAAAGCACCAGACATGAGCGCCGCCGCCGCGGCCCATTTCTTGATGGGGTACCGCAAGGCGATGGGCTCCACCGCCGCCAGTCCGAAGCGCACGGTGAAAAACACCAGCCCCGTCGCCAGCCCCATGTGAAGCCCGGAGATCGCCAGCAGATGCGCAAGCCCTGCATCGCGCAGCGCCGCTTCGGCGCGGTCGCTAATAGCGCCGCGCTTACCTGTCACAATCGCAGCGAGGATCGCCCCGCCTTCCTTATGGTTTGGCGTCGCCTCGATAATGCGCGCGGCGAGATTGACGCGCATGGTCTCGATACTGGCGGCCAGTCTTTGCCGAAATGTTCTCGCAGCGTCCGGGTCTGCAACCGGCGCCGAGACAGCGAACCCGACGGCGCCGATGCGCTGGAAATAAAGCTGGCGCGCAAAGTCAAAAGCGCCGGGCGCAACCGGCGGCGGCGGCGGCGATAAACGCGCGCGAACGCTGATGAGATCGCCGGGTCTTGCGTCAAATCCTTCGCCGCGCCAGGTGAGACGCGCCCGCGCCGGGGTTTCATCGGCTTCAAGATCTTCAATACTGGTGAGCGCGATGACGTAACGCCGCTGACGCGCGCTTTCCTCGACCGAGAGAAGCCGCCCTGTCACTTCGGCAAAACCAAGCTCGCGCGACAACTGCGGCGCTGCGGTCTGGGCGGTGCGCCAGTCCGCAGCGACAAAGCCGAGCGCGACGAACATCAACAAGGTGAACACACGCTGAAATGGTGAGCGCCAAAAGGAAAACCCGGCGAGAAGCGCCAGCGCCGCAACGCCCAGAGGCCAGTCCGGCTCTGACTTCAGCCCGAAATAAAGCCCGGCGCCGAGGCCGATGGCGGCGGGCGTCCACAGGCTGAGGCGTGCAAAATCCATCGCCGCCCAGCGCCGGACGGCCTGACCGCCGAGATAGGTCATCCGCGAAAAGGGCGGCGCTTGCGCGAAATCCTCGCCAACAGAAGCCAATTTCAAGGGATCAGCGGTCATCTGCACTGGCCCCAAAGGCATAGGCGCCGGGGACCCCCCATGTTATCCCGCGCCCGCAACACCGAAACGCAACAAGAGGAGCCGGTCGCTTTAGTATGGCCGATAATCAACAGCCTGTCGTCACCCGCTTCGCCCCCTCGCCTACGGGCTATCTTCATATTGGCGGCGCGCGGACTGCGCTGTTCAACTGGCTCTATGCGCGCGGGCGCGGCGGCAAGTTTCTCCTGCGCATCGAGGATACGGACCGCGCGCGCCATACGCCTGAGGCGGTGCAGGCGATCATTGACGGGCTCACATGGCTCGGCCTCGACTGGGACGGCGAGCCGGTGTCGCAATATGAGCAGGCCCCGCGTCACGTCGAAATCGCCAATCAGTTGCTGGCGGAGGGCAAGGCTTATCGCTGTTACCTGACGCCGGATGAAATCACCGCTGCGCGGGATCAGGCGAGAGCCGATGGCGTGCGTTTTGAAAGCAAGTGGCGCGATGCGGACCCCGCCACCGCGCCGGATGCGCCCTTCTCCATTCGCTTCAAGGCGCCGCGCGACGGCGAGACCATTGTCGAGGATGCGGTGCAGGGCCGCGTCGCCTTTCCCAATTCGGCGATCGACGATCTCATCATTCTGCGTTCCGATGGCGGGCCGACCTATAATCTCGCTGTCGTTGTTGACGATCACGATATGGGCGTGACTCATGTCATCCGCGGCGACGATCATTTGAATAACGCCGCACGCCAGACGCAAATCTATCAGGCGCTTGGCTGGCCGCTCCCCGTCTTCGCGCATATTCCGCTGATCCATGGCAGCGACGGCTCGAAACTCTCAAAGCGTCACGGCGCGCTTGGCGTCGAGGCCTATCGCGATCAGGGCTATCTGCCGGAAGGGCTGTTCAATTACCTTCTCCGTCTCGGCTGGGCGCATGGCGATGAGGAGATCATCCCTTATGAAAAAGCCAAACAGCTTTTCGATCTCAAGGGGATCAACAAGGCGCCGGCCCGGCTCGACCTCGACAAACTCAACCATGTGAATGCACATTACGTTGCGGCGCTGAGCGATGAAGAGTTTGTGCGCTGGGCGGCGCCGTTCCTCCAACGGGCGGGAATTGATCTTGATACAGATAATATGGCGCGGCTACAGCGCTCTGCGGCGTTCCTGAAGACCCGTTGCGCAACGCTCGCTGATGTGGTCGCCGCATCAGAATTCCTGTTTCTGACGCGTCCCCTCGCGATTGAAGGCAAGGCCGCCAAGCCCCTGCACAAGGAAGGCGCGACCGCCATCCTTAACGATCTTAACCATGCCCTTTCAGAAGAGGCCGTCTGGGCCTCGCCTGAGACGCTGGACGAAACGCTCCAGGCCTTTGCCGCCGCGAAAAATGTCGGTTTTGGCGTCGTGGGACCGCCGGCCCGCGCGGCGCTCACCGCCGGGCGGCCTTCGCCGGGGCTGGGCGAAGTGCTATATGGGCTGGGTAGAGACGAATCACGCTCACGGCTTGCTGATCAGGCCTGATGACGTGGGACTGGAAACCCTTGTGTAAACTGGCTAGTGTGCGCCGCAACATGCGTTGATGCGCTGCAAAAAGAAAAGGCTATATCCATGAAAAGCGATCTAAAACAATCGGATACGGCAAGCTTTACGGTCAATGGAATAACCGCCGAACTGCCCGTTTTCAAGGCGACTCACGGGCCCGACGTCGTCGACATCAGGGCGCTTTACAAGCAGACCAAGGCTTTCACTTTCGATCCCGGCTACACCTCAACGGCAAGCTGTGAGTCGAAAATCACCTTTATCGATGGCGATGAGGGCATTCTACTCTATCGCGGCTATCCCATTGATCAGCTTGCGGAGAATTCCGACTTTCTCGAAGTCGCCTATCTCCTGCTCAATGGCGAGTTGCCGAGCAAGGCGGAGCGTCAGCGCTTCGACACATCCATCACGCATCACACTATGGTGCATGAACAGCTCAAGAATTTTTACTCGGGTTTCCGGCGCGACGCGCATCCGATGGCGATCATGGTCGGCGTTGTCGGCGCGCTTTCCGCCTTCTATCACGACTCAACAGATATCAACGACCCTCACCAGCGCCGCGTCGCGATCCACCGCATGATTGCGAAAATGCCGACCATCGCCGCGATGGCTTATAAATATTCCACCGGACAGCCTTTCGTCTTTCCTCGCAATGATCTCGACTTCACATCGAACTTCATGCGCATGTGTTTCGCGGTGCCGGCTGAGGAATATGAACTCAATCCTGTCCTGTGCGATGCGCTCGACAAGATTTTCATTCTTCACATGGACCACGAACAGAACGCGTCGACATCGACGGTTCGCCTCGCCGGTTCTTCGGGCGCCAATCCGTTCGCCTGTATCGCGGCGGGCATCGCTTCTCTCTGGGGCCCCGCCCATGGCGGCGCCAATGAAGCGGCGCTCAACATGCTGGAAGAAATCGGCTCGGTCGACCGGATTCCGGAATTTATCGCCCGCGCCAAAGACAAGAACGATCCGTTCCGTCTGATGGGCTTTGGCCATCGGGTTTATAAGAACTACGATCCGCGCGCGAAAGTCATGCGCAAGGCCTGCCACGAAGTGCTCGACGCTCTCAACGTCAAGGATGAGCCGCTTCTTGAAGTGGCGATGGAGCTTGAGCGGATCGCTCTCGAAGACCCCTATTTCGTCGAGAAAAAGCTCTATCCGAATATTGATTTCTATTCGGGCATCACGCTTCGCGCGCTCGGCTTCCCGACAGATATGTTCACCGTCCTCTTCGCCCTTGCGCGGACGGTTGGCTGGATCGCCCAATGGCGCGAAATGATCGAAGATCCAAACCAGAAAATCGGCCGTCCGCGTCAGATTTATACGGGCGCGCCCATGCGCGATTACCTGGAAATCGAAGACCGCTAAGAGCGGCGTCGCGCGGTTAGGGAGGAGATGCGAGGATGCTCTGGCTTGCCTTGCATATGTGGGCTTTGTTGCTGGCGGCTTTCGTCATCGGCCTCGCTATAGGCTGGTGGATCTGGGGCCAGCGTCAGACCCCGCCTGCTCCCGCCGCAATGGGCGACGCGCCGCTCGGCTCTCTTGATCTCGACGGCGGCGACGCCTCTTCCACGCCTGCTGGCGGTTCCAGCACGACTTAAACGGAGTTACCGATGATCCCCCGCTACACCCGTCCGGAAATGGCCGCGATCTGGTCAGACGCGTCCAAATACCGGATCTGGTTCGAGATCGAAGCCCATGCGGCGGACCGCCTGGCTGAGCTTGGGGTCATTCCCGAAAGCGCGGCGAAGACGATCTGGGAAAAAGGCGGCAAGGCCGAGTTTGACGTCGCCCGCATTGACGAGATCGAACGTGAGGTGAAGCACGATGTCATCGCCTTCCTGACCCATCTCGCTGAGTTTGTCGGTGAGGATGCGCGGTTCGTGCACCAGGGCATGACGTCGTCCGACGTGCTCGACACCTGCCTGTCGGTGCAGATGACCCGCGCGGCAGACCTTCTGCTCGCCGATATGGACCGGGTGCTGGCGGCGCTGAAAAAACGTGCGCTTGAACACAAAAACGATGTCTGCGTCGGCCGCAGCCACGGCATCCACGCCGAGCCGACGACCTTCGGCGTGAAACTCGCGGGCTTTTACACAGAATTTGAACGCGGCAAGCGGCGGCTGGAAGCAGCCCGCGAAGAGATCGCCGTTTGCGCGATCTCGGGCGCGGTCGGCACCTTCGCCAATATCGACCCGTCGGTTGAGGAATATGTCGCCGGCCAAATGGGCCTTGCCGTAGAGCCGGTCTCGACGCAAGTGATCCCGCGCGACCGTCACGCCGCCTATTTCGCGGCGCTCGGCGTCATCGCCTCCTCCGTCGAAAGGCTGGCGGTCGAGATTCGTCACCTTCAGCGCACCGAAGTGCTCGAAGCTGAGGAGTTCTTCTCCAAAGGCCAGAAGGGTTCGTCGGCGATGCCGCACAAGCGCAATCCGGTGCTGACGGAGAACCTCACCGGCCTCGCCCGTCTCGTGCGCATGTCCGTGATCCCGGCGATGGAGAATGTCGCCCTGTGGCATGAGCGCGACATTTCGCATTCATCAGTCGAGCGCGGCATCGGGCCCGATGCGACCGTGCATCTCGACTTCGCCCTGAACCGGCTCGCCGGTGTCGTTGAAAAGCTTGTGGTTTACCCGGAGCGCATGCTCGACAACATGAACAGCCTTAACGGCCTCATCTTCTCCCAGCGCGTCCTGCTGGCGCTAACACAGGCTGGCGCCTCTCGCGAGGAGGCCTATTCGCTGGTTCAACGCAACGCCATGCCGGCATGGCGCGGAGAAGGGTTGTTTCTCGACAACCTTCAGGCTGACAAGGATGTGACGGCGCATCTTTCCGCCGCCGACCTCGAGAGCCTTTTCGATCTCACCTATCACACCAAGAATGTGGACGTGATCTTCAAACGGGTCTTCGGCTGAGGGGATCGCCCGCGCGCTTTGGGCGCGTTGCGAAAGGGCCGCGCCATCCCCATAAGACGCCCATGACACAGGCAATTCAGAGTTTCGGCGGCGATCAGGACAGGCGTTCATGGACTTCGGCGATGTCCCGTGGACTTTCCCACAAATGCCCGCAATGCGGGCGCGGAAAGCTGTTTTCGGGCTATGTGAAAACCAGGCCAACCTGTGACGCCTGCGGCCTCGATCTCTCCGGGCATCGCGCCGACGACGCCCCGCCCTACATCACGATCATCATCGTGGGTCATGTGATGATCCCGCTCGCGCTGGCCGCAAAGCAGCTCTTTGATCCGCCGATCACGCTGCAATTTGCAATCTGGCTGCCGCTGATCATCCTTTTCACCTGGGCTTTGTTGCCAGCCTCGAAGGGCGCCATGATCGGACTGCAATGGGCGAATCGCATGCATGGCTTCGCAGGGCCCGACGCCGATCCGGAAGCGGATGTTTAACGCTTGCTAAAGGCGAAAAAGCGACGCCATGGCTTGACACTTAAAAGACCATGAGTATGGTCCGCGCTCATTTTGCGCGATAATAAGGTCACGAGGAGCGACCCATGGCCAAACCGACAACAGTAAAAATCCGGCTCAATTCGACCGCGAACACCGGCTATTTTTACGTGGCGAAAAAGAACACCCGCACGATGACGGAAAAGCTCGTGCTGAAAAAGTACGACCCCGTCGCGCGCAAGCATGTGGAATTCAAGGAAGGCAAGATCAAGTAAGATCGGCCCTCTTTACGGAATGAAAGGCCGCCCTTGAGGGCGGCTTTTTTGTTGTTTTTCAAGGGCTTTGGAGACTAAGCCGCGCTTTGGATCACGCGGTTGCGCCCGCCATTCTTGGCTTCGTAAAGCGCCTCATCCGCGCGCTTGATCAGTTTCTGGGCGCTGTCGTCTTCCGGGCCGTTCTCGGTTGAGGCGATGCCGATGGAGACGGTGACGCCAAGCTCGTCACGGCCGTTATTGAACCTGAATTTCGAACCGGCGATCTCCTGGCGCAGGCGTTCAGCGACCACCGACGCAAATGAAAGATCCGTATCCGGCATCGCCACCAGAAATTCTTCCCCGCCATAGCGGCAGGCGAGATCGATGCCCCTTATCGCCCCTGAAATGCGATCGGCGAATTCTTTCAGCACAAGATCGCCAATATCGTGGCCATGCTTGTCATTGACGTCCTTGAAGTGGTCAATGTCGAGGATCATCACCGCCAGCGGCCGGCCGGTCCAATAGGCGCGGTCGAACATGGCAGAGAGGTGGCTTGCGAGATAACGGCGGTTATAGAGGCCGGTAAGCTGGTCCGTGACCGCCATTTCGAGGCTCACCTGGAACGATGAGCGGAGCTGGTCCACATAGCGTTTCCGGCGCAGCTGGGTCGTGACCCGCGCGGTCAGTTCGTTTCGGTCCACAGGCCGGGTGACATAGTCATTAACCCCGATATCGAGGGCGCGAACGAGTTTGCGCGTATCCCCGTGGCGCACCACCGCCAGGATCGGCGTCAGGCGTGTTTCCTCGAATGACCGGATCGTCGAGCACAGGCGCAACGGGTCCATGGCTTCGATGGAGAGATTCACAAGAATAAGGTCAAACTCACCGGCGCGCGCACGGGTAAGGGCGATCTCCGGATCGGCTTCATGGATGACCTGATAGGTGTCATCGCCGAGCGCGGCGATCAGGCGCGTCGCCTGGTCTTCATTATCGTCAATCAGGAACACCCGCGTTTCGCCGGTGTCCGCGTCAGGATCGATCTTGCCGACAATGCCGAGATCCTTGCCCGTGGCGTAGCGCGCGCGCAATTCGTCGGTCATCATCTTGAGGCGCGTCAGCGAGCGCACCCGCGCGAACAGCGCAAGGTCTTCAACCGGTTTCGTCAGGAAGTCGTCAGCGCCTGCCTCAAGACCGGCGACGCGGTCCGCCTGCTGGTCAAGGGCTGTCACCATAACGACTGGAATATGCATGGTTTCAGGATTGGCTTTGAGCTTTCTGCAAGCCTCAAAACCATCCATGCCGGGCATCATCACATCGAGCAGGATGATGTCGGGTTTTTCTTTTACGGCGAGATCGATCGCCTCTTGACCCGAATAAGCGCCGAGTACGTCAAAATATTCCGCCCGAAGTTTTGCTTCGAGCAGTTTAACGTTCGGTTCCAGATCATCGACGACCAATACGCGCGCCGTCATGCAGCCCCCATGGCTTTAAAGGGTTATTAAGACCCCCACAGCCTAGTCCAAATACCTTTTCACTTTCTCAAGAAACGTCGCCACAGAGATCGGTTTTGCGATATAATCTTCGCAACCGCCCTGACGGATCCTTTCTTCATCGCCCTTCATAGCGAACGCCGTAACGGCGATCACTGGAATATCAGCGAGATCGGGACTGTTCTTGATTTCACGCGTGACCTCGAGCCCCGAAACTTCGGGAAGCTGTATGTCCATCAAAATGAGGTCCGGATGATTGTCTTTCAGCGCTTCCAGCGCTTCCGGCCCGGTGCGGGCCTCAAGTGTCTTATAGCCGTGGATTTCAAGGAGATCCCTGAACAGCTTCATGTTCAGCTCGTTGTCCTCAACGATCAGCACCGTCTTCGGTTCAGCTGAATAATCAAGCTTTTCCATGGCCGACATAGTACGCCTTTTGTTCGTATTCCGGGCCCCCAAACGCGAATCGGCCCCAGTCGATGGAAAGTTTTGCGCAAAAGGTCTTAATTGATTGTTTATCCTGAACGCCCCGGGACCTCCTTGCGGCGAATTTTAACGGTTTTTCGGTCTTCTCATGCCTGAAAATGGCGAAATTCCTGGTTTTTGCCGCGATTGCGGCCAGCTCACGACCGTGAATGCGGGGGGCCCGCGGCCTTATTGCGCGGCCTGCGGGTCGGCGCGAATCACCGCGCATCCGGAGATTTTCACCCTTTCCATCGCCCATCTCGACTGCGACGCCTTTTATGCCGCCATTGAAAAGCGCGACAATCCAGAGCTTGAAGACCTGCCCGTGATCATTGGCGGCGGGGTCCGCGGCGTCGTTTCCACCTGCTGTTATGTGGCGCGGACTTATGGCGTCAAATCCGCCATGCCCATGTTCAAGGCGCGCGAAGCTTGTCCGAATGCGGTCATCATCAAGCCCAATATGGCGAAATATGCAGAGGTCGGCCGCGCCGTCAGGCAAATGATGCTGGATTTGACGCCGCTTGTGGAGCCGCTCTCCATCGATGAAGCTTTCATGGACCTCACCGGCACGTCTCGCATTCATGGCGGACCCCCGGCGCTCACGCTGGCCAAGCTCCAGGCGCGTGTGAAAGATGAGCTTGGCGTCACAGCCTCCATCGGTCTTTCCCACAACAAGTTTCTGGCGAAGATCGCTTCGGACCTCGACAAACCTCGCGGCTTTTCCGTGATCGGCAAGGAAGAAACCAAGTCGTTCCTCGCCCGTCAGAAAGTCACGATGATCTGGGGCGTCGGCGCGGCGATGGCGAAAAGACTCGAACAGGACGGCGTCGCCACGATCGGGCAATTGCAGAAAATGGATGTATCGCGGCTCGCCAAGACTTACGGAGAAATGGGCTTGCGTCTTTCCCGTCTTGCGCAAGGAGATGACAAGCGCGCGGTGAAACCGGAACGCGAAACCAAAAGCGTTTCATCGGAAACGACCTTCAACGAAGACCATCGCGATGTGAAATGGCTCGAAGACGTGTTGTGGGAGCTCTGCGAGAAGGTCTCCGCACGCATGAAAGCGTCCGGTTTTGAAGGCCGCACCGTGACGCTGAAACTGAAAACATCCGACTTCAAAACCATCACCCGGCGCACCACGCTGGACGCGCCCGCCAATCTCGCGCGCATCGCCTTTGCGGCGGCCAAGCCCATGCTCCATGACGCCGCCCAGGGCAAAGCCTATCGCCTGATCGGCGTGGGTTTTTCGGGACTGTCCTTTGCGGGCGAGAGCGAAAGCGCGCCGGACCTTTTCGGCGACAGCAATGAAAAGATCGCCAAGACTGAAAAAGCAATCGATGCTATTCGGGAAAAATTCGGGCGAGACGCCGTGAAGGCCGGCCGGACGCTGAAGCGCGGCGGCGAGGCCAGAAAGCGAAGCTAGGCTTTCTTCTTGTCCTTGCGCTGCTGCGCGTTGTGGCGACCGGTTTTTGCGGGAGCGCCTTCTTCATCCTCATCGACATGCATATCCTCGGCGGGATTAACATCTCTGTCCGGACGACTATCTCGACCGCCATAATTATTTTCTTCATCCGCCTCTTTGTGCTGGTCGTCGGCTTCTGGTTTTTCTGCCGGTTTTTTCTGTGTCGCCGTCATGATTGACCTCATCGCTGAAACAGGAACGAAAGCGGGACTTTCGCCTTTCAAACACCCGGCGCCGCGCCTTTGTTCCCAGCTTACAATCGTTGACGCCGCGTCGCCCGGCGCCCGCATATCCGGGCGTAGCGCACCGGCGGATATGCGGGCGCGGACAACGCCCATCAAAACAAATTCACAATGTCAAAGAGCCCGGACATGGCGGACTTTCGCTCCCATATCCCGGCGCCGTAAGAGCCCTTTTCGTGTGTTGCGCCCTCTCTTCAGAGACGGGACGCGAGTTCGCCGGACCGCATAACGACGCGAGGATCATCATAAGGGCGCGTGCGAGGTGTTGGATAAGTATTCACCAAACCTCAAAAAAATGGCCGAATTCAACAGATATGAGGTATTTTTCGCGTTATAGGGGTGGAGGGGTTTTCTGCATGGCAGTCGCAAGGAGGAAGCTTTATCCGCAGGTAGATTACATAGCGTCTTAATGTCTTCGCGCAGAAATCCACTTTGCTTTCTAGAACATGGAATTGTCGTGCAGGGAGGATTTAACGACTGGCTGGCCCACCCCCCAATGTTCAGCAAACTTTCCGTTTTCCATACGGAAAATGTGCATGCCCGCATTTCCTTCAGAATCTGGCGTCGCTTTGAAATGAATATGCATCCAAACCAGATCACCGTCTGCGCCCGCGCGTTTTATATCGCCATGCATCTGAGGAAACCGCTCGAGTTGCGCCGCGAAATACTGAATCAATCCGTCTTTTCCATCGGGCACGCGCGGCGCGTGTTCGATATGTCCTTCTGCAACGCATTCCTCGCCAAACTGATCGACGTTCAATTCGACTTCCAGAACCTCCATACACCAAACGGCTTTCTTCAGGTTCTCTTGCTCCATAGCCTCACGCGCCAGAATGTCAGCATCACTCGTTTTCGCCAGCGCGCCGCCAATTAATCCCAGGGCAAGTGCGCTATATGTAAAAACTTTGATGGAGCGGGCGGCAAAGCTATTCATGTCTTATGGTTCCTTTGATGAAGTAAAATGAGCGCCTTAAGCCACCCGATCCTTTGGAGCGCCCGCCTCAAAAAATGCATCGATATTAGCGAGCACGCGCATCGCCATGGCCGCGCGGCTTTCCCAAGTGGCCGACGCAATATGCGGCAGGCAAAAAACATTGGGCAGGGAATAGAGGTCTTCGCGAATTGGGTCCGGTTCAGTTTCAAACACATCGAGCCCGGCGGCGAAAAGACGGCCTGACTTCAACGCCTCGATCAGCGCCAGTTCATCGATCACCGGTCCGCGCGAGATATTGATGATCACGGCTGCGGGTTTCATCTTTTCAATCGCCGCCTTGTCGATCAAATGATGGGTTTCCTCTTTCAGCGGACAATGCAGCGAGATGATGTCCGCCTGTTTCAAAAGCTCGTCGAACGAAACAGCGCGGGCGTTGTAAGCCTTGTCGATCTCCGCCGACGGCCGCGGCGTTGTGTAGATAATGTTGAGATCGAACCCCGCCGCACGTCTGGCGACTTCCTTTCCGACATTGCCCATGCCGACAATGCCAAGAGTGCGTCCGGTGACGCGCTGGCTCCAGCTTTCCGGCGTCAGCATGCCGCGCCCCTCACCTGTCTTTGCAATGTCCAGCCCTTCGCGAAACCGGCGGCAGGCGGCGATGATCAATCCCATGGTCGTGTCGGCAAGACAGGCTGTCGTCACTTCCGGCGTATTGGAAACGGCGATGCCTCGCGCCTTGGCCGCGTCGAGATCGATATGATCGACGCCGACGCCGATCGACGCGATCAGCTTCACTGTGTTGGGCAAGGCTTCCACGAAACCGGCGTCCATCTCGTCAAAAGCTGTCGCGAACACCGCCTCAGCGCCTTGCGAATAGGTTGCAAACTCGCCCGGCGCCGCGACGGCGCCTTCAGGCTCGCGCACCTCATATTTGGCGCGGAGCATCCCGGCGAGCGCGCCTGGCAATTGCCGGGGGCTGGCGATGATCCTCTTGTCTGTCATGTTTCTCGCCAGACCTCCTGTTCACGGCGCAGCGCCCACCATGTACGGAAAAACCGCGAAAATCCAAGCGGCTGGCGCAGCGGGGTCTACTGCGTTAAACTCCTGGGATAAAGGCGCGCCGCGCCGCCCGGACAGGGCCGGCATGGCGGGGTGAGGCGTAAATGCGGATTTTTCTTTGGGCCTTGGGGATCCTGGCGGTCATCGCCGCCGGACGGTTGGTTTATCATCTTGTGCCCGCATCGGGCGCATTCGCTGAACTCGACACAAAGCTTGTTGATCAGTGCCGTCGCGTCGACGTGGCGCCGGGCACGGAAGATGTCACCATCGACCCGGAACTCAACCTCGCCTTCATTTCCGCCGCGGACCGTCGCGCCTGGTTTAACGGTGAAGGCGGCGAAGGCGTTAATCCGCTGAACGGCATTTACGCCCTGAGCCTTGATGGCTCCGATGCGGTGCGCCGGGTTTCGCCCGCGATGAAGAATTTCCTGCCCCACGGGATCAGCCTGTGGAAGGGCGCGGACGGAACCAAGCGGCTATTCGTGATCAGTCATCCGACCACGGGCGAGCAGATCGTCGAGATATTCGATGTAGGCGCCGCCGGCGACCTCATCCATCTCGAAAGTGTTTCCTTCCCGGCGATGCATTCCCCCAATGATGTGGTCGGCGTCGGCCCACGGCAGTTCTATGCAACCAATGACCGGCGTTTTGAGAGCGGTCCGTTATCAGCGCTTGAATCCTATCTTGCGCTCCCGCTTACCAACACCGTTTATTATGACGGCGCAGAAGGCCGCTCTGTCGTAAGCGGTCTCACCTACGCCAACGGGATCAATAAATCCGCCGATGGAAACACGCTTTACATCGCGGAATTGTTGAAACGCCGCATTGGCGTTTTTTCGCGCGATGCGCAGAGCGGCGCCTTGAAGCGGGTGAAAAATCTTGGCGTCAACACCGCGCCTGACAATATCGAGGTGTCGCGCGACGGCGCCCTGTGGGTGGCGGGCCATTCAAAGATTTTCGATTTTGTCGAACACGCCAAGGACCCGGAAGCGATCGCCCCGTCTCATGTCATTCGCCTCAATCCGCGCAACGGCCTCGCCTCCGACGTTCTCATCTCCGTCAATGGCGAGATCAACGGTTCATCCGTTGGCGCGGTCTGGGACAACACGCTGATTGTCGGCGCGGTGTTTGACGGTCATGTGATGGTCTGCCCGATGCTGGAGATTCTCCTGCGCGGGCCCTCAACCAACAGCTCCGCCAACAGCCAGTAATTACCCAGCGAAAATCGCATCAATCCGGCGCTGTGCGATGGGGTGATAGCCGGCGCGCGCGCGCTCATAAACGGCGACCGCCCACTCGCGGCGGCCATTATCCACCAGCGTCTGATAAAGCGGATAAATGAACTTGCCGCGCCCGACCCGCATCAGGAAATCGTCGAGCGGTTCAAAAGCCGGTTCGTAACCGGCCTTGATCGCCGTCTGGTACCAGACATTGGCGATCTCCGCATTTTGTGACGTGGACAGCGAGAAGCGCCCATCCAGCGCCGCCAGTTGTTCCACCGATATATTGTCCGGCAGGCTGCGAATGAAATGCAGCCATTCATGGGTGGTCCAGGCGCTTGTTTCAAAACCGTCTACGTCGCCAGCGCCGAGCCACGCATTCATCTGCGCCGTCACCTTGTCGAAAGCGTCCGATTGCGGGTCTTCAATCGTGTCGGGGAAACCGGGCTCATAGACCCATGCGTTGATTTCAGCCTGACTGACCGCTTCCGGGTGATCCGCCCACAGATTATCTTCAAAATAAGTGAGGAAATCTTCCGTGGTGATGGACTGGAACGCGAAGTGATCGAAATAATCTTTCAGAAATGCGTCGAAAGTTTCGCGCCCGAAGCGGTTCTCCAGAAACTTCAGAAAGAACATGCCGCCCACATAGGAGACGTCAGAAAAAGCATCGTCAGGATGGCCGAGATCGGTCGGCATTTTCAGCGCCGTCAACTCGGGCCGCGCGGCCCCTGCGACATCTTCCATCAGCGACTTCTTGTCGAGGGAGCGCTCCATGACAGCGCGTTCCTCGCCATAAAGCGCTTCCATGGTGCGGTTCTCGACATAGCTCGTGAAGCCTTCATTGAGCCAGGCGTCGCGCCAGTTGGAATTTGTGACAAGATTGCCCGACCATGAATGCGCGAGCTCATGAGCGACCACATTGGTCAGGCTCTTGTCGCCGGCGATCAGCGTCGGCGTCATGAAGGAAAGTCGCGGATTTTCCATGCCCCCGAATGGAAAGCTCGGCGGCAAGACGATCTGATCGTAACGCCCCCAGCGAAAAGGCCCGTAAAAGGCTTCAATCGCCTCTTCCATCATTGGCGTGTCTTCGAACTCCGCCGCTGAGGCGTCGAGAATATAGTCCTCCGCATAGACGCCCATATGATCGTTGATCGCCTTGAATTCGATGTCGCCGACGGCGAGCGCCAACAGATAAGACGGGATCGGCTGGGACATGCGGAAGGAATAATCGCCGTCGCGGTCGCCATCCTCGTCCTGACGCGCGCTCATGACGGCGATCAGCTCCGGCGGCGTGGTCAGATGCGCATCATAGGTGATGCGCACGGCGGGCGTGTCCTGCAACGGGATCATAGTGCGCGCATAAAGCGGCTGGAACTGGGTGAAGAGGTAAGGATGTTGCTTGCCGGCCGTCTGCTCCGGCGACAGCCACTGAATGCCTTCTGCGTCCGGGCTTGTCTCATACGCAACACGCACCTGATCGGCGCCGTCGGGCAAGGTAATCGCAAAGCGCGACCCCATGACTTCGTCATCAGGGCCCATCGTGTAACCGGCGGTGATCCAGTCGCCGCCAACATGCGCCTCGACCATTTCGATCTTCAGGTCATTGGCGTCGAGCACCAGCGTGTCGACGTCATTTTTCTCTCGCTCGAAATCGAGCGTCGCCGAACCGGAAATCACTTTTGTGTCGAAATCGATATTGAGATCGAGGTCAACATGGGTGACGCGAATGTCGTTGTAGTTCGAATAAGTGAATTTATCGGCGGCGTCTTCCGGCGTTGCGGCGCGCCAGACGGCCTCGGCTTCCTCGCCGGGCTCGCTCGAACTTGCATCGTCTTCGATATAGGTCGTTTCCCCGTCGGTTTCGCCGCCTCTGGAACAGGCCGCAAGGACGGCGAAAGAGGCTGAAATCAAGAGAAAACGGGAGAAAACCATGGGGGAAGGTCCTTCAGAGACTGAACTTGCGCGGACCCTACCGGGGCGGCGGAAAGGGGGCAAGCGCCCTACTCCGCGGCGGTTTCGCCAATGCGGGTAAATCAGGGTTTTCCCATTATGGACGCGAAACTTCTTGAGAGCGCAATCGCTTACTGACCGGGCGGAACACAGCCGCCCCGGGCGACAGCGTTACTGAGATCATTGCCAAAACATTGCGGGCCGAAGCCGGGGGTGTTCTGAAAGGCTTCAATCTTCCAGCTGTTTTCCTGCTTGGCGAGCACAACTATCGGTTTGGAAACCGCCGGCGTTTCGGGGCGCGTCTCTTCGGCGGGATAAACCCAGCCGTCCAGATGTGCGATCGCGATGTCGTCAGCGATCTGGCGAACAGCAACAATTTCCAGATCGAAAACGGTTCCCGCGTAAAAGCCATCCCAGAGATCCTGATGACCGTATCCGATCGCATCGGCGCCATGCAGGCGGTAGCCAAACCAGACCATGAAATCTGCGTCATCCGTAAACTGCGCGGCCCAAGCATTTCCGTCGGCGTTTTTCCAGGCGGTTTCGAGATTGGATATGACGCCGGCAATATCAGCGCGCATATTAGAATCTGCCAAACTTGAATCATGCATGAGAGGCTTCGTGTCTACACTGGCCTCAATATTTCTCGAACATGCTTCCCAAATAGTTACGGACAATAAAATGAGCAGAACTGATTTTGTGGATATAAATAGCTTCTCTGCATTTTGCATTGTGCAATCAATGCCGGAAACTTCACTCAAAAAAACTTAAAATTCCGGTTATGAGTTGACCATAACACGTTCTATATTTTTTGAAATTTCTGGGATTATGCGCTCACTAAGGCCAACAAAGAAAGACATGGCGAGCAAAGTATAAGGTGTTGTCACCAAAGACCCCATCATTAGATTCGCCTTCACGAGAAGAGCTAAGCCGATCGCAATAACGCCACCAATAAATGGTCGCGTTGCTCCCTGCACTATTACCCACACGCTCCCTGATGAAGAAAAAGGCCAGACTTCACGGCTTCTTTGCAGCAGGGAAAGCATGGACCCAAGCGCCCCCATGCCAATATATTGAGAATATTCGCTTAGTAAGGGGTCTGAGCAATAGCGATATGTCAGAAAACAACCAAAGACGAGGATAAAAGAAAGCCCCGCGCCTGCTAACGCATACAACACGGGGGCTTTTATGATTTCCTGTAGCTGACGCTTAATGTCGGAAAAGTGCATATCAATGTTGTCTGGGTCTCCATCATCCAACGCCAGATAAAGAGACTTTCCGACTTGATCGTAATAAGGTCTGCGAAACTCTTTCGGAACATTCTTCTTTATTCGCGTTAATAACGCATCGAAGTTACTGACGGCAGGCAGCAGCTTCGGCGGAAGGTTTCCGGCATCCGCATGATATTTCCATCGCAAGTGATCATGGTCCGTAACATAGGATGCGGCTCGAACGCTTTGACCGAGTATCTCTTTGACGATATGACCGGCGCCGTCTGAGTGACCAACCACTAGCTTTGAAGTCGGCGGAACAGATTTCCTTTTGCCCTTCAGCGCATCGTAAGTAGAGTCCATCACAAATTCCCCAATTATTACAATTAAAGAAAATCTTATTGTAAGACAATAGATTTGTGATGCGGGCGTAAGTCTATTTAAGTGTACTAGTTTAGGGGCAGTCCCCTTGGAGATGAATAGTTTCCTACTCCTTCGCCTCAGTCTCCAGCGCCAGCGCATGAAGTTCGCCACCCATGCGGCCTTTCAATGCTCTGTAGACCAACTGGTGCTGCTGAACACGAGACTTGCCGTTGAAGGCGGCGGAGACGATGCGGGCGCGCCAGTGATCATTGTCGCCGGCGAGATCTTCCAGTTCGATCTCCGCGTCGGGCAGCGCCTCGAGGATGAGTTTCTTGATATCGTCGCCAGCCATGGGCATGGGGTCAGCCTCCTTTGCGGCCGCCTTCATGTAATCAGGCAGCGCAGATTCAAAAATATCAGACAAATCAAGGAGCGACAGCGCGTCCTTGTTATCCAGCAACAGATCGGGCCCACCGAAACGGCCGATTTTCGACGCCTGAACGCCGGCCATCGCGGCCTTCAAGAGGAGGGTGTCAGCAGCGGCGGGCGCCGCGGCGACGAGATAGCGGCCCTGATCCTCGCCGAACCAGAAGGCGGCCTTGCGCGCTTTCACCGGCGTCGTCAGGTTGAGACCGCGTCCGGCGGCGAGCGCCATTTCCGCAGCCGCCACAATGATGCCGCCATCGGCGACATCGTGACAGGCGGTGACGAGGCCTTCATCAATCAGCTTACGGATTAACTCGCCAGTCTTGCGCTCCAGCGCGAGATCAACGGGCGGCGGCGCGCCCTCCGTCTGATCGAACAGCTCGCGCATATATAAAGACTGGCCAAGCCAGCCGCGCGTGACGCCAATGGCGATCAGTTCCTCACCGGCTTCGGCGCCGCCAACACGCACCGCCTTGGTGAGGTCTTCCAGCACGCCAACACCGCCAATGGCCGGGGTCGGCGGGATCGCGGCGCCATTGGTTTCATTATAGAGCGAGACATTGCCGGAGATCACCGGATAGCTGAGCGCTTCGCACGCCTCCGCCATGCCTTCGATAGCGCCGACAAACTGCGCCATAATTTCCGGGCGTTCGGGATTGCCGAAATTGAGGCAGTTGGTGATCGCCAGCGGCGAGGCGCCGGTTGCGCAAATATTGCGATAGGTCTCTGCAACCGCCTGTTTGCCGCCCTCATGGGGATCGGCCTTTACATAGCGCGGCGTGACGTCGGTGGTGATGGCGAGCGCGCGATTGGTGTCATGAATGCGCACCAGCGCAGCATCGCCCCCGGGCAGGATAATCGTATCGCCCATGACGGTGTGGTCATATTGCTCCCAGATCCAGCGGCGCGAGCACAGATCGGGCGTGCCCATCAGCTTCGCCAGCGCCGTCAGCATGGTGTCTCCGCCCGGCGCATCGGCGAGCGACAATTGCTCCTCGCGCTGCTCGACTTCGGTGGTCTCTACGACGCCGCTATTGGCGAGATTGCGCGCTGCTTCTTCAAAGCCAGAGAAGCTGACACCTTCCGGTTTTGAGCGGGCGTATATCCGCGCCTCACCCGGCGTCACCGTCATACCAACGGCGTCGACAAGATCGCCATCGGAGAGCCGGTCCGCGATCAGCGCTTCCGCAATCACGCGCATCTCCTCTTCGGACTTGCCGGGACTGCGCAAAATCGCCTGCGCCTCGCGATAGGAAACGGTCGGGTCGGCCAGCGGCGCCGGTTTCGGCTGCGGCTCATAAGGCCGGTCGTAATTCGGCGCATCGTCCGCAAGCGGCGGCACCGGCATATCGGCGACGGTCGCGCCCTGATGTTTGATAACAAGGCGGCCAGAGTCGGTCGTGACGCCGATGACGGCGAAATCAACGCCCCATTTTTCAAAGATCGCCCGCGCCGCATCTTCCCGGCCCGGCTTCAACACCATGAGCATGCGTTCCTGGGACTCCGAGAGCATCATTTCATAGGCGGTCATGTTTTCTTCGCGCTGGGGCACATGGTCGAGGTCCAGCTCAAAACCGCCGCCGCCTTTCGCCGCCATTTCGACGGAGGAAGAGGTCAGGCCCGCCGCGCCCATATCCTGAATGGCGATGATCGCGTCCGACGCCATCAGCTCCAAACAGGCTTCAAGCAGGAGTTTCTCCGTGAACGGATCGCCCACCTGTACTGTGGGACGTTTTTCCTCGGACGCATCGTCAAATTCCGCGGACGCCATGGTTGCGCCGTGAATGCCATCGCGGCCGGTCTTTGAGCCCACATAAACGACCGGGTTCCCGGCGCCGCGCGCGGCGGAATAAAAGATTTTTGCTTTCTCGGCGACGCCCACGGTCATGGCGTTGACCAGAATGTTGCCGTTGTAGCCGGGGTCGAAATTTGTCTCACCGCCGACGGTCGGCACGCCCATGCAATTGCCATAGCCGCCAATGCCGGAGACGACGCCGCCAACCAGGTGGCGCGTCTTTGAATTAGACCACTCGCCAAAGCGCAGGGCGTTCATATTCGCGACGGGCCGCGCACCCATGGTGAAGACGTCGCGCATGATGCCGCCGACGCCTGTCGCCGCCCCCTGATAGGGTTCGATGAAACTCGGATGGTTGTGGCTCTCCATCTTGAAGATGGCGGCGAGCGGAACCCCGTCCTTGTCGGTCCCGATGTCGATGACGCCGGCATTCTCGCCGGGCCCACAGATCACCCACGGCGCCGAGGTCGGCAGTTTCTTCAGATGCCGCCGTGAGGATTTGTAGGAGCAGTGCTCAGACCACATGACCGAGAAAATCCCGAGTTCCACCAGATTGGGCTCGCGGCCCATATGCGTCTTGATGCGCTCATATTCTTCTGGCTTTAGGCCATGCTCGGCTACGATTTCCGGGGTGATCGCGGTCATAAAGGGTCCTGGGGCGTTCCTGCTGCCTTTGGCCGTTTCCATAGGCCGGTTGGGCCGCGCGCGCAAATGCTCTCGGGGCTAGTCCCGCCTGGTTTTTCAGCGCCTGGGCCGGAAGCCGTAAACGTCCAGAAACAGGACAGCCTTTCAGGGGCGGGCGCGGGAACTAAAGAAACAGCGCCCATGTTCGCTCAGCATGGATCACCCTGACCTCACACTGAAAGTTCTCACCCTCGCCGCCTTTGCCGCGATTCTCGCTGCTTGCGGCGACAGGGATGATGCGCTCAAGGCGGAAATTGAGCCCGCGCCGGAAGTCACGCCTGCGGCGGCGGAGACTGTGGATGGCGCGTGGTTTTATAAGGACAGCAATGGCTATCCTTGGGCAGGCTTCGGTCCGCCGCGCAGCGAAGCGCTGTTTGTGGTCGCCTGCCGTGAGGGGCAGGTCGTCTTTCAGCACGCCGCTCGCGACACGCACACCCTGTCGATCGAGATTGCCGAGGGGAAACAGGAGGTCGCCATGACCCCCAACGGCGCCGGCCTGCCCATGAGCGAAGGCGCCCTGCCCGCGAACGATCCGTTCATTCACCTTCTGGCGGAGTCTCACAGCCCGATACGGGTGGTGGTGGAAGGCGCCGAGATGACGATGCCGTCGGATTCATCTTACCGGCTTGTGGTCAACGCCTGTATCGACGGCGTCGCGGACTAAGCCGCGTCGGAGGCGGCGGTACGCAGATGTTCGGCAATCTTGGCCGTCAGCGTCGCCGGAGAGACTGGCTTGGGGACGTAATCATCCATACCGGAGGTAATGCAGTCTTCACGGTCGCCTTTCACCGCATGAGCGGTGACGCCAATGATCGGCGTGCGCCGATCGTCATCTTTCTCTATCTCGCGTATGGCCGCTGTCGCCTCATACCCGTTCATCTCCGGCATGGAGACATCCATCAGGATGAGTTTCGGTTTCAATATCCTGAATTTTTCAACAGCGTCGCGGCCATTCACCGCCATCTCATAGCTATACCCGCCCGCTCTGAGAATATGGGAAACCACAAGTCGGTTCACTTCATTATCCTCAACCACCAAGACATCGACATCCTCAACCACCAAGACATCGACCCCCTCATGGCTATGAGGCGCAGCTGGCGCTGGCTTTTCGTTATTTTCCGGTGTGGCTGTCTGTTCCGGTGCCGTATGATGGAGGGCGCGCGCGACAGCCCGTTGCAACGCCGCCGAGCGCGCCGGCTTGGTCAGATGGGAGTCGACGCCAATCTCTTTGAAGTGCTCAGTGGCGTTCGCGTGATCGACCGAAGTAAGCATGATGATGGCTGTTCCGGCGAGCGACGGCTCCGCGCGAATGAGGCGCACAGCATCGACACCGTTCATACGCGGCATGTGATAGTCCATGATCACGAGATCAAACGGCTCGCGTTTTTCAACAGCCGCGCGTAAAATTTTCAGCCCTTCCTCGCCGCTATCACAGGATTGAGACGGACAGCCCCAGGCTGAGGTCTGTTCTTCGAGAATGCGGCGGTTCACGCCATTATCATCGATGATCAAAATTCGCGCACCCGCAGCCTCTTCATAGTCTACTGTTTTGGGCAGTTCTTTGGTGTTCACTTCGAGGGCGATGGAAAACCAGAACGTAGAGCCGGCGTCTGGAGTCGATTCAACGCCGATCTCGCCGCCCATCAATTCGACCAGCGCCTTGGCGATGGCGAGCCCCAGCCCGGTGCCTTCGTGTGCGCGGGTGGAAGAGGTATCGGCCTGGTTGAATTTTTCGAAAACATGGGGGCGCTTGTGCTCTGGAATACCGACGCCGGTATCGATGACGGAAAATTTAAGCGCCACCCTTTCCTCATGGGTTTCCGAAACCGGGGACACATCGATCAGCACATATCCCTTATCGGTAAATTTGACGGCGTTCCCGGCAAGGTTGATGAGGATCTGACGCAGGCGCCCTGCGTCCCCCACAAAGCTGTAGGGAAGTTTTGGATCAATCCTGACGGCAAGCTCCACTTGCTTTGACGTCGCGCGCGCCGCCACCAGCGCCGAGACATCCTCGACCACATCAGCTAGGATGAACGGCGCGGGATTGATCGACGCCATGCCAGCGTCAAGCTTTGAGAAATCAAGAATATCGTTGATGATCGTCAGAAGAGCGTCGCCGGATTTGACGATCACATCCACAAAACCCTTTTGCGTATCCGTGAGTTTGGTGCTGGCGAGAAGGTCCGCCATGCCCATAACGCCATTCATGGGGGTGCGAATCTCATGACTCATATTCGCCAGAAAATGGGTTTTTGCGCGCTCTCCCGACTCCGCGACTTTCAGGGCCCCGGCGAGTTGCCTGGTATGTTCGTCAATGCGTTCCAGAAGGTTCGTAAAGCTGGAATACAGAACGCCAATCTCGTCTTTTCGATCGGCGAGATTATCCACGACTGCGAGCTTTTCGGCGTCTGAGTCCTTGATGATCGCTGTCAGCTTTTCAATGGGATGAATAGCAAGCTTATTTAGAAGAACGCTGACAATAGCGATGAAGATCATGGCCGCTACAGTGAGGAATATGAAAGCTGTGCGAATTGTGCCTTGACCGATGACAGTAATGTCGCACGGGGTTCGCGCCGTCAGCATGGCGACAACTTCGCCGTCAGCGCCAGTCAACGGCGCGGCGACGGACACGAATCCGTCCGCTCTGACAACCGACTTGATCGCGGCCGTCTTCATCGGGGCGTCGCTGAGCGGCGTCACCTCCATTTCGACGCGGGTCTGTTTTTTCAACGCTGCGATATAAGCCGCGTCAATAATCCGCCCGGTCAGAATATGACCGGCATAAGCGCCGCTTCCGTCGGTATTGGTGACCGGCGCATATGCGACCAGCATCAGGCCAGCCTCGGTCGCAACAACAGTCTGGGCGGCGTCCAATGGCGTCAGGGACGCCTGGAACCCTCGCCAGCCGTCAAACCGCGACGGGGAGTAGGCGTCAATATTGACTTCATTTTCCATCGCCCCGTCGATAGCGACGCCATCGATCAGGGCGCTGTCCGAGCCCAGATAAATATAGATGTTAAGCCCCAGTTCATGGAGCAGGCTGAGCGGTAATTCCTCTTCCAGAAAACCCGGATTGCGGCCTTTGACAAATTCATAGGCGTCATCCCAGACGCCATAGTCACGTCGATACGCTTCAAGCTGATTGAGTTCCCGGTCGATAATATTGTGGGCGCGCTCGAAATTATCTTCGGCTTTTTGCAGTTCAAATTCGGTGAATTGTGGCGCAACACTGAGTTGCAGCGCAGCCCAGAGCAAGGCGCACAGCGCAGCGAACGCGATGACAAGCGCAAGCGAAACCTTTTGCGTGATGCGCATGACTCTCCCCGGCCAGAGTGCGTACATCTACATCTATAAAATTAACCGGGTCTAAACTTTTGATAGCGGATTTCTGAAAATTTGCGGCACTTCCGTCCCGACACGGAACAGTCTGGCGTCACGGCCGCCGGTAAAGATAGTGGTCAGGCAGGCCAAGGCGGCGGCAGGATGTGGCGGCCGGGCCGGACTTCAGCACCAGACGGTCGGCCCTGCGGGCCATGCGTCTGACGACGCGGCCCTCAAAAGGCCTTAAGCCATAACGTCTGTCGAGGCCCAGGATGCCGCGGATGCGCCCCGGAACGAGTTCAACCGCAGCGCGCACAAGAGAGTGTTGTGCAATCTGGGCTGGTTGTGGAAAGGCTTCGGCTTTTTTCATGATCGACAGAAACTCGAAGATAATTTCGGAGGCTTCCAGCTTATCCGTCATGGCGCCGAACAAGGCCGCTTGTTCCGCCAGCGAGCGTGGCGCGCTCGTTGCACCATAAAGGGTCGCCGATTTGACGCTTTCGCCGTAATAACGATTTCGCTCAACGTCGCTTATGGGGAAAGCATAGGCGCTGTAGGCCTCAAGGAAACCAAAGGCGGCTGTCGCCTGCACCCAGGTCAGAAGTTCGGAATCGCTTGCATGATAAGGCGCGCCCGCAGTGGTGACGCCCGATATTCTGTCATGGATGGCGTTGATGCGCGCGATCATCGCTTCCGCCTCGCTGCGCGCGCCATAGACGGTGACCATTGCTGCCAGCCCCGTGCGCTTCAGCCGGCCGACGGGGTCTTTACGAAAATTTGAATGCTCCCACACGCCGGAGCGCACCCGCGGCTCCGCGAGTTCAAGAATGACGGCGGCGACGCCGCCGATAAACAGCGTCACCGGATTTTTGAAAATACGCCATGACACCGAGTCGCATCCGGACAGCGCCGCCTCTCCCACAGGGCGGGAAAAGTCCATCCTCGTCAGCGACGGATCGCCAAGATAGGCTTGCGCCGCCTTGTCGAGATGCGCTTCAAGACCGCTCCGCATTTTTGAACGCAACGGCTCAAACCGCATAACGCCACCCGCACTCTTTTCAACATTCGCCGCCATAGCGATCAAGTTTTCTGTTTATCCGTAAACATCATAGGCGCCGAATTTGTCGATTTGACGACGCTTCCGGCGCCTTTGCGCGGCGAAGGCAAGGCCTAGTTCGCCTGAAGCCAGTAAGCTTCGACGAACTCATAATTCGATGACCCGGCTTTCACGACACGCGGCGCAATGTAATCGGCCCTGGGCGTATACCCAAGAACCGTACGGGGGAGCGGCACAAGCTCGCCGCCTTTCGCCTTGAAAGAGAAGCTGCGAATGACCTCGCCGGTTTCGGTGAGTTCGAGCGTCAGCTTGTAATTGCCGTTCTCCTGGAGATCTGTTTTCGTGAGCGCCGGAACATTCGCCTCGTCCTTGCGCTCATGAGGATGGAACAACAGCAGCGTATGCCGGCGCGCCATCTCATGGTCGAGCATGCCTTGAGTGACCTTGCTGTGGGCCACAAGCTTTCCGTTTCGGGTCAGCTTTGCATTGACTGGCGCACGCGTTTGACCGGCGGATAGATCGCCGGACCCCGCCCAGAAGGAGAAGTTGACGGTTTCTGTATCCTTGAACGGCGTGAATGTCAGATAGGCAAAATCTTGCCACGGCCCGACAAAACGGAAGGTCTGCTCGGGATTGAAGGCGTCGCCGCTCGGTGCGTCGGCGACCACCTTGAATGGTGTACGCGTTGCAAGTTCACCCGAGACGTAAAATTCCATGACATACTCACCCGGCGTGAAGGTGTACTCCGAATGATTGACGGGCTGCATGCGCGCGAACACCCCTTCTCTGTATCGATAGTCCGGGAAAAATCCGAACTCCGCGACGGGATCGTTTTTTGATTTGATGACAACTTTCGCATCAACTTGCCCCGGCGGCGCAAAGATCAGATCGTATTCATTGAACCCCAGAAAGCCACTATAGTAGATTTTGGTTTGCAGAATGGAATCGAGACCGACTGTCGGCCCCTGACTATTGGCTGCAGCAGGCGCGCCGCCGGATGCGGCGGTCCCGGCTTCAGCGGCGTCGCCTTGCGATTTGGCCTCAGGCGCGCCGCATGCGGCAAGCAATGCGCTCGCAGCGATCATTGTCGTGCGGGCCGCAGCCCGAAAATTCAATATTGGCTTCATGACAGACATTATCGTTCCCCCGTGATGTTTGTAAAAATTATTGGATGCGCCAATACACGCGCGGATCACCTTAGCGTCATCTGCCAATCAGGCTTGTTGATGACGGCTCAGAAAACGGTAAAGCTGGCGGTCATAGGGCGCAAGCAGGAAACACTCATGAACATCCAGGATAATGTGAAAGACTATTACGGCAAGGTGCTGAACACATCGGCCGATCTCCAGACCGACGCCTGCTGCACCATTGCGGACACACCGTCCTACTTGAGGGCGCTTCTCGCCAATATTCATCCCGATGTGCGCGCCAAATATTACGGCTGCGGCCTGATTGCCCCGCTAGCGCTCGAAGGCGCGCGCATTCTCGATCTTGGCTCCGGCTCGGGACAGGACGCATACGCCCTCGCCCAGCTCGCCGGGGCGACAGGCGACGTGATCGGCGTTGACATGACGCCGGAACAACTCACCGTCGCGCGCGATCATCTCGATTGGCATGCAGACCGGTTCGGCTACGCCAATGTCCGTTTTCTGGAGGGCGACATCGAACGCCTGGGCGGTCTCGATCTTGAGCCTGCGTCCTTTGACGTAATTGTCTCCAACTGCGTCATCAATCTGGTCGAAGAAAAGGAAGCGGTTTTCAGCGCAGCCCACGCGCTTTTAAAGCCCGGCGGAGAGTTCTATTTCTCCGATGTTTATGCAGACCGGCGCCTTGGCGAAGACCTGCGCAAAGATCCGGCGGCGCAAGGCGAATGTCTGGGCGGCGCGCTTTACTGGAATGATTTCCTGAACATGGCCAAGCGTGCAGGCTTTGCCGATCCGCGCCTCGTCACTGATCGCCCGCTCGCCATCAATAATGCGGAGTTACGTGAAAAGCTTTCGCCCGCACAATTTCATTCAGCAACCTTCCGGCTTTTCAGGATCGACGGGCTCGAGCCCGCCTGCGAGGATTACGGTCAGGCCGTTGTCTATAAGGGCGGCCTCGCGCAGAGTGAGAAATCATTCGCACTCGACAATCACCACATCATTGAAAAAGGCCGGGTCTTCGCTGTCTGCGGCAACACCTTCCGCATGCTGAAGGAATCGCGTTTTGCGCCCTGGTTTGATTTTATCGGCGACTGGTCGACCCATTACGGCATTTTTCCGGGATGCGGCACGAGTTCTCCCTTCGGGCAGGAGTCAGAAGAAATCGCATCCAGCGGCGGGTGCTGCTAGCTGACTGCAGAAGGCGCAGCCTCAGCGGTTCAGATCAGGATAAAGCAGCGACAGACCTAGTTGGTCTGCTCGGCGTAGACTGCGCGGTTCATGACCAGACCGCCGCATTGCGCCGCGGTTGTTTGCTCGGCCCAGATGGTCGCTTCCTTGCCCAGCATTTCAACCGGCGCCAGCGGCACGCCAACGCGCCACACCATGCCGTCATCGCTGCGCAGGGTGATGCACTCTGCATCAGCGCTGCTGACATAGCCTTTCAGCACTGTGAAAAAAGCGTCGGTCGGCAATGATTCATATTCAGAATAGAGGAAGTCGGAGACGTCTATCTCCGGCCCTGCTTTCAACGGCGCGCCCATGGAGACATTGGTGATCTCGGAGCAATGCGCAGGCGTCTCACGGCCTTCCGGCACGGGCTTGAATTCGCGCACTTGCTCAATCTTGCCGGTCGGCTGGCGGCGCAGAACGGCGCATTCCATCAGCGGCGATACGGGATCGCCCGTGACGAGATCTGTTTGCGTCGAGATCGTGACCGCTTGCGGCGCATAGGAGCGCATCGGCGACAAGGTCACAGGCGTCTGGCGCACAACGCCGGCATTGCGGATGCGGGCTGCGGATTTCTGCTGGTAGCTCAGACGATCATCTTCGGCGACATAAGGAGCTGTGTAGCTCGCCTGAACGAAATAAGGATTACCTGACGACGCCGTATAAACAACCGCCTCCGGTTTGGATGGTTGCGGCGCCGGCTCCGTATATTCCGCATACTGATAGATGGGGACGGAAGATCCGCTATAATCAACGCCGACATCAGCGCTCCCCGACGGAATATCTGTAGCGCTCGCGATCTCGTCCGGCACACCAAGATGTTCGCCCGGGCGAACATAGCTGGGGTCGACCCCGGTGTTGGCTTCACGCAAAGCCGAGAGGGAAACGTTGCAGGCGCGCGCCACCTTGGCGAGGGTCGTCGGCGCATCCACTGCATAAGAATGTCCGCAGCGTCCCGCCATGGCCGGCGTCGCCATCATTACGGCGGCACCCGCGGCACATGCTGCGAGCATCATCCTGTTCAGTTTCATAGCCATCATCCCCCTCCGTGCCAGTCACTCCAATATGGTTAATAACACGGATTCAGGGCGAATGTTCAATGAAATCGGCGCTTTTAGCGGCTTAAACGTCAAGGCCGGTGAATGAGCGAAAAGCTCCAACTCCACCCGCAATTATCCATATATCCAATTGAATTATATGGATTTTAGCTTGTTCATTTAATCTTTTTTGTAGGTGACGCCGTCTTTCATGACGAAATTGACAGTCTCCAGCGCCGACACGTCGGCGAGCGGATCGCCTGAAATGGCGATAATATCCGCCACGCAGCCCGCAGCCACACAGCCAAGCTCACCTGATTTGCCAAGCGCCTCCGCGGCGGTCGTCGTCGCCGCCCGGATCGCCTGGATAGGCGTCATGCCGAACTGAACCATGCGGGAAAATTGCCTGGCGTTATCGCCATGGGGGTAGATCGCCGCATCGGTGCCGAAGACCATTTTCGCCCCCGCCTTGACCGCCTTGCGGAAGCTTTCGCGCTGCACGCCGCCGACTTGCCGCTCCTTGTCGAGGGATTCTTCCATGACGCCGTTCTTTTCGCCTTCGGAAAGCGTGTACTCAGTATTGTAAATGTCCATGGACAGATAAGCGCCGTGACGCTTGGCGAGATTGATCGCTTCATCGTCGAGATAGCTTGCATGCTCAATCGTGTCGGCGCCGGCGCGGATCGCATTCTTGATGCCGACCGTTCCATGGGCGTGAACAGCGACTTTCAGCCCGCGCATATGGGCTTCGTCGACAATCGCTTCGAGTTCTTCCAGGGTTCCCTGCGCCGCGCCCAGGAGGGTTCCTTTGGAGAAAACCCCTCCGGTGGAGCAGGTCTTGATGAAATCAACGCCATATTTGATGTTCTGGCGGACTTTAGCGCGCATTTCCCAGGGACCGGTGGCGACGCCGGCGCCGGTCGCTTCTTCCTCCGGGGGCAGATAATTATTGTCCGAACAATGCCCGCCGACAATGCCCACGGGCGGGCCGGCGGCGAAAATTCGCGGCCCGGGGATTTCTCCCTCATTCACCGCATCACGCACGGCAAGGATTTCGTAACCATCGGAACCGGTATTCCGGACTGTAGTGAAACCCGCCATCAGCGTCTTTTCAGCGTTGTTCACCGCCCAGATCACAAAGCGCTCACCGGGATAAGCGAGGAAGGAATAGCCTCCGCCCTTGGTCGGATCGCCGGTTAGATGCACATGCATGTCGATCAGCCCTGGCAAAAGGGTTTCGCCAGGCAGGTCAATCACCGTCGCGCCCTCGGGCGCCGCCAGGCTCGCCCTTGTCCCGGTTTTGAGGATCTTGCCCTCCTCGATGAGCAGCGCCGGCGCCTCCGTGATGCGGCCTGACGCCGGGTCGAGCATACGCCCAGCGGTCAGATAGACCGTTTCCGCCGTGGCAGGCGCAGCAGCAGTAAGCGAAACAGCCATCGCTGCGGCGGCGAAACCCATTTTCATAACATCCCCGATTTCTTGGTTTTTCGTTGTTGCAAGGGCATCGTGGCCATTAACGACGACAAGGGTCAACCGAAAAATCGACGCCTGCCTAAAAGTTGTGAACGAGGATTAATCCTACTTTCAAGGTTTTTTCATACCGATGCAGCAGGCCTTTTCACGCGGCTCATGGCGTTCACTCCCATCAGTTCAATTTTAACAATTACCGCGCGCTTAACCATCTTTCCTTACGTCCTTTTAACGCCAATCCCGGCAATCTGCCTCGTGCATCAGTAGCACGTAGCGTTTCGGGGAGTTCCCTATGCTGGTTAAGAACACCGGTGTAGTCGGCAAGGAAAAATCGGCAACGCGTTTGCCTTTTAAACTGGCGCCGACGATCAAGAGTTTCGCAGGCAACAGAGACGGAAACATTCTCTTTCTGTTTGCTTTTATGGCGACCGCTCTCTTCCTGTTCGCGGGCGGCGCTGTCGATTATACGCGATGGAACGCCGTGCGCGCGGACATGATCGAATCCATGGACGCCGCATCGCTCGCGCTTGCGCAGTTAAATGCGACCGATCCTGACTTGACCGACGCCGAACTCAAGGAATACGGGCGCAAATTCTTCGAAGCGAACTTCAACTACGAACATACGCTCGAACCAGGTTGGACGATTGACTTCGGCCTCGACAACAACGCCGTCATCATCACCTGCATCACCGGCAAGATTGAAACCTATCTTCTCGGCGTTGCGGGCATTCAGGATCTCGACATCGGCAAATGCGTCGAGATCACCAAAAAAGGCTCCGGCCGGGTTGAGCTGGCGCTGGTGCTCGACGTGACGGGCTCCATGGGCGACCCCGCATCCGGCGATGATGAAGACAAGATTGAAAGACTGAAAGACGCCGTCGGAACCATGCTTGACGTGATGTATGGCGACGACGCCACAAGCGAAAACCTCAAAATCGGCGTTGTCCCGTTTAACGCAAACATCAATGCCGGCGGCTCAACAGGCTGGAACAGCGCATGGGCGGACACCGGCGCGAACGCCTATTATCACGGCCGCAGATTCTTCCATGTCGACGCCGCCGGCAATGTCGATATGAATACGAAGGTCAATCACTTCACGCTCTACAACTCCACCCCTGGCTTGTCATGGCAGGGCTGTGTTGAGGCGCGTCCCTACCCGCTTGATGAACTTGACGTTCCTCCGGGAGGATCGTTCTCCTCAGCGGATCTGACCGCCTTCACAGACAACCCGTCTGAGTTTTCGGGAAGCACCAATCCGCAAGAATCAAAAATATACGACGCATTTAACGACGCACCGGACTACACCCTTGATGTCAGCGCCCTGACGGATTCGGACAATTTCAACTGGGTTCCGGTGTTCCTGCCTGATGAAGTCGACTGCAATAACGGCGAAGATTGCGAAAGCGATAGCAGCTATTCCAGCCAAAGCGGCACGACGTCCTATGGCACACCATGGTACGGGTATTATTTCGACGACCCGGACGATGACGACGGCCACCCGACTGGCGAAATCCAGGAAACGGCCTACAACAACTACTACTTCGTGAACGACAACAACTACACGCACGCGGGCAACGCGCAGTTCGATAAATACGCGAAAACTGTGCACTATTTCCGCGAAGTGCTCAAAGGCAACATCACAGACACTGCCTTTGTCAATTTCCTGAATGAGCGGTCAGTTACGACGTCACCTCTGGACTCGACCAATCACGGCGCCGCCCGTCAGGAATGGCTGTTGCGTATTTCCTATGTCGGCTGGTGGGATACGGCTACCTCCACCTATCAAGGCAAGTACGATACGCCGAATTCCAGCTATCTGAACGCCGAGATGGATTGCCCGCCGCCAATCTTGCCGCTGACCAATGTGCGTCAGACGGTCGAGGACCATGTCAACGCGCTCTATCCGAACGGCAACACAGACATCGCCCACGGCGCTGCCTGGGGTTGGCGTGTCCTTTCCAAAGAGGCTCCGTTCACCGAAGGCATTGGCCCCGGAGATCCTGACTACGAAAAGTGGCAGAAGGCTGTTGTGATCATGACCGACGGTGAGCAAGTCGTTGGCGGTGATAACAAAACCCATTGGGGATCCACACAGGGTCAGTATGGCTTCGCGATCGAAGAACGCATGGGCGATGGCATCGACACAAGCGGTGAGATGCGTGATGAACTCGATGACAAATTATTGCGTATCTGTCACCGCATGAAGGCCGAGGGGTATCTTGTGTACACCATCATGTTCGGCCTCGACAGCACATCAACGGCAAATGTCTTCAAGGCGTGCGCCACACGGCCCATCGCGCCGTACTTCCATGATGCTGCTGACGGCGATGACCTTGAAGAAGCGTTCGGCGAAATCGCCGCCGATCTCGTGAACCTGCATATCAGTAAATAGGGAAGCAGGGCCATGTTCGCAAAGTCACGGCTCAATTGGGCGGAACGCATCGCGCGGCGGGAATTCGCAAAGGATTCCCGCGGTTCGACAGCGGTCGAGTTCTCCATCATCGCGCCGATCTTTCTGATGATGATGTTTTCGATCTTCGAAGTTGGCTGGTTCTTTTTCGCCAACTCCGTTGTCGATGCAACGGTTGGCGACGCTGCACGGCGCATCAAGACCGGCCAGGTGCAAAAGTCTTTCGGCGATATGGAAGACAAATATGACGAGATGTATGAGGATATCTGCAACGTTCTCAGTGTCTTCGGGAACTGCGCAGACCGCCTAACAATCGAAGTCGACACCTTCACGAGCTTCTCCACGCTCGCGGCGGACAACACCCCGGCGACCTGCGCCGACGCGCCGCCGGACGATGTCGCCGCCATTCCTTTCAATCCGGGTGATGAGCTTCAGATTGTCCGGGTCAGGATCTGCTATCTCTATACGACCCTCAATCCGGCGATCGGGCTTAATCTTTCCGAACCAGGCACGAACAAGCGGCGCCTGATCTCCACGGCGATTTTTCGGAACGAGCCATATGAGCTCAACAACAGGGACAATTGAGGCGCCTCATGATAATCCGAATCAGAAACGCACTCACAGGACTTCACCGCAACGAAAGCGGGCTGGCGGCGACGGAATTCGCCATGCTCTTGCCGGTGCTGGTGCTCTTGTTTTTTGGCCTCGTGGAAGCTTCCACGGCCATGACGGTGAACCGCAAGGTGGCGATTTCAGCCAACACACTCGCCGACCTGACAGCCCAGTCGGAATTCCTGCTTGAAGATGACATGGACGATCTGTTTGACGGGGTGAAGTCAATCGTTGAACCCAATGACTCCTCCGGCATGGCGTTGCGGCTTGTTTCTGTTGTCCGCGACTCAGAAGGCGATCCGATCGTTCACTGGAGCCGGGCTTCCGACGGCACCACGCCCTATGCTGAAGGCGATTACTATACGACGCTGGAAAACGAGGATGTCCTCAGCAATATCGGCTCGCTGATCGTTGTGGAGATGACATACACCTATGTGCCGAGCATCACGAACCATGTGATGTCGACGCCCATCGTCTTCGACCGGACAACGCTCCGCTGGCCCAGGGTGTCCTCTAAGGTTCAGCTTTGCGTCAGCGAGGGCGACTGCACAAGCTGACGCCCTCGCCGGTTTCTATCGCGTCAGCGGCTTATATTTGATCCGCGTTGGCACATCAGCGTCGGCTCCGAGCCGGCGCTTTTTGTCTTCCATGTAATCCTCGAAATTGCCCTCGAACCACTCCACATGGCTGTCGCCTTCAAAGGCGAGGATATGGGTGGCGATGCGGTCGAGGAACCAGCGGTCGTGCGAGATGATGACGGCGCAGCCGGCGAAATCATCGAGAGCGCTTTCCAGCTCGCGCAAGGTGTCAACGTCGAGATCGTTGGTCGGTTCGTCGAGCAGGAGCAGGTTCGCCCCCTCTGTCAGCATCTTGGCGAGTTGAACGCGATTGCGCTCCCCGCCTGACAAATCGCCGACTTTCTTCTGCTGATCGCCGCCCTTGAAATTGAACCAGCCAACATAGGCGCGGGACGGGATTTCGCGCTTGCCGAGCTGGATCACATCGAGCCCGCCTGAAATCTCCTCCCACACATTATGCTTGGGATCGAGATCTTCGCGGCTCTGATCCACATAACCCATCTTGACCGTCTCACCGACGCGCAAGGCGCCCTCATCCGGCGTATCCTGCCCCGTCAGCATACGGAACAGCGTTGTCTTGCCGGCGCCGTTCGGGCCAATGACGCCGACAATTCCGCCCGGCGGCAGTTTGAACGACAGTCCGTCAAACAGGAGCTTGTCGCCGAAGCCTTTCTTGAGGTCCTCCGCTTCGATCACGACGCCGCCAAGACGCGGACCGGGCGGAATTTGAATTTGCGCCGTGCTGATCTCTTGCTTCGCCGCCTTGTTCAGCAGTTCGTCATAAGCGTTGATACGCGCTTTCGATTTGGCCTGGCGCGCTTTGGGGCTGGCCTTGATCCAGTCCGACTCGCGGTCGAGAGATTTTTGCCGATTCCCCTCTTCGCGTTTCTCCTGCTCAAGACGTTTGCGTTTTTGTTCGAGCCAGGACGAATAATTTCCTTCGAACGGAATGCCCCGGCCCCGGTCAAGCTCCAATATCCAGCCTGTGACATTGTCGAGGAAATAACGGTCGTGCGTCACCAGCACGACAGCGCCCGGAAACTCGCGCAAATGATGCTCCAGCCAGGCGACGGATTCAGCGTCGAGATGGTTCGTTGGTTCGTCGAGCAGCAACAGGTCGGGTTTCGACAATAAGAGCCGCGCCAGCGCCACCCGGCGCTTCTCGCCGCCTGAGAGCTTCTCCACCGGCCAGTCGCCCGGCGGGCACCGCAGCGCCTCCATGGCCATTTCGATTTTCGAATCGATGTCCCAGCCGTCGGCCGCGTCGATCTCCTCCTGGAGTTTCGACATCTTTTCCATGAGCTCGTCGGTGTAATTCTCCCCCAGCTCCATGGAGACGGCGTTGAAAGCGTCAATCTTGGCCTTGATCTCGCCGACGCCTTCCATGACGTTTTCAAAGACATTCTTGGAATTATCCAGCTCCGGCTCCTGGGCGAGATAGCCCACCTTCGCGCCATCGGCGGCGTAGGCCTCGCCGTTAAATTCCTTGTCCACGCCCGCCATGATCTTCAGAAGCGTCGATTTACCCGAGCCATTGACCCCGACGACACCGATCTTGGCGTCCGGAAAAAACTGTAAGTGTATGTCTTCTAATATCTTTTTGCCGCCTGTGAACTGCTTGGACAGATCCGACATGAAGTAGATATATTGATATTTCGCCATAAGGCCCTGGGGCTCCTTGAGGGGTTTTTTCGTTGCAGGAGGGGAACAGCGCCGCGTCTTATCCCCGAAACCGAACCATTTCAACGCAAAGCAGCGTTTTCGATCCTGCCTATATCGCCTATATAGACAGCGCGGGCGGGTTTTCGCTGGCGGGGATATAATAAACCGGAACGGGGAAACAACGGCATGTCGGGTTATGTTGATAAGACGCTGGCGGGGGGCGAGGAAATCATTCATCGCGCCAACTTCAACTGGACCTACAGTTTCTTTCCAATGTTGTGGTTCGCGCTCGGCGCCGCGTCGCTGGCGCTGATCTTTTACATCCAGTTCGCCGCAGGCCGTCCTTATGAATCCCTGAAAGTGGCGTGGTGGTCAGCAGGGGTCGGAGGCGTTTGCGGGGCGCTTATCCTGATCAATCATCTGATCATTCTCACCACGACAGAGATTGTCGTCACCACCTACCGCTTTGTTTACAAGACCGGCCTTATCTCCCGGAACACGCAGGAAGTAAGCCTCAACAAGATTGAGGAAATCACTCTGCACCAGTCCATCTGGGGCCGCATCCTGAGCTATGGCAAGCTGGTCCTGCGCGGCACCGGCGTCGGCGTCATCACTCTGCCCGATCTCGATGATCCGATCCGCCTGCGCAAGATCATCGAGAACGCGAAGTCCGCACTGCGCTCGGACCAGCGCGAGCGCCAGCGCATCAATTCGGATGATGACGACTAGGGAAGTCGCTTAATGCCGCTGCGCGCCGTAGGCGATGCTTTTCATCAGGTCTTCCGCGCGTGATGGCGGCATATGCGGGCCGGGCTGAGTCTGCGCTAAAAGAAGAACGCCGAGATTTTCCTCGCGGTTGACGAAGAAATGGGTGTCCCAATAGCCGGCCCAGCCCCAATCGCCTTTGGCCGCGTAATTGCCCATATAGCCCGGCTCAAGAACGACATAACCACCGAGGCCGAAGGTCATGCCGATATTCTTCCATGGCTCGGGCCGCGCATTCATCGGCGTGTGATCCTGCATCATCAGCCGCACAGTCGCAGGAGAAAGAATGCGCGCGCCATCAAGCTCGCCGTCATTCAACAACATGCGCATGAAGCGCGCATAGTCATCGACATTTGAAACAAGCCCAGCGCCGCCGGAAGCGATGCCAAACGCCTCGTCATTCACTGGCGAGCTCAGCGCGCTGCCGCCGCTGCGTACCATCTCGCCTGCTTCATTGAACTCAATGACAACCGCCGCGCCCTCAAAGTCGCTGTCATCGATGAAGAATTCCGTCCCGTTCATGCCAAGCGGCGTGAAGATATTCTCCATCAGATAGGTCTCTAACGGGACGCCGCTGGCCGCCTCAATGATGTATCCGAGAATGTCGATGGAATAGCTGTAGCTCCAGATTTCACCGGGTTCGGTCAAGAGCGGCAGCGCCGCGATCCGGTCGATCCGCTCTTTCAGATCGCCTTCTGTGACCAGAAGATTGGCTTCGAGATAGGCCTTGTCGAGATCGCTCGCGGCGGAGAAGACATAACCGATGCCCGCCGTATGGGTCAGTAGATCATGTATAGTGATGGAGCGCTTTGCCGGGCGTGTTTCAAAAGAGCCGTCCGCTTTCCGGGTCTTGCTGACCGCAACCTGCGGATTGGCGTAGGCCGGAATGAAATGTTCCACCGGATCATTGAGCCGGATAGCGCCGCGATCCACAAGCTGCATGACCGCGACCGAAATGATCGGCTTTGTCATGGACGCAATGCGGAACCTTGTGTCCGTCGTCATCGGCGTCTCATTGAACGGGTCTGCCTCGCCAAACGCTTTCTTGTAGGCGACGCCGTCGCGGGTCACGACCGCGGCGACAAAACCGGCCCGAACGCCCTCGTCCACTTCCGCCTGAAGCACCGGATCAATATGGTCTAGGAACGCCTTGTCGATGGAGTTTTGCGGCGTCTGGATTGAAACGACGCGCCCGGCGCCTTCCTCCGCACAGGCGCCAAGCGCCAGCAGAGATGCACAGGCGATGGCCTTCAGCGCATGCAAGTATGATTTGCTCATTTTAAAGTCCCCTCCTCAATGGTTGGCGCCTTATAGTGCGAAGCTCTCTTCCAGAATGGCTTCCAGCGCCTGTTGGTCAATCTCGTCGAACATCGCCTTTTCATCGCTGTCGACATCGAAGACGGCGATCAGCGCGCCTTTTGCGTTGCGCACCGGCACGACAATCTCGGATTCCGAGCGGGCGTCGCAGGCGATATGGTCGGGAAACGCGTGCACGTCTTCAACCACTTGCGTTTCCCCCGACGCCGCTGCCGCGCCGCAGACGCCCTTGCCGAAAGGAATGCGCAAACAGCCAAGCGTTCCCTGATACGGACCGATCACCAGCTCTTCGGGCTTGTCCGGATCGACAAGATAAAACCCGGTCCAGAAATAATGGTCGAAAGCATGATGCAGGATGTTTGACACCGTCGCCATACGCGCGATGAGGTTGGTCTCGCCATCGAGAACAGCGGCGATCTCTTGCGCAGTTTCGGCGTATCGTTGTTTTTTTGCAGCTATGTCCATGGATCAAACTTCGGGCGAGGCGATGAGAATGGCAAGACCTATCAGGGTCACAAGCGCGCCAATCATGACCTGCGGGCTGACCCAGCCGGAGCCGGCCAGCCCCTCCATCAAGATCACATAGCCGGGCGTCAGCAGCATATAGGCGTTCGCCTTGGCCGCCGGGATGCGCAGGAGCCCGAATTGCAGGAGAAAATAAGAACCGGCTGTGGCGGCGGTGCCGAGGTAAAGAATGCATAACCAGACGACCGGCGGCAGATGCGCCCAGTCCGTCGCCATCAGCGCCGGCGCGCCGTAAAGAAACAGACAAAAGCCCGCGCCCACTGCCGACCAGAAGGCGAAGACAATGGTGGACTCACCGCGATTGAATTTCCGGACCAGCGGGTTGTGCAGCGCATGGGCGATGACGCCAATAAAAAACACTAGCTCGCCCTTGCCGATGGCGAAGGAGAGGATCGCGCCCAAATCCCCGCGAAAAATCACCCAGATGGCGCCCAGCGCCGAAAACGTAAGGCTACCCAGCACAGTGACGCCCGCCTTCTGACGCAGGAGGATAAAGCTGAAGATCGCCGTCAGAAGCGGCATCAAGGTCAACACGGCGCCGGTTGAAACCGAACTGGTGAGACGCAGGGCCTCAAACATCAGGATGAAATAGACGCCCATCAGCCCGCCCAGAATGGGAAACCGCCAGATCGCCTTGGGTTTCAAGAGAGAGGCGCGCCCGGAGGTCGGCGTAAAAACAAGCGCGAGAACGCCCATCAGAGGAATGGCGATCACATAGCGCATGGCGTTGAGCGCGGCGGGCTCTATATGCGGCGCCGCCCGCTTGCCGATAAAAAAGGAGATGGAGATCAGAAACGCAAACAGCGTCATCGCCAGATGACCCTGCAGTTTTCTGCTGAGTGCGGGTTTTTCTGCGCCGGATTTTTGCGTCTCTACGGTCAAGTTGCGATCCGGAATTTCAAGGCGCATGGACCCACTTCGACACTTACCTCATCGCCAGGCGTCAACGGCCCAACTCCTTCCGGCGTGCCGGTGAAAATGAGATCGCCCGCTTTCAACTCAAACTGTTCCGACAAGGCGGTGATGATGTCCTCGACCGACCAGATCATTTGAGACAAGGGCGCGTCCTGGCGCGCCTCGCCATTCACGACCGTCTTGAGGCGCCCGTTTGCAAGATCGCCCGCTTTCTCCACCGGCAAAATCTCTCCTACCGGCGCCGACGCATCGAACCCTTTCGCTGTGTCCCATGGCGCGCCGGCGTCTTTCGCGCGTCGCTGATGATCGCGGCGGGTCAGATCGCACCCCGCGGCGTAGCCAAAGATCGCATCGCGCGCGGCGCCGGGGCCGAGATCCTTGCCGCCGGATTTCAGCGCCACCACAAGCTCGCCTTCGTAATGGAAATTGTTCGTCGCCTGCGCATAAGCGATCACAGCGCCGTCAGGCGCAACGGCGTCGGCAGGCTTTGTAAAAAACACCGGCGGCTGGGCTTTCGGATCGCCGCCCATCTCGCGCACATGATCCGCGTAATTACGCCCGATACAGAAGATACGCCGCACCGGAAAAAGGCCTCCGCCAGTGACGCGGACGGCAGGCCTTTCCTGCGGTTCAACAACATATTCCATGGAGCCTCTCCTAACGCCGTCAGTAAAGCGTCGCCATGCCGACGGCGATCAGCGTTACGCCAATGGCGGAACCGGCAAGCGGGATGATGAACCAGAAAGCCCGCGACATCAGCACATAGGACGCCCCGAAGCCGACAATCACGACGCGCACCATGACATCGGAGAGAATGTCCGGCCGCACCAGCCCGCAATAGGCGACCGTTAGAGCGTAAAACATAACGCCAACGCTATGGGAGAAATGAAAGCCGAGATAGGACAGCCAGAAATTCTTAACGTCCTTGCGCATAGCGATGCGCGTTTCCATCAGCTGCGGCAACAACGCCTTATTGGCGGGAGCAAACTTTTTGGGCTCTTTCAAATCTGCAACCGTGATGCGCAAATGCAATACGCCCAGCAGAAAGAAGATCCCTGCGCCGGTTGCGATCAGAAATTGCCCTAATTCGCCGCTCATGATGAACTGGCGTCTTTTAGAACGCGCTTGGTCGAGGCGGGGAACTTCACCAGCAATGATGCAGGACGCACCGGCCGCACCTCGAACCCGCCGCCGCAATTGGGGCACACCCCGCCAAGAGCGCCCTCGACGCAATCGGGACAGAAGGTGCATTCAAACGAACAGATGCGCGCTTCCGCCTCCGGCGGCAAATCCTTGTCACAGCGTTCGCAGTTTGGACGTAAGTCTAGCATCCTTGCCCTCCGGCATCTGGCGAAGGGCAAGGATAGGCGGGTTTGCGCCGCCGCGGAAACCCTTTTGACAGAGGCTGGAAACGGACCGTCAGATAGCCGCCAAACATGCGCGGCGCCCCAGTGGTCATCCATGGTGTCAAACCGCAGGCGCTACTTTTCAGCGTCAGTTTCCGGTTGCGCTTCAGTGTTTGTTTCTGGCGCCGGCGCTTGCTGCGTTTTCAGTTTTTGCGACGCTTCACCGCCCGGCATGGCTTTGATATAGACATCCTGTTGCGGGAACGGGATTTCAACGCCGGCGTCGGTAAAGGCTTTGAAGATTGCAAAGCGCAACTCCGTGCGCACTGTGAGCCCCTTCGAAATGTCAGCGAGATAGGCGCGCAGCTCGAAATCAAGAGACGATGCGCCAAAATCCATCCAGGTCACGAAAGGCTCAGGATAGGAGACGATCTGCGGATGGTCGTGCGCACATTGCAACAGGATCTCTTTCACCTGTTCCGGGTCGGAGCCATAGGAGACGCCCACGGGCACCGTGATCCGGCCGAGCCGGTCTTTATGCGTCCAGTTTGTGACCGTTGAGGAAATAAATTCGGAATTCGGCACGATGATTGACGACCGGTCAAAGGTTTCGATCTCCGTTGACCGGACGCTGATTTTTTTCACCGTCCCCTCGCCGGAGGGCGTGACGATCCAGTCGCCAACTTTAATCGGCCGTTCAAACAGCAAAATGAGACCGGACACGAAATTGTTGACGATGGACTGAAGCCCGAAGCCGATACCGACCGAGAGCGCGCCGGCGATCAAAGCGAGATTGCCGAGATCGAACCCGAGGGAAGATATCGACGCAAACAGCGCGATGACGAGCCCGGCATAGCCCATCAGCGTAATCAGCGAGTTCTGTACGCCGATATCAGCGCGGGAATGCGCAAGCGGGCCCTGCTGCACGCCGCGCTGGATAAGCTTGGTCGCGGCCATGATGACGACAAAGACAAGGACGGCGGCGAACAGTTTCGCTACGGAAGGGATGTGAACCCCGCCGATATTAAAGCCAAACACCGCCTGCCCGGCGAGATCGCGAACGGTTGCGCTGGGCACGCCAAACAGAACCAGCACCGCCGGCGTGACCGCCACTATCAGCAGGGTGTTGATGATCAGACGCGACCAGAAACGGTAATTGGCCGACTCATTCTCATCCTGCCGGTCTGTTTCCGTGGAAAGGCTGTTGCGCAGCGCCAGCGCAGATTCCGCAAGCATAGCCCGCATCATCCACGCGAGACCGATAAACAGCGCGAGGTAAACAATGCGCGTCGCGATGAAATGAGCAAACGGCACATACCCCGCGACGACGGCGGCGATAATGATGATGGTGAGCGCGCGGCCAATCCGGCGCAGGAGTCGCCAGCCTTCACCGCTCTTTTCATCTTCAACCCGCCACAGGCGGCTGCGGCAAAGAAGAAAAACGCACACCGCAATCGCGGTGGCGGCGAGGGCGTCGATGATGCGCAACAACGCGTCGTCGGCGCGCGCAGCAATCCCGATCGCGGACAGAAGCGTGTCGAGCGAAAAGATCAACACGATCGCCAGCGCAAGGCGGCTCACCGCGCGGCCGCGATCGGCGTCAATCGGGGCGATGCGCCACCCGGGCGAGGACGGCGCGAAAAAACCGGCGGTAAAACCCGAAACAATCAGGATCGACAACACGCCGACCCAGAAAGCGCGCGCCGCGACCTCTCCCTCCGGCGTCAAGACGCCTTGCGCGCGCAATGTCTCGATAATGATTAGACCGCCAATGACGCCCGGGACCGTTCGCCCCGCCATTTTAAGGCCCGCGACAACAACCCGTCGCGCCGAAGTCGGTTTGCGTTTTTCAACCGCAGTCGAGAATGTGCCTGCGATCCAGCGGTTCACCGGACCGAACAGCATCAGCGATAAAACGAGCGCTGCGACGATAATGGCGACGGACCGGCCATAGCCGCCGCCGCCGCGCTTGACCTCGCTCCAGGACGCGAAATAGCGCCCGACGCGTGCGGAAACGTCACGAGCGGAAGTCCATGCGGCGCCCCAAAGGCCGGGCTCAAGCGGCGATGCGCCCCGCTCCACCAAGGTGCGGTAAAGCGCGCCGACCCGCGCGCCGGAAAGGCGCGTCAGCAATTCACCCGACTCAAAAATATTGGCGAGAACCCTTGTGCGCTGACCATTAAGGCGCGCCCGCTGCCCTTCAAGCTCGCTGCGTTCGCCAGCAATGATGTCGCTTTCTGGCGGATCATTTTCGCCGGGCGCCGGACCGAGAAATTCGATTTGCGCGCGCGTCGCTTCAAGCTCGCGCTCAATCGCAGTCAACCGGTTGCGCCCCTCCACGCGTAGGGCGCGAAGGCGTTGCTCTAATGCCGCCGCCTCATCGATCTGGTCAGCGTTCACCTCCGTGCGGATGCTGGCGATTTCCTGCGCCGCCGCTTCGATCTCGCTTGCCCGATCTGTCTGCGCAGCCACAGGCAGGGCCGTCGCAAGGAAAGCAAACAGCGCCGCAAGACCCGCGCAAAAGGCCCTCATAACCACTTCTTTATCCTGAAATAAGCGAGCAGGCAGACGCCAATGAACAAGCATAAGGCGACCACAACCCAGAAGGCGGTTGGGCTATCAACGCCGGGCATGCCGCCCACATTGATGCCGAAAAGTCCCGTCAAAAATCCGAGCGGCAGGAAAATCGCCGCCACCACGGAGAGAACCATCATATTACGATTCATCTCTTCGGCGCGCTGATCCGTCAATTGGTCCTGAAGCACCATCGCGCGCTCACGCGCCGTATCGATATCCTCTGTCATGCGCGTCACCTTGTCTGCAACCTCGCGCAATTCAATTTTTGTGTGAGGATCGAATAGAACAGACTCGTCCGCCGCCAGCCGGTTCAGCGCATCACGCTGGGGCGCAATAAAGCGGCGGAACAACACGGCTGACTGGCGCGTGTCGGCGAGCTTGGCGCGCAGGCCAACACCGCCGCCTTCGAGTATTTCGGTTTCGAGGCTGTCAACTTCATCCTCGATTTCGAGAACATAAGGCTCGGCGCGTTCTGTCAGCTTCGCAGCGATACGGGCGAGCAACGCCCCCGTATTCGCGATCGTCGCGCCCATATTGATGTCAGCACGCACATCCTGCGCCGCTTTCAAACGCCGCCGCCGCGTCGTCACCATGAGTTTTTCGCTGAGCCAGACACGGATCGACACCATATCTTCCGGTTCAGCGCCTTCATTCAGATTGACCCCGCGAAGATTGACCACCACCCCCTTTTCAAAGGCGGTGACGCGCGGGCGGGTTTCATCGGCGAGGAGAGCTGACGCCGCCGCATAAGGAATGTCGCGCTGGGCGCCGATCCAGCGCCGCGCCTCGTCATTCAACATATTGAGATGCAACCAGATGAAGTCATAGTCGACCGCATGTGAGGCGACATCCTCCCATCGCATTTCTGAGGCGACGCCGTCCTTGAAACCGAAGCCAAAGACAAAAGGCGGGCCGGCATCTCCCTCGCCCCGATCAACCTGATCCGTCAAATCCGTCATGATCCGCCCTAGAGAATTTTCTGGCCGGTCTTCGCCCAGTCGTCCAGGAAGGCTTTAAGTCCTTTATCCGTAAGCGGATGATTAACCAGCGACTTCAGGACGCCGGGCGGAACGGTCGCCACATCGGCGCCGGCAAGCGCCGAATCTTTCACATGGTTCGCCGAGCGGATCGACGCGGCGAGAATTTCCGTCCGAAAGTCGTAATTGTCATAGATCACTCGGATCTCGCGGATCAGCTCCATGCCATCAATATTGATATCGTCAAGACGCCCGATGAAGGGCGAGATGAAACTGGCGCCGGCCTTCGCCGCAAGGAGCGCCTGGTTTGCGGAAAAACACAGTGTGACATTGGTCTTGATACCCTCTGAGGTCAGCGCTTTACAGGCGATCAGCCCGTCAAACGTGAGCGGCAGTTTCACGACGACATTGTCGGCGATCTTGGCGAGCGATTTGCCCTCGCTGATCATCTTGTCGGCTTCAAGGGCCGTCACCTCGGCGCTCACGGGGCCTGGCGTCAGGGCGCAGATTTCCGCCGTGACTTCGCGGATATCGCGCCCCGATTTCATGATGAGGCTCGGATTGGTCGTCACCCCGTCCACAAGCCCTGTCGGCAACAGGGCCTTGATTTCGCTGATTTCGGCGGTGTCTACAAAGAACTTCATGGGGTGAGGCTTTCCTTCAAAAAAACGCCAAGCGTGTCTACAGCGGGGTGTCTACTAGACAGCGATTCCCTTGTCAGCACCGGCCTTCGCCTTTCTGAAAGGCTGGCGGCGCCAGTAGGTCAGACAACGCCAACCCCATTCCAGCGGTCCAAAGCGGAACCGCGCCAGCCACCACAGGGAGAAAGCGAGCTGAAAGCTCCAGATGGCGATCATGACAAGATAGACATGCGCCCGGTCGAGCGAGCCATAAAGTCCCAACCCAATGCCGCTGAAAATCAGATTAGCGATCACCGTTTGCCCAATATAGTTGCTGAGCGCCATGCGCCCTGCTGCGGTGAGTGCGCGCAAGGGAAGGCTCGACGCAGCCCATTTCCAGATCAGAAAAAAGAGTCCCACATGCCCGAGGGTCGTCGCGACCCGCGCCACTTGATCGAATGTCGCCCATGACCACAGGATCGGCGAAAAGTCCGCTTCCCATCGCTGCATAACGGCGACAATCCTGAGCGTCAGCCCGATGGCGTAAGCGCCAATGGCAAGCATCGCATAAAAACGAGCGCTGCGCTCGCCGGTGATAATGCGCCAGCGATAGAACGCCATGCCGATCAGCATCATCATGAAAGCGTCGGCCGTCCACCATATCAGACCGACAATGTCGCTATAGGCGACGACGGTTTCTGCGTTGCTGGCGTATACTGTTGCAATGTCTCCGGTGCGGTTGGTGATCTCCTGTTTCAACTCGTCTTCTTCGGGCCAGTTACCGGCGACTTCCTCGCGCCATGCTGAAACCGCATCCAGATCTTCCGGCGAAAGCGTTTGGCCAGCTTCCGCTTTGGCCTCTAAGCTGAGCGCTTCACGCCCTCTTTCGGTTTGCGGCGCCTCATCGAAATAGGTGAGCAGGGTAAGCGTCGCTAGTATCGCCGCCGCAATAGCTATCAGCGTGGGGGATTTGAGAATGCGGAACGGAAAGATCACCAGCCCCGCCATGCCGTATATCTGCAGAATGTCGCCAGGCATCAGCAGCGCCAGCGCATGGATGATCCCGAAGAGCAGAAGCCAGATCGTGCGCCGATAATAAAGATCGGCGATCCGGATCGGACCGTCGGGATAAAGGGCGCGTGCGGTGAACAGCATGACCCCTGCGCCGAACATCAGCGAAAAGAGCCCGCGCATGGAGCCTTCCACGAAGACCGTGGAGAGGGTCCAGAGGCTGTAATTCAGCGCATCAGCGCCGCCGGCCGCCTTCGGATTGCTGAAAGCAATTTCCGGCAGGGAAAAGCCGATAATATTGATGACGAAGATGCCGAGAACAGCGAGCCCGCGCAGCGCGTCGAGCGCGTCAATTCTGGCGCTCGCCGGCCCTGCCCCGGTCAGCGATTGATCCTCGGCCGCCATCGTGTCCTCCCCGTCCTTCGGCGGACAATCTAGGCGTGTTGTTTCGCTTTTTCTATCAAGGACTTCACTCAAACTATGCAGAGCGCGTCCGCAGTCTTCACCTTGACGGGAAGAAGCGGAGAAAAGGCTTGTCTTCCGCCCCGAGGGTTGAGATATGAGGCCGGAATGGCGCGTTCGCCCGCCCCCGAAAAGGCGGTGACGCGCTTGTTTTTACAGGCCGTTTCGTCATGCTGGCGGACCTGCCCCCGAGCGAGTGTGAAACGGGTTCTAGACTTATGGCAAAGATTACGCCGGAAAACAGTTCAGTCGTCGTGCGTTTTGCGGGCGATTCAGGCGACGGGGTTCAGCTTCTGGGCAGCCAGTTCGCCGAGTCAACGGCGCTCGCCGGTTCCGACTTCTCAACCTTCCCCGATTTCCCTGCGGAAATCCGCGCACCTGTAGGCACGACCTTTGGCGTGTCTGCGTTCCAGATCAATCTCGGCGCGCGGCGCATTTCGACCGCCGGCGACCAGCCGGATGTGCTGGTGGCGCTGAACCCCGCCGCGCTGAAAGTGAATCTGCCGCTCCTGCAAAAAGGCGCGCTGATCGTCCTCAACGCTGACGCGTTCAATGATCGCAATTTCGCGAAAGCACATATCGTCGCCGACCCGCGCAAGACAGGCGAGCTTGACGATTATCAGGTGATTGAAATCGCCATCTCGACCCAGACCCTCGAAGCGGTGAAGCCGCATGGGCTGTCGAAGTCTGACGCTGAACAGTGCAAGAACTTCTGGGCGCTTGGCGCGGTTCTTTGGATGTTCGGACGCGACCGTCAGCCGATTATCGACTGGGCGCACAAGAAGTTCGCGAAAAAACCGCCGGAGATTCTCACCGGCAACCTCGCCGCGCTCGATGCGGGTCACTCCTATGCGGAGACAGCGGAGCTTTCCGCCGAAATCCCGCAATTCGCCATCGGCGAAGCGCCAATGGAAAAAGGCGAATATCGTTCCATCACCGGCGCTGAAGCGCTGTCCCTTGGCCTGGCGGCGGCGGGCGAGCTTGCCGACCGTCAGATTGTGTTCTGTGGCTATCCGATCACGCCCGCCTCATCGATCCTGCATCACCTGTCGCGCATGGGCGATCTCGGCGTCGCCACCTTCCAGGCGGAAGACGAAATCGCCGCCGCCTGCGCCGCGATTGGCGCTTCTTATGGGGGCTCCATCGGCGTCACCTCATCTTCCGGCCCGGGCATTGCGCTAAAGACCGAGGCCATCGGCCTTGCGATCGCAACCGAGCTGCCGATGGTGATCGTTAATTCCCAGCGCGGCGGCCCATCGACCGGTCTCCCGACCAAAACTGAACAATCTGATCTCTATCAGGCCGTATACGGACGGAATGCCGATGCGCCGATGCCGGTGATCGCCGCCTATTCCCCAGGCGATTGTTTTGACGCCGCGATTGAGGCGACACGCACCGCCATCCGTCACATGACGCCGGTGTTCCTGCTCACTGACGGTTACATCGCCAACGCGGCCGGGCCATGGGCGTTGCCGGATATGGGCGCTTACGAGCCCATCAAGGCGAACCCGGCGCCGAAAGCGCCGCAATCGGACGATCCGGATGATCTGAAAAAGGCGATCTGGAAACGCGATGAAAAATCTCTTGGCCGTCCCTGGGTCGCGCCGGGCATGGAAGGCCTGACGCATCGTATCGGCGGCATCGAAAAGGACATTGAGACCGGCGATATTTCCTATGACGCCGCCAACCACCAGGCGATGAGCGAATTGCGCGCCAGAAAAGTGGCGAGCGTCGCTGACTTCATCCCCGATCAAACCATTGAACAGGGCCCGGAAAAAGGCTCCCTCGTCGTTGTCGGCTGGGGCTCAACCCATGGCGCGATCTGGCGCGCGGTCACGGTCGCCAATGAGGAAGGCCTGAACGTGGCGCAGGTGCATCTGCGCTGGCTCAATCCCTTGCCGAAAAACCTCAAAAGCCTGTTGTCAAATTACGACCGCATCTTATTGCCGGAAATGAATATGGGCCAATGCGCGACGCTCCTGCGTGACAAGCTCGAACTTGATGTGGTGAAACTCAACAAGGTCTCCGGCCAGCCCTTCAAGATTGTCGAGATCACCGACGCTATTCGCGAAAACCTCCCCGGCGCAAAACAGGCGGCGGAGTAAGCAATGCCGAAGCAAGCCGCTTTTGCCGCTGCGACGACCATGGCCTTGATGGCGATGGCGGCGCCGGCATGCGCGCAGACTTGCCTCGACCACGACTTTTCTGGCGAGACGGAGTTTTTCATCTCTTCCAGCGGACAGAACGCAGGCTACCGCAATTTCATCCTCGGTGATTACGCCGACAAGGCGATCTACTGGACGCGCGATGTGGACAGACTGATCCGTTCTCTGCAGGCTGATGAAGATGAATGGCGCTCAACAGACGACACCTGGTCGGCGAACGCCGTCGCCATTGAATTCACCGACGGCGGATATCAATGCCGCGCCGCTATCGACAATGAAAACCTTTACGCCAATGCGGGCAATGGCGGCGGACAATATGTGCGCTCGCTTCGCCGCTCCGAACGCAACCAGATTATGAGCCAGCTCAACGACATAACCCGGATGACCGTGCAATGAACGCTCCTCTCACCGCCAAAGATTTCGCCACCGATCAGGAAGTGCGCTGGTGCCCCGGCTGCGGCGATTACGCCATCCTGAAATGCGTGCAGAAAACCCTCGCCGACATCGAAGCGAACCCCGACAAGACAGTGTTCGTCTCCGGCATCGGCTGTTCGTCGCGCTTTCCCTATTACATGAACGCCTATGGCTTCCACACGATCCATGGGCGCGCGCCGGCATTCGCGACGGGTCTGAAGATCGCCAATCCCGAACTCGATATCTGGCTTGTCACCGGCGACGGCGACGGGCTTTCCATCGGCGGCAATCATTTGCTTCATGTTCTGCGCCGCAATGTCGACATGCAGATCATGCTGTTCAACAACGAGATTTATGGCCTGACAAAAGGCCAGTTCTCACCGACATCGCGGCCCGGCACGCGCTCGCCATCGACACCGGCGGGCTCCATCGACAGCCCCGTGAACCCGTGCGCCTTTGCGCTCGGCGCCAATGCGCGCTTCATCGCCCGCAGCATCGACACCGACGCCAAGAACCTCTCGCCGGTGTTGAAAGCCGCGCGCGAGTTCAAGGGTGCGGCCTTCATCGAAATCTTCCAGAACTGCATCGTCTATAACAAGGACCGGTTCGAGGATTTCGTCGCCAAAAAAACCGCCGCCGACACCCAGCTTCATGTGGAGCATGGCAAGCCGCTCCTCTTCGCAAAAGGCGAGAAAGGGTTGAAGCTCAACACGCAAACCCTGACGCTGGAGATTGTCGATGTGGGCGAGACCGGTGTGCCGGTGGAGGAAGTCCTCGTCCATGACGAAACCAATCTCGCCATCGCTAACCTGCTCGTGCATCTGCCCATGGGCGAATTCCCCATGCCGCTCGGCGTGATCTATCGCAACCCGGCGCAAAGCTTCGACGACGCCTTCTGGCAGCATCACCCGACGCAAGGAAAACGCACCGGCAAAGTCGCGGATGCCTTGCGTAAGGGTAGTGTCTGGAAGAAGGGGTAAGGCGGAAAAACCCTACCCCATTACAACCTGCCGTTTAATATTATACGGCAGGCGCAGAAATATTGCGGTATTGTATTGATAGTTTAAAAGAGTCCTGGGGCAACTGTCGGGGCGGCATGTTTTTTTCTGTATTTTCACTGCGTGGCGCGGCGGTTTTTATTCTCGCTGCGCTTGCTGCTTTTCCGGCTGCAGCGGATGAGCCGTCATTTCTGGAAAAGAGCCTCGACACGCCTGACTGGCTGACCATCCGCGGCTCGCATCGGACGCGGTTTGAGGTGCTGGATGGGCCTAATGTTTTTTCAAACAACCTCTTTTTTTCTCCATACAAGGATGACGCTGAGGTCGAGCTAAATCTCTCTTCTGCAGAAACCACGGGCGTCGTTTCCCTGCAGACGTCCCTGTTCCTTGAAGCGCGATTTGGGCGTCTTCGCTTTGGAGCGGAATTGATGGACTCCAGAGCTTACTCCCCGATTCTTGAACCCCCCGTTTGTGGCGTTTGCATTCCGATTGGAGATAATTCCAATCTAATAAATGTAAAAACAAACACCGTCGAACCGCTCCAGTCTTACATCGCAATCGATTTTGGCGCTGATGGCGACAGTACAAAGAATAGCTTGATGCTTGGCCGCTTCACCATGCATCTAGGCTCCGGCAGGTTGGTTGGCCGGTCTGATTTTAGAAATACGGTCCAATCGTATTTTGGAGCGAAGTCAGCATTCACCCTCACTCGAGACGATCAGCTGACGCTATTTTACACCTTGCCCTACTCAACGGGCATCGGGGTGAACAATCACATTAAATATGACAAACCTGATCCTGATCGGCACTTTTGGGGACTGCATTATCAAACAGAACAGCTATTCGATAGTATCAATACAGAACTCTTCTTATATGGCCGCTATGGAAGGCGGGAATGTGGCAGCCGCTTATCATTTAACGAAATTTCGGAGCCCTGCAGCACACGCCTATCGGGTCTTCAATATACGCCGGGAATTAGGATATCCAAAGAACCTGCGCCAGAGAGTTTCGACTTCGACATCGAAGGCGCCGCCCAGATCAGCAATGATGTTTATAGAAGTTCGTTTTTCCCGAAGCTTGGCTATTTTGGCCACGCTGAAATTGGGTACCTATTCGATAATACAAACAATCTTCGCGTCTCAACAATGATTGATGTTGCCTCAGGATGGCATAAAAAACGCACGCCGTTATCGGAAATTTACCCCGAGTTTGGCGAGGCAGCGACTGGTTCTATTTATGCGCCCGACGCAAGTTCGCCTTTTGATGACCTGTTTGGATTAACGGAAAATGATTTCGGACCGGATGGCTTATTCGACATCCTCAACCGCAGCAACATTCTCTCACCGGCCGTGCGGGTGGAAGTGTCACCGTTTAACGGTGCTATCGATTTTCAGATCACCTATCGTGCGGCGCGAGCTTTGGAGCCAGACTATTTTAGCGTTATTGGCTTCGGTGAAACCGTCGAGGGAATTCTGCACTCAGCAATCCGTTCAGAATGGGCCCATCAGGTTGATGCGTCCGCGGCAATATGGATCGTGGATGGCTATATAAAACTGGATATTGGCGGCGCGTTTTTCACACAGAATAACAGCGTAGAAAACTTCCTAGATGAAACAGCGGCTTTCCCGGCGGTTGATCCGGAACGTGAAGAGACCTTCTACGGCTACTCCAGCCTCACGTTCAGCTTCTAGATCGACCGTTCACCCGGCCAGCCGCGCGATAATGATCGCGCCAACGAACAAAATAATCAGCGCCGCGAAGAAACCGCCTGACAGATAGAGCGGCCAGCGCGCGGCGAAGCGGGAAATATCGCCTTTGGCGAGGCCGCCGCCGACGAGAAAACCCACAACAGCTGCGCCGAGCGCCAGCGCCTCCCACTGGAAAAACGCCGAAATCCGGTTAGAGCCGCGCGTAAAGCCGCTGCCCGTCGGGTCTAGCGTGAGATAAGCAAAGACCCCCTGTACCGCGAACGCCACCCAGATGATGGCGCACATCCACACGACAAACATCACAACAGCGCGCATCGCCTAATCTCCCTGCCAATATGCGGAATAGGTTTCACCGGTCCAATAGATCAGCACCGATGATGCGCCCTCTTTACCGATGAGGATCGCGTCGCCCTTCAGCGCCGGCGGCGGCGTTCCGCCCGCGCCTTGCCCGGCGGGGCCGGTATGCAGGCTCCACCAGTCGATATTATCAAAATAAGCCGGCGTCAGATGTGCGCCCATGCGGCCGGTCATGCCCACAACCTGCCCCCATGTGCCTGCGCGGCAGAGGAATAGCCCGCGCTTGTCATCGGCCTTGCGGATGATCGGGACCGCCTGATCGTGAGCGTCATCAGCGTCGAAATCGCCGCCCAGTTCCACCGGCGTGAGATAGGGCGTGATCTGATAGGTCTGATAATCAAGTCCGCAATCGCCCATCATTTCGATCAGTTCCGGCGTGACTTTGCTCAGCTCGGTCATGGCCGCGACTTCCGCCGCTTCTTTTTGCTTTTCCTTGTCGGTTTTTGGCCAGGTCATGCAGACATTGAATTTGAGGTAATTCATCCGCGCCTTTTGGCCGGGTTCAAGATCGGCGAGTCCCATATCCTCAATCGTCAGCGCGCCGCGGCCAGGCTGATCCATAGCGCCTTCATCGCTTGACGGTTTGAACCCGCCGGTGCCGGTCAGTGCGGGATCGAAGCCGAACAGACGCAACCCCTGAGGCGCGTTTACATCGCCTGTGTTGGGACCTGTGTTGTCCGCATTGCGAAAGTGCCAGCCATAAAGCTGACGCGGGTTGGGACCGTGAAGCGGCGGCGTCATCTGCGTCAGGTCGAGACCGTTTTCATCGAGAAGACGCACATCCCAACCATGGGCGGCGCGCTTCAACTGAAATGTCCATCCCGGACCTTCCAGAACTTCATTGTAGTCGCGGTTTCCCGCAACTTCCCGTGATGACAGCATGACAGCGCTTCGGCCGTCCGATGGTTCGCAGGGCTGGGCATACGCAGCCGACAATCCCGCCAGCATGAACATGGCGGTCGCAATAACTATTCGCATTGGTTCTCCCCTCCCGTTGCGCTACGACTTCAGCACAGCCTCCGTCGCATCCGCGAAAATGTCGAGACCTTCATTCAGCATCTCGTCCGATACAACCAGCGGCACCAGGGAGCGCAGACACTGCGCATAGGCGCCGGCCGTCGTCATGATGAGACCGCGCTGGCGCGCCTCGGCGAGGATCGCGCCGGCGACATCGCCGTTCGGCTGTTTCGGATCGCCGTCTTTCACGAATTCGACGGCGCACATGCCACCAACCCGGCGGACATCGCCGATCACGCCTTTGCCAGCGCCATTTGCAAGCTCGCGCCAGCGTTTTTCCGTTTGTGCGCCGATTTCCTCCGCACGCTTCAACAGGCCTTCTTCCTCAATAATGTCAAAGACTGCGAGCGCAGCGGCGCAAGCCACCGGGTTGCCGCCATAGGTCGATCCCATGGAGCCGGGCACCACCTTGTCCATCAGTTCCGCCTTGCCGACGAGCGCCGACAGGGGCAAGCCCGCCGCGATCGATTTTGCAACGCAGAGGAAATCCGGCTCAACGCCAGCTTTTTCAAAAGCGAAATATTTTCCGGTGCGGCCCATGCCCGACTGAATTTCATCGGCGATCAACAAGATGCCGTTGTCGTCACATTTTTTGCGCAAGCCTTCGAGGAATTCCTTCGGCGCCGGATTGAAACCGCCCTCACCCTGCACTGGCTCGACGATCATGGCGGCCACTTCATTGGCGTTGATCATGGTCTTGAAAATATGATCGACGCTGGCCAGCGCTTCCTCGACGGAAACACCGTGATAGGCGTCCGGATATTCAGCGTGGAAAATCGCGGGCACATAAGGGCCGAAGCCGACTTTGTAGGGCTTTGATTTGCCAGTGAGCGTTGTCGCCAGCAGCGTGCGGCCGTGAAACGCGCCGGAAAAAGCGATAACGCCCGGGCGGCCGGTGATCTGGCGCGCGAATTTCACCGCGTTCTCGACCGCTTCCGCGCCGGAATTGAACAGCGCAGTTTTCTTTTTCGTCGGGCCTGGCGCTATGCGGTTCAGCTTTTCGCAGACTGCAACATAGCTTTCATATTGCGCGATGCCGAACGCCGTATGGATGAAATTTTCCGCCTGGCTTTTAATCGCTTCCACGACTTTCGGATGCGCATGGCCGACATTCAAAACGCCAATGCCGCCGATGAAGTCGATATAGCGCTTACCCTCAACGTCCCAAAGCTCGGCGCCTTTTGCGCGGGCCGCATAAATTCCTGACTTAGACGGCAGGCCCACAGGGCAGGCCTCATCGCGGCGCGATTTCAGGCTTTCATTAGTGGCGAACTCGTTTCTTCCGTGATCCATGGGACGCTCCGGCTTGTTATTACGGATTATGCCAAGGGCTCTAGCATGATCGACGGCAAAAGAAAGGGGCGAAAGCCTAGGCTTTTCAGTCTTTTTTGGGGCCTGACAAAAACCAGATGGCGCCGGTCCCGACTATGGCGTCATAGATTGCGCAAAGGAATGCGTACCAGGCCGGGCTATGGTCGGCTTTCATTAACAAATGGGCGACATCCGCCCCGCCATGGGCGAGGATTAACGCGCCGAGCAGCCAGACGCGGCCCGATTGCAAAACCGAAAGGCCCAAAAGCACAAACAACAAGGCGGCCAGCCCCTCAACCACCAGCGCCGAGAGCGCGGGCCTGAGGACGATCCCGGCGGGGTCGATCCCCGTAAGCGCGAAACCCACATAGATCCCGGCCATCAGGGCGAGCTGGCCATATATCCATAACGCACGCCCGCGCGGCGAAAGCATCGCCGTCACTCCAAGCGACGCCCCCGCGAGCGCCACCGTAATCATCACCAGAAAGAATGTTGTCCCCATGAGCGCCAGCATAGCCGGGTTCATGGAAAGCGCAAAAGCTGCGCCCTCTCATGAATCCAGACCTTTCGCATACGCGAAAGCGGCTCTGATATCTGATTGCGGCCTTATAATCGCGGCAGCCACATCCCCATCGTCGCCGCAAAAGACCCCAACACTGTCACGCCCGTCGCCGCCAGCACCACAAGCGCTGCGGTGATTTTCAGGCCGGCTCCCGTTGAATCCTGCGCCTGGAAATAGAACTGAAGCACCAAGAGAGGTATCGCCATCTGTGCGAAATACATAAAGGTGAGGAAGGGTCCTTCAAAAGTTTCCGGATCGATCCCGACGCCGCCGGTCGTCATGAACCAGAACATGAGGCCGATCCGGAAAAACCAGACGGCGCTTGCCACCATGAACAGCCGCATGGCCCAGCGGCGGTGCCGGTCGATCTGCCGGGTCACGGCGAAACGAATGGCGATGGCGGCGCAGATCCAGATCAACACCGCGTCGAGACTGATGGCGATATGCCCGACCATCCCGCCGGGAACGCCGCGCGTCCAGACGAGGTGAAGGCCCGCCGCGCTCGTCATCGCCGCAGTCAGCATATAGGCGCGTCCGAGATAGCGGTGAAACGCAGGAAAGCGGCTGCGAATCTGAGGCGTAAGCTGCAGCGGTCCGCCGCCGATGATGACGATTGCGATCAATACGTGAAACGCAATGGCGAGATTGCCGATCAGGTCGCCAGCCACATACCCCTTGGGCAAGGCCGTGTCCGCGAGCCCCGGAAATCCGTTTTGCGCGAGGGCGGGAAGGTAAGATGCGGCGACATAGTAAACAAAAATCCACTGGCCCGCCGCGGCCGCCAGAAACCACAAGATGCCGGAAAATCCGAGGAGGCGGTCGGGCCACCGGCCATATTGGCGCGAGGCCAATTGGCCGTTTGAAGACGGCATCGCCGGGGAAGGCTCAAACAAGGTCGTCACAACGAGGGCTCCTATTCTTTTTTTCGGTTCGCGGACGGCGCGCAAAAAGTGACTCGACGCCCGCTGAATCCGGCGCTTTCGCCCCTTCTCTGCGCCGTCTCATCGCATCCGCGCTTTTGAGGCGGGCGCAGATCGGATATGAAGGGAGCTTGGCGGGCGCGATCTCGCCGATTTGGAAAACGGCCAGTATTTTTTGGACAAAACGGCGATTATGTCGCCGAACCGACCGGTAAGTGGGTCAGGGCGAAAGGTGACGCCATGGAAGGATTGCTTAGACGGAACGGCGGCTTGGCGGATGCCTGGGCTGGCGCGTCCGGCTTCCTGGCGAAGCGTGCAGCGCCGAAGCTGGGTCCGGTCGCGCCATGCGACTTGCTGTGGTGGATTTTCACCGCGTCGGTCACGTTTTCCGTTGCTGCGGATTATGCCGGCGATGTCGGCGCGCCCATAAGATACATTTTCGCGATCGGCGGTTCGGCGGGCTGCGGCTGGCTCTGGCTGCTGTCGCGCACGCTCTTTCGCGCCGAAAAGCCGATTGCGCGCTGGAATGTCTTCGCCGTCGCCGCGATCATCGCTGTGGAGTCCTACTGGGCCCTTGCGGGCCTCCCCGCTGAATCGGGCGAAATGCGACGCATCGCCGCCAACGCCACGTCACTTATCTGCATCGGCGCGGTCGTGCTTGTTTTTGTCGAAGCTCTTTCCGGCTACAGCGCCGCCCTGCCGAAGCATGAAAGGCGTTTCCGGCAGCTATTCACGCTGGTTTTCGGCGCCATGATCGCTGTGACGTTTCTCTGGGCCATGAACGCCAATGAGACGAGTTTCGCGGCGCAATGGGCACATGCAACGCTTATGGTCTGCGCGGCCGCCGCGGTCATCGGCGCGAGACTCGCCGTCTCGTTTCGCAAACGCTATCCCTTGCCGGCGCGTAGCGCGCGAAAGGCGGCCCCCTCACCCGCCGCAACCGACGAGAGCCTGGCCCAGCGCATTCTCGCCGCGATCGAAACAGAGCGGCGTTTTGCGACGCCAGACCTCAAAATCGCCGACCTCGCAGCAAGTCTAGGCGAGCATGATTACAAAGTGACGCAATGCATCAGCGGCTTTCTCGGCTATCGGAACTTCAACCATCTAATCAATGCGCGTCGCATCGACTATGCAAAGCAATTGTTATCCGATCCCGATCATGACGGCCGGTCTATCCTGTCGATTGCGTTCGACTGCGGCTTTAGTTCGATCGGGCCTTTCAACCGCGCTTTCAAAAGCCATGTGGGCATGACGCCCCGCGAATTCAGAAACAACCCGTCAGGCTAAGAGCGACCGCCGCATCCTGCGGTTGACCGGCGCCCCCTGATTTTTCGCCTCTCGCGCGAATTCTTCAAGAAAACCCAGTGTTGGTGAATAGTTATGGCAATTATATACTTGACTGAACACGGCTGATTCCCTATCTATGAAGGACAGGAGAGAGAATCATGGCCGTAAACCTCAAAGACCCCATCTACAAAGACGAGAAAGCCGCAAGGGATCATCTTGAAGCCCTTCGCTGGCCTGATGGCGCCTACTGCCCTCGCTGTGGCGGCTTTGAGGTCAAGAAGCTTGGCGGCAAGGCCGCTGATCTTGGCCAGTACAATTGCCGCGATTGCCGCAAGAAGTTCACCGTCACTGTGGGCACGCTTTTCGAGCGCTCGCATATCCCCCTGACAACGTGGCTCATGGCCTTCCAGCTTATGTCTTCCTCAAAGAAAGGTATGTCAGCCCATCAGCTCCACAGAATGCTTGGCGTGACCTACAAAACCGCTTGGTTCATGGCTCACCGTATCCGTGAAGCCATGGCGCCCGCCAAGGGCTCACAAGAGCCCATGGGCGGCAAGGGCAAAGTGGTCGAAGCTGACGAAACCTACCACGGAAAAACCAAGGAAATTCGCACTCAGTCCGTTGACGGTCGCGTTAAATACAAAGCCAAAGGCCGTGGCGGCGCCAATAAGCGCACCATCATTGCTCTGGTCGAGCGTGGCGGTTCAGCTCGCACCTTCCATGTTGCTCACGCTACGTTCGCCAAAGTTGAGCAAATCGTTTCCGAGAACGTCGACCGTGAGAGCCGCCTTCACACTGACGAAAGCCGTCTCTACGCCAAGTCGAAAGTGCCTACCATGGTCGCAGAACATGAAAGCGTTCGCCACACGGCTGACGAATATGTGCGCGGCGATGTATATTCAAACAGCGCCGAAAATTATTTCAGCGTTTTCAAGCGCGGCATGAAGGGCGTCTATCAGCATTGCAGCGAGAAGCATCTGCACCGCTACCTTGCCGAATTTGATTTCCGCTACAGCAACCGCTCGAAAGTTGGCGTTGAAGACACCGAACGCGCGAACCGCGCCCTTCAAGGCATCGCTGGCAAGCGTTTGACCTATCGGCGGACTAGTGAAGCCGTGCTTTAAGCATCAAGCAGAGCGCTTCCTGCGCTGGCGCAAACTTCGACTCGACTCAAAGAAATAGGCGCCTCATTCTCCAGAAACTTAACTATGGGGAGAATTATGCTCGCCGAAATAAGTATGGGCTATACAAGCCTCAAGACCGCCCTTGGCATTATTAAGGGCCTGAACGCTACCGCTACGCAAGTTCAAATCAACGACGCGAAGATTGCGCTCCAAACGGCTATCCTTGAGGCCCAAGAGAGCCTTTCGGCGGCCAATGAGACGCAAATTATAAGCGCCGCTCGCATACGCGAGCTTGAAGAAGAAATTGCTCGCCTGGAAACATGGGATACTGAGACAGAAAAATATGAGCTGAAGGACATCGGAGGCGGCTCCGTCGCCTTTATGCTTAAAAAAGACGCTCAAGCGAGCGAAACACCTCATTGGCTGTGCGCAAATTGCTTTAACGGCAAGCGCAAGTCTTTTCTGCAATATGTAGCCGAATTGCAGAGGTTGTCTGTTTTTCAATGTCATGTATGCGGTGCAAAGGTTGTTGTGCCAACACGGACAACGCCTGAATCACTTTGGGGCTGATTTAGTACGCTTCTTTGCTGCCTTCTTTTTCTTAGGCGGCGGCTTGTCGATTTTGCCGCCATGCGGTTGCGGCGGCATGGTTAGCGCCCGTTTTAGCGCTTCGTCTCGTTTTTTCTCATCAGTGGATTTAGCCATGGCAATAGTGCGATCTACCAAACAATCTAAACTGTCGCCGGTCACAATCACCGACAAGACTCATTCTGACATTGGCCGCCTTATACGCGCTTTTGCGGAAATAGACGATATGCTGACATCCCACATATCGAACCTTGCGAAAACAACCGAAAGCCGTGGGAGCGTGATGCTAGGCCGAACGCCCATAAGCACAAAAATCTCGACGGCTTTCTATCTAGCCAAAATGGAGGGACAAGCGGCCCTTGACGTTCACATGTCCGTTTTTGACACCGATGAATTTAGGCACGCCCTTAAATGTCGCAACGCAATAGCGCACGGATCACTGCTTGGCGCCAATGAAGACGGAGAGCTGGCGTTTCTGACTACCACGCCGCTTGAGCCCGATTCTAGCGCCGCTTCCCTAGAGGTGCTGAGTTATTCCCCAGATCGCATCAAGGCTTGCGCAGATGTCATGACGGCTGTGCTGCCGAAGATTGAGAAACGGTTGCAGCTTTCAGCATTGCGCGAAAGACGTCTTCAACGACCTCTTGAGCCGCATCCAAAGGCTCAGAAGCAAGGGAAGCGATCAAAAAAACCTCAACCCCCGCCTTTATCATCTGCGGGGTAATCTCGATCTCAGTTGGATCGCCGGCCTGTCTGTCTGTAGGTAGGGTCATAGCTATGTTCATTCAAGTATATAATCGCCATAGTTATCCACCACTTTACCGGCTGGCGTATGATGGGGCGGTTGAAACATTCGCCGCGCGCGTCAGCCAGATGCGCGCGCCGTCCGTAGAGGAAACACCCAATGACCCGCCCGGAAGCAGAATCTTCCAAATGGCGCCAGACTCGTCTGAAAGCCGCGAAACATGCGGATCGAAACCGGCGGCGGGCGCGCCCAGAAAACGAGACTGCAGGGCGGGCTTTCGCACGCGGCGGCGCGCGTTAGGATAGGCTATGTTCGCCAAATTCTTCCATGAATTGAAATCCGCCGGCCTGCCCGTTTCCTTGAGGGAATATCTCACCTTGATGGAGGCCATGGACGCCGATCTCGCCAGCCGCAAGGTGGAGGATTTCTACTTCCTCTCGCGCGCGACGCTGGTGAAGGACGAGCGCAATCTCGACAAGTTCGACCGGGTCTTCGGGCATGTCTTCAAGGGACTTGAAACCGTGGGTGAGGATATCACCGCGGACATTCCCGAAGACTGGCTGCGCCTGATGACGGAGCGTTATTTCTCCGAAGAAGACATGAAGCAGATCGAGGCGCTTGGCGGCTGGGACAAGCTGATGGAGACGCTGAAAGAGCGCCTCGAAGAACAAAAGAAACGCCACGAGGGCGGATCGAAATGGATCGGAACAGGCGGCACCTCACCCTTCGGCTCCGGCGGTTATAATCCCGAAGGCGTCAGGATCGGCAATGAAGGCAAGCGCCAGGGCCGCGCCGTGAAGGTCTGGGAAAAACGCGACTATAAAAACCTCGACGACAATGTAGAGCTTGGCACGCGCAACATCAAAATGGCGCTCAGAAAACTGCGCCGTTTCGCCCGCGAAGGCGCGGCGGAGGAATTCGATCTCGACAGCACCATCGACGCGACAGCGCGCGCTGGCTATCTCGACATCAAGATGCGTCCCGAACGCCGCAACATGATCAAGGTGTTGTTGTTTTTTGACGTGGGCGGATCAATGGACCCGTTCATCAAAATCTGTGAAGAGATGTTCTCGGCCGCCCGCGCCGAGTTCAAGCACATGGAGTATTTTTACTTCCACAACTGCCTTTACGATTATGTCTGGAAGGACAATCGCCGGCGCTGGACGGAGAAGATTCCAACCTGGGACATTCTCCATAAATATCCGCATGACTATAAAGTGATTTTCATCGGCGACGCGTCTATGTCGCCCTATGAGGTCACGGTGCCCGGCGGATCTGTCGAATATTTCAATGATGAGGCTGGCGCGGTCTGGCTGAAACGCGTGACCGATATTTACGAGCGCGTGGTCTGGCTCAATCCGGTGCGCAAGGATAGCTGGGATTATGTGCCGTCTACAAAACTGTTACGCGAATTGCTGGGTGAGCGCATGTATCCGCTGACGCTCGCCGGCATCGAAAAAGCCATGGCCGAGTTGAAACGGTAAAGCCTTAAATCGCCGCCGCCAGCCGGAACCGCTTGGCCTCGTCAATTGCATTGGACGCGAGCATGCGAAGGGAAACGAGCAGGGTTGCGCGCGCCTCCTGCTTGCCGGGCGCATTGCCGATCAGCGCTTCGGCCTCCTCGCAAGTCTTGCCCAGCCCCCATGCGCCGACGCCGCGCGCGGCGCCCTTCAGGGTGTGCGCCGTGTCTTTCCAGGCGTCATCGGTCTGGAAAACATCGAACTGATCCAACAACAAACTGACCTGCTCGGAAAAGATCTCGAGAATCTCGTCCCGCAGCATGTCATCGCCAGCGACGTATTTCTCCAGATGGTCGAAGTCAATCATACCGCCCGCAGTCATGTTATGCTCACTCTTCACTGTTTCCAACATGACAGGAATGTAAGCAGCAATTGCTACAACGCGATTAAAATTTTATACGTCATGTTTAACAGAACGTAAAAAAACGCCGCCAGCATAGAGGTTATGCTGGCGGCGTCTTCTCTGGCGTGTCACTTTGAAACATCTTCGCCTGACATCAGGCGATGGACGTTTATTGCTGCGGCTCTTCCTCGGCGGCTTCTTCGGCAGCCTCTTCAACGTCGTCAGCCGCCTCGTCCATTTCCTCGGCGGTTTCATCCGCCATCTCTTCCATTTCGTCGCCGGCGTCGTCCATCATTTCGCCAGCGTCCTCAGCGGCGCCTTCCATTGCGTCCATAGCGTCATCCGCCATTTCATCAGCAGCCTCCATGGCGTCGTCAGCCATTTCACCGGCTTCATCCATGGCTTCACCCATAGCCTCGCCCGTGTTTTCCATGGCTTCTCCGGTCGCCGCCGCAGCGTCGCCCGCCATATCGCCAGCAGCATCCGCTGCATCGCCCATGGCGTCAGCGGCGTCATCAGCCGCTTCCTCGATCGCGTCGCCAGCATCATTCATTGCATCCGGAGCGTCGCGCCCCATGAGCTGCGTCAATCCAATAATAACCGCCAGCGCAACCGCGATGACGAGAAGAATCCTGAGCATGTTTAGCCCCTTCCTTGTGCGTTACTTCGCCCGATGTTTTTACTCTTGGGATGTACCCCCGCGCGCCCCGTCCTGTCTTTCCCAACTGACCATATTTCACGCGGTAAAAGGATTTTATCCCCAATCGGGAGCGCCGTAAATGCCGGGCCCCACCCCCGAGATTACGGATTTGACAATAAAACCGGGCGCTTGGACATTGCGCTGGCCTGACAGTCCCATAGAAAGCGGGGTTGCAGGCGCTAACGCGCCTTTCCGCCGGCCAGGAGACCAAATGACCGAGACGACCGTTTTCCTGGGATTGAGTGACAAACCGGAAGCTCTATCCCTTAAATACGCCAATCGCCATGGCCTCATTTCCGGCGCGACCGGGACCGGCAAAACAGTCTCCTTACAGATCATCGCGGAGGGGCTGTCTGCGGCGGGCGTCCCGGTCTTCGTTGCGGATGTGAAAGGCGACCTTTCCGGTCTCGCCGAACCCGTCGAGATGAAGGATTTCCTGACCGCGCGCGCTGAAAAAATCGGCCTTGATCCTTATGAGCCGAAAGGCTTTCCGGTTTGCTTCTGGGATCTGTTCGGCAAGCAAGGCCACCCCATTCGCGCGACAGTGTCAGAGATGGGGCCGCTCTTACTGGCGCGGCTTCTCGATCTCAACGCAACACAGGAAGGGGTTTTAACCCTCGCCTTTCGTCTCGCCGATGATGAGAAGCTGTTATTGCTTGATCTTAAGGATTTGCGGTCGCTGCTCGTTGATGTGGCTGAGCGCGCAAAAGAGCTTTCCGCGGAATATGGTCATGTCTCGCGCGCGTCGGTCGGCGCCATTCAGCGCCGACTTCTTGCGCTGGAAGAACAAGGCGCAGAAGAATTTTTTGGCGAACCAGCGCTCGATCTGATGGATTTTTTGCGCACCGATAACGAGGGCGCCGGAATCATCAACATTCTCGCCGCTGACAAATTGATGCAAACGCCGAAACTTTACGCAACGTTTTTGCTGTGGCTTCTTTCCGAACTTTTCGAGGAACTGCCGGAAATTGGTGATCCCGAAAAACCGAAACTTGTTTTCTTCTTTGACGAGGCGCATCTGCTTTTTGATGAGGCGCCAAAGGCGCTCCTTGAAAAAGTGGAACAGGTGGTGCGCCTGATCCGGTCAAAGGGCGTCGGCGTCTTTTTCGTGACGCAAAACCCGCTGGATGTGCCGGACAGCGTTTCAAGCCAGCTTGGCAACCGTGTGCAGCATGCGCTGCGCGCTTACACGCCCCGCGAACAACGCGTCGTCAAAGCCGCCGCCGACACGTTCCGGCCCAATCCGGCTTTCGATACGCTCGACGTCATAACCCAGCTCGGCATCGGCGAGGCGCTTGTTTCAACGCTTGAAAGCAAAGGCGCGCCGGGCGTGGTGCAGCGCACGCTGATCCGCCCTCCTTGCTCGCGCATGGGGCCGCTCACCGACGCAGAGCGAAAAACTGTTCTGCGCTATTCGGACATGGCCGACAAATATGACGAGATGGTCGATCGTGAATCCGCCTATGAAATCCTGAAAGAACGCGCGGGGAAACGCGCCGAAGAGGAAGAAAAGGCGCGTGAGAAAGAAGCGAAGAAAAAGACCTCCAAACCAAAGACGACCCGGCGGCGCTCCAATCGTCAAACGGTGAGTGAGGCCGCCTTCAAAACCGCGGCGCGCACATTGGCGAGGGAGCTGGTGCGCGGCGTGCTCGGCAGCCTGAAACGGCGCTGACATGGCGGATGAAACGCCGCAGTCGGAAGAACGGACATTTTTGATTATCATCAGCGGCACGGCGCTGATGGGACTGGCCGCTATTGGTCTAAGCTTTGTTTTCAACACGCCGCTTGGGCCCCAGCTCACTTTGGACATCAATGCGGTGCTGATAGGGATTATCGCGACAACGCCGCTCGCGGCTTTTTTATGGTGGTTTTCCAACACAACACTTGAACATTTCGCCGCTTTCCGGCGGTCTCAGATCAAGTTCTTTTCCGAAGTCGGTTTTACATTCACCCCTCGCCGCATTGCGCTGATGGCGATTGCCGCCGGAATTTCAGAGGAACTTTTATTTCGCGGCGTTTTGCAGACATGGGGCGCGGCCTTCGCGCCAGAATTGCTCGTCATCATTGTGACAAACGCCTTGTTCGGCATGATGCATATGCGCACTGCGCTTTACGCCGTCATCGCCGGACTTGTGGGCATGTATCTCGGCGTCCTTTATATGCTGACCGATAATCTTCTGGCGCCTATTGCGGCCCATGCGCTTTATGACGCTGTCGCGCTGGAATATACGCGCAGGGCCGTCTCCCACTACAATCTCGAAACCGGCGATGAAGCCTGACACATTCATGGATACGCGCTAACTGCGCATTGCCAATTCAATCGGTTCTTCCGTCACTGGATAGCCCATATCATCGGGAATGGTGAGAAAGGCCGTGCCGTCCCGTTCGATGATGCGCGGCTCCACCAGACGAATGCTGCGTTCAGACGCAAACTGAAACACGTCCGCCGTTGAGGCGCTCACATTCAACAGCTCCACATTGCGCGAGGTCGGAAAAATCATTTTCCGTCTTCCCGCATCACGCTCGGCGAGCATGGCGCCCGGCGGCGCCCAGACCACTTCGGTCGCTTCGCCGCCATCGGGCTCTGCAATTTGCGAGGCTGGCGCCCGGGCTGCGAAAAACCATGTATCATAGCGCCTATGACCGACGCCGGCAGGCGGGCGCCAGCGCGCGAAGAAATGCAGCGCATCAAGGGCGAGACGAAGTCCCTCACCCGCCGCCATTTCGAGAAACAGCGCATCGTCATTTTCAACGCGCGGACGCCAGGAGGCGAGTTTTAAAGCCTCATCGGCGCTGATCATGGCGCCGCCGCGCCGCGCCAGCAGCAAACCGGTTTCCTCAAACGCCTCGCGAATAGCGGCTATCCTCGGCGCCAGTTGTTCTTGTAAAATATCGCCGCTGCCATCGCAGTGATCTTCCCATTGCGGCGCGTGATCGCCGGCATCAATGCGCCCGCCCGGAAACACCATAGCGCCGCCGGCAAAAGCGATATTCGTGTGGCGCACCACCATGAGCGTTTCAAAGCGCGGCGCATCGCGCAGTAAAATTATTGTCGCGGCAGGGATCGCGTCACTCATCGAACAGGCCGCTCTTGCGGGTGATTGCGGGATATTCTTTTCTGGCGCCTGTTGCGCGTATCGCCGCATATCCGCCAAGACCTGTCGCCGCCACGGCGCCGGGCCATAACAGCCATGGCAACGGGTAGGAGGCCAGCGTGATGATAGCGGCGAGGAAAATCGCGGCGGCGCCAAGCATGCCCAGCGGGGCCCATCGCTTGCCGATCACAAGCGCCAGCACCCCCGCGACGAGTGCGCCGGCAAACCAGCCGGCCAGAAGCGAGACGCCATAAGGGGCCGCCCCCGGCGAGGCGCCCAGCAGCCCCGCCACGCCGCCCTCCACCATTTTCGCGGCCGTAAGCCCGGCGATAACAGCGACTATGACAGCGGCGAGCGATCTCAGCATGGATAAACCCTTTCCTTCGCCTTTTACCCCGCTCCGCGAAATGGAAAACCCCAAATGGAAAACACCTGAAAACAGCGCTATTCAGTCTTCATGAGACCCGCCATTCTCAATCCCCTGTTTGCGGATATCACCGTCTTGACCGGCGTCGGCCCGAAAATCGCCGCGCTGATCACCCGCGCCGCCGGGCCGCGCATCGTCGACCTTCTGCTGACGCCGCCCACAGGCCTTGTTGATCGGACCTTCCAGCCAAAGGTCGCCGACGCGCCCGAAGGGCGCATTGTCACTCTCGAGATCACGGTTGACCGTCATGAAGCGCCGCCCAAGGGCCGGCGCCTTCCTTATAAAATTATCTGTTCCGACGAGACCGGATTTTTGACCCTCGTCTTTTTTCACGCGCGCGCGGATTATCTCATCAAGCAATTGCCGGAGGGCGCCCGCCGTCTCGTTTCCGGCAAGGTGGAGGATTTCAACGGCGCACGTCAGATGACGCATCCTGACTATATCGCCGACCCGGAAAAGCCGGGCGACATGCCGCTTCACGAAGCGGTCTATCCGCTCACCGCCGGATTATCAGCAGCGGTTATGCGCAAAGCGGCTGCGCAGGCGGTCGCGCGGGCGCCAGCCCTTGACGAATGGCAGGAGCCGAACTGGTTTGCAAAACATCACTGGAAAAACTGGAAAGACGCAATTGAGACGGTTCATGCGCCCTCGGCGCAGGAAGAATTGTCGCTGCTGTCGCCGGCGAGGCAACGCCTCGCCTATGATGAACTGCTCGCCAACCAACTTGCGCTTGCGCTCATTCGCAAGGCGCGCGTGAAAACCAAGGGTCGCGCCATCAAAGGCGACGGCAAACTCATCGCCATTGCAAAAAAGGCGCTGCCGTTTTCCCTTACCGGCGCACAGACGGAGGCCCTGAAAGAAATCTTCGCCGACATGCGCTCCAACGAACGCATGGTGCGGCTGCTTCAGGGCGATGTGGGCTCCGGCAAAACCATCGTCGCCTTTTTCGCCATGCTGGGCGCCATAGAGGCGGGCGCCCAGGCAGCGTTAATGGCCCCGACGGAAATTCTCGCGCGCCAGCATATGGAATCTCTCAGCGAACTTGCCGCGGCGACAGGCGTTCGAATGGATATCCTCACCGGACGCGACAAGGGCGCGGCGCGAACCGAAAAACTCACCCGCCTGAAAAACGGTGAAATCGACATCATGATGGGAACCCATGCCCTGTTTCAGGAAGGCGTTGCATTCAAAGATCTGGCGCTCGCCGTAATTGATGAACAGCATCGCTTTGGTGTGCGCCAGCGCATCGCCCTCACCCAGAAAGGCCCCAAGCCTGACCTTCTCGTCATGACGGCGACGCCGATTCCCCGCACCCTGGCGCTCACCGCCTATGGCGATATGGAGCACAGCCGCATCACGGAAAAACCGCCGGGCCGTAAACCGGTTGATACCCGCGCCATTCCCATGAACCGGCTTGACGAAATGATCGCGGCTGTGAAGCGCGCCGCCGCTGAAGGCAATCAGGCTTATTGGGTCTGCCCGCTGGTCGAGGAATCCGACATCATCGACCTCACCGCCGCCGAAGAGCGTTTTGAGAGCCTGAAAGCGGTGCTCGGCGATCGCGTCGGGCTAGTTCACGGGCGCATGTCGGGACCGGATAAAGATGCCGTGATGGAAAAATTCTATCGCGGCGACTTGTCAGTCTTGATTGCAACAACCGTGATCGAGGTTGGCGTCAACGCGCCCAACGCCACGATCATGATTATCGAACACGCCGAACGTTTCGGCCTGGCGCAACTTCACCAGCTGCGCGGGCGGGTCGGACGCGGCGACAAGCAATCAAGCTGCATCCTGCTCTACAAACCGCCGCTAGGCGAAACGGCGAAAGCGCGCCTGAAAGTGTTGCGCGACACAGAGGATGGATTCGTGATCGCGGAAGAGGATTTGCGCCTGCGCGGCGCGGGTGATTTTCTTGGTGCGGCCCAGTCCGGTTTTCCGCGCTTTCGCCTTGCTGACATCGCCGTTCATGGCGAACTACTCGCAGCCGCCCGGGACGACGCAACAATGATCATTGACCGCGACCCCGAGCTCAGAACGCCGCGGGGCGAAGCGCTGCGCACCCTGCTCTATCTCTTCAGCCGCGATGACGCAGTGAAACTGCTCAGCGCCGGTTAGGTCTTTTTAGAGCCGAAAAGCCGTTTACGCAGCGGGCCTTTTTCTTCACTGGCTTCGGCGGCGAGCGCTTCGAGCCTGCGTGCAGCTTCCGCACCGTCCGCATATTCAGGCGTGACCAACCCCAAAGAGAAGACAACTTTCGCCGCTTCCTCAACCGTCATTTTGAGAATGCGCAAATCCTTGCGCGGTACAAAAAGCAGAAAACCGGATGTCGGGTTCGGCACCGTCGGAATAAAAATCGACGTCAGATGCTCACCCATATCATCGAGCCGCGCACGCACTTCGCCCTTTGTCTCGCCAACCACAAACGCCATCACCCAGGCGTCTTTGCGCGGATATTCAACGAGCGCCACTTCCTTGAAAGAGCGGTCCGACTGGCGCAGCGCCGTTTCGAACACATTTTTGAAAAACCCGAAAACATTGCGCACGACCGGAACGGATTCGAACAGGCGCTCGCCCGCGCGAATGAAAGACCGGCCAATGAAATTCTTCGCAAAGGCGCCAAGCAGAATCAAAACGATGATAGCGACCAGCACACCGACGCCAGGGAGCACCTGAAGCACCTGCTCGCGCATGCTTTCGCTTACCGGCAGCGTCTGTTTGACGAAGGAATCGAGCTTCGCCATCGGCCCGGTGATCAGAAGATAAAACAGCCAGATCGTGATGCCGATCGGGGCCACCACGACGACCCCAGCCAGAAAACTCGACCATAGGCTGGAAAAAACGCTCTGTTTTTTCGGCTGAATTAGCGGCCCATCATTCCCCAAAGGCGAACGAGAATCACCGGAACGCCTTGTTTTTTCTTCACTTTCGTCGTTCATGTCTGCTTCTCTAACCCGTGGGACGCGCCCTTCGCCTCAATCATATGCGCAGCGTTCCGCCGCTACGCAAGAACAGCCTGCGACCATGACAGTTTCAAGGCGCCGCAAAACGTCTTTAAAGCCGGGCGTAGACAATGCGGTTCGGCTTTCCTGCATAGCGACCGGTTGATCTTCACTGTCTGGGCAATGATAAGATCGAACCGCTATCAAAGTCTTGATGGCCGCCGGAAAGTGTTAACACCGAGATAACGGACCCTCTCATGAAGCCTGTTCGCAAAGTCGTCATTCCCGTCGCCGGTCACGGCACCCGTGTTCTGCCCGCCACCAAGTCGACGCCGAAAGAACTCCTGCCGCTGGTGGACCGGCCGCTGATCGACTATGTGGTCAATGAAGCTTTCGAGGCGGGGATGGAGCATGTAGTGCTCGTCACCGGGCGCGGCAAAGGCGCCATCGAAGATTATTTCGATCATGCTTTCGAATTGGAAGCCAGCCTCACGGCCAAGAAGAAAACTGAAATTCTGGATAGCGTTGTTGGCGTCATTCCGAAAGCCGGCGCGCTTTCCTACACCCGCCAGCAGGCGCCGCTGGGGCTAGGCCATGCGGTCTGGTGTGCGCGCGACATCATCGGCGATGAGCCTTTTGCAGTTTCCCTTCCCGATGTCGTTATCGACGGGGCGCCGGGCTGTCTCGCCCAGATGATGAAGGAATATGAAAAAACCGGCGGCAATATCATCGCTGTTGAACAAGTCGCGAAGGAAGAGACCAACAAGTATGGCGTTGTCGCGCCGAAAGGCGACCGCGGCGGACGGCTGTTTGAAATGTCCGGTATGGTCGAAAAGCCCGACCCGGCAGTTGCGCCATCCAACCTCGCCATCACTGGGCGCTACATCCTACAGCCCGAGATTTTCCAGCTGCTTGAAACAACCCCGCGCGGCGCAGGCGGAGAAATCCAGCTAACGGACGCCATGGATGCTCTGATGAAGGCGCAGTCGTTTTTCGCCTATAAATATGAAGGCCAAAGCCATGATTGCGGCGACAAGCTGAGCTGGCTCAAGGCGAATGTGACGCTGGGTCTGAAACGCCCTGAATTTTCAGAGGCTTTTCGCACTTTCCTGAAAGAGTCTCTCTAGATCAGCTCGACATCGGCGACGCCATTGATGCTGCGCAAGGCGCCGCGCATGGCTGGGGTGCAGGCGGCGACGCCCGGCAAAGCGAGATCAACCTCGCGTCCGGTTTCCGGAAGGCGCATAACGACGACAACGGACCCGCTTTCGCGCGGGCTCGCTGGACGCACCGACGCAAGCCGGCGTTTCAATCCGTCAAGCGCGTCAGGCGACGTCACTGAGACCCGTAATTGAGAAACGGTCGCGGCGGCGGCTTCGTCGAGCTTGCGCATGGTCTCGCAGGTGAAGCGCACATCGCCATCGCGTTCTTCCACCGTGACACCGACAAGAACGAGCGAGCCGGACTCCATAAGATCGCGCGACGTGTTGAGCGTTTCAGAAAAAACCGTGATTTCAAATTCACCGCTTTGATCGGACAGCTCGACCCAGGCGAATGGCTTGCCGCTTTTTGACCGGCGCATTCTGACCGTGCGAATGACCCCCGCCATTTGCAGGGCGGCGCGCCCGCTTTTCGCACGGATCTGCGCATCCGCGTAAGTGACGACATTGAGGCGCTTGAGTTCCTTTTCATAGTCGTCGAGAGGATGGCCGCTGAAATAGAAGCCGACAGCGGCGCGCTCTTCGTCAAGGCGAACCTGCGGCGTCCATTCTTCAGCGGTGGGCAGCCTCGGTTTGGCGAGCGCCGGCGCGTCATCAAGAGCGAAGAGACCGCCCTGATCGCTTTTTTGTTCTTCATGATGGGCAGCTGAGGTTCGAATAAGAAGCTCCGCCGAGGCGAAAGCCTGCGCGCGCGACGCGCAAAGATCATCAAGGGCGCCGGCGCGGGCGAGATTTTCAAGCGACCGCTTGCCAATGAGTTTCAAATCCACCCGTTCTGCGAAGTCGATAAGATCCTTGAACCGGCCATTTTTCGAACGCTCGGCGGCGATATGCGCCATGGCGCCTTCACCTACATTTTTCACGGCCGAGAGCGCATAAACTATCGCGCCATCTTTCACGGAAAAATCCGCTTCGGAATGATTGATATGGGGCGGGCGAACCTCAACCTCGGTCCGGCGCGCTTCTTTCAGGAAGATGGCAAGCTTGTCGGTGTTAGCGCGGTCAAGCGACATCGACGCAGCGAGGAGCTCCGCCGGATAGTTCGCCTTCAACCATGCGGTCTGATAGGCGATATAGGCGTAAGCGGCGGCATGGGATTTGTTGAAACCATAACCGGCGAATTTCTGAACGAGATCGAAGATGGAGGAGGCTTTCGCCGGGTCCACATTCTTTTCCTTGGCGCCGTCAATGAACCGGACGCGCTGGAGATCCATCTCCTCCTTTTTCTTCTTGCCCATGGCGCGGCGCAGAAGGTCGGCCTCCCCCAGAGAGTAGCCGGAAAGGATCTGCGCGATCTGCATCACCTGTTCCTGATAGATGATGACGCCGTAGGTTTCTTTAAGCACGCCTTCGAGCAGGGGATGGAGATAGTCCGGTTCCTGAAGGCCCTGTTTGCGTTCGATATAGGTCGGGATGTTCTCCATCGGCCCCGGACGATAGAGCGAGACAAGCGCGATAATGTCTTCAAGAGTATCGGGCTTCATGGCGCGCAGGGTGGAGCGCATTCCGGTGCTTTCCAGCTGGAACACACCGGTCGCCGCGCCTTCGCCAAGCATCTCGAAGGTGGGTTTGTCGTCGAGGGGGATCTCGTCCATTTTAAGCTCGACGCCGCGCTCCGCCGCATAACCGACGGCGCGAGCTATAACAGTTAGCGTTTTAAGGCCGAGAAAATCGAATTTGACGAGCCCCGCAGGCTCCACCCATTTCATATTGAATTGGGTCGCAGGCATGTCAGAGCGCGGATCGCGATAGAGCGGGACAAGTTCATCCAGGGGGCGATCGCCGATGACCACTCCGGCGGCATGTGTTGAGGCGTGGCGGTAAAGCCCTTCGAGCTTCAGCGCCTTTTCGATGAGGGCGGCGACGCCTTCATCTTCGTCACGCTGTTCCTTGAGACGCGGTTCGGTCTCCAGCGCTTCGGCAAGGGTCACCGGGTTGGCAGGATTGTTTGGCACCAGCTTACAGATGCGGTCTACCTGGCCGAAGGGCATATTGAGGACGCGTCCCACATCACGCAGCACGGCCCGCGCCTGCAGCTTTCCGAAAGTGATGATTTGAGCGACACGATCGCGGCCGTATTTTTCCTGGACGTAACGGATCACCTCGTCGCGCCGGTCCTGACAGAAATCGATATCGAAATCCGGCATGGAGACGCGTTCGGGATTGAGGAAGCGCTCGAACAGAAGCCCGAACCGCAACGGATCGAGATCGGTGATCGTAAGCGACCAGGCGACAAGCGACCCCGCGCCCGACCCCCGGCCCGGCCCGACGGGAACATCCTCGCGCTTGGCCCATTTAATGAAGTCGGAAACGATCAGGAAGTAGCCCGGAAAACCCATGCGGTTGATGATATCAAGTTCAACCTTGAGCCGGTCCCAATACTCGCTTTCTTCGGCGGCAGGCTCAATGACGCGCAGGCGCGCCTTGAGGCCTTCACGCGCCTGCCGCTCAAGCTCCATCGCTTCGGCGGCGGCCGCCTCCTCTCCCTCCCCCGCAAAACGCGGGAGGATCGGATCACGGAACCGGGGACGATAGGCGCAGCGTTGCGCCACCTCTATCGTGTTCTCAATCGCCTCGGGCAGATCGGCGAACAGCGCCGCCATCTCCTCAGCCGATTTGAAATAATGGTCAGGCGTCACCTTTCGCCTGTCGTCCTGATGGACATAGGCGCCTTCGGCGACGCACATCAGCGCGTCATGAGCCTCATGATCGTCCGGGGCCGGAAAGAACGGCTCATTCGTGGCGACCAGCGGCAGATCCAGATCATAGGCGAGATCGATCAGCGCCTCTTCGATGCTTTCTTCGTCACGGGCGGCGTGGCGCTGAACCTCCACATAGAGCCGGGCCGGAAACAGCCGCATCAGTTTTTCGAGCGCCGCACGCGCCTCGTCTTTGCGATCCTCGCGCAGGAGCCGGTCGATGGGTCCGTCATAGCCCCCGGTGAGGCAGATCATGTCACCGGCATGGGTTTTCAGAAAATCCAGACCGGCGCAGGGACCTTCATCAGAGCGGGAATTGAGGAACGCCTCACTGGTGATTTTCAGGAGGTTTTGATAGCCCGCCTCGGTCTGGGCGAGGAGAACAAGTGAGGGCTGGCGGCCGCCGCGCGGGGTCTGAAGCTCGAAATCAGCGCCGTCAAAAGCCTGCTGGATGCCGACAATCGGCTGAATGCCGGCCCCGGCGAGGGTCACCGAAGCCTCAAGCGCGCCGAACAAGTTATTTGTGTCCGTAACCGCGACGGCGGGCATCCCAGTTTCGAGGCAGAGCTCTTTCACCCGATTGATTGGGATCGCCCCCTCCGCGAGGGAGTAAGCCGAGTGCAGATGCAGATGGATGAATTGCGCCGTCATGGCGGCCCCCGCGTTCGTCTGACACAATGTGAAAGGAACGCGGATTACGCCCCGAGCAAGACGCTCCAGAACTGGGCCGCGCCTATAACCATGATGAGTACGCCGAGTCCGATGACGTCACGCAAGCTTTCGTTTTCCATAAGACGCTCCTGGTCCTGTTTGCTTCAAGAGTTCGTCCTTTGTTCTTTATTCCTGTTTTGTTCTCGTGTCCAGTAAAAACCGGCGGGAAAATTTCCCCGCCGGCTGAAATCAAAAATTCATTCTGAATTTTCAGTTGCTTGCACGCTCCAAGGCGTCGACATCCGCGCCCCGGATGGCGTCAAGGCTGGCGGTGATCTTCGCCGCCGGCCAATTCCACCAGGCAATAGCGAGGAGCCGAGCGATGGTCTCATCGTCAAAGCGCTGGCGAATGGTCTTCGCCGGGTTGCCGACCGCAATGCCATAGGCCGGTACGTCGGAGGCGACGACAGCTTTGGAGCCGATAATCGCACCGTCGCCAATCGTGACACCGGGCATAATCACCGCATCCGTGCCGATCCAGACGTCGTTGCCGATCACGGTGTCGCCCCGCGCGCCTTGCGACCAGTCATAGCCGGGGTCTTCCCAGCCCTTGCCAAAGATCGCGAAGGGATAGGTAGAGAGCCCATCCATCCGGTGGTTGCCGCCACCCATGATGAATTCAACACCGACTGCAATCGCGCAGAACCGGCCAACGATCAGCCGGTCGCCGAGATGCTCGAAATGATAGCGCACGCAGCGTTCATAGAACTGTTCAGGCCCGTGCACGGGATCGTCGTAATAGGTGTAGTCGCCAATCTCGACATTCGGGCGGTCTATGAGCGGCTTTAGAAAGCCGACTTGGGCGTAGCCGTCCATGGGATGAATTTCTTGAGGGTCAGGCCCGTGCTGGGCCTCTTTGTGAAGGTCAGACATAACAACTCCAGTCGGAAAAAATACGCAAGCACGCCTTTCAAAAAGCGATGCGGCGGCGTTTCTGATGTTCCGGCCTAGTTGTTCACTGTTCTGATGATCCTTCTGTTATTTGGCGTCTCTGGCGCAGTCGGCAAGACAAAGTCTTTACCGAGCTAAAATCGCGTATAATCGATTGCTTTCGTGCGGTCAATAAAACCGGTTTTCCCTTCCAGAGGATATTTGAGGCCAGTGGCGCAATTGAACAGGATAACGCGGTCGGATTTCGAAACGCGGCCATCCTTCAGCGATTGTCTGTAGGCTGCATAAGTGGCGGCGCCTTCGGGACACAGCAACAATCCTTCATCGCGCGCAATGGCGTCGCGCGCTTCGAAGATTTCATTTTCTTCGATCGCAATCGCAAAGCCATTTGACTCGCGCACAGCGCGCAGGATCAGGAAATCGCCCACAGCAATGGGAACGCGAATGCCCGCCGCTGCGGTCCACGCATTCTCCCAAAGAGGCGCATGCTCCGCGTCCTCCTCCCACGCCTTCACGATCGGTGCGCAACCGGCGGCCTGAACCGCGATCATTTTCGGCCGTTTCGATCCGATCCAGCCGATCGCTTCCAGCTCTTCAAAAGCCTTCCACATGCCGATGAGGCCAGTCCCGCCGCCGGTGGGATAAAAGATCGCATCAGGCAACTCCCATCCCAGCTGTTCGGCGAGTTCGAGGCCCATCGTCTTTTTGCCTTCGATTCGATAAGGCTCCTTCAGCGTCGAAACATCGAACCAGCCGGCTTTCTCTTTGCCCTCGCCGACAATCTTGCCGCAATCATTGATGAGGCCGTTGACGCGATACACATCCCCGCCCTGTAACGCGATCTCCTCCACATTGACCTGCGGCGTGTCATCAGGACAGAAAATCGTCGTCTTCATGCCCGCCGCAGAGGCGTAGGCGGCCATGGCGGCGCCGGCGTTTCCATTTGTCGGCATGGCGAGATGACCAAGCCCCAGCTCTTTGGCCATGGAAACCGCGAGCGCGAGCCCGCGCGCCTTGAACGAGCCCGTCGGAAGGCGGCCCTCGTCCTTCACGATAATCTCGCCGGTGACGCCCGCCGCTTTTTCCGCATGGTTGAGGCGGATTAGCGGCGTCACCACTTCGCCTAACGTAATGCGGTTCTCCGGCTTCACGACCGGCAGGAATTCGCGATAGCGCCAGAAACCATCCGTACGCTGCGCAAGGGCATCCTTAGTGATCATCTTCGATAAAGAACCGAGATCATAACGCACGAGCAGGGGCTTTCCCGCCGCCGACAGGCCGTGGACGCGCCCCGCCTCATAGCGTTCGCCCGTATAGGAACATTCAAGATGGGTTACAAAACTCAATTTCGGCCTTCCACCTTGTCTCGCGCTTGAGAGAAATTCGGATTGAGATCAAGCGCCGTCTGGTATGCTTCTTTGGCCTTTTCAGACATCTTTTGCGCGTCATAAGCAAGGCCAATATTGTACCATGCAGCCCACGGCTTTGAGAGTTCAAAGTCGAGCGACTGGCGATAATCGGTCAGCGCATCGTCATATTGACGCATCAGGTAATAGCTGTTGCCGCGATTGAGATACGCCTCGCCGAGGCCGCCATCTATATCGAGAGCATTGTTGAAGTCACTGATCGCGGCGCTAACTTCGCCTTCGCGATTTAAGATGATGCCGCGGTTAACGAACGTTTTCTTGCGGTCGCCGCGTGACATGGCGTTATCGACAAGCGCCTTGTCGCAAGGCCCTGTATCGCCGGAAAATTCGTTTCGGGCGTTTTCATAACAAGCCAGAGCGTCAGTGGCGCCGATGGTTGTGACCGACATCTGGGCCATGGCCGATGTCGAGAGAGTGAACAATACGCAAACAAGACCAGTGGTGATTTTCATGGGAACGGCTCCTATTTGCACACATCTAGAGTGTAACCGCACTCGGCGGGGATAAGAAGAAAAAGCTTGGTTCCGGGGGCCTTGAAGACCCTTGTGCGATGCAGCATGTATGGCGTCCAAGAGATCAAGGCAAGCTAAAGGAGCAATACCATGACTTCACCGCTAAACGCCGTCATTACTGGCTCCACCTCCGGCATCGGACTTGGCGTCGCGACCGCGTTCGCCGCCGAGGGCTGGAATATCATGCTCAACGGATTTGGCGACGCCGGCGAGATCGAGGGGGTCCGCGCCGGACTTGAAGACCGATATGGCGTCAAGGTTCTCTATAACGGCGCGGATATGACCAAGCCGGAGGAAATCCACGCCCTGATGGCTGAGGCGGAGACAGCCTTCGGGCAAGTTGATGTTCTTGTGAACAATGCCGGCATCCAGCATGTCTCGCCGCTGGAGGATTTCCCCGAAGCAAAATGGGACGCGATCATCGCGATCAACCTGTCTTCCGCGTTTCACACGACAAAAGCCGTCTTCGCCGGCATGAAAGAGCGAAAGTTCGGTCGCATCATCAATATCGCCTCCGCCCATGGGCTAGTCGCCTCGCCTTTCAAATCGGCTTATGTGGCCGCAAAACACGGCATTGTCGGCTTTACAAAAACCATCGCGCTGGAAGGCGCCGAACATGGCGTCACCTGCAACGCGATCTGTCCTGGCTATGTGAAAACCCCACTCGTTGAAAAACAAATTCCCGATACGGCGAAAGCGCGCGGCATGACCGAGGAAGAAGTCGTGCAGAAAGTCATTCTCGACGCTCAGCCGACTAAACAATTTGTCACTGTCGAACAGATCGGCGCGCTTGCCGTGTTCCTGTGTTCTGACAACGCGGCGCAGATCACCGGCGCCACACAACAGATCGACGGCGGCTGGGTCGCCCATTAATGACAGCGAAAAAAGGCATCAACCTCGCCTTTCAGGGCGGCGGCGCACATGGCGCCGTCACCTGGGGCGTCGCCGATCGCCTGCTTGAAGACGATCGCATCACCATTGATGCAATTTCGGGATCAAGCGCCGGCGCGGTGAACGCCGCCGCTGTCGCCTATGGCCTGCACAAGAATGGCGCAAAAGGCGCGCGCGATACGCTTGATCTGCTATGGAAACGCATTAGCGCCGCAGGGGAAGTCTACAGTCCGATGACGTCGGGACCGCTCCCCTTGCCGACCGGCGCGGCCAGTTTCGCCAGCGCCCTCACCTATCAGTTCTTTGACGCGGTGACCCGCACCTTTTCGCCCTACCAGTTCAATCCGTTTGATGTGAATCCCCTGAGGCGCATCCTCGATAGCTGCATCGACTTTGACAGTCTTAAAACTTGCAAGGCGACGAAGTTGTTTATCGCCGCCACCAATGTTCGCTCCGGAAAAGTTCATGTTTTCGAGACAAAAGACATGTCGACCGACGTCGTGTGCGCCTCGGCCTGCCTTCCCTTCATTTACAAGGCCGTTGAGATTGACGGAGAAGATTACTGGGATGGCGGCTATATGGGAAACCCCGTCCTGTTTCCGTTTTTCTATGAGGCGGTCACGTCTGACGTTGTTATCGTGCATGTGAATCCTATTGAACGCGACGAAGTCCCCATGACCGCGGCTGAGATTATGAACAGAGTGAACGAGATAAGCTTCAACTCTTCGCTGTTACGCGAATTACGCGCGATCAATTTCGTGCATAAACTTCTCGATGACGGCTGGATCAAGGACGAATATCGCGACCGGTTGCGCAATATCCGCATTCATTCGATCCGCTCCGACCGCGCCCTTGAAGACTTTGACGTGTCCAGCAAGTTCCGCACGGACTGGAGCTTTCTCTCTGAGCTGAAAGAAAAAGGGCGCCAGATCGCTGATGCATGGCTGGCGGAAAATTTCGACTATCTGGGCAATAAATCCTCGGTCAATCTGGCGGAAATGTTCTCGACGGGTGAACGCCCCAACACGAATGAAAAATCCGCCGTCTAACGAAAAAGTTCCGTTTCGATCACCTTAAATTCTTTTCATGACAGCCAAGTCATGACGTGAACGTCATGACCAAGGCTTAACTAACATCCGCCGCAAACAATATTAATTACTCCTTGCACGGCGCAATAAGATGCGTCGAACCTAAACCTACAAAGGAGGCAATTATGTTACGCATGCTTATTCTTGGCGCATCCGCTTTTGCACTTGCGCCGTTGGCGGCGAACGCCCAGCAAACAATGACGCCGGAAACTGAAGGGTCGGTGAACATTGAAGCGGGAGCCACCATCATCGACGCGAGCCAGGTTGTGACGCGCGACGAAGCCAAGCTCTACGCCGAGTCAGAATTCCTTCAAGCCGATCAAAATGATGACGGCACTGTCGACCAGTCGGAATTCCTCGCTTACGCCGCCGCGCGCGCGCCGATAAACGACCCCGCGCTAAGCATTCCGGACGAAGCTATCGACACGGAAGGCGCAACCCCGCCAGAAACGGCCGGCATGGAAGCAAAAGCTGAAACAGCGACAACCGCAGAAGAACAGTTTGCGGAAATCAGCAAAGGCGATGAAGCCATCTCCCATGATGAATTAGTGGAAGCGCGCGTCGCACAGTTCGACGAAGCTGACCAGAATGACGATGAAGCACTTGATGAAACCGAACGCCAGCAATTCGCCGCCTTGGCTAAAGTCAAAGCGCCCGGCAGCACCCTCTAAGACACACCGCGCTCTCTCAAATAACCCCGCGGCTGCGCCCCGGCTGCGGGGTTGTTCTCAGCGCTTCTCGAAAAGTTGAGGATGCTGTTCTTTTATGCGTTGCGCCGCCCACTGCGCGCCGGCAGTGGATATATGGCTTGTGTCCAGATAAAGCAGATCGCCCTTGTCATCGAAAATCGGACATGGCCGCTCTCCGCATAAAAGCTTGTACATGTTGACGATCGTGACCTCGCCCTGGAATTGATCTTCCATCGCGTTCGCCCAGATCTGGTGACTGACAAGCTCCGCTTTGGCGGCCCGTCTTTCCGCGGCGGCTTTACTGACGGATGTCGTCACGATCTTCGGAATCCTCTCCTTGAAGGTCGGCCGGTAAGTCAGGACGACTGGGTCGAGATCGTGCTGGGACGACCAACTGGCGAGTTCATCGATAAGGTCGCTGCTTTTTTCTTTCCAGTTGCTGGCGAAAATTACCCCGTCAAAGCCGTTCCGCCGCGCCAGCGCATAAGCTTTACGGTACAGGTCGGCGCACCAGCTCCATTTCTTATTATATTTCATACTATCCGGGCCGCCGAGCACGCATCCCGGCAAGGTAAGCTGACCAAAATAAACATCCGGATAGGCTTGCGGAAGAATAAGATAGGCGTCCGAACCGTAGCTGTCTCCGATGATCATATACGCCGCACGATCGCCGGGCGGCGTTGCGCAAATTTTCTCGTCAAATGTCCGGGCGCCTTTAGCGTCTGTAATATTGCATACACCCATCCGCAATTTGTCTTGCCTGTTGTCCCATTCATTTTTCATGGAAGCATATTTTTTGAACGCCGGGTTGGTGCGCCCGGGCAGTCCATCCAGCGCCCACAGATGCGCGCCGGCGAACATCACTGCAACTAGAAGAAACGCCGTCGCAACCAAAGAGCGGTCACGCGCCTTTTGGGTTTTTTCCGCCGTAAAGCGAAATGGCTTTTCTACAAAACTGTACAATGCGGCGCCCAAGCCCACGGAAAACAGAATCGCAATGACGCCCTCTGTTGCTGAAAGCTCAAAATCCGTCGCGAGCGGCCACATGACCATCAACGGCCAGTGAACGAGATAGATCGAATAGGACCGCTTGCCGAGCCATCGCATGGGCGGGGACGCGAAAACTGTCTTGATGACTTTCGCTTCCGATGACCAAATGAAGAGAGCCGCCGCAATTGCGGGCAAAACAGCGTTCAGCAAATAAGGTCCGCTATCGCCTGACGCCAGATTGCCGGAGACGATCAGCAGCAAAATAGCGGCGATCCCCGTGTAAGACTGCGTACGCCCGGTCTTCAGCTGCAGCATCAAAGCGATCAATCCGCCAAGCGCAAACTGATGAATACGAAAAGGCATCAGAAAGAATACAGCGCCCGGATTTTTCCCGCTGCCATAGAGCGCCGCGATTAACGAGACTGCGCCCAGCCCCGCCAAGCCGATAGCGATTGCTTTTCGTCCGCCCGCTTTCGCCAGCAGAAAAACAAGCGCGGGCCAGACAAGATAGAATTGCTCTTCGACCCCAAGCGACCAGGTGTGCAGCAATGGCTTCGAAGACGACGCCTGATCGAAATAACCGGACTCCAGCCAGAAGAAGAAATTGGAGCCGGAAACCGCGGCGTAACTTCCCGTCCGGCCGAGCCGCGCCAGATCCTCCGGCGACAAGATAAAATAACCGACTGTCAACGTCGCTATAACCGTCGCCAGCAGCGCAGGCGTCAGGCGAGCGATCCGGCGCAAATAGAACCGGCCGAAAGACCAGTGATCGCGCTCAATGTCCCGGGCAATCATGCCCGTGATGAGAAATCCGGAAATGACGAAAAAAACGTCAACCCCGACAAATCCGCCTTTGGCGAAGCTGAAACCCGCATGGAAAAACAGGACGAGCAGCACCGCAATGGCGCGCAATCCATCTATCGCTTCAAAATACCTGCTTTTCGCCATTCCCCGCCACGCGATTGCTGACCGGGGCGGATGAAAGCGTGATTGCAGGAAAACTGCAATCACGCCATATTTTACGGCGATCCTAGAACTCTCCGCGCAGGGTGAGTTTCAGATTGCGGCCGGGGAGCGGGGCTACGTCCTTGAGGAAAGATGTGTGCAGGCGCGCCTCCTCATTGGTGACATTGTCGGCTCGAAGCTGCACCGACAGGCCGTGATCTTCACCGCCAGGCCGCCAGGTCGCGGCGAGATTGACCAGCGTATAGCCATCCGTCGGCAGTTCATAATCGGCGATGCGGTCCTGCTCCGCCGCTATCTCAACCTCGCCTCGCAGATCGAAATGGGACGATGTCGCCTCAAGGCCAAGGATTGTCCGCAAAGGTGGAATACGCGGCACATCGCCAGTGTCCTTGAACTTCGCCCGCACATAATCGATCTGCGCACGCGCCAACACATCGAATCCGGCTGCGGAAAAGAGATCCGCATCCGCCTGCGCTTCAAAGCCTTTGAAGACAGCATCATGCGCCACAAACTCAAACACCGGCAGTCCATCAACATCGTCGCCATTCGGAATGAGCGCTACGAAATCCTTGTAGTCGGTGTAGAAGCCGTTGACCGTAAAGCCGAGCCGGCCATATTCGCCGTGAAGGGTTGTCTCAACCCCGCGGGAGGTTTCTTTCCCGAGCGTAGGATCGCCCAACTCATAGGCGTTAGTCGCAAGGTGGGCGCCGTCGGAGAAGAGTTCCTCCGGCGCTGGCGCGCGTTGTGTCCGTAACAGATTCACGCCGAGGAAAAGATTGTCCGTCGGTTCGACGCCGGCGCCAGCCGACACGCTGTAGGCGTCGAATGACCGGCTGAGCCCGACGCTTTCCGCTTCAATATCTGTATGCTCATAGCGGCCCGCGACCTGGGCGTGCCAGTTGCCGGTCTCATATTCGCGCACGGTGAAGACGCCGAATTGGTCGGTGATGTTCGGCGGCGTGAAGGCTTCATCGCCAATCGCTTCGAAATTGCGATGCTTGTACTGGAAGCCTGAGGCGCCGCGGAAATTGCCGAATTCCTTTTCCAGAAACTCAATGCGCCCTTCATAACCCGTGTTATTGAACGTGGTGCCGATGTCCGCGCCTTCCAGCTCCTGATGAGTATAGTCCGCATAGCCGAAACGGATCTTTGTCGTATCGATAAACAGGAACGGTTTGTTGAGCTCGCCCATGAGGTCGTAGCGTTCCTGCTCGAGATCAATACTGACCGACTCTTCGCCTTCCTCTTCGTGATCGTGGTCTTCGCCTTCTTCCTCTTCATGATGGTGATGGCCGGGCACTCCATAGAGTGAACGCGAAATTTTCGCCGAAACGCCAATAAAGCCGTCTGGGAAAATCAGCGAGCCGCCAACCGCGCCGCCTTTCGCCGTGATGGCTGTGTTAGGCACCGCGCCAAAGGCTTCTTCCTCCCCTTCGTGATCTTCTTCACCTTCGTGATCTTCTTCCGCTTCTTCGGCGGCGCGCAAACGCTCCGATTCAGCAAAGCCGGGAATCTCGTAATCATCAGCGTCGCGGTAATATCCCTCGCCGTGAAAGACGAAGCTCGTATCGCCGAACTTGCCCACAAGCGCATCGAACCCGCCTGCCGCCTCAACAGCATCATTCACGGAAGACAGGCTTGTGCGCAGGGCGCCGTCGACCCCGCCTTCAGGCACATTGTCGGGGATGCGTCCGTCAAAAACATTGACGACGCCGCCCGCTGCAGAGCTCCCGTAATAGAGCGTCGCCGCGCCGCGTACGATTTCGATGCGTTCCGCTGTAGCAGGCTCTACCGCGACGGCGTGGTCGTCACTCACGGAGGAGGCGTCGATGGAGCCGATGCCCGCATCGAGAACGCTGATCCGATCGCCGCCAAGACCGCGAATGATCGGACGGCTCGCCGCCGGACCAAAGAAGGTTGACGACACGCCCGGCTCCCGGCGCAGGAGTTCGCCAATGGAAGCTTCGCCGCGCGAGGCAAGCTCCTCCTTGGTCAGAACGTCGGCGGCGATAATCGATTCATGTTCGGGGTGAGCGATGGGGGTGCCGGTGACGATGATCTCATCATCAGCATGTTCATGACTTTCCCCTTGCGCATACGCAAATTGCGGAGCGCACAGCCCCAGCGCCGCAGCGCCGGACAACAGCAGTTTCTTTTTCACGAGTGAATTCCTTCAAGCTTATACGCCTCACGCTTTCAAACGCGGGGCCTGACAATCAACGCAACAATTTCGGATTGTCTAAAAGCTCGGAGGACCACGGGGTTTCGCCGCGCGAACAGCGATGGCCGCACGTTCGGTTTGCGCCACCTGGGCGCCAGCACACCAGACGGCGGCGATTACGACCAGCGCAAAGGCTGCATTGGCGATGGCTTTGTCCACGCCTGGCGCGGCAAGCGAGAGAACGCAGACCTGTCCATCATGTTTATGTGGACCGTCGCCATATTTCGTAGCATGGGCTGAAATGATGATCTGAGAGGCAAGCAAAGCGATGACGGCGGCTATCAGCGCCGCGCCCGCCCGTGAGCGACAGAATTTCAAAAATCCCGCTTGCATTCAGTCCTCAGCACTGCCGGGATTAGCCTCCCGGCGGATGTAACTCTATCACATACCACAGGGGCTGACCAGTCGGGTTTAAGTGCGTCCATAAATCACCCAATAGACGCCAGCGACGCCGCCTGCGCCGCCGACGATATTTCCAAGCGTCACAGGAATAAGATTTGCGGCGGCGCTCAAAACGCCGCCCTCAGCGCCAGCCAGCAACCCGACTGGAATAAGGTAAAAATTTGCAATCGAATGCTCAAAGCCGAGCGCAACGAATGCGGTTATCGGAAACACAATGGCGAGGATCTTGTCAGTGACACTGCGCGCGGCAAAACTGAGCCAAACCGCCAGACAGACCAATGCGTTGCACAGAGCCCCGCGCAAGAACGCTTCAACCGGAGGCAAGGCAAGCTTTGCCTCAGTGAGCCGAATGGCGGTCGCGTCAGATGCGCCGAGATCGAGAACTCCGCTCCAATAGACTGCGAAAGCAAGCGCAAGTCCGCCGATAGCGTTGCCCACATAGGAGACGCCCCAGTTACGCAACAACGCCGCCGTGGAGATGCGTTTGTCCGCCCAGGCCATGACGATCAGATTGTTGCCGGTGAAAAGCTCGGCCCCGCCGACGACGACAAGCACCAGTCCTAAAGAGAACGCCATCCCCCCAAGCAACCGCGACAGTCCATAGCCGACCCCGTCATTGGTTACGACAACGGTGTAAAATGCTGCGCCGAAACCGATGAACACGCCGGCAAGCACGGAAAGCATGAACAACTTCAGCAATGGGTGCTTCGCTTTGGCGACGCCTACAGCTTCGATGCGGGTGGCGATCTCCGCCGGTGCGTAGGCGTCAACGCCAGTGACGTTCATGGCCGCAGGCTCCTCGGGGCCGCTGCTCAACTGTCGTCTTCCATAGTCGAAGCGCCCTCGCTGTCATCCTCTTCAGCCGGGATGGCGTAGCTTCCCGACAGCCAGCGATGGAGATCCACATCTGCGCAGCGCTTGGAGCAAAATGGGACATAGTCCTGCGCAGGGGGCGCATTACAGATCGGGCAAGGCGGCGACGCGCGCCCGCCATTATCATTGCTCGGTGACGTCAAAATTCCGGTCTCCGCTTTTGTCTTCTGTGACGATGTCAAAACGCGGCCCATAGCACTGCGTCAACCGTCCGCGCCAATTTTCGTTTTCGCCCAGATATTCCACAATCGCAGCGCCGGCGCAAAGCCGGAAGCGCACGGCCGGCTCTGAGCGCAAGCGCCGTTCCAGGGCGGCGAGCGCCATTTTCGACGCCGCCTCAATTGTGAAACGCCGCCCGGGAACCGGCGCCGCCGCATCTTCTTGCGTAAACCGGTCAAGCAGGGAAAGCGCATGATGAGGCGCCGTGAAGCTGTATAATCCGGAGCGCGAAAAGCTCGCCGCGCCAGCGCCGTCGAGGCTCGCCATGACTTTGCGCAAATGCGCCTGAAATCGTTTGCGACCCGCCTCACCCGGAATATCCGGAAAATCGATAACAATGTGCCCGCCAATATTGCGCATGGAAATCTGGCGCATGGCCTCCTCGGCCGCAGCGAACGCAATTTTCTCGCGCAGCCGCGCCGGTGACGAAGCCGTGAGCCCGCCAGTGTCGACGTCTATGGCCGTCAGCGCCTGCGCCTCGTCGATCATCAGGCATCCCCCACCCGTCAGCGGAACAACGCGCTCAAACGCTGCGTCGAATTCCTGATCGGCGCCGTATTGCTCAAACAGCGAAACCGGATGACTTTCATGGGACGCGTTCTCGAAACCCGCCATGTGCAACATGCGCAAAGCGGGGCCGTCATCCACCAATATCTCGTCGGCGCCTTCGCCCATCGATTGGACAGCTTCAAGCGCCGCATCCGTAAGGGGCGCCAAGCGACCGGGCGCTCCCTCCGTCAGCGGGCCGATAAACCGCAAGGCGGCGCCTTTTGACTGGCGCGGCGGCGCCTTGATCTCGACTTCGATCAGCGCGCCATCGATACAATGGGATTCATTGCTTTTTTTGAGCGGCAGAAAAGCGTCGCGCCCGTCTCCAAGATCCACAAACGCAGCGGCAAGCGCCTTATCCGTTTTCTTGATGCGCCCCGCGAAACGCCGCCCTGCGCGGGGAAATGTATCGGACATTTCATCGCCGCGCGCCGGGCCGAACCAGAACTTCCAGACTTGCCCGTTCATCAGCAATGCGGCGCGTGTCTGCGCAACGCCGCATTCGATAACCAGATGCTTCACGAGTTGCGCCATCCGGCGCCCACCAGAAGGTTTGCTGTTTCATAAACCGGCAGGCCCACCACATTCGGGTGCGAGCCGATAATCGAAATGATATGCTTTGCGAACAAGCCCTGAATAGCGTACCCGCCCGCCTTGCCGTTCCATTCGCCGCTGGCGATATATTCTTCAATCGCTGCGTCATCGAGACGGCGCACCTTAACCCGGGTTTCCACAACACGGGCTGTCATGTCGCCACCGGGTTTCGCCAACGCCACGCCGGAAAAAACCCGGTGCGCGCCGCCAGACAAAAGCGCGAGGCAATCACGCGCGGTTTTTTCGTCTTCGGCCTTCGGCAGAATGCGCCGCCCGCAGCCGACGACAGTGTCGGAGCCGAGCACAAACGCGTCAGGGCGCTGCTTTGCAATCGCCTCGGCCTTTCCCCTGGCGAGACGCAAGGCAAGATCGCGCGGCAGCTCGCCCTTGAGCTCCGTCTCGTCAATGTCAGCGGGAATGATGTCGTCGGGTTTTATCCCGATCATCTCAAGCAGGGCTTTACGCCGCGGGCTCGAACTCGCAAGGATCAGCGGCGCGCCTGCGGTCACAAGACTTACTTGAAGCGGTAGGTGATACGGCCCTTGGTCAGGTCGTATGGCGTCATTTCAATGAGCACCTTGTCGCCGGCGAGCACACGAATGCGGTTCTTGCGCATCTTGCCTGCCGTATGGGCGATGATTTCGTGATCGTTCTCGAGCTTTACCCGGAAGGTCGCATTAGGAAGGAGCTCTTCCACGGTCCCTTCAAACTCGAGTAGTTCTTCTTTCGCCATTCGCTCCTCAACCAACAACTCATTCCGGAATCACGCCAAAGCGCCCCGGCAGCGGCGGGAACATGGTCGGCTGTGGGCTGAAAATCAAGGCTTTTTGTAGATTTCGGGAAATCGACGGGCGAGCTTGACGCGCAATTCGTCCCGAACCCGGCCATAGGCGGCGACAATGGCGTCGCGCCCGCCCCGCTCCTCCGAGGGGTTCTCGATATCCCAGAATTCAATGGCCGCGCGCGGCAGAAGCTTGCGCGCCTCGACGGCCGCTTCCGGGGTCAGGGCCACGACGACGTCAAAGGCGGTGAGGTCCACTTCGCTCAGGGTTTTGGGCTCATGACCGCCCATGGCGACGCCGAGCTGCTCCATGACGATCTCCACAAAGGGATCGAGGCCGCCCTCATAGACGCCGGCGGAATCGACATTGAGCTGATCGCCCGCGTCGAGCCGCAATAACGCGGCCGCCATCGGCGAGCGCACTGAGTTCATATTGCAGGCAAAGAGCACTGATTTCGTCATCTCTCCCCTCTCCGCCTAGCGCATATGGAAACTGCAGATCAGGGTGAACAGTCTTCGCCCTGTATTATCGTCGACTTCAATTTTATCCTTCAACCGGTCGGTCAAGATTTCTGCGCCTTCATTATGCATGGCGCGACGCGCCATATCGATGGTTTCAATCTGCGCGGGCGCCGCATTGCGGATCGCGTCGTAATAACTCTCACACAACATGAAGTAGTCTTTGATGATCTTGCGGAACGGCGTCATGGACAAATGAATCTGTCCCAACGCCTCCCCGCCTTCGCGGCGCACATCAAAGACCAGCCGCCGTTCAACATTCGACAGATATAACTCGAATGGTCCGCCTTCAACGCTGACAGGACGGAAATAATTTTCCTCCAGCAAATCGTAAATCGCGACTTTACGTTCATGCTCGATATCGGCGGTGGCAGGCGCAAGGGAACGCTCGTCAAGCTCAATCTTGACGATATGAAACTTTTCCCCGCAGTTCTCCGCTCCGGCCATGTCTCTCCCGAATCGTTGCCCCCCTTCTTAGCCGTCGAAGCGGGCGCCGTCACGTAGGCCATTTTGCCGTCTCGCCGGGTCTGAGATCACGAGATTAATCGTGGGTTCTTCCATGAACGTGATTTCATCCGGAACAAATCGAATCGCGGCATGTTCCATCTATTCCGACCTCCAAGAAGGGTTACCAATGGACCGCAGATTCGTTTCCGGCGCAGCGGCGCTGTTGAGTATTTCCAGCGCACATGCCGCCGAAGCGCCCGGCGCGATGCCAGACATCGCCGCCGCCATGCTCTACGCCGCCCAGGAGAGCGGCGACGCGGACGAAATCACGGCGGTGGCGAAAGCGGTGAAGGCTGTCTTCCCCGATTATGCAGAGGCCATCGACGCCTCGGCTGAAACCCGCATCGCCGAGATCGCTCCCGCCGAAGAAACCGAAGAGGCTGCGCCGGCGCCGTCAGGCGGCCTCCTCGCCGTCAAACCCTGGGACGGCAAGATCAGCGCGTCGGGACTTCTTTCCACTGGCAATTCAGAAAACGCTGCGGTTGGGATCGCCGTCGACGCCGCGCGCGCAGATGGCGATTTCAAACACAACATCAAAGCTTTTTTCGATCTCGGTGAATCCAACAATGTAACCAACCAGAAACGCTGGGGCGCATCCTACAAGCTCGATTATAATTTTACCGACCACACCTACGCCTATGGCCGCGTCTCCTATGTCGAGGATGACTTCTCCGGATTTGACTATCGCCTGTTCGGCGGCGCAGGTCTCGGCCATTACTTCCTGAAATCGGAAGAATTATCGTGGAAGCTCGAGGGCGGGCCGGGCTATCGATACTCCCCCATCGACGACACCCGCGATATCGAAAAAGAGGTCGCCCTTTACGCGGCCAGCGAATTCGACTGGCTGATCCGCGAAGGGATCAAGTTCGAACAGGATTTCGAGGTCACATGGACCTCGCCGACAACGACCTTCCAGTCCGTCACCGCTCTCACGACGCAACTATGGGGCGATATCTCCACCGGCCTGTCCTTCGAATACCGCTACGAGACAGACCCGCCGCTGGGCCGTGAAAACACCGACACCATCGCCAAGGCGTCGCTGATTTACGGGTTCTAGTTGAGACATGCGCGCTCATGGCTTAAGACGCCGCCATGACCGAAATTGTCGTCGCCGCCTTTTATAAATTCGCCCCCCTGCCCGGTTTCGCCGAGCATCAGCCGGGGCTGTTGGCGTGCGCGGAACAGCAAGGCGTCAGGGGCACGATCCTGCTTGCGGCTGAAGGCGTGAACGGCACGATCGCGGGGCCGCGCGAAGGCGTCGACGCCGTCCTCACCGCCCTCAAAGCGCTACCCGGTTGCGCTGATCTTGAGTGGAAAGAATCCTATACGGATGAAAATCCATTCCTGCGGATGAAAGTGCGCCTGAAGAAAGAAATCGTGACGCTCGGCGTCGGCGATGTGGAAGCCCATAAAAGCCATGAGCGCTATGTGGAGCCGCATGACTGGAACAAGGTAATCTCCGATCCTGACACCATCGTCATCGACACCCGCAACGACTATGAAGTGGGGATTGGCGCGTTTGAAGGCGCGATTGATCCGAAGACGACGTCCTTTCGCGACTTCCCAGCATGGTTCCGCAAGTTCCGCGAGGAACATCAGTTCAAGAAAGTCGCCATGTATTGCACCGGCGGCATTCGCTGCGAAAAATCCGTGGCGTTCCTGCGCTCCGAAGGCGTCGAAGACGTTGTTCATCTTAAAGGCGGCATCCTGAAATATCTCGAAACCGTGCCGGAGGAAGAAAGCCTGTGGCGCGGGGAATGTTTCGTTTTCGATCAGCGCGTTTCCGTTGGCCATGACCTCGCGCCCGGCTCCTATGATCAGTGTTTCGCCTGCCGCCGGCCGATTACCGAAGAAGACAAAGCCTCGCCGCATTATGTCGCCGGAATTTCCTGCCCCCATTGCGCTGATGAATATTCCGAAGAAAAACGCCAGCGTTTTGCCGAACGCCAGAAACAGATTGAGCTCGCCAAGGCGCGCGGCGAACAGCATATCGGCAAGAAGCTCTCCAAAGCCGAATGACGGATACACCGATCCTCTATTCATTCCGGCGCTGCCCCTACGCCATGCGGGCGCGCATGGCGGTTGCCGCAAGCGGCGTTCAGGTGCGCTTGCGTGAAATCCTGTTACGCGACAAGCCGGAGGAAATGCTCGCCGCCTCAGCGAAAGGCACGGTTCCGGTGCTCATTGATGGCCAGACCGTCATCGACGAAAGTCTCGACGTCATGAACTGGGCGCTAAATCAAAACGATCCGGAAAGCTGGCTCGCGCGCAAGGACGATGCGCTCATCGCGGAAAATGACGGGCCGTTCAAACACCATCTCGACCGCTATAAATATTCAACGCGTTATGAAGACGCCGACGCGGAGGAACACCGCGCCGCCGGGTTTGAGTTCTTGCAAAAGCTGGAAACGCGTCTGGTAAACCAAATCTCCATCCTTCGAGACGCGCCTATTCTTCATCCTGAGGGCGGGCGCAGCCCGCGTCTCGAAGGGCGAAGAATAGGCGCTCCTCAGGATGAAGGCGTGCCGTTGGAAAATGTTTACTTGTATGGAAGCGAGCGCGGCTTCTCCGACATCGCCATCTTTCCTTTCGTTCGCCAGTTCCGCATCGCCGACAAGGACTGGTTCGACGCCGCGCCGATCCCCAATGTCCAGCGCTGGCTAAAGCCGCTGATGGACTCGGCGCTGTTCAAATCGGTGATGGAAAAATATCCGTTGTGGAAAGAGACTGGTGAGGAAATGCAGTTTCCTCAAATTTCATGATTCAAAACGTCGAATATATACATTTGCCAACAGGAACTTTGCCGCCCGATTTGCGGGGCAGCGCCTTTAGATGCGTAGTGATCATTCAGGAATCCGTATCTATAGAATGGAGAGATTTGATTAGTAGCTGGTTGGTGTACGGCGGATGTTTATACATGATGGCGTGGGGAAACGACTGCATATTATGGGACGACAGCGTCGACTATGCCAACCTAGAACGGTTTAATTTTCAAGAGATACCAGAAGAACAATTCGTTCTTACGACATGGCATTCGGAGGAAACACTGGATGAAGTTTTTTGGTTTTCAAAAAATTGCGCGCACCACTCTATAATAGAGCTCAAGCGAACAATTTTGATAGACATAAACAAACAAGATAGACGCACGGAAATAGTTACTGCGTACGATGACACTAAATGACTAGTTCTGCACCGTCATCGGACTTGATATGGGATGCATTTTGCTGTGATCAAACCCGCACTGGCGCCCTTGTTAGCCTTTCAAACGTACCCGCACCGACTTCGCATGTGCGGGCAAACCCTCCGCATCGGCGAGGCGCGCGGCGGCGGGCCCGAGTTTTGCGACCGCGGCTTCATCACAGCCGATGATCGACGTGCGCTTCATGAAATCGAGCACCGACAGCCCCGACGCATAACGCGCCGCGCGCGCGGTGGGGAGGACGTGATCGGGCCCCGCCACATAATCGCCGATGGCTTCCGGCGCGTGACGGCCGAGGAAGATCGCGCCCGCGTGACGGACTTTGTTCAAGAGCGCTTCCGGATCGTCCACGGCGAGTTCAAGGTGTTCCGGCGCGATCTTGTCCACCAGCGCCGGCGCTTCATCGAGCGATGACACGATGATGATGGCGGAATTGTTGCTCCACGCCGCTTCGGCGATTTCCCGGCGCGGGCTGTCGCTTAGCTGCTCCCTCACCGCTTCTTCGACCTTGTCGGCGAATGCGGCGTTATCGGTAATGAGGACGCTCTGGGACGACGGGTCATGTTCAGCCTGAGACAACAGGTCAGCCGCGATCCAGTTCGGGTCAGTTTTTCCGTCGCTTACGACCAAAATCTCGGACGGTCCGGCAACGCTGTCGATGCCGACAATCCCGAAGACCTGACGTTTCGCCTCGGCCACATAGGCGTTGCCCGGCCCGACAATCACGTCCACAGGTTTGATTGGCCCTGCGCCATAGGCAAGCGCGGCCACCGCCTGTGCTCCGCCAATGCGGTAAACCTCGTCGATGCCGGCGCGTTTCGCCGCCGCCAGCACCAGCGGATTCATCTCGCCTTTCGGCGCGGGCGTCACCATGGCGAGGCGGTTGACGCCTGCGACCTTCGCCGGAATGGCGTTCATCAGCACCGATGACGGATAGGCGGCCCGCCCGCCCGGCGCATAGAGCCCGGCGGCGTCAACGCATGTCCAGCGCCAGCCGAGCGACACGCCCTGATCGTCCGTATAGCGCACATCGGAAGGGATCTGTTTTTCGTGATAGGTGCGGATTCGTGCCGCGGCGAAGTCGAGCGCCTTCAGATCATCCTTGTCGCAAGTCGCTTCCGCCGCGTCGATCTCTTCCGCCGTCACGCGCAGATTGTTTTCCGTTAGCGCGAAACCGTCGAATTTCTGTGTGTAGTCTTTCAGCGCATCCACGCCGCCTGCGCGCATGGCGGCGATCACCTCACGCACAACAGCGCTCACATCGGCGCCGCCATCGCGGTCCTTCAGCACAAAGGCGTCGAACGCAGCGCTAAAGCTCGCGTCCTTGCTGTTAAGACGCTGGGCCATGACCTACTCTTTATGTTCGGGCTTGGCCCGTGTCCGCCAGGGCTCGGAGATATCGGCGCTATAGGCGTTGACGCTCTCAACCTCGAGCCGCACAGCGCCGCCGCCTGCGAAATCGAGGATAATCTCGCCGGCCCCATCCTCGCCCGCCTCGAACCTGATAGCGAGCAAGTCAACCACCGCATCTTTCGCGTCTGTGCGCAGGCGCTGGAACTGGGCGGATTTCACATCGTCAAAATGCACGCCCGTGCGCACCCGGGCGAACGGCCCATGCTTGCGGTCGGCGGCGCATTCCCAGCAAAAGCGATTGGCGACTAGAGCGAAACGGCGCTCCGCCGGAAGGAAGGCGAAATCGCCGAGCTTGGCCACGGCGTCCTGAAGCACTGCGGACATGACCCCAAGGTCCTCCGCATCGCCCGCCATCAGCCGCAAGGGTTTATAGTCCTTCAGCGAAGCCAAAGCCGCCTCTCCTATTCTTTCACGCGCTCAATCAGCGCGCCGCATGCCTGTAGCTTTTCTTCCAGACGTTCAAAGCCCCGGTCAAGGTGATAGACGCGATTGACCATGGTCTGACCTTCGGCGGCGAGCCCGGCGATCACCAGCGACATGGAGGCGCGAAGGTCCGTCGCCATCACCGGCGCGCCTTTCAGCCGCTCGACGCCGCGCACGGTTGCGGTCTGTCCGTCCACGGAGATTTTGGCGCCCATGCGCCCGAGCTCCGGCGCGTGCATGAAACGGTTTTCAAAGATCGTCTCCTTGATGGTGGAAACGCCGTCCGCCGTGGTCATCAGCGCCATGAACTGCGCCTGAAGATCGGTTGGAAATCCGGGGAAAGGCTGGGTGATGATGTCCACCGCCTTACAGCGAGCGCCATTGCGGCGGACGCGGATGCCGGTTTCGATCTCTTCCAGCTCGACGCCCGCCTCTTCAAGCGACGCCCACGCAGCGCCGAGCAGATCGGCGCGCGCGCCGGTCAAAGTCAGTTCGCCCCCGGTCGCCGCCACCGCCATCACATAGGCGCCGGTTTCGATCCGGTCAGGCAAGACACTGTGTTCGGCGGCGTGGAGGCGGTCGACGCCTTCAACCGTGACCTTCGACGTCCCTGCGCCCGATACCTTCGCGCCCATGGCGTTGAGGCAGTCGGCGAGATCGACGATTTCCGGCTCACGCGCGGCGTTTTCAATCACTGTTTCACCCTTCGCCAGCACGGCGGCGAGCATGGTGTGCTCGGTAGCGCCGACGGAAACAAAGGGAAACGTTACATGCGCGCCATGCAGGCCCTCAGGCGCTTCCGCCAGCACATAGCCTTCATCGAGATCAATCACCGCGCCCATGGCGGTCAGCGCTTTCAGATGAAGGTCGACGGGGCGGGCGCCGATGGCGCAACCGCCCGGCAAAGACACCTTGGCCTTGCCTTCGCGCGCCAGAAGCGGGCCCAACACGTTGAAACTCGCCCGCATTTTCCGCACAAGATCATAGGGTGCCTCGGTTGAGGCGATGGTTTTCGCATGCAGCGTCAGGGTTGAGCCGTCGAAATTCGCGCTGGCGCCATGCTGTTCGAGCAGACGCAGCAGCATATCCACATCCGCAAGACGGGGAACGTTATGGAGCGTCAGCGGCTCGTCGGATAGCAACGCCGCCGCCATCACTTTCAGCGCGGAGTTCTTCGCGCCGCTGATCGGCAGCGTTCCGTAAAGCGGCCGTCCGCCAATAATCGCCAGTTTATCCATTACTCTTCTTTCGTCGCTTTATCGCCGCTGTCATCAGCCCCGGGGTCAGTCGGGCCTGGCGCCTTGCGCCGCCGCAGATTGGCCCGCAGCGCCTCAGCAAGCCGCGCCTCGCGGGCGCTGCCCTTGGCGCCGTTATTTCGCTGCCGGCCCGGCTTTTTCTGGGCGGCGGTGGGACCTTCCTGCGATTTATCCTCATTTTCCGGCATGGGGCGCGACTTAAAGGCCCTGCCGCCCGATCCGTCAAGCGCGCTGCAACCGGGGCTTTCCGTGGGACTGGAGGCCGTTTAGAGAGCCCTCATGACCATTGACCTTTCCCTCTCGGGCAATCTGGCCGGGGCCCGCTCTTTTGAGACTGCCGTCCTGATGACGCGTCAGGCCAGGGCTGAGCACATTGATGAGCTCGGCCACGTCAATAACGCCGTCTACCTCATCTGGGCGCAGGACGCGGGCACCGTCCATTGGCGCGCTGTCGCCACCGAGGAAATGCAGCGCGATCTGGTCTGGGTCGCCCTGCGCCACGAGATCGACTACCGCGATCAGGTGGTCGAAGGCGAGACCGTGGAAATCCGCACCTGGCTGGGCCGCGTCTCCGGCCCCCGCTTCATCCGCCATATCGACATCAGAAAGCCCGACGCGAAGCGATTTTCGGCGAAAGTCGAAACTGACTGGTGCCTGATCGACGCCAAAACCCGCAAACCGAGGCGGGTCAGCCAGGAGATATTGGATTTGTTTGGGGTAACTCCGGACTGAGCCGGAGAAACTGGTGCTGCCGGAGAGAATTGAACTCTCGGCCTCTCCCTTACCAAGGGAGTGCTCTACCCCTGAGCTACGGCAGCATCGTCAAGGCCCTGAGGCCCCGAAAAGAGGCGGCGGTATAACGCGGCGCGCGCAGCTTGGGAAGCCCGCCAGAGGCTAAAAAACCGCCACCCCAAGCGAAGCTCAGGATGGCGGATACTCAACGCGAACCGGGACTAAAGCGGCCCCGCGCCCCAGGGACCGGTGATGGCGAAAGTGACGCCTGGCGTCTGTACGTTCACAAAAAGCGTCGATCCGGTGGGGTCGAAGCAGGCGCCGCACCATTCCCGGTCACGATAATCATCTTCCGCGATCAGGAGCGTTGATTTACCCGCCGCCTTCAAATCCGAAGTCGACAGCTGGATGTTGTTCTTGGCGAGGATAAACGGCGCACCCGCAGGCGTAAGCCCGAGAAGCCGTTCGCCAAAACCGAACGAGTCCTCAACGCCGCCGCCATCTTCGCACAAGACGATGCCGCCGCGTGGACTGATTGTCAGATTGTCGGCGTTGTTTCCGGCGAGCGGATTGCTCGACACATAGATACAGGTCAGCAGGTTGCGCACCGGATCGAACGCCCAGACGCCGCCCTGACCCCGACCCGGACGGCCGGAACCGTCGACGCCTGCAGCCGTATCCACGAAATAGATGAGACCGTCATTTTTCGAGTACCAGCAGCCCTCGCCCCGGCTCATGCGAAGACCGCCCTTTGCATGCGCCTGCAGGAACGGACCGCTCGCTTCGGTGTCGACGATGTCATCGGTATATTGCGCAGGATCGGCGTCGGGCTCTTCAATCAAAACCCATTCGAGCTGATAACAATCGCCGATCGACGGGTTGTTGATGTCCACATTGTTTTCGCCGACGACTTTTGCGGCGTAAAGCATTCCGCCTTTTTCCAGCGCGCCGAAACGGAACTGGGGATAATCAGGCACATATTTATAAAAGCCCGCGGCGTTGCGGCGATCTTCGGTCAGATAAACATCGCCCGTATGCGGGTAGACCGCCACAGCCTCATGCGCCATGCGGCCCATTTCGACGATCGGTTGTTGCGAGCGCTTGTTGCCGTTCCACGCCACTTCGAAGACATAACCGTGCTTCTTGCCGCCGAGCGGTTCAAGATTGGTCGTTGTCTCTTCACAAGTCAGCCATGTGCCCCAAGGCGTCGGACCGCCCGCGCAGTTGGTCAGCGTGCCGCCAAGGCTCGGGATGGTCTTGTAGTATTCGCCTTTGCGCAGAACGAGTGTTGTTGTTCCTCCTGAAATGCCTTTGGGCGCGCCCTGATCGGCGCTGACGACATCGTCATAGATGGCGCGAGCGTCGATAAGGCCGAACGGGTTTCCTTCCAGATCGTTGACGACGCCGTTTTCGTGGTTGCGTATCAGCATCGTCAGCTGTCCGCGTTGCTCGACCACCGCCATGCCGTCATGACGCGGCGGCGTCGGCTGGCCGTTATTCATCAGGTCGCCTGTCCAGCCCATGGAGCGGTATGAAAAACCGTCTGGCAGCTGCAGCAATGGCAAGCCTGTCGTCTGGTCAAGCTTCGGCGAAATTGCGCCATAGGGGCTGGGGATCGGTTCTGCATAGGATGAAACGCCGCCCTGAAAGGCTGCAAGACCGCGAAGGGGCGTCGCAATCGCCGCAGCGCCGGCCAGCGCTGCGCCGCTGCGCAGCATGTCCCGGCGGCTCATGCCGCGATTAATGTTCGGCGCGCTAAAATTAGACATAGATTCTCCTATCCTGCCTGCAAAAGCTGGCGTGGCGGCGCAACGAATGCGCTTATCTGTTTGTGTACGGATTTGTTTTACGCTACTGCGTCATATCTATGCGGCGATATTTTCAGGAATATGACATGAGAACGAAAGCGGGCTATAAACCTGCTTTCTTTGGAAAAGTTTTTTGAATATGCGCAAGCCGTGCGTGTTCATGAAAATAACAAGCGCAATGCATGCGCATATTGAACACGCCATACCGAATCAATGACGCGTTACGCCATCATCTTTTCAATCGGCAAAACCAGAATCGCACTGGCGCCGAGTTTTTTCAGCCGCTCCAGCGTATCCCAGAAAACACTTTCGCGGCAAACAGCATGAATGGCGACCTTCTCGGGATTGCCGGCAAGCTCGAGAACGGTCGGCGCATCGGCGCCGGGTAGAAACTCGGTGATCGCCGGCACCGCAGAACGCGGCGCATTCATCATGATATATTTTGCGTCTTTTGATGTCAGAACGCCATTGATGCGCTTCAGCAGGGACTCGAACACGACCAGTTTTTCCGGTGAAAACGCATTCTGATTGCGGATCAGGATGGCTTCGGAAGCAAACACCGTCGAGACCGGCTTCAACCCATTGGCGTCGAGCGTCGCGCCCGTGGAGACAATATCGCAGACGGCGTCGGCGATTTTCAGGCGCGGCGCCACTTCGACCGACCCCTTCATCATCACAGCCTTGGCGTTAACCCCTTCACGCTCAAGCCAGGCGCGGGTCAGCGCCGGGTAGGAAGTGGCGATGCGTTTGCCTTCAAGCATGGAGGCGCCGTCAAATGTCCATTCTTTCGGCGCCGCCAGCATCAGACGGCAACGCGCGAAACCAAGGCGCATGACTTCCTGAGCAGGCGCCTCGTGGGTTTCATTGAGCAGCTCTTCTTCGAAAACATTCTGGCCGACAATGCCGATGTCGCAGGCGTCGTCCGCGACGAAAGCGGGGATGTCATCATCGCGCAATAACAATATGTCGATGGGCATTTCCTGCACGCGCCCGTAAAGCTTGTCGCGTCCGCGCGAGATCGTCAGTCCGCAGCTTTTCAAAAGCTCGAAACTGCCATCCGACAGGCGGCCCGATTTCTGAATGGCGATACGCAACCTTTGCTCACTCATGTCCTGCTCCCGATTGTCCGGCCATGCGATCCAGCACAAGCCTGTATCCCTGATGGTTTTCCTCGCGCAAAAACCGCGCGACCCGGCCGACGGTGGTTGTCGAGGCGCCTGTTTTCGCCGCGATCTCCCGATAGGAAAGACGGCCCTCATCCAGAAGCCGGGCGATGCGCCAACGCTCTGCAAAAGCGGCGAGCTCACCGGGCGTCGCGAGATCACGCAGAAAACGCGCCGCCTCCTTGCCGGATTCGAGCTTTGCGAAGGCGTCAAACAAGGCGTTTTCGCCGCTTGCCGGGCCGCCTGCGCCTGATTGCACGCTCGATCTTGATTTTGCTTTCAAAGCCAGGGTTCTCTCATGTATCATCGTATTACTACGCTAATACATTCTAATCCGACGCTGTCAAGCGGCGGATTAGGAATCTTTTTCTCGGATAAAAGGTCAGACGTCGTTGGCGGCCAGTTGCGGCCCATCGCCGAGCCACTTTTCCAGGGTGGCCGTCACCGTCGCCTTTTTCATGGGCTTGGTCATGAAGTCATCCATGCCCGAGGCGTGACAGCGGCGGCGGTCCTCTTCAAGGACATGGGCCGTCGTCGCGATGATCGGGCGTCTGGGGAGACCTGCGCCTTCTTCATAGACGCGAATGGCTTTTGTCGCTTCCAAACCGTCCATGACCGGCATGGATACATCCATAAACACGATGGCCGGCGTATCTGACTTGAAGCGCTCAATCGCTTCGGCGCCGTTCTCTGCAATAACAATCTCGAACTGATCCTCATCGATGAACTGTGTGAGCACCATACGGTTGACGGGATTGTCTTCGACGATAAGCAGTTTCGGTTTTGCAATAGCGGCGGCGGGGCCTGACGCGGCCTCTTCAACCGCCTTAGAGGAAGGCGCGGCGCCCCGGAGCAATCTTGGCGCTTCGGCGGCGAGCGACTGTGCGAGCGCATCCATCAATTGTGAGGGACGAACAGGTTTTGACAGATAGGCTGCGACACGCACATTGGCCGCGGCGCTGACGGCCGGCGCATTGTCCACTGAAGACAGGATGAGAACAGGAATGGCGCCAAATTTCGGATCGGCCTGAATGCGCATGGCCAGTTCGGCCCCATTCTCCCCCGGCATTTGGAAGTCGAGCACCATGGCGTGATAGGGATCGTTATCGCTCGCAGACCGCTCCAGCGCTGCCATGGCGCGCACCGGATCGCTGACCACGGTGGACCGGAAACCCCATCCGTCAAACAGCTCCTGAAGAATACGCCGGTTGACGGCGTTATCATCGACCGCAAGCAGGCGCACGCCGGTAAAGGCGGCGGACGCCGTTTCCGGCATTGAGCAGATGGTATCATCCACCGGCAGGGTCAGGGCCACCCGGAAATGCGAGCCCTTGCCCACTTCGCTTTCCGCGTTGATCGTCCCGCCCATCAGATCGACAATATTCTTGCAGATGGCGAGGCCGAGACCCGTACCGCCGAATTTGCGGGTGTGGGAGGCGTCCGCCTGCTCGAATTTCTCGAACATGCGCGGAATCAAATCCTCAGGGATGCCGACGCCGGTGTCGGAAACATTGATCGTCAGATTGACGTTTTGCCCAATTCTCTCGCCCGTCACCTCGATCAGCACATAACCGTGCTCGGTGAACTTTACGGCGTTGCCGATGAGATTGCCCAGCACCTGGCGCATGCGGGATTCATCCGCGATGACCCCCTCGGGGAGATCCGGCGCGTAACGCACAATAAGCTCAATATCCTTATCGAGCGCCGGCGCCTGCATCATCATCGCAACTTCATTGATGGTCTGACGCAAATTGAAAGGCTGCGCCGACAACCGGAACTTGCCGGCTTCGAGCTTCGAAAAATCGAGCACGTCATTGATGACGGTCATGAGCGCGTTGCCCGAGGAGACAATGATCCCGGCCAGCTCGCGCTGGCGCTTATCCAGATCTGTGTTCATCAGGACTTCGGCCATGCCGAGGACGCCGTTCATGGGCGTTCTGATTTCATGGCTCATGGAGGCCAGGAATTCCGATTTTGCCACATTGGCGGCGTCGGCGGCGATGCGCGCATTCATCAGCGGACGGACAAGCATGCGATGAATGACAAAACCAAGTACAATCACAAGCAATAACGCTGCGGACAGAGTCGCAATCAGCGCGGACTCTCTGAATTCAGTGATCGAGTGAAACGCAGCGGCCTTATCCACAGAAAGAGCAAGATACCAGTCGACAGCGGTCAGTGACGGAATGCGGTGAAAAACAACGATTTGCGGCGTTTCGAGATCGTCCAGATACTGTACGTCATCTGAAATGACCGGACGCTGTCCAGGATAAACGGCGGCGATGTCTTTCGACACGAGCCCGCGATTTGGATGAGCAAGAATTTTGCCCTCCCCGCTGACGAGAAAAGCGTGTCCCAGCCCGCCCATGTCGGTTTGAGAGAGAATTTCGCTCAAGGAGTCTGTTGAAAAATCCGCGCCGACAACGCCCAAAAGCTTGCCGTCGCGATAGACCGGTCCGGCGACCGTGATGGTCTCCACATTGGTCGTAATATCGAAATAGGGCTCGGTCAGCGTGGTTTCCCCCGCAAGCATGGCGGCGGCGTACCAGGGACGCGTGCGCGGGTCGTAGTCGTCCGGCAGGGAATCATCCAGCGGCCAGATGTGATAGACGCCGTTCGCTTCGCCGAAATAAGTCCAGATAAAGTTTTTTTCGTAGACCGGCTTGTGAACGATGCTGGTCGCATCCTTGCCATCGAACCGGTCCGAAACCGACTGCGCCAGCCCCTCAGCCAATGTGACCCGCTGGCTCAGCCAGTTGTCAGCGCCCCAGGCCGTCGTAGCGCCGATGGTCTGGAGGGATTTCTCCAGCTCCTGCCGGCGGAAGCGGCCTTCAGAGAAGTCATGATATAAAGCGAAGACAAAAAAGACGAAAATGACAGCGAGCGCGCCCGCAGCCAGCGCAGCCCCCATAAGCCGGGCGCCTGACGGGGCGTCCCGCCGGTCGTTTACAACCTTGCCTGCTGCTGCCATGTCGCCCCGTAAACTGACTAGTTCACCCTCAGCCTACCCTGTGATGGTTAACGCCAGTTTGCGGGAAACCTTTTCCGCTATGAGATATGTCGATTAGGACACTGCGTGCCGAGCGGCCCCCTTGGACCCTTGGCAAATCAGCCCCTGCGGCGCGCAGGGCCAGACAAGCCCGAAAAGGGCTGAAAAGGCGGTGGTTGACGGCTTGCAGTCCGCCAGCCTTTCCACTATAGACCGCCGCTCAATCAGGAATTCTCCGCCGCCCCGGGAGCCGGATATGGCTCGCCGAAGTGGCGGTTTTTGCGCGAAGGACGCCTAGACCGATGGCACAGACCGACGTTTTTTACTGTGAACCCCGCAAGAACACTGGCACTGGCGGCGCCCGCGCAGCGCGGCGCGAAGGCTGGATCCCAGGCGTGCTTTATGGCGGCGGCGCCGATCCGGTGGCCGTTAACCTGAAGTCTAATGAAGTGAACAAGGCTTACCTCAACGGCCGTCTGCTCGCTCACCTGGCGAAAATCGACGTTCCCGGTGAAGACGGCCAGCAGCCAGTCATCGCCCGCGATGTTCAGGTGCACCCGGTCAAGGGTTTCCCGGTTCATGTGGATCTGATGCGTGTTGACGAGAAAACCCGCATCAACGTCGATGTTTCGGTTCGCTTCATCAATGAAGAACAGTCGCCGGGCCTCAAAAAAGGCGGCGTTCTCAACGTCGTGCGTCACGCAGTCGAAGTTTACGCGCCTGCGACGGCGATCCCCGAAGTCTTCGAAATCGATGTTACGGGTCTCGATGTTGGCGACGGCATTCACGCCTCTTCGATCAATCTGCCCGCGGGCGTGACCTTCATGATCACCGATCGCGACTTCACCATCGCAACGATTGCGGCTCCGTCGGCGCTGCGTTCGTCTGATGATGACGCTGACGCATCTGCGGAAGCCGAAGAGGGCGAAGAGAAGAAAGAAGACGAGAAAGAAGACTAGTCTTCTTCGCGGTTTCTTTGCGCTTTTCCGGCCCCGGGATAGAACGGAGCACCCCATGCTGCTGCTCGTAGGGCTCGGCAATCCCGGCGCAAAATACGCACGCCACCGGCACAATGTCGGCTTTATGGCCGTTGACGCCATTGGCGACGCGAACGGCTTTGGGCCAGCGCGGACAAAATTTCAGGGTGAGATTCGCGACGGCGCTCTTGGCGGCGAAAAGGCGCTGATCCTGAAGCCCCAGACCTATATGAACGACTCCGGCCGTTCCGTGGGTGAAGCGTTGCGCTTCTATAAGCTCGAACCAACCGACGTGATCGTGTTTTACGACGAACTCGATCTCGCGCCGGGCAAGCTGCGGATGAAGACCGGCGGCGGAGCCGCCGGCCATAACGGTATCCGCTCCATCGATTCCCATATCGGCAATGGCTTTCACCGGGTCCGAATCGGCATTGGCCATCCGGGTGACAAGTCGCGCGTCACAGGCCATGTGCTCGGCGATTTTTCCAAAGCCGATCAGGACTGGCTGGAGCCGATGCTCGCGGCCATCGCAAGTGAAGCCCCCTATCTCGCGCAAACGGACCATAACCGGTTCCAGACGGCGGTCGCACACAAACTCGCGCCCGCAAAGAAACCAGCGAAAGCCTCTGGCGTGGCGGCGAAAGGCGCCATAGCCGAGAGAACTGATAAAAACGCGCCTCCCGCGCCTGAGAAAACAAATTCTGGCGACAACGCATTCACCGACGCATTAAAGAAACTGCTCGGCGACAAGAAATAGAAGGCATCCATCATGGGTTTCAAATGCGGCATTGTCGGCTTGCCGAATGTGGGCAAGTCAACGCTTTTCAACGCACTCACCAAGACGGCGGCGGCGCAGGCGGCGAATTATCCCTTCTGCACGATAGAACCCAATGTGGGTGATGTCGCAGTACCGGAGCCGCGCCTTAAAACCCTTGCCGAGATTGCGGGCTCGAAAGAGATATTGCCTGCGCGCATGCAGTTCGTGGATATCGCCGGTCTGGTCAAAGGCGCCTCCAAAGGCGAAGGCCTCGGCAATCAGTTCCTCGCCAATATCCGAGAAGTCGACGCAGTGGTCTATGTCTTGCGGTGCTTCGACGATGACGACGTCACTCATGTCGCCAACAAGATCGATCCGATCGCCGACTTTGAAACCGTCGAGACCGAGCTGATGCTCGCCGATCTCGAAAGCCTCGAGAAACGCCGCGTCAACCTGGAAAAGAAAGCAAAGGGTCAGGACAAGGAAGCCAAAGCGCTCATCGTTCTTGTAGACAAGGCTCTGGAGGAGCTGCGCGAAGGCCACCCCGCCCGAAACGCCGAAGTCGCTGACGACGACAAAAAAGCATGGGCGGGCCTGCAATTGCTGACGTCAAAGCCGGTGCTATTCGTCGCGAATGTGGATGAAGGCTCAGCCGCCTCCGGCAATGACTATTCGAAACATGTCGAGGAATGCGCGAAAAAGGAAGGCGCCGCCGCCGTCGTTATTTCCGCCAAGATTGAATCCGAACTCGCTCAACTGTCAGATGAGGAACAGGCGGAATATCTCGAGACAATCGGACTGTCAGAACCGGGCCTCAACCGTCTCATCAGCACAGGCTTCGATCTCCTTGGTCTCCAGACCTATTTCACGGCTGGACCTAAGGAAGCGCGCGCCTGGACCGTAAAACGCGGCGCGACGGCGCCGCAGGCGGCGGGCGTCATTCATACGGATTTTGAAAAGGGTTTTATCCGCGCCGAAACAATCGCCTTTGACGACTATGTTGCGCTCAAAGGCGAGCAAGGCGCCAAAGAAGCCGGGAAAATGCGACTTGAAGGCAAGGAATACATCGTCAAGGACGGCGATGTGATGCATTTCCGGTTCAACACCTAGCCCCTTACCGGCGCCTTTCGCGTTAATACTCCGTTCACGGTATTTTTTACGCATGGTTAAGCCGCATCAACTATAGTTGCGGACCATGACCGTTGTTCAGAAAATCGATCGCCGTCAGGCGCAGCGCTTCCAGGCTGATTTCAACATCTGCTTCTCCATCAATGGCGGCGCGGAAATTGTCAGCAATGCGTTGAATTTCACATCGCGCAGCCTTGCTATCCGCAGCGATGTCCTCGCCCAGAAAGGCGATCGGATCACCGTTTATTTCGGCGGGCTGCCAGCGCTGGAAGGCGAAATCGTTCGCGTCTTTCCCGAAGGCTTCGCCGTCTTGCTCGGTCAGGACTCGCTGGCGCTCATGGCCCATGCGCATCCCGACTGCTCCGAAAGCGCTTTCCACGCCGCCGGCGCCGCTGGCCCGGTGGAGACCGTGACAAGCCCGTTCATCCGTACCCGGTCAAGCGTGCCTTCCCGCGCGCTGATCTCCTCCGGGGTCGGCTATCAACCGGGATATAACCGGCATTTTCTGTCGATTGTGACGCCTGATCTTGAAGCGCTTGAAAATATTTCCGCGATCCGCATCAACGCCGATGACGTTCGCTGGACCGCAAGCGCGCTCAAATTTGAGCGCCGCAACAATCGCGGCATCGCGGTGATGAGCCTCAATGACTGGCAGGTTCATATGGGCGCCGCCTACGGCCTCAAAATCAGCGTCATGACCGAAGACCGTCGCGAATGGACGCTTGAAATCGACGCCGAGCCCATCGCAGAGCATCTTGAATCGCTCTCGCCCATGAAAATGGCTGTCAGCGCTTAAGAAAGCGCCCTGCAACTGCATCAAGTTTTTTCATTATCTCAGGATCGCGCGCTTCCGGCGGCGTGATCACCGCCATATCGAGCGCGGTTTCAACGCCAAGCGGCGACGGCCTACGCGTCGCCCCAAGGCGAGGCGCCAGATCGGCGATCAGCCGCGCAGCGTTCGCCGTGTTCTGTTTCAGCGTTTCAAGGATAAGCCCCACTTCTACAGGGCCGTCATGTTCGCGCCAGCAATCATAATCGGTCACCATGGCGACGCTGGCGTAAGGCAGCTCCGCCTCCCGCGCGAGTTTGGCCTCGGGCATGTTGGTCATGCCGATCACATCGCAGCCCCAGGAGCGGTATAGATGCGACTCCGCCCGCGAGGAAAAATGCGGGCCATCAATGCAGATATAGGTTCCGCCCCTTTGGTGTGGAATATCGAGCGCTGCGCAGGAAGTCGCCAAAGCAAAAGCGAGCGCCGGACAGACCGGATCGGCCATGGAGACATGGGCGACAAAACCGGGGCCGAAAAAGCTTTTCTCGCGCGCGCTCGTGCGATCGATGAACTGATCGACAATCACGAAGGTTCCGGGCGCCAGTTCGTCGCGGAACGATCCGCAAGCAGAGACTGAAACCAGATCAGTGACGCCCGCGCGCTTCATGGCGTCAACATTGGCCCGGTAATTCACATTGCTCGGCGGCAGCGTGTGTCCGGCGCCATGGCGCGCAAGGAAAACCACGTCGACGCCGCTAAGCTTGCCCTTCACCAACGCGTCTGACGGCTGCCCCCAAGGCGTATCGATCTCCAGACGCTGAGGGTTTTCAAGCGCATCCATGGAATAGACGCCGGACCCGCCAAAAAATCCCAGGACGCGTTGTTGTTCGGTCATCAGCCCCTCAAACTAAAACGGCGGCGCAGTTTATGCGCCGCCGTCAAATCTTCAAATCACGAATGATCGACGCCTAGTGCTGGTCCGCCCAGATCTTGCGGTAGGACCAGTAGAGGATGCCGGCGAGGATCACGAGATAGATAATCGACATGACGCCCAGCGCCTTGCGCGATTCCATTTTCGGCTCAGCGGCCCACATCAAAAACTCGGTCACGTCTTTTGCGTATTGCTCAACGGTTTGCGGGCTGCCGTCGCCATATTCGATGATGCCGTCAGCAAGCGGCGGGGCCATGGCGAGAACGCCGCCGAGCGGCACCGAAACGCCTTCCACAGGATGACCGTCATGCATATATTCCGGCTTCATGGCTTGCGCCATATCGCCATGGAAATACGGATTGTAATGCTGGCCGACGCCAATCTCGACCGTAGAGGGGGCGTCCTCATAACCAGTCAGAAGGCTGTAGACATAATCCGGGCCGCCATGGCGGGCCTTGGTGATTAGCGACAGATCAGGCGGCAGCGCGTTGTTGTTGGCGAGGCGCGCCAGTTGCTCGTTGGCGTAGGGGCCGGGGATCCGATCCGACGGAACGCCGTTGCGCTGGAACATATCGCCTGAATCGTCAGGACCGTCCGTCACCTGATATTTGTATTTATCCGCCAGCGCTTTCACGACCGGATTGTCGTTCGGGTTCGAACAATCGAGGTTCTCAGGAAAACCGGCAGGGCAAGCGTCAAGATGGAACGGCCCGCCCTTTTGTCCGAGATTGCGGAACGCCACGAGATCAAGGCTGTGGCAGTTCGAGCAGACCGTTTCATAGACCTGATAGCCGCGCTGAAGCGCGTTCTGGTCGAAGGTGCCGAACGGCCCGGAGAAGTGCCAGTGCTGTTCATGCGGATGTTTCGACTTGCCGCTGGCGGCGAGCGCCGCCGTGTTGCACGCCAGACCGGCGGCGAGGACAGCGATGAGCGTTTTTGTAATCTTCATGGCTTTCATCACGCAAGGCGTCCCTTATTCAGCCGCCGCCGGCGCACCGGGCGCCGCCGAGGTCTCAACTTTCGCAGATTTGTGCAGCACTGCCTCGGAGATAGAGCGCGGCAGCGGTTTTGGCGTTTCCAGAATACCAAGCAACGGCAAAATGATCAGGAAGAAGCCGAAGTAGTACGCCGTCGCAATCTGGGCGTACATGACATAGGAGCCTTCCGCCGGCTTGCCGCCGAGCCAGCCCAGCGCAAGGCAGGCGATGACAAACAGGAAGAACCACATCCGCGCAACCGGACGGTAGCGCATGGAGCGGACTTTCGATGTGTCGAGCCAGGGCAGGACGAACAGGATCAGAATCGAGCCGAACATGGCGATCACGCCGCCAAGCTTTGACGAGATCGGGCCGATGTCGAACGTGATGGCGCGCAGGATCGCATAGAATGGCAAATAATACCATTCGGGCACGATCGACGCAGGCGTCGAGAGCGGGTTCGCCTCAATATAGTTGTCCGCATGGCCAAGGCTGTTCGGATTAAAGAACACGAAGGCCGCAAACAGGATCAGGAACACCACAATCGCGAACGCGTCTTTCACCGTGTAATACGGATGGAACGGCACCGCGTCTTTCTTCACGTCTTTAATTTCGACACCGGCGGGGTTGTTGTTGCCCGAGGTGTGGAACGCCCAGATATGCAGCGCCACGACACCGAAGATCGCGAATGGCAAGAGGTAATGCAGCGAGAAGAAACGGTTCAGCGTCGGATTGTCGACCGAGAAGCCGCCCCAGAGAAGCGTGCGGATCGACTCGCCCACGACCGGGATCGCGGAGAACAGGTTGGTGATCACCGTTGCGCCCCAATAGGACATCTGTCCCCAGGGAAGCACATAGCCCATGAACGCGGTCGCCATCATCAACAGGTAAATAACGACGCCAAGCATCCACACGACTTCGCGCGGCTCTTTATACGATCCGTAATAGATCCCTCTGAACATGTGAATATAAACGGCGATGAAGAACATCGATGCGCCATTGGCGTGAACATAACGCAGGAGCCAGCCATAGTTCACATCGCGCATAATGTGTTCGACACTGTCGAACGCCATGGATGTATGCGGCGTGTAATGCATGGCGAGAATAACGCCGGTGAGAATCTGGATCACCAGACACACGGCGAGGATGGCGCCGAAGGTCCACCAGTAATTCAGATTTTTCGGCGTCGGAAATTCCATGAAATCCGCGCCGAAGCGAACGATTGGCAGACGCTTGTCCAACCATTTTTCGATGCCGGTGGAGGGCTTGTAAGTAGAAACGTGGCTCATTTTGTCTCGCTCTCCTAGCCGATCTTGACGACAGTGTCGGATACGAACTGGTAAGGCGGCACGGGAAGGTTTTCCGGAGCCGGGCCTTTGCGGATACGGCCGGCCAGATCGTAATGCGATCCGTGGCAGGGGCAGAACCAGCCATTGTAATCGCCGCGGTTTTCACCAGCGCTGGTGCCGAGCGGAATGCAACCAAGATGGGTGCACACGCCGACAAGGATCAGCCATTCGGGGCGGGCGACGCCATCAGACGCGGTGACGCGCGCATCGTCCGTCGCTTCGAGTTTGCCGGACAGATTGTCGTTGCGGGCGACATCGTCTTTCAGCGCCGACAACGGAGTCTCTTCGGCTTCAGTAATCTCTGCTGGCGTGCGGTGACGGATGAAGACCGGCTTGCCCTGCCACATCACCTTGATGGCCTGGCCCACGGGCACAGCTGAGAGATCGACCTCTTTGGTCGACAGCGCCAGCACCGAGGCGTCTGGGTTCATCTGATGCACCAGCGGCCAGAGAACCGCGCCGGCGCCGGCGGCGGCCGTAGCCGCGCCGAAAATGTGGATAAAGTCGCGGCGGGTCGGTTCGCCGTCTTCGCTCACGTCCGATGTGGTCATGTTCGTCTCACGCCCTTGGAAATGTGTGCCCCGGAAGGAAAGAATCGCCGGGGTGTTTGACATGTCCTATGTACAAAGTCTAGGCGACGAGGCGCTGCGGCCTAGCGTCGCTATGAACCCGCCATAGCGCCGGAATTTCGTGGAAAAACAGCTTCATGCGCCTCGCCCTCTACCAGCCGGATATTCCCCAGAATGTGGGCGCGGCGATTCGCGCCGCAGCCTGTTTCGGCGCCGGGATGGATGTGATCGAGCCCTGCGGATTTCCGCTTGATTCGCGCGAGGTCCGGCGGGTCGCCATGGACTACGGCGCGGGGGCGGCTCCCATGGCCCATTCAGGCTGGAACAGCTTTCTGGAGGCCGCCGGGACCGCTCGGCTGATCCTTCTCACCACCAAGGCTGATCTAACGATCTGGGACTTCGCCTTTCGCCCGGATGACATCATTCTCATGGGCCGCGAAAGCGCAGGCGCGCCCGACGAAGTCCATCACCGCGCCGATGCGCGGCTGAGAATTCCCCTCGCTCCGGAGGCGCGCTCTCTTAATGTGGCTGTCGCAGCGGCGGTGGCGCTGGCCGAAGCGCGCCGCCAGGTGGGTTGGTCTGACGCAGCGTCACTTGATCCGGCGCAATGAAATAAAGTCCGGAGGCGGCGATGGGCGGCGCAGCGTTTAAGTGGAGCATTCAATGTCCGATTTCGAAGAAAAGAAAAAAACCGCCAAGGCCTGGTTTGAAGCCTTGCGCGACCAGATCTGCGCCTCATTCGAAAAGCTCGAGAATGAGGCCGGGCCGCTTTACGCGGATATGGCGCCCGGCAAGTTCGAGATCACCCCATGGGAGCGGGGCCCGAACCAGGGGGGCGGCGAGATGGGCATGCTTCACGGCCGCGTCTTCGAAAAGGCGGGCGTCCATGTCTCTACTGTCTATGGTGAGTTCTCCGAAGAATTTCGCACGCAAATTCCGGGCGCTGAGGAAGATCCTCGTTTCTGGGCGTCGGGCATTTCCCTGATCGCCCATACACGCAACCCTCACGCGCCTGCCGCGCATATGAATACGCGCATGATCGTAACGACGAAGTCCTGGTTTGGCGGCGGCGGCGATTTGAACCCGATGCACCCGGCGTATCGCGATGAAAACCATGAAGATGCGCAGGAATTCCATGCCGCTTACAAAGCCGCCTGCGATGCTCACGATGCGGAGTATTTTCCAAAGTACAAAAAATGGTGCGACGAGTATTTTTATCTGCCGCACCGGAACGAGCCGCGCGGCGTCGGCGGCATCTTTTATGACCGCCACAATTCCGGCGACTGGGACAAGGACTTCGCCTTCACGCAGGATGTGGGCAAGGCGTTCCGCGACATCTACCCGAAACTCGTCGCCAAACGCATGGACCAGCCCTGGAGCGATGACGACCGCGAAAAACAGCTGATCCAGCGCGGGCGCTACGCGGAATTCAACCTCCTCTATGACCGCGGCACGACCTTCGGCCTCAAGACCGGCGGCAACGTGAAATCGATCCTGTCCTCCCTGCCGCCGGAAGCGAAATGGCCATGAGGAAACGACCTCAAGGAATTGCTCTCAAAAGCGTTTCTTGATCTAGCCTAAAACCCTGATAAACAGACGAAATCCGACGACGCCCTTGAAGGAGCGCCAATGCCGGCCATGGCCGACATGTTTCGCCTGACGACGCTGCGCGCCCTGCTCTTCCTGGCGGCGCTGATGGCGTCGCCGTCTGGGGCGCTCGCCGCCGGGGCGCTCAATATCGGCGTTCAGCTTGAACCGCCCAATCTCGACCCGACCAGCGGAGCGGCCGCCGCCATTGACGAGGTGGTTTACGCCAATCTGTTCGAAGGGCTGACCCGCATCAATGAGGACGGCTCGGTCTCGCCACTGCTCGCTGAGAGCTGGCGCGTGTCTGAGAACGGGCGTGTTTATGACTTCAAACTGCGCGAGGGCGTGACGTTTCATGACGGCACACCCTTCGATGCAGATGATGTTGTCTTTACGCTCGACCGTGCAAAGGCGCCCGCCTCCACAAATGCGCAACGCCCGATCTTCGACATGATCGACCGCGCCGAGGCGACCGGCCCCTATTCCGTGCGTGTGACGCTGAAGGAACCGCTCGGCGCCTTTACGACTTATCTGGGCTGGGGCGACGCTGTGATCGTGGCGAGCGAAAGCGCCGCAACGAATGCGAGCCATCCCGTCGGTACTGGCCCCTTCAAATTTGTTCGCTGGCGCAAGGGCGCCTCTGCGACGCTTGTCCGCAATGACGACTATTGGGGAGAGCGCCCGGCCCTTGATCAGATCAACTTCATTTTCATTCCCGACCCGACCGCCGCCTTCGCCGCATTGATGGCCGGCGATGTTGACGGTTTTCCCAATTATCCGGCGGCGGAAAATCTCGGCCTGATCGAGCGGGATGCTCGATTCAAGATCGTCACGGGCACCGGCGAAGGGGAAATGATCCTCGTCATCAACAACGGCAAGGCCCCCTTCAACGACATTCGCGTAAGGCGCGCACTCAACTACGCCATCGACAAGCAAGCGGTCATCAAAGCGGGACTGTTCGGCTTCGGAACACCTATTGGCAGTCACTTTCCGCCGCATCACCCTGCTTACGAGGACTTGACGGGCCTTTACCCCTATGATCCGGCGGAGGCTAAGCGTCTTCTTGCAGAAGCCGGCTACCCAGATGGGTTTAAAACCACCCTCGCCCTGCCGCCGCCAGCTTATGCAAGGCGCGGCGGCGAGGTGATCGCGGCGCAGCTCGAAGCGGTCGGGATTGAAGTTCAGATTCGCAACATCGAATGGGCGCAATGGCTCGATCAGATCTTCGCCAACAAAAATTATGATCTGACAATCGTCTCTCACACGGAGCCACTCGATATCGATATCTACGCCCGCGACGATTATTATTTTCAATATCACAGCGATACCTTCAACAAGGTGATCGCTGATTTACGAGGTGAAAATGATCCGGCGCGGCGCGACGCCCTGTTGCGCGATGCGCAAAAAATCATCGCCGAAGACGCCGTAAATGTGTTCATAGCGTCGGGTCCGAAGATCGCCGTCTGGTCAAACGATGTGACGGGCGTCTGGGCCAATGCGCCCGTTCAGGCGAATGATCTGACCAAGGCGGATGTGACGGGCCGCGCGGCGCTGGCGCCCGGTGAACACGGGACCACAAGCTTTCCGCTTTGGCCGATTTTCGTGTTCATCGCCGCAGCCTTCGCCCTCGTCGCCATCTTCGCCAAAGCGAGCCCCGCTTACCTCGCGAGCCGCGCCGCTTCCATGGCGCTGACGCTGTTCATCGCATCGCTGGTTATTTTCTTCCTGATCGAAATTGCGCCCGGCGATCCCGCATCCTTCATGATGGGGTTGAACGCCGATCCGGCGGCTGTCGCAGCCTTGCGGGAAGAGCTCGGACTCAACCATTCGCTGATCACACGCTATGCGCATTGGATCGGCGGTCTCGCCATGGGCGATTTCGGGATCAGCTACACATACAGAACGCCTGTTGCTGAATTGATGGCAGAGCGCATCTGGGTTTCCTTGCCGCTAGCGCTGCTCGCTTTCGCCATTTCAACCGCCATTGGGGTGCCCGCAGGTTTGGCCGCCGCCGCAAGGCGCGAAAAAACAAGCGGAAAAACCATCGTCGCCGCCGCGCAAGCAGGCGTCGCCATCCCGAATTTCTGGCTCGCGATTCTTTTGGTGATGGTATTCGCAGTGACCTTGCGCTGGTTTTCCGCCGGTGGGTTTCCCGGCTGGGACGCAGGAATATTTCCGGCTTTCAAAGCGCTGCTCCTGCCCGCCATTGCGCTCGCCATCCCTCAAGCCGCCATCCTGACTCAGATCATGCGTTCTTCGACGATTGAAACCTTGCGCGAAGATTACATCAGAACAGCACGCGCCAAGGGCCTGACCCGCCGCGAAACCCTGATTGGGCATGCGCTCCGGAACGCACTCATCCCGGTGCTGACGATTTTGGGGCTTCAATTTGCGTTTCTTCTCGCCGGCGGCGTCATCATCGAGAATGTGTTTTACCTGCCCGGCCTTGGGCGCATGGTGTTTCAGGCGATTGCACAACGCGACCTTATCGTTGTCGAAGGCGTCGTGATGGTGCTGGTCTTCGCCGTCGTCGTCATCGCATTCCTGATTGATCTCGCCTACGCCATCGTCGACCCGCGTCTGCAAGGGAGCGGACGATGACCGCGCTTGCCTCCACTCTGGCCGACACCTTACGCAATGACAAAAGCCTCACGGCTGGCGCAACCCTTGTCGCGGTCTTCATCCTGATGGCCTTTGTCTCCCTTGTCTGGACGCCCCATGACGTCGCTGCGATTGACGCCGATGCGCGCCTCGCCGCGCCGTCTCTCACCCATCCGTTCGGCGCCAATCACCTCGGTCGTGATGTCCTTTCGATGATCATGGTTGGCGCGCGCACGTCGATCACCGTCGCCCTTTTCGCCGTCGGCATCGGCATGTGCATAGGCATTCCTCTGGGATTGCTGGCGGCGGGAACCCGCGGCGTCATTGAAGACATCGTCATGCGGATGAGCGATGTGGTGTTCGCCTTTCCAGCGATCATCCTCGCTATTCTTATCAGCGCCGTATACGGTCCCGGCGCCGTCAACGCCGTAATTGCCATTGGCGTCTTCAACATTCCTGTTTTCGCAAGGCTTACACGCGGATCGGCGCTGCCTATCTGGACGCGCGGCTATGTCATGAGCGCGAAGACGGCGGGCAAAAACCGGTTCCGCATATCCCTGGAACACATCCTGCCCAACATTGCGCCGACCCTGATCGTGCAGGCGACGGTGCAGTTCTCTCTCGCCGTGCTGGCCGAAGCCGCGCTTTCTTATGTAGGTCTTGGCGCCCAGCCGCCAGCGCCGAGCTGGGGACGCATGCTCGCGGAAAGTCAGACTATGGTGAGTTTTGCGCCGTGGCTCGCGATCTTTCCGGGTCTCGCGATTTTCCTTTTTGTTTTTGGACTCAACCTGCTCGGCGACGGGCTTCGCCTCCGGTTCGACCCGCACCGCATTGTGGGGGCGATGTGACGGACGCCATTCGCCTCAACAATCTTTCGCTGACTATTGGCGGGACGCAAATTCTCAACAGCGTCAATCTTGTCCTGCGCGAAAGCGAAATCACCGGCCTCATCGGACGTTCGGGGTCGGGCAAGTCCATAACCGCGCTCGCCATGATGGGGCTGGCGCCTCGCGCGGCGACTCTCTCCGGAGAGATCGCAATCAATGGCGAGAATGTTCTGTCCATGAGTGAGCAACGCTTGTGTGACTTACGCGGACGCAACATCGCCATGGTGTTTCAGGAGCCTATGACGGCGCTCAACCCGTTACAGAGCATTGGCGCGCAGGTAGCCGAAACCTATCTCGCCCATGAAAAAATCAGCCGCGCACAGGCTATGGAAAAGGCAGTTTCCGCCCTCGCCCGCGCCGGGTTGCCGCCCGAGGAAGTCTCGCCCGAGCGCCGCCCCCATGAGCTGTCCGGTGGCCAGCGCCAGCGTGCAGTCATCGCCATCGCGATCGCCATGAAACCGAAAGTCCTGATCGCGGATGAACCGACAACCGCGCTCGACGTGACAACACAAGCGGAAATTCTCGATCTATTGAAAAGCCTCGCCAAAGAAGAAGGATGCGCCCTTCTCCTGATCACCCATGATCTCGCGGTTGTCTCTCATATATCGGACCGCATCGCCGTGATGAAAGAAGGCCGCGTCGCCGCCGACGAAAGCGCTGATGATTTCTACGCCCATGTCGACGCATCACTCGCGAAAGAATTCATTCCGGGTCGCGTCAAGCGGGAAGATAGATCGACGCCAAAAATAGAAACAGTTTTGAGCGTTGATAATATGTCCTGCGACTATGTGAATTCCCGGCGCTCCTTCTTCGCAAAGCCATCGATTTTTCGCGCTGTGCATGATGTCAGCTTTGATATCCGGAAAGGTGAGACGCTCGGCCTTGTCGGCGAGTCCGGCTGCGGAAAGTCAACCGTGGCGAAGGCGCTTCTCGGACTGCACCCCATCACGGAAGGGTGCGCCACAATCGGCGGCGAAGGCTTTCCAGTGAAAGACGAGGCCGCGATGCGCCGCCTCAGGCGGAAAATCCAGATTGTCTTTCAGGACCCCTATTCCAGCTTCAATCCGCGCCATCACATCGTGGATATTCTTGCCGAACCGTTGCATCTTTTGGATGCGCCCATGAGCAAAGTTCAAAAGCGCGAGCGCGCAGCGGCGCTGCTGACAAGCGTGGGCCTGTCACTGGAGGCGCTCGACAAATATCCGCACGCCTTTTCCGGCGGCCAGCGCCAGCGCATCGCCATCGCCCGCGCGCTGGCGACAGACCCCGAAGTCATCATCCTTGATGAAGCGACATCCGCCCTCGATATTGCGTCGCGCAATCACATCCTTGAGCTCCTGCAATCTCTGTCCTCCTCGCGCGGCGTATCGTTCCTGTTCATCACTCATGACTTGTCGGTTATCCGCGACATCGCTGACCGGGTGCTGGTGATGAAAGCTGGCCGCATCGTCGAAAGCGGCGATACGGCGCGCATTTTCACAGCGCCGGAAAATGACTACACAAGGCGCCTCATTGCGGCTGTCCCTGTGATAAGATGGCGAAACACCGCCGCCGGAGATGGAAAATGAGCGACGACATATTGAAGCCTGGCCCGCGCAACTTGATCACTGACGTCACTGGCGTAAGCGTCGGCAATGCAACAGATGAAAAGGTGCAAACCGGCGTCACCGTATTGCGCTGCGCGCATGCTTTCATCGCCGCCGCCGATGTGCGCGGCGGGGCGCCGGGAACGCGCGAGATCGACGTTCTTTCCTCTGAAAATCTGGTGGGCCGCGCCGACGCGATTGTGTTGACCGGCGGTTCTGTTTTTGGCCTCGCCGCGGCTGACGGCGCCGCCAGCGCCCTGTCGGTCGATGGCGTCGGCCTGAAACTCAGCGACAAGGGACCAGCGATCCCGATTGTGCCGGCCGCCGTGCTCCACGATCTCGGCAATGACGGCGACAAGCAATGGGGGGAAACGCCACCCTATCGCGTCCTCGGCATGAAGGCCGCCCGAAATGCAGGCGCCGAATTTGAACTCGGGTCCGAGGGCGCAGGACGCGGGGCCATGGCGGGAGTCATCAAAGGCGGCCTCGGCTCCGCTTCGCTAGTCCTTGAAAACGGCGTCACTGTCGGCGCGCTCGTTGCAGCCAATCCGGTCGGGTCGGTCTATATGGCGGATGGCGAAACCTTCCACGCCTGGCCCTACGAGATCCGCGGCGAGTTTGGCGGCAAAAGCCCGCCGACGCTTCATGAACTGCCGGAACCCTTTCCGGATTTTTCGCGGCTGCATTTCCGCGCCAAAGCCGGCGCCAACACCACCATCGCCATCGTCGCGACCAACGCCGATTTAACCAATGTGGAGGCCAAGCGCATCGCCATGATGGCCCATGACGGGATCGCCCGCGCGGTGCGCCCGGCGCATACGGCCTTTGACGGCGACATCGTTTTCGCCATAGCGACTGCCGAAAAGGAACTGCCCTTCGATCCGGAGCCCTTGCGCCATGGTCTTGTCGTGCGGATCGGCGCGGCGGCCTCCGATTGCCTGACCCGCGCCATCGCCCGCGCCATTTACGAAGCGCGCGATTAACCAAGTTCGGCGATCTCCGCGCCTCGAACTGACGTCACGGCCTGTTCTTTGTATATATGCTTAATCGGAGGCGGGATTTTCCCGCAATGAACCGGCGGCGACTGGCATGCGCGATCTTATTCTTCTGGGGTTTACGGCGCTCTGCCTTGCGGCCGCGATCCGCCACCCTTTTGCCGGCCTTCTGACCTGGGCGTGGTTTACGCTGATGACCCCGCATCAGGCCGCGTTCGGCGTCTATGGCGTCCCATTAAATGTCATCATCGCCGGGGTCACCATCGCCTCTTACATCGTGTCCGGCGAAATCGCGAAGTTCCGCTTCGATCCGCTGACAGTGCTGATCATCCTGTTCGGCGGTTGGTTAATGATCGCACAGGCCTTTTCCCTGAATCCTGAAAATTCCGCCATTTATCATGACCGCTTCATCAAGACGCTGCTATTTGTCATTCTTTGCGCGCAAATGGCAGCCGGTAAGCTTCGCTTTAATGCGCTGGTCTGGACCATCGTCGTATCCATCGGGTTTCTGGCGGCAAAAGGCGCCGCCTTCACCTTCATGACGCTTGGCCAGTATCATGTGCAGGGTCTCTCCAACACGGTCCTAGAAGACAACAACCATTTCGGCATCGCCGTCGCGACCATCCTGCCGCTCATTCTTTATCTGCGCGAAGAATCCGCGCGGCCGATCATTCGCCAGGGCCTTCTAGCGCTGTTCTGCCTCGCAGTCGTCGCCATCATCGGCACCCAGTCCCGCGGCGCTTTCCTGTCGCTGATCGCTTTCAGCGGCTTTTTCTGGCTCCGCGCGAAACACAAATTCGCCATTCTCGCCGGCCTGATCCTTGTCATGGCGCCCACCATCGCGTTCATGCCAGGCAAGTGGACGGAGCGCATGAGCACCATCGGTGAAGCGACGCAGGACGCCTCTTTCATGGGGCGCGTTGACGCCTGGGTAATCAATTACAAGCTGGCCGTCGCGCATCCGATGACCGGCGCCGGCCTCAGAAACTCTTATGAAAAAGAGATCGCGCAATCCGTTGATATAGAACGCGCCGAAAGCGCAAAAGCAGCGCACAGCATTTATTTCGAAGTGCTGGGCGGTTCCGGGTTCGTCGGGCTATTCATCTATCTCTCGCTTTTGGCGGCGGCGCAGCTCACCGCATGGCGTATCTATCTTTCCCGCGCCAATGAACGCCTGGCGCCATGGAAATGGCGTTTCGCCTATTATGCGCAAATGTCGCTCGCTGTATTCGCGATTGGCGGCGCCTCCGTTTCGCTGGAAATGTGGGATGGATATCTTGTCATCATCGCGCTTGTCTCAGCGTTGAGCAAAATGGCGGTCACTGACGGCAAACCCGAGGGCCATGCCTTACAACAAGCGCGCATCCGCAACTGGCGCGGCCGCAAACGTCTGAAGGAAATTCTCGGAGAAACAGAAAGCCCGGCCCAGCCCGCGCCATAGACCGGCGATCTTAATCGGCGGCGAACGCCGCAGCCCCGCTCTGTGTTTTCATCGATCCGCCGCGATGCGCCTTTTCGTGATTATGAGCGTGTTCATGCGCGTCATCACTGACAGCGCCCATATCGGGGCACTCTTCGCCAATCTCCACCTGAATCGTGGAATGATGAATGTTGTAGTGCTTTTCAAGACAGGCCTTGGCCTCGGCCAGCGCGCCAGCCGCATCGCGCGCATCGGCGACGGTCACATGCATGGTGAGGCGCGGCTGCTCCGGCGTGATCTGAGAAATCTGAATATTGTGGATGCTCTTGATCTGTTGAACGGCCTTTAGAAGATCTGTTTCGAGTTCGGCGATATCGATATTGGCGGGCGCGCCTTCCAGAAGTATGTAACCCGTTTCCCGCACAAGCCTGAGCGCGGACACGCCGATCAGGAAGGCGACGGCGATGGACAAAATCGGATCGATCGCGAGCCAGCCCGTTCCCGCAATCACAAGCGCTGCGATGATCGCCGCCACTGAGCCAAGAAGATCGCTCACCACATGCAGCATGGCGCCGCGCATATTGAGGTTTTGCTCGTCGCGGCGATGGAGAATAAAAAATGCAATTGCATTTGCGATGAACCCCGCGACAGCGACCCACAACATCAAAGTGGCGTCGACCTCTACAGGGGTGAGAAACCGGTGCACGGCCTCAAACACAATCCACACCAGCAGGATGGCGAGCAGAACGCCATTGACGAAAGCCGCTAAAACCTGCGCGCGCCGATATCCGAAATGGAGGCGGCTATCGGCCGGACGCGCAGCAAAAAACTGGGCGCTTGCGGCAAGACCAAGCGCGAGCGCATCGGTCAGCATATGAGTAGCATCGGCAAGCAGCGCGAGCGATCCGGAAATCACCCCGCCCACAACCTCGATCACCATAAAGACGACAATCACCGCCAGGGCCATGAGGAGACGGCCCGTCACTTTGCCGACAGGCTGCTGGTGGTGCTGGTGGGTGCAATTGTCCATGCGCTCGCCGGTTTTCGTCGTTTTCTACGCGCGGAAGGCTTACAAGTTGGCGGGACTTTAGTCTGCACGCGCCCGCCAGAGCAAGGTAAACCGCCGACATTTCACAGGAAATTCAACAGGGTTCGTTCACCATACCGGCGCCGGTCCGGGACAAAAAAAGGTGACGTGATAACATTTTCATTGCTATCATCCCGAGTGTTTTGGGGGTAGGACAACTCGTTCGAAGTGTTAGCGTACTAAAAGCAGGAAGGGGCCCTGCGGTTTGTTTGGGGATAGCGTCATCATTAATGGGCTGCTTGCGAGCCTAGCGGCCGCAGCCATGAGCGCGTTTGGCATTTTCGCCATGGCGTCGTTCAGCGGCTGGGCGCAGCGCAATAGCGCCTATTGCGCCGCTTTCGCCGTGGGACTGTTGAGCGTGGGCGTCATGTTCCACCTCATTCCCGAAGCGACGAACATCTCCATATCGGCCTTGAGCTGGGTGCTGGCGGGCTTTGTCGCCATGGTGCTGATCGGCATGGGTGTGCAGACAGCCGTCGCGCGCCAACCGGAAGGCGCCGCGCTCACCTTCGGCTATGTCTCCATCATCGGTCTCGCGGCGCATTCATTTCTAGATGGCGCTGTTTACGCGGCCTCGTTCTGGGACGAAGCCTTTACCGGATGGCTCGCAACCGGCGGGCTTCTGTTTCATGAGTTTCCCGAGGGCGTGATTGCATACGCTCTACTGGCGCAGGCAGGCCTGGCGCGCGCACGCGCCATTATTCTTGCGTTAATAGCGGCAGCGTTAACAACCGTAGCGGGAACAATCACCGCACAATCGATCTTCGGCCTCGCCAGCGCGCCGCCTCTTGCGGCAATGCTAGGCGCCGCCGCCGGCGCCCTGATCTATGTGCTGATCTTTCATCTCGGACCCCACGCCACGAAAACGCCGAACAAGCGAGGCTATGACGTCGCCATGCTTGGCGTCGTCATCGGCACCGCCGCCATCCTGTTCGAGAAAATGGCTGGCGGTCATTTCCACTAAAATGTGGGATCGACGTAAACGCCAGACGATCTAGTCCTTGCAGCCGGCGATTCCGGCTGTCGGCGAGACCATGCTCCAGCCCTTATTGTCACGGACCTTGATCAGCCCCTGCTCGAGATAGGCGCCGCCTTCAAAGCCAAGGCCAAAACGCGCCGTCACATCAACCGTCACCCCGTCTCCGCTGGCAAAGCTCTGCTGTTCGAAAACACCAAACCCGGCGGCCCCGGCATAATCGATACGCTTCAGGGTCACGGGCTCGCCGGCGATATTGATTTCCGCTTGGTCCCCCGAGACAAATCGGAACACCGCCGCCGGGCGCCGGCCTTCAAGCGTCCATAACACCATGCCGCAGGATTTATCCGGCAGTTTCGCATCGGCAATCGGACGCAGGCCTTGCGCGCCCGCCGCCTCGCTGGCGAGATCGACGCCAGCGCCGGTTTCAGCCTGACGCGCCTTGGACCCCGAAGCGGTTGTGGCGCATGCGCCAGCCAGAGCAAACAGCGCATATGATGCGAGCGTTAACGCCTTCATGATCCTGCTCCTGTCAGCACGCCAGCCGAACCATAGGTCAGCGCACCATTATCGTCTTCAAAACCAAACACGCGCAAAGCGGATGCGATATTTTCTTCCGAGGCGCGCGCCGTCGCCGTGACTTCATAAGTAAGCGCGGGATTGAGAAGCAGGCGAAGATCAGCCGCCATTTGCACATTCTCACCCGCCAATGTCACCGCCAGCTTGTCGCCTTCACAAGCAACGCGCCCGCTTAACGGCAAAGGCGGCAGATTATACCGTTTCGTCGGCCCGTCGAGGGCGTTGGTCCACAAGCTTCCAGACGCCTGACGGCAACCGTCTTTCAGGCTGAAATCGAGGCGCTCGATATCAAGCCGCGCCTCGCCTTGCGCCGGTTCGCCCAAAAGACCGCGCACCGCGACAGTAGCCAGATTAATATCAGCTTTTACATTTCGTAACGACGCGCGCTCGCCGCCGAGAGAAACCGTTCCCGAACCACGCACAGCGCCATTGGCTGATAAGGTCATTTCCGGCGATAACCGCAAGAGAGATAGCGGCGCCAGACGGAACCCGACATCGCCAAGCGCAATCCCGCCAACAGAAACCGAGCTGAGTTCGCCTTTCCAGATCGTGCCCCGCGCTTCGGCGTAGGACAACGCGCCGCCGCTTTTATCGGCAAAGAGCGAAATAGCGCTGGCCGGAATTGACGCTATCAGCGTCGCCAGAAAAATGAAGACGCCGGCGATAATCGGCGCGCGCAGGGTTTTCGATGTCTCAGGCGGGTGAGGCTGGGTCATCATCAACGCTCCAGCACCAGAACCTGCGGCGTCACCATGCCGTCCTCGCCGCGCGCAATATCCGCAAACGCGATGCTGACGCCATACCGGTTTTGCAGCAGCGCCAGCCATTCGAAGAAGACATCGCCGCTCACCGCAGCGACCTGAATTTCAATCTGGCCATTATTCTCTGAGCCGATACGCGCCAGCTCGACGCCGGCGCCGCGCGCGGTTTCAAGGATCGCCTGACGCAACGGCGCAGCCCCTTGAGGGGCCGTCGCATCTGAGCCGCCAGCAACCGCCGCTGCCGCTGCGGTAAGCTCATAACCGTCACGGGCCGATGAGGCTTTACGCGCCGCGTCCGACCGGAGGTCAGCAAGGGGCCGCATGATCCCGAGAGACAGGAACAACAAACCTGCAAGTCCGCCCGCAATCAGGATCAACAGGCGCTCTCGCGCGGAAAGATCATGCCACCAGCTCATGACGCGCTCACCCTTAACTCGCCGAGATAAGCGTTATTGCCGGTGCGACGCACACTGCCGGTCTCTGTCGCTTGCAGGCCGCGCGCTTCGAGCATGCGTTTCAGGGTTTCGATCTGGGTGATGTCGCCGAAGCGCAAATTGATCGAATATTCGTCGCGCGCGCCATTATAGCGGATGCGATCAATCTGAACGCCGCTGGAGCCCTCAAGACTTTCCGCCAACGCATTCGAAATCTTCAGGAACGATCGCCCGCCGCCGCCAGCGCCGAGCACTTGCCGCGCATAGGCGCGCGGATCGGCGTCCGCCGCATCAGGAAAGGCCGTTTCATGAAGCGCAATCGTATCCTGCTTCAGGCGGTCCGCCGTGCGCAGGTCACGCACTAACCCGGCGACATTCACAAGCATAAGCGCGGCAACAGACGCCGCCGCCAGAAGCCCGGCGCGCCGCCAGGGGCCTGCCGTTGCGCGCCAGTCGCGCCGCTTGCGATACGCCCCTTGCATCAGGTTCGGCGCATTGTTCACCCCTTCGGCGAAAAATCCGATCAGAGCGTCAGGATTCATCAGGCCGCGTTGATCGATTTCCACATCGCCGCGCAGGCCCGCCACTCTTTGCTCGCTAAAGGCGATAACCTTGCGCACCTCCTCGTCATTCAACAGAGCCGGCATAAGGGTGTCTGCAAGCGGTTTTTCGATTGCAAATCCTCTAAGGCCAACGACGCCGAACACGCGGTCCGGCGTTTCGATAATTAACGCGCGCCCATCGAACATGGGGACCAGCGCATAATCGACAGTGACAACGTCCGGCGACAGGCCGACTGCCGTCAGCGTCGTCACCCACGTCTCAATGTCGGATTTTTTTACGGCGAGCGCGATCCCAGCCCCGCTGTTGTGGCGCACCGTCGCAACGTGAATCTGCTCAAGGCTTTCCGCGAGTTCGTCTTCGAGAAGCATGCTCGCCGCAGCCCGGAACTGGGCCGCTGATTTCGGAGGCACCGGCAGAGCGCGCATGGTCGCCCTCTCCCCGCGCAAGACACACACGACAAGCCGGGCGGCGCCCGCACGCTCCGCTATGACCGAAAGGGCGGCAGCGTTGGCAGCCGTGTCGGCCTCCAGAATATCGTTCTCGCCAACGAAAGCCCACCGGATGGGATCGTCCGGCGTTTCGCCGAGAAGAAGAATTAAGGTTTCGTTCACTCTTCCGCCCCCAGACGACGCGACAGAACTCTCGCCCTGCCTCCATTGGCGTCAATCACTGACGTCATTTCAAGTAAGGCAGTACCATAAACAATCTCTGCACGGGCGATCAGGAAGCGCGAGGTCACCGCGAAACGCGCCGAATTTTGAAGGTCCAGATCCCCGATTGGCGGCGTTTCCAGGAAAGCCTCCACCGTCAGCCAGCCGCCGGGCGGGCGGGCGGCGATCAAATCCGCAGCGACCTGCACGGGCACGGCGCCCCCGAGCGCGGCGGAGAGCACCGGCGCGTGACGCTCCGACAGCATGTTCACATTAATGACCGAGGCCGTATCGCCGTCCATGGCGCAAAGATAAGGCTTCAGCGTTCCGTACAGTTCGCGGGTGACGCCTTTGACTGCGCGTAATTCAGAAACTGAAGCCATCGGCTGATTTCCTGTGCGATAGGGCGATGGAAGCGCGGTGTAATATTCATCCTCACTCCCCTGCGGGCGCCGGTTTGTGTCTTCATCAACCCAATCGCCAACCGTTTCGGCAAGCGCGATCGCCTCGAACTCGTCAATCCCCAGATGACCGGCGAGACGGACAAATTCCTCCCGCGACTGGTCGCCCCCGGTTCCGGCGCTATCGGCGCCGAGCGTGTTGATGTTGAAACAGGCGGTGCCGTCGCCAAGGAAAACTCTTGCGCCGCCATCATCAAAAGGAAGCTCCACCGGCTTCGACGCCCATGGCGCATCGAGCGACATGACGCCGCTATCATCGGATGCAATCTCGTCAATAGCGGAGAGCGCAAGCGTTTCAACCGCAAAGGCGCGCCACAAGGCTTCGCTGCGCGACAACACATTGCCCGTGCGCGCGGCGGCGCGCGTTGTCAGCTCCATGGCGGACAGCGCCACAAACGAAAGCGTCGCCGCCAGTAAAAGCACGATCAAGAGCGCGGCGCCTTTCTGTTGTTCACGCCGCCTCATGAAAGTTGCTCCACGGCGCCAATCCAGAAAAGCTGTTCAACAGGCGCGCGACCTTCGCGTTCAAGAGTGATTGAAAGCGCCCGCGGCGGGGCGCCGCCGCCCGACACCGGCCAGATATCTGACCATTCCAATTCGCCGCGCTGTTCGCCGAGCAAAAACACGGCATTTGCATTGAGAAGATTCTCGAAGAGAACACGCTCGGTCGTATCGGCGTTCGTCGCCTCGTCCAGATAGGCGCGGCTGCGACGAATAAGGGCGCCGGCGCGGTAAACATATTCCACATATTGAAGCGCGCTGCGCGGCTCTTCGGCACCCGGATTGATCCACCCGGCGCGCACGAAAGACGCAAGCAGGCGCTCATCATCCTCACGCCGCGATCCAAAGCTCGTCAGATTGCCCATGAACGCTGCGGGGCGGCCATCGCCGAATTCATCGCGCACTTCCCGCATGACCACCTGTGCTAAGTCTTCCTTGATCAGGCTGCGGGCGATCTGGAAGCTCTTCAGATCGTCATCCACCACAGCGAGCTGATCGCGGCTGTCGACGCCAAGGCGCAACGCGTAAACCGCCGTCGCCGCAATCGCGGAGAACACCAGCAGCGCAATCAGCACCTCCGGCAGGGTCAGGCCTTTTTGCGCGCGGCGGCTCATGAAGTCCTCCGCATGGAGACGGCGTGACCAAGCCGCTGACCGCTCAACGGCGCCAGAATGTCGATCTCGATCCGCACAATATTGTCGACGCCGGTTTCGATGATCGCACGGCGATAATGCAAGGTCTCGCCGCCAACCGTAACATCGCCTTCGCTCTCCCCGAGCTCCGTCGCCTCTTCGAGGACCATCGCCTCGACCATGAGATTGTCAGCCGCGATGGAGGCCATGGCGCGCTCGCGCATGGAGGAAGCGAAGCGCGTATTCTGTCCCAACAGAACTAGCAGCGCGCCAATTACCAGCCCCATGACGGCAAGCGCCACCAGGGTCTCAACCAGCGTTACGCCTTTTTGGCTCTCACGCGCCGTCTTCATCACGCACATCCACATGACCGGCGCCGTCCAGCGTCACCCGCCAAACCTCGCGCCGGTCCTGAAACACAACTGTTACCGGCGTTGACTCCCCGGTCGGGAGAAACCGCAGATCAGGCCGGACAATTTTATCATCCTCGTCTCGCCGTTCGCGGCGCCTTGTATCGTCTGGCTCATTCTTTTTAGCGGGTTCCTCGCGCGTCACCGCGACGGAAAAATCCGCAGAAAAGTTTTCCGCCGTCAGGCGCGGTTCGGCATTCTCTTTCCACTCGCCGCGCTCATAGCGATAGAACGCATATCCATCCTCGCCGAGACGCACGCCAATCAGCGCGCCTTTCGTTATGGCGTCCTGCGCCGCGAAATCGAGCCGCGCCGCCAGCCGCTCCGCCGCGCGGCGCACATCGCTGCGGCCCGGCGGGGCGTTGATGACCACCACCCCCGCCACCATGGCCGCAAGCGCCAGCACGATCAGAATCTCGACAAGCGAAAAACCGCGTTGGGCGTTCCGACGCAACAATGGCGGCGCGATATGCTTATCTGTCGTCATTCGTCCAGTTGCCGATGTCGGCGTTCAGTCCCTCACCGCCGGGCTCTCCATCGGCGCCAAGAGAATAGAGGTCATAGGCGCCGCCGCGCTCGCCCGGAAAACGGTACTCATAAGGATTGCCCCAAGGGTCCGTCGGCAGTTCGCCGCGCAGATATCCGCCGGGCCGGTAATTGCCCGTATTGCGCGCATCGGACGGAACGTTAATCAGCGCTTCCAGTCCCTGCTGCGACGTCGGATAGTTCATCATGTCGAGGCGATACTGGTCGAGCGCGCTCTCAATAACGCCGATATCGATCTTCGTTGTATCGACCGCCGCCTTGTCTCGCGCCGGCAGGACATTGATCACGACGATTGCGGAAATCAGCGCCAGGATCGCCAGTGCGACGAGCAGTTCAACCAGCGAAAAGCCTTTCTGACGGCGTTTCATATTTCTCTTCATAATGGTCGTCTCCCTTAACCGACAGCCAGCGTATTGATACGCAGGATCGGCATCAAAATTGACAGAACGATGACGAGCACCGCTCCGCCCATAGCGACAATAATCGCGGGCTCCAATAGCCTTAGCGCCACTGTCGACGCCGTGTCGAATTCTTCTTCCAATTGCAGCGCCGCCTTGTCCAGCAATTCGGACAACGCCCCTGCGCGTTCGCCCGCCGCAATCATATGGGTCAGCATCGGCGGCAGGACATCCGCGCGCTTGATCGCGGCGGCGAGGGAGGCGCCCTCGCCCACCATCGTCACCGTGCGGTCAAGGCGTGAGCGGATATAGCTGTTCGAAATGGTGCGCTGCGCGCCCACCAGGCTGTCAAGTAAAGGCGCGCCGCCGGAAAACAAGGTCGCCAGGGTGCGCGCGAAACGCGCGCCGTCGACAGCGCGCGATAACCGTCCCAGCACCGGAACCTTCAACATGAACCGATCCACGGCCAGCTTGAAGCCTGGCTGCTTCATGGCGCGCCAGAAGGCGGCGGCCAAAACAGCAATAAGAAGAAGGGCGAACAAGCCATAGCTTACTGTCCAGTTCGAGAGGCCGACGACGATTTTAGTCAGCAAGGGCAGCTCGGCGTTGAAGCTGTTGAACTGATCAATAATTTTCGGCACGACGAAAACCATCAGCGCAGTCACGACGCCGCCTGCAATCACCATCAGCGCCAGCGGATAGATCATCGACGCGACCGCCTTGTTTTTGATCGCCCGGTTTTTCTCCAGCATGGATGCGAGCCGGTCGAGCACGCCGCCAAGATCGCCGGAGGTTTCGCCGGCGGCGATCACGGCGCGATAAAGTGCCGGAAACGATTTCTCGTCTTCGCCAAGCGCGTCGGCGAAGCGCCACCCCTCCATCACGCGCTCGCGCACAGCGATCATACGGGTGCGGGCGGGCCCGGATTCCGATTGCACCGCGACAGCGCTTAGCGCTTCTTCCAGCGGCGTGCCAGCGCCAATCAAGGCTGACAATTGCCGCGTCATCATCACCAGTTGCCCCGGTTTGACGCGCGGTTTCTCAGCGCCAAAAGCGCCGGACTTTTTTTCGCTGCGCGGCGCGGAAAGCCGCAACGGCGTCAGCTTCATGCGCCGCAATTCCTGACGCGCCTGACGCTGGCTTTCGGCGGAGAGGACGCCTTTTTTCGAGCGCCCACCAAGATCGAGGGCTTCATACTCAAAGGCCGGCATCATCTTCCTCCTGATGCACAACCCGCAAGACTTCCTCGAGCGCGGTCAGCCCCGCCCGCGCATGGCGCAGGCCTGATTGCTGGAGCGTTTCGCCATGGGCGAAAGCGTGCGCCGCAATATCCTGTTCATTGGCGCCGTCATGAATGAGGCGTTTCAGTTTTTCATCGACGACAATCAGTTCGTAAACACCCACACGACCTTCATAGCCGGTCTGGTTGCAGCGCCCGCAACCGGCGGGATGATAGAGCGTCACCTCTTCGTGCTCGTCAGCGCCAATCATCCGTTTCGTTGCCGCATCCGCCATGTAAGGCGTCTTGCAGGACGGGCACAGGCGACGCACGAGGCGCTGCGCCATCACGGCGGCGATGGTCGATGACAGCAAGAACGCCTCTACGCCCATATCGCGCAACCGCGTGATCGCGCCAGCAGCAGAGTTTGTGTGCACGGTCGAGAGAACGAGGTGACCGGTGAGCGAGGCCTGCACCGCGATTTCAGCTGTTTCAACGTCGCGAATTTCGCCGACCATCACAATGTCCGGGTCCTGACGCAAAATAGCGCGCAAGCCCGTTGCGAAGGTCATCCCAACTTTCGGATTGATCTGGGTCTGGCCGACACCCTCAATCGCGTATTCCACCGGGTCTTCGACAGTGAGAATATTCCGGCTCGGCTCATTCAATAAAGTCAGCGCGCCGTAAAGCGTCGTCGTCTTGCCCGAGCCGGTGGGGCCCGTGACGAGAATAATCCCGTTCGGACGGGTCAGCGCATGTTTGAAGCGCGTTAAAATCTCCGGCGGCATGCCGAGGCCGTCAAGATCGAGCCGCGCCTCATCCTTGTCGAGGATACGCATCACCACACGCTCGCCAAAGCGCGCTGGCAGGGTCGACACCCGCACATCCACCGTCTTGCCGCCAAGCGCCAGCGAGATGCGTCCATCCTGGGGCACCCGGCGTTCAGCGATATCGAGCCGCGCCATGACTTTCACGCGCGAGGTCAGCACCGGCGTCATTCGCGCCGGCAGAGAAAGGATTTCGCGCAGGACGCCATCGATGCGCAGCCGGACGGACAGCGCCTTTTCATAAGGTTCGATATGAATGTCCGAGGCCTTGACCTTCACGGCTTCGGCGATCAGCGCATTGATAAGCCGGATCACCGGCGCATCGTTTTCACTATCGAGCAGGTCCGCCGTCTTCGGCAGACCTTCGGCGAGTGAGGCAAGGTCGGCGTCATCGCCGTCAAGATCGAGATCAGCCGTCGAAATGCCCTCAACCGAATAAATCTCGGACAGGCGCCGCTCAAACGCATCGGACGGCAGAATGTCGACCGCGACGGGCGCGCCCACGGTGCGGCGCGCCTCGATCACCGCCCAGGGGTCAGGCGCCTTGCCGCGCGCGCCCAGAACAACCGGCCGCGCTTCGCCGTCGAGCACGATTAGACCGCGCTCTTTTGCAAAGGCGTAGGCGAGCCTGCTCGCCGCTCTGGCGGTTGTTTCACTCATAAGGTCTTCCGTTGCGCCTATTCCGGTTGCGCGGCGGGCAACTCAGCGCCCGTCACGTCGTTGATCAAGCGCTCCATTTCCGAAGTCGGCTCTCCGCTGCGCAGGAGTTCTCGCGCACGCATGTAATCGAATTTACGCCGCGTCGCCGCATTCGCCGTTTCGCGGTCGCGGATAATCGTCGGGCGGATAAACACCATCAGATTCTGACGGCGCCGCTCCTTTGAACTCGACTTGAAAAGATTGCCGACGCCCGGAATATCGCCGAGAAACGGCACCTTGTCTTCGACATCTTCTCGCTGATCATCAATCAACCCGCCGATGACGAGGATATCGCCGTCATCGACCAGCGCCGTCGTCGTAATCTCGCGCTTATTGGTGATCAGATCCGTCGAGTCGGCGATGATCGGCCCGGCGATGGACGAGATCTCCTGCACGATTTCCAGCGTTACTGTTTCGCCGTCATTAATCTGCGGCGTCACCTCAAGAATGACGCCCACCTGCTCCCGGCTGACGGTGCGAAAAGCGTTGGAGAAATTATCGCCAACCGCTTCGCCCGTCGTGATCGGAATCTCCTGCCCGACCTGAAGCCGCGCCGTTTCATTATCGAGGGTCACGACCGACGGCGTTGAAAGCACATTGGAATTGGTGTCGGCTTTGATCGCAGTCAGAATGCCGCCAAAGATGTTGCCGCCGCCGAGGTCTACGCCGCCGCCAAGAGAAAAGCCGTTTACGCCCAGGAGCGACGTCAGCGCCGCTTCGGCGAGATCGTCCGCCACATCATCCGCAGCGCCGTCTGAGAGGCCGGTCGGATATCCGCCGCCCCGCAACAAGGCTGCGCCCGCCGCGCCGAGAATATTCGGCTGCGCCGAGGAAAAATTCGTGGCAGTAAAAGGAACGCCATTTTCTTCACTGCCGGTGAGGAAATATTGAACGCCGAGATTGCGCGCCGTCGTGTCCGACACTTCGACGATGATCGCCTCAACCAGAACCTGCGCCCGCCGGACATCAAGCTGGCCAATGACATTCTGCAAGGTGCGTTGAAGGCTGGCGTCGCCATTGATAATAATGGAGTTGGTAGGCTTGTGAAAAGAAACAGTAGCGCGGTTGTTGGAAACCGCCCCTTCGGCCGATGTTCCGCTGCGCGTATTGTTTGCGACGTCCTCAAGCAACGGCGCCAGTTCCTCCGCGTCTGCATGTTTAAGATAAACAACCGTCAGTTCCGAAGTCGCCTCGCCATATTGATCAAGCTCGCCGATGACGAGTTCAAGCCGGCGCATCAGGGCCGGCTCGGCGCGGATAAGAAGCGAGTTGCTCGCTTCCACAGGAACAACGCTATAGGTGGCGCGGCCGCCATTTTCCTCAGATAATTCCTGCGCCAGCTCGCGCACCAGCCGTGCGACTTCAGACGCCGAAGCATGCTGCAGCGGGATCGTGCGATAAATAGTGACATCGCGGTCAAGCTGACGCAGCACTTCGCGAATGCGCGCGGCGTTGTCTGCGGTATCGACGATGATGACCGCGTTGCCGGAACGGACCGGACTGACAACGCCGTTATTGCCGATAATTTGCGCAAGATTGGCCGCCGCCTCGCGCGCATCCACATAATTGAGCCGCACGATCTGCGTTGTCAGATCGGAGCCAACCCCCTCGCCCACGGGCCCCGCGGTGCGCGCCGCCTCTTGCAGGGGAACAATTCGGTATTTGCCGTCGCCGACCGGCGCCGCCACGAAGTCATTGACGCGTAGCATCGCCTGAAACAGCTCCCAGGCCTCGTCGGCGCAAAGGCCGCCATTGGGAGGCGACTTCACCGTCACGCGTCCCTGCACCGCAGGATCGAGCAGAAAGGTGCGTCCTGTGCGGATCGCAATTTCGTCAATCACGGCGCGTATATCCGCATCTTCGTAATTGAGGGCCTCTCCACAATTTTCCTGCGCATAAACCGCCGAAGACGCAAACACGCTCAGCAACACGCAACACCCGGCGGTAAGACTTTTACGATACGACGGCATTACTCATCCCCTATCCGTCTTTCGACAGTTGGATTGTTTCAAGGGCGCCGTTTCGCTCCACGACAAGCGTTGCGGCGCCTGATTTCATAAACTGGCTCATCATCGCGGCAAGTTCAGCCGGCTCCATAGATGGCGGCGATCCGTTGACGCTGCGCAAAATATCGCCTTCCTGAAGACCCGAGGCTTCGAACGCGGCGCGGTTCTCGCCTGCACTAAAAATAATCGCCGGTTGCCCAGCGGAATCGAGACCCGGTGAAATGCTGAAGGGGACGCCCGGAGCTGCGTTCTGGATTTTGTCCTCGGCCGGCGCAGGGCGTTGCGTTTGCGCGTCGGCGTTGTGCGCAGGGCGCGCGACACGATCAATTGGCGCCTTCGATTCAAAGCGCAGCGACTCGCGAACGCCGTTCTGTTCGATCACCACTTGATCCGAATAGACCGCGACCAGACGCACGCCCGACACGATTTCGTCTCCCACAGCAAAACGACGTTGCTTGCCATCGGGCCGCTGGATAATTGCTGATCCGTCACCCGCTTCCGGCCAAACGCCGGTGAGCGTGAGGTCAAGCGCCGTTTCCGCGAGTTCCGGACCGGTCTCGACGACCGTCGGGTCGATGACCGCTTTTGGAAATGGATTGCGGCCTTCGACCGCTGCACTGGTTTTCGCCGTGGCCGGAAGCGCCGCCATTTGATCGCCAGCCGGAACCGGGAGCGGCGCAAAAAACGCAATCGCGGCGCGGGCCAGCAGAAATGCAATCAGCGCGATCAACACCCATTCGGCGATGCGCGGCGCGAGGGTGCGCGCCTTTGCGCCCCGCAAGAATGCAGGCGCCCCGAGATCGCTATGCAGCTGAAAACCCGCCACTTCCTAATCCCTTACGCCGCCCGTCGCCGGGCCCAGCGCTCAATCTCAGACATTCTCCCCGGCTTCCCGGCGGAACCCAGAAAGGCTTTAGCAAACCTATGGCGGCCGGCCCACTCACTATGGTGTCGGCATCCATTCAATTTTTATTCCAAAAACCCCCTAAAAGCCCGTGAAATTCCTTGAATTTTCCGGTTTTTAGGGGCCTGGCGAGGCCGATTATCGGCCATGACGGTTATACGGCCGTAAAAGCAAAACCCGGCGGCCCCCATAAGGCCCGCCGGGTCTCGTACACGACAAGGTTAACGCTACTTGGCTCTCTCCACCGTCCCGAGACTTAGAAATGAGCCGTCAGGCTCGCAGACAGGCTGCGCCCGCGCTCATAGGTGCGGAAATCGACAACACCATCCGGCGCGCGGACGGCGTCATTGGTTCCCCGTTGTTCCTCAATATGCTTGGTCGCAAGGAGATTGCGCGCGGAAAGACCGATCGTGAAATCCGTACCGTGAATATTCACATTCTGACGGAACACCGCGTCAAGCTGGAAGCCAGGTTTCTCATAGACATCGAGCAGACGGTTCGCCTTGGTCAGGGCTTCACCCCGGGCCAGTAGACGCTCCGAAACCCAGCCGCCGAGGAGCGTGAACTGAACGCTCTCCCCCTCCCAGCCAAACTGTGTGTTCACGATATGCTTCGGCGTTCCCACCATGGACGAACCGTCAAGCCCGTAAGTGGAGGCAAGCACCGTATCGCCGTCACGTTCGGTAATCATGTCGGACGCGCCGACAACAATTTCCGATTCTGTGTAGGTGTAGTTTACCGAGAACAGCCATTCCTGTTCACTCAACCAATTGTCGCCCGGCATCGAGAAGCGCGTGCGATATTCAAACTCGCCCCCATAAAGTCTGGCTTTCGGAGAGTTGATGAAGCTCGACTGGAACGAGAAGTCCGTGGTCGTGAATTGAACTTCCTCGATCGGGCTGTCGATGGTTTTGTAGAAGCCACCCAGCGTCAGGAACTGGTTCCGTCCGAGATAATATTCATAGCGGGCGTCATAGTTCCGGAATTTGCTGTCCGTGAGGAAGCTGTTGCCGAAATAAGTCCGGTCCGTTTCGGGATCGGTGAATTGCGACGCAGCAAGTTCGCGGAATTGCGGACGCGCTATCGTATGCGAATAGCCAGCCCGGAGCTGCATGTTATCAAGGAAGTTCCAGGTGACCATGGCCGATGGCAGCCAGTAATCATTGGAAATCGTCGTGTCGAACGCCGTCGAGTCCGCGAAGCGGTCGAAGACGTCAACAAGCTGGTCAGCTGTTTCATAGCGAACACCGGCGGTCGTGCGGACCGTTGGGATCAGCTCGGCGTCGATCTGGGCGTAACCGGCATGGGTCGTCAGCTCGCCATTGTAGGAGTTGACGCCTTGCGTGTTGGTGTCGATCAGCTTGAACCGGTTCGGGTCGATATTGTCCGGTGAGTAGGCGAAATCGATGCGCGCCTGCGCAACGTCCAGCGGGATCGACGTGTTCAACGTGAAGTTGAACGGGTTGGAGATGAATTCGCGGTCATTGTCGCTATATTCATAACCAGCCGAAAGCGTCAGCTCCCGTGCGCCTGAAATCGGAGCAAACCAGAAAATGTCTGCGCCGCCGCTCCAGGTGTCATCGGTCAGTTCAGAGAAGTTGATGTTGTGACGTGTGTTGAAGACGATCGACGCCGGGCCGACGACATTGTCGTTTTCATCTATCGGCGCAGAACGGTTTTCCAGTGACCGCTCATAAGGCGCGTCCCGTGTCGACCGTGCGAAGGCGCCGCGCCAGTTCACTGCAAACTGATCGCTGAGATTATGCTCACCAGCCGCCTGCCCCATCATCAAGGCCCGCTCCAGCCAGGAATTGGCTTCGGTTACGAAGCCGCCTGCGCCTTCGGCGTTGAAGTTAAAGCCTTCCTGAATCTGCGCTTCTTTGCGGGTCGAATGGATATAAAGACCCGTCAGCGTCAGCGTATGCTGATCTGTCTCCAAGGCGGCGGTGAGCAAGCCGTTCACAGTCGCGTCGAGAGCCGTTTCCATTTGTGTCGAGTTGATGCCGACACGTTCTTCTGACGCAAGCTGCCGGATCGAATTTTTCGTCGTCCAGTCCTGCTTGTAGCCGATGACCCCGGCGATGCTGAAGGTCGCTCCGCTGTCCATTTCCCAGAATTTGCCGCCATCGAGCGAACCTTCGAAGTTCGGACCGAGCGTGCCGTTCTGGATGACGGAAAGCGGGGAGTTTTCGAGGCTTTCGCCAACAGCTTCCTGTTCCGCGTCAGAAAGGTCCGCGAGCTGGGTATCGGTGGCGATAACAGCGGCGAGCGCATCCGGCACGCTGCGGGTTCCATTATCGTAACCGAGCCAGTCAAGACCGCCGCCACGCACGTAGAGGCCGTCACGCGCCGTCGTCACGAGATTGGCGCCGATCCCTATCTTGGCGTTGAGGAAGTTCTCACTCGGCTTGCGGAGTGTCTCAAGGTCGATGATGCCGCCGCCGAATTCGCCGGGATAGTTCGGCGAAAAGGTTTTCTGGACCGTCGCGCCCGCAAGAATGTTGGACGGGAAAAGGTCAAGCGGCACCGTGCGTTTCAACGGTTCCGGGCTTGGCAGAGGCGAGCCGTTAAGGCGAGCCGAGGAGTAACGGTCGCCAAGGCCGCGGACATAGGCGAATTTACCGCCGACAATGCTGAGGCCTGAGAGGCGGGTCAGCGCCAAGGCGGCGTTGTCGTCGCCCGTGCGCGCCAGGTCATCAGCGCTGAGGAAGGTTGCAACCTGGGAAGTCGCGCGTTGCGGTTCGGGAATGTTTCGCCCGAGAACGACGATCTCGTCGGTATAGGTCGGCTGGATCGAAAGGCCGCCTGAACTTCCGGCGTCCTGCGCAAAGGCGGGAGGAGCAATCAGCATCGACGACGCGAGCAGCCAGCTCCCTAGTTTGTGATACGGATTCATAACATTAAATACCCTGATCTGAGTTCATGAGGATGAAAGGCCGGCGCGCTCCAGATGGAGCGCGCCGCGCTGTCACGCGTCTTAGCAATCGTCCGCAACCAGACCGCAGCTCCATTCATCCCACCAGTCATCGCTCGCATTCTCGACGGCGCCGATATAGCTGACGTCCTCGAAGAACAGATCGACATTGGTCGGAAGATCGGTGAAGGCTGTACGCCCCGCCGCTGCAGTATCGTTGATGAAGCCGTTAATCAGGTTCACATCGATAGCTGTGGTGTTGTCTGCGCCGGCGCCAACCGAAGCGACAGCCGCAGGTGTTTCCGGGGTGTCAATCGTCAGACCGCCCGTTCCGCAATCAAAAAGGGTGTTGTCAAAGGATGGGTCGACGCCGATGCCGTCAAAGGTGGCGTTGTCATTGCCCGCATCCTGCCAACGGAAGCACTCATCCTGATCTTCAACGACGCCGTTGATAAAGCGGCCGATGTGACCGGAGTTGATGCGGAAGGCGTTGCCAGGGTCCGTCGCTTTAGTCGAACCGACAATCGTGAAGTTGGCGATGGTCGGGTTCGTCGCTGGCGAAACGCCGGTGCCTGCGCTCGACATTTCAAAGCCGTTGTCGCCGCGGCCGTCACGCTGTTTCACGATGACAAACTGAACATTGCCGTTCCAGCCATTGTCCGTGTCGAGCGAGTCGTCGTCATTGCCCGTCAGCACGATGTGCTTGAGGTCAACTGTGCCGCCAAACATCTCGATGCCGTCGTCGGAGTTGTTGTGCACCTGGACATACTCAACCTTGGTGCCGGAGCCGACGCCGCCGAAGGAGATGCCGTTCAGCTCATTGCCCGAAGACAGCGGGAAGCCGGCGAATTTGACGAGGGTGTACATCAGCATGCCGCTATTGTCGGCTGCTTCGCCGCCGCCATACTGAGCTTCCGGCGCCGTCACGCCTTCGATGACGTTTTCACAGTCAGCCATGCCCGGCGTACCGCCGCCTTCGCAGCGGTTGATCGGTGCGCGGCCGAGAATGACAAGGCCGCCCCATTCGCCGATGGAGTCGAGGCGAAGCGAAGGAGAAACCGTATCCTGAAGGTCAGCTTCGGAGGTGAAGACAACCGGGTTCTGGCGCGTGCCGTTGGAGAAGATCTGCGACCCACGATTTACGACCAGGAAGTCAGAACCGGAGTTGCCAAAGATCGAAACACCCGGCTCGATGTTGAGGGCGATCGACTGGCCGTCTGCGTTCAGGCCGTCATTGCCGACATCCGACCCAATATCCACGCGGCCGTCGAGTTCGTAGAAATTGCCGCGAGTGATGTTGACTTCCGTGTAGCTCGGCGTGCCCATCACAGGATCACCGTCAAAGTTGCCCGCCAGAAGGCAAACGCGCGTGCCGTTGATGGTGTTGCCGGTGTCGCTAGTGCCGTCCGGGCAGCCCGGATCGGTGAACACATGGTTCGTCCAGCCGGTCGCCCAGTTGTTGGTTTCCGTCTCATCCGGGCTGAACGCGCCGAGATAGTCAGCCTCAACGAAGAACGCAGGATCGAGCGTTTCAACCGCGAAAGGCGTCGCCATTGGCGAAAGCTCTTTCGCGCCAGGCTGGAAGTTCATTGTGATCGAACTTGTATCTTCCGAGTTGTTGGGGTCAGCCGCAACCGAAGCGACAGCCGCCGGTGTTTCCGGATCCTCGATAGTGAGCCCGCCGGCGCCGCAATCAAACAGAACCGAGTTAAAGGCCGGGTCCGTGCCGATGCCGTCGAATGTAGCATTGTCATTGCCGGCGTCCTGCCAGCGGAAGCATTCATCCTGATCCTGCACAACACCATTCAGGAAACGGCCGATGTGACCGGAGTTGATGCGCAGACCGTTGCCCGGATCGGTCGCTTTCGTCGAACCAACGATTGTGAAGTTGGCGATGGTCGGGTTTGTCGCCGGCGAAACACTCGTGCCGGCGCTCGACATTTCAAAACCGTTATCACCGCGATTGTCAGCCTGGCTCACAAGCAGGAACTGCACCTTGCCGGACCAGCCATTGTCGGTGTCGAGCGAGTCGTCATCTTCGCCGGTCAGAACGATATGCTTGAGGTTAACGGTGCCGCCGAACATTTCGATGCCGTCGTCGGAGCTGTTATGCACCTGGACGTAATCGACAGTGGTGCCGGTGCCGACGCCGCCGAAGGAAATGCCGTTGAGTTCGTTGCCAGAAGAAAGCGGGAAACCTGAATATTGAACGCGCACATAGCGCAGCGTGCCGGAATTGTCGTCAGTCACGCCGCCGCCATAAGGCGCTTCCGGCGCGGTCACGCCTTCAATGACGTTTTCGCAGTCAGCCATGCCCGGTGTGCCGCCGCCTTCGCAGCGGTTGATCGGTGCGCGGCCGAGAAGAACAAGACCGCCCCATTCGCCAATGGCGTCCGCGCGAAATGCGCCGCCAGCTTCCAGATCGTCGAGGCTGGTGAAGACGATCGGCGCATCTTCCGCGCCTTCCGCTTCAATGCGCGAACCGCGGTTGATCACCAGGAAGTCACTGCCTGACTCACCGAATACGGTTACGCCGGGTTGAATGGTCAACACCGCCGGATCGCCGTCAGAAGCCGCACCGTCTGCGCCGACATCAATACCGACATTGACGCGCCCGCTGAGCCGGTATGCAACCGGAACGCCGTCGCCGTCATCATCTTTGTAAGGTAGAGCAATATTCGTAAGGATCGTGCCTGCAATGTCGCAAGCAACCTGATCAGGACCGGAAGGAAGGTCGACAACATCGCCTGCAGCAAAACCGGCCGGACATGTGTCAGCGGAAACCGTTCCGCCAGAACCGCCTCCGCCGCCGCCGGTCGGGGGCGTGCCAGGGTTAGAGGCGCCCGGCGATTGAATGTCGCTGCCCTGGGTACAGGCTGCGATCGTTAACGCCGCGCCGGCGAGAAGAATAGATTTTAGATTGGAGAACTGGCTCATTGATGAGACCCCCGGGGGAAAATGGTTTCATGCACAGTGCGACGCCCCACGCGTCGCCGGGGTTGCGGTTAGAGCAAGCATTTGACAGGGCGGTGACAGGTTTGTTTCAGTTCCATGACATCCTTCACGCCGCAATTTTTCGTAAGCGCACAACGTGCATAGCTTTAAGTGCGCACTGCGCGCGCACAATGAAACGCACTGTTTGCGCTTGCCTTAAAAAATCGTTTTTGACTCATATGATTGCGGGCTGTGACGAAATCCGTCAGATTCCAGCGCAACAAATAGGTCACGGAAAACCGCAATGGAAAGCAGCGGCGCAATGACGCTGAACTGGGTCTTTTACGTCACAGCCGCCGCCTTCGGCGCTGTGATCGGCAGTTTCCTCAACGTACTGATTCACCGTGGGCCGGCCTTCTGGAAACTTGTCGATGACGAGACGCGCGGAGATCTGATCTCGCCGCGCTCGTATTGCCCGTCATGCCGCAAAACGATTCGCAGCGTTCATCTCATTCCCTTGGCGAGCTATATGATGCTCGGCGGCAAATGCGCCAATTGCGGCGCGTCGATTGCGCTCCGCTATCCGTTGGTGGAGCTTGCGGGCGCGCTGTCAGGCGTCGCTGCCCTCGCCCTTTTCGGGTTGAGCATGGAGGCGGCGGGCGTCTTCTTCTTTTTCATGGTCATGATCGCATTGGCGGCGATCGATGCGGAGACTGGCTACCTTCCTGATATGCTCACTCTGCCGCTGCTGATCATCGGGATCATCGCCAACGCTTTCGATCTTTTCAACGCAACCCTCGGCGGCGCGGTGCTCGGCGTCATCATTGGCTATGGCGCCTTCCGGCTGGTTGATATTGTGTTTCTCAAACTGCGCGGCATCGAGGGATTGGGACAGGGCGACGCCAAGCTGCTCGCCGCAATCGGCGCGTGGTTCGGTTGGCCTGTGCTGCCGCCAGTGGTCTTTCTCGCCGCTATCTTCGCCCTGATTGGCGTCGGTATTGCTTCCTTGCGCGGCGCAAAAATCGGCAAGGAAACGCCCGTCCCCTTCGGCCCTGCGCTCGCCGCCGCCGCCGCCAGCGCCATGATCGCGCACGGATTGCGGCTTCCCTATTTCGCCTGAGCTATTTTCCCTTGAAGGTCGGCTTTCGCTTTTGCATGAGGGCGGCGACGCCTTCGGCGCAGTCTTCGGTCGTGATCGCCTGACGCTGCAGCATGGCTTCATACGCCATGGCGTTTTTCAATCCGTCCTGCGCCGCGGCGCGAAAACTACGCTTGGTCAGGGCCATGGCGACAGGCGCACGGGCGGAAAGACTCTCCGCCCAATTGAGCGCATTCGCCAAAACATCCGTATCTGGAACAACCTTATTGACGAGGCCCCATTCCTGCGCGCGGCCCGCATCAATTTTTTCCGCTTCAATGGCAAGCTGATAGGCGCGCGCATAGCCGATCTCACGCGTTAACAAAAACGATAACCCTCCGTCGGGCACAAGCCCTATATTGGCGAAGGCGCTCATAAGATAAGCGCTCTCGCCCATGACGCGCAGATCGCATGTCAACGCTGTCGTCATACCGATGCCGGCGGCGGGGCCGTTGATGGCGGCGATCACAGGCTTAGGCGTCGACTGAAGAATGTTCAAGAACCCGCCATATTCCGCATTCAGAACATCTTCCACATTGGTCATCTCATCGACGGCGGAAACGTCAGCGCCTGCGCAAAAAGCGCGCCCTTCCCCGGTGAGAACGACGACGCGCACCGCATTGTCAGCTGACGCCTTTGCCAGAGCGCCGGTCAAATCCGCTCGCATCGCCCGGTTGAAAGAATTGAGCTTCTCTGGCCGGTTCAGCGTGATCAGCGCAACGCCGTCTTTCGCAGTTTCATAGGTTACGGTCATAAAGCCATTCCTGTCGCTAAGGGCCTGAAATTAGACCCATCATGCCGCCTGCCGCCGGTGATTGCAAAACTCCTGCGCAGTGCTAAGCCTGTGCCGAAAGTGAAAAAGGAGCGCCCCCATGACCGTTGAGAAATTCTTCCGCGAAGAAGGCTATATTGGCGGCGAATGGCTTAGCAGCTCAAAGAAAATTGCGGTGACAAATCCCGCCAATGACAAAACCATCGGTCATGTTCCTGACTTCGGCCGCGAGGAAGCTCGCGCCGCGATTACTGCGGCGGCGAAAGCTTTCCCAAGCTGGCGCGCGACAACCGCCGACGAACGCGGCAAACTTTGCCGCGCTTTTTATGAAGCGTTGATGGATAACCAAGATGCGCTTGGCGAACTCCTGACCATGGAACAGGGAAAGCCGCTCACTGAGGCTAAGGGCGAGATCGCCTATGGCGCCGCCTTCTTCAAATGGTTCTCTGAAGAAGCCGTGCGGATTTATGGCGACGTCATCCCCTCGCCCTGGGCCGATAAGCGCATTGTCGTCACCAAAGAACCCGTGGGCGTGGTCTGTTCGATCACGCCGTGGAATTTCCCGAATGCGATGATCGCACGCAAGGCGGCCGCGGCGCTCGCCGCCGGCTGTCCCATTATCTGCAAACCGGCGAGTCAGACGCCTTATTCGGCATTGGCGCTAGGCGTGATCGCCGACGAGATCGGCCTACCCAAAGGCGTCTTCTCCGTCATTACCGGCGAGGCGGCGCCGATCGGCGAGGAGTTTTGCGACAACCCGTCGGTCGCCAAGATCACCTTCACCGGCTCCACCGGCGTCGGCAAAAAGCTCGCAGCGCGCGCCATGGGCAATATGAAGCGCGTCTCCATGGAGCTCGGCGGCAATGCGCCGCTGATCATTTTCGACGACGCCGATCTGGACCGCGCCGTCGAGGGCGCTATCGCCTGCAAGTTCCGCAATGCAGGACAAACCTGCGTCTGCGCCAACCGCATTCTCGTTCAGGCTGGCATCTATGACGCCTTCGCCGAAAAATTCGCAAAGCGAGTCGCCGCCATGAAGGTCGGCGACGGCATGGAAGCGGGCGTTGAACAGGGACCCATGATCGAAGAAAAAGCCCTCGAAAAAGTCGAAGAACATATCAGCGACGCCGTTTCAAAAGGCGCCAAAGTCGCCCTTGGCGGCGAACGCCACAAACTTGGCGGCACCTTTTTCGAGCCGACCGTCCTCACCGGCGTTACGCCCGAAATGGTGATCGCGAAAGACGAAACCTTCGGCCCTGTGGCGCCGCTGTTCAAATTCGACAGTGAAGAAGACGCGGTCAGGATGGCCAACGACACCGAGTTCGGTCTCGCCTCTTATGTCTACACAAACGATCTTGGCCGCGCCTGGCGCGTGATGGAGGCGCTTGAATATGGCATGGTCGCCATCAATGAAGGCATCCTGTCAACGCCGGTCGCGCCGTTTGGCGGCGTCAAGGATTCAGGCGTTGGCCGCGAAGGCTCGAAATACGGGCTCGAGGATTATCTCAATATCAAATACGGCCTGTTCGGCGGGCTGGGGAAGTAGCGCGCCTAAAGCCGGTGATGCTTGAAGACATCGACGAACCACTCGCCAAGCGTTGCCGCTTCCTTATCGACATCGTGGCGTTCTTCAATGCGGCGGCGGCCTTCGGCGCCGAGATCGCGCAGTTTTTCCGGCGATGCGGTCAACGCCTCGCGCATGACGTGGACAAGCGCATCGCCGTCGCCAGCGGGAATAATCCAGCCGCAGCCTTCATCGACAAGTTCCGGAATGCCGGCGATATAGGTGGAGATCACCGGTCGCCCGAGCGCCAGCGCCTCCATAATGACGACGGGCAGGCCTTCGGCGTAACTCGGCAACAAAAACGCGCGCGCGTTCTTCACCGCGTCCCGGACTTTAAGATTCTCCATCCAGCCTGTTATCTCAATCTGATCGCCAACGCCAAGGCGCGCAATTTCGGCTTCGATTTCCGCGCGGCTTTCGCCGTCGCCAATCAGCGTAACTTGCATGTGCGGAAATTCGTCGCGCAGGGCGGCGACAGCGGCGGGCAACTGCGCCTGTCCCTTTTGCGGACATAGCCGTCCAACACAGACCAGCGTTTGATTATCCGGCGGCGGCGTCGCTTCGAAGCCCGAAAGATCGAGGCCGCAATGAATAATCTTGATCTTCTCCGCCGCCTTGATCGACGAGAACCGGATTAGTTGCGATTTACAGAAATTCGTGATCGCGGCGATGAAGGCCGCATGCTCGATCTTCGCCGGAAAGTCGAGCAGCGGCGCATCGGTGAGTTCGTCTGGCCCGTGCACGGTCGCGCTGTAGGTTGGCCCGCCCATGATCCTCGCCAGCATCGCGACCGCCGTTGAGTTGGTCAGGAAATGCACATGTACATGGTCAATATAATCAGCCTCGCAACGCTGACGGAAATAGCAGGCTTCCATCAGATAGGCGGCGTGACGGATGACGCCGCCGCGCGCATGCTTCAAAAGCGACCACCACGGCCCAAGGGCCTTCACAAGACCGCCTGTGTTGGTCGTCAGCTCACGGAAGAACGCCTTGAGAAGACCCCCGGCGTTGCCGCTGAGGATGTAATGGGTGCGATCGATCTCCGCGATGTCGAGCGGGTCAACCAACTTGCCGTCCCATTGGCGCAGCGCGTATCGCGTGACATTCATCCCGCGCCGCTCATGGGCCTCGATCTCGCGACGGATAAACGTCGTCGAGGTCAGCGGATAGGTGTTCATGAGATAGGCAATATTGGGTTTGTCAGTCACAGGGGCGTCGCTTAGTTCGGGCAAACAAAAAGGCGCGTTGGATTCGCGCCTTTTTGCCACTTCGAAATGAAGAATTCCTTGTCGATTATCTAGGCCGCAGAGCGGAAAGTCACGATTTTCGTCGGGTTCGCAGGCGGTTCGCCGCGTTTAGCCGTGTCCACATGCTCCATGCCTTCCACGACCTTGCCCCAGGCCGTGTACTGGCCATCGAGGAAGGAGGCGTCGTCAAAGACGATAAAGAACTGGCTGTTGCCGCTGTTCGGGTCTTGCGCCCGCGCCATGGAGCAGACGCCGCGCTGATGGCTTGTGTCGTTGAACTCAGCCTTAAGGTTCGGCTTGTCGGAGCCGCCTGTGCCGTTACCGCGCGGACAACCCATCTGCGCCATGAAGCCTTCGATCACACGATGCAGGGTCAGGCCGTCGTAAAAGCCCTCATCGGCAAGTTCGGTGATGCGCGCCACATGACCCGGCGCCTTGTCCGGATAGGTTTCAATGACAACTTCGCCCGTATCTAGGGTTAGGATCAGTTTATCGCTCATAGTTCGAGTTCTCCTTCCGCTTTCACGGGCACTTTGATTTCACAGATGTCCTTGACGAAGCCGTCATCGGAAAGATCGCCATCCGCTTTCAGATAGTCGGTGAAGGTCGCGCTGTCCGTCTTCAGGACTTTGATGTCTTCGCGCTCGGACGCGGGGATATCCGATCCGATACGCATACGGATAATCGGCGTCGGACGTGAAGGCGGTTCGCCGCGCACAATGCGCCGCGTGGCTTCAAATCCGTCGACGATCCAGCCCCAGCCCGTATAGCGCTGGTCGAGATTGAGACGCGAGTCGCCGATCATCAAAAAGAACTGGCTGTTGGCGCTGTTCGGATCTGTGGCGCGCGCCATGGACATGACGCCCGGGCAATGCACCGGCCAGACGTCAACGCGCCCACCTTTGAGAAAGGTGCGCAAGCCTTCCGGCGCGGCGGCGGCAGGCATGCCGTTCACATAACCTAGACGCGGCGCCATGCGGTCACGGCCAATTTCATGAAACCCTTCGACTTCGGCGCTGTCGCGCGTGAATTCGGCTTTAAGGTCAGGCTTGGAAGACCCGCCGGTGCCGTCCCCTTTGGGATCGCCGCCCTGGGCCATGAAACCTTCGATCACCCGGTGAAAGGTGAGACCGTCGTAAAAGCCTTCGCGCACAAGCTCCTTGATGCGCGCAACGTGGCCGGGGGCGAAATCAGGCCGCAGTTCGATCACCACCTGGCCGGACGGCAGGTCCATATAAAGAGTGTTTTCCGGATCGAGGGAACGCCAGTCGCTGTCAGGGGCGTTCTCGATGATCGAACGCGGGGTCGGCTTGTTCTCGTCATCGTCATCCGCAAAGGCTGGCGAAACCGCCGCGAGAGCGAACGTCATAACGCCCCAACCTATTGATCCAAAACGCATATAAACTCCCTGTCGTAACTCGCCCCGAGCAGACTTGGGCACCATATAAGGCGCCCCCGCCGAAAATGCGAACCGGTTAGCTGGAAAATTTGGCTTTAAGGGCCGTCGCCACATGGCCGGGCACGAAAGAGGAAATCTCGCCGTCAAGCCGGGCGATCTCCTTCACCAGCCTTGATGCAATCGACTGATACCGGGCGTCCGCCATCAGGAACACTGTTTCAATATCGTCATTGAGGGCCTGATTCATCCCCACCATCTGAAACTCATATTCAAAGTCCGATACGGCGCGAAGACCGCGGATGATGATATTCGCGTTCAACTCCTCAGCGAATTTCATCAACAGCGTTTCAAAAGGAACGACCCGGATGGGCGTGCCCGTCGCCTTAGAGATGCGCGCCATTTCCTTTTCGACCATGGCGACGCGTTCCTGAAGGGAAAAGAGCGGGCCTTTGTCGCGATTGATAGCAACGCCAATGACGAGTTCATCGACCAGCTTCACCGCCCGCTCCACGAGATCGACATGACCGAGTGTCAGCGGATCAAAAGTGCCGGGATAAAGACCGATGAGGTTGGTCATTATTCTTCGCCGCCTCCGCCGTCAGTCTCGCCCTCGCCTTCTTCTTCATCGCCGTCCACATCCTCAACGCGACCAACCGAGACCACATGCTCGCCCTCGCGCGTTCGGAAGATGGTGACGCCTTGCGTGTTGCGGCCTGCGACGCGAATGCCGTCCACCGTTGTGCGGATCAATTGCCCGCCATCGGTGACAAGCATCAGCTGGTCCGAGTCCTCGACCGGGAAGGCGGCGACCACAGGACCGTTCCGGTCCGTCGTCTGGATGGCGATTATGCCTTTGCCGCCGCGGCCGGACGTTCTGTACTCATAGGACGAGGTCCGTTTGCCATAGCCGTTCTGGGTGACGGTCAGAATAAACTGTTCGCGCCCGCCCATTTCCGCGACGCGGTCAGGACTGATCGCCACATCAGGCGTTTCGGTGTCTTCGGGCTCCTCCGCATCGGCCTCGCCCGCCGCGCGGCGCATGGCGGCCGCGTGTTTCAGATAAGCTTTCGCTTCTTCCGAGGTCGTCTCCACATGGTGCAGGATCGCCATGGAGATAACGTGATTGTCCTTGTCCAGCCGGATGCCGCGCACGCCGGTGGAAGTGCGGCCCGCAAAGACGCGCACCGTATCCACGGGGAACCGGATGCACATGCCGGACGCGGTGGTCAACAGCACATCCTCATCTTCACGGCAGACCTTCACGCCGACAAGGCGGTCGCCTTCATCGAGCTTCATAGCGATCTTGCCGTTGCGATTGACGCGCTGGAAGTCCGACAATTTGTTGCGGCGGACATTGCCTGACTTAGTCGCAAAGATGACGTGCAACTGATCCCACGCCTCTTCGTCTTCAGGCAGCGGCAGAATATTGGTGACGCGTTCGTCCGGTCCGAGCGGCAACAGATTCACAAACGCCTTGCCGCGCGAATTCGGCGTTCCCTCGGGCAGGCGCCACAGCTTCAATTTGTAGGACATGCCCGTCGAGGTGAAAAACAAGAGCGGCGTGTGGGTGTTGCCGACAAAAAGCTGGTTGACGAAATCCTCGTCCTTGAACTTCATGCCCGCGCGGCCCTTGCCGCCGCGTTTTTGCGCGCGATAGGTCGAAAGCGCCGTGCGCTTGACATAGCCCGCATGCGTGACCGTCACGACCATCTCTTCCTGGGCGATGAGATCTTCGTCCTCAACCTCGCCTTCGGCGTCGACAATCTCGGTCCTGCGCGGTGTCGCAAATTCACTGCGCACGCCCGACAGCTCCTCTTTGACAATCGTCAGAACACGATCGCGGTTACGCAGAATGTCGAGATAATCCTCGATCTTCTCCGCGAGACCTTTCAACTCGTCGCCGATCTCGTCGCGGCCGAGCGCGGTGAGGCGCTGCAGGCGAAGATCGAGGATGGCTTTGGCCTGTTCCTCTGAAAGCTTGAGCACATTGCCGTCGCTCATCATGTGACGCGGATCGGCGACCAACAGCACCAGCGGCGCCAGATCCTTCGCCGGCCAGGCCTTGGCCATCAATTGCTCTTTCGCCGTCGCCGGGTCCGGCGCGGCGCGGATCAGGGCGACAATCTCGTCAATATTGGCGACGGCGATCGCGAGACCGACAAGGATATGAGCGCGGTCACGCGCCTTGTTGAGATCGAATTTCGTGCGCCGTGTGATCACTTCCTCGCGGAAGTCGATGAAGGCGGCAAGCACGTCGCGCAGGCTCAATTGTTGCGGCTTGCCGCCATTGAGCGCCAGCATGTTGACGCCGAAACTCGTCTGCAATTGTGAGTGACGGTAAAGCTGGTTCAGCACCACATCCGGCGCAGCGTCGCGGCGCAGTTCGACAACAACGCGAATGCCGTGGCGATTGGATTCGTCGCGTATATCGGCAATGCCCTCGACTTTTTTCTCGCGCACGAGATCGGCGATGCGCTGGACCATCATCGCCTTGTTCACCTGATAGGGAATTTCGGTGATGATGATGCCGTAACGGTCTTTCCTGACCTCTTCGATGGTCGCGCGCCCGCGCATGACCACCGAGCCGCGCCCCAGAAGGAGCCCGGCTTTCGCGCCCGCGCGGCCGAGAATCGTGCCGCCTGTCGGAAAGTCAGGACCCGGAACAATCTCAATCAGTTCTTCGTCGCTGATGTCCGGATTATCGACCATGGCGATGGTCGCGTCGATCACTTCGCCAAGATTATGCGGCGGGATATTCGTCGCCATGCCGACCGCAATGCCGCCGGAGCCATTGACCAGAAGGTTCGGAAATTTCGCCGGCAGCACTGACGGTTCGCGCTCGGAGCCGTCATAGTTATCCTGAAAGGCAACCGTGTCTTTCTCGATGTCGTCGAGAATGGCGCTCGTCACCTTTTCCATGCGGCATTCGGTGTAACGCATGGCGGCGGCCGGGTCGCCGTCGATAGAGCCGAAATTGCCCTGCCCGTCGACCAGCGGCAGGCGCATGGCGAAATCCTGCGCCATGCGCACCAGCGCGTCGTAAATCGACTGGTCGCCATGGGGGTGATATTTACCGATAACATCACCGACAACCCGCGCGGATTTGCGGTACTGCTTGTTCCACGCATAGCCGTTTTCATGCATCGACCACAGGATGCGGCGGTGTACGGGCTTCAACCCGTCACGCGCATCGGGGATCGCCCGGCTCACGATCACGCTCATGGCGTAATCGAGATAGGACTTCTTCATCTCCTCTTCGATGGAGATCGACGCACCCTCGCTTGGGGTTGAAGGCGGGGTTGGCGCTGAATTTTCGGGGATATCGCCGTTGTCTTCGGCCACGTTAAAAACCTTTTGGAATCAGTCGTAAAAGAACGATCCGGCTTAGCACCCGCCCTCCTCAAAGCCAAGCATTTGGCCCGGTTTTCGGGCCCAATAAGCGCGGTTTATCCCTTGGTTTATTCGCGCCGCGCGATGAGCTATCATGAAACCGGGAAGAACATTGGGAGCCTACATGAAGATCGCACAAAATCTTGCAGTAATAACAGCCATTTCAGCGATCTTTCTCGGCGCCTGTGGAAAAAGCGACGGCGCACCAACGCAAACGTCCGCTGCTGCAGCGCCCATGGCGGCGCCTTCCGGATGGGCGGACGCTTCCGCTGACCTCGTCAATGTCGATGGGGAAAAGGCCGGTGAAATCGCCCTCAAGGACACGCCCCATGGCGCGATCCTGATCCGGGTTTCCATCAGCGGCCTTTCCGAAGGCTGGCACGGCATGCACCTTCACCAGATCGGCGATTGCAGCGACGGCGCCGCAGGATTCAAGGCGTCAGGCGGCCATATCAATCCGGAAGGCAAGGAACACGGGCTTTTAAATCCGAACGGCTATGAAGCCGCTGACCTGCCGAATATTTACGCCGGCGCCGATGGCGTCGCTGTGGCATCGCTCCTGAACACTTCCTTGTCGTTAAGCGATGGCGGTCCGCTTCTCGATGCGGATGGGTTTGCGGTCGTGGTTCATGAGAATGCAGACGATCACATGACGCAGCCAATCGGCGGCGCCGGTTCACGCGTCGCCTGCGCGGCGTTTTCTCTCGGGGAATAAATTCAGGGGTTAGTGGCGTAAGGGGGGATGAGATGACAGAAACAGACAGCTTCAAGCTCAACAGGCGAAAATTACTTGCGAGCGCAGCAGGGATTGGCGTGAGCGCGTCCCTGCCCGCACATGCGCTGAACCCGATCCTGCCTATGGGCGCCTGGACGCCGCTGGCGTCGATGCCGTTCCCGGTGCAGGAAATTTATCCGGCGCCGTTCCGTAAATCCTCCGATCCCGGACCATCATTGAAACCGAAACCGTTGGACCTTCTCGTTAATGCGGGCGGTCTGACGCCGGACATGCCTTATCGAGTCACGGACCAGGTGACTTTCTATGACCCCGCTTATGACGCCTGGGGGTTCGCGACGCCTCTGCCCGAACCGCGCCACCATATCGCGCTCGTCAATAATAACGGCTTTCTCTACGGCGTCGGCGGATTCGCGCGGAACGCCGCCGGCGGCTGGCAAATGCGCTCGCAATGCTGGCGGCTCACCGACTTGAAAGGGCGGTGGGAGGCGATGACGCCCATGCCAGGCCCGCAAGCCGAAAGCGCCACTGTTTCCTTCAATGGCTTTATTCATGTGGCGGGCGGGCGCTCGCCTATAGGCAGCGCCAATCTCGAATGGCGCGATCACATCGATACCGATCAGCATTGGTATTTCGATGCAGGCGACAATCGATGGCGCGCGCTCGCGCCGATGCCGACAGCACGTAACTCCACAGCGGGCGTCGTCGCCAATGGCGTCTTCTATGTTATCGGCGGACGCACGGTGAATGGCGGCAATACGAATGTCGTCGAAGTCTACGACCCGCTTTCCGACCGGTGGGAGGCGGCGCGGCCCATGCCGAAAGCGCAAGGCGGACTTGCGGCGGCGGTGCTGAACGGAAAAATCTACGCCTTTGGCGGTGAATATTCACAACCGGAGCCCGGCGTGTTTCCGGAGGTCTGGGAATATGACCCGGACACCGATCACTGGCGCGGCGTCTCAGCGATGACCCATCCCCGTCACGGCCACGGCGCCGTCGCGCTGGGAGAAGCCATTTATGTTCTCGGCGGCGGCGAACAATATAGCGGCCGTCAAACCAGTGCGGTGCTGGACAAGTTCGAGATCTAACAACATTGCTTACTTACCGCCCCGCACGTTCTGACGAAGCCTCCGCCCTGTCCGAACTCTGCATGACGTCAAAAGCCTATTGGGGCTATGACGCGGCATTCATGGGTGCTTGCCGCGCGGAATTGACGATCACGGCGGCGGATTTCGAAAGCTCGCAAATTCAGGTCGCTGATAAGGGCGGAAAACTCGCTGGCATGGCGCAGCTTCAGATTGAAGGAGCAACTGCGGAACTCGACAAGCTTTATGTTCATCCGAATTTCATCGGCGCCGGGATCGGCCGCGCGCTGTTCGAATGGGCGGTGCGCCAGGCGCGCGATGCCGGCGCCAAGGTCATGACTATCGACGCCGATCCCGACGCCGCGGCGTTTTACCGGCGCATGGACGCCGTCGATGACGGCGCTTCGCTATCCGGCTCGATTCCCGGCCGGTTTTTGCCGCGCCTGCGTTTCGATCTCGGCGCCCTCTAACGGCTGACGGCGATGATGACGCCCATACCGCAGCCAGCGATGAGGATCGCCATAGGAATGAGCAGAACCTGCAGCATTGCCTCGCGCCCCGTCACAATCCCGGTCCAAGTTTCGAAAGGCTCGCGCAAAAACGCCGCAAAGGATTTGTCCTCTGCTGGATCAACGCGGCCGCCCACGCGGCTCAACATGAACGGCGTCCCCATATAGGCGGCGAGATAAACGGCGCTGATCGCCACCATGAACAAGGCCTCCCGGTCGCCCTGAAAGGCCAGCCAGAACACCGCGAGCAGCGCCGCGTAAACGAGCGCCAGGCTTTTGAAGACGCCGCCGTGCATGGTCGTGTTCGGCCGCGTCATTTTGACGAGACTTATGGCGGGCGCCACCCTCTCTTTACGATCAACATCGAGTTCCGCCTCCATCAGGCCCGTTTCCATCACTTCCGCAAGCATCGCCATGACAGTCATCCTTTTCATGTATTTTATATACATCTTTTATATTGCCTTCGGCGACAATATCCAATATATATAATACATCTTTTAGGAGCGACAATGCGCCTCAACCTGCAAACCGATTACGCCCTGCGCCTGCTGATGCATCTTGCAGTTAACGAAGACCGCCTCTGCACCATCGCCGAAGTGGCCGCGCGTTATGACATTTCGAAAAACCACCTGATGAAAGTCGCGCATCTTCTCGGCAAGGAAGGCTACATCGAAACGGTCCGCGGCCGCACTGGCGGGCTCCGACTGGCGCACGCTCCCGTCACGATCAATGTCGGCGACGTCGTCCGGCGCACGGAAGCGGATTTCGCGATCGTCGAATGTTTCGAGGGCGGCGCCGGCGAATGCCTCATTACCCCGTCATGCCGCTTGAAATCTGTTTTGAACGAAGCAGTGAAGATGTTTCTCGCCGCGCTTGATCACTACACGCTTGACGATCTCGTGCGCCGCAATGCGCGCCTGCGCCTGTTGCTCGAAGAGGAGGCCGCCTGATGGAAACCCGCATTCGCACCACCGAAGAGCGCCGTCAGGAGATCGCTGCCGCAGCGACGAGAATGGGCATAGACGAGGACTATATCTCCAACCTCGTCGATACGTTTTACGAGCGCGTGCGCGCCCATCACCTGCTCGGCCCGGTTTTCGATGAGACCATCAGCGACTGGGGGCCGCATCTTGCCAAGATGAAGGATTTTTGGGCGTCGGTTGCACTCAACGCCGGGCGCTATTCCGGAAAGCCGGTCCCGAAACACAGGGCGCTGACATCGGTTCAGCCCTGGCATTTCGATATCTGGCTGGGGCTGTTCAAGGCGACGCTCGACGACACCGCGCCGTCGCCTGAGGCCGCCGCCTATTTCATCGAGCGCGCAGGACGCATTGCCGAAAGCCTCAAACTCGCCATGTACGGCCAACCAAGTCTCGGCCCGAAGAAAATACAAGGCGGCTAATGATGCTCCAACGCCTTCCGGATGGGCTTGTGAAATATGGCGGCACGCCGGTGTTCACGGAAAAGACCGTGCCGGTAAAGCTTTTGCGCGCTCATGACACAAAACCCGGCGTCTGGGGCAATCTCGTTGTTCTCGACGGCGCGCTCGACTATGTCATTCCAGGCCCGCCTGAAGAAACGGCGCGCATTAAGGCAGGCGATTCTGGAATTATCGAACCGGAAGTGAAGCACTATGTGAGGCCCCTCGGACCCGTAAGTTTTCACGTAGACTTTTATCGAACAGCGGCGCCTACTCCTAAAGGAACCTAACGAGGTATTCCTCCCATGTTGACCGCGGGTCATGGCGGGGCCAAAAGTTCCGCATGACCATCCTGATTACAGGTTCTTCCGGCCATCTCGGCGAAGCGCTCTGCCGAACCTTCAAAGCCGAAGGGCGCGCGCATATCGGCGCGGATATCAAACCGGGGCCGTTTACCCATCAAGTCGGCGATCTTGCCAATGCAGAGTTCGCGCAGCAGATAATGAAGGGCGTGAGCAGTGTTCTGCACACCGCCACGCTGCACAAACCCCATGTGGCGACCCATTCGATGCAGGCCTTCATCGACACCAATGTGACGGGCACGCTGAACCTCCTTGAAGCGGCGGTTCGCGAGGGAGTCGATAGTTTCATCTTCACCAGCACCACCAGCACCTTCGGCGAGGCGATGCGCCCGCCCAAAGGCGCGCCTGCCGTGCTTGTCACCGAAGATCTGGCGCCAATCCCGAAAAATATTTACGGCGTCACCAAGCTCGCGGCGGAAAATATCTGCCGGCTCGTGCATAAGAAACACAAACTCCCCTGCCTCATCCTGCGCACCTCACGGTTCTTTCCCGAGCAAGATGACAACGCTGCGATCCGGGGCGGTTACGAAGACCTTAACGCAAAAGTCAATGAACTGCTCTATCGCCGCGTTGATATCGCCGACGTAGTTTCTGCGCATCTGGTCGCGCTCGACCGCGCCAATGACATTGGTTTCGGCCGTTACATCATCAGCGCGACGACGCCGTTTTCAGCCGCCGACCTGCCCGATCTTGGCCGTGATGCGCCGTCCGTTCTAAAGCGCTATGCCGATTACGAAGAAGAATACGCCCGACGCGGCTGGCGCATGTTCGAAACGCTCGACCGGCTTTATGTGAACGATCTCGCGCGGTCTGAACTCGGCTGGAAACCTGAAATCGACTTTTTCACCGCGCTGGAGCGTCTCAAACGCAATGACAGCCCGTTCAGCCCCCTAAAAGACGCTATCGGCGCAAAGGGCTATCACGACGAAGTTTTTGAGGACGGCCCTTTTCCGGTAGACGAATAGCTTCAAAGTTTGGTCAGCTTGCCGTCCTTGAAGTCATAACCATCCGGCGGCCCATAAACTTTCCAATAGTCGACAAAACCGAGCCGCGTCGCGATATTCATAAAGCGCGGATCGGCGCGGAACGGCTCCATCTCCTCAAGCCAGATCACGGCCCAGATCATGCCGACCGCCCCCTCTTCCTCAAGCGTCGCGACTATGCGATCCGTCCATTCATAGGCGCCGTCGATATCCCCCAGCATGGTCCGCCACAGCATCATGCGCTTGTAGTTGATCGGCGTAATGCCAAGGCGTTCCGTAACGCCCGGATCGTAGAGAAGTTTCAGCGCCTGTTCGCGTCGGCTTTCGTCACCGAACGCGAGATAAGCCTCCCGCACCGCGAGCGTGACGCCGCCAGAGAGTTCATGCGGCGGCATGCTCCCGAGAACGAGATCGGCGGCTTGGTCATAACGGCCGTTCCGCGCCGCCATGAGCGCGAGCACATCGCACATCGGGACGGAGTTTTTCAGATGGCCCAGCTCCATCGCCCGCGCCGCGAAAAGCTGCGCCCGCTCCTCGTCGCCTTCGGAGATATAGAACATGGCCATGGTGACAAGCAGAAACGGCGCCAGCGGGAACGACTGATAGGCTTCCTGCGAAATCTGTATCGCCCGGCGGACCTGGCCGACATTGCCAAAGACAATCACCGACATTGCATTTGCGAGCATCGGATCACGGCCGATCTCATACGCCATGCGCATATGCCCCTCGGCCTCGCAGAGTTTTCCTGTAAGGGCGTAGAAGGTGCCAAGCGCGCCATGGCCGGCTTCGTTTTGCGGATCAAGCGAGAGCGCACGTCGCGCCTCCTTCTCAAGTTCTTTCAGTCCGGCCCGCGTCGGCTTGATGTAAGAAAGGCCGAACCCCCTGGCGCGGGCAAGCCCCGCCTGCGCGCCGGCGAAGTCCGGATCGCGCTCCAGCGCCTCACGAAAAAGCTCGATGGCGGCGGGAATATCTGCATCGTTATTTCGAAGCAGATACTCGCCCTGAAGATAAAGCCGATATGCCTCATGGTCCTTCGGACGCGCTCGAAGGCGCCTTTTCCTGGAGACCGGCGCATTCAGATGGGTTTGCATCGCCTCAAGAATGGAGAGCGCCAGCTCGTCCTGAAGTGCAAAGACGTCCGTCATGTCGCGGTCGAATGTGTCTGACCACAAATGAAATCCCGAAACGCCATCAATAAGCTGCGCTGTGACGCGCACCCGCTCGCCGGCTGCGCGCACGCTTCCTTCGAGAACCGCATCAACGCCTAGATCTTCCGCGATCTGCCGCACATCGATGTTCCGGCCCCGATAGGCGAAACTCGACGTCCGCGACGGCGCCTGAATCACTGTTGTTCGCGTTAATAGATTAATGATCTCTTCCGCCATGCCGTCGGAGAAATATTCCTTCTCCGGATCGCCGGTAAGATTGGCGAAAGGCATGACGGCGACGGAAACGCGGACTTTGTCCAACGCAGGCGCCAGCGGTTTCGCCGCAGGCGTTGCCTCATCTGCAGACACATTGATATCGTCCGGCGCAACAACGGAAACGTTGGCCACGAAACGATAGCCCCTGCCCGGCGCTGTCACGATAAAACGGTTGTCGCCCGTCTTGTCGCCGAGCGTTCGGCGCAACGTGGAAATGTTTTGCGAAAGGCTGTTTTCCTCGACCGTCACATCCGGCCAGACCGCGTCGATCAGCGCGTTTTTCTCGACCAGTTCTCCGGCGTTCTCCACCAGATACAAAAGCGTGTCGAAGACCCTCGGAGCCAGGGGAATCGTCTTGCCCGCCCCGTCCATAAGCGTCCGCTGGGTTGAATCCAGCCGGAATCCGCCAAATTCGTAGACCTCAGCCGCCAATCTCGCCCCTCTCATCAGATCTGATCAGAACTGATCATAGCCTGACCAATGAACGATCAGACGGAAAATCGCAATCTCTGGAGGACTTCAGGGACAGCCAGCCCGGCGGTCCGCACAGAAAAAGGGAAGAGAACCATGAACCGCTTTGAACTGATCGATAATATTGAGATGATGGAACTCGGCCTGTTGGCCGCAGCCGATCCGAAATTCGCGGAACAGCTCGTTGAAGAATTCCTCGCCAGCGAAAAAGCCCGGAAAGGCGAAGCTTCCAATACCAGCGCAGAGAATAAGGTCGGCGTCGCCGCCTAATCGTGATCCACGGGCAGGCAATCCGCGTAAACCGGGTTTCCGACAACTTGCCGGCTCATCCAGGCCTCACCGGCGGCGACACAGTCATCTTCATTGTCATAAACGCCGATAATTTCGGGTTCGCCGGTCGGCGCAGGTGAAAGATATCCCTGCGCCGTCCATTCATGCACGACATGATGCTGGGTTGCGCATGCGGATGCAGCGCAAGTCAGCGCCAGGATTGTTGCAACGCGAAAATATGTCGCCGCCCGCCGCGACAAACAGAAATCGCTTTCATCGCGCATAATGTCTCTCCCCTGTTCCGGTGTTGTTATACAACATCAACAGCGCGGCGAAAAAACGGCGCCCGAAAGAAGCATCACCACAGGATTTGGTGGCAAAGATACGGATCAAACACAAAAGGCGCCATTGGCGATACTCAACCAGGCGCTTGCTCACCCCGTAGCAGCAATGGGCGCCGCGCGCGACGTAAAAGAAACGGCGCCGGAATGATGCACAAAAATAAAGCCCCGGCGGTGTTCGCGCCGGGGCTTTTGGCGAAAAGCAACTCATGATCCTGAGATCAAAGAGCTGAATTCTGTTTCTACAAACGCGAAACGCGTCCGGTATTCTGTTTGCGAAGCGCCCTCCGCTGCCATCGGCCCGCTTACTTAGCGATACGCCGGCCCGATGAAATAGCCCCTCTGACTGCGCTTTTTCCGTGCTTCAAAACACGTTCAGCGCGAGCGGCGGAGCGAAAACCCTTGTAAAATCAAGAAGCTCGCGCCCTTTTCAGCGTTTGAAGCCTACTTGCGCTTGGTGCGGCGCTTGGCCGTTTTGCGCTTAGCAGTCTTCCGCTTGGCAGGCGCCTTACGCTTGGCGGTTTTCCGCTTCGCTGTCTTGCGCTTGGCGGTTTTCCGCTTTGCAGTCTTCTTCTTGGCCGTTTTGCGCTTGGCCGTCTTACGCTTGGTGGTCTTTTTCTTTGCGGTGGTTTTCCGCTTGACCGCCTTGCGCTTCGTCGCCTTACGCTTTGTGGCTTTTTTCTTTGTCGTCTTGCGCTTGGCGGCTTTGCGTTTTGTAGCTTTACGCTTCGCCGGCGCTTTTTTCTTCGTCGTCTTACGCTTTACAGTTTTACGTTTCGCGGTTTTCTTAGCCGCTTTCTTCTTGGTCGTTTTTCTTTTGACCGCCATGGTTCACCTCCGAATCATGTGTCGAAAGCGAAAACATAACTCAATTTACTAAAAAAGTATTCTATGCATGCGTTGTTAAACGCATGCATGCGCATTTTTTTGCGTTTTTTGATTCGTTTTGGCGTTTTTTTCGCGATTAAAACGGAATGTCGTCGTCTAACTCGTAACTTTGTCCGCCTGAAGAACCTCCTCGTTCGGACATTCCGCCTGCATCACGGTTTGAGTCGCGATCAAAACTTCCGCCGCCGCTTCTTCCATCGAGCATGACGAGCGTACCGTTGAAACCTTGCAATACTACTTCGGTTGAGTAGCGGTCATTGCCGTTTTGATCCTGCCATTTACGCGTTTGCAGCTGGCCCTCGATGTAAACCTTGGAACCTTTCTTCAAATATTGCTCTGCAACACGAACAAGGCCTTCGGAAAAGATCGCAACCGTATGCCATTCGGTTTTTTCACGGCGTTCGCCGGTGTTTTTGTCTTTCCAGCTCTCGGAAGTCGCAATCCGCAGGTTGCAAACAGAGCCGCCGTTTTGAAATTTGCGCACTTCCGGATCGGCGCCGAGATTGCCTATCAAAATGACCTTGTTGACGCTGCCTGCCATATCACTCTCCTGAAATCTGAATTTTCAAAGCTAATCGCGCGGATTCGGCGCGCGCTCAATGATTGGTTCTCCCCATGAATGAACCCGGGAAGGAACGTTGTGCGGCGGACAAATGTTCACACCTTGTTCTTGCTGTCAACGTCGATATATAGAGACGCTGACATCCCGCTTCCTGTCCGCCCCTATATATAAAGTGACAACAGCTTCCCCCATGAGATCGGAAATATGAGTTCGAAAACCATCCGCGTCGCCGGCGCACGCGAACATAATCTGAAAAACATCACACTGGAGGTGCCGCGCGACGAGTTGATCGTCATGACGGGCCTGTCAGGTTCCGGCAAATCATCCCTCGCCTTCGACACTATATATGCTGAGGGACAGCGGCGTTATGTGGAAAGTCTGTCCGCTTATGCGCGTCAGTTCCTCGAATTGATGCAGAAGCCGGATGTCGACCAGATTGACGGTCTCTCCCCTGCTATTTCCATCGAACAGAAGACCACATCGCGCAATCCGCGCTCCACGGTCGGCACCGTCACCGAGATTTACGATTACATGCGCCTCCTCTGGGCGCGCATCGGCGTTCCATACTCTCCCGCAACGGGCGAGCCGATTTCTTCCCAGACAGTGACGGAAATGGTCGATCGCCTGATGGCGGAAGGCGATGGCGCCCGTTTTTACCTGCTCGCGCCGATCATTCGCGGCCGCAAGGGCGAATATAAGAAAGAATTCGCCGAGCTTTTGAAAAAGGGCTTTCAGCGGGTGAAGGTCGATGGCGAATATTACGAAATCGCAGACGTTCCCGCGCTCAACAAGAAACTCAAACACGATATCGAAGTGGTCGTGGACCGCGTCGTCATTAAAGCGGGCCTTGAATCGCGCCTCGCCGAAAGCTTCGAAACCGCGCTTGAACTCGCTGACGGCATCGCCATTGCCGAGAGCGCCGACAAGAAGGATGCGAAAGGCGCGCCGCAACGCAGCATTTTCTCCGCGAAATTCGCCTGCCCGGTCTCCGGTTTTACGATTGACGAGATCGAACCGCGGCTATTCTCCTTCAACGCGCCCGCCGGCGCCTGTCCCCAATGCGACGGCCTCGGCACGGAAATGATCTTCGATGAGGAGCTTGTGGTGCCCGATGGCGGGCTCGCCCTCAATAATGGCGCCATCGCGCCGTGGTCCAAGGGCACCTCTCCTTATTATGCGCAAACGCTGCAGGCGCTCGCCCGCCACTACAAATTCAAGATCACCGTCCCCTGGGACGAACTCGACGACATCGCCCGCGAAGTCGTCCTCTACGGCACCGACGAAGATGAAGTGAAATTTCTCTATGCCGATGGCGCCCGCAAATTCGAGACGGTGAAACCCTTCGAAGGCGTGATCCCCAATCTTGAGCGCCGCTGGCGCGAGACGGATTCAGCCTGGGTGCGCGAGGAGCTGTCGCGGTTCCAGTCCGTCACCCATTGCGAGGCCTGCAACGGCCAGCGCCTCAAACCCGAAGCGCTAGCGGTGAAGGTCGGCGGGCTTTCCATCTCCGACGCGACGGAGTTTTCGATCAAAAAGGCCGGCGACTGGTTCAACGGCCTCGAAACCAAACTGAACAAGAAAGAAAAGGAAATCGCCGTTCGCGTCCTCAAGGAAATCCGCGACCGCCTCTCCTTCCTCAATAATGTTGGCCTCGATTATCTGACCTTGAGCCGCGCATCGGGCACGCTTTCAGGCGGCGAGAGCCAGCGCATCCGCCTCGCCTCGCAGATCGGCTCAGGCCTAACCGGCGTTCTTTATGTCTTGGATGAGCCTTCCATCGGCCTGCATCAGCGCGACAACGCCCGCCTCCTCGAAACCCTGGTGCGCCTGCGCGATCTCGGCAACACGGTGATTGTGGTCGAACATGACGAAGACGCGATCCGCGCTGCCGACTATATTGTCGATATCGGCCCCGGCGCCGGCGTTCATGGCGGCGAGATTGTCGCGCAGGGCGCAGTCAAGGACATCATGAACGAGAAACAATCGCTCACCGGCGATTATCTCGCCGGGCGCCGCGAAGTGCCCGTTCCCGCCGAGCGCCGGCCGTTCAATAAAAAGAAGTCGATCAAGATCACCGGCGCGAAAGCCAACAACCTGAAAAATGTGAAAGCCGAAATTCCCATCGGCCTTCTCACCTGCGTCACCGGGGTTTCCGGAGGCGGCAAGTCGACCCTCGTGATCGAGACATTATATAAAGCCGCCGCGCGCCGTCTTTATAATTCGAAGGACGCCCCCGCGGAGCATGACAAAATCACCGGGCTTGAGCATTTCGACAAGGTGATCGACATCGACCAGTCGCCCATCGGCCGCACGCCGCGCTCCAACCCTGCGACCTATACGGGCGCCTTCACGCCGATCCGCGACTGGTTCGCAGGCCTGCCGGAGTCAAAAGCGCGCGGATATAAACCGGGGCGCTTCTCCTTCAACGTCAAGGGCGGGCGCTGCGAGGCGTGCCAGGGCGACGGCGTCATCAAGATCGAGATGCACTTCCTCCCCGACGTCTATGTCACCTGCGATGTGTGCAAGGGCGCGCGCTACAACCGCGAAACGCTGGAGGTGAAGTTCAAGGGCAAGTCCATCGCCGACGTCCTCGACATGACGGTCGAGGAAGGCGCCGAGTTCTTCAAGGCGGTGCCGTCGATCCGTGAAAAGATGGAGACCCTGAACCGCGTCGGCCTCTCCTATGTGAAGATCGGACAGCAGGCGACGACACTCTCCGGCGGCGAGGCCCAGCGCGTGAAACTCTCTAAGGAACTCTCCAAGCGCGCCACCGGCCGCACGCTTTATATCTTGGACGAGCCGACAACCGGCCTCCATTTCGAGGATGTGCGCAAACTCATGGAGGTCATTCAGGAGCTGACCGAGAACGGCAACACCGTCATCATCATCGAACACAATCTCGACGTCATCAAACAGGCGGACTGGATTTTGGACCTCGGCCCCGAGGGCGGCGACGGCGGCGGCGAGATCGTCGCGGCGGGCACGCCCGAAGACGTCGCCGACACGGCGGGCAGCTACACCGGCAAATTCCTGAAGCCGCTCCTCAAGCGGAAATCAAAAACACCCGCCAAAACCGCCGCCGCGAAGACAAAAACGACGACGAAGAAAAAGGCGGTGAAACGGAAGGTGGCTTAGAAATATATGCCAAACGCAAGAGTTCTCGCCGAAGCCAAGCTATTTCGAGGAAAACTTACTCTGGGGAGTAAGGATTTCAAAATTCGCTTCAGAGTATCAACTGACTCAAGGCACAATTTAGAACTTGAATTTGAGTCTCCCTCTTCCGCACTCTTGCAGGCAATTCGGACTTTGGACAGCACACCGGGAACTGAGGTGCAGACCTGCTGTCTTATCGGTCGTTCTAGCGATGGGTGGTTGTTCTGGACTGATGATTTTGCTCCAGATCATCCTAATGGCGATGTTCTCTCCGGTGAAATCTATTCCGCTTATGTCTTCAGCCCTGATCACAAATGCTCTGAAAAACTGGTCTTTGAAAGATTTTTTCGAGGCTTCAACTCTTGGGACGGGGTTAGGATTGAAACGCCGTTAGGTGTGGCCGGAATCAGTGCTTCAGCGACTTCCGAAGACCGACAAGCGCTTTCGGCTCGAGTTGCGGTAATCTCGGATGACATTAGCGCCCCACTGGATTGGTGGGCCGAAGCTAGCAAATACCTCTCTTACATCGGTCCTGGAATTTCTTTCATTGATGGCGGTTGGGTTAAGTTTCCAGTCGAACGATTTGCATCGCCCAATGGATCATTATGGCGCTTTCTATCCGTCACATCATCGCCAAGAGAGTTCCCTCCTGAACATTCCTTGAATAACAGCGAAATGTTGAAAACTCTATTTGAATCATATTTTCGTACGCCGCCCTTGGCAGAAAATTTTTGGGACGCTGTAAGCTGGATGTACCTTCCAACGAATAACAACGAAGGTCGTTTTCTTGGTGCGATGACCGCCATTGAATTTTGGCTATCTTCAGAATTTGATGAACGTCAAAATTTTTTACACATGACGAAAAATGAGTTTAAGCCAATATACAAAGCATTGCTTTCAGTCATTAAGATTCTGAATATATCTGATGCAATGAAAAGCGATGCAGAAACGAAATTGCACGACTTAAGGCGTTTTTCACTTCGGCAAAAGACCGCTAAGGCATTTTCTATCAGAGATATATCTCTTGCGGGCATATCCGACGAAGAAATCAAGTGGTTAGTCAAGAGCAGAAATAACCTTGTGCATCGTGGCAAGTGGCTTGAAGATGATGGTTGGGATCTAATTTATCTCGCCAGAGAAATTCTCACGCGCATCATATTCAACGCAATAAATTATAGTGGCACTTACGATAGTTATGTCGGGGGAAATGGTGTCCATCGGCGAAATTTCCCCTCATGTGAAACAGTCACCAATTCGCGTTAGCATCCCCGCAGTCCAAGACACATCCTACAATCACCCCCCTCCGGCCCTTCGGGCCACCTCCCCCGCAAGCGGGGGAGGCGAAGGAGCGTTGAACTTGCGGCGCGCTCCCTCTTCCCCCGTTCACGGGGGAAGTATCGGCGAAGCCGGGGATGGGGGTTGAAAGCTTGCTCGAATAATACCCCCTCCGTCATCCCGGACGCGCTGCAACATGAAATGTTGCTGCGCAGATCCGGGATCTCTCTCGACCAAGCGCAACCCCGACAGCGATCCCGTGTCTGCAGCACGTCATTTCATGCCGCGCCGCGCACGGGATGACGGCGGCTGGCGTCGGAGCGATTGAGGTGACGGGGGACCGCAGGGGGCGCGCGACAGTATAAGGCCATTCCGGACCCCGTGGATAATTTTTCACCACTTTTCTGAAGGCCTTATAGTACGCGGCATCCGGATATGGAGAGGCGGAAGGCCTGCCGTTTCCTTTCGGTCCGGATGCGGCGCGTGAGCCCTCGTCTCTTGGCGGTTCGCCCCTTTGGGAGCGGGCAGCCTTCACGGAAAGAGGCGGGCCTCGCCGGTCGCAGAGCCCGGGCTTTCTGGCGGCTTAACTCTGGCGCGTAAAAACCGTCAGGGGTCGTCCTTACGGCCGGGCCCGCCGGTCCGACAAAACGCCGCTGGCGCGGGACGCGATGCGTCCATGTGCTTTCCTAAAGCGATGAGGATGTTTCGCGTTCCGCGCAGCCTCTCCGCCCTTATCCACTCGCTTTCACCTCGAAAGGCGGTGACGATGGCTCATGCTAGATTGGGCTTTGCGCGCTCGCGCGAGACCAAAAACAGCCTGCCTCACGCGTAAACATTAGTTTGCGGGCGCCGGCCCCGGCGAAACAGCGCCCCATGCTTCAGTGACCATGACATGAGGCCCGCCGGCGACAGATGCAACCCTGGCGTGGGCTGGCGGCGGCCAGCATATCCCAAAGCGGGTGTTCTTCTGTTTCTTGCAGGCAAAACATTGATTTACGTTGACACTGTCGACGCGTAACGCCACCAAGAAAGGGTCATTCAATTGGGGGCATCCATGAAAAGATTTCTTATCGGCCTTGCGGCCGCAATGTTCACCGCGACCGGCGCCAACGCCGCGCTGCTCGTGAGTTATAGCGCAACAGACTATATCTCTTCATCGTCTGGCGGATCGAACGATGGCGGCATGTTCTTCGAGTTCGGGATTGACCCGAGCCCGGGGACTTTGGATGTCTTTGGCGCCTTTCCTTCCATTTTTGGCGATACGCTGATCGCTGCGGATACGGTCATCAATGTTACATCCGGCGCCGGTTTCGATAATTTTGCGAATTTGGCCACTAACGGAACGAATGAACAATTTTTTATAGGCCTCGCAAGAAACATCGGCGGCGCGCCTGTGCAATCTACAGTAGGCTGGGGTCCTGAATCCGGAGTGTTTGGCTCCATGTCTTCGGCAAGCCTCAATGGCATCGACCTTCAGGGGTTCGTTATCACCTCAATCGTTCTCACCATCGAAAACCTCAGTGCGGCGGCGTCTACCTCTGGATACAGCTTTAAATTCGATTTCAAGGTGGATGTCTTCGGCGACGCTGTCGCCTCAGAAGTTCCGCTTCCCGCCGCCGCGCCGTTGATGCTCATGGGGCTCGGCGGGATCGCCGCCATTCGCCGCCGCAAGCGCGCCAACGCGTAAAGCGAAAGACCGGATCAATAGTCGAAAGGGGCGGATGAACTTCCGCCCCTTTTTGTTTGTCGACCTTGGTTGTTTGTCGACCCTGGAGCGATCAGACAGCAACGAACGGCTAGTCCAGCATCCGCTTGGCGAGGAGCGCCCGGCATCGGGCGACCTTTTCATGGGCGAGCATGAGTTCGGTTTTCGCCTTGGAAAGCTCCTGCATGGCGACCTCAATGTCAGAGCCGCGAATCCAGTCGCGCAGCTTGTGGACGTCATCGAGATTCTCGGAAACGATATTGGCTGTGGCGCCTTCCAGAATCTCGAAGCGATGAGTGCAGATTTCACCCTCCTGCGCATGGCCGCAGGAGCAAAAAGCCTGGAGATTGCCAAGATCGTTCGCATCGCGCTCTATCGACACTTCATGGATATTGTCATCGGCGCCCATGACCGAAAACCGCAAAGCCTGTTTCATCTGTGATCTCCCCTCTCGCCGGATCTCTCCTCCAGCCAAACCAGTTTGCGCCAAGCTAGCCCAAGCCTTTCCGGCCCGCAATTCGCGGGCGCCCGCGTTCCGGTTCCCCTTGACGCATTGCGGCGCGGCGAAATCCGGCGAGAATGGCGGAAAAATGTGAGGACGCACCATGCTCATCCACCCCACCGGCCAGTTCGACAATCACGCGCGAGATTACAAAACCATCACCGCGCACCCTCTCGCCGCCGCCATGGGCGCCGAGATACGCGGCGCCGATTTCGCGAACATGTCCGATGAACAATTCCGCGAGATTGAAGACGCGCTTTTTCATCACAAGATGATCTATTTTCGCGACGTCGATCTTACCCACCCCCAGCATGAAGAATTTTCGCTTCGCTTCGGTGAGTGGGCCGAAGACGCCTATACGGATGGCATACCGGGGCATTTGAACATTCAGCCGCTGGTGCGTGCAGCGAACGCAAAGGGCGCGCATATTTTTGGTTCAGGCTGGCATTCGGACGGGCCGTTTCTCGTCAACCCGCCGGCGATCGCGCTTTTATACGGCGTCGATATTCCGCCCTATGGCGGCGACACGATCTGGGCGAACACCGCGCTCGCTTACAAAACACTGTCCCCGGTGATGAAAGAAATTCTCGCGCCCTTGCGCGTGCATATGTCCATGAAGCGCGCCTTTGAAAGCTCCATGGAACATGGCGAAGCGGATGACACGCCGGTCGGCAAACTTGCAAAACTGAAAGGCGTCGGGATGAACGACCTTCCCGAAGGCGTGATCCGAAAGGTCAAAGGCAATTTCCACCCGATCGTGCGAACGCATCCGGGTTCGGGCGAAAAGGCGCTGTACTGCGATCCGTCCTACTCTATCGGCATTGAAGGCATGATCGAGCCGGAGGCAGATGCGCTGCTCGGCTTTCTGTCAGCACACATGACTCAGCCGGCTTTCACCTGCCGCCTGCGCTGGGCGCCGAAAACGCTCGCGGTCTGGGACAACCGGATTTCAATCCACCAGGCGTTCAATGATTATGACGGCCATCGCCGTGAGCTCTATCGCACGACGATCGCCGGTGAGGCGCCGGCGTAAAACCTGTTACTGCACCTGCGCGGCGGCGGGACAGGCGTAAGGCGGCGGCGCGGACGCAATGGCGTAGGCGTCGGAGAACCACTTCTCTTCGAGCTCATCCCAATATCCGGAGAGATCCTTTTCAATCACCCATTCGTTCAATGCTTCGTGGAGTGCGTCGGAGTCCTGATCCGTGGCGAACGCTTCGATGGTGCGCGTCAAGGCGAACTCATGAGGGATGACATGCTTCACGCCGCCGAGATTTTTGGCCATATCGAGATAGGGGTCAAAAAGGACCGCCCCATCGATCTCACCGGAGGCGAGCGCCTCAAGAATTTCGGTGAAGGACGAATATCCCTTGAGATCCGAACCCGGGAACTCGCCATTGGCGACCATGCCGGAAACGCCGCCATGTTGAAAGCCGATAGAGGTGTCCTTGCGGTTCAGGCCGCGCAGGGTCTTGCCCTGCTTCGCCTTTGCGCGAGACATGATGAGGAAATATTCCGTGTCATGATAGGGCAGCGAAAAGTCCAGAAGCCGCCGTCGCTCCGGCATATTCGAATAGCCTGATGCGATCATATCCGCCTCACCGGACAGGACGGATTCCGCGAGATCGCAAAAAGGCTTCTCAACATATTCAATATCGAGGCCGAGCTTTTCGCCAAGCGCCTGGGTGGAATCGATCTCGAAGCCGGACAGCGTTCCATCTTCCGCCTTAATCACAAAAGGCGACAGCGCAGCGACGGCGACACGCAAGATTCCACGCTGCTTAATCTCGTCGAAATCGGCCGCATTGGCGCTTCCAGTAACCAGTAACGTCACCAAAGCAAGAACGGTCTTTTTCATCTCTATCGTTTCCTTAAAAGAGGGCGACGCCAGCAATATATTTGTGGCCGTAGAAGGCGACGGCGGCGAAAGCGGCGCCGCCAACGACAACAGCGATTACATCGTTTATCACCGGCCCCGCTGCGCGTCCGGTCTCGCCGCGTTTCTTGACTGCGATCCGGTCAATGACGGCATAGGCGAGAAACGACCCAAACAAGATGATTGATCGCAATTCGCCATTGACCAGGAGATGGGCGAACGCCCAGATTTTAACCCCGGCCAGCATAGGGTGCTTCGCGCCAGCCGCTATCTTCCCAGCAGGGATATAGGCCGCCGTCAACAGAATGAAGGCGATCAGCATTAACAGATGCGTGACATGGCGCAGCCAATAAGGCGTCGTATAGATGACGCTCGCATCGGCTGTCTTCCAGCCCATGATAATGAGTACAAAACCAGCTATCGAAACAAGGGAGTAAAGCCCTTTATAGGGCATCTCTCCGACTTTGCTGATGATTGCCGCGCGCGGGGCCCGCATCAGACCCGTAAATAGATGCGCGCCAAAAAAGATGATGAGTCCTGTCAGGAAAAGCGCCATTGTTGTTTCCTCTTGTTTGAATGGCGCAGGAGCGATTATTCGCCCTCATACTCCACCAGCGCCGTCACTTTTTTGCCTAACGCCCGTAATTTGTCGGCGCCGCCAAGATCAGGCAGGTCGACCACGAAGGAGCATAGCATAACCTCACCGCCTGCGCGCTCCAGCAGCTTTATAGCTGCGCCCGCCGTACCGCCCGTTGCGATGAGATCATCAACGAGCAAAATACGGTCGCCTTTCTCTACAGCGTCGACGTGAATTTCGACCTCATCAACGCCATATTCCAGTTCGTAGGACTCGGCGATAGTTTTATATGGCAGCTTGCCTTTTTTGCGGATCGGCACAAAACCAACTGAAAGCTGGTGAGCGATGGCGCCCCCGAGGATGAAGCCCCGGGCCTCGATCCCCGCAACCTTGTCGATTTTCTGGCCCGCCAGCGGTTGAACCAGCTCGTCAACTGCGCGGCGAAACCCGCGCGCATCGGTCAACAGGGTCGTAATATCCCGGAACATGATCCCCTTTTTCGGATAGTCGGGGATCGTACGAATGACTGATTTCAAATCCATAAGAGATTTCCGCGCCATGCTGTCGGGGCTTGCCGCGCCCCAGCGCCGACCATGGCGGAATCGCCTCTTGCGGGCAAGCGCTGCAACGCAACACAAACAACCCTCTGCAACCGCTTAAAAATCACCGCTTCACCGCTGATTTACCTCGCTTTATCCCTCAAAACTTGCCCTTTCAGCCGAATTGGCGAGACTGGCCAACGGGGCAGAATGCGCTATCTCTGAAGCATCACCGGAATCACGCGAGGAGGATCACCCGTGAAAAGATTTCTATTATGCGGCGTCGCCGTATTTGCACTGGCGGCCTGCGGCCAAAATAAAGACCAGCAATCAGGCGCAGAGGCCGATAAAACCGAAATGGCCGCCGCCACAACAACGCCGGAGCTCGGGGATTTTGGCGTTGACCTCGCTGACATCGATCCGGAAGTGGATCCGGGCGATGATTTCTTCCGCTACGTGAACGGCAAATGGCTCGACACATTCGAAATTCCTGAAGAGTTTTCGAGCTATGGATCTTTCACCGTACTGTTCGAACGATCTGAAGATCGTGTGAAAAGCATCATCGAGGACGCCGCAAAGAGCGATGCCCGCCCAGGATCGCTGGAGCAAAAAATCGGTGAGTACTACGCCTCATTTCTGGACACAGCCGCTATTGACGCAAAAGGGTTTGCCGTTGTTGCAGACGATTTTGCGAAAATAGACGCCGCACAAAATCATGAAGACATTGCGGCGCTGCTTGGCAATCCACGCATCGGCGCGGATTCACCTGTGGGCGCCTTTATCAGCGTCGACTCGAAACAGACTGATCAGTACACCGTATATCTGACGCAGGCCGGCCTTGGAATGCCGAACCGTGACTATTATCTCGATGACAAATTCGCCGACAAACGGCCGAAATATCTCGCTTATATTGAAAAGGCCCTCACTCTCACCGGCGTCGATGACGCCGCTGCGAAGGCGCAATCTATCTTGGACGTTGAAACAAAAATGGCCGAAGCTCATTGGGAGCCGGCTAAAAGGCGCAATCGCGACCTCACTTATAACCTGAAAACACGCGACGAGTTAAAGGCCTTCGCCCCGGAAATGCCTTGGGACGCAGCCTTTGACGCTGCTGGTTTAGGCGATGTGAGCAGCTTTATCGTTCGCGAGGACGACGCCATCCAGAATTTAGCGAAAATCTTTGCTGAAACGCCGGTGGAAACATGGAAAGCCTATATGAAGTTCCACCTTCTCAACGCCAATGCTGCGGTGCTCCCGTCTGATCTGGACGAAGCAAGCTTCGCTTTCTTTGGCACCGAACTTCGCGGCACACCGAAGCAACGCGAGCGCTGGAAGCGCGGCGTCGCTGCTGTTAACGACGCCATGGGCGAAGCCGTCGGCAAGGTTTACGTAGAAACATATTTTCCAGCCTCCTCAAAAGAGCAGATGCAGGACCTTGTCGCGAACCTCAGAGCGGCTCTGTCGCAACGCATCGATACGCTCCCCTGGATGGGTGATGAAACCAAATCCCAAGCCCAGGCCAAGTTGCAGAAATTCACGCCGAAAATCGGCTACCCCGACAAGTGGCGCGATTATTCCGATCTGACCGTTGCCGAAGGCGAAGCCTATGAGAATACGCTGGCCGCTAACGTGTTCGAATGGAACTGGTCGATTTCACGCTTGGGCGGGCCGGTCGACAAGACCGAATGGGGCATGAACCCGCAAACGGTGAACGCCTATTATTCTCCGCCGCGCAATGAAATCGTGTTCCCAGCGGCGATCCTGCAGGCGCCGTTCTTCGATCCGAATGCCGATCCGGCCGTAAATTATGGCGGCATCGGCGCGGTGATCGGTCATGAAATCGGCCACGGTTTTGATGATCAGGGCCGCAAGTCAGATGGTGACGGCGTGTTGCGCGACTGGTGGACCCAAGAAGACGCCGCGAATTTCCATGTGCTCACCGAAAAGCTGGGCGCGCAATACGCAACCTATGAGCCGGTGCCGGGATTCCACGTCAATCCTGAACTCACCATGGGTGAGAACATCGGTGATGTGGGCGGCCTCGCCATGGCCTATCACGCCTATAAACTTTCTCTCAATGGCGATGAGGCGCCAGTGCTCGACGGCTATACCGGCGATCAGCGTTTCTTTTTGGCGTGGGCGCAAGTCTGGAAACGCCTTAACCGCGAAGAGGCGCTAAAAAACCAGGTGGCCACCGATCCTCATTCCCCGGCGCGCTATCGCGTCAATGGCGTCGTCAGAAACATGGACGCCTGGTACGACGCTTTCAGCGTCACGGAAGAAGACGATCTCTATCTTCCTCCGGCAGACCGTGTGCAGATCTGGTAATTCTGGAAATATGCCTAAGAAAGAAAAAGCCCCGTACCGTCGGGGCTTTTTCTTTCCCGGCCCGGTTTGACCGAATAGCGCAACGGACATTAAAGTTTCATCAGTGACAGGGGAAGATAGAATGATCTTTAGAGTTGCCGTGTTTTGTTTTGCTGCGCTGGTTTTAGCTGGAGGTTGCGGCGGAGAAGCCGCAAATGACTCAAGCACAAGCGAACAGTTCGCACCAATCAAGCGGAAGACAGGGTCATTCTTCGAAGATTATAAAGCCTCTCTCCAGAAGGCTAAACCGGCCAAGTCTTTGCAGGTTTCAGGCGCGTGGGAAGGAGTTCTGTTTTGCCCCTCCGGCGTATTTCCGATTTCCATCGATCTCGGCCAAACGGCATTGGCCGTAAAAGGGGTCGCAACGATAGGCAGCGCCATCGGTGATGAAAGGCGCACAACGCCTTTTTATATAGAGCATCGCGAGCGCAAAGGCGCTGGAAAATATAGCCCCGCGGTGCAAAGCTTCACCTTCCGCTCCGAGCCGGAGGTTGGCGCGGACCCGCGACAGCAGCGCGGCATCTTCCTTGAAGCCCTGCTTTCTCCATCGAAAGGCGACATGGCGATTATCAATGTTTCGGAAACAAGCGGCGCCAGGTCCCAGCGCCAGTGTAGCGGCCTCGCCGCCCGCAATGAAGCGGCCGCAAAAATAAGATCATTCAGGGAAAATTCCGCGCTCATTCGCGCCGACCGGCGGCCAGTGACCCAGGGACAAAAATGCCCGCCGAAATATCGCAACTGGATAGACCAGATTGGCGCTGGCGCGAACGCTTTAGACGACGCCATTTTTGCACCGGCTTTCGGCGCACCGTTTCGCGACATTGATGCAGAAAAGATTCTTACTGCGAGTGCACTCATTTCAGGCTCCTGCGCTGAGACTGACGACCGCGCAAAAAATATCGAAGTCTTGCGTATTGGAGCAACGCTTCGCAACTACAAGGAATATGACGCTGCTAATCAGAGCTATTTGAAAGATGCAATAGTTGATGACTGGACCTCATGGGTAAATGGTGAGATCGAACGCGGGGTTTATTATGATTACTCGACTGCGGTCGCCCTGCGCGCGGCGCCAATTCGAACAGGTTTACGCGGCGATCCAAAAATAACCGACTTCGACAAGCGCCTCGCCACCCTTGTGGAAGAGGCGGAAAAATCAAAGAGCACTGACAATTTTGCGAAACGCATAGAGGACCAGAAAGAAAATTTCAAAACCCTGGTCAATATACCGCTGGAAGCGCAAAGCCGCGGCGACATCGATATGAGCATTGTCGCAGCAGGGCTGGATTATTATCTCGCCGACGCATCGCAAAGTTTTGCTGACAATGCCGATAAGGTGCAGGACGCCGTGTACATGCATTCCTGGACGAGCCAGTTCGCGGCCAGCAAATCCTGTCCCGCGGCAAGCCAGTCGACCTGCCAGGAAGCAGCGTCCGTATTCTCCAATAAAATAAAGGACCTTGCTGCAGCATACGCCAAGTTAGAAACTCAGGCTTTTCAAAACATTGCCAAAAAAGCCAGTGGAACAGACGGCCTCGCTGAACTTGTCGCTTTTGAAAATCGTCTAGACAAAGAGTACGGCGAACTGTTGACCCTCGCGCCGTTCGAGAATGGCCGAAAGCAACGCGAGAAGGCGCGACACTCACTTCAGCAGAAAAATATTCGCACTATTCGCACGGAAATCGAGAGCGCCAACATGGCGCCGGCTATACGGGCAATAGAAGATAAGTATTTTGTCGGGAACGATCTTGAAGCGCCAGCGCTACGTCAGATCGCCGCCGCGGTTGATAAAGGCCTTGCGGGAACGAAGCCCTTCTCGGGCATCGCTGGCGGTGAATATTTCAACGCCCTTTACAATCAGGACTTTGCGACTTTACGCGCGCTTGATCGTGAATATGTTGCGGGCATTCGCCCCTTAATGTCATTTGGCGCACAACAGGTCATTGAGCTTGGCCCCCTGATTAACGCTCTTAGCGGACAAAAGGCTGGACAAGTAGAGTCTGATATCGCGCACTGGGTCCAAAATCTGTCCGCACTTTACGCTGTATTCGGAACTTATCTTGTCGAATATCAGGACGTTTATAAAAAATGTTTGAAGCCCGGCGCCACAACCATCGAAATTTCCAGACGCACAGACTATGTGACCACCGACGGTTTCGGCAACGAGATCAGCCGCCGCAGAGGCTGGACGGATCGCGATTATTATCGTGTGAATCCAGAACTTTCAGGTCACTTCAATACGCTGTTCGGCGCTGCGACAGGCACGGCGCAGGCGCGGCTATTCGATCTCTTCCTTAATGACGCAAAAATCTCTCGTCTGCGTCTTGATACGGAAAAGCTCATGAGCAAATACGATTGCAAGTCTCCGGAAATTCAACAGCTCGAGGAAGGCTTCCTCGCTTATGACAGAGAGTTGAAGCGCCGCTGATCCTGAACATCTCAGTACTTTGTAATCGGCCTTTTGGGTGTTGATCGACGCCGAGCGGACTAGCTTGTTAACGAGTTGGTAACTCGTCTGTTTCGAAAAGCTTGAAATGTGTTCCTCAATGAAGAATTCGGCTAGTATAAATTAACCATATGCGAAGATGCTACTCTCAGTTGTACGGTCAGCATCAAGAGCAAAAAGCGTGGAAACGGGAAAGCCCTCTCCTCATACATCGCCTGTTTTTAAAAGCCAGCGCGGGGCCGTCTTTTATCTTGTCACGCTGGTTTTCGTCGGCGTTGATCTATTGCAGACCTTTCTGATGCAGGGGGCGGTTCCCGGGATGACGGAACCGCGCATGACCGGCATTGTCGCCCTGTTCTTTTTCGCCGTCATCGCCGCCTATTACCGGCTCACAGGTCAACTCAAGATTGCATCCATTGTGTTGATCGCTGTCGCTTATGCAGGGTCAGTCTATGCTTCGTTGAAACAAGGCGGTTCTCCCGCACCGACGCTTAACTATGTGCCATTCCTACCCATCGTGACCACGGTGCTTCTTGGACGAAGCGCCGGCGCTATATCTTTACACCTAAGCATCGTCGCGATTATTTTTTGCACTTACGCTGCGCAGACCGGACTAGCCCCGCCTTCACCCCACACGATTGAAGAGCTTCGCCTTTTGCTCGCTTCAGGTGGTGTGTTGCTTGCTATAGGCGTCACCGCCTATGCCATCATATATGAAAATCTCATCCTGAAAGCCGTTAAGGAAGCGGAGGGCGCAAAACGCGAAGTAGAGCAAAAAGCCGACGCACTGGAACAAAGTCAGGAATTTCTCGCGACGGTTATGGACGCCGCTCACGATGCGATCATCGCATCAGACGCTAGCGGCAAACTCTCAATTTTCAATCATGCGGCCCGAGAGATTCACGGCATTGATGCGCAGCCTCTGGACAGTCAGGACTGGCCTTCAACCTACAGTCTTTTCGAGGCCGACGGCGAAACACCGATGAAACTCGAAAATGTGCCGCTCTTTTGCGCAATGCAGGGACAAAAAGTGATCGGGCGTCAAATGGCGATCGCCGTGCCTGGCCGCGAAGTCAGATTCATGACCGCGAATGCAACGCCCCTATACAACGATAAAAAGGAGCTTATTGGCGCTGTCGCCACCATGCGCGACGTAACCAAAGAACATTTTCAGGAAGAAAAAATCCGTTCGCAGAACCGTGAAATCGACCATTTCGCACGGGTCGCTTCCCTCGACCTTCAGGCGCCGCTCAATCGCATCATTATGACATCCGAAGCGCTTATAAAATCGCCCGAGATTCAGGCGTCCGCCAAAACCCGCACTGACCTTGCCGCGGTCACCGCTGCCGCCAAGAAAATGGGCGCGCTCATAAAAGATGTTCTTTACATGTCACGCCTTCCTATTGGCGAAATTTCACTGCAGCCGGTGGTCGTCCGAGATTGCATTGAAGCGGCGATTGATCTCGCCGATCTCAGCGAAGCCGATTGCAGACTCGATTTTCGGTTCACCGGTTCCCATGACGTGATGGCGGACCCGCACAGCCTCACCCATGTTTTCAAGAACCTTATTGAAAACGCCTGGAAACATTCAATGCCTGGCGTCAGGGCCCATGCGGAATTCACCTGTATCGTCGAAGATGGCGCAGCTGTTTTAGGGGTCAAGGACAATGGCCCCGGCATGTCGCGCGAGCAGATTGATAAGCTTTTCACGCCGCTCGAACGCCTGCGCACGGATGACGACGCAGGTGGCACCGGGCTCGGGCTTGCGATCTGCCGCAAATCCATCACCCGCATGGGCGGCGAGTTCTGGGTTGAATCCGAACCCGGCCAGGGCTGTCACTTCCGCATGCGTCTCCCGCTGGCGGCGGAGCAGGCGAAAATCGCATCTTAAAGACACAATCTTTCTGGATGCTGCGCCCTCTTGGGCTTTGCGCCTGGGCGTCCTATAACCAGCCCCATGCAGGACAAAGAACAAATCCGCGAGGCCTTTAAGCGTGCATTGCTGCACGCGACGCGAGCGCTATCGGCCCAGCGCGACGTCGATGTCGCCTTTGGCGGGGAGCACGCCGCCGTTCAGGGGAAAACGGCGCGGATCCCGCTGCCTGCGCGTGTGCTCGATCCCACATCGGCCGCCATCGCCCGCGGGGAGAGTGACGCCGCGGCTTTGCGCCTCGCCCATCATGACAGCGCGGCCCATGCCCGCCTGGCCCCAAAAGGCGCTGAAGCGCGCGCGGTCTTCTCCGCCCTCGAAAACGCCCGTTGCGAGGCGATCGGCGCCATGGCGCTTAAAGGGGTCGGCGACAATCTCGCCGCGTCACTTGAAAAAATCATCACTGATAAGGGCTATGACCGCCAGTCCGTGACCGACGCCATGCCCATGGCGGACGTGGCTGCGCTGCTCTTGCGCGAGCGCCTAACCGGCCGCACGGCACCCGCCTCCGCGCAAGGCATCATGAACACATGGCGCGACGAATTGGAAAGCAAAGCCGGCGCCTCGCTCGATGCCCTAGCGAACGCCGCCGCTGTTGACGACCAGCAAGCCTTCGCGGCGCTCGCCAGGGAGTTCATTCGCGATCTCGACCTCGATGATGAAGATCGCGGCGATGAACAAAGCGACGATGAACAGAGTGGCGAAGAATCCGAGAGCGACACCGAAGACGATGGCAATGAGGGCGACGATGAAACCGGCGCCGACGAAATGCCGGACGATCCGGGCAGCGGCGAGGCTGATGCGTCGGATTCGGAAATGTCAGAACAGGACATGGAAAGCGCGCTGGAGGAAGATGACGGCGCGAGTGAGAATGCTAAAATATCCTCCCTCCGAACGAAGTTTGAAGGCGATTCAGGCGCAGCGTACTCTGCCTATACAACCGAATTTGATGAAATCGCTGATGCGGTCGAGCTTTGCGATCCGGAAGAATTACAGCGCCTGCGGCGCTCTCTCGACCGCCAGCTGGAGAACCTTCACGCTGTCGTCTCGCGTCTCGCAAACAAGCTCCAGCGCAAATTGATGGCGCAACAAAATCGCAGCTGGATGTTCGATCTTGACGAAGGCGTCCTCGATGCGGCGCGCCTGGCGCGGATTGTCGCCGACCCCATGCAGCCGCTCTCCTACAAGATGGAGCAGGAGCAGGATTTCCGTGACACGGTAGTGACGCTCCTCATTGATAATTCCGGCTCCATGCGCGGCCGGCCGATCACCATCGCCGCGATCTGCGCTGACATTCTCGCGCGCACGCTGGAACGCTGCGGCGTCAAGGTCGAGATCCTTGGCTTTACGACCCGCGCATGGAAAGGCGGACAATCCCGCGAGAAATGGGTCGCCGACGGACGTCCCGCAAAACCCGGCCGTCTCAATGATTTGCGCCATGTCATCTACAAGTCAGCTGACGCGCCATGGCGGCGGGCGCGCACGTCCCTCGGTCTGATGATGAAAGAGGGCTTGCTCAAGGAAAATATCGACGGCGAAGCGCTCATGTGGGCGCATCAGCGCCTGCTTGGCCGGCCCGAGTCACGGCGCATTCTCATGGTGATTTCCGATGGCGCGCCGGTGGATGACACAACCTCGTCAGCAAATGGCGGCGCCTATCTGGAGCGTCATCTGCGCGAGGTGATCGGTTACATCGAGAACCGCTCGCCGGTGGAGCTTCTCGCTATCGGCATCGGCCACGATGTGACGCGCTATTACCGCCGGGCACTCACCATCGTCGACGTGGACCAGCTTGGCGGAGCCATCATAGATAAGCTCGCTGAGCTTTTTGATGAAGACGCGCCAGAGCGAAAAGGCCGAGGCCGCGCGGCTTAATCTTTCCGCTTGGCGTGAATTTCAAATTCAACACGCGCGGCTAGCGCCACGCCCTCTTCATCGAGCCACGAAGCGTTTTCTCCGAGACCGAAATCAGTTCGGGTCAGATCAGCGCCGCCAATGGCGCGCGCCTTGTCTTCCTTGAAATCAAGTGTGAAGTTGAGCGTAACCGGCCGCTCTATATCCTTGATGATCAACGTTCCATCGGCGACATACTCGCCATTCCCAAGCGCGCGCACCGAGGAAGTTTCGAATGTCGCCTGCGGATGGTTTTTGACATCAAGCCATTCCGAGCCCGGAAGGTTGGAATCACGCAATGAATCGCCCGTAGACGCAGACGCCGTTGAGACGATGACGCGAATTTCAGCGTCGCCCGGATCAGCGGGATCAAACTCTATATCCGCCTGAAAATTCCCAAATGAACCCTTGAACTCATTACCGTTTTCAGACCCCACAAAAACCAGCTTGCTTATATCATAGTCGACGATCCAGTTGCCGCCTCCGGCGCCATGTGTATGCGAATGCGATGCACTAGCCTGCGCCGGCGGCGCGCCGCTGGTTGAAAGATAAAAGAGCGACGCTGCTCCGAGTATTACGAAAACTCCTGCAAGCCCAAACCATGTGCTTCTGCGTTCAGGCGCCATGCTCGCAAAGACACCGTCCTTGTCGATGAAAGCATGTTTCAGCGCCGCGCCCACATGCAGCGCTAAAAGAGCCAGAATCGCATAGGCAAGCAGTTCGTGACGCTCTTCCATAATATGTTCAACCGCTTCGCGATCAGTAACGCCGCCGAAGAACGGAAGATGGGGTACGGGGATGAAACCGAACCATTTGGTCGGAATATCAGTGGGCGAAACCGAGACGATCGCCCAACCGGCGAGCGGAGTTAAAATCATCAACGCATAAAAAAGCCAGTGCGTTCCGCGCGCGGCGAGCTTTTGCCAGTCTGGCATAGCGGCGGGCAATGCCGGCGTCTTATGTGTAAAACGCCAGCCCAGCCGCAGCAAAGACAAGACCAGGATCGTCAGCCCGAAGGATTTATGCAGCTGATAGAGATCAAATTTTACTGGCGAAGAATTCGCCAGTCCGTGCATATATTTGCCGCCAATGATCTGCCCAATGATGAGCGCGGCAATCGTCCAGTGGAGGATTGCCGCGACTGGGCTGTAACGCACGCCAGCCAAGATTTACTCGCTCGCAGGAGCAGGCATTTCCCACTCGGTTTCGATGACTACATTAACTTCATCGCTGACGATGGGAACCAGGAAGCCCAGATCAAACTCCGACCGCAAAAGTTTTGCCTTACCTGAAAAGCCAAGCTTGTATTTATTGCCGCGTTCGTCATAGGCGCCTTTGTGAAACACCACTTCGAGAGTCACCGGCTTGGTGACGCCTTTCATTGTCAGATCGCCAGTGACCTTGCCGGTGTTGGCGCCGGTTTTTTCCACGCTGGTGCTAACAAATGTAATTTCGGGATAATTAGCCGTGTCGAAAAAGCGCTCACCATTCAGGTGCCCGTCAAATTCCTCAACGCCGCTATCAATAGATGTCGTATCAATCGTGATGTTGACGCTGGAATTTTCAGGCGCCTCGGCGTCCCAGTTCAGCGTCCCGGTCCAATCGTTCCAGCGCAGCCACGGATTGGAATAACCTTGGTGGAAATAGGAAAAAGTGATGTAGCGGTGCTTGTAGTCCGGCTCATAAGCGCCAGAGATCGCTTCGAATTCAGCAGCGTCTGCGTCCTGTTGCGCACTCGCCGTCTCATTAGCCGCCACCTCGCTCGCGCTCTGGCTGTCGGCGGATTGTCCGCAGGCCGCAAGAGCAAGCGTCGCGGCAGAAGCAAGGGCAAATTCTCTCAACATCATGAAGTCCGTCCTTCTCGTTTTTCAATCATTCCAACGATAAACTATAAACTGATCCGTCGCCTTGCGCAGCGGCATCACACAAGCGTGAAGCTTATTCGCCCCAGCGGCTGATGATCGCTTTCATATCCGGACGCCCACGCTCTTTGGGATCTTCTGTTGCGGTTCCAATATAAACGTAGCCTGCGACTTTTTCACCAGGTTCAAGCCCCAAAGCTGCGAGCGCCTTTTCATCAAAGGCATACCATTCTGTTAGCCATTGCGCGGCGAATCCATAAGCCGAGGCAGCCAGAAGCATATTCTGACAGACCGCCCCGGAGGTCAAAATCTGTTCCCATTCCGGCGTACGATGGTTAGGATTAGTGCTGGAAATGACAGCGACAACGACCGGCGCGCGCAGGAACCGGTTACCCTCACATTCTGCTCTCGCCTCGTCTGCTTCAGGTTCATTTTCCACAAAAACCTCTTTCAGGGCGAGGCCGAAACGCGCCCGCGCCTCCCCCTCAAACACAATGAAACGAAACGGAACCACGCGGCGGTGATCGGGCGCACGGGCGGCGATAGTCAGAATATCCTGCAACTGCTCCGCGTCCGGTCCTGGCCCGGTGAGGAAATCGGCCGGTGTTGACCGACGCGTCCGCAACGCTTCCAGGGTTGCTTGGCTCGGATGCGCCGAGGCCAGAGTCTCACCCAATTCCGGATATTTTATGCCGTCCGCCATGCCGCCTTTGCTCTCCTACTTGGCAAATGAAATGTGCCTGATAAGGAGTAGACGCAACCCCCGCTCATCCACAAGGCCCCTCCTGAAGGCCGGATGATGATAGGGGGAAGTGACTGTTATTAAAGGTGGGAAACCTATTCATGGCTGGGGCGATTGCCGCATCGGCGGACGGATTTTTAACACGGCTTCAGGCGGGGCGACTGCCCGCACCGCTAGCGGAAACAACTCTTGCGGACGCCGGGATGACCGCACGCGACTTAGCTGCTCTGTTCGAGAGCCAGCTTACAAGCCGCCGCCTCGACCTTGAAGCGCGCAGGCTTGGCGCGGAAAAACGCGGGTTCTACTCCATCGGCTCCTCCGGCCATGAAGGCAACGCCGCCGTTGCGCGCGCTTTCCGGATCGATGACCTGGCGTTTCTGCATTACCGTTCCGGCGCATTTTATGTGGAACGCGCGTCGAAACTGCCGGGCCAAAACCCCATCTGGAACATGGCGTTATCCTTCGTCGCTTCCTCGGAAGACCCGATTTCGGGCGGGCGCCACAAGGTTATCGGTTCGAAGCCGCTTTTCATTCCGCCGCAAACATCCACCATCGCCTCACACCTGCCCAAGGCCATGGGCGCGGCCTTTTCCATCGCCCTGTCACGCACGCACAGGCGGCCAAACCCCGAACTGCCGCGCGACAGCGTTGTCCTTTGTTCCTTCGGCGACGCCTCGGCGAACCACTCAACAGCCGTTGGAGCTATCAATGCCGCCGCCCATACGGGCTATCGCGGTCTTCCCCTGCCGCTGGTCTTTGTTTGCGAGGACAATGGCATCGGCATTTCGGTGAAGACGCCCGAGGACTGGATCGCCGCCAATTACGGTGCGCGAGCGGGATTGCGTTACATTTTCGGCGATGGGCGCGACGTGGTGGACGCCATGCGCGCGGCCCGTGCTGCGGAACGCTGCGCCCGGGGCGCTAGGGCGCCTGTCTTTTTGCATTTGCGCACTGTGCGCCTCATGGGCCACGCCGGTTCCGATGTTGAAAGCACCTATCGCGAGCGCGCTGAAATCGAAAAGGAAGCTGATCAGGACCCGCTGCTTCACACCGCACGCCGCCTCATCGAAGAAGGCGTCATGTCCCTTGAAGATATCGAAGCTCTTTATACAGATATCGGCGGGCGGGTTTACCGCGCCATGGAGCAAGCAACTACGCGCCCAAAACTCACAAGCGCTTCAGCCGTGACTGCCTCCCTGCTTCCACCTGCCCGACCTCGGCGCGCGATCCGCCCGGGCAAGACCATGCCGAATGCGCCGGACGACGCCCGCGCCAGAACCGAGCCGCAACATATGTCACGGCTGATCTCGCTTGCCCTCGCCGAGCAGATGGAGCGCGACGAAAATGTCGTGATCTTCGGCGAGGATGTCGCGAAGAAAGGCGGCGTTTACGGCGCAACCACACGGCTACAGCCAAAATTCGGGCCGTCGCGTGTGTTTGACACCATTCTCGACGAACAATCCATTCTGGGCATGGCCATTGGTCTCGGTCATAATGGCTACATCCCTGTGCCCGAGATTCAATTCCTCGCCTATGTACACAACGCCGAGGACCAGTTGCGCGGAGAAGCCGCCTCTCTGTCTTTCTTTTCCAATGGACAATTTACAAATCCAATGGTGGTGCGCATTGCCGGCCTCGCCTATCAGAAAGGTTTCGGCGGGCACTTCCATAATGACAATTCCGTCGCCATCTTCCGCGATATTCCGGGTATCATTCTGGCTTGCCCGTCTTCAGGCGCCGAAGCCGTCAAGATGATGCGCGAGGCGTTCCGGCTTGCGCGCGAAGAAGGCCGCGTCGTTGTCTTCCTCGAACCCATCGCGCTTTATCCAGTGAAAGATCTGTACGCCGAAGGGGACGGACAGATGACTTCCGTTTTCAACGAGATTGAAGGCAAGGCCGATTTCGGCGCCGTCAACCAGATTGGCGACGGAACCGATCTCGCCATCGTCACTTATGGCAATGGCGCATGGCTGTCTCAGCGCGCATCGAAAGCGCTTACTGAGAACGGCGTCTCCGCGCGCATTATCGATCTACGCTGGCTCGCGCCGCTGCCCATGGACGCGATCATCGACGCAATCGGCGCCTGCGAGAATGTCCTCATCGTCGATGAGTGCCGCAAGTCAGGCTCCGTGAGTGAGGAAATCATTGCGCAGTTCGCCGACCGCGGAGTTTCCCGCAATCTCTCTCGCATTACCGGCGTCGACACGTTCATCCCATTAGGGCCCGCCGCCGATACAGTGCTGATCAGCGAGGCCGATATCGTCCATGCGGCGCTTGCGCTGACAGGTAAGACAAACAAACGAGCCGCGGAATGAAAAAGTCAGCCGTCGTTATTTTTCCGGGCCGTGGCACCTACGGCAAGGATGAGTTGGGTTATCTGACGCGCCATCACACAGATAAGGCGGCGTTCATCAAGGGCGTCGACGACTGGCGCGAGCGCCAAGACCGCGAGACAGTCTCCGCGCTCGACAACGCGAAAACCTATTCCGCTGCGAAACATGCGTCTTCGATCAACGCCTCGGCGCTGATCTATACATGCGCGCTTGCTGACTTCGCCGCGATCAACCGCGATGAATTCGACATCGCCGCGGTCTGCGGCAATTCGCTGGGTTGGTATCTGACACTTGCCGGCGCTGGCGCCGTAAACCCTGTGAACGCCATCCGCCTTGTGGACACCATGGGCGCGTTGATGGAAACGCAAGGCAAAGGCGGACAACTCATCTATCCATTCGTCGGCGAGGACTGGCGCGAGAGCCGGGCCAACCTCAAAGCCATCAGCGACGCAATTCACGCCGGGCGCACGGAAGGGCAAGCATACCTGTCCATTCGCCTCGGCGGCATGGCGGTGCTGGCGGGCGATGACGCGGGCATGGCTGCCATGGAGCGCGTCTTGCCGCAGGCTGAAGGGCGTTATCCTTTCCGGCTGGCGCGTCACGCGGCGTTCCACACACCGCTTCTCAGTCATGTTTCAGATGCAGCCTTCAACACGCTAGAACCCGAAATTTTCCAGTCGCCGAATCTGCCAATGATCGACGGGCGCGGTGCAATCTGGTCACCTCATGCAAGCGACCTCGGCGCACTTTATAACTACACCTTCGGTCATCAGATCATAGAAACTTACGACTTCTCCAAATCCATCGAAGTCGCAGTGAAGGAATTCGCGCCGGACAAACTGATCCTCGCCGGGCCCGGAGCAACACTTGGCGCACCCATCGCGCAGGAACTGATACGGCATGAATGGCTAGGCTTATCTTCCAAGGCCGACTTCTCGGCGATGCAGAAAGAAGACCCATTCCTAATCGCCATGGGCCGCGCGGATCAACGAGCACTGGCGGTTTAACGCTGTTGCTTACTGCGCCGGCGATCCCATGCTGTCAGGGTCTACGCCGATCGCCTCCATGCGTTCACGCCATTTTTTATAGGCGAGCGCTCGCATGTCTTCGACTTTGTCATACTCGTCAGTGATCTCGAGACCAATCAGCGTTTCAACGACGTCTTCAAGTGTGACAAGGCCCTGCACCGAACCATATTCATCGACCAGCACTGCGATATGGCTTTTCTCATGCATCAGTTGATCGAATACCTCCGATGCGGAGAGCCTGTCAGTTAGGATGAGAATATCGCGCCGGAACTCCGAGAGCAGCGCCTCGAAGCGATCTTTCGCCTGCGCCACCAGAAGATCGGATTTGATGACAAACCCGACCACATCGTCTGTCCCTTTTTCGTAAACGGGAATACGCGAAAACGGTTTGTCGGCGTGTTTTGAGAAAAACTCCCCGACTGTCATCGCCGCCGGGGCCGAGAAGATCACAGAACGCGGGGTCATGATGTCCCGCGCCGAAAGGAGTTTGAGGCGCATCAGATTCTGGACGATCTTGAGCTCCTTTTTCTCAAGCAGCCCTTCCCGCGCGCCGATCTCGGCCATCGCTTCCATCTCGTCGCGGCTGAAAGATGACGCACCGGCGTTGCCGCGCGCGAGCAGCCGCGTCAGCTTTTCGGAAAGCCAGACAAAGGGAAACAAGAGCACCGTGAGCCATGAAATCAACCGGCCGAATAGCGGGGCCAACGCCTGCCAGTATGTCGCCCCGAGCGTTTTCGGGATGATTTCGGAAAAGATCAGGATCAGGAGCGTCAAAACGCCTGACGTGACCCCGAGATAGGCGCTGCCGAAGACCTTGGTGGCCTGGGCGCCGACACCCGCGGCGCCGACTGTGTGCGCTATTGTGTTAGCCGTCAGGATAGCCGCCAGTGGCCGGTCGAGATTGTCTTTTAACCGCTGAAGCGATCTGGCGCCCCGCGCACCCCTGCGTTCCAGCATCTTGATGTAAGAAGGCCTCACAGAGAGTAGTACGGCCTCAGCGATGGAACAGAAAAACGAAACCAGAATGGCGAGAAGAAGATAGAAAATAAGCAGCGTCATTCAGGCATGGTACCATATTTTACTTGCAAGATGGCTAGAATGATCGCCAAAACAGCTGGCGCAGGTCAACAACACGCCGTGCGCCTATTCCTCTCCGATCTTCGCAAAGCTTTCCGGGTCATTAATAACGATGACGCCGCCCTCCTGACGCACGAGGCCTTCCGCCTCCCACAGCTTCAACTGGCGGTTGACGTTTTCGCGCATCAGCCCCGCATGGGCGCCGAGATTGCCCTGGCTCAGCTTCATGTCGATATGGAGCGCACCGTCATCATCATGATGGCCGTAATGCTCGCCTATACGCATCAGCGCACGGGCGAGCCGCGGCCCCGCGGGCAGCGTCGCAATGTCTTCCAGCAGGAAATTGGTGTGGCGCAGCCTGAGGCAAAGGGCGGAGATAATCTGCAGGGCGACGCCGGGATTACGATCGAGAAAGTCGAGAACATCCCGGCGATAAAGCCGAAGCGCCCGCGTTTCCTGTAACGCGGTCGCTGTCGCCGACCGCTCGCCGCCGTCAAACACGCCGAGTTCTCCCAGAACCTCGTTCTCGCCCATAAAGGCGAGCACGGTTTCCTTGCCGGCGTCAGAATAGGACGAGATTTTCACCCGGCCCGACAGGATGATGTAGAGGCAGTCGCTGTCGTCGCCCTGTGCGAAAATCTGCTTTCGCGCCCCGAACACAACCGGCTGCGCATGGTCGAGCAGCCCTTTCAGATTGTCCTCTGAAATGGCTTCGAAAAAGGGATGCCGTTTTAGCTCCCAGATCAGTCCTGTGGCGGCGCCGCGCATAACACCCGCGCTTGTCTAGTTCCCGTTGCGCCAAGTCTAGTGAAAATTCGGAGAATTGTCCCCTTTATGGGTTGAAAGCTGGCGCGTCCTCTCCCCCAGGCGAGGACGCGCCGCTCTCAGATTGAGCCGGTGCGGGGCATGCGCCGGCTCTGTGGGCTCCGTTTTAGCGGTTCGCTGTGAAAAGGCTGGAAAGCCCAAGCGCCGCATTTGTGCCGATAAAACCGATCAAGATAATTTCCACGATACCCATAACGCTCTCTCCTCTTTCCCTGCCGGCCTTTTTCGTCCGCCGATGTTTGAAGGGTAGAACCGTCCTTCCTTTCGCGCTGTGATGGCCGTCACAGCTTGTGTTTCTTTATCTAAGCCTATGTAATTTCTATTTTTTTGAGAGTTTCGGCGCGCCCTCTCCCCCGATCGGGCGCGCCGCTCTCTCCCTGCCGCGTGGCGCAGGTGTTAGCGGCCAACCGTAACGAGGCTCGACAGGCCGAGCGTGACGTTGAGGCCGATGAAACCGATCAGGATGATTTCCACGATACCCATGATGCTCTCTCCTATTTCCCTCATTTCGGCCTCTCCCGGCCGCCGATGAGGAAAAGATAAAAGAGCTCCGGATTTCTCGCTGTGATGGCCGTCACAGCTTGATCCGGTTCCTGCATGAATCTGGATTATTTTGAAATTACAGATAGTTAGCTGTTGATTTGGTCTGCCCGGGCGAGAAATACATCAATCGCGCCGGAAAGCCCGAAAGCCTCGCCCTGCTTCAGGGCCCCAAAATAACGCCGCGCGGCGGCGCCGTCGCCGGCTTCGAGCGCCGCAAGTCCCGCAGCGAAGGTTTCCGTGAAGGTCTGGAACGCCGGACGGCGCGCCAGCGCCTCGTCCCCGGCGAGGGCGTAAATCTCTGTCATCTCACTGCGTCCGGCGGCCGTGAACCGACCCAGCGGCACGGCAGCGAAATCGGGAATGCGGGCCTGCGTCGACGCAGAGATGATGATCGGCGCAGCATAGACCTTGTTCAATGCTTCAAGCCGCGAGGTGAGGTTCACCATGTCGCCGAGCATGGAATATTCAAGATGGTCTTCGGACCCGAAATTCCCGACCTGCGCTTCATCCGTATGGAGACCAATGCCGATACGGATCTCCGGCAGGCCGTGCTTGGAGTTGCCGCGCCATTCGGCATTCAGCTTGTCTACAGCTGTTAACATCGCAAGAGACGCCCGCGCCGCCTGCGCCGGGTGGTTGGCGACATCGATCGGCGCATTCCACATGGCCGCCATGCCATCGCCCATATATTTATCGACGAGACCATTATGGTCGGTGACGATTTTCGTCATCTCGGTGAAATACTGATTTAGGAGCGAGGTCACCTGCACCGCCGACAGGCTATGAGAAATTGTCGTAAACCCGCGAATGTCGGAGAAGAAAGCCGTAATCTCCCGGGTTTCACCTTCAAGCTTTAACAATCCGGGGTCACGTTCAAGTCGCTCTAAGATTAGCGGTGACAAGAATTTCCCGAAGGCGCCGCGAATAAACCGCCGTGCAATCTGTTCCTGCTGAAACAGCACCACAAAGGCACCGAGAAAAGAGAGCGTCAACACAAGCCCCGGCGCGACCGGATCAATCAGAAGCCGTGATGTCGTGAAAGCCGTAAAGGCGCCGCCAAACAGCGCCGCAGCCAGCGCCAGCCAGACAGCAAACCCGGCGGCGGCCGTCATCCGCGGCAGGAACAAAAGCAAGAGCAGAACGACAAACCCGGCCACGGCAATCTCAATCGGCCGCATCACGTCCCAGGCGCGAAACAGCGTCTTTCCACTCAACACCTGCTCGATGATCTCCGCATGGATATGAACGCCGGGGCGTTCATCGCCGAGCGGCGTCACCATCACGTCGCGCAGCCCCTCAGCCGAAGCGCCGATCATGACGATGCGCCCCTTCACCGCCGCCTCAATATCTTTTGCATCGCCTTCAAGAATATCAACGACGGATATCCAGCGCACCGCCATCGCCTCCGGCGAGGCGTAATGCACCCAAAGCTCGCCATCCTCAGTCGTGGGAATATGGAGGCCGCAAAGGGACACCTCTGATATGGACTGTCCGGCGATGCCCTTTACGTGAGCGCGGCAGGGCCGATCCGCCGCCACTTTGAAGCCACGCGGTGCTAACTGCGGATCGAGGCGCGGGGCCGCAACCCGCAAGGCTTCAATCGCAAGGCCCGGATAGATCTCCTTGCCTTCGCAGGCGAGCGCGACCATAGGAGCGCCGCGAACGACCGCATCATTGGAAAGGCCGGTGCGTGCAAATCCCTCACCGCTGGCCGCAGCGCGAAATTGCGGAAGCGAAGGGACGACGCTCCGGAAACTTGGCGCGATCCGCGTCAGCTCATCCGCCGTCATGCCGCCGATTTTTGCGCCATCTAGCGGCGCAGGGCACGCCCCGCCTGTAGCGCCAGCGCGCGCCGTCAAATGGAGGACAGTCGGCGCCGAAGCAAGCGATGCGGCAAGTCTTGCATCGTGATCGACGGCAGAGAGGTCAATCATTGAAAGTTCCGCCGCAACCGGAGCAAGTTGCGGCGCTTCGAGCCAGTTCGCAGTGACATTGACAGGGCTGGTTCTATCCGGTTCGGCGAGAATGATGTCGAGCACGATCACGGCGGCGCCTGCATCGCTCAGGCGGTCCACAATCGTCGCGAGGCGATGACGTGGCCAAGGCCACTGACCATATTTTTCCAGCGCGGCGTCGTCAATTTCAACGACCCGCACCGGGGCGGAGTCATAGGTGCGCGGGCTGAGGCGTTGATATTGATCGAACAGGCGGTCGCGCGCGGAATTGATCAGCGCCGGCTCGTAAAACACCATCGCCAGAGCAAGGGCGGCGCCGATGACCCCGGCAAGACGCGGTCCAAATATCCGCCGCTTCATCGCATTCCGCCCATTAGCGCAACTCTAGTAATCGGTCGCGCCCGGTTGCCGTGTCATTTGTTCGATAGCGCCGACGCCGACGCCGCCCATTCCGTCCTGGAAGTTGAAATATATATCAGCCGTTTCCCCGGCGCCCCCAACACCATCGCGGATCAGGAACAAAGCGTTCTCTATATTCGAGCCGGAAAATTCATCCGCACCGAAGCCGAACACGCCGGCGCCGTTGGCTGCATCATCGAAACTCACAGCGCTGAGGAATTCGACACTATTAAAGGCATAACTGTTCAGGGCATCAGAAATGATGATTTCAACATATGAATCACCGCCCCCAACGGTCCGGCTGGCAAAGTCGATGTCGATGCCAGCGAATGCATTGCCAAATGAAAAGCCGCCATCGGCGCGTTGCACCTGTGCGGAATCGAAACCACCGTCGAAATTAAAGACACCGCCGCCGAGCACAGCCCCCCGCGCCTCAAAGTCGGCCATCGACGAAATGGCGCCTATATTAAAGTTGGAATCAGACAGATTGACTTCAGTATAAAGATGATTGCCTTCACCATCTTCAATAATCGCCGCAAGATCCCCCAGGTAATCGTCGCCTGGTCCTACCATCGCCTCGCCCGCGACAACCACCGGATCGCTGCTCAGCGACGCCAATGTGTAAAAAGCGAGTCCGAACAGACCGGAATCGAAAGACGCCGCCTGATCGAGGGCCACATATTGCACAGCATTATCGCCGCCGATGGCCGGATCTGCGGCGGCGGAAACAGCGACGAAAGACGATCCGCCGCCAACTGTGCGGTTGGCGAAATCAACCTCCAGCTGTGCGACAGACCAGCCGGTGAGCCGCGCCGGAGCGCCGAGCGTTGAAATAACATTGGTGGAGGCGCCCTCTAACATCACCGAGCCCCCGCGTATTGAAACAGAATCAAGCTCTGTCAGTGTGTAGACATCCGCGAGGTCCTCGCTGAAATAGGCAAGCTCGCCTGTCCCCGGCGTCAAAAGGACATCATCGGCGCCGCCCGCGAGAATATAAGGCGTGTTATTCGGGTCGCTGCCTTCAAATTCACTGCTGACATCAACCGTCACCGCGCCATTTTCACCCTGACGCACCGTCAGACTAAAAGCAGGCGTATCAAAAGCCGAAAGACCGCCCTCGCCCAACATGAAAGAAACGCCGGCGCTCGCTAATTGCGCTTCCAGGAAAGCTTCTATCACCTCCGGCGAGGGTTCAACGCCGGTCATGCTGCGCTGTGTAAGATCGCTCGGATCGGTTACTGTAAAGTCAAACTTCACAAAAGAGGCCAACGCCTCAGGTGCAATCGTCCGGTTCGCCCAGTCAATCGCGATCTGGAACATGACGACCCCGTCCTGCGTCACCGGCGACGAACCGGAGCCTACCGTTAGTTGCGCAGGCGCAATGACGAACAGGTTCCCATCCGGACTTGTTTGTAGCCCGGCGTAATCATCGAGGAGGTCCAGCGGCAGAATATCGCCAACCGGCACCGTAAAGTCAGGGTCGCCCTCATCATTCCCGAAAGGCCGTTCAGGATAATATTCCGTATCGCTATTTTTTTGGAGGCCACGCTTGCTAGCATGTTGCTGGCCGTCATCACCTTCCTGCGTTCCTTGACCAGACTCATTGAGCGGATCGCCAGCGTAATCCTGCTCATCGCCATCCCCTTCCGGAATGACAGGCAGGAATGCATCATAGATTTTCTTCAAGAGTTCTTCGTCAGCGCGATAGGGCTCGGAAATACCATCGGGACCAATTCGCACGACCCAGCCCGGACGTTTCAGGCTCGCTTCGATCTGATCCCGGTTTTCGTCAATCCAGAAATCGACCAAACCTTTCGGCGAAAGCCCGCTATTGTCGCGCAGGGGCCCCTCAAGGAGGGCATACACAAAACCTTCTATTTCAACGACGATGACATTGGTGCCGCGCACACCCATGGTGACGCCGCTATCCTGAATTTCAACTTCCGTCGAACCAGGCTCCGTATCACGGCCCGATGAATATCGCACGCCTCCGCGGACGAAATTGACGACACGCCGGCGCCCGGCGCCGCTGGCGTCATAGAATTCGCTGATGGCCGATTCCGAATTCGGCGAAAATGAATAGGTGCTCCAGTCACACAGTTTGAGCTGTAGATGGGAGTCATCTCCGGTGCGCACATAATCTTCGGAGAACATGTCATCGCCCGATTCCGGCCGGAACACGCCGCTTCGCGAGCTACGCGAAACGCCGACCTCGGGACCGACGACGGCAGTGGCGTTCCCCGCTTTCGGATCGTCAGTATCTTCGTCGAAACATTCCGCCGCCATCACAGGCGCTGCGAAAAGAATCAATCCCGCCACTGCGACGGTTGCTTTCAGCATGGAGGCGATGTGATTCTGTTTCATGCCGTCCCCCCTAAAACGCAATTCGCTTCGAAATCAGGAACGCCGCCTTATGCGTCTTGTAATCGAAGTTGATAATGTTGGAGTCCACTGTCTCATATTCATATTGGGCGATGAGCGTGATGTCTTTCACCGCTTCAGGCAGGCCCGGCGCGAAGAAAGAAATCGGCGCGCCCAGCGTGAAGCGGCCGCGATAAAGCCATTCATCCCGCGTGATCAGCGGCGTGATGAAATTGTCCGGCCCGTCATAAGAGGAGTTCTCCGCCCAGACGCCGACCATCGAAAAGGCGCCGCGCCCAAGCAGCCAGCTATGCTGGGCATGGACGCCGTAGCGGTTATAGGATTCGTAGACTTCCTCGCCGTTTTTATCGGCGTAAAGACCTTCCACCGTCAGTTTCTGACTTGAGGTGAAACGCCATGTGGCGCCCAGCCGCCCGCTGATCCGCCGGCCAGTGCGCTCACTCGCTGCGCCGAAATCACTTGTGTCGCGGAAATCTTCCTGCTCGCCGCGCGCAATCGCATAAGTCGTAAAGCGCGGGGTCCACCGATAGGCGACCTCAAGATCGCCGCCATAGGTCGCGAGATAGTCATCGCCATCGAGCCAGTAAAACCCGCCACGCACACGCGGCGTGAAGGACCAGTTGCCGGAATACCATGTCCCGCCCAACGCCAGCGTGGCGACGTCGAGATCGAGATTGTCGACCTCCATCTTGTCCGAATGATAAAAGCCGACATCCGCATGAAGAAGGCTTCCCTCCTGAGTGCCGAGATCATGCTGCAGACGCCCCTGCGCCGAAACGACAAATGCAAAGTCATCGACCTTCGGATTGGCGTTGAGCGTTGTGGTGACAAACTGGCCCGGAACAAACGGATTGGGCAGAGAGAACAAAACCTCGCCGCTAGACGGCGACTGATTACGGTTTGTCTCGTAATCGACGCCGGTGGTGATCGTCAGCGCGCCGCGCGTCGGACGTTGCTCATAGCGAATACGTTTGAGGTAAGTTTCCGCCTCCGCCGCCAATGGCCCGGGCAATTGGCCGCTTTCAAGCGCCAGCTCAAGCTCATAACGCGCGCGATCGTAAAGCCCGAGACGGTAGAGCACCAAACCATATAAAACGCGCACGTCATAATAGGTCGGATTGAGAAGCAGAATGCGCTCCAGCGTGGCGCCGGCTTCCTTGAGGTCGCCTGCCGCAATTTGTTGACGGGCATAATCAATATTCAGCTGAACATTTTCCGGCGCAGACAGAATCTGTTCGAACGGGATGCGCCCGTCTCTGTAACGGTTCGTCTGCAGGTCGCGTTGCGCTTCGTAAAGGTCGCGATCCACAGCTTCGCGCGCCGCCTCTTCGGGCTCCTGCGCCCTCGCGGCGCCGGATGCTGAAAAAGCCGCCAGCGCGGCAACGCCGAGGCGCCGAATTACAGATTTTCGGGATTTCTCTCCCATAAACTCCCCCTTGCCCGGCGCGAGCAACGCTCACCCCAGGTAAGTCGCCATTCCCATACAGCGCAAACGCGCATGAAGCGCGTTGAGCGATGTCTCTCTCACGAGACTATGCGATGCAGCAATTTCCCCCGCAACCGTTTTCTCGCCGCTGTTAACCACGAAACTGCGGCGAAAGCGGGGCGTTTTCAGCACCTTACCGGTTCGTCACCAACTGCCAGATGATAAAATAGTGGGTTAGATGGTGAACCATCTGATCGAAACCGAAAGAAATCCAGAAAGACTGTTTTTGGGGATTTCCGAAACGGCCAAGCAGCGCGCGCGCAGATTTGATCCGGTCCATGGTGAAATGCGCGCCGAAATCGACCAGCGCCAGCCACCACAGATGCGGGTTGACCGTCATCACAATCGTCAGGGTCAGGAGCGCATGAATAAGCACATGCAATGTCAGCGGATACAAAAAGCCCCAGCCCGGCTTCATCTTGCCATTGGCCATCCAGGTGGTTTGCAGAAGGTAATCGCTGATGAAATGCTTGGCCTGATAGGTCAATAACAGCGCAAAGACGAACGCGACGTCATTCATTAGTCGTAATCCTGCCCTAAATCCCCTCGTCCCGCCGTAACATTGGCGCAACGCGAAACCCTATGCCGGGTCGGAGCGCTGAGGCAAGACGACGATCAGTCTTTCCAAGGTTCGTAAGTGATGCACGTCACACTTATTGCAGCGCAACGAAATTTCTCAACGCTCAAAGCGCGTTGATCATTTCCACAATGCGCGCGCGCTCCGGCGCGTCTTCGGGCATCATCGCGACAAGTCGCGACCAATAATTCCGCGCCGCTTCACTATTACCGCGCTGGCTGGCCGCGAGCCCTTGAAAATAAAGCGCAAAGGGATTGTTTTCATCAAGCGCCGCAAGCGCTTCAACGGCTTCTTCCGCCTGCTGATCAATAGGCTCACCCCTGGCCGCACTCGCGGCGACAAGCGCCTGCACCCGGCCCATATGCAGTTCCGGATCTTGCGGCGACAGGGCGATTGCTTTTGCATAAGCATTGGCGCTTTTCACATAGTCTTCCATCACCGCATATGAACGCGCGAGCATGGTCCAGCCTTCAAGATCATCGGGGTTTTCTTCCAGACGCGCAGCAAGTCCCTGCACCATGCCGGAGATCATTTGCGCGCGATCATCCGGCGACATATCCGCCGCCATTTGCGCGCGCGATCGCGCGGCGATTTCCTGGCCGGCCAGCGTTTCTTCTTGCGCGGGATTGCCAAGGGCACCATATAGAATAAACGCCGCCAGCGGCGCGGCCGCGGTCAGCGCCATCGCCGCGTATTGAACAGACTTGCCGATCGCTTTGTCAGTTTTCTTTTCCGCCGCCCGATGCGCCGCAAGAAGACGCCGCCGCGCCTCTTTTTCTGCTGTTTGCGCATCTTCTGCGCTGATAAGCCCCGCCTCACGGTCGCGGGCGATATCCGCGATCTGCGCCGCCAGATAATCCTCTTCGTCAAGCGGCTCCGCCCCTGGGCGCGAGCGCTGGAAAGGCTCAATCAACAGACCAAGCGCCGCTACCGCCAAAACAAGCATGACAATCCAGAGCATCAGCCGCGCTCTTCCAGAAGACGGTCAATTTCCTGCTCGTCTTCCTCACTGATAGGCGTCGCGGGAACCGGTTTCGCACGGCGCAAAAAGAAGAACGCGCCCGCCCCGCCTGCTGCAAGCGCCAGCGCGGGAAACGCCCAGAGAAACAGCGTATTGCCCTGCACCGGCGGTTTCAGAAGCACATAATCGCCATAGCGTTCGACGACATAGGCGATGACTTCCTTATTCGTGTCACCCGCGACAAGCCGCTCTCGTACGAGCAGGCGTAAATCTTTTGCCAGCGGCGCGTTTGACTCTGCAATGGACTGACTCTGGCAGACAACACAGCGCAATTGCGCGTCAATCTGTTCTGCGCGCGCTTCAAGCGCTGGGTCGTCGAGCAATTCGTCCGGCTCCGCCGCGATGGCGGCGCCCATGCAAAAAAGCGTGACTATAAAAACAAGAGCCCTCATTGACCGCGCAACTCCTCGATCATGGGCCCAAGCGTGTCATTCCAATATTGCTCGGTTATCGGCATCGCGACGCGGAAACGCACCTTGCCCTGCTTATCGATCACGAAGGTTTCCGGCGCGCCCGTCACGCCGAGATCGACGGCGACGCGGCCGGAATAATCGTCACCCACTTTTGTGTACGGATTGCCGAGCCGGTCGAGCCATTCCTTGCCTTTGCCCGGTTCGTCTTTCCAATTGAGACCATAAATCTTGATGGTGTCGTTTTTCGCGAGCTGCATCAGAAATGGATGCTCGATATGGCAACTCACACACCAGGACGCGAAGATATTTAGAAGAACGACCTCGCCCTTTTTCAATTCATCCGACGAAAATCCCTGATCCAGCCCTTCAATCGCCGCCATTTCAAATTGCGGCAAAGGCTTGTCGATTAACTGCGAAGGTATCGCGCTTGGATCGCGCGTCAGGCCCCAGGCGAAAAAGGCGCCGATCACCAAAAATAAAGCCACCGGAATGATCAGGACAACACGGTTCATGCGGGCGCCGCCTCGACTGCTGCAGGCGCCGGTTTGCGGTCGCGCAACTTTGCCGGTTTTCGGCCCCTGTCGCCAAACGCCACAAGTCCGCCAAAAGCGGTCACAGCCGCGCCGAGCCATAAAAAACCGACAAGGGAATTAAAGAACAGACGCACCGGCCAGCCATTGCCGGATTTATTGGCCCCGAATGAAATATAAAGATCGTTCATGCCGCGCGCGCGGATCGCCGCTTCACTCGTCTCCATCCCGCGCACGGGGTAAAACCGGCGTTCACCCGCCAGCATTACGCGTTGGTCATTTTTCGTTGCGAGAAACGTCGCGCGTTCGGCTTCATAATTCGGACCACTGATGCGCTCAACAGACTGCAAGGTGACAGAGTAGCCTGCGATTTCAGCCCTATCGCCTTCGGCCATGAGTTGAACCACTTCAGTTTTCCAGAGGCTCATGCTGGCGGCGCCGACAGCGAACAACGCGATGCCGCAATGGGCTATCGCCGCGCCCCAGGCGGCGCCGGGAAGGCCCTTGGCGCGCGCAAGACTTTGCGAGAAAGGCGCACGAAAAAGGTTGATGCGTCCGGCGATGTCGATCATCGCGCCGCCCGCAAGCCAGACCACAAGCCCCATGGCGAAGGCGCCGCTGATGCGGGCGCGGTCCGCGATCACCGCGACGATGATCGCCATCACGAGCGCCGCCGCGGCGGCGGGCCAGAGTTTTTTAACACTGGCGCCGAGATCGGCCTTCTTCCACGCAAGCAATGTTCCGACAGCAGCAAGGATCAGCGTTACAGACGCAAGCGGCGCAAAGATGAAATTGAAATAAGGCGCGCCGACGGAAATTTTCTCGCTCGACAACACATCAATGAACAGCGGATAGAATGTTCCGACGAAAACAACCGCGCAGGCCACAAGCATCAAGACATTGTTGACGACAAGCGCGCCCTCGCGGCTGACCGCAGCAAACGCGCCCGTCGCCGAGAGTGAATTCGCCCGCAGCGCAAAAAGGCTGAGCGATCCGCCGATCGCCGCCATCAAGATCATGAGAATGAACACGCCGCGCGTCGGATCCACCGCGAAGGCATGGACTGAGGTGATAACGCCCGAGCGCACAAGGAAAGTGCCCACAAGACTGAGCGAAAATGCGGTGATGGCAAGGAGGACCGCCCACCCCTTCATGGCGTCGCGGCGTTCAACCACGCGAACCGAATGGATCAGCGCGGTGCCCGCGAGCCACGGCATGAGAGAGGCGTTCTCCACCGGGTCCCACGCCCACCAGCCGCCCCAGCCAAGCTCGTAATAGGCCCACCAGCTCCCGAGCGCGATGCCGATGGTGAGAAACACCCAGGCGATCAGCGCCCAGGGACGCACCAGGCGCGCCCAGACCGTATCGGCTTTGCCGCGAATGAGCGCGGCGACCGCAAAGGAGAACGGAATCGAGAAGCCCACATAGCCGAGATAGAGAAACGGCGGATGGATCGCGAGGCCGGGGTCCTGCAGCAACGGGTTCAGTCCCGTCCCGTCCAGCGGCGCCGGGAACAGCCGCAGGAACGGATTGGATGTGAACAGAATGAAAGCGAGGAAGGCGGAGACAATCAGCGCCTGTACGCCAAGCGTCAGCAACAACAGATCGCGCGGCGCTGCGCGCCCTTGCGCCGCCAGAACCCCGCTGAACAAGGTGAGGATCAGCGCCCAGAGCAGCATCGAGCCCTCATGGTTCGCCCATGTCCCGGTCAGCTTGTAGATGAAGGGCTTCGCCGTATGGGAATTTTCAAAGACATTCGACACGGAAAAATCCGAAATCGCGTAAGCGTGCATCAGGCTGAAAAACGAGACCGCCACGAGACCGAAAATCAGGATCGCCGCGCGCTGGCCAAAAGCGGCGAAGCGTGCATCCTGCGCCCGTGCGCCGATCAGCAGCGCCGGCGCCTGCGCCAGCGATAGCGCGAAAGCGAGGATCAGCGCGAAATGTCCGATTTCTGGGGTCATGGAGCGGTCCTTGTACGAGCCGATTTCAATAGAGGCTTCGTCCGGATTCTGCGAGGGCCGCCTCCCGCGATAAATAGGCGCTGCTCCTCGCTGCGAGCGGGCCCCGAGCCTGTCTGCGCCCTTGTTTTATGCGGGGTTGCGGGCGATGTGGCGCCATTTGGAATTTTCTGCTCCGTCATCATATCCGTCGCCTCGTTTGTCATCCCGAACGATTCCAGAGATCGCATGGCGAATGACCGTTGAGAGAGTATAGGGCGGCGCCGAAGGTGTTGGATAACTATTCACCAACACTGGGCAAAAGTGCTGTTTTTCAACAGAAATGATGAATTTCCGAAACAGCCGCTCGCCCTATGGGGGCGGGCTTTCTCAGCGCACCATATCCACGATTTCGGTCATCACCGTCAGATGCTCCCGCGCAAAATTGCGGCAGCGTTCAGGCGACCAGCCATGAACCGGGTCCGGGTTCACATTCGCGTCCTTGAACGGCATTTCAAGAGTCATGGACAGACAGTTCCATGTCTCCGCGACATAGGAATTGGCGATATCGAGATTGGCCTTGCCGGGCGCGGCGGGCGGATAGCCCTGCTTGGTCTGGAAGTCCTTGGAGATGTCGAGCAGCCGCGAGGAATACGTACTGAACAGCTTCTCGTGGCGCTCATCCCACGACGGAATGCCAAAAGCATTGTCAAGGAAGTTGTTGGGGATCGCCTCATCGCCATGGACGTCGAGGAAAAAATCGACGCCGGTCTCGCGCATTTTTTCGCGCGTGAGGAAGACTTCCGGGCTTTCCTCCATGCTAGCGTTGCGCCATGCGCGATTGAGGTCTTTTCCGGCGGCGTTGGTGCGCAAATGTCCGCGTTGGGCGCCGTCGAGATTCATGCACGGCACAATATGGAACGTCGCCTGCTCCAGCAGGGTCTTGGCGCCGCCATCCCCTTCATCGGTGAGACGCTCCAGAAAGCCTTCCATCCACCACGAGCCCATGGTCTCGCCCGGATGCTGGCGCGCAATCACCCAGAAGTGCCGCGCGCCTTCGCCGGCTTTGAAATAATCGATTTCCTGACCGTCCAAAGTCTCGCCAAGAACCTCATGCGAGAGCACCGGCGACTCTTTGATATTTTCAATATAGGTGCGGTAGCGGCTGGTCGGATAAGGCGCGAAATAGGCGTAATAGATTTTATCTTTTTCCGGCTTATGCGTGATTATCAGCTCGCGGCCGTCAAACGCCGTATCCACGCGGAACCAGTCGTCCTGATCATAGGAGGCGACGGCGCGGTAGTCTTTCCAGCCGCCAAGATACGACGCCCCTTGCGCATTGGTGAGACGCATCTTCAGGGCTTGCCCCTCCGCACCCTCAACGCAATAGAAAAACCACTGAAAGAAGTTGGCCTTGCCGTCGGGTTTGATCTCAAGCTCTATATTCGATGGATTGTCGGCGTTCGTACAGAGAATGTTGCCGCTGTCGAAATCGCTTGAGATCTTGATCATTGCTTCCCTTCGGGGCCTCGCCCTTTAGTCTTTCTTTTCCGTGATCGGCATCACCACACGGATGTGAACGTCCTTCAACTGTTCCGGCGACGCTTCGATCGGCGCATGAAGCAACAGATCTTCAGCCTGCTGAGTCATCGGGAACATCGTCACTTCGCGGATGTTCACCTGGTCGCAGAGCAGCATCACGATCCGCTCAATACCCATGGCGCACCCACCATGGGGCGGCGCGCCATATTTGAACGCATTCAACATGCCGCCGAACTTGTCCTCGACGACTTCCTTGCCGTAACCGGCGACGTCAAAGGCTTTATACATTATGTCGGGACGATGGTTCCGGATCGCGCCGGAGCCAAGCTCATATCCATTGCAGACGAGGTCGTACTGATAGGCCTTGATCGCGAGATAATCCTCGTCGGTCTTCACGCTTTCGAGCGCTTCAAGGCCTCCCTGCGGCATGGAAAACGGATTGTGGCCGAACTCGACTTTTTTGTTTTCCTCGTCCCATTCATACATGGGAAAATCGACAATCCAGGCCATTTCGAATTTGTTCTTGTCGGTGAGGCCTAATTCCTCGCCGATCACCACGCGCGCTTTCGCGGCGACCGCCTGGAAATCCTCCGCCTTGCCCGCAAGGAAGAACGCCGCATCGCCGGCTTTCATGCCAAGCTGCGCGCGCACCGCTTCGGCGCGTTCCGGACCGATATTCTTCGCCAGCGGACCTTTCACTTCCGTTTCGTCGAAGATCATGTAGCCCATGCCCGGCAGACCTTCCTTCTGGGCGAAGGAATTCATGCGGTCGCAGAAAGCGCGAGAACCGCCGCCCGGCGCCGGTATGGCGCGGATTTCGTTTTTCGGATCGGCGTCGAGAATTTGCGCGAAGATCTTGAAGCCCGATCCACGGAAATGATCCGACACGATCTGCATTTCGATGGGGCAGCGAAGGTCCGGCTTGTCGGAACCATATTTCAGCATAGACTCATCATAAGGGATCATCGGGAACGGATAATTCGTCACCGCGCGCTCGCCGGCAAACGCCTTGAAGGTCTGCTCCATGACCGGGCCGACAGCGTCGAACACATCCTGGCGCTCAACGAAACTCATCTCGAGGTCGAGCTGATAGAATTCGCCGGCGGATCGGTCAGCGCGCGCATCCTCGTCGCGGAAGCATGGCGCGATCTGGAAATAGCGGTCAAAGCCCGACACCATGATGAGCTGTTTGAAAATCTGCGGCGCCTGGGGCAGCGCATAGAATTTTCCGGGGTGAAGCCGCGACGGCACCAGAAAATCGCGCGCGCCTTCCGGCGATGACGCCGTCAGAATCGGCGTCTGGAACTCGGTGAAGCCCGCTTTTTCCATACCGCCCCGGATCGCCGTAATGATCTTGGAACGGATCATGATGTTCCGGTGCAGGGTCTCACGGCGGAGATCGAGATAACGGTGCGTCATCCGGATGTCTTCGGGATAGTCAGGCTCGCCAAAAACCGGCAGCGGCAACTCGTCCGCGCTGGACAACACTTCAAACGCGTCCATGCGGACTTCGATATCACCCGTGGGGAGGTTCGGGTTCACGGCCTCGGCGTCGCGCGCGACCACCCGGCCGTCGATCATGATGACGCTTTCCTGGCGAACTTTCTCGACCTCTGCGAAAAACGCCGCTTCAGGCTCAACCACGAGCTGTGTCAGCCCGTAATGATCGCGCAGGTCGATAAACAGGAGCCCTCCATGGTCACGCTTGCGGTGGACCCAGCCTGAGAGGCGAACGGTCTCGCCAACCTCGGTTTTGCGCAATTCTCCACAGGTGTGGCTACGATAGGCGTGCATTCTATTCCCCACTGAAATTAGTCGCGCCGGAGTGGCGATTACCACATGCAATGTCAAGGCCGCGAGGTCAGGTTCGAAAGCGAGACGATTGCTTCACGCCATAAGCCAAAAAGTAAAGCTTACTGGACATTATTCACTTGACATACCAAGACTGATTTCCTATCTTTTGGTCATTGGAGAGAGACAATGGCCAAGAAGCTCACAGACCCGATTTTCCACGATGAAGAAGCCGCCCGCGCTCACTACGAGGCGCTGCGCTGGCCTGATGGCCGGGTCTGCCCTCACTGCGGCGTGGTAGGCGACGAATTTTCGACCCTTCTGAAGGGCAAATCCACGCGCCCCGGCCTCTACAAGTGCAAGGTCAAGGAATGCCGGAAGCCCTTTTCCGTGACCATCGGCACGATCTACGAGCGGTCCCATATCCCGCTCCATAAGTGGTTACTGGCCACGCACCTGATGTGCTCTTCGAAAAAAGGCATCAGCGCCGCCCAGCTTCACCGCAACCTTGGTTTCGGCTCTTACCGGACGGCTTGGTTTATGGCTCACCGCATCCGCGAGGCGATGCGCCCGGAAGATTTCGAGCCTTCCATGGGCTCCGGTGGCGGCAAGGTTGAGGCAGACGAAACTTTCATCGGACGCGATCCCGATGCGCCTAAGAGCCGTATGCCTATCCGCAATATGTGCAAGGTTGTTTCGCTTGTTGACCGCAATTCAGGGCGTGTGCGCAGTTATGTGGTCGACAACATCAGCCTGAAAACGATCAAGCCGATCCTAGAAGAAAACCTTGCCCGTGAAGCGCATCTGATGACCGATGAGGCCCCGCACTATCGCGGCATCGGCGATACGTTTGCGAAGCATTACAGCGTCAATCACTCGGCTGACGAATACGTTAACCGCGAAGACAACACGATCCATACCCAGACGATTGAAGGATATTTCGGCATCTTTAAGCGTGGAATGCGTGGCGTGTATCAGCATTGCGATAAAAAACACCTGCACCGTTACCTGAGTGAATTTGATTTCCGCTACTCCAATCGCGCAGCGCTAGGCATTGACGACACGCAGCGCACGGAGAAGGCTATCAAGGCAACTGTCGGGAAGCGTCTTTTATATGAAGCAACTTCTGGACGGGAAGCCGCGCAAGCTTAAGGGGCCTAATCGGAAGGCTCGCTGGCGGACGAAGGGGAAGTGATAGGACGGCCCGGCTTTCTGCCGGGCTCTGGCTTGGGATGTTCCTTTGGTAGAGTTCTTAACATGCGCTTTATGACTTCATCGCGACGTAACGCGATTTTACCATCATCCAGCATCTCATGCTTTTTGTGTTCAGGGTTTTCCAAGAAACCTACGCTTCGCCTCTCATGGCCGCCACTTTGGGGTGTAGCTTATGACCGCGATCTTTAGCAACTTTTCTGGCAAGCTCTTTACCCGCCTTTGCCTGCTGCCTCATTAATTCGATCTCGGAGTCGCTGTAAAAGCTGGTTTCCGGCGGGCACACCTTCACTGGTGCGGGCGCGCGCCCACGCCGCAAGATTTTGTCCTTCAGCTTCTGAAAGGCACTCCGGGCCATGTCCAAACGTTTCCTGCCAATAGCTTTGAAACCCATCTCCATAATACGCATGGAGGTCACCAATAGTTCCTCGCGTAATACCAAAAGGCGTGGAACTTCCTTCCTTATTACACAACACACTTACGGCGACAACGTAACCGCCGTTTCTGAGGATATGGCTCCTCAGGGCCGCTAATGAACCCCCTGTGGTGCAGGTATCGTCTATCAAAAGGTAGGGAGCACCCCTTGAAATTTCACCAACAAATGCAGGTTGGCACAAGAATCGGCTAAAAAGCTTTAATTTCGTCCTACCAACACGGGCGGCCTGTATTATCGCCTTATCAACGTAACAACCCAGTAACTGTTGCAAATATGCCGCATATGCGAACGGTAAGGCATTGGTAGGTCCCCGCATGGGGGCCTCAAACCCCACCCCATCCTCATCGTCAAAGGACGGGTGAGGAAACGCAATTATGGGGGCTCGATTACGCGAAAATGCATCGTCTATCAGCAGATCGACAACGTCGCCACTTACGACGCGCTCGACTATTTCAAATGCGGGATCCATTTGAAACTCTGTTTTCGCCTTTCTGTATGTCTCTACAAATTGCCCCTTTTCTTCCGCAGAATAGCCGCCCCAGGTCCCCTTAACTTGATCGTATTGCGCATGTACATGAAGCATAGGAGTGCCCAAAGCCTCCCAAGGTTCCCTTGGGTGCCGGACGTAGACACCGTTTTTTCCAAACTTCATCGTCATAAAAAATCCAACACTCGACGTGCTGGCGCCGGCGCTAGTTAAGTGATAAATTATGCCCGGCGGGGTACCGACGCTAACGCGCCGTCAACCGCCGGGTCTTTAGTTTAGGCTCTTAAAACCATAGGCGTCGCCGTCCTTGCGGCCTCCCTGTTGGAGTTCCGCTCAACGGTTCCGGCCTGTGAAACTGGCCGTCGAGCGATCCGAAATTCTGCGGCGGCTCCATCAGGAGCCGCCGTTCTTTTTTACCGACTTGATTTCTATTCCGATCAAGTCGCCTTCTTCGGTCTCATAAATCATGTCGAAGGCGTTAGCGGCGAGTGTCAGCCACTTTGCGCGGTCTCGGTGCGACCATGATTTCCCTGTCTCTGGCAGGGTGCGAAGCAAACCTTCAATAAAGGGGTGATAATCGCCGTCTCCTCCGCTGCCGCCGCCTCCGCCGCCATAATAGGGGGGCCTCGACGGAGGCTGACCAACGTCAACGGCGGCGGTTTCGGGTTGATCGGACGAAGGAGCATCGCGCAACTCAGAAGTGGAGGACGAAGCGGTGCGCGGCCTCACGAGACGGTCATCGCCGCTATCGAAAAATCCTGCCTCTTTAGCCGAGCGCTGAAAGACTTGACGCGCCCTGTCGGCCTGTTTTGCAACCACGCCAAGTGAGATCATTTCACGCTCCAACGCCTTGGCCGGAGGGAGTAGTTTGCCGCGATAGGTTTCGAAGATTTTTGAATACAGCGGAACATTAAGAAAAGCGGCGCTTTTCGCGTCGGCCTCCGACTCTGGCGTAAGGAGGCGCGTTCCAAGGTCCGTCAGCTTTACCGCTGAATTTCCCTCTTTTTCGATAAATCCGAACATTCGAGTGGCGGATGTGCGCAGTCGAAAATTGCCGCTCATAGTCACGTTCATTTCGGCGGCCAGCTCGTCCAAAGGGCACGGCCCCAAGCCCTGCCGAGAATATACCGCCTTTGCGACCTCCACAGCGTTGGCCAGATCGACGTTTGGGAACATGATGGAAGACTGCTGGCGCGGGGCCGAATCGCCTTTGTCGGTGTCAGCTTTTGCCTTGTCGAAGCTTACGGTTTCGCCTGTCATGGGGGCGCCTCCTGTCCAATTGGAAGGCGGACAATATATGAACATGTTCCCGGCGCCTAGCCATGTTCCCTCGTTTTAGCGAACACTTTTTCCCCAGAATTGGGGATTTGTTCACGGATCATGATCCTTTCTGAAAAACAAGGAGAACACCCGGGAACGTGGAAAAATATATGAATTAGGTCAGCAATATCCCGCATGGTACCTCAAGTGCATAATGTCCAGCTTACTTTACATTTTGGTTCGATCCCCGGCCCCTGACCGCCTTATTTTCCACAGGGTGGTCAGCCCCGCCCGGGCCCGGCGCAAGTTGCGCGTTTTTGCTGCGCCGAAGGATGCTTGCCGGGGCCCGTCCGCGCCGATAGAAGCGCCATCCATGCAAGTTATCTCCACCACAGACGAATTGGCCCGGTTTTCCAAGGCGCTCCGCGAACAGCCCTTTGTCGCGGTCGACACAGAATTCATGCGGGAAAAGACCTATTGGCCGATCCTCTGCCTCATTCAGGCGGCGGGCGAAGGCGAGGAGGCGATCATCGACCCGCTCGCCGACAAGCTGGATCTCTCCCCTTTTCTGGACTTGATGACCGATAAAAAGGTGGTGAAGGTCTTTCACGCTGCGCGTCAGGACCTTGAGATTTTCTACCGCCTCATTGGCGATGTGCCGGCGCCTCTGTTTGATACACAGATCGCGGCCATGGCCTGCGGCTTTGGCGACCAGATCGGCTATGAGCCGCTCATGCGCACGCTGTTGAAAGCCAAGATCGACAAGGGGTCGCGCTTCACCGACTGGGCGCGCCGTCCGCTCACCGATGCGCAGCTCACCTATGCGCTCTCCGACGTCACGCATCTGCGCGACGCCTTCCCGCTCCTGACCGACACCCTTGAAAAGCGCGAGCGGCGCAAATGGGTCGAGGAAGAAATGGAGGCGTTGAACGATGGCGGTCTTTACCATGTTCAGCCCGAGAGCGCCTGGAAGCGGTTGAAACTGCGCGGCGTGCGCCCGAAAGAAATCGGCGTCGTCATGAAGCTCGCGGAATGGCGCGAGCAGGAGGCGCAAACCAAAGACACGCCCCGGAGCCGCGTCTTGAAAGACGAGTCCATTTTCGAACTCGCCCGGCTTCAACCCGGCGACGCAAAATCCCTCGCCCGCGCCCGGTCGATCCCTTCAGGATTTGAACGCTCCAAGTCCGGCTCGGCCATCCTGAAGGCAATCAAGGAAGGGACGGAAATCCCCCGCGATAACCTGCCGGCGATCGAAAAGGTCGAAAAGGAAAAGGCGCCGGCAGATGTGGTGGACCTGTTGAAGGTGCTCCTGAAGCGTCAATGCGAGGCCTTTCACGTCGCGCCGAAGCTGATCGCGTCGAGCGCCGATATCGAGGCCATCGCGCTTGATGATGAGGCTGACGTCCCCGCCCTTCATGGCTGGCGCCGCGATGTCTATGGCGAGGCGGCGCTGCGTCTCAAACGCGGCGAAATCGCCTTGAAGCTGAAAAAAGACGCCGTCGAAATTATCGAGTCTTAGAGGCGATGCGTCACCCTCGCCCTTGCGCGCCCTGCGAAGACGCGCATGATTAAGGCCATGAGTGATTTCGAATTAGCCCGGCTTGAAAAATTCGGCGCCGCGCCGGTCTTTATCTTCTGCGACCATGGATCAAACGCCATGCCGGCCTCGCTCAATTGCCTGGGGCTGCCGGAGGATATTCTCAAAACTCACATCGCCTGGGATATCGGCGCCGGCGCGCTGGCCGCAGGGCTTGCGCAGCGCCTTCAGGGAACGCTGTTTCGCTGCGAATTTTCTCGCCTGATCATAGACCCCAATCGCACCCTCTCGGCTGAGGGGCTGATCCCGCACACAAGCGATCAGATTCCGATCCCCGGCAATCAGATGTTAAGCGAAGCTGACCGCGAGGCCCGGATCAATCAGTTCCATGTTCCGTATCATGACCTTCTGGATGCCGCCCTCGACGATATCATCGCGACCTCTGGCGCGCCCTTCGTCATTTCGGTCCACAGCTTCACCAATCGCCTAATGGGCGCCGCTGAAGACCGCCCATGGGCGCTCGGCCTTCTCTGGCGCGAGGATGAGCTATCCGCGCGCGGAATGATCAGACATCTTGAAACGGAGACGGATTGGCGCATCGGCGACAATGAGCCTTATGACGCGCGCGAGTTCAATTATTCCGTTGACCGCCATATCGGACCCCGGTCACTATCCCATATCACTCTCGAGGCGCGTCAGGATTTGATTTCGGACAATGATGGCGTCGCCGCAATGGCGGATATTCTGAGCGCGGGAGTGCGCAAGATCGTCTCATAGTCCGAGGCGACATGAACGAACGGGAGATCGGCTCATGCTGCCTGCGCTGACATTGGGAGTGGAAGAGGAATATCTCCTCATCGATCCGGACACACGCGATCTCGTTCCGGAGCCCTCTCCCGATTTTATGAAAGACTGCAAAGACCGGCTCGGCGAGCGCGTCACGCCGGAATTTCTCAAATGTCAGGTGGAGATCGGCACCCCAGTCTGCGCAGACATTAAGGAAGCGCGCCATCACCTGACGGCCTTGCGGTCCGCGATCATCAACACCGCCGAAAAACATGGCATGAAGCTGATGGCGGCCTCGACCCATCCCTTCGCGCAATGGGGCCGGCAGAAACACACCGCCGCGCCGCGCTATGACCTGCTCGATGCTGATATGGGCGGCGCGATCCGCCGGATGCTGATTTGCGGCATGCATGTTCACGCCGGCGTCGAGGACAAGGAGCTGCGCATCGACCTCCTCAACCAGACACGCTATTTCCTGCCCCACCTGCTCGCACTGTCGACATCGTCGCCCTTCTGGGGCGGTCATGACATGCAGATGCGCTGTTCCCGGCTTGGCATATTCGACTCCATGCCGCGCACCGGCATTCCCGACCGTTATGAAAGCTGGTCGGAATATGAACGCATGATCGAGCGCCTAGTGCATGCGGGCGTCATGGAGGATTCCAGCAAACTCTGGTGGGATATGCGGCCGAGCGCGCGCTTTCCGACGCTTGAAATGCGCATCACTGATGTCTGCACACGCCTTGAAGACGCGCTCTGCATTGCGGCGTTTTATCAATCTATCCTGCGCATGCTCGCGCGCATCAAACAGAAAAACATGCGCTGGCGGATTTATCCGCGCATCATGCTCGAAGAAAACCGCTGGCGCGCACAGCGCTATGGCTGCACCAAAAGCATGATTGATCTTGGCCGCGGCGAATGCCTGCCCTTCGGCTCCCTGATTGAAGAGATGCTCGAAATTATCGAGGAAGGCGCGGTCGCGCTTGGCTGCCTCAAGGAAGTGCAGCATGCGCGAACCATCCTGAAGCGCGGGACCAGCGCCTGCCGTCAGGTGGAGATGTTCGCCAAATCCCGCGCCGACGGCGCAGATGACGCCGAGGCCCTGATCAAGGTTGTGGACATGCTGGTCGAGGAAACTGCGGCGGACCTGCCCGACGCAGCCTGAAACGCCGAAAAAGCTGAAGAAAAATAATCGGCTGGCGGCCCTTGCGAGGCCCGCCCGGCTTCGCTATACCCCGCTCTCCCGTTCGCGGGGCGCGCCGATCGCGCCCATAACGCTGCGGGAGACAGCAACTCTCGACAGAGTTTTGCGAAGTTGGCGCGGGGTGGAGCAGCCCGGTAGCTCGTCAGGCTCATAACCTGAAGGTCAGAGGTTCAAATCCTCTCCCCGCACCCAATTTCTTCGAGACGACTTCGCCTGCAGCGCCAAATCCGCGAGCACACCTTCGCGCAAACCCCGGTCGGCGACGCGGATTCGCGTCGCGGGCCATTCGGCCTGAAGCGCTTCGAGAATGGCGCAACCCGACACAACAAGGTCTGCTCGCTCTTCACCAATGCACGGCTCGCGCGCGCGTTCGGAAAAGTTCATCGCACATAATTTCGACGTCACTGTTTTGGCGTCGCGGATGGAAAGCCAGAGCCCGTCCACCCGGTCGCGGCGATAGCGCGCAAGACCGAGATGCACGCCGGCGATAGACGTCACCGTGCCTGAGGTGCCCAGAAGATGCGCCGCGTCACGCGCGAAAATCTCCTTCATGCCGGCGGGGTCACCGATTTGCGCCACGGATTTGCGCACATCCGCCACCACCGCGGCGTATGTCTCCTCGCTCATCTCATGCCCACCCCATTTCTCCGCAATAGAGACGACGCCGAAAGGCAAGGACGTCCACGCCGCAATCTCCGCGCCGCCATTCTTGCGCCGTACCCAGGACAATTCCGTCGAGCCGCCGCCAATATCGAAAACAAGTCCCGCTTCGGCGTCCTGATCAAGCAGATCGGCGCAACCGGCGACCGCGAGCCGGGCCTCCTCTTCCGTTGTTATGATGTCGAATTTGAGCCCGGTTTCCCGCGCTACCGCATCAAGAAACTCAGGGCCGTTTGCAGCGCCACGGCAGGCTTGCGTCGCTATGCAGCGCATATGCGACACGCTGCGCCGGTTGACCTTATCCGCGCAGACCTTCAGGGCGCCGATGGTGCGTTCCATCGCCTCTTCGGACAAGACACCGCTTTGCGACAATCCTTCCCCGAGTCGCACGATGCGGGAGAAGGCGTCGACAATGCGAAAACCGCTCCGGTGAGGCGACGCGATTAACAGGCGGCAGTTATTTGTGCCGAGATCGAGCGCCGCAAGCCGTAAAGGCCGCCGCCGACGGCCCTGCGATGAAGCTTTCTTTTCTGTGGATTTTGTAGGAGGTCTGGTCTTGCGGTCTTTACGGTTTTCACCGCCCGCGCGCCCCCCGCGCTTACTGTCACTCATCATTCGCGTCCTCGCTGGAGCCGTCATCCGGCTCTGATGTTGACGTGAATGGTAGTCGGCGCCGTGCTGTGCGGCAAGCATGGATGGAACAGCCCGCCCGGGCCCGCCGCAGCAACAGCCCGGCAGGGCTACAGGATCATGAACAGGCAAGCCGGGGCGGGTTTCGCCTCACACTGCGCCGCCGTTTTCGCCGCGGCAGGCTCATACCCAATAGCGATAGCCAGTGCGATGAACGCCGCTCCCGCCAGCGCAATCATCACGATCCCTTTCGCAATTATCGCAAAAAAAGTCATGTCTCTCTCCTTGTCCGTGCAATGAGAATGCACGTTCCCCGTATCCGCCCGCAGCGCGGGCATCCCTCTTGGTCGTTCGTAATGCTGTTTTGGTTCAGGCGCCGCGTTCGAGGTCGCGGAACGCTTTTCTTAATCCGTACTCGCTTGACGTCACCGCATATTCCAGATCTGCGATGCGCGCATCAAGCGCCCGGAACCGGTGTTTCAACTCCGAGAAGGTCGCCTTTGGCCGTGTGGAAAAAGTGCGCCAGAAGCGTTCCGCCTCTTCATCTCGAAAATCTGTTTGCGGCGGCAAATCCGTATCGGCTTTCATGAACACCGCCGCAGCGAGATAAGCGATCGCCGGCATGGGAAAGAAGAATATGGTTGCGAGGATTGAAATGATCCGCACCCATTTCAGATTCCATCCGAAATACTCGGCGAAGCCAGCGCACACGCCCGCAATCTTTCCGCGCCGCGTATTCCTCCGTAGACGGTGGAAATTCGGGCCCGGCCCCGGCTGACCGGCGCGATAGGCGTAGCTGTCACGATCGCGCCAGTGATGATGGTGGTGATGATGCTCAGGCATGGGGCCGCTCCGGATAATCTTTGCGCCAGTCCGGCGCTTCCTTGTCGAGGATGGTCTCCAGGGCGTCCACGCGGCGCTCAAGGCGCTGCGCAGTCTTCCAGAGGTCATCCACAAGCCGCTCATCGTCGGTGGAGATCGACTTCGTCTTTCTCAGCTCCGCCTGGTAGTGCATGAACACCGCAGGACAAGCGACAAAGATGATCGCTACGATCGCGACTGCCATAAATCCATCTTCCATGGGATATGCCCCTTTGCCCTTGCCTTAATTTTGCCCTGATGTGGAGGTGCGGTTTGCGACCCTCTTTTTCAAGGCTTCGAGTTCGGCATTCACCGCATCCTCGGCCTCAAGCTCAGCAAATTCATGCTCCAGCGTGCGCGGACGGCCAAGCGCCCAGCTTTCAGCTTCCGCCTCCAGCTCATCAATTCGGCGCTCATAACGGTCGAATTTGGCCAGCGCTTCTTCAATACGGCCGTCATTGACCTGGCGGCTAATGCGGACGCTGTCCGATGCGGCATGGCGGCGAATTTCGAGCGAGCGCTGCTTGGCGCGCGCCTCTTTCAGCTTGGCCTGAAGCCTCGAGAGATCGTCATTCGTCTTGTCGACGGTGCCGTCGATGGCTTTCAATTCGCCATCCAGCAGACCGATCATCTCTTCGGCCTTGCGTTTGGCCGCCACCGCGCCGCGGGCGAGATCGTCACGCCCCTTGGCGATGGCCAATTCGGCCTTGGACTCCCACTCAACGGAGCGACGGACAAACTCGTCTTTCTTGCGAGTAACTTCCTTGCGGTCCGCCAGCGCCCGGGCCGCATTGGAGCGGACCTCAACGAGGGTGTCTTCCATCTCCTGAATGATCAGGCGCACGACCTTCTCCGGGTCTTCCGCCTTATCGAGCATGGAATTGATATTGGAATTGACGATGTCGCTCAGTCGGGAAAAAACGCCCATGGATAGAACTCCTAAAAAATGATGCCGCCGAGGATGAAACCGAGGAAGAACGCGCCCCAGGCAAAGCCGGCGCGACCGCGAAACGCGGTATGCATGCGCTGCTCCCAATCTCGGTCTTCGTATCTTGAGTATCGGCTCATGTTGATCTCCTCAGCGTTTGGGTTGTTGATTAACCCCGTCTGCCTCTTCTATTGCGAAAGCCGTGCCAACTTTGGACAGATCACATATCCAATTGATATTGTTGAATATTATTCCATTTCGTCCGCACGGTTGAAATTTTTATAGGCTAAAATCACCGCTATTTTGGTATTATTTACCCATATGATGTGGTATTTATTACCTATGGCGTCACAACCCACCCCCCCGGATCTTATCGGCCAATCCCGCGCCTTTCTGGACGCGCTCGATCACGCCTCGCGCATTGCCAGAGTCGACCGCCCAGTGCTGGTGATGGGCGAGCGAGGCTCTGGCAAGGAGCTTTTAGCGGCGCGCATCCACTTTCTCTCCGGGCGGTGGGACGGACCGCTGGTGAAGGTCAACTGTGCGGCGATGAATGAAACCCTGCTTGAAAGCGAGCTTTTCGGGCACGAGGCCGGCGCCTTTACCGGCGCCGCCAAACGCCATCAGGGCCGGTTTGAACGCGCCGAAAGCGGCACCCTCTTTCTGGATGAAATCTCGTCAGCCTCATTACGGGTTCAGGAAAAGCTCCTGCGCGTCATTGAATATGGAGAATATGAACGTATCGGGGACGAGAAGACGCGCCAGGCCGATGTCAGGATCGTCGCCGCCGCAAATGTGGACTTGCGGAAGAAAGCTGAAGAAGGCGAGTTCCGGGCCGATCTCCTCGACCGCCTCGCCTTTGACGTTGTGGCGGCGCCGCCGCTGAGAAAACGCCAGGATGACATCATGTTGCTGGCGGCGCATTTCGCCAGCGCTGTCGCGGCGGAACTGGACATCACCTTCCCTGGATTTTCACCAGAAGCGGCAGCCGCATTGAAAAAACATGACTGGCCGGGAAATGTCCGTGAACTGAAGAATGCTGCAGAACGCGCCGTCTTTCACTGGGCTGAACTCGACGGCGAGGGCCCTGTCGATAATATCGTGCTTGATCCATTCGAAGCGGCGTTTGGCCCCCTTGCAGACCTTCATTCTGAACCGCCCTATACGGCGCCCGCAAAGCCGGAGTCGGTATCCGCTCCCGGCATGCGGTATGATTTGCGCGCGCATTTGAACGAGATCGAAAAAAGGCTCGTCTCAGAGGCGCTTGCAGCGCACGGAGAAAGCCAGAAACAGGCTGCTGACGCGCTTAGCCTCACCTATGATCAGATACGCGGCCTCGTCAGAAAACACGACCTAACCTAAATAGCTGCCCTAGCCTTTAGCGGGCGGATCATCGCGGAACCAGCCGGTGACAGCGCGGCGTATGCCGCCGGCGAAACTCGAGACCTGCGTCACCGTGTGCAGATATTTGATATCGAAAATGGTGAGAACATTATAGCGGGGCAGATAGCCCTCCGTGATGTCCTGTCTTTCATTCAGGAATAACAAAAGCCCGCCCCAGTCAGGCTGCCAGCTTTTTGTCATACCGAGCACATAGGCGGCGCGGCGCTCCCGGTCATCGCCATAATCGAGATGACGGGTCAAAAAATGCGATGGGCTGTAAGCAGTCGCATGGGCGTCCGCTTTGGTAATACGCTCAACGCCAGTAACCCGACGGCCAAGGCCGAGCCAGTCCGGACTATTCACGAACTCTGTTATGGTATGGATCGGGTGGCCCTGATCCCAACCCTTCATGTAAGCCTCGATCAACGGATAGGTATGATAGAAAAAACCGCGGTTCTCCCGTGCGCGCAGCATGATGTCCCGGAACAACGCATCGCGCTGATCTTTCGGCATCGCCGCAAGTTCGCTTTGCGTGAAATGCACGGGCCTGTCATTCGCATCGGTCGCGAGAACCCGCCAGTCCAACTTTCCTGACAATATCGAGTTCAGGGTTTCCGCAGACTCTGATGTGAGGATATCTGGAATCTGAACGATCCCCCGCCGGGCGTAGATCTCAGCATATTTCGCAAGATCAAGCGCCGGGTTAAGCCGCCATGTGTCCAATGTAATCGCCATAAGCGATGCCTAACCGAAATTCGTATTTCCGCCTAGACGCCCCGGCGCCGCATATCAGCGCGCAATCAGGTTAGAATTGACCTTTGGTGATGACTGTATCGCTCGCCAGCACCGTCGCCGGATCTATCGGAGGCTTGCCGTCGGCGCGCTGATAATAGGGCGTGAAATCGCAATCGCAGATTTCAAAAAGCTGATCAAAACTGTCGATCACAAAATAGGTCTTCTGGAAATCGTCGACCATGTAAGCGGTGTTCAACACCCGCTCGAGATCAAAGGCGACACGGTTCGGCTTCGGGTTCTCCACCGAAAAAATCGTCTCATCCTTCGATGACAGCATCCCGGCGCCGAACGCGCGAAGACCGTCTTTGGTATTGATTAGGCCAAATTCGACAATGTACCAGTACAGCCGCGCCAGCATTTTCTGCGCGCCATGCTCAATTGCCTTGGGGCCGCCGAGCCCGTATTTGCGCATATATTCTGCAAACACAGGGTTAGAAAGCAGCGGCACATGACCGAAGAAGTCGTGGAAAATGTCCGGCTCCACAAGATAATCAAGCTCGTGCTCACCGCGCATCCACCACGCCACGGGAAAGCGACAATTGGCGAGGTGATCGAAAAAGACGTCGTCGGGAATGAGACCGGGCACAGCGACAAGCTGCCAGCCGGTGGCGTCGCCCAGCACTTTGTTGGCTTCGTCGAGCCGGGGGATGGCGTCGCCGGCGTTCAGCTTTTCAAGACCACTGATAAATTCGTGAGCCGCATAGCCGGGCAGCAGCTTTTTCTGGCGATCATAAAGAAAGCGCCAACGCGCCTGCTCGGCCTCCGTATACCGCTCATAAGGCTGCGCCACAGTGTAGTCTTCGCGCATATGCTCGTAATCGCCGCGCAGCGCATGGCTGGTGTTCGCAGCGAAGGGGTTTTTCGGCGCCGTTGCGGCGGATGCGTTCATATCGCTCATAGGTTGTACTATGGGGATTTTGGATGAAATTTCTTGCCAGACTTCATGGAAAATAAGCGAAATTTGGTATATTTTCTCGAAAACATCCCATAACTTCGGAAATCTTCCTGTGATTGATGAAACTGACAAGAAAATCCTGATGCTGCTACAGGAGAATGGGCGGCTCACCAACGCCGAAATCGCCGACCAGGTCGGCCTGTCGGTGTCCGCCGCCCACCGCAGGGTGAAGCAGCTTGAGGCCTCAGGGGTCATCAAGGGATATGGCGCCAAAGTGGACCGGGCTGAGGCCGGGCTCACCGTGCTCGCCTATGTTTTCATCAAGCTCGACTCGCACGCGGAAGACCATCTCTCCGCCTTCGAGAAACAGATAAAACAGATGGACGAAGTGGTCTCTTGCTCCGCCGTGTCGGGAGGCGGCGATTACATTTTACAAGTCGTCGCACAAGACATGGACCGCTTCGCAGAAGTGGCGCTCAAAAAGCTTGTGCGCCTTCCGGGCGTAAAGGACTCCTCGTCCCACTTCGTTCTCTCCACAATGAAGGAAGCCGCCGGTTGGCCGCTATCCGCCTAGGGCGAGACGAATAGCGGCCGCCGGATTGCGTCAGGCCAGCACTAAGACCAGTGCTAGGCTTTTGGGCGTAGAAAAGCCTGACGCTGTGCAAAAAGCGACAGTTCGGCGCTCGTAAGCGCACCGTTCGCATTGAGGTCCGAAGAAGCGAAAATCGCGTTCTGCAAACCCAAATACTCCCCCTGCTGCATTTTGCCGTCTTCGCCTGCAAAGGCGTAGAAGGTGTGGCGGGCGACGGCGTCGATGCGTGTCTGCTCTGCATCGCCAAGCGCCAGCGGCGCCGCGATAGGCAGCGCGATGGTTTTCACGCCTGCTTCGTCTTCCACCGATATAAATCCGTTGAGATTGGCGAGCTCCGCCGTGACCACGGTCATGGCCGCGAACTCGTTCACATCGAGAGCCTCATCGCCATTGCGATCAGCGCGAACAAAGGTGGATTGCGCGTGTGCCGCAGCCTCTGAGCGGGACAGAGCCTTCAGGGCGCCATCATCATAGGCGCCGCCCGGCTTTAGCCCCGCATAAGAAGCGGCGGCGACAGCGACGCTCGCGAAAGCGGCGGTGACGGCATTCATGAAGATCGTGGCGGGCATATCGTCCTCTCCTTGTCTCTCATCATCACGATGGGCGCGGACAGGGGCCGATCTTCGGAGAAATTAAGGATTTATGCGGGCGAGCCCGCACGCTCTTTGGCGGGAATGGGGCGATTGAGGCCAAAACCGGGCGTTTTCAACCGGGGGCTGCAGCGCCGGGGGCCCGCTCTATTCCGCAGGCTGGACAGCCTTGTCCATTTCGGACGGTTCGTGAGCCGGTGCGTCACCATGAACGCGCGTCCACCGCTCCTTGATCATTTTTGACGTGAGGCGCGATCCGTCAGGCGACCATCCCGGCGGACCGAATGTATAGCCGGCGACTTCCTTCAGGGACTTCGCTTTGGAGACGTCCTTGGCGATGCCGATCCATTCATGAAAGGAGATCACCAGCGGATTGTAGGTTCCAAGATTCTTGATGATGCCGTAGCGCGGCTTTTCCGCATCGTCTTCAGGGATGAAGGTTCCAAACATCCGGTCCCAGATGATCAGGATGCCGGCGTAATTGGCGTCGAGATATTTCGGATTGGTGGCGTGATGCACCCGGTGATGACTCGGCGTATTGAAAACCCATTCGAAGGGACCCATGCGTCCGATCAGCTCCGTGTGAATCCAGAACTGATAAAGAAGACTGATTGCGCCGGCAAAGGCGACCATCGCCGGGTGAAAGCCAATAAACACCAGCGGCGTTTTGAAGAGAAGCGATCCCAGAATATTGCCGGTCCAGGTTTGGCGCAGCGCCGTCGTCAGATTGTAATGCTGTGACGAGTGATGGATCACATGGCTAGCCCAGAACCAGCGCCGCTCATGGCTGATCCGGTGCCACCAGTAATAACGAAAATCATCCAGCGTCACGCAGAGGATCACCGCCCACCAGGTGTTCGGAATCGTCGTGAGCCGAAATTCATAGGCGGCGACGAATACGGCGCCGATGACGAACACCCCGCCAAAAAGCGGTGCGATCTGGCTGCCGAACCCCATCATCAAGCTCGCAGCCGAATCCTTCGCCTCGTAGCGGCCACGCTTCATGAGCTTCGCTGCAACGATCTCAAGCAGGACGAGGACGAGAAACGCGGGAACCGCGTAGGCGATGATATCCGGAAACTCCATGCGCCCTATTTACCCTTGGCCGGGCTCAGTTTGCGAGCCCATTCTGCAGCGCCCTCCGCCGCGATCACGAGCTTTCGGGAGCCCGGATCATTGGGCAGGACGACCAGCGCCCCATCCGCCGCCTCAGCCCGCACAGCCGCCGCCGGAAAGCGCCGCGTGACAAGGTCGAGCCCCAGGCGGGACACGAGGGCGATGTCGCCGCTGTTTCCCTCGGCGATGGCGGCCCGCCCTTCCCGATCGATAAGCCATCGCAGGGGGCGAAAATCCGGCTCGTCAAAGGCAAGCCGCTCCGACGCTGTCTCCTCGGTCACCGCCGGCCCCGGCGCCCGAAAGAACACCCAGGCGACCGCCACCATGAAGACAATCGCCCCGAGCGAAACAAGACTGTCGATAAGAAGATTGCCCGTCATGGCTGGCTTTGCTCTTGGTGGCTTTCAATCGGCGCCGCTCCCATATGGTGAGCAGTATGATCGGCAAAATGAACGCCAAAGAAATAAGGCCAGATGAACAGCGCCAGAAGCCCCTTCCAAAAACCCAGCTTCAGGAAACCGATGGAAAAGAGCCAGCCGATAAACCAGATCATGCCCAGCCCTGAATGCTGCTCGATTTTCACGGATCTATCCATTGTTAGCTCCCATCTGACACCGCACAGGCTAATTACAGCTTAGTGCATTTCGATTGATATGAATCAATCTCACTCGCTGCAGGGAATGCGGGTTGCGGCGAGCTTGAACGTCTTAACCCATTCGCCATCCTCGCCCAGCGTATAAGCGATGCGCGCCCAATGGTCGGGGTCCGTGACCTCAAATTCAGCCCGGAAATCCGGCCGCTCGGGATAGACCTGCCACATGGTGAGGACGCCATCGATGACTTTGGCGCGAAGGTCCTGCACCTGATGCGCGCCGGTCGCGACCCACATCATGTCCCACTCCTCCGCTTCCGGATCATACATGCGCACATTGATGCCGCGCGGACTGTCGGCCTGCTGGGCCGGGTCAGGATGAAACCACTCGTCGACGATCGCCATGCCGCCAAGGCCGTAATAGCCGTTCCAGCGGGCCGTGACGCCCGGCTGTGGCGGCGACCACTTGTCTCCCTGCCACGCATGAAGCGTAATTTTGTAATCGCCGATCAGAAAGCCGAATTGCGAAAGCTCGGCAGGGGCGGACGCATGAGGCTCGCCATATTCACAGCGTTCCGGCGGCGCCACTTCCTGCGCCATTGCGCTTGACGTGACCAAGAGCGCTGCAAGTCTTGTCAAAACTTTCCGCATGCTGTTTCCTCCACCCCTCTGTTGCCGGTCGTCCCAACCGCGCCGGCGTTTTCATTTTATTCCGTTTTTTCCAGAAGCGCTTTCAGATAGGGCGCCCAGATTTTTGCAATCGTATGCGTGCCATGGCCGCGCGTTTCATCCGTAATCGGCAAGACAATGGCTTCGCCGTGCTGAACTTTCTCAATTTCCGTTTCGAGAATGTTGAGTTCCGGCGGGTTAATGAGGTCGTCTGCTGAATTGACGGCGACCAGCGGCGCCTTGATTTTTTTCAAGTGCGGCGCAGGGTTGTAGTTCCTCGATGCGTCAAATGCATAGATCGCATCATTGGGTTCGAGATAGGCGAGCATCCGCTCGACACCAGATTGAAGCAAGGCTTCCGAGGTTTCCCGCGTCGGCGCTTCTTTTTGCATCTGCAAAGGGCTCGATCCCATCAGCATGATCACATAGCTCGCCGCGGTCAGGCCCTCGACGGGCTTTTCATCATAGTCTCCGCCGTTCCATTCCGGATCGTCCATGATGGCGTCCATGAACATCTTGCGCATCATCCGGTTGCGCCCCGCAATCTCGACAGGAAGGCTCGCCAGCGGCATCGCCGCATCCATGAAATCCGGATACATGTAGGCCCACACCCATGTATGCATGCCGCCCATAGAGGTGCCCATGACGAGCCGCAAATGATCGACGCCCAACCCTTCGGTCAAAAGCGTGTGCTGGGCGCGAACCATGTCGTCATAATCATATTTCGGAAAGTCCATCCCCATACCGTCGGAGGGCTTTGACGAGTCACCATGCCCAATCCCGTCCGGCAGGATGATAAAATACTTCTCTGCGTCGAGAAGACCGTCTTTCTTGAACAGATAGTCCGCAAAGGATGGCCGCAGGAGGCTGGCGCCGGAACCGGTTGTGCCATGCATAGCCAGCACAGCGTTTGTTGCGCGCCCCGACGCATCGCGGCGAAGGGTCCCTACCGTGCGGTAATGGATATTGAGATCCATGATCTCGCCAGATCCGAACGCAAAATCCTCGATCACAAAATCGCCTTCAACCGGCGCGGTATACACCTCTTGCGCAAGAGCGGCGGACAACGCCGAGAACACCATGACGATAGAGACAAAAATGAATGAACGAATATGCATGAGCCCTCCTGTGCATAGGGGGAGCATAGCCCAGCCCGTGCTGATGGTCACGGTACAGGCCTGAAACGCAAAACGGCGCGCCCCGAAGAGCGCGCCGTTTCTCAATTCCAGCTTTTAGGCGGCTTAGCCGACCAGTTCGTCTTTCGAGAAGAAGTACTCGATTTCCTGCGCGGCGGTATCCGGGCCGTCAGAGCCGTGAACGGAGTTTTCGCCGATGGAAAGCGCGAATTCCTTGCGGATCGTACCTTCAGCGGCTTCCGCCGGATTGGTGGCGCCCATGATTTCACGATTGCGCGCAATGGCGTTTTCGCCTTCGAGCACCTGTACGACCACCGGCTCTGACATCATAAACTCGACCAGCTCACCAAAGAACGGACGTTCTTTGTGCACGGCGTAAAACCCTTCCGCCTGGTCTTTGGACATGCGGATGCGCTTGGAAGCGACGACACGCAGGCCACCCTCTTCGAGCTTGGCGATGATCTTGCCGGTGATGTTCCGGCGCGTTGCGTCCGGCTTGATAATGGAGAAGGTGCGTTCAAGCGCCATGGGTCAGTCCTCAATTTGTTGTGGAAAATCCGATTTGGCGGGTTCCTAGCAATGCTTTTGCACTGCGGCAAGCCTTAAACGAAAAGGGCGGCGCAATGGCCGCCCTTCCCGCGAAATTAAAGCTTTTATGACGGCTTACGCCGCCTTGCCGTAAAGCTTGTCGCCCGATTTCGCCATGTCGCGGAATTTCTCCGGCGGGTTGAAGCGCGCACCATATTTCTGGGCGAGGCTTTCCGCTTTCCGGACGAAACTGTCGACGCCGATGGTATCGATATGGCTCATGGGACCGCCGGTCCAGGGCGCAAAGCCCCAGCCGAAAATGGCGCCGAGATCGGCGGATTGCGGATCATGCACGATACCTTCGGCGTAACACTGAGCGGCGGGAATAAGCTGAGCGTAAAGCAGGCGTTCTTTCGCCTCCTCAAGGCTTGGCTGTTCAGCCGCCGGAGGACATATTTCCGAAAGCCCCTGCCACAGATGCTTCTTGCCGCCTTCGGGATATTCATAGAATCCGCCGCCTGATTTGCGGCCCTTGCGGCCGAGGTCTTCGACGAATTTGACCAGGAGCTGATAGACGGGATCGCCCGACGCATCCTGACCCGTTTCTTTCGCTGTGGCGCGCGCGATACGCAAGCCAAGCTCCTGAGACGTTTCATCGGTCAGCGCCAGCGGCCCTACAGGCATGCCGAGAGATTTGGCGGCGTTCTCAATGAGCGCCGGCTTCACACCTTCGGCGACCATGCGCATGGCCTCATTCAGATAAGGCGGAACAACGCGGTTGGTGTAGAAGCCGCGAGTATCCTTCACGACAATCGGCGTTTTCTTGATCATGCGCACATAATCGAGCGCTGTCGCCAGTGATTTATCGCCGGACTTTTCGCCCGGAATAATTTCGACGAGCGGCATTTTGTCGACCGGCGAGAAGAAGTGGATGCCGATGAACTGATCGGGACGCTCGGAGTTTTTCGCAAGACCCGTGATCGGCAGGGTCGAGGTGTTGGAAGCGAAAATCACATCCTTGCCGATAACCGCTTCGGTTTTCTGGATGACGTCTTTTTTCACATCCGGGTCCTCGAACACCGCCTCAATGATCAGATCGACATCCTTGAGATCGTTGTAATCCGTTGTCGGGGTGATGCGGGCGAGGAGTTCGTCGCCTTTTTCTTTCGTAACTTTGCCGCGCGAGACGCCTTTTTCGACGATCTTTTCTGAGTAGCCCTTACCTTTCTGGGCATATTCCAGATCGCGATCCAGCAGCACGACTTGCGCGCCGCCTTTCGCCGTCACATAGGCGATGCCTGCGCCCATCATGCCTGCGCCGAGGACGCCGACTTTCTTCAGCTCCGACGGCGGCACGTCTTTCGGACGTTGTTCGCCTTTTTCCGCCGCCTGTTTGTTAATGAACAGGGTGCGGATCATGTTGCGCGTCTGCGCCGACGACAGAAGCTTCAGGAAATATTTCGACTCAATCCGGATCGCCGTGTCCATGGGCACGATCGAACCTTCATAGAGGCATGAAAGGATATACTGGATCGCCGGATAATTGTGGTTGGTCTCTTTCTGCGCCATGGCGTTGGCGCCGATGAAGAACTGCACCGCGCGCGGGTCCATGGCGCCGCCGCCGCCCGGAAACTTGAAGCCTTTCTTGTCCCAGGGTTGCGCGACTTTGGGATTGGCTTTGACCCATTCTTTCGCCTTCGCGACGACCTGATCGGCGGGAACGACTTCCTGCACGATGCCTTGCGCTTTCGCGGTGGCCGGATCGATGGGCTTGCCTTGCGTCGCCATCATTGCGGCGTTCTGAAGACCGGCGAGACGCGGCAGACGCTGCGTGCCCCCGGCTCCGGGGAGAAGACCAACCTGCACTTCAGGCACGCCAAGCTGAATTTTCGGATTATCCGCGACCACGCGATGATGACAGGCGAGAACGATCTCAAGCCCACCGCCAAGCGCAAGGCCGTTAACCGCCGCCGCAACCGGCTTGGCGAAAGCCTCACCCTTTTGCAGCGCTTTCACCGGCTTACCGCCAGTCTCCAGCTTGCGGAAAACGCTGTTCAGGTGAAACGCACTTTCAAACTGTTCTTTCTTCGAAGCAGATGCGCCACCGCCGACACCGCCGCCGCCAAGCATGTTGAGATCGGCGCCCGCCAGAAAGCCCGATGGCTTGCCTGACGTAATCACTGCGCCTTTGACATTCTCATCAGCAAGAAACGCGTCCACCCAATTGGAAAAATCCTGCATCAAATCGGCGTCCCATACATTCATGGACTTGCCGGGGACATCAATCGTAACGAGCGCAATGCCGTCGCTGTCGACGTCAACTTTCAGTGTTTTATAAGTCATGTTTTTCTACCCGTCCGAAATGTTTAATTCACGCGCTCAATAATCGTCGCAGTGCCCATGCCCGCGCCAATGCACAGCGTAATCAGCGCTGTTTCCTTGCCTGAGCGTTCAAGCTCGTCGACCATGGTGCCCATGATCATCGCGCCGGTGGCGCCGAGCGGATGGCCCATGGCGATGGCACCGCCATTCACATTGATGTCGGAATGATCGATATCTAGCGCCTGCATGAAGCGCAGAACGACCGACGCGAAAGCCTCGTTGAGCTCCCAAAGGTCAATGTCTTTCTTGTCCATCCCGGCGCGTTTGAGGGCTTTCGCCGCTGCGAATTCCGGCCCCGTCAGCATGATGGTCGGTTCAGAGCCGATGGACGCCATGGACCTGATCCGCGCGCGCGGCTTGATGCCCAGTTTCTTGCCGATCTCTTCATTGCCGATCAGCACCGCCGCGGCGCCGTCAACGATCCCTGAGGAGTTGCCGGCGTGATGGACGTGGTTGATCTTTTCGAACTCGGCGTATTTTTGCAGCGCCACCGCATCAAAGCCAGGGAACTCTCCGAGCATGGCGAAAGCCGGGTTGAGCGCGCCCAGGGACTGCATGTCAGTATTGGCGCGCACCGTTTCGTCATGATCGAGGAGAACGTCGCCAATGACGTCCTTCACTGGCATGATTGATTTCGCGAAACGCTTTTCTTTCCAGCTTTGCGCCGCGCGTTTCTGACTTTCGACAGCATAGGCGTCCACGTCATCCCGGGAAAACCCGTATTTGGTGGCGATGAGGTCAGCGGAAATGCCCTGCGGCACGAAATAGGTTCTGAAGGCCGTGGTCGGGTCAGTCGGCCAGGCGCCGCCGTCGGATCCCATGGGAACCCGGCTCATCGATTCAACGCCGCCGCCAATCGTCAGGTCAGCCTCGCCAGCCTTCACTTTGGCGGCTGCGATATTGATCGCCTCAAGACCGGAGGCGCAGAACCGGTTCACCTGAATGCCGGACGTCGTCTCCGGGTAGCCGGCATTGAGGATCGCTGTGCGGGTGACAACCGCGCCCTGCTCGCCGACCGGGGAGACGCAGCCAAAGGCCACATCCTCGATTTCTGCGGCGTCGATCTCGCTGCGGTCACGAATGGCTTGCAGCACCTGCGTCGCGAGACCGACCGGAGTCACCTCGTGGAGGGAGCCGTCAGCCTTGCCTTTGCCGCGCGGAGTGCGGACTGCGTCATAAATATAAGCTTCCGTCATGGGGAGCGTCCTTTCGGCCTTCGGGCCTTCGCAAAGTAAAACTCTTCTGAAGCGCTGGGGATGCGCTCTCGTTCTTCCAGGCCAGTAGTTAGAACCCGAGCGGTCGCGAGGCAATGGCCCGATGCAGCGAGCGCCCCCTACCCGAATGTGCTAATTCCCAACCCGCCCAGTATGCGCTAAGCCCGCCAAAACGCCGTAGAATCGGACATCGGAACGCCAATGCCTCAGACCACCTCACTCGACGCCCTCCGCCGCCACATTCGAGACCATTATCTCGCGCCCGAGGATGTGATCGTTCCAGAGCTTATCGCCATGGCGGGCCTCGATGAGGCGACCCGGAACGCCGCTCAAGCCCGTGCAGCCGATTTCGTCACAACAGCCCGGGCCCATGCGGAGCGTTCCGGCCTCATCGACAAGTTTTTGCAGGAATACGGGCTTTCGACCACCGAGGGCGTCACCTTGATGCGCCTTGCCGAAGCGCTCCTGCGCACCCCGGATGCTGCGACCGCCGACGCGCTGATCGAAGACAAGATCGAGGCGGGCGACTGGGCCTCCCACAAGGGCAAGAGCCCCTTCCCGCTAATCAATTTTTCGACCCGCGCCCTGATGCTGACCGCCGCCTGGCTCGACGATGTGGAGGCGAAAGATCCGCTGCGCCGTATGGTGAAATCCACCAAGGACGCACTTGACCGTCTCGGCGAGCCGGTGATCCGCGCTTCGGTGGGGCAGGCTATGCGCGTCATGGGTGAGCATTTCGTTCTCGGGGAGAATATCGCGGGGGCGATGAAGCGCGCGCGCAAATATGAAGACAAGGGTTATGTCTTTTCTTTCGATATGCTCGGCGAGGCAGCCCATACCGAAGCGGACGCCCAGAAATATTTCGACGATTACAAAAGCGCCATCGCCGCGATTTCAAAACATTCGCACCATGACTACGCCCCGGTTAATCCCGGCATCTCGGTGAAACTCTCGGCGCTGCATCCGCGTTATGAGTATGGGAAGAAGACCCGCGTCCTCGCCGAACTTGGCGGGCGCGTTTGCGAACTCGCCATTCAGGCCAAGGCCGCCAATATGGGCTTCAACATCGATGCGGAGGAAGCGGACCGCCTCGACCTTTCCCTTGATATTATCGAGCAGCTGATGCGCGATCCGGCGCTTGAAGGCTGGGACGGTTTCGGTGTTGTGGTGCAAGCCTATCAGCGCCGTGCGCCCTATGTGCTCGACTGGCTGGCGGCGCTCTGTCGTGACACCGGGCGACGGATCATGGTGCGCCTCGTCAAAGGCGCCTATTGGGATTCCGAAATCAAGCGCGCCCAGGTGATGGGCCTAGAGACCTATCCCGTCTTCACTCGCAAGGTGCTGACCGATGTGAGCTATCTCGCCTGCGCGCGAAAGCTGTTCGACAATATCGATGTCTTCTTTCCGCAATTCGCCACACATAATGCGTTGTCTGCGGCCATGGTGCAGAAGATGGCCGGCGACCATAAGGATTACGAACTTCAGCGCCTGCACGGCATGGGCGAAGCGCTCCATGACAGCCTTCTCGAGACCGGCGCGCGCTCGCGCATTTATGCGCCGGTAGGCGGCCACCGGGAGCTGCTACCCTATCTGGTGCGGCGTCTTCTTGAGAACGGCGCCAACTCATCTTTCGTAAACCAGCTCATCGATCCCGATCTGTCCGTGGACGACATTGTCGCCGATCCGCTGGATGAGATCGCGGAGCTCAAATCCTATCCGAACCCGCATATCCCGGCGCCGCGCGATTGCCTGAACGGCGAACGCCTCTCCGCCAAAGGCTGGGATGAAACGCACCCGCCGACCGCAGCGAAAATGTCGCCTGCTGTTCGCAGCACGCTAACGCCAATCACGGCGCAGCCCATTGTCCACGCCGGATTGTATCCCGGCGCAAAAACGCCTGTCATCAATCCGGCTTTTCTCAATGATCCGATAGGGTCCGTTCAGGCCGCAGATGAAGACGCAGTCAATAAGGCCTGCAGTGTTGCATCAGCCTCCGCAAATGAATGGGCGTCAACGCCGGCGAAACAACGCGCAGACAGTTTGCGCACTGCCGCAAAGCTACTGGAAGAGCGCGGCGAGCATTTCATGGCGCTGGCCGTCTACGAGGCCGGGAAAACATGGCCCGACGCCATCGCCGAAGTGCGCGAGGCTGTCGATTTCCTGCGCTACTACGCTGACCGCGCCGAAGAACTTCAAGGACAACCGCTTGGCGTCATCGCCTGTATCAGCCCGTGGAACTTCCCGCTGGCAATTTTCCTCGGACAAGTGAGCGCCGCGTTAGCCGCCGGTAATTGCGTGATCGCCAAACCGGCAGAACAAACACCACTGATCGCGTTCGAGGCAGTCAAACTTCTCCTTGAATGCGGCATCTACCCGGCAGCTCTTCACTATCTGCCCGGTGACGGCCCTACTGTCGGCGGCCCGCTGGTCGCGCACCCGGACGTTAACGGCGTCGTCTTCACCGGCTCCACCGAAGTCGCACAGATCATCAAGAAGAGCCTGATCGCCGCCGGTAAACATGACGCTACGCTGATCGCCGAAACCGGCGGCATCAACGCTATGATCATCGATTCAACAGCGCTTCTGGAACAAGCGGTGAAAGACGTTGTCGATTCTGCATTTCAAAGCGCGGGACAACGCTGTTCCGCCTGCCGTCTCGTTTGCGTTCAGGAAGACATCGCTGACCGTTTCAATGAGATGCTCGCCGGCGCCATGGCGGAACTCACCGTCGGCGATCCGTCGGAGCTTTACACCGATGTGGGACCGGTCATCGACGAAGAGGCGCGCGCAAACATTCAGAACTATGTCGATCACATCAAATTCGAAGCGAACCTGATCGCAACCGCGCCGGAAACCGACCATGGCGTTAACGGAACCTTTGTCCGTCCCGCCGCTTTTGAAATCCACAAGCTGTCCGAACTGAAGCGTGAAGTTTTCGGACCTGTGCTTCATGTTGTGCGTTACAGCGCCGACAAGCTCGACATGCTCGTCAACGACATCAACGCCATGGGCTTCGGCCTCACCATGGGCATCCACACGCGCATTGACGAAACCATGGAGCGCGTCGCCCGTCGCGCGCGCATCGGCAATATCTATGTCAACCGCAACCAGATCGGCGCCGTTGTCGGCGTGCAGCCTTTCGGCGGTGAAGGCTTGTCCGGCACAGGCCCCAAGGCCGGCGGCCCGCATTACCTTAACGCTCTCACCAGACGTCCACGCCCCGATGGCGACGCCCCGGCGCCGCTGATCGACAGCGATGAGATGTCTTTGGAAAAAGCAGCCTTCGAAAACGCGATCGACGCCTTGCGCCCATGGGGCACGTGCGACCGCAAGCCCATCCTCGATAAAGCAATGGCCGCAATGGCGGGACTTGACGCTGACGTCAAAAGGGCGGTCGAAGAAGCGCTGGATGAATTTACGTCCACGACCGAACTTCCGGGACCGACTGGCGAGTCGAACACATTGCGGCTTCGCCCGCGCGGCATTGCGATCTGTCTCGGGGGAGACGCTCCGGATAACGGCGGCATTTTAAAGCAGATTCTTCTTTGCCTCGCGGCTGGCGGGCCAGTCATTGCGCTTGAAAGCGAGGCAGCCAAACAACTCTCGGCCGCTCTCAAAGCCTCCGGAGCGCCTCATGGCGTTGTCAGCATCGCTGGCGCCCATGCCTCGCACTCATTGTTGCGCGACCGCCGCCTTCGGCTCGTCGTTTTCGACGGCGGCGCATCGGCCCGCGCCGCCATTGAAACGGTGCTCGCAGAACGAACAGGGGCGATTATTCCCCTCCTCTCCAGCATGGATGCGCCCTGGCGTTTCGCAGCCGAGCGTACATTAACCATCAATACGACGGCCGCCGGCGGGGACGTTCGATTGTTGTCCTTAGGCGAATAGGGCTACACTGCTCATCCCAGAGCGCCCGTTTTCGGTCTGACTGCTACACTCATCGCAGCTGAAGGGCGCTTCGCCGCAGCGCGCTTGGCGCGCGACCAAGGACACGCCATTTCTTCATGAACAGACCCGAGACCATAAAAATGAGCACCATTCCAGTCGACGCGCCCAAAACGGGGCCATTCATCGCCGCGCCCGGGAGCTCGCGCGAATGGATGAACTGGATCTTCGCCGACAAGGCGCGGATGTTCTGGATTCTGCAGATCGCAGGCTGGCTCGGCTTTTTCGCGCTTCACATTCTCAGCGTATCGACCTTTGTCGCCGGACGGTCATCCGATTCCCTTCTTTATTCGGTCGCCTCTTCGCTGATCGGGTTTTTGACCACCAGCATTCTGGCGCGGCCGATCTATCGTTTCGCCCGGCGTCAGGGGCCAGCGTTGCTCCTCGCCATCGTCCTGACCTCCACCATTTTTATGGCGGTCGCCATGTCAGCCATGAAGGCGCAGACCTTTGGTTTTCTCTTTGGTAATGGCTGGATGGATCTGCGCGGCGCCAGCCTCGGCACCACGAACTATCTTCTGCTGATCGTGCCCGACCTGCCGGTGAACCTGTTTCTGCTCGGCTCCTGGGCGGGTTTTTACTTTGGCGTCAATTATTATTTGAAACTGCGCAGCGAAATGGAGCGCGCGATTTTTTCCGCCCGCCTCGCCGACCAGGCGCAGCTCAAAATGTTGCGCTATCAGCTCAATCCGCATTTTCTGTTTAACACGCTGAACGCCATTTCAACGCTCGTTCTCGAACAGGACGGCAAGCAGGCGAACTCCATGCTGACGCAATTGTCGGCGTTCCTGCGCTATTCCCTCGATAACGATCCGCTGCAAAAAACAACTCTCGCCGAAGAAGTGCGCGCGCTTGAGCTTTATCTCACCATCGAAAAAACCCGTTTCGCAGACCGGCTGACCGTCACTTTCGACATCGATGAAGATACGCTCGGCGCCTATGTGCCGTCCCTGATCCTTCAGCCGGCGATAGAAAACGCGATCAAATACGCAATCGCCCAGATGGAAGCAGGCGGTAAGATCCGGATCACGGCGAAGCGCGAAGGCGGCATGCTCGCGATGACCGTCTGCGATAATGGACCGAATGCGCCGGAAGATCCGAATGCGCTTCTCGACAATGTCAAAACCGGTGTCGGCCTCGTTAATATGCGCGACCGTCTCGGCTATCTTTATCAGGATCGGGCGCAATTCCAGTTGCGCCATGTGGAGCCGCAGGGGATGTGCGTTTCATTGCGCCTTCCATTCGAAACACGGGGATAAGAACACATGAGCGACGACAAAATCCGCGTCATCCTGGTTGACGACGAACCGCTGGCCCTCAGGGGGCTGAAGCTTCGCCTGCAAGCTTTTCCGGAAGTCGAAATTGTCGGCGAATGCGCCAATGGCCGCGAGGCCGTGAAAGAGATAAAAGCGCTGACGCCTGACCTTGTCTTTCTCGACATCCAGATGCCGGGCCTGGACGGCTTCGGCGTCGTCCGCGCCATGATCGGGGCGCCGGCGCCGCTCTTCATCTTTGTCACCGCTTACGACAAGTACGCCATCGATGCATTCGAAGCGAACGCCCTCGACTATATCGTCAAGCCGGTGGAGGAAGAGCGCCTCAATGACGCCCTGCACCGCGCGCGGGAAGCGTTGAAAAGCAAGGTGGCCGCAAGCCGCGAGTCAAAGCTCATCGAAATGCTCGCTTCTCTTTCCGATGACGACCGCGACCGCATCAAGGAACTGATCAACGACCCGGAGTGGACCGACAAGCAACGCTATCCTGAACGCCTTTCTTTCAAGGACGGCTCAAAAGTTGTCATGCTCGATGCCGATGAGATCGAATGGATCGACGCCGCAGGCGATTATATGTGCATACATGCCGGCGGCAAAACGCATATCATCCGCGAGACGATGAAAGCGCTGCAAACGCGCCTCGATCCGGAGCGTTTCCAGCGTGTGCACCGGTCCGCCATCGTCAATGTGAAACGCGTCAAGGAGCTGCATCCGCATTCCAATGGAGAGTATTTCCTCATCCTCGACAATGGCGGTGAATTGAAACTCTCGCGTTCCTATAAGGACGTTGTCGCGCGCTTCCTCTAACGCCGCGTGATCGCTTCGGCGCGGGCGAGGTCTTCCGGCGAATTGATGTTGAGAAACGCGTCGGCGCTCTCGAACATGACACGTTCTGCGTGAAGGCTGTCCGCAAGTTCCTTTAAAGGAAAACCATATTGCTCCGGCGCAGCAGCAAGCGCTCCATGCAACTGGTCGCATCGCCAATAGGCGAAGGCCGGCTGCACGCCGGTCGCATCGCAAGCGATGGCTGAACCGATGCCGCCTGACAGACGTTCAAAAAGATTATCCGGAATAAATGGCCCATCTACGGGCGCCGACAAAAAGCCGTTCGTCGCCAGATTATTTTGTTCAATCCACTTCAGCGCCGCCCACAAACCTGCCGCGGGACCAAGCGGGCCGTCGTCACGATCGCGAAGAACTGGCAATCCGGTTCCATAATCATGGCGTCCTGAAATCAGTATACGATCCGTTTGCGGAGCGAGCCGCGCCAGCACATGGTCCACAAGCCGTCGGCCGCCGAGCATGAGAGCGCCCTTGTCCGCGCCCCCCATGCGACGCCCGCCGCCGCCGGCGAGAATGACCGCAACCCTGTCCGTCTTCTTTTTAGGCGTTTCATTTACTTGCGGCATGATCTACAACACGCATCGAAAAAGCTTCAAAATCATGCCCTTATACCTGATTTTCTTATTCCTTGTCACAGCTGCGCTTTACGCCTCGGTCGGGTTTGGCGGCGGGTCGACTTATAATGCGCTTCTGGTCCTGTCTGGCGTCGATTATCGTATCCTTCCCGCCATCGCTCTCACCTGCAACATCATTGTCGTGGCTGGCGGAACCTACGCCTTCACCCGGAGCGGCAATCTGCGACTTCGCCGGATCGCCCCGTTTCTCATCACTTCAATTCCCGCCGCCTGGGCCGGGGGCCGGATACCGGTTTCCGAAACCCTGTTCATAGGCGCGCTCGGCTTTTCGCTACTTGCGGCGGGGCTCCATCTTGCCCTCGACCGCAACCGCGATGTGGACGCCGAACTAAAGCCTGCGCCTGCGGCGCTGGCATGGATCGTCGGCGGATGTATCGGATTTCTCTCCGGTCTGGTCGGGATTGGCGGCGGAATTTTCCTGGCGCCGGTGCTCTATCTTATCCGTTGGGGCAAACCGAAAGAAATCGCTGGCGCCTGTAGCGTTTTCATTCTTGTCAATTCGCTTTCCGGTTTGGCAGGGCAGCTTATGAAGCTTGGCGATATGAATGCACTCTCCATGATAGGCGCTTATTGGATGCTGTTTCCGGCGGTGCTGGTTGGCGGTCAGATCGGCTCGCGCATGGCGAATGTTGGCTTGTCGAGCCTTACCATCAAACGCTTGACGGCCGCCCTCATCCTCTATGTCAGCGTACGCCTCTTGCTGCGCTGGTACGGCATGGTTTTTTAGCGCAAGCGCACAAACTCCACCTCATCGCCGGGTTTCAGCGCAGGCGCATTAATTTTCCGGCGCAATAGCGCGTTCGCCGCTCCGAAAGGCAACAACAGCGAGCTGTCCTGATTGGCGACCGGGGCAATGGCTCCGTCTTGTTCCTGCGCGCGCAAATAGGCTTCACGGCCGCCATTAGCCGATAACGGCGCTGTCAGGCGCGCTTTTAAAAAAGGCGCAGACCAGATTTCGCCGGCAAGGCGCCGCACCAGCGGTTGAACAAACAAAGCGGCAGTCACAATTGCGGACGCCGGATTGCCAGGAAGGCCTATGACGCTGGCATCTCCCACACGGCCGCACCAGGTCGGTTTTCCCGGTCTGACGGCGACTTTGGAAAACCGGACTTCGCCACCCTCTTTCGCAAAAGCCGATTTCACATAGTCGTAGTCACCAACAGAAGCGCCGCCCACAGGGATGATGATGTCTGCGTCGGCGCCGCGTTTGAAATAACTGCGAATATCATCTTCGCTGTCAGCGGCGCAGCCAAGATAAACCGCCTCTGCGCCCCAGTTCCGGGTCATGGCGCACAGCGCATAATGATTGGAGTTGATAATCTCACCCGGTTTCAATGTTGATCCGGGTTCTTTTAATTCGTCGCCATTGGAAAAGACCGCAACCTTGGGGCGGCGATGAACTGACACCGACGCGATATTCGCCGCCGCAAAAAGCGCGCCGTGAATTTCGTGAAGCGGCGCAGCCTTTTCGGCGAGAAGATCGCCTTCCCTAAAATCAATGCCGGCCGCGCGGATGTTGCGCGGTTTTGGCTGATCTTCATTGATTGTGATCTGCGCGCCCTCGCGCTCCACATCTTCCTGGATGATGACATGGTCGGCGCCGGCGGGAACTGCGCCGCCGGTGAAAATCCGCACGGCTTCGCCTGCGTTGATATTCCCGCCAAAGGGCGCGCCGGCCGGCGCCTCGCCAATAACCGTCAGAACCGCTCCAACTTTCATATCGGAAAAGCGCACCGCATAGCCGTCCATGGCTGAGGCGGCGAAAGGCGGTTGCGTCATCAGCGCAATGACATCTTCAGCCGTCACGCGCCCGACGAGATCACCTAATGCAGCCCTTTCCGCGCCAAGCGGCGCGACGTCTTCCAGAATTGCGGCGATCGCTTCCTCGACGCTCAACATCGGTTACTCGTCACGATTGAAATCGCCGGACTTGCCGCCTGATTTTTCGAGCAGCTTCACGTCGTCAATGATCATGGATTTGTCGACTGCTTTCGCCATGTCGTAAATCGTCAGGCACGCCGTCATGACAGCGGTGAGCGCCTCCATCTCAACGCCGGTCTTGCCGGCTGTTTTGACTTCCGCTGTGACCACAAAAGCGTGCGCCGCATCGTCCGGCTCAATCCGCACAGTCAATCCAGTAATCGGCAGCGGGTGGCATAATGGAATAAGATCGCTCGTGCGTTTCGCGCCCATGATTCCGGCAAGCTCCGCCACGCTTGCGATATCGCCTTTTTTCACGCCGCCTGAGCGAACGACCTGAAAACTTTCCTCAGTAAAAACCACACGCCCCTGCGCAACCGCACGGCGCTGCGTTTCCGATTTCGCGGAAACGTCAACCATGCGCGCACGGCCTTTTTCGTCGAAATGGGTGAGGTCTTTGGTCACTTATTTTTCCATCAATCGCGGCATGAGCTCCACAAGATTGCACGGCTTATGCCGGGAATCGAGCTGGTAGGAAATCACCTTGTCCCAGCCGTCTTTTACGGCGCCGTTGGAACCGGGCAGGCAGAAAATGAAGGTGCCTTTGACGACGCCGCCGCACGCGCGCGACTGAAGCGTCGAAAGCCCGACGCTCTGAAAGCTCACCTGATGAAAGATCACGGAGAAGCCTTCAATTTCTTTTTCAAAAAGCGGACGTAACGCCTCTATGGTTACATCCCTGCCCGTCAATCCGGTGCCGCCGGTGGAGATGACAACATCAACCTGTTTATCATCGATCCATTGCGTCACGATGTTCCGGATCGCTTCTATATCGTCACGCACAAGATCGCGCGCTGCAAGGTGATGGCCTGCCGCCTCTATACGCCCTGCGAGCACGTCGCCGGATGTGTCCGTGGCGCGGGTCCGGGTGTCGGTGACCGTCAACACCGCGATGCGCACCGGTTTAAAGTCAAGCTCTTCATTAATGCCGTGCATTATTCTTCCTCGTCATCCCGCCCAGACTCATTCCAGCGGGCGGCGTCCTTGTAATCCGCATGTCGCGGTTCGATCCACACCGCGCCGCCCTCGCGAATTTCCTTTTTCCAGAACATCGCCTCAGTTTTCAGATAATCCATAAGGAAATCAGCCGCCTCGAAGGCTTCCCGGCGATGGCGGCTCGCCACGCAGACCATGACTATGGTGTCGCCCGGCGCCAATTCGCCGACGCGATGGATGATGAGCGCGTCGTCAATCTCCCAGCGTTCTCGGGCCTTATTCTCTATCTCTGCAATGGATTGTTCCGTAACGCCCGGATAATGTTCAAGACACAGCGCCTTGACGCTGTCACCGCCCGCGGCGGCGCGCACTTTGCCAACAAAGCTGACAATAGCCCCGGCGCCGGACGCTTCTTTCTCAAAGGCGGAAAGCTCCGCGCCCGGATCGAATGGATCTGAGATAACCCGGATCACAGCTCAACCGCCGCTCACAGGCGGCAAAAAGGCGATCTCATCTTCATCGCTGATCGCCGCGTCACGCGAGGCGATCATTTCATTCACAATAAAGCGCACGGAATTTTCATTAAGCGCCGAGGCGAGCGCCGCCTCTTTGGCGCTGAGCGCCGAGACCAGATCATCAATGGTCTGTGTTTCAGGCGCGAGCGATAGATCGCGCGATCGCCCGCCAGCCGCGTCCGCCAGTTTTCCAAAAAACAGAATGCGCGCCATCATCAGCCTCCGGTCACCGACATGTGCCGGGAAACCGCCGGCGCGGCGCCGCGTTCGGTAATATCAAACGCGTGGCGTTCAGGTTTTTTAAGCATGGCGCGGTCGAGCGCTACGTTTAGCGCTTCATCGGGGTTTGGCCCACGCAAGGCGGCGCGCAGGTCAATCTTGTCGCCATGGCCAAGACACATGTAAATCTCGCCGGTGCAGGTGACGCGCACCCGGTTGCACCCTGCACAGAAATTATTGGTCAGCGGCGTGATAAGGCCGAGCGCGCCGCCGGTTTCCTCGACTCTCATGTAACGCGCCGGACCACCGGTTTTCATCTCCATTGGCGTCAGGGTCCATCGCGCTTGCAATTTGTCCTGCACCGCTGTGAGGGGCAGATATTGATCGACACGATCTTCTTCGATCTCACCAAGCGGCATCACCTCTATAAGCGTCAGGTCCATGGCCCGGCCATGAGCCCATTCGATCATCGCCGGAATTTCATCTTCATTGACGCCCTTAAGCGCCACCGTGTTGATCTTGACCTTGAGGCCCGCCGCCTGCGCCGCATCAAGACCACGCAGGACATCCGAGAGACGATTGCGGCGCGTCAGCGTTTCAAACTTTGCATCGTCCAGCGTATCAAGAGAAACATTGATGCGTTTCACGCCGAGCGAGGCCAGCACATCCGCATGATGGTGAAGCTGCGTCCCGTTGGTAGTCAGCGTCAGCTCGTCGAAATCGCCTTTTTCAAGTCTGCGCCCGAGCCGCGCCATCAAGGTCATGATGTCCCGGCGCACCAAAGGCTCGCCGCCGGTGATGCGGATTTTTTTGACGCCGCGATCAATGAACGCGCCCGCGAGCCGCTCCAGCTCTTCCAGGCTCAACACATCCCGCTTGGGGAGGAACTTCATCTCCTCCGCCATGCAGTATGTGCAACGCAGATCGCAGCGATCTGTCACCGAGAGGCGCAGATAGGTGATCTGGCGGCCGAATGTATCGCGAAGCGCTTTCATGGTTCTAATCTACCATGTGGGGCGCTTCGCGAGCAATTCCAGTCATTAAGACCTAAGCCAACCCAACGATCTGGCCATCCTTGTCGAGGCCGATTTCCAGCGCCGCCGGTTTTTTCGGCAGGCCCGGCATGGTCATGATGTCGCCGCAGACCGCCACGACGAAGCCCGCGCCGGCGGAAAGCCGCGCTTCGCGCACTTCCAGCGTATGGCCTGACGGCGCGCCCAGATTGGTCGGGTCTGTCGAGAAGCTGTATTGGGTCTTGGCAATACACACGGGAACGTGACCGAAACCGAGCTTTTCGAATTCCTTAAGGCTATTCGCCGCAGCGGAAGACAGCGAGATGCCTTCGGCCCCGTAAATCTCCTTCGCCACCGTTTCGATCTTTTTGGCCAGCGGCGTGTCGTCCGGGTACAGCAACTTGCCTTCAGACTTGCCCTTGTCGAGTTCTTCTTTGACCGCCGTTGCAAGCTCAACAGCGCCTTTGCCGCCTTCGGCCCAATGTTTGGACAGCGCGACTTTAACACCGAGCTCTTCACCAAGCTTCTTGATGACCGCAACTTCCTCATCCGTGTCATGAATGAAATGGTTGATGGCGACGACTGGATTGAGACCGTATTTCTTGAGATTGGTGATGTGGCGCTTGAGATTGACAGCGCCTTTTTCAACGGCGCCGGCGTTGGGCGCGCCAAGATCGCCTTTGGCGACGCCGCCCTGCATTTTAAGCGCGCGCACCGTCGCAACCAGAACAACCGCATCCGGCCACAAGCCCGACTGACGGCATTTGATGTCGAGAAACTTCTCCGCGCCAAGATCAGCGCCGAAGCCCGCCTCGGTTACGACCACATCGGCGAGCTTCATCGCTGTCTTGGTCGCCATCACGGAATTACAGCCATGGGCGATATTGGCGAACGGACCGCCATGAATAAAGGCGGGGTTGTGCTCAATGGTCTGCACCAGGTTTGGCTGTAGCGCGTCTTTCAGGAGCACCGCCATGGCGCCGTCGGCGCCGATATCGCCTGCCGTCACCGGCGACTTGTCGCGGCGACGCGCGACAATGATCCGGCTCAAGCGTTCGCGCAAATCTTCAATGTCATTGGCGAGACACAGGATCGCCATGACTTCCGAGGCGACCGTAATGTCAAAACCATTTTCTCGCGGCACGCCATTGGCGGGCCCGCCAAGGCCGATGACGATATTGCGAAGCGCGCGGTCATTCATGTCGACCACACGGCGGAACACGACGCGGCGCGGATCGATTTCCTGCTCGTTGCCCCAGTAAATATGGTTGTCGATCAACGCCGCCAAAAGACTGTGCGCCGAGGTGATCGCGTGGAAGTCGCCGTTAAAATGAAGGTTGATGTCTTCCATGGGGATGACTTGCGCGCGGCCGCCGCCAGCGGCGCCGCCCTTCATACCGAAGCAAGGGCCAAGCGATGGCTCGCGAAGGCAGACCATGGCGTTGACGCCAATCTGGTTAAGCCCGTCAGTAACGCCGACGCTTGTCGTCGTCTTGCCCTCGCCCGCCGGGGTCGGCGTAATGGCGGTGACGAGCACGAGCTTGCCGTCTTTCTTGCTCTTCAAGGAGTTGATGTATTCGAGGGAGACTTTCGCCTTGTGATGACCGAAAGGCACCAGCGCTTCCGGCGGCACGCCGAGACGTTTTTCCGCGAGCGGCAGGATCGGGTCCATGGTCGCCGCGCGGGCTATTTCGATGTCAGGAGCGCCCGGTGCGGGCAAATTATCTTGCGTCATCAGATCTTAGCCGGTCCTGCCGGCCCTCCCTTATTTTTTGAGATTGTATGTATAGCATACATTTATGGGGCGGCGCGAACAAAAGTCTTTCCATCTCGGCAATACAAACTGAGATTCGCCTCCTGCGCCTTTGCAATTGCGAAAGAAGTGGGCCCGGATACGCTGGCCACGGCCTGAACGCCTATTCTCGCGCATTTCTCGATGATTTCATAGGAACACCGGCTCGACATCAGGACAAAGCCGGCCGTCATGTCCGCGCCCACACGCGCCAGAGCGCCAATAAGTTTGTCGAGGGCGTTGTGGCGACCCACATCCTCGCGCACGCTTAATATGGCGCCGTCGCGCGACACCCAGGCGGCGGCGTGGACAGTCCTCGTGGCTTCGTTCAATGGCTGGTGCGTGCGCAGGTTGGCCAAAGATTGCTCCAGCGCCTCCGTAGGGATCTCCACGGGCGCGTCAGCGACTTTAGGAAGCGTTTCAAAAAACGTCTCAGCGTTTTCAAGGCCACAGACGCCGCATCCCGCGCGCCCAACCAGATTGCGCCGTTGCTGACGGATATCGAGCCGCTCCAGCCTTTCAGGCGCGATGGAAAGATGCAGTTCTATCCCCCGAGGGCTCTGGTGAATGTCGACGGAGGAAATGTCATCCAATTTGTCGACGACCCGCTCCGTCAGAGAAAAGCCGACAGCGAAATCCTCCATATCGGCGGGGGTCGCCAGCATGACGGCGTAATTGCGTTTGTTATAAACAAACGCGACCGGCGTTTCAGCCGGGACGCGCCACGCTCCACCCGTGATAGGGGTTTCCCGTTCGGGAGGCGGCGCGTCGCCGAACCTGTTGAAGGTCGTCACGCTATTCCGCGGGCTCCACGACGCCCTCGGTCAGAATCCGGCGCAGTTCCGGCGTTGTCGCTTCATATTCTTCCTGCCACTGCGATTTATGGTTCGCCGGCGCGACCTCGACAGCCGTCACCTTGTATTCAGGACAGCTTGTCGCCCAGTCGGAATTTTCCGTCGTCACCACATTGGCGCCCGTCTCCGGGTGGTGGAAGGTCGTATAGACAACGCCCGGCGCCATGCGGTCGGAAACAAGCGCCTTCAGCGTGATCTCCCCCTTGCGGCTGCGGATGGAGACCCAGTGACCGTCTTGAACGCCTCGCGCTTGCGCGTCGGAAGGATGTATTTCAAGCACATCTTCAGCGTGCCAGTCGCTGTTATGCGTGCGCCGCGTTTGCGCGCCCACATTATATTGCGACAGAATTCTGCCAGTTGTGAGAATGAGCGGAAACTTGCGGTTGGTTTTCTCCGTCGTCGGCACATATTCGGTAACGACGAACAGTCCCTTTCCGCGCACAAAACCGTCCACATGCATGATCGGTGTGCCGTCAGGCGCATCGTCATTGCATGGCCATTGCACGCTGCCGCGCTCATCCAGCATTTTGTGCGAGACATGCGCGAAGGTCGGCGTCAGCTCTGCGATTTCATCCATGATTTCGGCCGAGCTTTCGTAATTCATCTCAGCATAACCGAGCGCATTACAAAGCATCTGCGTTGCTTCCCATTCCTGAATGCCGGTCTGGGTGCGCAAGGCCGGGCGCACACGGTTGATGCGCCGTTCCGCATTGATGAAACAGCCGTCTTTTTCAAGGAACGAAGTGCCCGGAAAGAAGACATGGGCGAAACGCGCCGTCTCGTTCAGGAAGAGATCCTGCACGATGATGCAGTCCATCGCCCTCAAGGCGGCTTCGACATGAAGCGTATTGGGATCGGACTGGGCGATGTCCTCGCCCTGAACGTAAAGACCTTTGTAACTGCCGGCGATCGCCTCATCGAACATATTCGGAATGCGATAACCAGGTTCGGCATCCTGTTCGCGTCCCCAGGCCTTTGAGAAGAGCGCGCGCGCAGCATCGTCCTTGACGGAGCGATATGCGGAGAACTCATGCGGGAATGAACCCATATCGCAAGATCCCTGCACATTGTTCTGACCGCGCAGCGGGTTAACCCCAACGCCGCGGCGGCCGATATTGCCGGTCGCCATCGCGAGGTTCGCCATGCCCATAACCATGGTCGATCCCTGACTGTGCTCAGTGACGCCAAGGCCGTAATAGATCGCGGCGTTGCCGCCGGTCGCATAAAGCCTTGCAGCCGCGCGAATGTCCTCAGCGGGAACGCCCGTGGATTTAGACACTTCCTCAGGTGAATTTTCCTCACCTTTCACGAAGTCGAGCCATTCCTTGAATGACGGCAGATCGCAGCGCTCCTTGATGAATGCTTCATCAAGAAGGTTTTCCATCGCCGCCACATGGGCGAATGCATTGACCATGGCGACATTCGTGCCCGGCTGCAGCGGAAGGTGGTGAGCTGCCGAGATATGCGGGGTTTTGACGAGATCAATGGCGCGCGGATCGACGATGATCAGCTTGGCGCCCTCGCGCAGGCGGCGCTTCATCTGTGATGCAAACACCGGGTGCGCGTCTGTCGGGTTGGCGCCGATAATCAAAACGACGTCCGCTTCCTCGACGCTGTCAAAATCCTGCGTCCCGGCCGATGTGCCAAAGGTCTGGTTGAGACCGTAGCCTGTGGGTGAGTGACAGACCCGCGCGCAGGTATCGATATTGTTGTTGCCGAAAGCGGTGCGGACCATTTTGACAACGGCCCACACTTCCTCGATCGTGCAGCGCGAGGATGAAATGGCGCCAATGGATTTCCGGCCGTATTTCTCCTGCGTCGCTTTCAGTTTTGTTGCGGCGAAATCGACAGCCTCCTGCCAGCTGACCTCACGCCACGGATCGGTGATCTTGTCGCGGATCATGGGACTCGTAATGCGGTCCTTGTGGGTCGCATAACCCCAGGCGAAGCGCCCCTTAACGCAGGAGTGGCCGTGATTGGCCTTGCCGTCTTTGTGCGGCGTCATGCGGATCACCTGATCGCCTTTAAGTTCGGCCTTGAAGGAACAGCCGACGCCGCAATAGGCGCAGGTGGTCAGCACCGTGCGATCCGGCACGCCATGTTCGACAACGGATTTTTCCTGCAAGGTCGCGGTCGGGCACGCCTCAACGCAGGCGCCGCAGGAAACGCATTCTGAATCGAAGAAGTTGGCGCCGCCCACAGCCACGCGAGAATTAAAGCCGCGGCCTTCGATGGTCAGCGCGAGCGTCCCCTGCACTTCGTCGCAGGCGCGCACACAGCGAGAGCAGACAATGCATTTTGAGGGATCATATTCGAAGTAAGGGTTCGATACGTCCTTGGAGAGCTTGGTGTGGTTCTCACCCTCATATCCATAACGCACTTCACGCAGGCCGACCGCGCCGGCCATGTCCTGCAATTCGCAATCGCCATTGTCAGAACAGGTGAGACAATCGAGCGGATGGTCGGAAATATAAAGCTCCATGACGCCGCGACGCAGTTTCGCGAGGCGATCCGTCTGGGTGCGGACTTTCATGCCTTCACGCACGGGCGTCGTGCAGGAAGCGGGCGTACCCTTGGCGCCGTCGACCTCGACGAGGCACAAACGGCAGGAGCCAAAGGATTTCACTACATCCGTGGCGCAGAGTTTCGGAATGGATATCCCGATCTCCTGCGCGGCGCGCATGATGCTGGAACCCTCTTCCACTTCGACGTTAAAGCCGTCGATTTCCACCGACACCTTCTTGCCCGCGCCGTTTTTCGACTTCGGTTTCGGCGTGCCGTAATCAGTTTCTTTCAAGAGGGCCATGATGCCGTCTCCATTCTGCCGCTTGTCGCGGCGTGTCGTATTCTGCCGCCTTCGCGGCGGGTCCTACTCAGCCGCCTTCAGCGACGACTTGATCCCGAAATCCTCCGGGAAATATTTCACCGCGCTTTGCACCGGAATCGGCGTCATGCCGCCCATGGCGCAAAGCGAGCCGTCCACCATCAACTCACAAAGGTCGTTGAGGACTGTTAAATTCTTGTCGCGGTCGACGCCCGCCGTGATGCGATCCACCGTCTCGACGCCGCGGACCGAGCCAACGCGGCAGGGCGTGCACTTGCCGCAGGATTCCTCAACGCAGAATTCAAAGGCGTAGCGCGCCTGATCCGCGAGGTTGATGGTGTCATCATACACCACAAGGCCGCCATGACCAACGCCGGCGCCATGCTCGATCATGGTTTCGTAATCCATTTTGAGATCGAAAAGACGGGGCGGCAGATAGGCGCCGAGCGGCCCGCCAATCTGCACTGTGCGGACCGGCCGTCCCGAAAATGTCCCGCCGCCGATCTCTTCCACCAGCTCGCGCAAGGTGACGCCGAAAGCCGTCTCATAAAGACCGCCATGTTTGACATTGCCGGCGATCTGGAACGGCATTGTGCCCGTCGACTTGCCCATGCCGTAGTCACGATAATATGCGGCGCCTTTCTCAAAAATCGCCGGAACCGAGCAAAGTGAAATGACGTTGTGGACAAGGGTCGGCTTGCCGAAGAGACCTTCAAGCGCGGGGAGCGGCGGCTTGGCGCGCACTTCGCCGCGTTTGCCTTCAAGGCTGTTCAGGAGCGATGTCTCTTCGCCGCAAATATAGGCGCCGGCGCCCATGAAGACGTCAATGTCGAAGGCCTTGCCGGACCCACGAACATTGTCGCCGAGGAGCCCTGCCTGACGCGCATTGGCGATCGCTTCGTTCAGAACGCGCGCGGCGATCGGATATTCCGAGCGTAAATAGATATAGCCCTGTGTCGCGCCAACAGCGACGCCAGCAATGGTCATGCCTTCGATCAGGGTGAAGGGGTCGCCTTCCATGATCATACGGTCGGCGAAGGTGCCGCTGTCGCCTTCGTCCGCATTGACTACAATGTATTTCTGATCCGCTTGCGCGCCTGCGACGGTCTTCCACTTAATGCCGGCCGGGAAGCCTGCGCCGCCGCGTCCTCTCAGGCCAGACTGCATCACCTCTTCGCAGATGGCGGCGCTGTCCATTTTGAGCGCTTTGTCGAGACCGGCGTAACCGCCATGGCTTTGATAGTCTGCAACGGAAACCGGATCGACAACGCCGCAGCGCGCAAAGATCAGGCGCGTCTGGTTTTTCAAAAATGGAATGTCTTCCACCGGCCCGACATTTTTGTCGTGCTTGCCGTCACCCGTCACCACATCGAGAAGCGACGCCGCATCATCTTCATTCACCGGACCGTAGCCGATGCGCTTGCCGTCTTTTTCGATTTCAACAAGCGGCTCCAGCCAGTGCATGCCGCGCGAGCCGGTGCGCATAAGCTTAAGCTCAAGCTTGCGCTTGGCGGCTTCGGCTGAAAGCGCATCCGCAAGATCGTCAGCGCCCATGGCGACAGCCGTTGAATCAAGAGGGAGATAAATTGTCAGCGCACTCATGACGCGCTTTCCTTTTTGGCGCGCTCGAACGCTTTTTCTATCTTTCCTGCATCCGCCATACCCACCAGTCGGCCATCAACCATCGCGGCCGGCGCCGTTGAACAAAGACCAAGACAATAAACAGGTTCGAGCGTGATATCTTTAGATGCGCTTGTCTCGCCCATTTTCAAGCCGAATTTCTTTTCAACGGCCTTGATGAAGTCGCGCCCGCCCGCCGCCTGACACGCCTCCGCAGCGCAAAGGCGCATAACGGTCTTGCCTTGCGGCGCGCGTTTGAAGTCGTGATAAAAGCTGATGACGCCTTTCACTTCAGCGCGCGAAAGATTGAAGGCGCGCGCGGCTTCCGCTTCGGTATCCTCCGGCAAAAAACCGTGAACGCGTTGCACTTCATGCAATGCGGAAATAAGGCCGCCGGTGCGGCCGACAAAAGGCTCAATCAGGCTTGAAAGGGTCACGCGCAGTTTCGTCTCATAGCTACAAGGTTGAGACGTAACATAAAATTATGAAAACCCCATATCAATTCGGGCACAAGGGATGTCGGATTTGCGAAGCCTAATCAGCCTTCTTATTGGCTTGCCTGTTAATTTCCGCCAGCAAAGCCGCCTGAACCGCGGTTGGCCGCCAGTTGCGCCGCTTGGTTAACCCAATGCTGCGTGAGACTTCGGAAACCGGGTGCGGCCGCGAAATCAGCATGTTTGCCGTTTTTTCGTAGCGAATCTGCTCGTCCGACAGGAGCATCATACGGTCGGAATTCATTAATATGACGCGCGCGACGCCAAGGGAGTTACATTCAATAACATCTTTCGGCGCCGGCAAATTCAATCCTTCAAACAACGCATCGAAGTGACTGCGCAACGGAGATGTTGCATGTGGCGCAATCCATGAAAAAGAACCGAGCGTTGGACCATCAAGACACGCCTCAGCCGCCGGATGGCCGACACGCATGACGATCGCCAACGGGTCATCAAATAAGGGCTCTTCAACGACATCTTTAAGCGCCGGGTTTTCCCGCATGGCGCCGACCAATATGTCCGTGTCCCCTCTTCTCAATCCGATTAGCAAATCCTCATAGGCGCCATCGACGATCGTTACCTTATGGTCGGGATAGGCCGCCGAAAATGCGGCGACCGAGGCAGGAACCAGATGCGCACGCGCCAGCGGCATGGCGCCGATGACGGTGCCGCCCGCTTCGTGGCCCATTGCTTCAGCAATCTCCTCCGCCGCCTGTTTTAATTCCGCAAAGGCAAGGCCGGTTTTAAGCGCCAGTATTTCCGCTTTTTTTGTTGGCCGGACGCCATGGCTGGTGCTTTCGAACAAAGATGCGTCAAGCGCTTTTTCAAGATCTTTCGCCGCCCGATGCACTGTCGGCGCCGCGTATCCTTCCGCCCGCGCAGCGCCGGAAAAACCTCCATGGCGAACTATGCTGGCAAGGGTTTCGAGACGCCGCGCCGACATCGCTCGCAGCGCATTGCCCGGATTAGCCTTCGGCCCGGACGCCTCTCTTACCCCTTCACTCAACAGGCCGAGCGCGACCGCGGCGCGTTCAAGAAGAATTTGCCCCTCCTGCGTCGTAACAATGCGGTCCTTGCTGCGCGCGGTCAGGGCCGTCGAGTAATGGTCGTTCAGGCCTTTCAGGGCCTGGCTCGCCGCCGGTTGCGTCAACCCCAGCGCCGCCGCCGCGCCGGTCACCGAACCGCGCCGGATGATTTCGCGGAAAACATTCAGATGCCAGAGATTAGGCGGATGCCTGGGATTGGGCGATTGGCGCATAAATGATGAGGTTGATCCTTACTCATTAGCATTTTCTTATATTTGGGGCCGATTTTCAATTGGATTTCAGCCCTGCCCGGGCGCATCTCAAAAGCCATAAGGAATCAATATTTTACGGAGGAGTTCATGGGCGTCGTTGTCACCAACATAGAGCGTGCGGACAAGTCGGTCGTAGACGCCTTCGCGCAGGGCCGGATCGGCGTCGCCACCGTCCATGAGGCCCAAGGGAGAAAGGGTCTCCTCGCGCCGGATATCAACCCTATTTACAAGGGCGCTCATGTGGCGGGAACCGCCGTCACCATCTCCGCGCCGCCCTGCGATAACTGGATGATCCATGTGGCTGTTGAACAATGCGAGCCGGGCGATGTCCTGGTGCTGGCGCCCACCTCAGATTCCGACGCCGGTTATTTCGGAGACCTTCTCGCCACCTCGCTCAAGGCGCGCGGCGTCAAGGCGCTCATTATTAACGCCGGCGTTCGCGACACCAAAGACCTCGAAGAGATGGGATTTCCGGTCTGGTCGAAATGCGTCTTCAGCCAGGGCACGGTTAAAGAAACCCTGGGCGACGTAAACATTCCGGTCGTCTGCGCCGGAGCCTATGTGAATCCGGGCGACATCGTCATCGCTGACGATGACGGGGTGGTGGTTGTCGCCAAAGAAGAAGCCGCCGAAGTTTTGAAAAAATCCCAGGAGCGCGAGGCGAACGAAGAATCCAAGCGCCAGCGCCTCGCCGCTGGCGAACTCGGCCTCGACATCTACAAGATGCGCGAACGTCTCGCCGAACGCGGTCTAAAATATGTCGACCAGAAAGACTGGCTGAAGTCATGATGACGGCAATCCCGGCGACCCTGATGCGCGGGGGGACGTCGAAAGGGCTTTACTTCAACGCGAAAGACATGCCGGGAGACGAAACTCTGCGCGATCAGGTTCTGCTCGCCGCCATGGGATCGCCTGACCTGCGCCAGATTGACGGCGTCGGCGGCGCCCACCCTTTGACCAGCAAGGTCGCCATCATGTCCGCGCCGATGCGCGATGACGCCGATGTCAGCTATCTTTTCCTGCAAGTCGTCGTCGACAAGCCGGAAGTTTCAACCAGCCAGAATTGCGGCAACATTCTCGCAGGCGTCGGACCATGGGCGATTGAAAACAAGTTTGTCGAGGCGAAAGACGGCGTCACGCCGGTGCGCATTCATATGGTCAACACGGATGCGATCGCCGTCGCCCATGTGCCGACGCCTGGGCGTCAGGTTGAATATGAAGGCGACGCGCGCATTGACGGCGTGCCCGGAACCTCTGCCGCCATCCCCATCGACTTTCTCGATGTCGCAGGCTCCAGTTGCGGCGCGCTTCTGCCGACTGGCAACATCATTGATGAGATTGACGGCGTAGAGATGACATGCGTCGATAACGGCATGCCGGTGGTCGTTTTACGCGCCGCCGATTTCGGCCTTAGCGGGTCGGAAAGCCCCGCCGAGCTTGAAGCAAACGAAGACCTCAAAAAACGCATCGAAAGCATCCGGCTTCTGATCGGCCCTAAAATGAATCTCGGCGACGTTGAGAAAAAGACCGTACCGAAAATGACGCTGGTCTCAGCCCCGCAATCGGGCGGCGTCGTTAACACGCGCAGCTTCATCCCGCACCGTGTGCATGAGGCCATTGGCGTTCTTGGCGCCGTCAGCGTCGCCACGGCCTGCATGCTGCCCGGCTCTGTGGCGCAAGGCATTGCAAAACTCGACGCGGGCGACGGCGAAAAACGCCTGGAGATCGAGCATCCCACCGGTTTTTTCACGGTCGATATGGATGTGGCGCTGAGCGACGGCACGGTGGATGTGAAACGCTCAGCCTTGTTGCGCACCGCGCGTAAGCTCATGCGGGGCGAAGTTTATATCCGCTCAAGCGTGTGGGACGGAAAATGAGCGGGGCGCCCGACATATGCCTGATCGGTTTCGGTGAAGTCGGCCAGATCCTCGCCGCCGACCTTGCCGGCAAAGCCCATTCGATTTCCGCATGGGATGTTCTGTTTCCTGACCCGGACAGCGCGCCGTCAAAGGCGGCAGGCGCAATCCGCAAAGGCGCAACCGCACAGGACGCAGCAAAGAACGCCGACATCATCATCAGCGCTGTCACAGCCGCGCAAACCATGAACGCAGTGACAAGCATCGCCGGCGTGGTGAAAAAAGACGCCGTCTTTCTGGACTTGAATTCCGCCTCGCCCGGCGCAAAAACAAAGGCCGCCGCCGCCATCAATGAGGCTGGTGGGCGCTATGTTGAAGCCGCCGTGATGTCGCCCATCGGGCCGAAACGCATCGCGTGCCCCATGTTGTTTGGCGGCCAGCACGCCGAAACATTCCTGCCGCTTGCTCATGAGCTTGGCTTTGCGGGCGCAACAGTTTTCGCTGATGACTATGGCAAGGCGTCAGCCGCAAAGATGTGCCGCAGCATCATGGTCAAGGGCGTTGAGGCGCTGCTGACCGAATCGCTGCTTTCTGCGCGCCATTACGGCGTCGAAGACACTGTCATCGCCTCCCTGTCGGACCTTTTCCCGGGACCGGACTGGAAGGAGCTTTCCACCTATATGATCTCGCGGGCGCTGGAGCACGGGAAGCGGCGCGCGGAAGAGATGCGCGAAGTTGCAAAAACCGTTGAGGAAGCAGGGCTTTCGCCCCTGATGAGTTCAGCCTGCGCAGAGCGGCAGGACCGTTCCGCCGCTCATCGCTATGCACTTACTGAAACTACCCTGCCCGATATGCTGGATGCAATCATCAACGGCGCAAGCCCGGAGCGAGCCTTATGATCATTGACTGTCATGGCCACCAGACCATCGTCCCGAAAGCCCATACGGATTTCCGCGCGGCGCAGAAAGTGCGCCTGAAAGACCCGTCTCTGCCCAAGCCCATGCAGCCGGAAATGAGCGATGATGAAATCGCCGAAGGGATCGAGGCGAACCAGCTGCGCCTGTTAAAAGAACGCGGCGGCGACATGACCATCTTTTCTCCGCGCGCGTCGGCCATGGAGCCCCATGTAGGCGATGCGGAAACCGCAATGGAATGGTCCATCGCCTGCAACAACATGATCCATCGGGTGACGCAGCTCTTCCCCGAGAATTTTATTGGCGTTTGCATGCTGCCGCAGATTCCCGGCGGGTCTCTTGATAACTCCATCGCGGAAGTCGAACGCTGCGTGAACGAACTGGGGTTCATCGGCTGCAATCTTAACCCCGACCCGTCAGGCGGGCATTGGAACGCGCCGCCGCTCACCGACAAATACTGGTATCCGATTTACGAAAAGCTCGTTGAGCTTGAAATCCCGGCCATGATTCATGTGTCGGGATCGTGCAACCCGACGTTCCACGCCACCGGCTCTTATTACATCGCCGCCGACACCAACGCCTTCATGCAGTTCATTCAGGGCGATCTGTTCAAAGACTTCCCCGATCTGAAACTCGTTATCCCTCATGGCGGCGGCGCCGTGCCTTATCACTGGGGCCGTTATCGCGGCCTCGCCGACATGCTGAAACAGCCGCCGGTTGAAACCCATGTGATGAAGAACGTCTATTTCGACACTTGCGTCTATCACCAGCCTGGAATCGATCTCCTCTTCGAAGTGATCGAAATCGAAAATATCCTGTTCGGCTCGGAGATGGTCGGCGCGGTGCGCGGCATCGACCCGCAGACGGGTCAGTATTTCGACGACACCAAACGCTATGTGGACAATTTGGGTTTGTCGGCGGACGACCTATATAAAATTTATGAGGGCAATGCGCGGCGCGTTTATCCGCGCCTAGACAAATTCCTGAAAGCGAAAGGCAAGTAACGCTTCATGAGCGCCGCGAGCGAAACATTCGAAAAGACGCCCGGCTGGCTAGACTGGTTTGACGGGCCGTCGAAACCTAAATTCACGCCGCCGCCTGGCGCCGTCGACGCCCATTGCCATGTTTTCGGGCCGGGTCATAAGTTTCCCTTTGCGCCGGAGCGGAAATACACGCCCTGCGACGCTTCGAAACATCAACTCTATGCGCTCCGCGATCATCTCGGCTTTTCGCGCAATGTGCTGGTGCAGGCGACCTGTCACGGCGCTGACAATCGCGCAACCATGGATGCGGTCATGAGCTCCGGCGGCAAGGCGAAAGGCATCGCTTCCGTCAAACCATCTGTCACCGACGAAGAATTGGAACTCCTCAACGCCAACGGCATCAAGGGTGTCCGTTTCAATTTTGTGAAGCGGCTTGTGGACCCGCTACCCCCGGCCGTGCTCGCGAAGCTCGTGGAGCGCATCAACAAATTCGGCTGGCACATCGTCATCTATTTCGAGGCCGAGGAACTGCCGGAGCTTTACGACTTCATTTCAAGCATTGAGACCGTTGTCGTCGTCGATCATATGGGCCGCCCCGATGTGACGAAGGATGTGGACGGGCCCGAATTTTCTCTCTTCCAGAAACTCATGGAAGAAAATGAAAACATCTGGTCGAAGGTCACCTGCCCCGAGCGGCTCTCAAAATCCGGGCCGCCGACCTATGACGATTTCGTTCCGTTCGGGGCCCGTATCGTTGAACGCTTCCCTGACCGTGTCCTGTGGGGCACGGACTGGCCGCACCCGAATCTGACATCGCACATGCCGGACGACGCCTGGCTTGTCGATATGATCCCGCGCATCGCCCCAAGCGAAGCGCTTCAGCACAAACTGCTCGTAGACAATCCCATGCGCCTGTATTGGCCGGAGGAAGGTAAGTAATGAAACAAAACATTCACGAATATCTGGCCGAGTTTGATGATATTCCCGGCACGCGCGTTTACACGACCGCGCGCGCACGAAAAGGCTATTGGGTGAACCAGTTCGCCATGAGCTTGATGAAGGATGAAAATCGCAAGCGCTGGCTCGCTGACGAAAAAGCCTATCTCGATGAATGGCCGAAAATGACCCAGGAGCAGAAAGACGCCCTGCTCGCCCGGGATTACGACAAGCTGCTCGATCTCGGCGGCAATATTTATTTTCTGGCGAAAGTGTTTTCGACCGACGGCAAATCCTATCTTCAGGCAGTGTCGACCATGACAGGCATGAGCGTCGAAGAATATAGAAATATGATGCTATCCGGCGGGCGCTCGCCCGAAGGCCTGCGTTCGAAAAAGAAAGGTTATTAAGTTCATGGCCCGTATCACTGCAGGCATAACATCAAGCCATGTGCCGGCCATCGGCGCCGCCGTGGATCTTGGCAATACTCAAGACGATTACTGGAAGCCAGCCTTCGCCGGTTTTGACTGGACGAAAGAATGGATCATGAAGCCGGAGAACAAGCCGGATGTCGTGATCCTCGTCTATAACGATCACGCCAGCGCGTTCGACATGAACCTGATACCGACCTTCGCGATTGGATGCGCCGATGAATTTCAGCCGGCGGATGAGGGCTGGGGACCGCGCCCCGTGCCGGTGGTGAAAAACCACGCAGACCTTGCCTGGCATATTGCACAAAGCTGCATCCTAGATGAATTCGATATGACCATCATCAACAAGATGGATGTCGATCACGGCCTCACCGTGCCCTTGTCGCTAATGTTCGGACAGCCCGACGCCTGGCCGTGCAAAATCATTCCGCTCGCCGTTAACGTCGTCACCTATCCGCCCCCGTCGGGCAATCGTTGCTATAATCTGGGCAAAGCCATTCGCGACGCTGTCGAAAGCTTCCCCGAAGACCTGAAAGTGCAGGTCTGGGGCACAGGCGGCATGAGCCACCAGCTGCAGGGAACGCGCGCCGGTCTTATCAATGCTGAGTGGGACAAGAAATTTCTCGATGATCTCACCGCGAACCCGGAACGCCTCCGCAAAATGCCGCATATCGAATATCTACGCGAAGCTGGCTCCGAAGGCATCGAACTCGTCATGTGGCTGATCATGCGCGGCGCGCTCGGCAAAGACGTTCGCGAGCTGCATCGCCATTATCATGTGGCCGCTTCCAATACGGCGCTCGGCCATATCGTTCTCGAACCCACTGAGTAAGCGAAAGGAAAGGATCAACATGACTAAAGTTGTCCTCGCCGGCGCTGGCGCGTTCGGCCTCAAACATCTCGACGGCATAAAGAATATTGACGGCGTTGAAGTCGTTTCCGTCGTTGGCCGCAGACTGGAGCCGACACAAAAAGTCGCCGACGATTATGGCGTCCCCCATGCCTGCACCGACCTCGCGGAAGCGCTTGCGCAACCCGGCGTTGACGCCGCAATCCTGTGCACCCCGACGCAGATGCACGCCGAACAGGCGATCCAGTGCATGGACGCCGGCAAACATGTGCAGGTGGAAATTCCGCTTGCTGATTCATGGTCCGAAGCCGAGGCCGTAATGAAAAAGCAGCAAGAAACCGGTCTCGTCTGCATGGTCGGCCACACCCGTCGATTTAACCCGTCACACCAGTGGGTTCACAACAAGATTACGGCAGGCGAGCTTTCTATTCAGCAGATGGACGTCCAAACCTATTTCTTCCGCCGCAAAAACATGAACGCAAAGGGAGAGCCCCGGTCCTGGACGGATCACCTTCTCTGGCACCATGCAGCGCACACGGTTGATCTCTTCCAGTATCAAACGGGTGAAAAAGTTGTTGTCGCCAACGCCGTTCAAGGGCCGATCCATCCTGAACTCGGGATCGCCATGGACATGTCGATTCAACTCCTGTCGGAAAAAGGGAAAGTTCTGACGCTATCCTTGTCATTCAACAATGACGGTCCGCTCGGCACTTTCTTCCGCTACATTTGCGACAACGGCACGTATATCGCGCGCTATGATGATCTGGTGAATGGCAAGGAAGAACCGATTGACGTTTCCAAGGTTGATGTCTCCATGAACGGCATCGAACTGCAGGACCGTGAATTCTTCGCCGCCATCAAGGAACGGCGCGAGCCGAATTCGAGCGTCGGCAAGGTCCTTCCCTGCTATAAAACCCTTTACGATCTCGAAGAAAAACTGAAGGCGCAAGGCGAACTGTGACGATCAAGAAACGCCGACTGGCAGGACGCGCGGTCAATCCCGTCGGGCTTGGCTGCATGAATCTCAGCCATGCTTATGGCCACCCTCCCTCACCCGAGGATGGGGTGAAGCTGTTGCACAAGGCAGTTGAGCTTGGCGTCGATCATTTCGACTCCGCTGCGCTTTATGGCTTTGGCAGTAATGAAGAACTGGTCGGCCCTGCGCTAAAAACTGTGCGCGACGATATTCTTCTCGTCAGCAAATGCGGCATGCAGGGCATAGACGGAAAGCGCGTCATCGACGGCCGTCCTGAGGCATTGCGCAAGACTCTCGATGACTCGCTGAAGCGTCTTCAGACCGACCGCATCGATTTGTGGTATCTTCACCGTTACGACAAGCTGAACAACGTTCCGATCGAAGACAGCGTCGGCGAAATGGCGCGGCTGGTCGATACCGGAAAAGTCGGCGCCATCGGCCTCTCGGAAGTCTCCGCACAAACCCTGCGCAAGGCCCATAAGGTCCATCCGATTGCGGCGGTTCAATCTGAATATTCTTTATGGTCGCGCAATGCAGAAATCGCCGTCATCGACGCATGTGCCGAACTTGGCGCGTCATTCGTCGCTTTCTCGCCGGTTGCGCGCGGATTTTTAACGGATGTGGATCTCGACCCCGAGAATTTCGCCGAAAAAGATATCCGCCGCGGCATGCCGCGCTTTAACACGCCGCATTTTGAACAGAACCAAAAACTTCTTCCCGCGTTCCGCGAGATCGCCAAGGAGGCAGACTGTTCGCCCGCCCAACTCGCCATCGCATGGACGCTTCACAAGGCGCCCCATATTCACGCCATACCGGGCACGACCTCTATTGGGCATCTGGAAGAAAACATTTCTGCAGACGCCATAACGCTCAGCCCTGAAATCATCTCTAAAGCAGAAGTTCTGATCAACCAGAACACGGTTTCCGGCCCGCGTTATCCTGCAAGCACACAAGCCGAAATCGACACTGAAGAATTCGATCAAACCGCTTGAGAGTTCGAAAGAATTCAAGCGACTGCTCACTAGCAGGGGGAGTTCGGCTCCTGCTGTGAGACCCTTCCCTGCCAGTGGCGCGGTAAACGGGCGCAATCCCTTTGCTCATCGGGAGTTGCATTGCAGGGCGCCGCAACATGATGGCGCCTGGCAAGAAGCGCTGACGTTTTGCCAGGAGACCACAAGGAATGCGCAATTACACGAAATTCTACATTGGCGGCGAATGGATTGAGCCGACTAGCGCCAGGACGCTAGACGTCTTTAATCCCGCCACGGAAAAGGTCGCAGGCAAAATCAGTCTTGGCTCGGTGGGCGATGTCGACAAAGCAGTGAAAGCAGCACGCAACGCTTTTGATTTCTGGAGCCAGACCAGTATCGACGAGCGCATCGCGATGGTGGTGAAAATTGCGGAGGTCTATAAAAAACGGGCAAACGCTATTGGCGAGGCCATCACCGAAGAAATGGGCGCCCCGGCCTGGCTCGCAGGCGGACCACAAACGATGTCAGTCATTGGTCATTTAATGACGGCGATCGACGCCATGAAAGATTTCAAATTCGTAGAAGACAAAGGCGCCAGCCGCGTTGTTAAGGAGCCTATTGGCGTTTGCGGTTTCATCACGCCATGGAACTGGCCCATGAACCAACTCGCCGCGAAGTTTGCGCCAGCGATATTAACCGGCTGCACCATCGTGCACAAACCATCAGAAATAGCGCCCTTCTCAGCCTATATCTTCGCTGAAACTCTCGATGAGGCTGGCCTCCCCGCGGGCGTGTATAACCTTGTGAATGGCGATGGCCCAATTGTCGGCGCCGCGATTTCTTCGCACCCTAACATCGACATGGTGTCTTTCACTGGCTCGACCCGCGCCGGCGTCGAAGTCGCCAAAGCTGCAGCGCCAAGCGTCAAACGCGTTCACCAGGAGCTTGGCGGCAAATCACCCAACATTATTCTTGAAGACGCCGATCTTGACGCCGCAGTCACGGGCTCGCTTGCCACACTCATGATGAATTCCGGCCAGTCTTGCCTGGCACCAACGCGCATGATCGCGCCGAAATCGAAAATGAAGGAAATTATTGAGATCGCCAAAAATGCGGTTGAAGACTGGACTCCAGGCGAACCGGCGACAGCGAAAATGGGCCCGGTCGTCTCCGAGTCTCAATGGAACAAGATTCAAGGTCTTATCGAGAAAGGCGTCGCTGAGGGTGCGACCGTCATCACCGGCGGCCCTGGCAAGCCTGAAGGCCTGGAAACAGGTTATTATGTGAAGCCGACAATTTTCGCCGACGTCACAAATGATATGACCATCGCGCGCGAGGAAATCTTCGGGCCTGTGCTGGTTATTATAGGCTATGACACCGAAGACGAGGCGATCAAGATCGCTAATGACACTGAATACGGCCTTGCGGGCTATGTTCAGAGCGGCGATATCGATCATGCCCGTAAAGTCGCATCGAAAATTCGCGCCGGTTACATCAACATCAACAACTCCCAGATGGATTTCTCGGTTCCTTTCGGAGGCTACAAGCGCTCCGGCAATGGCCGCGAATTCGGTGAACATGCTTTCGACGAATTCCTCGAATTGAAATCGATGCTTGGCCACAACCCGGCCAGCGCTGCATAACTGACACTCAAACAACTGTCGGAATGGGCATGAACACGCCCTGTTTTTAAGGACGAGAAATGGACGGCGCCCCTTCACCCACGGTTCAGGAGCGTGCGCCGCTCTCCAAATTTGAACTCATCGGTCTTGTCGCCTCGGTCATGGCGATGACCGCGCTTTCTATCGATATGATGCTTGCGGCGCTGGGCGACATTGGCGCTGATTTCCACCTCACAAATGAAAATGACCGCCAACTTGTCGTGGTTGTATTTATGTTCGCCTCCGGCGCATCCCAACTTTTCTATGGTCCGCTTTCAGACCGCTTTGGACGACGCGCCGTCTTTATCTGGTCACTCGTTGGCTTTCTTGCCGCAACGCTTCTCTGCGTCGTTGCGACCGCCTACTCCCTGTTTATCGCCGGGCGCGCGCTGCAAGGCGTTGCCGCAGCCGCGGGACGCGTCGTCGCCATCGCGCTAGTGCGCGATCTTTTCAAGGGCCGCGAAATGGCGAGCATTATGTCCATGGCCATGACAGTTTCGATCGTGTCGCCGATCATTGCGCCGGGTCTCGGTCAGCTTATTTTATTTATTGCGCCCTGGCGTTCGGTTTTTATTGTTCTCTTCGCATTCGGAGGCATTTTATTGGCCTGGGTTGCCTGGCGCTTGCCTGAAACATTGAACGCCGAAGACCGCCGCCCGCTCAGCTTCAGCGCAATCGGAAACATGTTAAGCCATTATATGTCCTATCGCACCGCCATCGGATATACGATTGGCACCATGTGCATCATGGCTTCGCTGATGGCCTATCTCACATCGTCACAACAGATTTACGTCGACACATACGGGCTTGGTGCGCAGTTTCCGCTGGCGCTGGGCAGCGTCGCCTTCGCAGTTGGCATCGCCGCAATCGCAAATGCAAATCTTGTGCGCCGCTTTGGCACCCGCCGTCTTTCCCATTGGGCCATCATTGCTTTCGCTGTGATCAACACAGGAAATGCAATCTATCTGTCACTGACAGATGGCGGCACTTTAGCGGGATATCTGGCGTTCCTGATCGCAGCCTATTTCATGATGGGCCTGATCACTTCCAATTTCAGCGCCATCGTGATGGAGCCCATGGGCAAGATGGCGGGCACAGCCTCTGCCGTTTACGGCTTCGCCACAACGACAGGATCGGCGTTGCTAGGCGGCCTTGCAGGAAGGCTCTATGACGGAACGGCGGTTCCCATCGTCACATCCTTCGCCGTCTTCGGCTTTATCGGGGTCATATCTGTTCTTGTGACGGAACGAGGGCGGCTGTTCATTGAGCCACCCTCAGAGGTCGCCTAAAAGTCGCCCCAGACGTCACGCACAACATCGATGATGAAGCGCATTTTCGCCGCTTGATGCTCGACCATGATGTCGTTGCCATGCTCCGTTGAGGAGAAGCCGCATTGCGGCGACAGAGCCATCTGATCCAGCGGCATGAACTCCGCCGCCTCGTTGATCCGGCGCTTGATGTCGTCTTTGGATTCAAGCTCGCCCAGCTTGGAAGACACCAAGCCCAGAACCACGGTCTTGTCTTTCGGCACGAAGCGCAGCGGGCGGAAATCACCCGACCGGTCATCATCATATTCAAGGAAATAACCGTCCACATCGAGCTCGTTGAACAGCACTTCCGCAACCGGCTCATAGCCGCCTTCCGCAGCCCACGAGCTTTTGAAATTGCCGCGGCACAGATGGATCGCCACCCGCATATTGTCAGGCCGCGTTTTGATGCTCTCATTAATCCAGCGGGCATACATGCGCGGCAGCTCATCGGGATCTTCGCCACGGTCTTTCGCGGCGGCGCGCTGTTGCGGATCGCACAGATAAGCAAGATTGGTGTCGTCAAGCTGAAGATAGGTGCAGCCGGCGGCGCCAAGCGCCTCGATTTCCTGCCTGTAGGCTTTAGCCACATCTGCATAGAACTCATCCATGTCCGGATAGGCTTTCTGGTCTACTGCGTTCCGGCCGCCGCGGAAATGCAACATGGTAGGTGATGGAATCGTGACCTTCGGCGTCTGGCTGGTCACGGATTTCAGAAATTTGAAATTCTCGACTTCGATTGGTTTGGCGTGGCGGATCTTGTCATTGATTTTCATGACCGGCGGCGCGAAATCGAGCTCACCCGTCGCGCTCTTGAATTTCTTCGACATCCCGCCTTCCTCGACGACGCCGTCAAGCTGAACCAGGAAGTCCACATGGAAATAGCGGCGGCGGAATTCGCCGTCGGTGATGCCTTTCAGGCCAAGATCTTCCTGAAACTTGGCGATCCCCCTGATCGCCTCGTCCTCAACAGCCCGCAGATCAGCAGCCGATATCCCGCCATCCCGGAACTTCGCCCGTGCATCCATCAGCTCTTTCGGACGTAGGAAGCTGCCCACATGATCGGCGCGAAATGGCGGTGTTTTCATAACAGGAGATCCTTTCAAATCACTTTTAAATCAGCGGGTTAGGGCAAAAATCACAGAAACCGCGCATAGCGGGATGGAAAAGCGGCGATCACGAATCCCACTTTTATCCCACTCCGGGGTTTCAACGCAGATCGCAGCCGAACACAAGGGGTGCTCAGACTACCACTCACATTTCTTTATATGTTTATATGATTGCGCTAGAGCCGTTCGGCATGCCAGCGAAGGTGGTCTTCAATAAAACTGGCGATGAAGTAATAGGAGTGGTCATAGCCATCCTGCATTCGCAGGACATAGGCCTGACCAGCCTCGGAAGCGGCGTTCGCGAACAGTTGCGGCTTTAATTGCTCCACAAGGAAATTATCCGCCGCGCCCTGATCGATCAGGATTTCAGCCTTGCTGGGCTGCTTGGCGACCAGCGCCGTCGCATCATACTCCGCCCAGGCGCTTTCATTAGATCCAAGATAATTGGAGAACGCTTTCTTGCCCCACGGGACCTGGCTTGGCGCGACGATAGGCGAGAAAGCGGAACATGTTTTGAACTTGTCAGGGTTCTTCAGGTGGATCGTCATGGCGCCATGCCCGCCCATGGAATGCCCGAAGACCCCGGCGCGGCCTGCATCCACCGGGAATTCTTTTGCGATTAGCGCGGGCAATTCTTGAGTGCTATAGTCATACATCTTGTAATGCTTTGACCACGGCTCTTGCGTCGCATTGAGATAGAACCCGGCGCCAAGACCAAAATCATACGCGCCTTCCGGATCGTCCGGCACGCCTTCACCGCGCGGAGACGTATCCGGCGCAACAATGACAAGTCCGAGTTCGGAGGCGACACGCTGCGCGCCCGCTTTGGTGATGAAGTTTTCTTCTGTGCAAGTCAGACCCGAGAGCCAGTAAAGCACAGGAAACGGGCCGTTTCCTTCGGGCAGGTAAACCGCGAAATTCATATCGCAAGAAAGGGCTGTCGACGCATGGCTGTAGACGCCCTGCGTCCCGCCGAACGATTTCACTGAAGATTTCTGTTCCATCGTAGTCCCTTTCAAAAGAAAGCCGCGCGGCCTTAATTGGCCGCGCGGATTAAATTTCTAACCGCGTTACTCAGCCGCGAAACAATAGGTGCAGATCTTGTTGCCGTCAGGATCGCGGAGATAAGCCGCATAGGCCGTCGGCGCAAAAGCGCGCGGGCCCGGTTCGCCTTCGCATGTCCCGCCAGCCTTGAGGCCTTCTTCGTGGAACGCGTGCACTGCTTTCCGGCTCGGCGCTACAAAACCAAGCGTGCCGCCATTCGCATAAGTCGCCGGTTTGCCGTTCGCGGGTTTAGTGACGATGAATTCCGGCGCATCCTGTCCGTACATCATGCCGTGATCACCCATCGGCCCCATATTTTTGTAACCGAGCGCGCCAAGCGTCGCATCGTAGAAGGCTGTCGCTTTTTCGAGATCGTTGGTGCCGAGCACCATATGCGTAAACATCGCCATTTTTATTGCTCCGGTTTGCTTCGGGCCCCTTGGCCTGTAAGCAGTAGCTGCTGGTCTTCGTCTTTCCGCCGTCAGCAGCCGGACGGCGGAAAGACAACGCTGTGAAAAACTAGAAAATCACCACACTGCGGATCGACTTGCCTTCATGCATCAGATCGAAAGCCTTGTTGATGTCTTCGAGCGGCATGGTGTGAGTGATGAGCGGGTCGATTTCGATCTTTTTGTCCATATACCAGTCGACGATTTTCGGCGTATCGGTGCGACCGCGGGCGCCGCCGAAAGCCGTGCCCTTCCAGACCCGGCCCGTGACAAGCTGGAACGGCCGCGTCGAGATTTCCTTGCCCGCTTCCGCGACCCCGATGATAATCGACTCGCCCCAGCCGCGGTGACAGCATTCAAGCGCCTGACGCATCACGTCGGTGTTGCCGGTGCAATCGAAAGTATAATCCGCTCCGCCCCCGGTGAGTTCAACGACCTTGTCGACCACATTGCCGGCGCCGATTTCTTTCGGGTTGACGAAATCAGTCATGCCGAATTCGCGCGCAATCCCTTCGCGGGCCGGATTGATGTCAACGCCGATAATCTTGTTGGCGCCAACAAGCCGGGCTCCTTGAATGACGTTGAGACCGATGCCGCCAAGACCGAAGACGGCGACATTCGCGCCGGGCTCCACGCCCGCCGTCCAGACCACGGCGCCGACGCCGGTCGTCACGCCGCAACCGATGTAACAGGCTTTGTCGAAGGGGGCGTCCTTGCGGATTTTCGCCACGGAATATTCAGAAAGCACCGTGAAGTTCGAAAAGGTCGAACAGCCCATATAGTGATAAAGCTGCTTTCCTTTCCACGAAAACCGGCTGGTGCCGTCGGGCATGACGCCTTTGCCCTGCGTCGCGCGCACAGAGGTGCACAGGTTCGATTTCTGCGACAGGCAGGTTTTGCACTGGCGGCATTCGGCAGTGTAGAGCGGGATCACATGATCGCCCGGCTCTACAGAGGTCACGCCCGGCCCGACCTCGCGCACGATCCCTGCGCCTTCATGACCGAGGATTGACGGAAAGATACCTTCTGAGTCCTTGCCTTCAAGAGTGTAGGCGTCTGTGTGGCAAATGCCGGTCGCCATGATTTCAACGAGAACCTCGCCCGCTTTCGGTCCCTCAAGGTCGACTTCCTCGATCACCAGCGGTTTGTTTGGTTCAACGGCGATAGCGGCTCTGGTCTTCATCTCTACCCTCTTTCGATTTCCGCATGCAGCGGCGCTGAATTCGCCGCCTCATACCATATTTCCTCAGCTTTTCTCGCTTTTTTATGGAAAAACAACGGACCTGACAGACGGTCTGACCTCGAGTTTTCCACAGGCCGGCAATTCCGGTGGAGCCGGCCGGCGCCTAGAGTTTCGCGGCGATGTCGGCGCCTTCGCGCAGCACCTTGAGCTTTTTCCAGGTGACGTCCGGATCAATCTTGCCATAGCCGGCGAACGTCCCAAAACCGCAATCGGTTGAGGCGATGACGCGGTCCTTGCCGACAATGTTGATAAAGCGCTCCAGCCGCTGGGCGACCAGTTGCGGATGCTCCACATAGTTCGAACAGGTGTCGATGAGACCCGGCGCCAGCTTCTTTTCATCTGGAATTTTCGCATCACGCCAGACGGTCCACTCATGCTCGTGACGCGGATTGGCCGCCTCAAACAAGATGGTGGCCGGACGCGCCTTCAGAATAACATCGATGACCTTTTCAAGATCAATGTCGCAATCATGGGGACCTTCATAATTGCCCCAGCAAACATGCATGCGCATGCGGTCCGCGGGAATGCCTTCCGTGGCTGCGTTTAACGCCTCTACATTCGCCTCGGCGATTTTCAGAAACTCCTCGTCTGTTGCGTTTTGAAATCCTGTATGGCGCGACATGGCGAGATCGGGACAGTCGAACTGAATGTCAAAACCGGCCTCAATGATCGCGTCATATTCAGGGCGCATTGCGGCGCCCAGATCCGCGAGATATGCCTCATGAGTTGGATAATGACGGTTGGTCTGAAACGCTGAGATAAGCCCCGGCGAGGCGGAGTTCATAAAAGCTTTTACGCCCTTGCCGTTTTTCTCCAGCGCTTTTTTGAAACGGCGAATGTCTTCATGGGCGGGCTCTAGATTCACCAACTTGACCGGTCCAATACAGGACGCGCGGGTAAATTCCTGCGAGCCCATGATCGCCGACAGCTTTTTCGCGAGATCGGGATGCGCCGCCAAATCCTTCGCGGGCTGCCTGTCCACATGGCCGCCAAAGCCCTCAAGCCGCTCCGTCATGTAGGTCGAATAGCCGACCTTACCGAGCTCACCGTCACTGACAATCGTCACCCCCGCAGCGATCTGTTTCGCGACAGCTTCATCAATCGCCGCCTGAACAATGCGGTCGAATTCATCTACATCGTATTCTTCACCGTGATCGCGGGCGAGCAACGGTTTCACCAGTTCGGGCCCACGCGGCAGACTGCCCACATGGGTCGTATCAATCAGGCTCACGAAGTCTTCTCTTTCTTCTGGAAATAGGCGATGGCGCGCACTTCATAACTCACCCGTGTAACAGGGGCTATTTGACTGGCGTCGTGGAACGCGGTGTGCGGCGTTCGCCATGCATGGGAATGATCGGAGTCATGAAACTTGATGAACACGACTTCATCACGCGTCATATCCGGGAAGTACCACCAGCGATGACCGGGATTGTGAAAAAAGATCGTCGCGGCGACCATTTCCTCTTCACCCGGAATCGGATCGAAGCGGTGTTCATATGGCGGAATTTCGTCAACATCGACTTTAGTGTTTGAAACGCCTTCGTCATCATTGACCGTCGAGGCCTCGCATAAAGCCAGCGGCCAGTCCTGCGGCGGATCACTCAAAACACGCCACAAGCTGAAAATGATGAACCGGTCATAACCGGGGCCGCCCGGCGCTGTTTTTTCATACAGCATTTGCGCGATTCTGTTGGACGTGAATTCGTTGAAGTCCACATGCGCTTCGGCGGCGGGCGGCTGAACGATCGCGCTTGTCGTCCCGCTGGTGCGCAATTGCCCGCCCATGATAGCCACATGGTCAGCGCCTGTCATTTCCATCGCAATATGTTTTACTTCGTCATCATATATGGAAGAAATCTTCGCCTTGTCCTCGAAGTCGTCAAGCTTCGTCGGATAAGACGAAATTGCAAAACCATGTTCGTCAAGCGTGAAAGGCTTTTTCGCGTTGCGCGCATTGCGGATGGTTACCGGATAGGGCTGATATTCGCCGGTGTTCACTTCCTCCCCCGGCGCCCAGAAACGCCGGTTGATTAAAGAAGTAGGTTTTAAATAAGAAATCTGGGCGTCAACGCTTTCACTCATGACGAACTCCCCTTCAGGAATACAAAGACCCTCAATCCTTATAACCTTCGCGCGCACGGCTATTGTCGATTTCAACCGGCTTTCCGGTAACCGGGTGCGGATAATGGAACGGCACGATATCCGTCGCCGGCCACAGCCGCGGCGCGGGATCGATCAACGCGTCAGGGCCGAGCGGATCTTCCGGATAGGTGACAGTAGCCATGGGAATAAAGTCGATGGGGGTCTTGCCCCAACCATCCTGAAACGTGCCATGCCAATGCGGAAAATAGGCGAGCCGCGCGATTTTCCAGACGCCATCTTCACGCACATACTCGTTTTCGTAGATGCCCCCTTCCCACCATTGGCGCTGGTCGCCACTGGCGCTTTCATGGGTGCCGGCCTGCATCATGGAGCGTCCGCGCACCTTTGCGGTTTTGCGATCCGGCGCCACATCAATGATCATCTGCAATTGCGGATGATCGAGCAGCCAGCCATAGCGAGGTCCATTGTGATTGTCGGTGAATGTCTTGCGGAAGCGTTCAATATAGAGCCGTTTAACGCCTTCTATCCCTTTATAGATGCCGCCCAGGAACCAGACCTCGCCATCTTTCGCGAAAAGATCGGCGACTTCATTATACTGGGACTTGTCGATGAAGTAGCCATAAGCATATTGCAGCTTGCGCACATCATTTATGTCCTGCTGCACGCCGAGGTCATGCTCCAGCGCTTCAATACGCTTCTCAAGCTTCGCCAACATGTCGGTGTCCGTCATCAAATCCTCCCTTGCGCGGTGGCGGAATTATAGGGCGATCCCCATCCAATTCCAGTTCTCAACGCACCATCCAACAGCTCAAAGCCATAACAGAACGCCTTTAAGTGCAACATCATGCGCCATTCCGCGAAGCCTCTTCGACAGAGTAGTGAGATCGTTTCATCGATGCTTATGATCAGGCCAAATTTATCGAAATCGCCTCAGGACAGGGAGTAATACGCAATGCGAGATTTCAAGGGTAAAACCGCTTTCATCACCGGCGGCGCATCCGGCGCCGGCTTTGGCCAGGCTTGTGTCTTTGGCGATGCAGGCTGCAAAATAGTGATCGCAGACATACGCCGCCCCGCCATTGACGAGGCGCTCGACAAACTGAAAGCGCGAGGGATCGAAGCCTATGGCGTCGAACTCGACATCACCGATCGCGCAGCCTACGCCGCCGCCGCCGATGAAGCCGAAAAGGCCATGGGTCCGGTAGAGCTGCTCTTTAACACAGCGGGCGTATCGATTTTTGGCCCGCTCGAAAAAGCATCCTATGATGACTATGACTGGATTATGAACGTCAACTTTAATGGCGTCGTCAACGGCATGCAGACCTTCGTTCCACGCATGATCGAACGCGGCAAAGGCGGTTACATCACCAACACCGCCTCTCTTGGCTGCTTCGTCGCCGCAAGTGTCGCCGGCATTTACTCCGCCTCTAAATTTGCTGTGCACGGCATCACGATGGCGATGAAAGATGCGCTGACGCCATATGGCATTGGCGTCTCCGTTCTTTGCCCTGCGAACATCAAATCGAACATTGCGGAATCTGTGGACACGCGCCCGGCAAATTTGTCGAATTCCGGATATGAAGTCGATGAGGACGAATTACAGGCGCTGCGCGAGATTTACGCAGAAGGAATGGAGCCGGAAGAACTTGCCCAGCATACGAAAGCGGCAATGGAAAAAGACCAGTTCTACATTATTCCATATCCGGAATCGCGTCCCATGCTCGAAATGGTTTTCAAACAGGTCATTGACGCTTTGCCGCCTATGGATAGCGACAAAGCAGGACAGGAGAAACGCCACAAGGCGATGATGCGCTATCAGGAAGCGCGGAAGGAAATGGACGCCAAGCGCTATAAAAAGAAATAGCCGCTACAGACCGGGCGTTGGCTCCATAGCCTTCGCCCGCTTGATCGGCGCGGTTTCTGTCAGGAACAGGCCAACTATACCGGAAGCAATTGCAAAGCCGAAAATGATCCATAACGGCGCCGTCAATCCGAATTTGTCCGCCGCCATCCCCGCAAAAAACGGTGACAACACGCCGCCAAAAACTTCCCCCGTCGCCATGACCAGCGCAAGCACGGTCGCAATGTGGGGTGATTGAATCGTTTCAGACGGCACGGTCGCCATGAAAAGCGGGAAACAGCCATTGAGCGCCCACCCAAAGAAGAAGATGACCGCCAACACCCAATAAGAGCCGTCGAAGAACATGGCGCCTAAGGGGAGGATTACGCCAAGAAACGGAATAATAACCAGCACCGGCTTGCGCCCGATCCGGTCAGAAAGCCCGGCGACGACAAAGCTGCCGACGGTTGCGGATATGCCGAGGGTGCCCATGAGCCAGCTCATCACACCTGGATCGACACCTTTCACCTGCGTTAGGTAAAGCGGCATAAACGCCCATGTAATCACCAGATACGAAACCAGCATGACCGAAACGATGGAGCAAACCACAATATTTTTATAGGAAAAGGCTTCCTTGAGGGTCAGCCTGTCCGACGCGCCTTCTGATTTCTCCTCAGCAGGCGGTTCATCAATGAACTTCCAGATCAACAGCGCTGTAACAATCCCCGGAATCCCCGCAAGGAAAAAGGCGCTTCGCCATCCCCAGGCGGCGGCGATAGCAACCAACAGCACCGGGGCGACGAACGACCCGAAAAAGTTTGACCCGAAATTCTGCATCACGCCCATTGCAAGACCGCGGTGACGTGGATCGACCTCGCGCACAACAAGGGCATGGGAGATCGGATTGATGGGCCCTTCCGCTGCGCCCATCAACAACCGGGCGCCGAGCAAAAGCAGAAATGATGTTGCGAGTCCCGACAGCACCGAGCAGAGAGAAAACACAACAATTGCGACAAGCAGAAACCCTTTGCGGTTTGCGGCTTTGTCCGATGCGGCGCTGATCAAAAGACCGGCGACCGCCCAGGTGAGCGAAAGCGCTGAGGCCAATATGCCAACATGCGTGTTGGTGAGATTCAGGTCAGGCTGAACAAATGGCATCAAAAAATTGAGCGCATTGCGATCAAAAAACACTATGCCGAAATTGAGGCTTAAGAGCGCCACCAGAACAATCTGATATGCTGCGCCTCTTTTGGGCGCCGCCATTGGCGCTGTTTGTTCTGCCGTCACCGTACCCTCGCCTATTGCTTTATGTTTTGTCTGTTTTTTATACGCTAGCCGCGCTCACAAGACTTGGCAATCAAGGCATAGGATCAACCTGTCCCGATTATTCCTTATCGGGACAATCTAAGTTCGCAAATTCTCCGCCTTGGGATTAACCGGTCCAACTGTCCCGCAATTTGTGCTTTTGAACCTTGCCGGAGGGGGTGCGGGGAAGATCATCAACAAACCGAACATGTTTCGGCGCCTTGTAAGCGGCGAGTCGAGATTTAACAAAAGCTATCACCGCCTCTGCGCTCAGGCTTTTTTTGCCGCCTTTCAGCAGAAGAATGGCCGCGCCAACCTCACCCCATTTTTCGTCCGGCACACCAATAACGGCGCAGTCGAGTATCTCCGGCATTTCCGCCAGGACGGCCTCCACTTCAACCGGATAGATATTCTCGCCGCCCGAAATGAACATGTCTTTCGTTCGATCGACAATGTAATAGAACCCGTCCTCATCCTTTCGGGCGGAATCTCCGGTTTTCAGCCATTCCCCTTCAAAGGCGGCTGCTGTTTCCGCCGGTTTGTTCCAGTAGCCGGCCGTCACACTGGGACCGCGCACCCAAAGTTCACCAATTTCGTTCGGTCCGGCTTCCTTGCCTTCGGCATTCATGACCTTTCCTTCGGTGAAGGGAGACGGCATGCCGACAGACCCGGCTTTGTTTTTAATAACAGACATATCATCAGGCGGCATGCTGAAAGCCGAACCGATCTCGGTCATGCCAAAACCGTCCACCATACGCACGCTATCCTCGGCCCACGCCTTCACTGAAGCCGGCGGGTTTGGCGCGCCGCCGGTCTGCAACACATCGAGATGCGCAAGTTTTTTCATCGCGCCCGGCGCATTCTTTTCCCGCATAAGCGCCGCCATCTGCGTGACGCAAAAATAGTAGGTAATCCCAAGCTTCGGGTCCGTGAGGTTCTCGAAAGTTTTTACCGGATCAAATTTTTGCGACACCACGACGGACCCGCCAAAGAAGATCGGGGTGCGCGCCACGGCGAACAGACCGGCCACATGAAACAGCGGCATGTCGCATAGGGAAACTGAATTTTTCGAAACCCCGGCAGACAATGCAAAGTTCAACGTGGAGTAAGTAAGCGACTTTCGCGTAATAATAACGCCCTTGGATTTGCCGGAAGTCCCCGATGTATAAAGCAAGGTCGAGGGATCGTTCTCATCAATGCCCTCAGGCATCACAAAATCAGCCGGCTCTTCCTGCGCAAGATTTTCACCACTGCCGTCAATTTCAATCCGGCCGGCTTCACCAGCATAGGCGAAAGCCGGTTCGGCATGCGCTTCAAATTCCTTTTGCCAGATCACCACTGACGGCTGCGCATCCTCAATCAGTGCAGCGACTTCCGGCGTGGCGAGGCGCCAGTTCAACGGAACGAAAATAAGTCCCGCCCGCTCGCAGGCATGGTGCAGCAAGAGCATCAGAGCGCTGTTGCGCGAGATCACAGCCACCCGTGCGCCAATCTTGCGATCAGCAGCTTTCAGCAGGTAAGAGGCGATTTGCGAAACCCGCTGATCCGCATGCCGATAATCATACGCCTCGCCCGTATGCAGATCGATGATCGCCTTCTTCTTTGGCGTGGCGAGGGCGTGAAAATGGATCATATCATGCATAAACGGCGTCTCCGGATGTCGTCAGTGCTTCGGCGCTTAGCATAAATCTCCCGTAAGTTCAGCGCGTATTTTCACTAATAAGCTTACGTTTTGCACGTCATTGAGGGGAATGAATAACAGCCGGTCGCGGAAATAGCGCAACACCCTCTCGAACTATCCCTTGAAGCGACTGGCAGGCGTGCACTACCTTCTTCGAAAAGCCGTCAAATAATGAGGAAAGCCCTATGACGACCGTGCGCGACAGCGTGATCGATTTCCTGCGGGATAAGGGCATGACCGTTATGTTCGGCAATCCCGGATCGACGGAGCTGCCGCTCTATCGGCACTGGCCGGAGGATTTTCGCTACATTCTCGGGCTGCAGGAATCGGCCGTCCTCTCAATGGCGGATGGCTACGCACAGGCGTCTGGCAAAGCGGCGGTTATAAATCTCCACTCGGCCGCCGGTCTCGGTCACGCCATGGGGTCTCTTGTCTCTGCTTATAAGAACCAGACCCCGCTCATCGTCACCGCCGGGCAGCAAGCTCGCAGCCTCCTTCTCGCCGAACCGTTTCTGGGCGCCGTCGATCCCACCGCCATGCCGAAACCTTATGTGAAATGGGCCTGCGAACCTGCGAGCGCAGCCGAAACGCCGCAAGCGATCGCCCGCGCCTATGCAATCGCCATGACGCCGCCCAAGGGTCCTGTTTTCGTTTCGATTCCCGTAGACGACTGGGACCAGCCCAGCGGTCTCGTTCAACCGCTGGATTTTCTCGGCTCGCCAGCGCCCGGCAAGAAAGCCATCGCTGAAATACTGCCGCGCATCAACGCCGCCAAAAAACCAGTGATGGTCCTGGGGCCGGAAGTGGACCGCGCCGGCGGCTGGAGCGCCGCTATAGAGCTTGCGGAAAAGCTCGCCTGCCCGGTCTGGACCAGCCCCATGTCGAGCCGCTGCTCTTTCCCGGAAAGTCACCCGCAGTTTGCTGGTTTTTTACGCGCCGATGAGACCAGTGTTTTTGAAACGCTGGCGCCCCACGATCTCGTTCTCGTCATTGGCGCACCGGCATTCACCTATCACTTTGAAAACCCGGCTCCTAACCCGCTCGCTGCCGATCTCTTGCAATTCACGAATGACGCCACCATCGCTTCTTATACAAAGAAAGGAGCGATAATTTTGGGCGACGTTGCAAGCGCTATGGAAATGCTCCTGCCTGGCGTTGAAAAAAGGCCATCTTTTAAAGGCGTACTCCGCGCCGCACCGCAACCGGCGCCGATATTATCGCTTTCCGCCGCCGCCATTGTTGATCTTTTGCAGGCGCTTCGCCCCGAAAATGCGCTGATCGCCGAGGAAGCGCCGAGCGCGCGGCCTGCAATACAACAACGGCTTCGCATTGATACGCCGGGAAGTTTTTTCGCCACCGCGTCTGGCGGTCTCGGCTTTGCCGGCAGCGCCGCCGTCGGCGCCGCCCTGGCGCATCCGGACAAACGCACGATCGCACTTCTCGGCGACGGCTCAGCGCTTTACACTATTCAGGCGTTGTGGACTGCAGCAAAAGAAAACCTGCCGGTCACTTACATCATCATCAATAATGGCGGCTATGAAGCGCTGATCGGCATTGCCCGCCGCTGGCAAACGCCTTCAGTCGGAACTGATCTTTCAGGCCTCGACTTCGTCAACCTTGCAGAAGGCTTTGGCATGAAGGCGCGGCGCGCGACAACATGCGCCGAAATGGAAAAAGCCCTCGGAGAAGCTTTCGCTTTCCAAGGGCCTTCCTTAATCGATGCAATTGTCGAGGACTGAGCCTCTACAAAATTAGTGGAGCGCCTGCGGCTGTTTATCCGCGATACTGGCGTTACGGTATTCGCGTGGAGAAACCCCATAGCGCTCACGGAAAACGCGCGCGAAATGCGTCGTGTTGTTGAAGCCCCATGCATAGGCCAGTTCAGTAATGGAACGGTGGCGCCACATGGGATCGGCGAGACGCTTCTTGCACTCTTCCAGACGGCGGCGGCGGATAAACCCGGAGATGGTTTCATCTTCTTCCGCAAACAGCATATGCAGGTAGCGCGGTGAAATACGGAACGCGGCGGCGATGGAAGCAACCGTGAGTTCGGGATCCTTCAGATTGGATTCGATATAGCAACGGATGTGGCTGCGGCGCGCCGAAGCGACGGCGGAGTCAGCGATGCGCGATCCGAACGCCTCCATGCAGGACGTCGCAAACATGTCGAGCATATTGTTGCCAACCCGCTCACCGATTTCGACATCCATTCCGTTCTTCACATGATGCCAAACGCTCGACAACATGCCGGACAATGTCGCGGAAAGGCCTTCTGATCCGCTGAGACGCTGGCCCAGCGCAATTTCCGGCGCCGGCAAACGACGCTTGATGTCATTAGGCGTCGCGATCATCACCAGCGTCGACGCATTGGTTTCATATTCGAGCGTATAGGGAAGCGCGCTGTCACACAGAACCATGTCGCCGCATTTAAGAAAGGCCTCACGCCCGTCTTGCGCAACGCGCATGTCGCCTTCGAGCTGAAGATGGAAAAAGTAATGGCGCTCTCGGCTGGATGCAGCGTGACTTGCTGTGCGCGACACGATGGCCGGGCTCGCCTTCACATTGGCGAGGTAAATATCGCCAAGCTCGACACTATCCACGGCGCCTTCAAATTCGTCGGGACAATAAGGCCTGGTTTCGAGGGGAGTGAAAACCTCCGCTACGATATCATTCCACCGCGTCACTTTCGAAGCGCCGGCGAAATCCTTGGTCGACAGGTGCAGCATCCTCCAACTCCTCCCGAAGATTATCTTGTTGTTTTGTTATGTCCTATCACAAATTTTCATGACAAGCAATTTTGTATGCAAGACAAACATATTTTTGACCGCCGCGCGAGCGAAATCGTTGCTGCACCGCAACGTCATGCTGCGTCGCAACATCCCCTCAGAACACAGGTTTCTTCGGCCTTGGTGGCGCTTGCAAACGCAGGCAAAGGCGATATCCCTGAGGTCGCAACGCCTTCCCCGTTAAGGAGCCTTCACCATGTTTCAGCGTGTCTTTCCGCCTTCCGCGCGGGGGTTCGCCGTCGCCGCTTTCGCCTTGACTGCGGGGCTGAACCTAGCCGGCTGCAACGGGCCGCAAGAGACGGAGGAAACGGCGAGCGCATTAACAGAAAATGCCTCGATGCAAACTCCGGATCAGCCGGCGGCGGAACACGCAAATGTTACCTCAACCCGCCTGCTGGCGGCTGACGCCGAGCCGGGACAATGGATGTCTCACGGGCGCACCTATAGCGAGCAGCGCCATAGTCTTTTGGACACCATCAACCGGGACACAGTCGGCCGGCTTTCCCTCGCCTGGTATCAGGACCTCGACACCAATCGCGGTCAGGAAGCGACCCCGCTCGTCATCGACGGCGTCATCTACATCACCACCGCCTGGTCCAAGGTGAAGGCCTATGACGCAACATCGGGCGAAGAGCTATGGGCCTATGACCCGCAAGTCCCGGGAGACGCAGCCGTCAACGCCTGCTGCGATGTTGTAAACCGGGGCGTTGCCGCGTGGAACGGCAAGCTTTTTCTCGGCACATTAGACGGGCGCCTGATCGCCCTCGACGCCGGCGCCGGGGAAGAAGTCTGGAGCAAAGTCACTGTCGACCGCTCCAAGCCCTATACAATTACCGGCGCCCCGCGCGTTGTGAAAGGCAAGGTCATCATCGGCAATGGCGGCGCCGAATTTGGCGTTCGCGGTTATGTGACCGCCTATGACGCAGAAACAGGGGATATCGACTGGCGGTTTTACACCGTGCCCGGCAATCCGGCGAAAGGGTTTGAAAACGACGCCATGGCCATGGCCGCCAACACCTGGAACGGCGAGTGGTGGAAGCTCGGCGGCGGCGGCACGGTCTGGGACTCCATGGCCTATGATCCGGAGTTGGATCTTCTTTATATCGGCGTCGGCAACGGCTCGCCATGGAACCAGTCCTATCGCAGCCCCGGCGGCGGCGATAACCTCTTCTTGTCATCGATTGTGGCGCTCGACCCGGACACCGGCGAATATCGCTGGCACTTCCAGACAACACCGGGCGAGACCTGGGATTTCACTGCAACCCAACAGATCATTATCGCCACACTGACAATCGACGGGGCGGCGCGCAAAGTTGTGATGCAAGCGCCGAAAAACGGTTTCTTCTACGTTCTGGACGCCGCGACAGGCGAGTTTATCTCAGCGAACAATTTCGCCCCGATCAACTGGGCGACCGGGGTCGACCCCAAGACCGGCCGGCCCATCGAAAACCCGGAAGCGCGCTTTGACCAAACCGGCGTTCCGTTCGTGACGATGCCCGGCCCGGGCGGCGCCCATAGCTGGCACCCGATGAGCTTCAACCCCGAAACCGGTCTCGTCTACATCCCGGTTAATATTGGCGGCTTTCCCTACATCCCCGATCCGAACTTCACCCCGCAGCCGCGCGGCTTCAACAATGGCGTCGACTTTGCCGCCGCCGCCCTTCCTTCTGATCCGCAAATCAAGGCGGCGGTAAGCTCGACTGTCGGCGGGCGTCTTGTCGCCTGGGACCCCGTTGCCCAAAAAGAAGCCTGGGGCGTTCCCTATCCGGGCGCCGGGAATGGCGGAACGCTATCCACGGCAGGCGGTCTCGTTTTTCAGGGAACAAAAGGCGGAAAGTTCGCCGCCTATGACGCAGCGACGGGCGCCGAACTCTGGTCAACAGATGTGCAAACCGGGGTTGTCGCAGCGCCGATGACATTTGAAATCGATGGCCGGCAATTTGTCGCTGTTCTTGCGGGCTGGGGCGGCGTTGAAGCGCTGGCGCCGGGTGAACTAGGCGCCATTGGTGCTACAACGCCCAACATTAGCCGCCTCCTTGTCTTCGCCCTTGATGGTGAAATGAGCTTGCCGCCTAAACCGGTTGTCGCGGCCCCCCACCTGGCGCCGCCGCCGCTCCAGGCGTCCGCGGAAGCGGTTGCGCAAGGCGGTGAACTTTATGGCCGTTATTGCGGGGTCTGTCATGGCGACGCCGCGCACAGCGCCGGCGTCCTGCCGGACCTGCGTTATTCAGTCATTCCTCATGACAGCGAACAATTCGCAGATGTCGTCCTTGGCGGCGCGCTCACCGAAAACGGAATGGTGTCCTTCTCAAGCGTCCTTGACGCCGAGAGCGCCGAAGCGTTGCGCGCCTATATCATCGCCCGGGCAAATGAAGATCTGGAAATTTACGGGAAGTAACGGCCGAGATCTTTCAACACGAAATCGCGCCGGTGATCCGGCGCGATTTTCTTTAAACCGGCGCCAGCGCCTTATGGGGATGGGGAGGGAATTCAACCTCAATTACATCGCCGGGACGCGCATCGCCGCTATTGAGCACAATCGCCATCACGCCTGCCTTGCGGATCAATCCGCCCTCGCCGTCCCGATCAAGCGTCGCCGCCATCAAGCCTTTGTGCAGACCATCAAGCTGGCTGCATGGATTGCGCAGTCCTGTCAGTTCAAGCATCGCATCTTCACCGATACAGAGCTTCGTCCCGACCGGCATGGCGAGAAGATCGATCCCTTGGGTTGTGATATTCTCCCCCATCTGCCCGGAGCCGACCGAAAATCCGCGCGCCGCCAATTCGTCAAACAGCTCAGCATGGATCAGGTGGACCTGGCGCAAATTGGGCGCCGCCGGGTCTTTGCGCACACGCGAACGGTGCTTCACGGTCTCACCGCAATGAGCGTCGCCTTCGACCCCAAGCCCTTTCAACAGGCGAATGCAAAGGGCGTTGTCTTTGGATAGCCGATGTCTTGATAACAGACTGACCGCGACAACCTTGCTCATTTAACCTTCGTTGATCTCGTCAAAAATCGGATTGCGCAACAAAAAGGCGATGGCCTTCGCTCGTTCCTCATTGATCGGCTCATCCGGGAAGGATTTCAAGATCGCGTTGAACTTCTCCTCCACTCCCTTTTTGAACTCTGGGTGGGTGAGAATATAGAGATCGTTATTGAGCACACCTTTCAAAACGCGCTCACCGCATTCCTCTGCGCTCATCCACAAATCTGAAACCGGGCGTTCAGCGAGCTGCACTTCCGTCTCAAGGAGCCCGGTATCTTTCTTGAATTTATCCGGCCGGATTTTTCCAGTCTCGCCGATATTGGACTGAACCGGACCCGGGCAAAAAGCTGAAACCCCGATATTCTCTGGCGCAAGCTCACCGCGAATAGATTCAGAAAGCCCCAGCATGGCCGCCTTGGCCGTTCCGTAAATTGAAAACGCGGTCACCGGAACCAGCGCAGCCTTGGACGCGGTGTTGACGATGTGCCCACCCTCGCCATGTTTGCGGATATAGGGCAGCACAATCTGGAGCCCGTTGATAACACCGCCTATCATCACGCCTAGGCCCCAGTCCCAATCGTCAAAACCAAGCTTCGCCAGCGGACCGCCGACACCCATCCCGGCATTGTTGAAGAGCAGGTGAATTTTGCCGAACTTATCCTCCGCCTGCTGCGCAGCGGCGGCGTAGGCTTCGCGGTCGGTGACATCGAGCTTCAGGCAGAGCACGCGCGCAGGGTCGTCGAAATGCTCAGCGGCGCTCTTGAGAAGATCATCGCGAATATCGGCCAGCACCAGATTGGCGCCGGCGTTATAGAATGCCTTTGCAATACCGAGCCCAATACCGCTCGCGCCGCCCGTGATGAACGCGGTTTTTCCTTTAACATCTTTCATGGAAATAATTGTCCTTTTTTGTATCCGCCACTGTGAAGCAGTCGCAAATCTCGCCGTTCCGCAACAGCGGCCAAAGGCGCTTCGGCGTGACTGTCATTTGAGACATAAGGCCAATCGCCACCCATGGCGAAGCGCATCACCACGAGCGGTGAAAAGCCGCCCTTGGCGTCGTTTCGCCCTCTTTTCAATCATCGCGGGCATCGTAAACTAACGGGATGAGCAACAATGTTAAGGCTGAGATCAACTACGCCGCGCCCATGGCGACGAAACCGCGATTTCACGCTAATGATCAATCTCGCGACGTTCTTAACCTCGACCCGAGAACAGTCGAATTTGTCGATGGCCGCGCATCACCAACCGCGCTTGATCGCGAGGGCTTCGCGCTCGTTTCGCATTGCAGCAAGGTCAAGGATTTTCGCGACCCGGCTTTTCACGACCTTCATAAGCGTGAAATTGAGGAGCTTATCGTAAAACTGACGGGCGCCGACCTCGCCATTGTCAACTCACCCGGCGTGCTACGCTTTGGCGAGAAATCCGCAGACAGCGGCAAGCTCAATAATTCGCGGCCCGCGCGCTTTATCCATATCGACATTAATGATGAAACAGCTGCTCAATTCGCAGAGGCCGCGGCGCCCCAAGGCAGAAAAGTAAAACGCGTCGCGCAATATAACATCTGGCGCGTCCTCACGCCCCCACCGCAGGACGTTCCCCTCGCCGTTTGCGATGCGCGTTCATTCGATGCTGAAGACCTGATCGAAGCTGACGCTATTTTCGATCAGGAAGGCCAACCGGATTGGTCCTTCACTGCGCTCATGCTCAAGCCGTCGCCGAAACACCGTTGGGTCTGGTTCCCGGACATGACGCCTGACGAAGCCTTGGTCTTCATTACAAATGACAGCGACCCGGCGCAGCCGCACCATGCGCCGCACACCGCCTTTAACAACCCTCTATGCCCGCCGGATGCGCAACCGCGCGCCAGTATCGAGATGCGCGCCATCGCCTATTGGCTCGATTAATCGCCTCCGAAGGAACAACAATATGCGAGGTTTCCCCAAGACTGTAGAGTTCATGTTTCTCAACACGCCGATCGGTGAGGAGCTGTCCCTCAACGGGCTCGAAGTCGACGGCGACATTCCCGCTGACATACGCGGCGCGTTTTTCCGGGCTGTGCCTGATCCGGCTTTCCCGCCATTATTTGACGACGACACCGCCCTTTCCGGCGACGGCATGATCTCGCGTCTGTGGTTCAAGGAAGACGGGTCCGTGGATTTTGACATCCGCTACGTGCAGACTGCGCGCTACAAGGCCGAGACCGCTGCCGGCAAAGCGCTGTTCGGGCGTTACAGAAATCCCTATACAGACGATCCGTCGGTAAAAGGCGTTGATCGCACCGTCTCCAACACGACACCGATCTGGCATGGCGGAAAGTTGTTGATGGCCAAGGAAGACGGCCGCGCCTACCGCGTCGATCCCATCACGCTGGAAACAATCGGCTCCTATGATTTCGGCGGCAAGCTGAAATCGGAAACCATGACCGCGCACGCCCGGATCGATCCCGAAACCGGAGAGATGTTCTTTTTTGGGTATGAAGCAGACGGGTTGGCATCCACCAAAGTCGCCTATTGCATTGCCGACAAGGCTGGTTCGCTTGTGAGCGAACAATGGTTTGACGCCCCCTATTGCGGGCTGATGCATGACTTCGTCATCACCAAAAATTACGCCGTGTTCCCTGTCTTTCCCACCACATGCGACCTTGAACGTCTCAAGAAAGGCGGCGTTCACTGGGTCCATGAACAAGGTCTCGAAAGCTGGATTGGCGTCATGCCTCGTTATGGCGATGCAAAAGACATGCACTGGATAAAGGGACCGAAAGGCGTTTCCGCGTTTCACTTCATGAATTGTTTCGAAGATGAAAACGGCCGCATCCATCTCGACCAGCATCTGACCGAAACAAACGCGTTTGAATTTATCCGCCGCGCCTCAGGCATCAATATGGCGCAGTCGGAAATCAAGGGCGGGCTTGTGCGCTGGTCTTTCGATCCCGATGGAAATGAAATTACCGAAACGCCGCTCGGACCGCCGGGTGATCTCTGCCGTATTCGGGACGCCGATCAGGGGCGTCCCTATACAATTGGCTGGTATCTCAGCATGGACCCGCAGATGAAAGGGCCGCCCTTGCTTGGCGGCCCGGTCGGCGTCACGTTCAACGCACTCATCGCTATCAATCCGCAAACGACAGAGATGGAGATGCTCGCCCTGCCCCCGGCCCACGCCATCAGCGAGCCGGCGCATATTGTGTCATCCATGGAGGATCATCCCGGATGGCTTCTTTTCATCATTGACCGGCAAGCGGGCGAGCATGATTTTGAACACGAAGCCTGGATCGTGAACGCGGGCGCGATCAGCAAAGGCCCTGTCGCTAAAATAAAAATCCCGCACAGGCTGCGCCCGCAAGTGCATGGATGGTGGGCGCCGCAGGAGCAACTCGACAAAGCTGCCGCCCTTTAGGTCAGGTCATCAAGGCTGATTTTGCGGCCCGACGCGGCGGCCTTGTTGCCCTCGCGGCGCAAACGTTCGATCTCGAGGCGGCCTTCCGGCGCCGGTTCATCAGGCAAAGCGGCCATGGTCGTCTCGTAGATTTCCTGAATGTCGGGTCCATGCTCCGGGTGGGTCAGGATCAGTCCGCGGTTCTCCGTCATGCCTTTGAGAATTTTTTCGCCGACCTCAAGCGGGTCCATGCCAAGGTCAAAAGCGCCGCCAAACTTTTCAAGCTCGGCCTTGTCGACTTTCCCAAGACCGCTATCCTTGAAGTTATCGGGGCGGCGCAGCGCGCTGTCCCATGCATTGGTTTTGGTTAGTCCCGGACAGACCAGCGACACGCCGATATTGTAAGGCGCCAGATTATAGCGCAGGCATTCTGTCATACCGCGAACCGCAAATTTGCTCGCCGTGTAAATGCCAGCCTGCGGACCTGATATATAGGCCGCCATACTCGCCACATTGACGATATGTCCGCCTTCCCCGTGGGCCTTAATTTTCGGAATGAAACTGACAATGCCGTTGACGTTGCCGCCGAAATTTACGCCCATGATCCAGTCAAAGTCGTCATAGGTCGCCTCGTCCGTCGGCCCGAATACGCTGACCCCGGCATTATTGACCAAGACATGAACCTTGCCGAAATGCGCTTCAACCTCTTCCGCAACTTCGGCGAAACGTTTGCGGTCCGTCACATCCAGCTTCAAAAACAGCGGCGCCTCTCGTTCCTGATCGGCGAACCATATCGCAGCTGCGGCCTTGTACTCTTCATTGCGATAGCTGAGCGCGAGCCGCATTCCCGCATTGGAGAATGCCCGCGCAATCCCGAAGCCAATGCCCGAAACCCCACCTGTGATGAAGGCCGTTTTTCCCTGCCAGTTCATGAATCCCTCCCGACGATGGTAGTTTGCTACGCGCCCCATGCTATCCATAGGGAGGCGCCAAATATAACCGGGAGGAAGCCGTGAGTGAACTCAATGAAATGAAGTCAGAGCTTGCTGAGCTGAAAAGCCGGGTCGGGAAAATCGAAGACCTGCACGCAATCCGCAAGCTCCACTATGCTTATGGCTACTATATCGATTTCTGCCAATATGACGAAGTCGTCCAGCTATTCGCAAAGGATGGCGAAGTCATTTTTCTTTCCGGCATTTACAAAGGACATGAAGGGGTCGCGCGACTTTACAAGACGTGGTTCCAGAACTTCTTCACCAAAGGGAAGCCGGGGCCGGAATATGGCTTCCTCCTCGATCACTTCCAGATGCAGGACATCATCACTGTCGCCGATGACCGCAAGACCGCGAAAGGCCGCTTCCGCGCCATATTGATGGGCGGCAACCATGAAACACGGGAATACAAACCCGAAGGCCTGCCGGAACAATTCTATGAGGCCGGCATCTACGAAAACGACTATGTGCAGGAGGATGGCGTCTGGAAGATCAAGCGCCTCGACTACATGGTTCAGTGGCAAGCTGAATATGAAAAAGGCTGGGCTCATACCGAGGCTCACTTGCAGCCGGCCGTCGAGACCTATCCTAAAAACCCTCTTGGCCCGGACGAATTGTTGCCAAAGGCTCGCCAGACATGGCCCCATCGCCATGACGTGCCTTATCATTACGCGCATCCGGTGATGGGGGCGAAGCTCAATGGCAAGTGAGTTGTTGCCTGACGGCAGTGAAAAGGGATTGCGCGGCCACATGACGGAACGCGGCGTTCGGCGGCGCGTTGGCATGGCGCCGCCCGCCGGCGAGATTGCCCGCAATGTTCCCTATAAAAGGATCGCAACAGAAGAAGCCTGGACCTTTCCCGAGCTTGTGGAAGCACAGTTAAAACTTCTGAAAACCGCAAATGCGCCTGACGATCCCGCGCTGCGCATGGGCGGCATGTTCGCGTCCATGCCGGAGTTGCAGAAAATGCTTTGCGATCTTGGCGATCTCAGGATCGCCCATATGGACGAATATGGCATTGACCGGCAGCTTCTTCTCCTTACGGCACCCGGTCCGCAAGTGCTGGAGCCGGAAGAGGGAACCCGTCTTGCCGCCAGATCAAATGACATCGCGGCGGAGGCCTGCGCCAAGCGCCCGGATCGCTTTTCAGCCCTCGCCGCCTTCCAGCCGCAAGACCCGGACGCCGCAGCGCGAGAGATTGAGCGCGCCATGAAAGAGCTGAATCTAAACGGCGCTGTATTGAATTCTCATTTTCGCGGGCATTTCCTCGATGAGCCGCAATGCGATCCAATTCTGGCGGCGCTCGAAGAAAATGACGCCGCGCTCTATATTCACCCGACAGCGCCATTTGACGATCGCGTCTACAGCGCGAGAAACACAACCGGAGCGCTGGGCGGCTTTCCCCATGATGTATGGAACCATACGATGGGGATTATTCTTTCCGGCGCATTCGACAAATATCCGAAGCTGCGCCTGGTGATCGGGCATCTCGGCGAGTGCATGCCGCTGCATCTTTATCGTTTTGACTGGATGCAATCGAACGCCGACGGGGTCCCCGGCCTTCGCGGCGGCCAGCCGGCGGTGACGCTGAAACACCCAATGAGCCATTACTTCCATAACAATATCTGGATCACGACCAGCGGCGTCGGCTGGGAGCCGGGAATTAAGTTCTGCATGGATGTGATGGGACCAGAGCGCGTTCTCTACGCTATGGACTATCCCTATCAGCAGTCATCTGACGAAGTCGCCGCTTATGACCGGATGGACATCCCGCCCGCTCACAAGAAAATGCTGATGCAGGAAAACGCCGAACACGTTTTCCGGCTGCCGAAAGACTAGCCTCCAACCCCATTAGCGGTTAGCTGTTATATTTGTACAGTGAATTACAAGGCTCTAAGTGAGCCTTCTAATGAGCAAAGCACTAATCCGGCCGACAGACGGGTGGTCTCGTGTATGAAGCGGCCGGTCGACCTGAGGGGGAACAAAAATGCTTGAGTTACTGGCTGGTTTGGCGCTGGTCCTAACGACGGCCGCCGACGATGAAGCTGTCGTGCGGAAGATGATCGAAACAAAATACGCTAAGGAAAACGCCTGCGACGCGACGTATGCGGAAAACTATGTGGCGGACGACGCAACCGAGTATCTTCCGAATTACCTCAGAGCCATGCCGAAAGAACCTCAGAGCGAAATCATGGATTTCGAGGAGTTCTGCGCCGCTGGCGGGAAAAGCCTGAACGAGCCTGACATTCAAATGATCGAGCGCATCGCGGATGACGTTATTCTCGTCACGGGGATCGGCTCTATCGAAGTGACGCGTCCGGATGGAACGCTTGACTATGACGGGGAGTACTCGTTCACGAATATCTTCGTCAAAACCGGCGACGGCTGGCGCGTGCGCCACCTCCATGTCGCGCCGATCATCCCCGAATTGCCCACCGTCCCAGCGCGCGACTGACCAGGCCAAGGTCGCCGGTGAGCCCGGCGCCCGGGAAGACGTCTAGGCTTTCGCCGTGACGATCCAGGCGGCGGCGTCGAGGCGCACTGATCCATCCTTGTAATAGGGTTTGAGTGCTTCGATGATTTCCACGCGGGCCTTGTCTCTCAGACCCGGACCGGCTTCGTCCAACGGTTCGCCGATGGCAAGCGCATTCATGACGAAATCCGCCGCGCTCTCCGGCGTCGCTCCCTCACCGCCAAGCAATTGCTCACCTTGCCAGAGCGTGCACGTCACCTCTTTCCACCCTGCGCGTTCAAGCAGCGCCTTGGTGGCGTCCGGATCAGCCATGCGGAATGGTCCGGGACCATCAGGCGCGCGCTCGGGCATTTCCACATATTTGCCGGCAATTGCGCCGACCATCCCGATCCATGGATTCTTGTCCGGCGGGCCCCAGCAAGAAAAAGTGAAATCCCCACCGGGCTTCACCCAGCTTCTGATATTGGCAAACGCCTTATCAGGATCTTCGAAAAACATGATGCCGAAACTGGAAAAGGCGCGGTCACGCGGCGCATCCAGCTTCGTTGTCTGTGCATCGGCACATTTGAAGTCCACATTGCCGACGCCCGCCTCCGCAGCGCGTTTTTTTGAATGATCTATCAGAATTTGCGCAATATCGACGCCTGTAACATCGCCTGACGGCGCAACCGCCTTTGCGATCTCAATCACGTTCTTGCCGCCGCCGGAACCGATCTCGACGACATGTTCGTCTGGCTTGAAGGCGGCGGCCTTCATCAGCGCAGCGTTGATCGGCGAAATCATGGATTCAAAGGGAACGAGATATTTCAGCCAGCGCTCACCGACTTCGCCATTCCAGTCTTCAACAGCCTGATCTGTCATATCTTTCTCCCTAGTTTGCGCGAGCAAGTGTTGCGCACCTCTCACTCCTTTACGACGCTATAAAGGAAGCATCACTCACAGAAAATATGACAAATGCTTACAGTGCGGCGCACAATTTCTTTCCTTATCTGCGGTCCTGCCGTGTCGGATTTTGTTTCCCTGACCGGCATCTGCCGAAAGACATCTTCAGCTATTATTTTCAATAATTGGCCGGATCGATTCCGACGCTGGGCACAACCGCAATTACGAGACGCATTATGAGCGATGTCACGCTTTATCACTGGGAGCCCAACGCCAATTCGGGCAAGCCCATGCTGGCGCTTATGGAAAAAGGCGTTGAATTCGAGAGTCACTATCTCGACCTTCTCAATTTTGATCAACATCAGCCCGATTATCTCGCCATCAACCCCCAGGGCACCATTCCCGCCATGACCCATCGTCACCCCGAAATGGGCGACCGTGTGCTCACCGAGTCGACGGCGATTATGGAATATGTGGACGCGGCTTTTCCCGGACCGAAACTCATGCCCGACGATCCCAAGGATCAATGGCGCGTTCGGTGGTGGATGAAATTCATTGATCAGTGGCTGGCGCCGTCTTTCTCCATGATCGGCTGGAGCGTTTTTATAGGGCCGGCGGTGCGCAAGAAAGACCCCAAGGAGCTGGAAGCTGCGATCGACCGCATTCCCCTGCCTGAACGGCGTGTGGCCTGGCGAAAGGCGATCTATGGCGCCTTTGGTGAGGAGGAAATGAAGGAATCCCAGCGCCGCGTCGCGGTTGGCATTCGCATGCTTGAAGATGCGCTATCGCAGCGCGAATGGCTGGCATGTGATGAATACAGCCTTGCCGACATTAACGGCTTCAACTCGACCTATGCACTCCCATTGAGCCAGCCGGATCTCGCAAATGACGAAAAAACACCACACATCCTTGAGTGGCTTCGCAAGGTTTACGAACGCCCGGCTACAAAAAAGACGTGGGCCATGGGCAAGACTGATATGGTCAAGCGTGTAAAACTCCTGGAGCGTTCATAATGGCTTTGGTCCTCTATCATGGCGAACCCAACGGCCCCTCGCTGACTGTTCTTGCAGCGCTGTTTGAAACGGGGCACGACGCAGAATTACGGCCTATCGACCTGACCATGGCTGAGCGCCACAGCGATGGGCTGCCCCACAATGTCGAAACACAGATGAGCATCGAAGGCGAAGGCCCCGTGCTGGTCGCCGATGGCGAACCTATGGCGGATTCAGTTTTTCTCGCCTGTTACCTTAACGATACGGCCGAAAACTCCCCTATCGCACCGACTGACGCCTTTGCGCGTTGGGAGATGATGACCTGGTGCCGTCAAATTATTGAGCGCGCCGCGCCTGCCGCCGCCTATCTCGGTGTGAAAGCCCATCTCAGTGATAAGCTTTCATCCCTCAGTGAAGCGGTTTTCCAAAAAAAGATGGCGCCGATCAAAAGCGAGGATTTGAAAGCCCGCTGGAATGACATTCGCGAAGGAGATTTCGACGACGAAAAGATTTCAGACTCAAAAGCCAAGATCAAGGCGGCCGTTGAAATGGTTGAGGCAAAGCTGCGCGATGGACGTGACTGGCTGCTCGGCGAGTTTTCAATCGCCGACCTTGAAACCTATGCATGGCTGGCTGGCATGGGCGATATTGAGCCGACCGCGTTCGAGGGCGCAATGCGGACAGAGGATTGGCTCAACCGGATCAAGGCCCGCCCTTCAGTCTCGCGCGCTCTGTCGCTGGCGAAAACGCCGGCGCCGCAACAGGTCTGGGCGCCCGGTCCCGAGATCAATCGCTGGGGCTGATCGTATATCGCTGATCACTTGCCTCTGGCGGCGGCGCGGGCTTTTCGAAAATTCTCGCGCCTGCCCCGTTCAAAGGCGAGCCTCTCAACCGGCGCCTCGCCGCGCGGGTAGTCGGCGATAATTTCGTCAAAGACCTCTCGCAATTCATCTCTGAATTCCGGGTGAGGGAAAATATAGAATTTATCTTCCCGGATTCCTTCCAGTGTTTTCGCCGCAACCTCATCAGGGTTCATGCCGGAGTCATGAACTTTGGCGAGTTGAACATTGAACGCCTTGTCCACAGGCTTGCCGCGCGCGCCTAACTTGTCAGGCCGAATATCGTCACTGGCGAAGATATGGCTTTTGACAAGTCCCGGACACAAGGCAGACACCCCGATCCCATGGGGCGCTAGCGAATAGCGAAGGGATTCCGACAGGCCGCGAACTGCAAATTTGGAGCAATTATAGATTCCCGGCACCGGCCCCGCGAGAAAGCTCGCCATCGAAGCCGTATTCACCACATGCCCGCCCTTGCCGCGCTCTTTCATCCGCGGAACAAAGGTCTGAACACCGTTGATAACGCCATGAAGATTGACGCCCAGAACCCAGTCCCAGTCGTCATAGCTGCTCTCATCGATCGTCTGGAAAAGATTGATGCCGGCATTATTAAAAACCAGCGAGACCGGCCCAAGTCGGCGTTCAGCCTCATCCGCCGCTTCGGCGAACTCCTCCCTGGAAGAGACATCCATGCGAAGGCCTATCGCCTCTTGATTGTCAAGGACATCCAAAGCGTCATCAATAGAATTCTGGCGGATATCGGCGATGGCCACCTTGACGCCTTCTGCAAGCAAAGCGCGCGCAAGCCCCAGGCCAATGCCATTTGCGCCGCCAGTGATAAAGGCGGTCCGCCCGGCAAAATCCTTCATTGTTCCTCCGATACCCGTAAAGGCGGGTTCACTATGTCCCGGCGCGCGTTTAAGTAGTTGAGCATATTCTCGCAGCGCTTCTCGATTGATGTTATAATCACTACCATATCAGCGTGAATTGCCTATCGGCATTCGGCTAGAGTTCACCTGCGGAAACGATTTACCGCTCACCCGCTACAGATAACTCCGGAGGACGAATGACCGACGCCGACCGCATCGCCAAGCTTGAAGAACAGGTCGCCGCGCTGACCGATCGCATCACCCGCACAGAGGATGAGCAGGCAGTCCGCAAGCTTCATCATCTATATGGCTATTTTATCGACAAATGTCTCTATCGGGAGGTTGTTGATCTGTTTACCGATGATTGCGAGGTGCATTTCTTCGGAGGTATTTTCAAGGGTAAAGAGGGCGCAGCGCGGCTTTATATCGAGCGTTTTCAAAAGCAGTTTGTGCATGGCAATAACGGCCCGGTGGATGGCTTCCTGCTCGACCACCCCCAACATCAGGACGTAGTCGACATTCAGGAAGATGGCGTCACCGCCCTCGCCCGCTTCCGCTGCACCATGCAGGCCGGGCGGCACGAGTCCTATGGCGACGTGCGCCAATGGTGGGAAGGCGGCCTCTATGAAAACACCTACAAGAAAGTGGACGGGGTCTGGCGCATTCATATTCTGAATTATGTGCCCCAATGGCATGCCGACTATGAAACCGGGTGGGCGCACACACGTCCCAACTATGTTCCGTTCCTGACGACAACCTATCCGGAGGACCCCGTAGGGCCGGACGCAATCAACAAGGATGTGTGGTTGTGGCCGACGCACAAGGTTGTGCCGTTTCACAACAAGCACCCGGTTACAGGCAAGGAAATTGTTCCAGAGCGTTGGCAGGGCGATATAGATCGCGAAAAGGAAGCGAAATAGCAATGACGGCTTATCCCGAACTTTACATGATCATCAATGGCGAGCGGATTTACAAGGAAAGCCGCCGCATCCATCGCGTCGTCAATCCGGCGACGGAGGAAACGCTTGGCGAATTGCCGCTTGCGGATGCGGCCGATCTCGACCGCGCGCTCGAAACCGCGGAAAAGGGCTTCAAAATCTGGCGCAAGTCCACACCGCAAGAACGCGCGACTGTTTTACAAGGCGCTGCGCATTTGATGCTGGAGCGGGCCGACGATATTGCGCGCGTTGCAACCATGGAGGAAGGCAAGCCCTTCCCAGAAGCCCGCATAGAAGTGATGATGAATGTGGGGCTGTTCAACTTCTATGCCGGGGAGTGCTACCGGCTTTATGGCCGTACGCTGGTGCGGCCTCAAGGAATGCGCTCGACGGTTACGAAGGAGCCAGTCGGCCCCGTTGCAGCCTTTGCCCCCTGGAACTTTCCGATAGGAAATCCGGGCCGAAAGCTGGGCGCCCCGATCGCCGCCGGCTGTTCCGTGATTATGAAGTCTGCTGAGGAAACGCCGGCGTCTGCGCTTGCCGTATTGCAGGCGCTGCTTGATGCAGGGCTCCCCAAAGAAGTGGCGCAAGCCGTGTTTGGCGTCCCGGATGAAGTTTCACGTCATCTTCTCGCTTCACCGATCATCCGCAAGCTCTCCTTCACCGGTTCAACTGTAGTCGGTAAACATCTTGCGAAACTCGCCGCTGACGACATGAAGCGCACTACGATGGAGCTTGGCGGTCACGGCCCTGTGCTCGTTTTCAAGGACATTGACCTCGACAAAGTGCTCGACACGGTGGTGCCGCAGAAATTCCGTAACGCCGGACAAGTCTGCGTATCGCCGACGCGGTTCATGATTCAGGAAGAGATTTATGATGACTTCGTTGCAGGCTACACGCAGCGCACCAAAGCCTTGAAAGTAGGCAACGGCCTTGATGACGGTGTGCAAATGGGGCCGATGGCCAATCCGCGCCGCCCCGACGCCATGGAAAAACTCATTAGCGATGCGGTGTCGCAAGGCGCAAAGCTTCACACCGGCGGAGAACGCATCGGCAATCAGGGTTTCTATTACGCGCCAACTGTTCTTTCCGATATTCCACAAGCCAGCGAGATCATGAACACCGAGCCTTTCGGTCCGGTCGCTTTGTGTAATTCATTCAAGTCGGAAGATGACGCCATCACCGAGGCCAACCGCTTGCCTTACGGTCTTGCCGCTTATGCCTGGACGCAGGATTCAGCGCGCCAGAAACGTCTCGCCCATGATATCGAGACCGGGATGCTGGGCGTCAACACGGTCATGATCGGCGGCGCTGACTCGCCTTTCGGCGGCGTCAAATGGTCAGGACATGGGGCTGAAGATGGACCGGAAGGCGTTGAAGCCTGCCTCGTCACTAAAGTCGTTCACGAAGGATAATCCATGACCCATGAGCTAAAGACCGGCGGCGATCGCGGCTATCTGCGGATCGCAACCGAAGAAGCGTTCGCCACTCAGGAACAGATCGACGCCTATCTGCGCATGGTCAAGGATGGGACAGCGGACAAGGGCATGGACTCGCTCTGGGGATTCTACGCCACCTCACCGTCGGAACGGGCGACACATATTATGGAGTGCCTGCTCGACCTCGATGATTTGCGCCTGAAGCATATGGATGAAACCGGGATCGACATTGCTATCCTGTCGCTCACCTCACCCGGCGTTCAGCCTTTGCCAACGCAAGAGGCGAAAGCGATGGTCACGCGCGCCAATGACTATCTTGAAAGTGCTGTCGCACGCCATCCGACGCGTTTTGTCGGCATGACCAGCATAGCGCCGCAAGATCCCGAATGGAGCGCCAACGAAATCCATCGCGGCGCCGAGATGGGGTTCAAGGGCGTCATGGTGAACAGCCACACGCAAGGCGAATATCTCGACGATCCAAAATGCGATCCGATCTTCAAGGCGCTGGAAGCGACTGGACAGCCGCTTTACATCCACCCGCAAACGCCGCCGGATTCGATGATCGGTCCCATGCTGGAAGCGGGCTTGGACGGCGCCATTTTCGGCTTCGGCGTTGAAACCGGCATGCATCTTTTGCGCTTGATCACGATCGGGATTTTTGACCGCTATCCGAACTTGCAGATCATTGTCGGCCATATGGGAGAGGCCCTGCCCTATTGGCTTTATCGTCTTGACTATATGCATCAGGCTGGCGTGCGGTCGCAGCGATATGAACGCATGAAACCGCTCAAGAAAACTATCGCCGATTATATGCAGTCCAATGTGTATGTGACGACAAGCGGCATGGCCTGGGAGCCGGCGATCAAATTCGCGCAATCTGTTCTTGGCGAAGATCGCGTCATGTATGCGATGGATTATCCATATCAGTTTGTCGCCGATGAAGTGCGCACCCACGACCTTCTCGACATCAAGCCCGAAACCAAGAAAAAACTTATGCAAACGAATGCCGAACGAGCGTTCAAGCTAAAATAATCGGGACGAGGAAACGCAGATCATGGCCGCGAAAGACCTGAACCAAGCCGGTGTGACGAAGCTTGGCGGCCGCGCCGCCTGGTACGCGTTATTTCTCGTGACGCTGACAACCGCCATGTCCATGGTGGACAGGCAAATCCTCGCCATTCTCGCGCCGCAGATTAAAGCCGACCTCAATATCGGCGACGCCGAGATGGGCGTTCTGTATGGCGCAGTCTTCGGCCTTTTTTACTCTGTTTTTTCGCTGCCGCTTGGCCGCCTCGCGGATGGCTGGGTCCGCACTAGATTGCTCAGTATTTCTATTTTTGGCTGGTCCGTGATGACCGCCATCGCCGGCTTTGCAAATGGTTTCGGGATGCTCGCCCTGTCGCGCCTGGGCGTCGGCATTGGCGAAGCCAGCACACAACCGGCCGGCATGTCGCTCCTGTCCGATCTTTTCCCGAAGAAACAGCGCGGCACGATAACGGCGGCCATGTCCATCGCAGTCGCGCTCGGCATTGGCGGCGCCTTGTGGCTCGGCGGCACCGTCGCGGACGGATGGAACGCCGCGTATCCTGATGGCGACGCCCCTCTGGGCCTGAAGGGCTGGCAAGCGGCGTTTCTGGTCGCCGCGGCGCCGGGCATCCTTTTAAGTTTTCTTTTATTGCGCTTGCCTGAGCCGGTGCGAGGAGCCGCAGATGGCGTCATTGCGAAACCTGATCCGGCCCCGTTTCGCGCCAGCCTCGACACACTGCTCGGCATTCTCCCCGGCTTCGCCTGGCTGGAGTTCGCCCGCCGCAAAGCGCCGGCAAAGCTCTGGCTGATCAATATCGCCGCCGCCATTACCATCGTCGCACTTGCCGTTTTTCTGACCGGATGGACGAACAGTCTGCGCGAGGTAAACCCTGTCGCCTTGAAGATCGGCTCGCTTGAGCTGACCGGCAATGTCCTGCAATGGGCGATCACAGGCGTCGGCGCCTATATCGTTATTTGCTGGATGCAGTCGCTGTTCCTGCGTGACAAGCCTGCCTTTGCTGTCATTGTCAAACAACCGTCCACGAGCATTCTCATCGCCCTGGCGGCGCTGCAAACTGTGCTCAATTACGGCGTGATGTCCTGGACAGCCGTTTACGCTATCCAGCATTTCAACCGGACCCCGGCTGAAATCGGTTTGCAATTCGGCGCCCTCATTACCTCGCTCGGCATTATCGGCCCCCTTATCGCTGGTCCTGTTTCTGACTGGACAACCCAGCGTTTCAAAGGCGGAAGGCTCTATGTCACACTGGTCGCGCTCACCATATCGCCTTTCCTTGCGATCGGCGTTTACACCGCACAGACGATCGCGGGATTTTACGCCTGGTTTGTCGCCTATTCTCTCGTGCTGACCATGTGGTTGCCGCCGGTTTATGCGGCCCTCATTGATCTCGTGATGCCCCGCATGCGCGGGATGGTGATGAGCTATTACATCCTGATGATGACGATCACGGGCATGGGGCTTGGACCCTATGCAGTCGGCATGATGAGCGACATCAATGGCGGCAATCTTGGCGAGGCGATTTTGAAACTTTACTGGATAGCGCCAATTATCGTCGTGCTGATCGCGGTCCTGATCTGGCGGATGCCGAAAGACGAAGCCATTCTCCTAGAACGCGCCAAGGCGGCGGGCGAAGCCGTCTAGACCGGCGAACCGTTAAGCCTCTAGATCACGCGCCATACCCAGAGCTTAATGCCAAGCTTGTATCGCGCGCCCGCGCAAACAAAGACCGATTTGTTGAGCCAGTCATATTTGCCGACCGGCGCAATGAATTCAGGGATTGTCCGGAAGTAGTATTCCGCCGGGTCCACCTCTTCTCCAGCCATAAGTCTCTTCATGACTTCAGGAGGTCCATGGCGCAGGCCGCGATTGCGAATCTGAATGACGACGCCGTCATCCGTGCGCATGGCATAGATCGCATCAGCGACTGTAACGCCATCATGACGGGTCAGCTGCCAGTCGGCCGCATTACCGAGAAGCTCGCCTTTGATTTTCGGTCCTTCGACCGGGCCGGAAAAGATTGGAATTATCCGGCGCGTTCCGTCGGGCGTTTCTCCAATCGGGATGGGCTCGCCCAAATCGCCGCCTGCTTCGTAAACAAATTCAAGTTCCGGCTTGATCACGTTTATCAGGCCACCATGCCGATATCTTCGGCCGCAGCCCAATTACCGTGAAGACCAAAGCGCAGGCGCACAGGAATCTTTGCGGTCGCAATCGGCCCTTTGGCGATCTCAAGCGCATCGAAGACCAGCAAATCGCTGCGGTGCTCTTCAAGGCGATTACAGACCATCACAATCCAGCCATCGCCTTCCGGCGCATCCTTGGAGCGCGGAATAAAGCAAGGCTCCTGTAGCGTCGAGACCGGCCCGCACCACCATTTCTGCTCTTCGCCTGTTTCATGATCGACCTTGCCGAGCGTGTTCATGAGGAAACCGCCAGCGCTGCCGCCCTGAAGCTCGCAAGGCTGCTCCATGTCCACGACCAGCATCCAGCCATGGCGGTATTTTTTGCCCGTAAAACGATCGTCAATGCGCGGAAACTCACCGAACATATCTGTCAGGCGCGTCTGGCTTTCAAAATCTTCTGAGTTCGACGCCATATTCACCGTCCAGCGGGTCAGATAGCTCGACGCTTCCATAGGGTTAAACGGAGCGCCGTGCACATCCGGAAAGAACGGGAACATGTTGTTCTTCGCCTGAGGCGTATCGAAATGAATTCGGTCGCCATCCTGATAGGCGTTCATGACGTGACTGGCGAAGCAATTATCGGTTTTAAACCAGCGGATGTCATCTTTAGTCGCGCCTTTGCGCCGCGGCAGAACGCCGAAATAGACCGGCATCGTCGTGTCGAAGCCAAAATGGGGCATGCCCTTTTCAAGACGCTCCCAGTTCGATGTCGATGGCACCACATGGAACAGCGCGTAATCTTCCGTAATCGCAAAATCATGCATCATCGCGTAATAGGGATTTTCGAACCAGACTTCATAAAGAAGTTTTCCATCCGGTCCGATCTCGTAATAGGTCATGTCCAGCGTCAAAATGCCCTTCGACGCATAGCCGAAGGCCGCCATATTGCCTGTGTTTGGATCGATCTTGGGGTGCGCCGTAAAGGTCTGCCCCGTCATACCGTCGAATTTGGTGTAGCCTTCGGTTTCCAGCGTCACCGGATCCATCACCAGCGCCGGAGAATCTTCCTTAAGCGCGTAAAGCTTGCCGCCATATATCCACGCATTGGTGTTGGCTGTGCCGCGAATCTTTCCTTTCACGGATGGATCGTCAAAAAGCGGGTTCCGGTAGGCGCCGAAAAGAGCTTTGTCAGCCTTGTTTTCAAGCTTCCATTTATCCGTTTTCGCCCAGCGCTGACGGAAGCTGATCTTGCCATTCTCGAAGCGAAACTGCGTAATCATGCCGTCGCCGTTAAAGGCGATATCATCGCCGAGAAGCGGCGGAAACTGGGGATCAGGCTGAACCCGATAAAAAGCCCCGTGCATTTCCTTTGGGACTTCCCCCTCGATGTCGAGATCGTATATATCGGCCTCAATCCGCGAGGGAGTATTGAAGCCCGTGAAACTCATTGTTTCCGGGAAATGAACCATGGCTTCCTCCTTTGCCAGAATTGTATATGGTAGGCCCAAGGGAGCCAAGGGACAAAAGGCGTGACAAAACGCAATCAGAATAAGAAAAAAACGCAGTCCGGAATTGATCAGCATCAAGACGCCGACCTGGATGACATTGGTGAAATTGACGACATTGTCGGCTTTCACATCAGGCTCGCCTATACAGCGGTCTACCGGCATTTCATGGACACGTTCGCCGATCTCGACATGACACAAAAACAGGTGTCGGTGCTGTGGCTGGTGGACGATCACCCGGGCATCGCGCAGACCGATCTCGCCAAGCGTTTGCGCATGGACCGCGCCACCGTGATGGCGATCATCAACCGGCTTGAAGGACGCCGCCTCCTACGCCGCGGACAATCAGCAAGCGACGGACGCAAACAAACCCTGAAGCTGACGCCGACCGGCCACAAAATTCTGATCGACGCCAAAAGGGCCGTTCTCGAACATGAAGAGTGGCTCAAGCGCAGCTTTACGAAACAGGAAGTCCGTACACTAATTGATTTGCTGAGGCGCATTCACGATTAAAGCGCATGTTGCTTTAATCGCTCCCGACGTTGTCAATGCTTTGCATTCTCGACCGGCGGCTTTTTTTCAGCCCCGATCGCTAAAGCGCGCTGAACGGCGGGCCGAAATTCGATGCGGTCATACCAGGCTTTGACATTGGCGTAGTCTTCAATATCGACGCCTTGCCATGCGTAACGGCGCACCCAGGGGAACGCCGCCATATCGGCTATGGAGTAGTCGCCCGCAAGAAAATCCCTGCCGGAAAGACGCTTGTTCATCACGCCGTAAAGCCGGTTGGTTTCCTTCGAAAAGCGCTCGACAGCATAAGGAATTTTAGTCTCCGCATAATGCACAAAGTGATGCGCCTGACCCGCCATGGGCCCAAGTCCCCCGACTTGCCAGAACAGCCACTGCTCAGTCTCGGCACGGGCGCGATCCTCCGCAGGATAAAACTTACCGGTTTTACGTCCGATATATTGGAGGATTGCGCCGGATTCAAAAACGGAAATAGGCTCGCCTTCGCTGACGTTATGATCGACAATGGCCGGCATCTTGTTGTTCGGCGAAATCTTCAGGAACTCTTCCTTGAATTGATCGCCCTGGAAAATGTTTACCCATTTGATGTCGTAATCCAGGCCGCACTCCTCCAGCATGATGAGGACTTTGTAGCCGTTTCCTGTCGGCCACATATGCAAGTCGATCGTCATCTGAAATCAGCCTCAGGCGGTCTGCGCCGCCTGCTCTCTGGCCCGGCCCAAAAAGACAAGGGCGAGCGCCGCACAAATAGAGCCGGCAGCCATAATGACCGCGACTATTTCCAGCCCATAACCGCTCTTGAACAGGAAGCCGGCGATAATCGGCCCCAGCGCCGCGCCGCCGCGGCCGACGCCAATGACGAAGCCGGTGCCGCCAGCGCGCACTTCCGTTGGAAAGGCATGTGCGAAAATAGCGTACAGGCCGACAATGGCGGCGTTGGTGAAGAAGCCCGCCACGCAGGCGATTATCGAAAGCTTTGCAAGGTCTGCTGGCGCCTGGCCAAATAGCGTGACCATCGCGCCGCCAAAGAGCATGGCGCCGATAACCAGCGCCCTGATCCCGAACTTCATGGCAAGAAGCCCGAGTAGAATGGCGCCGCTGGCGCCGCCGACATTCGCCCAGACGAGAACGCTGCCGGCAAGCGATGGCTCAAAACCAAGATCAACGACAATCTTTGGAATCCATTTCAGGTAGAAATAGAATGTCATGATATGTGCGAAATAAGCGAAGGTGAGGATCGTTGTCGTACGCGCAAGGTCCGCTCCGAAAAGACGGCCCACGCCGATTTTCTTCGGCGCCTCCTTAACAGGCGGCATTTCGCTGACCGTCTCATGGCCCATGCGTTTCAGGGTTGAATTGATTTTTTCAAGCGCGCCGGGTGCACGTTTTTGCGCGAGGAACTCGATCGATTCAGGTAGAAAATACCAGATCAGCGGAATGAAGATTGTCGTCATCACGGCGCCAAAAATAAACACCGCGCGCCAGTCATAATGCGCCAGCAACATTGAGGCGATCGTGCCGCCAATAATAGCGCCAATGGGATAGCCGGCCGCCATGGTCGTTACCGATAAACTCTTGCGCTTTGCATTCGAGTATTCGGCGACCATGGCGTTGGTGGCGGCGAGAACGCCGCCAATGCCAAGACCCGTGGCGAAACGATACGCGGAAAGAATTTCGATACCATTCGCCGTCGCAGCCAGCCCCATCCCGACCGCCATCACTACGAGGCAAGTCAGAATAGTCGGACGTCGGCCAATGATGTCGGCGATGTTTCCAATGACGACGGAACCGACCGCCATGCCGATCAGCTCCATGGACAGGACAATCCCGAGCGCCGCCCGATCAACACCCCATTCAGTGGCGATACCCGGCGCGGCGAAGCTGATGGAAAGAACATCAAACCCGTCCAGCGCGTTTAGCAAAACGCACATGCCCACGGCAATAATCTGAAACGTCCCCATGGGCGCTTGCGCGAGGATCTCGCGGGGGTCTTTTGAACTCATTTTGGCTCCATCCCTGTCAGGCTTTTTCTAGTTATATCTTGTTCAGCAGGCGCAGCAATGTTTTGCGCTCGCTTTCGGTCAGCCTGTCCATGGCGCGGCGCTCATGGGCGGTAATCCGAGCCTTGCAATTTTTGAGCATTGCCTGGCCCTCTTTCGTAAGTGACACCGAAACCGCACGGCGGTCCGCCTCATCCGTAATGCGCTCCAGCAGCTTCGCCCCCTCCAGCTCCGCCATCAAGGGGGCCATGTTGGCGCGGGCGACGCCAAGCGCCCGGCCGATTTCTCCTTGACGGATGCCTGGATTCTCCTCGACCACAGACAGAATGGAGATTTGCACCGGGCGCATGCCGGTTCCAACCATAGCGGCCGCGAAGTCCGACATGAAGGCGTTTGAAATTTGCCTCAGGCGGTATCCGGCAAGGCTGTTCAAAAATTCGGTCCGAACATTCGGAGACCGGTCATCGAGAAATTGTAGAACGGGTTTGTCCGCTATGCTCGTCACTGACATGACGCCATCCCCCGGCTCACATTCCGCCGTTCAGAATTAGCATATTCAACCAATTCCCTCAATGACGGCTTGCCTCAACCGGCACTGAAAACCACTCCTCAAGCGCAGCATTAACCGACTCCGGCGCTTCGTAGGGCGCCATGTGACCGGCGTCCTCAAAAATCACCAGCTTTCCACGGCCACCCAGCCGCGCATGAATATCTTCATGCTGATCAATTGGGCTCCACTCATCCTGCCGGCCAACGCCGATCAGAACCGGGCAGTTGATGGCGGCCAAAGCCGGTCCCGTATCAGGCCGGTTTAACAGCGCGTGGATCTGAGCCGCGAAACGCGCAGGCGTCGAAAGCTCGACCATCTCGCAGAGCGGCTTCATAAAGTCCTTATTGTCTCGCAAATCCGGATGCACCATAGGCGGTAGCCACGCCTCGCACAGGGCGCCCATCCCCTGCTCCTCAGCGAGTTTAACGAGGCGCATACGCTTGTCATGCTCTTCCGGTTTTACGCTATGAATACCCGTGTCAAGAATAGCGATCCGTTCGACCTTCTCCGGCGCCATGCGCAACACTTCGAGCGCGACGCGTGCGCCCATAGAATGGCCGGCCAAAGAAAACCGATCCGGCGCATGGCTCAGTGCGATTTTCGCCATGCCCGCAATGCTGTCCTCATCGCCATAATGAGGAACCTGAACATCGGCGATCCGAGAGAAGCAATCGACCTGCGACCGCCAGACTGTCTCGTCACACAACAGGCCCGGCAATAATAACAGCGTAGGCTTTACAGCGCTCATCGCGACGCGTCCCGCGCTATTTCTTCTGTTTGCTGAGGTCGTATGTGCCAAGCCCCGGCTTATAGGTCTTGTCGTCAAGGAACTGGCGCATGCCCTCCTTGCGCGCTTCACCATCAAAGAAATTCAACGCTTCCTGCGCGCGAATGAGATAATCTTCGGCATTTTCATAGGTCATCTCGCCGACACGGCGCATGGCGTCTTTTGTCGCTTTCAATGTCCAGGGATTTTTCTCGAGCAGCTTTTCCGCAATCTCTGTGACGCGCGCTTTCAGCTTATCCGCAGGCAGAGCTTCATTCACCAGGCCGGCTTCCGCCGCACCCTTGCCGTCAAGATTTTCACCCAACATGGCGTGATACATCGCCTTACGGAAAGGCATTAACTCAAACGCCACTTTTGTTGCGCCGCCGCCTGGTAGAATGCCCCAATTGACTTCGGACAGACCGAACTGTGCATCTTCCGCCGCATAAGCGAGGTCGCAAGCGTAAAGCGGACCATACCCGCCGCCAAAGCACCAGCCATTGACCATGGCGATGGTTGGTTTTTGAAACCAGCGCAAGCGTTTCCACCAGGCATAGGCTTCGCGTTGCGCCGCTCTTGTGCCTTTAAGTCCGAGCGCTTCGGTCTCGCGAAAATATTCTTTCAGATCCATCCCGGCCGACCAGGCGGTGCCCTCACCCGTCAGGATGAGAACACCTACATTGTCGTCGAACTCCAGCTCTTCGAGAACGCGCAACATCTGGCGATTGAGCTTGGGGCTCATGCAATTACGCTTTTCAGGACGGTTGAACTTCACCCACGCAATGCGGTTGATAATCTCGTAAGATACTGTGTCTTCTTCTTTGCGTTCTTCCGCCATGTCAGTTCCCAAATTTCTCAAGCCCGCTAATCGGACTCCATATTAAGCCAAATCGCCCTGCGGCCGGTTTTTACGCCGGGCGCTGATAGTTATACGTCATTACTATCTTCTCCCGTAATTTTTCAATGCCCAGAGCCCGCGATTGGCGCGTAAAAAAGCGTTTATTTGTGAAATGAGGCGGGTCCATGCCGGGACGAGCCCCGGCCAGGATAGAACCGGCCCAAAATCACAAGTGAACCTCGCATGAATGCCGCTTTGAGGATTTTCCATTCCGGCGCCAATAGCGACCCAATCGTGGAATCTTCCCTCCTGAAAGATGAGGATAAATTGTGCGGTGCGGCATTTCAGGGGGCTTGGCAAAATATGGCGCGCGGCCGCGATAAATCATGCCTTTTTGAAAGCGCCGAATTAACTCAGCCGAAAATCCTCGTGAGATCGGTCAGTGAAAAAAGTCAGAAAATCCTTTATGATAAACTGCACAAATATAAACCTGTCATACCGACGCCCAGTCCGACTGGCGGTGGTGGCTACGAAGTGGACCGCGGAACCATGGCGCTTCAGATCGAACATTTCGCCACGAATGAAGTCACACAGCTTGAACGGCTGGATTTCTGGAATCGCATAGCCAGCGAAACCTTCTGCGGGCTCAGCATCGATTCCGAGCGCGAAAATTTCGACGCTGAAATGTGGCGCTGGACGATGGGCGACATCACGATGATTCGTCCGAGGTCGCCGAACGCCATTGTGCAACGCAATGCGCGCATCGCCCGGACGGGCGGCGACCGCGTCATGCTGCATTTCCAGCATGCGGGCAGTTGCCTCCATTCTCAGGCGAACAAAATTTATCATCTGCGCGCGGGCGATGCGATCCTCACGGACAGCAATGAAGATTACCGCGTCGAGCTGTCCAGCGACAATGTTATGCTGGTTGTAGAGATGCCGCGAGCCGCCGTCGCAGAACGCATGCCAGACCTGGAAGAAGTCCTGTCCCACAAGATCGGTGGAGAGACGCCCACAAGCCGCCTTCTGCATGACTTTGTCTTATCGTTATGGCGTCAGGGCGACCAGAGCCATGCCGAACCCGCCCGGGTCAAAGGCATTACGGATGTGTTTTATAACCTCCTAACCATGGCGATGGCCGATCGTAATGTCAGCGTCGAGAACGATGCGCTTTTGATCAATCGCCTGACCGCAATCATCAAGGCGCGCATCTGCGATCCGGATTTCCGTCCTTCTGACCTTGCCGCTGAACTTGGCGTCTCCATTCGTACGGTGCAGAACGCGTTTGCAACTATTGGCGAAACCCCGTCGGCATACATCCTCAATAAAAGACTGGCCCATGCAGCGGACCGTCTTGTTGCAGCGCCGCATTTAAGCATCACCAGCATCGCTTACGAGTCCGGGTTTAACGACTGCAGCTACTTCACACGCTGTTTCAAGCAGAAATACGGCGCTGCGCCGACGGCATACCGCGCTGCACACTAAACGCAGACTGCCGCAGTCAATCGGCGTATCTGTGGCAAGACCACAACAATGGTGTTGATTGCGCAAATCTCCGCCCTGCTTTCGCATTAGTTCAAGACGCCGCATTCAAATAAGGCGACGGTCAGAGCAACTGAAAGACTCAACTCCGTCATATAATAATAACAAGGCGGAGATGGGAGGGAGTATGTGTCTGTACGTAAGGTTGTTTCGCCTGCGCCAAAATGCGTGACGGTTACTCGTGCGTAAATGCGCCTGAACAACTGCGCCATCAGCATCTCCTGACAAAAAGCATGCGGCCTCTTTCTTCCCATCGTGAATAGCGATGCGGAGAGAGCGAAAAAAGCCGGGACTCCGCCGCTGTTGCTTTGAAACCAAAATGAGATCCCCGCCGGACCGGCGGGTACAAGGCAATGTATGCCGGGAGGAAGAACAAGATGAAATACAAACTGACTGCAAGTATCGGAGCCATAGCGGCCGCCCTGACCGGCGTCGCGCAGGCTCAGGTCGATACGATTACGGTTACAGCGCAAAAGCGCGAAGAAAACGTTCAGGACGTTCCTATCGCCGTCTCCGCTTTTGACGGACAGTCTCTTCAGGAGCGGGCGGTCACCAGCGTCGCCGGTCTCGCCAACATCACGCCAAACGTATCGCTGGACGCCGGCACGCCCTTTTCCGGCGATCCAGCAGTTATTTCCGCTTATATCCGCGGCATTGGCGCCAACGACTTCGCCTTCAATATCGATCCGGGCGTCGGCGTTTATCTTGACGGCGTTTATCTCGCCCGCTCCATCGGCGCGAACCAGGACCTTCTCGACGTTGAACGCATCGAGGTTTTGAAAGGCCCTCAGGGAACGCTCTTTGGCCGGAACACAATCGGCGGCGCGATCTCCATCGTCACCCATACGCCGGGCGATGAGTTCTCCTTCACCGGCGACGTCACCACAGGCAGCTTCGAATTGCTGCAGGTGCGCGGCACCGTCGACATTCCACTGTCGGACAGCCTGAAATCGTCGGTCAGCTTCTCCCTGAAAGACCGCCGCGGCTATGTGAAACGCATGCCTTATCCAGGCTTCGAAAATTATAATGTCGAGCCGATCCAGTCGATGCGCGCTGCGATTTACGGCAATGAAGGCGACTATGAGGGCGGCACAGACGCCAAGAACGCCCGCGTAAAACTGCTCTATGATGATGGCGGACCGTTCCGGGCGACCCTTTCGGGCGATTATTCCTATTCCAAGCAAAGCCAGCTCGCGAACAAAGTCATCGCCACCAACGGGCTGGTGTTCGCCGGCACCTATAACTGCGCGATTGAAGGCATACAGCCGCCCGCTGGCGACATGTCCTGTGGCGGCGGCCCACCGCCGATCGCCTATGCCGGCGGCATTGGCGGTCTTAACTGGGTGGCTGACAATCCAGCGATTTTCGGGGTCAATGTGGACGCCGATCCCTATAATGATCGCCTGCCCTATGATGACCGTTTCGTCACCGACGACATCGACACAACCTACGCCACCGGCAACAATGTTGCGCGCCTTGAAAATTATGGCGTTCACCTGTCGCTTGACTTTGATGTCACGGAAAACGCCACGCTGAAATTCATCTCCGCCTATCGTCATCTCGACTGGGATGTGGGCATGGATCTCGACGGCTCCCCCCTCAACTTCCTGCATACGAGCTTCACCACCGATCAGTGGCAGTTCAGTCAGGAAGTGCAGTTGACGGGCTCGGCGCTTGACGATCGCATCAATTACGTCTTCGGCGGCTACTATTTCGTTGAAGAAGGCGATCTGCACGACTTCGTCACCTTCGCTGAAGGCCTGTTGCAGGTGGACGGTCCGAACTATCTGAAGACGAAGAACTATGCCGGTTTCGGTCAGATCGACTTCAATGTCACGGACTGGCTCGGGCTTTCCGTGGGCGGCCGCTACACCCACGAAAAGAAACAGTTTGAGGGCGCGCAATCTGACCGCAACGGCCTCAACTATAAAATCGCCCAGCAATTCGGCGATCCCGATTGCGCAGTGCTTGTGCCGACGATCTCTGAAGCGTGCCGGATTGCGCAGGGCTTCCCTGTGCCCGGCGACCCGCTGCGCTATTATATCGCCGGCATTCAGGAGAAGAGCTTCAACAACTTCTCTCCGAAAGTCAGCGTGCAGGTGAAACCGGCCGACGGCATCATGGTCTATGGCAGCTACTCCGAAGGCTACCGCACCGGCGGCTGGACGACACGTCTGTCGAACCCGCTGCCGACCGCGCCGGACTTCGACGAGGAAAACGCGACAAGCTGGGAAGTCGGCTACAAGTCGACGCTCTTCGACAATCGCGTTCTGTTGAACATCGCGGCCTTCACGACCAAATATGAAGGCATCCAGCTGAACTTCCAGCAGGGTGTTTCGCCGACCGTGCAGAACGCCGGTGACGCACGCATCAAGGGCCTCGAAGTGGAGACTGTCTTCGCTCCGGGGAACGGCTTCTCGGTCAACGCTTCGGTCGGTCTGATCGACGCCGAATATATTGACGTTCTCGGGCCTGCCCAGGTGGCGGCGAACCCGCTTCAAGGCGGCATCTTCCCCGGCGCCGACCTGCCGAAAACGCCAGACTTCAAATTCAATGTCAGCCCGCGTTTTGAATTCGATCCGGGCAATGGCGCAACGGTGGTCCTGCTTGCGGACTACACCCATACCTCGTCCATGTGGAACGACACAGAGCGGACATTCCTGCTTGAGCGTCCTTCCACGGACATTCTCAATCTCAGCGCCTCTTATCAGGAGCCGAACGGTCGCTGGAACATAACAGTCGGCGGCACAAACATTACCGACGAGCGCTATCTGACCACTGGTCAGGCGCAGATCGCCGGCGGCCAGATTTACGGCACCTATAGCCGTCCGGCCGAATGGTACGCGCGATTGGGCGTGAATTTCTAACCTTCCCATGAACGCCCTTGGCGGGACCCTCGGGTCCCGCCTCTTTTTATCAAAACATCAAGCAATGAGAGCCGCCCGGTGATCAAAAGGCGCGACGCAATAAAGTCTCTGTCCGCTGCTCCGTTCGCGGCGATGCTTCCATCGAACGCCTTTGCCTCGAATACCCTGGCGCAACAATTGTCCACTGCCACGCCTACGCTGTTTATTTATGAAGCAACCCTCCCCGACGCCAGTGCGCTCGCCCGCGCCGCCGCCCGCATGGGGCACAAGCCCCACGCGATTGAAAGCGATGAAACAGGTTTCTGGCGCAGCAATGAAAAGCTCGCCCTTAAGGCTCATCCGCTGATTTTCGGCGCCACAACACGTCGCGCCTATTTTGTATTTGAACAATTGTCCCGGCTTCACTGGAGCCATAGACTGAACGAAGCGCGCATCCTTGAGGACGGCGCAGACTTCAGTTTCTGGACGCTTTGTTTCCACCCCGCCCAGTAGGAGAAGATCATGGCTGAAGCCGCAACCACCGAATTCTGGAAAGACATCAAGCCGATCAAGGACGTCTTCAAGCCGGAATCCCTCGGCGACGCCTATGCGTCGAAAATCGCTGACGGCGATGAACGCTACTTCGTGCCGATTTCCGAAACCGTATCGTCGAAACCGGTCTGGATTTCGCCGCAGCGGAACATGTGGGCCGATGTGCTGATGTCGAAATCGGCGGGCCTTGTGAACCGTCATTATCACCCGCACCAGATTTTCGCCTATACAATCTCTGGCAAGTGGGGCTATCTCGAACATGACTGGACCGCGACCGCAGGCGACTTTGTTTATGAATCGCCGGGCGAAGGCCACACCCTGATCGCCTATGACAGCCCGGAGCCCATGAAAGTCTTTTTCGTTGTCACCGGCCCGCTGATATGGCTCGATGATGAAGGCAATGGGGTCGGCCATTACGATGTTCACGACTATATCGCTGCGGCGCGTGAACATTATGAAAAGGTCGGCATCGGCGCCGACTATGTGAAAACCCTGTTCCGGTAAATCATGCGCGTCAACGCTCTCGATCACGTCAATATCCAGACGCTTGACCTTGCAGCGACGGTGAAATTCTATTCGGGCGTTCTCGATCTCGCGCCGCGCGATCCGCCGCCTCCGCTCGATCCCAATCTGGTGCAGTGGCTGTATGATGCGGAAGACCGCGCGATCTTCCATCTGACCACCCCGGGCTCGATCATGGGCGACGGCGGCAAAAGAGAGCTCCCGACCGACACCGGCCCGGTGCACCATGTGGCGCTCAATTGCTCCGGCCATGACGCCATGGTGGAGCGCCTCACCTCGCTGGGTCTCGATCATACGCTCAACCATGTGACAGCGATCGATCTGAAGCAGATCTTTGTGCGCGATCCGAACGGCGTGCTTCTGGAACTCAACTATTTTTCGGGAAACCATTAGGGAGGACGGCATATGTCCGGGATGAAAGCGCCCCCATCCGGCGCCTATAAAATCGTAAAAGTCGAGGAGCTTTATGGCGACCTCATTAAGCAGCGCGGCCTTGAAGGCACCTATGTCGGCAAGTCCGAGGAAGAAAGCCCATGGGTTCCCTTCGGCGACAACGCCGCGATCCGCCATCTCGCCTTTGATGTGCGCCAGAACACCTATTGCAATATCTTGTGGATCAAATCGCCCGGCGTGATCGGCACCCACAAACATCGCGGCCCCGTCTGGGCGGTCGGGATCGAAGGCACCTTCCGCTATCTCGAATATGACTGGGTCTGCGGCCCCGGAGAGTTCATCACGGAAACGCCGGGCACGGCGCATACGCTGGTGACCGACGATCCGAACGGCATGAAGGCGCTGTTCTTCATGCAAGGCGCCAACGAGTTTTACGATGAAAACGGCAATCACGTCGAAACCCTCGACGTGTGGTGGTTCATGAATCACTATGAGAGTTACTGCAAAGAAAATAACCTTCCCATCAACAAGCAACTGTACATTTGAGCCATGAAAGCACTTGAACAATTCGACATCAAAGGCCGTTCCGCTATTGTCACCGGCGCAGCCTCCGGCATCGGTCTTTGTTATGCGGAGGCCATGGCCGAAGCCGGCGCCGGCGTCACACTCACCGACATCGACATTGAGGGCGCCGAGCGGGAAGCAAAAAGGTTGCGCGACGAAGGTTATGACGCGCGCGCAGCAAAGCTCGATGTTGTCGACCGCGAGACGATGACCAAGGTCTTTGACGAGCATGTGGCCCATTATGGCGGGCTCGACATCGCCTTCGCCAATGCCGGTATCGATCCGGGCGCAGGTTTCGCCGCGCCTGAGGGCGGCCGCAATCCGGAAGGTCAGGTCGACGCATATAATCCGGCCGCCTGGGACCGCTGTATCGCGATCAACCTCACCGGCGTTTACAACACGATGCGCGAGGCGGCCCGGGTAATGAAAGCCGGCGGCAAGCCCGGCTCGATCATCGCGACATCCTCCAATGCCGGTCTTGTTGTCGAGCCAATCGTCGGCATGCCCTACCACCCGGCGAAAGCGGGCGTCACTCATATGGTTCATTATCTCGCCATGGAGCTCGCCGAATATCGCATTCGCGTCAATTCCATCGCGCCCGGCCCCTTCGTCACCAATATTGGCGGCGGCTGGTTGCAGGATCCTGTCGTGCGCGAAGCTTGGGACTCCGTCGTGCCCCTCGGCCGCATCGCCGAGACAGATCAGATGAAACCGCTGGCGCTCTACCTCGCATCCGACGCATCGAATTACTGCACCGGGTCGCAGATGCTGATCGACGGCGGCATGGCGCTTGGAGGCTTCAAGCAGTAAATGCGCGCAGTCGTTCATCAGGGGCTTCACCAAAAGCTCAGCGTCGAGACTATAGCGGACCCGACGCCGGGCGTGGGCGAGGTTGTGCTTTCCGTTGGCCGCTGCGGCATTTGCGGGTCCGATCTGCACATGACCGAAGACCCGGCCTTCGGCGTCGATAAAGGCGCCGTGCTCGGTCACGAATTCGCTGGCGAAGTCGTCGCGCTGGGCAAAGGAATTGAGCGCCTCAAAAAAGGTGATCTCGTTTCCGTCGTGCCGATCGCGAGTTGCGGCAAGTGCCCGAGCTGTCTCGCGGGTGAGCCCGCATGGTGCGAGAAAATGAACCTTCAGGGTGGCGGTTATGGCGAGTTCGCCGTCACCAATGAAAACCAGTGCGTCATGCTGCCAAAATCGGCGAGCATGGCGGACGGCGCCATCATCGAGCCCCTCGCCGTCGCACTCCACGGCGTGATGATGGCGGAGCAAAAGCCCGGCGATAAGGTGCTCATTCTCGGCGCGGGGCCAATCGGCCTTGGCGTCGCCTATTGGGCGCGTAAATTCGGCGCATCCAAAGTGGTCGTGCAGGACATCAACAATTATCAGGAGACCCGCGCCCGCCAGATGGGCGCAACGGATTTTATCGTTGATATGAGCGATCCCGTTGGCGCCGCGGAGCGCGCGCTCGGCGGCAAGGCCGACATCGTTTATGAATGCGTCGGTGTGCCCGGCCTCATCCCGCAGGCCGTCGAACAGGTGCGCATCAAGGGAACAGTTGTAATCCTCGGCCTGTGCACGCGGCCGGAAACTTTCGTGCCCTTTGTCGCGCTGTCCAAGGAAGTGCGGCTTCAGACCTCGGCCTTTTTCAAGCGTCAGGAATATGAAGCCGCCCTCGACGCGCTCGATTCCGGCGCGGCGGAGCCCCGCGCGCTCGTCACCGACACGATCAGCCTCGACGCTGTCCCCGATGTATTTGAATCGCTGAAAAAGCGCACCCATCAGTGCAAGGTGCTGATCGCGCCAAGAGGATGATCCATGATGCGCTATGACGGAAAATCCGTTCTCATCACCGGCGCCGCCACTGGCATCGGCCGCGCAACCGCTCTCGCTTTTGCTCGCGAAGGCGCCAAAGTCATGATCGGCGATTACAATGACGCTGCAGAAGACACCGTCGATGCCATCAAGGCCGAGGGAGGGACCGCCGCCTTCACGCCTTGCGACGTTTCCAAACGCGATGATGTGGATGCACTCGTCGCCGCCGCTGTGAAACAACATGGCGGCCTTGACGCCGCATTCAATAATGCAGGCGTTTTTCCGCCCGAACAGATGTTCGCCGATTTCGACGAAGAGGCCTTTGACCGCACCATTGCGATCAACCTCAAAGGCGTCTTTCTGTGCATGAAGGTGCAGCTTCCCGTCATGGTGAAACAGGGCAAGGGCGCCATCGTCAATACATCTTCCGTGGGCGGTGTGATCGCCAATCCGGGCATGGCGCCCTATATCGCCTCGAAGCACGGCGTTCTCGGCCTCACCAGAACCGCCGCAATTGAATATGTCAAACTTGGCGTGCGTATAAACGCCATCTGCCCCGGTTTCGTTCGCACCCCCATGACCGAACCCTGGTTCCAGCGCGAAGGTTTTCTGGAGGCGTTCCTGCCCACGTCGCCCATCGGCCGCCCGGCGAATCCGGAAGAAATGTCCGGTACGGTTCTCCATCTGTGTTCTGACGAGGCGAGCTTTACTAATGGCGCAGTCATCATCGTCGATGGCGGACAAACCGCGATCTAGAAAATAATCCGGCGAAAAAAATCCGCCGCGAGGGAGGATAATAAAATGAAACAACTCATCTGTGCGCTTGGCGCCTTTGCGCTCTCCGCCTTTCCCGCCATTGCGCAGAAAACAGCGACAGACAAACCACCGCTTGAAGTCGAAGTGCTGCGCACAAGCGCCGGGTCTCTCTATTCCAATGTCGCCCTGATCAAGGGCGAACACAAAGCCGTGCTGGTCGATCCTCCCTTTACGATGGCAGACGCCCATCGCGCCGTCGCCATGGTGCTCGACTCTGGCCGCGAACTCGAAACCATTTTCGTCACCCATGATCATCCCGATCACTTCTTCGCCATGGAAGTGCTCACCGACGCCTTTCCGAACGCCAAAGTCGTCGCGCACCCTGTCGTGGTCGCGGATATCTGGCGCTCCCTTCCGTTCAAGGTGAAACGCTGGAGCCCGATGCTCGGCGCGAACGGACCGAAGACACCGACGGCGCCCGCCGCGCTTGACGGCGACAGCTTCATGCTCGAAGGCCATGAATTGAAAGTCATTGGCCCCATGCAGGGCGATCATGTTCATGCGACGGCGCTTTACGCTCCCGATATTGACGCCCTCTTTGCGGGCGATCTTCTCTACAACGAAATGTATCTGTGGTTCGGCGAACACGGACGAAAGGAAATCCGCGACTGGGGCAAAGCAATTGACGAACTTGCTGCGTTGAACACCGAACTTGTCGTCGCCGGCCATTCCAAACCCGGCCTTGCGAATGATCCGTCTAGCCTCGCTTACTCGCGCGGCTATATCGACTTCTGGCTTGAAGCCTCACGCAAGGCGAAAAACAGCGAAGACTTGCGCGCGATGATCATGGAGCAATATCCGGACTCGATCGATGTGCTCGGTGATTTCCTGCTCGGCAATTCATCCAAAGTGACCATGGGCGAAGAACCGCGCTGGACGGAATAATCTCTCCTCGTTTGCTACAACAAGAAGAATACGGCCATCTCCGAGGTGGTGGATAACTCTTCACCAAACCTCAAAAAACCGCCCGAATTCATCAGATTTGAGGTGTTTTTCGCGTGTCAGGTGTAGTCGTTTTGCGACCCTAAAGCGGTTCAACGCTAGCGCGCCTCGCCCGTGAAGGTTCTCAGCCGCGGATCTGTGTGATCAGGCCCCGCCAGCGCTTTCGCAACGCCCGGTTCGGCCGTCACTCGGTCGCGCCATTCAATCATATGCGGCGCGCGTGATGCGGCGTTTAATTCAGGGAACAGGCGTTCGATCATCATCCCGCAATGAGAGTAATAATTGATGTCGGCGAGCGAGAACATATCGCCGGCGAACCATTTGTTCTCGCTTAAATGCTTCTCCACCTTATCGAGTGCGTATTCGACTTTCTCGGTGGCGTAGGCGAGTTGTTCTTCTGTAAAGCCTGACCGCGCATTCATCCATTTCTTGCGCTGGTCGGGAAGCGGAATGCGCTCCATCAGCTTCTCGAAATCACCGCTTTCGATATTACGCGAAATGACCGTGACGAGGCGGTGCCAGCCATGCATGGAGACATAATTCATCACATGCTCGTCAACGAATTTATTCCAGTACCGCATACGCGCCTTGCCGACCGGATCAGCGGGCCGCAAGGACGGGTAATCGGGAAAAGCGTCTTCCAGATATTCATTGATCACCGTGGTATGAGTGATGATGGTTCCGTCATGATCGAGAACCGGGACCTGGCCTTCCGGGTTGAGGGCGACGAACCAGTCTGAGTGCTGCTCGAATTTATGGAGGTCCACATAGACGCTTTCAAACGGAATGCCGCGCTGATGAAACGGAATGATCGATTTCAACGAGTTCGCCACCGGCTCTGCGTGATAGAGTTTTACCGTCATTTTTGGAATCTCAACTCCGCATAATCCCGAGCATGCCGCCGTCAGCGGCGATGGACTGCGCATTGATATATTGTCCCGCATCCGACAACAGGAAGGCGGCGAGCCAGCCTGCTTCTTCCGGCGTTCCGACCCGGCCTTGCGGGACCATGCCGTTCAGGATTTTCAGCGTCGCATCCATGTCGCCGCCCGCGATATGCTCCGCCAGAGGCTCCAGCAAGGGCGTATTGATGAGACCGGGGATCAGGCAGTTTACGCGAATATTGTGTTTGGCGACTTCCGACGCCGTCGCGCGCACGAGCCCCAGCACCGCGTGTTTCGAGATGACATACGCGGGCGTCATTGGCGCGCCCAATTTTGAGGCGAGCGACCCTGTGCAGACAATTGATCCGCCGCCCTGTTCGATCATGCCGGGAAGCACCTGTTGAATGAGGATGAACATGGATTTGAGATTGACGTTCATCACTTCGTCATAGGCGGCGAGCGAATAGTCCGGCATCGGCGCCGCCGGACCCGACATGCCCGCATTGGCGAAGACACCGTCAACGCCGCCCCACAGGTCGTTCGCTTTTTCCGTCAGGGCCTTGATGTCTTTTTCGCTGGCCATGTCAGCGGCGAGATAGCGCCCCTCCCCGCCGGCTTTGGTAATGGCGTCAGCGACTTTTTTTAGTTTGTCTTCTGACCGCGCTGCGACCAGCACGCGCGCGCCGAGCGAACCCATGATCTCCGCCGCCGCCGCGCCAATGCCCGTGGAGGCGCCGGTGACGATAATGCGTTTTCCGTCGAGATTAACGCCGTTCATTTCAGCCCCAGCAATTTCGCAGCGTTGTCCTTCATGATCATCGGCATCACTTCCTCACGGAAGCCGGCGTCCTTCGCCGCATCCATCCACTTGTCCGGCTTGATCAGCGGGAAGTCCGAGCCGAACAGCATTTTATGCTTCAACTGCGTGTTGGCGTAATGGATTACCTGTTTCGGGAAATATTTCGGCGACCAGCCAGAAAGATCGATGAAAACATTTTCCTTGTGCAGCGCCATGGAAAGCGATTCATCGGTCCACGGCCATGACGGGTGCGCGAGGATGATTTTCATATCGGGAAAATCGACCGCGACGTCGTCCACCATCATCGGCTGGCCGTATTTCAGGCGAATGCCGCCGCCGCCGCGCATGCCCGTTCCCATGCCCGAATGGCCGGTGTGAAAAATCGCAGGAAGGCCGTATTCCGCGATCACTTCATAGATCGGCCAGGCCATGCGGTCATGGGGATGGAAATTCTGAATGGGCGGATGGAACTTGAAGCCTTTGACGCCATAATCCTCGATCATCCGCCGCGCCTCGATGGCGCCGAATTTCGACTTGTGCGGATCAATGGAGGCGAAGGCCATCATGATGTCGTCATTGTCATTGGCGAACCGTGCGATCTCTTCATTCGAGATCCGCTTGATGCCGGTGCCGGATTCCATATCCACGGTGAACATGACAAAGGCGATCTGCTTTTCGCGGTAATAGTCGATCGTCTCAGGGATCGTCGGGCGCTTGCGATCCGCCTTGAAATAGATCGACGCGGCGTCAAGAAACTTGCCCATGATCGGGTCTTCAGGGTCGTTGCACGACACCTCCGCATGGGTGTGAACATCGATGGCTTTGATCTTGTTGAGATCGATCATGGGGACTCCTTTGACGCGAGACGCCGTTTTAGGCCAATTCCGGACCTAAAGGACAGCCTAGCGGGAAAGGTTTCAAGCCCCTTCGCGAAGCAGCGCCGCTAGTTTGTCGATCCCGGAAAGCAGGAGTTCAGGGCGCTCTAACGGGTCCTCGCGCGAGCGGAAGGCGGCTTCGTCATAGATTCCGGTGGCGACGCCGACCGAGAACGCGCCGCCCTCATTGGCCATGCGCGCCTCAAGCTGCGGGTCGTCTCCAACCACGACAATTTTTGCGTCCGGCGAAAGGCCCATACGCGCCTTGGCCACCTGAAGGGCGTCGAGCGAGGGCTTGCCGAGCACATGGGCCTCGGCCCCGGTCAGCGCCTTCAACATGGCATTGATGGCGAAGCTGGTGCCGATGCCGCGTTTTTCCGCGCCTGCGGCGGCGAAGAACGGCACGTCGGAGGCCGTCGTCAATTGTGCGCCCGCCCAGATGGCGTGGGTCGTCGCTTCTAGATCGGGAAAGGTGAATTCGCGGAACCAGCCCACATAGATCGCGTCATAGGGACCGCCATCGCCGGGCGCCTCAACAATATTTAGACCCAAATCCGTAAGCGGTTTCCACACCGGTTCCTTGCCGAGAACGAGAATGCGCTCCGCGCCTTTTTCCTTGAGGTAATGCGCGGCGGAAGTCGAGGGCGTCATGAATTCTTCATCGCGCACATCGAGCCCGGCCTTGCGCATGGAATTGGCATACCAGTCGGGCGTCCGCGCGGTGCCGTTGGTGAACACCTGAAACGGAACGCCGCGTTCGCGCAAAAACTTGAGCGTTTCAATGGCGCCGGGCAGCGCCACATGGCCTGCGCTTGCCTTGTCGCCGAGCACCAGCGTGCCATCCATGTCGAAGATGAAGCCTTCGGCGGCGTTTAACTCATGTGGCAAGACCAGCCCCTTTATAAAGCGCCATCCGGAAACCGGGGCGCTCCACGGCGATGTCCGGCGCGTCGGGACGCGCGGCGAGTTGTTTCAGCAAGTTCAGAACCGGAGCCGCTTCGGGCGTATAGGTCGCGCGGCTGCGCCCTGAAGCGATCATGGCGTCAACCTGTTCCTGGGGCATCACGGCGCGGAACAGAAATTCTTCGTCATCCATGTTCTCGCCGAATTGCTTTCGCAAATCTTTGTAAGCCGGGAACATGGGTTCAATTTCGATTTCTTTCCTGCGCGGGCGATCGAGAATGGTTTGTTTCACCACTTCATCGATCGGGCTTGTGGGCCGGCCGAACTTGCCCATGACATAACGCAGGATCTGATCGGAGACTTGCGCGTATCGCGACGTTCCGATGACGTTAAACAGCGCCTGGCTCATCACCATTTGCGGGAACGGCGTAACCATGATCGGAAAGCCCAGTTCCGCGCGGACCCGCTCAGTCTCCTCGATCACTTCATCGAATTTAGACCCAAGATTAAGCTCCTCAAGCTGGCGCTTTGTCGTTGTCATCACCCCGCCGGCGATCTGATGGCGCAGAAAACTCGCGTCGAAACTTTGCGGCCGTCCGGGCGGGAGGCCTTCGGCCTTCGCCAGCCGCGTCCAGTAGTCTTTGACGGTCGCAAGCGCGGCGTCATTGATATTCACCGTGTGACCAGCCTCGCGCAAATTCGCGACCATGCGCGTCGCTTCCGGCAGGGACGATCCATCGCCAAGCGGGCCGACGCCCACATGCACGGCGTCGATGAGGCCGAGATCGGCGGCGGCGAGCGATGTCAGCGGACCATAGCCGATAGTGCAATGGGCGTGTATCTCCAGCGGTTTGGCGCCAATCGCCGCCTTCACCGCGGGCGCCAGCGTTCGAACCCGCTCCGGCGACATGAGCCCACCGGGATCTTTCAGGTAAAAAAGGTCGACGTGATTGCTCTTCGCGAGCTTACCCGCAAAGTCGGCGTAAAATTCATCGGTGTGAATGTCGGAGAGCGTGAAGGTCAGCGCGCCCATGACATCGGCGTCGCCTTCGTCCTTGATGATCCGCGCCGCCTCGATCACCGCATCCACATCATGCATGGGATCGAGCACGATAAAGCGGCGAATGCCCGCCATCTGCAACCGGCGATAGGCGAGCCGCATGAATTCCGGGTCCGCCTGCTGCCACGCCACAAAACGAAGGCCGGTCGTGATGAATTGCAACGGCACGCTCGGCATCGCCGCGCGCATGCGCTTGATGCGCTCCCACGGATTGTTCTGGAAGTAACGGATGGCGACCGCCATGGTCGTCGAGGATGTAAAATCGCAGGCGTGAAAACCAACGCGCTCCATGGCGCCGGCGATTTCCAGAATCTGTGCGGTGTTGAGACCCGTGGCGCCCCAGAGCGACTGGTTGCCGTCACGGATCGACACATCGACGAGCTTGATCTCAGCCATTTTTGAGCCCCTCAAAGAAGCGCGTATCGACGCCGCCTTTCTGGAAGCGCGCGTCATCCATGATCCGCACATGCAAAGGCGCCGTCGTTTTGACGCCTTCCACATGGAGTGTTTTGAGCGCCGCTGCGATTCGCTTAACCGCCTCTCCGCGGGTCGCGCCATGAACGATGAGTTTGCCCATCAGCGAGTCGTAATTAGGGGAAATGGAATCGCCCGAGCGGATATGCGTATCGACGCGCACGCCCGCTCCCGCCGGCCATTCGGCCTTTGTCACCATCCCGGGCGATGGACGAAAATCAGCGTCAGGGTCTTCGGCGTTGATGCGGACCTCAATAGCCGCTCCTTGAAATTCAATATCTCGCTGCTCGTAACCCAGCGGCGCGCCGCTCGCGATCAGCAATTGTTGCTCGACAATATCAACGCCTGTGATCTCCTCCGTTACGGGATGCTCCACCTGAATGCGGGCGTTCATTTCAAGGAAGAAGAAATCGAAATTGTCAGCATCGACGAGAAACTCGACCGTCCCCGCGCCCTTGTAATTGAGATGCTCGGCGATCTTCACCGCAGCGTTTTCAATGGCGCGGTGTTTGTCATCGGGAATGTTCGGCGCAGGGGCTTCTTCAACCAGTTTCTGAAATCGCCGCTGGATGGAACAATCGCGGGTGCCGAGATGGATGGCGCGCTTTCCGTCGCCGATCACCTGCACCTCAACATGACGCCCGCTAGCGATGAAGCGCTCCACATAGATGCGCGGATCGCCAAAGGCCGCTTCCGCTTCCGACATGGCGAAACCGATTTGCGATCTAAGCTCTTGCGGTTTGTCGACGCGTTTCATGCCGCGGCCGCCGCCGCCCGAAACCGCCTTGATCAGCAGCGGATAGCCGGTTTTTTCTGCGATTTTCGCGGCGTCTTCCGCGGTTTCCGCTTCACCGCCGGGCACGACGGGAAGGCCCGCCTCAATCGCGACAGCGCGCGCTTTTAATTTATCGCCCATGGCGTCCAGCGCGCGCGGATCGGGTCCGACAAAGATCATCCCTGCCTCGGCGACGGCGCGCGCAAAATTGATATTCTCAGACAGAAAGCCGTAACCCGGATGCACCGCATCGGCGCCGGATTCTTTTGCGGCGGCGACGACTTTCGCGATGTTGAGATAGGATTGCGCGGAAGGCGCGGGGCCAAGGCGCACCACCACATCCGCTTCCGACGCGCCGCGCGAATTGGCGTCCGCATCGGAGACGCCCAGCACGGTTTTCAGCCCGAGCCTTCGCGCCGTGCGGATAATGCGCAGCGCAATCTCGCCGCGATTGGCGATGAAGAGCGTGTTGATGTTTTTGCGCGCCACTGTTTAGCCTTACTCCGGCTTCACTTTCATGAGGACGGTATGCGCCTCGATAGGTTCAGCGTTTTCAGGAACAATCTCGACGATTTCACCGGTGACGCGCGCATGAACCGGATTCATCAGTTTCATGGTTTCAATAATCGCGACCACGGTGTCGGGCGTCACCTTGTCGCCGACCTTGACGAAGGGCGGTGCGCCCGGCTGCGGCGCGCGATAGAATGTGCCCGGCAGCGGCGGCTTGATGGTGAGAAGGCCGTCTTCTTCCGCCGCGACTTCCGGCTCCACAGCGGACGCTACCGTCTTTGCAGCCTCACCGCCAATCGGCGACCATTCCTGTGTGAACCCCTCGCCCGCGCGTTTCACCCGCAGGCGAAACCGCGCGGTTTCAATGTCCAGCACATCATAAGACGACTTCGAAAGAATGGAGGTGATTTCCTCAACATCTTCGGGACTTAGCGGCAGATCATTACTCATTGCCTATGACCGCTTTCCGCCAAAAATATTCATGACATGCTTCATGGGGTTGTCCTGCGCCGCGGCGACGGGCGCGGCGTCTTTCGCCGACCAGACCGTTTCGGGGCGGCTCTGCAGGAGAAGGATTTTTCCCGTCTCCTTTTCTACGGCCCACTCAATATCCTGAGGCTTGCCGTAGTGCTTTTCTGTTTTGCGGGCGACGTCTTTCAGTTGCAACAATTCTTCGTCGCTGAGGCATGGCGCGGTGCGCTCGGCCTCGGGCAGTTCCACATCTTCAATGCCGCCGCCCGTTTTCGGCGACTGCCTGATATGCTTGTCGGAAATATCGCGGGTGGTGATCTCACCCGTGAGCTTGCCGACCACCCAGCGGTCTGGCGTCACCTCGCCGGAGACAACAGAAGACCCAAGCCCCCAGGCGCCTTCGATAGTGATCACCGACCGGTCGCCGGTAAGCGGGCTGCGCGTGAACATTACGCCCGCCGTGCGCGCATCCACCATCTTCTGCACGACAACGCCCATGGCGACGCCGCTTTCGGGAAAGTTCTGGCGGCGGCGATAACAAACGGACTCAACGGAATAGAGGCTGGCCCAGCAACTGCGCACCATCTTCATGGTTTCTTCGGCGCCAAGCACCCAGAGATAGGTGTCCTGCAAGCCGGCGAAAGACGCGTCATCGGCGTCTTCTGTCGTTGCGGAGGAACGCACCGCGACTGGCGCTTTGGCGTCATCGCCGCATAAGTCTTTATAGGCGGATTGAATGGCGTCATCGACATCGGCGGGCATGGGTTCGTTCTCAATCCGCTCACGGATGGCTTTGGTGACAGCGCCAACATTGTCGAGGTCGTCTGGATCAAGCGCCTCTACCGGCGCGCGCAAAGGCTCTTCCTTGTCGAGCTTCTGGATGAAGCGCTCGAACGCTTCCGTCCTTACGACAAACCCCGGCGGCACCTCGATGCCGGCCTTTGTGAGCTCGCCCAGACTGCCGCCCTTGCCGCCGACGCTCGGGCGATCCGACAAGCCAATATCGGCGAACCATGAAATATTCGGTGTCGTCATAACAGTAGACCCTAAAGCAGCGTGACGACGCCCCGGGCGCCGTCAACGCGAATGCGCTGGCCGTCCTGAATGCGCGCTGTCGCCTGCCCCGTGCCCACAACGGCGGGCAAGCCGTATTCACGCGCAACAATGGCGGCGTGACTCATGGATCCGCCAATATCGGAAACGGCGGCGGAGATTTTCTGAAAGACCGGCGCCCAGGTCGGGTTCGTCACCTGACAGACAAGGATGTCGCCTTCCTGAAGCCGGTTGATTTCCTGCACCGATTTGATGACCCGCGCCGGACCTTCGGCGATGCCGCTCGACGCTGCGAAGCCGCGAATTTCGTTGCTGTTCGCATCAGCGGGACCGTTGAGCCAGATATCGAGATTTTCCCGCGTAATGCCCCACAGCATCACGATCGCCGGATCGTCAATCATGTCAGGCACGGGACCGAGCGCCGGCGCCGAATCCATCCCAGCCCAGATCTCGATGGCTTTTTTGCGCTCAGCGATCATCGCGCGGAAGCGCTTGCCGCCGCGCGTCGGCGATCCGTTGGACCAGCTCGTCATCACATCGACAATGCCCTGCTCCACTTCGTAACGCGTGAGGTGGAAGATTTCCTCGGCGTCATCAATCAGGCCGTGCTCGACAAATAGCCCGCCATATTCACGGATCTTGTTGAAGAACAAGTTGGTGTACCAATGTTCGCAATAAAATTTGTGGCCTTCCACATAAGGAAACACCCGGCAGGCGAGTTCGATCATCTGATCATAGGCGCCGCGCTCTTCATCCGTAGACAGAAGGTCGCGATAGCCGTCGATCAGCTCCTGGCGCTCCTCTTTCAGCTTCTCCATGGGCCGGTCAAGATTTTCACCAGCCTTGATTTTGGCGGCATAGCCCGGAATCGCAGAGAAAGGCAGCGACAGATCGTCATTCCAGGAGCGGTGATAATGGTAGAAACCGTCGCCCACATTGACGTTGAACCAGGGATTGCGCGAGGTCTCCAGCTCTTTCAGCCATTCCTTGCCGGGTTCACCCATCTGCTCCAGTGACGCCAGCACATCACCGGCGGAAATATCGCCCGCGAACTTGCCCTCAAGGCCAAGCTCCACTGCGCGCCGGGCCAGCCGTTTCACCTCGTCATCGGGCTTGAAGATCTCCGCCTCAAAACCCGCCACCATGCGCGCAATGGTCTGGTCGGTGATTTCCGGAAACGCTTTTTTACAGAAATCGAAGAACACCATATAGGCGCCATATCCGAGCAGCAAAAACTCGAAATGGTGGTGCCACATGCGAAAATAACCTTCGAGCGTCTTGTGATAAGTCTCAAGAAGGTAATGGTTCGACGCGACGCCCTTGCCCGCGTGGACATTTTCCAGCGGTTCAAATTCGGGCAGTTCAGGCTTGGGCAATTCCTGCGCATCCGCGATGAGCTTGCGCATCTTGTCTTTCCACTGGTCGTATAACCGCTCCCAGTGTTCGTAATAATAAAATGCACGCTTTTGAAATTCCTCCGTACGCCGCTCAATCTCCGCCGGGTCCGTAACTGCATTGCCGCCAATATAAACCCGGCCATTGATCACCCGGTAATCAATGCCAAGGGTTGTGGGCAGGCAGTGAACCCTGGTGTTGGAGGAGCCCAGCGCGCAATAGGCCGCCTCCGCCGTCACCATGTCGAAGTGATGCATGGGCTCGGGGAAGTGCATGGAATTATAAAACCAGAACCGTTCGTCATCCTCCGGCGCAAACTGCATGTAATAAGGATAGGCCGCCTGAGCCGCCTCCGCGCCTTTGGCGACTTCTATGGAGCTTGGTTTGGGGAAGCCTGCGGGCTTGTCTGACATGCGTGTCCTCTTTTCCTCCTGAGACGGGGGCCTCTTTACCGGGCGTTGGCGTCTCAAAGCGCGGAAACAAGCCGTTTTTCGGCCATCCCGCGCAATCTGTAGACAGGACCATAAGGCGTCCGTATCTTCTCGAAAAGCGGAATATTTGGATCACGTCATTCGATTTTTCATATGAGCCTTGGAACCCGGGATTTCAGACTGCTGACCGTTCTGGCGAACGAACTCCATTTCGGGCGTGCGGCGGAAGCGCTCAACATGCGCCAGCCGCAACTCTCGACGCGCCTCGCCCAGATTGAACGCGAAGTCGGCGTCACCCTGTTTGTACGCCGGCCGAAAGTGATGCTGACGCCCGCCGGGCGAACCATCGTCGACGCAGGTCGCCGCGCCTTTAGCGATTTCGAAGCCGCCGTCGAACAGGCGCGTCTGGTCGAGCGCGGGCAGATCGGCGCCATCGTCACGGCGATCGGCTCCAGCGTGATGCTCACGGATATTCCCCTTTCCATTCAGCGCTTCCGGCAGGAATATCCCGATATCGGCCTGACCTTGAGGGACATGCATTCACGCCAGCAATGGGAAGCTTTAAGCGCCGGGCAGATCGACGTCGCCATCACGCGGGAGATCGGCGTCGGGCGTTCCTTGAAAAGCGAGATTATCGGCCGTCAGCGTTTTGTTGTCTTGATGCCAGCGAACCATCCGTTTTCCGGCCGCAAGAAGATTGCGCTCGAAGAACTGAAAGACGAATCCTTTGTTCTGTTTCAGCCGGTGATCGCGCCCGGCCTTCATCACCAGATCAACGCCTTGTGTATCCGGGCCGGGTTTTCTCCGAAAATCGTGCAGGAAGCGGAAGAATGGTACACGGTGCTTGGCTTTGTGCGCGCAGGCTTCGGGATCACCATCACCCTCGACATGCCGGGTGCGCCGGTGTTGGCTGATGTGACGTCCTGCCCGCTGGAAGGTCTAGAAACGCACTCGCCAATTTTTCTGTGCTGGGACGAGGAAAGGGATTCTGCGTCGCGCGATCTCTTCCTCAACTGGCTGCGTCAGGATTCAGAAATGGCGCGCAACAAGGCCCGCAGCGGCGCCAAAGCGCGCTCAAAATAACAGCCAGCGGAACAAGACTGCATCAAAGGTTTGCCAACAGAGAACTCGCGCGACTTTGATCGATTCGTCCATGCCGAACGGCTATGATAAGATAACGATCATTTGTCAGGACGACAGAAACGGACAGCTCCCCATGAAAAAATATGTCTTGAAAGCCGGCTCAACCTCGCTTGAAAGCCTTGTCATTATCGAGTGCGATGAACCGAAAGTGAAACCGGGCGAAGTCCTGATCCGCGTTCACGCCTGTTCATTGAATTTCCGCGATCAGGCGGTTGTCACCGGCAATTATTTCGGCGGAGTTCTCACCGAAGACACCGTGCCGCTCTCCGACGGCGCCGGCGAAGTCGTCGCGGTTGGCGACGGCGTCACCGAATTCAAGGCGGGCGACCGCGTCGCCGGTCTGTTCTTTCAGAACTGGCATGACGGCCCGCCAAATCCGGCGGCGGGTGCTGCGCTGGGCGCGAGCGGTTGCAACGGCATGCTCGCCGAATATGTGGCCCTGCCCGAACGCGGCGTCGTGAAAATCGCCGACAGCCTTTCCTATGAAGAGGCCGCGACGCTGCCCTGCGCGGGCGTCACCGCCTGGAATGCGCTGATGTGCGGACGCAACCCGATCAAGGTTGGTGATTGCGTTTGCGTCCTCGGCACCGGCGGCGTCTCCATGCTGGCGCTCGGCATCGCCCATGCGGCGGGCGCCCATGTGGTTGTCACCTCATCCTCGGATGAAAAACTAGAACGCGCCAAAAAGCTCGGCGCGTCAGGCTTCGTCAATTACCGAAACACGCCGCAATGGGGCCCCGAAGCCGCAGCGGCGAGCAACAAGGGCGGCGCCGATGTGGTTGTCGAGGTCGGCGGCGCCGGGACCCTCGCGCAATCGATGCAGGCGGTGAATTTCAACGGAGAGATCGCCTTGATCGGCGTCTTGACGCGCGACGGCGACACGACCCCGCATCCGCTGATGATGAAAGGCTCCAGCATTCGCGGCATCTTTGTGGGCAACAAGACGATGGCGCGCGATTTAGCGGCGGCGATTGACGTCAACGGCATGAAACCCGCCGTCGACAAGGTGTTCCCCTTCAAGGAAGCCGCCGAAGCCTATCGCTATCAAACGCGCGGCGCCTTCGGCAAGGTTGTGATCAGGGTTTAGAACAACCCGCAGCTAGTCTTTCACCGTCGCATCCGCCGCCTCATCCATGGCGCGCACCGGATTGACCGGGCCTGACTTGCGGCCGTCGAGAAACTCGTTGCGGATGGAGCGGCGCGAGAAAAGCCACTCGCCATCGATGCGTTGAAGCTCGCTTCGTAATGGCCGAAGGTGCCGATTTTCGGGGCGCCTTCCGGCCCGTCATTGGCCATCTCATACCAGAAGGATGTGGCCCAGGCGCGGTCGCCTTCGACGCGGATCACCTTATGCGCAATGACATGGCGCAAGGCCGCCGGATCGCCGTTCTGATCGGTGTAGATCTTGCCGATGCTTTCCTTGAACGCTTTTACCGTTGCGCCGATATTCTCGCGCCCCGTGGCTGACCCGCGCGCATATTCCAGCTCGCCATCTTCGGTAAACATGGCGACATAGGCGTCAAAATCATTCCAGTCCATGGCGAAGAGATAGCGCGCCATCAGATCCTCGATGGCGGCGCGGTCATCGGCGTAGCTAGCCTTTTTCGCGGCGGCTGGAACGACGGCAAGGATGGCGATGAAGAGCGCTGCAATGAGTTTCTTCATGATGGCCTATCCTTTCGATGCTTAGTTCACAGCCCGTCCTGAGCCGCCCCAGAAAGGTTCGCGCAATTTCTTCTTGTCCATCTTGCCTACAGCGGTGCGAGGAATTGCATCAATGAAATGCACTTCCTTCGGCGCCTTCACAGAGCCGATGCGGGCTTTGACATGGGCGATGATTTTCTCAGCGTCGACATCTGCGCCCTTGGCCTTTACGACCATCGCCGTCACCTGCTCACCCCATTTGTCATGGGGCACGCCAATAATTGCGCATTCGGCGACTTCGGCGAGCTCCATGACGCATTCTTCAACCTCGGCCGAGAACACATTGAAACCACCGGAGACGATCATGTCCTTCTTGCGGTCAACGATGTAGTAAAAACCGTGCTCGTCGCGTTTGCCGACGTCGCCCGTATGGTGCCAGCCATAGGCGACCGCTTCCGCGCTGGCTTCGGGCAGTTCAAAATAACCGCCGCCGACAATGCCGCCGCGCCCAACGATCTCGCCAACCTCGCCGGTGGGCAGGATATTGCCGTCATCATCCATCAGTTCGACGCGCACGGAGTAAGTCGCCTCGCCGCAGCTAGTAAGACGTTCTGGATAGTCGCCGCGCGCCGCCGCCGCCACAACTTCAGGCGAGAGCCAGGTGGCCACAAGGTGAAACTCCGTCTGCCCGTAGCTCTGACACATGCACGGACCGAAGATGTCCACCGCCTGCTTCAGTTTCTCGCCCGAACATGGCGACCCGGCGAGAAGGAAATATTTGAGGCTCGAATAGTCGTAGTCGCGCACCTTCGGATGTTCCAGCATGGAATAAAGCGCCGTCGGCGGCAGGAACATGTGCGTGACGTTGTGTTCCTGAATCGCCTTCATCACCGCTTCGGCGTCGAATGTGGGCAGCACGACCACGGTCGCGCCCATGGCGAGCGCGGCCATAGTCACCGGCCCGGCCGCATGCGTCAGCGGCGCCGTTGCAAGGGACACGGGCTTTCCTTCAACCGGCATGATGTTGCAGATGGTCTCCAGCATCGTGCCCCAGCTGCGGTTCATGACGCGCACGCCCTTCGCCGGCCCCGTGGTGCCCCCGGTGGCGATCAGCGCAGTCAACTCTTCGGGGTTGCCGATGGGATCGCCAAGATCGGGGAAAATATCGGACGGCGCCGTCGCCATGAAGTCTTCCAGCGATGGATCGCCATTCATCGGCGCATCCAGGCACACCATCTTGCGAACGGTCGGGACTTGTTCCTTGATCTCGGCCGCCTGCTTTGCATAGCTCGAATGATACAGGATCATCGAAACACGGACATATTTGAGATAGGCGATATTCGCGTCGAGCGCGTTGCGCGTATTCACCGGCACCCAGATCGCTCCGGCGCGCCAGCAACCGAGCATCGCCGACAGCACAGGACCGTCATTGGGCGACATGATGGCTATGGGCTCCTGATTTTTCATGCCCGAAGCCCGGAGCGCGCCGGCGACCTTGTGGGTCAGCGCCTCCATCTCGCGATAGGTGTAACACGTGTCGCCGGAGATCAGCACATCCCGGTTTGGATGCAGCTTCGCCATCTTGTCGAAATAGTCGATTGTTCGCATTTTTCTGACACCACCCGGTTAGATTGCGCTTGTCGCAGAATTTGAACTCCCCGCACAGCGACGGAACACTTGTCCGCCATTTGATGCAAGGCGCTGTTTCAGGCGGGATTATTCCAAGAACACTCATGACGCAATTCAGCCCGGCGCGATCCCTCAGGAGCGAAATCACACTTTCCGGCGATCGGCCCGGCTTTGCGCTTCGCAATGTCGGATGGCGCCTTCACGCAGGTGCAGCAAACTCAGTCGCCGGCAGCTTGCGATAAAAATGCAGCCCGCGCCCCGCTCCCTCTTCGCTTTTTTCACATTTTTTGTGCGCTGGGACAGGGTTTTGGGGGTAATCTGAGGCCTAGTTTTCACGCCCTGACGCTAGACATCGTGCGAGTAAAGATTGTAAGCAACATATACAATCTTGGCCGCCCGCCTGACGCGGCTGGCCAGCCTTTTTGACAAAACAAGACCTGGAGGAGGATGCTGCCCATGACGGCCAAGAATCTGGAAGAGGTGCTCAAAAACGCCGGCAATACGGTGCAGATGCTCCGTAATTCGAAAATCGGCGCCTATGTTTATCCCGTCGTCCCGACCGAGTTTCATAACTGGCGCGACGAACAAAAAGCCTGGCGCGACACCGCCGTTCTGTTCGACCAGACGCACCACATGGTCGATCTGTTCCTGAAAGGCCCGGACGCGATCAAGGTCTGCTCCGATACGGCGATCAACACATTCAAGAACTTCCCCGTAAACCGCGCAAAACAATATGTGCCGGTTAGTCATAGCGGTCATGTGATCGGCGACGGCATTCTCTTCAATCTTGAAGAAAACCATGTTGTCTTCGTTGGCCGCGCGCCTTCTGCGAACTGGCTCCAGTATCACGCCGAAACCGGCGGTTACGACGTCGAAGTTGTCTATGACGACCGCTCACCGTCCATGCCCATGGGCAAGGCCGTCACCCGCAAATTCTACCGCTTCCAGATCCAGGGCCCGAACGCCCAGAAGGTCATTGAGAAACTCAATGGCGGCCCATTCGAAGACATCAAGTTCTTCCACATGGGTTACATCAATATTGGCGGCAAGAAAGTCCGCGCCCTGCGTCACGGCATGGCCGGCGCGCCGGGTCTCGAAATCTGGGGCCCTTACGAAGAATATCTCGATATTCGCGCGAAGATTCTCGAAGAAGGCGCCGAATTCGGCATCGTTCCTGTGGGTTGCCGCGCTTATGCGACAAACACGCTGGAATCGGGCTGGATTCCTTCGCCGCTTCCGGCTGTTTACACGGGCGACGAAATGAAAGCCTATCGTGAGTGGCTCCCAGCCAAATCTTACGAGGCGATGGGCGGCATCGGCGGCTCTTACGTCTCCGACAATATCGAAGACTATTATGTGTCGCCTTACGACATCGGCTACGGCCCGTTTGTAAAATTCGATCATGACTTCATCGGCGCCGACGCGCTTAAGAAGATGGAGAAAGAACAGACCCGCCGCAAAGTGACGCTGGCCTGGAACGATGACGACGTGCGCAAGATCATGGGCTCGGTCATCGGCGAAGGCACGCCTTACAAATACTTTGAACAGCCGCTCGCGAACTACGCTTCGTCGAACTACGACTCAGTTCTGGCGAACGGCAAAAACGCCGGCTTCTCCATGTTCACCGGCATCTCCTACAACGAGCGAAAAGCGCTTTCGCTCGCCACCGTCGACAACGATGTGGAGATCGGCAACGAAGTGAAGGTCGTCTGGGGCGAACCCAATGGCGGCACGGAGAAAACCACGGTGGAGCGTCACCAGCAGATGGAAGTGCGCGCCATTGTCAGCCCGGTTCCCTATTCGGAAACCGCACGGAAAGAATATGCTTCCGGATGGCGCACCGGGAAATAAGCTTTTCCAGAAGAAAGATCAAAAGGCCGGCGGCGACGCCGGCCTTTTTCTTTTTGGCTAGTGAAAAACAGAAAACAGAAAAGGGCCCGCGCGCATTCAGCAGCGTGGGCCCTTTCCTCTCTCCCCCGGCCCGTGCCGGGTTCAGGGGTCTCTCCAAACTAGCAGCAATGATATTAGGCTCTCCCAGCGGACCGCGCAATTAGTTCGAGCACAATCTTAGGTTGTGCTAAAAAAGCGAGTGTTTTTAAAGGCAAAGAGGCCATAGCTCAGACAACAGCGGCCCCATGACACTGGCCAGACATCCTTTCACCCCGCCCGACGGGGCGGCGCGTAAAAGAAAGCGCCTCTTTATGGCTAGCGTTGACCCCCGGACGCAGCGGCGCCAAACCATGCCCAAAATGGAGCGATATTTCCCATGCGGCAGGATTTTTACGACCGGATCACCAAAACAATCGCCGATATTCGCGATCAGGGGCTGGAGAAAATCGAGCGCCAGATCACCTCTCCCCAGGGGCCGGTGATTGAGGTCAATCATCAGGGCGTAAAGAAAAAAGTCCTGAATTTTTGCGCCAATAATTACCTCGGCCTCGCTGACCATCCCGAGATCGTCAAAGCCGCCCAGGAAACCATGAACGACTACGGCTTCGGCATGGCGTCTGTGCGCTTCATCTGCGGCACGACCGATCTTCACCGGCGCGTGGAAAAAGAAATCGCTGACTATCTTGGCTATGAAGATTCTATTCTTTTCGCCGCCTGCTTCGACGCCAATGGCGGTGTGTTCGAACCGCTTCTTGAAGCGGAAGACGCCATCATTTCAGACGCGCTGAACCACGCTTCCATCATTGACGGCGTAAGGTTGTGCAAAGCCAAACGCTATCGCTTCGCCAATTCGGACATGAAGGATTTGCGCGCCCAGCTGGAACAGGCTGATCTCGACGGTGCGCGCACCAAACTGATCGTCACCGATGGCGTTTTCTCCATGGACGGCTATATCGCAAAGCTGAAAGAGATCGCCGCCCTCGCCGAGGAATTCGGCGCGCTTGTCATGGTGGATGATTGCCACGCGACAGGCTTTATGGGCCCTCACGGCGAAGGAACGCCCGCCCATTGCGGCGTCGCCAAACACATCGACATTCTGACCGGCACGCTTGGCAAGGCGCTTGGCGGCGGCATGGGCGGCTATATCTGCGCGTCGAAAGACGTGGTGCATCTCTTGCGCAACCGCGCGCGGCCCTATCTTTTTTCCAATGCGCTGACGCCGGCACTCCTCGGCGCGACCCTGAAAACTCTTGATCTGGTCCGCCATGGCGGTCACTTGCGCGAACAGCTTTTCCGCAATGCAACGCGCTTCCGCGAACTGATGACCAAAGCCGGTTTCGATCTGCTTCCCGGCGAACATCCGATCATCCCGATCATGATTTACGATGCCAAGAAAGCCGGAGCGATGGCCGCCGAGCTGATGGACGAAGGCGTTTATGTCACGGCCTTCTCTTTCCCGGTGGTGCCAAAGGAAAAAGCCCGCATTCGAACGCAAATGTGCGCAGCTCACACCGATGAACAGGTGGATGAGGCCGTCGCGGCGTTTATCAAAGTCGGAAAATCAATCGGCGTTATCTAGTCAAACAGAGTCTTATTCCCATTCAAAATAGAGCGCCGAAAAGTTTATGGTGTCGATAATGCCGTGAGTGATTACAAGCGGCCAGAGATTGCGTTTGAACAGCAGGAAAGCCGTCCCAAACGCAATGCCGATTCCCGCCGTGGTGATGAGACCGCGCAAACCCTGATAATAATAGTGGCCAAGGCCGAAAAACAACGCCGCCAGGACGACAGCCAAAGCTCCGGAGAGCGGCGCGCCGCGGAGCACGGCGTCAAACCGCGTGATCAGAAATCCGCGGAAAAACATCTCTTCGCCAAAAGCAGCCGACGTCCAAACGATCCCGAGCCAAGTGAGATACATAGGCAAATTGCCTGCGACATCACCCCAACGCTCTTCAACTCCCGGCGGCTCCTCGCCCATAAATTCGAGTCCGACCGCCTGTCCGCCAAAAACAGTGAGGGCGATAGAAGCCGCGAACAAGACGAACGCGACTAGGGTTTGCGGCGCGAGCAACAGTTTCGATCTGAGCCCTGGTAATCTGATTAGCCCCAGCGACGACCACCCTTCCCCGCGCCGACGCAGATACGCCAGCAGAATCGCAAGGGTCAAAATGAGAGAAACGGGGCCTGCATACCGCCAGAACAACGGATCAAATGCGAATCTCAGCCCCAACGCCAAAGCGCCAAAAATTAACAGCTCAAAGGCGGCGCGGCGCCTGTTCATAATCTCTTCCATCACAAACAGTTGCCCCCGTCGCCCCGTTTAATCAAGACGCCTGCGTTGGAACGCATAAAAAGCAGGGTGAAACGCATTGGGTCAAAAAAAGAGCGCTCCAGGGGAATATCCTTCGGAGCGCTCACCTTCCTTCGTAACAAGACGCACTTAAGCGCCTGTACGCTCGTTGTGAATTTTATCGAGCCGCGGATCGTTCACCTTGTGAACAAGCTCATCCACAACATCTGACACGCAACGATCACGCACTTTGTGATATTTGATGACGCTGTCATGGTTCAGCCGGTCATCGCATGTGCGCTCGGCCGCTGTCTGAATGCGTTGATAAACATCAAGTGCGCCAGTTTCCGTCGAAAGTTCGGCGGGGGCATACGCCATATCGGCGAAGCCCGGCGTGCTGAAGGCGACGCTTAACGCTGCGGCCACTACAAGCTTTTTTATCATGATTTTGGTTTCCTTGTTTTTGGACGCCCACCCTAGATTGCGCATCTTTTTTTTACGTGCGCATGTTACGATGCATGTCGCGTAAAACGGGGTTTCGCAACACAATTTTTCTAATCACGTTTTTGTCAAAAGCGTTTCAGAAAAACTCTTGTGAAGAAGATATTTTTGCGCCGCAAAATACCGCACATTTTCCGCGACATTCATCCACAATGTGGCGGCTTTCGCTCTAAAAAGATTTTGCCTTGGAGAAAAATTTCATTGTGTTGCGCTGCATATAAAAACGCACAAAAAGCTCTATCTGGAAAGGCCCCTTAAAAATTTTTTATAAAAGGAGCGCGGCAAACCGCCGAAACCGCCATCGGTGAAGGAACAATAAGGCCCGCACACGCGTTAGGTCTATGCGTAACTCTTGAAGGAGCCCCTCTGATGATAGCCGCCCAGAAAACTCAAAATCAGAAACCGACGAAAGACGAACAGGACGAGCTCGACGAGGCGCTGGAGGAATCCTTCCCGGCAAGCGATCCCCCGGCCCCGGCGAGCCCGCCCACCAAAAGCGAAGAACTGGAACAGGACAAGAAAAAGCCCTGATTAGCCGCCGGACTTTCTCATATAGTGACCACAGGAAGCGCCGTCCGTAGTGACGGCGCTTCTTTTGCTTGTTAAAACCGCGCCCGAACTGATCCCCATATCCATAGGACGCCCATGAAAGCCCTGATGAAAGCAAAGCCCGAAGAAGGCATCTGGATGGTCGACACATCGCGGCCGGAAGTCGGCGCGAATGACGTCCTGATCAAGGTCAAACGCTCGGCGATCTGCGGCACCGATGTCCATATCTACAATTGGGACGACTGGGCGAAAAAGACGATCCCGGTTCCCATGACCGTGGGCCATGAATTCGCCGGAGAGATCGTCGAGATCGGGTCGGAAGTTCATCTTGAACATTTCAACATGAAGATTGGCGACCGCGTCTCAGCCGAAGGTCATGTGACCTGCGGCTATTGCCGCAACTGCCGCGCAGGCAAGCGCCATCTCTGCCGCAACACGGTGGGCGTCGGCGTCAACCGTCCTGGCTCCTTTGCGGAATATGTCGCGGTGCCGGCTTTCAATGTCTACAAATTGCCCGAAGCGGTCTCGGACGATATGGGCGCAATCTTCGACCCTTACGGCAACGCGACCCACACCGCCCTCGCTTTCGATCTTGTTGGCGAAGATGTGTTGATCACCGGCGCCGGCCCCATCGGAGTGATGGCGGTGGCGATCGCAAAATTCGCCGGCGCGCGCCATGTAGTCATCACCGACGTCAACGATTACCGCCTCGATCTGGGGCGCAAGATGGGCGCGACGCGCGCCGTGAACGTCACCAAAGAGAATTTGCGCGACGTCATGGAAGACCTCAAGATGACCGAAGGCTTCGACATCGGTCTTGAAATGTCCGGCGTGCCGTCGGCGTTCCAGTCCATGCTCGACACCATGAATCACGGCGGCAAGGTCGCCATGCTCGGCATCATGCCCAATGGCGCGGGCGCCGACTGGGAGAAAGTCATCTTCAAGGGCCTCGACATCAAGGGGATTTACGGTCGGCGGATGTTCGAGACCTGGTACAAGATGGGCGCCATGCTGCAGGCCGGGCTCGACCTGACGCCGATCATCACCCACCGGTTTCCCATTGAGGACTACCAGACCGGCTTTGACATCATGCGCTCCGGCCAATCGGGCAAAGTCATTCTGGAGTGGTGACTTGAGCGCCGGATAAGCCCAAAACGCTGTACATGAACGCGATCCTGAAATTTTTCATCGGTTTACTGGCTGTCGCGGCGATTGGCGTGGCGGCCACGACGATGAAAACGGTCCCGGGCTCCTCCCGGTCGGCGTCTGTGGCGCTTCAGGAAAAAGCTGAACAAGTCCTCATCGCCAATGACCGCGTCCGCGCGTCTGTGATCATGGACGGGCAAAAGGCGATCATCAACGGCGCAGCGCCTGACGCGGCGGCGCGTCAGGCGCTGATTGATCGTGTCGCCGCATCCGCCGGGCCCGGCGGCCTCGTTGCGGGCGGCGTCACCGCCGTCGATGCGACCCGGCTGCTCGTATCAGCGCCCGCTCCCCGCGCCGAGCCTTTCATTTTCATTGCAGAGCGCGAAGGCGGCGTCCTCTCCCTTTCGGGCCATGTCCCGGATCAGGAGACGCGCGATTCCATTTATCGCCTGGCGCCGGATTTGTTTCCGGAGACGGAGATTTCCGGCGTTCTCGAAATCGCCGATGGGGCGCCTGTATCGGCGCAAAGCTGGTTGAATGCTGCGGCCTCGTCGCTGCGCGCGCTCTCCCATTTGCGAAAGGGTGTGGCTGAGGCCAATGACGAGGATTTTTCCATCAGCGGCGAGGCGGAAGACGAAACCCGCGCCGCGGCCGCGCGGACATTATTGACCGATCTGCCTGAAGGATTGAATGGGACGGCGGACATTGTCATTCGCAAACCGCCCGCCAGCATTGAGGAGATCATCTCGCTGGCTGAAGAAGAGACATTATCTGATGAAGCCCCGACGCCGGACGCGCCGCCGCCGGCAACTGAAATCGCCCCGGTTCAGCCGGAAACAATTGAAGCCGAACAGACGGCGGCGCCCGAAAATGATTGTGCCAGGCGCCTGCAAAGCGCCATTGACGCACGGCGGATCGGGTTTACGAGCGCGCGGGCCGACATTGACAATCCCTCACGCGATCAGTTGCGGACAGTTGCGGGAATATTCTCCGACTGTCCCGCCTCAGTGCGTCTGGCGATTACAGGTCACACCGATTCCAGCGGCAACGCCGCGCGCAACCGCCAGCTCTCGGGCTACCGCGCCGATGCGGTGCGCGCCTTCCTGGTTTCCGTGGGAGCTCCGGCGGACCGCATCACTGCGCGCGGCGCCGGCTCCTCTGAGCCGATAGCCAGCAACAGGACGCCGGAGGGGCGCGAACGCAACCGTCGGATCGACATTGAGGTCATCACAGAAGAATAATCGTGCGCCCTCATTTGCGGCGACTTGTCGGGTGAAAAATGTCGCCTGGCGACAGTTGGCAAGGGCGCGAAAAGAACTCAAACTGAAAGTATAAAAGGAGCCTTCATGTCCCGCATCGACACGCAACTCGCCGAACTAGGCATTATTCTGCCGGAACCTGTGGCGCCGGTGGCGAACTATGTGCCCTATGTGATTTCCGGCAAGCAGGTGTTCATTTCGGGGCAGGTTTCCATCGGCGCCAATGGCTTGATCACTGGCAAACTCGGTGCCGATTTATCCATCGAAGATGGCGTCGAAGCCGCTCATGCCTGCGGCGTCAACCTGATCGCGCAATTGCGCGCAGCCTGCGGCGGCGATCTCGACCGGGTGAAGCGCGTCGTCAAACTTGGCGGTTTCGTCAACTGCACACCAGATTTCGTCGATCAACCGAAAGTCGTAAACGGAACCTCGGACCTGATGGTTGCTGTGTTCGGGGATGCAGGCCGCCATGCGCGCGCCGCCGTCGGGGCGCCATCCCTGCCGCTCGGCGCCGCGGTTGAGGTCGACGGCGTCTTCGAGATCGCCTGATGGCCGACGGGGTGGACAAGGATGGCGCGGACAAAATTGTCGGCCGCACCCTCTCCTCAATCAGCGAGATTGATGCGGCCACATGGAATAATCTCGCCAATCCATCCCCTGAAGCCTACAATCCGTTTGTCTCCCACGAATTTTTGAGCGCGCTCGAAGCTTCAAAATCGGTAGCCCCTGAGACCGGCTGGGCGCCGATGCATCTTATTGCGGAGGAAGCGGGCGACATTATCGGCGCGGCGTCGCTCTACGCAAAAGGCCACAGCCAGGGTGAATATGTTTTCGACCACCACTGGGCCGATGCGTTCCACCGTGCTGGCGGGCGGTACTATCCAAAGCTCCTGAGCGCCGCGCCTTTTACGCCGGTTCCGGGCCCAAGGCTGCTGGCGGCGTCTCGCGCCGCCAAAGCAACCATCGCCGCCCTGCTGAGAGAAGCAGCAGTGCAAACCGGCGCTTCCTCGACCCATGTGAATTTCATAAATGACGACGACCGCTCCATCCTAGAGGGCGCCGGGTTCCTGCCGCGCATGGGCGAGCAATATCACTGGTTCAATCGCGGCTATGACACATTCGAGGATTTTCTTGGCGAACTCGCCTCCCGCAAGCGCAAGCAGGTTCGACGTGAACGGCGCGAAGCCGCAGAAGACATTAAAATTCACCAGCTTAGGGGCGACGAGATCACCGAGCGTCACTGGGACGCCTTCTGGATATTCTATCAGGATACGGGCGCGCGCAAATGGGGCCAGCCCTACCTCACCCGCACCTTTTTCCGTCTAATCGCGGAGACCATGAAAGAGCATCTTATGTTCATCGTCGCGGAAAGGAGTGGCGAGCCGATCGCCGGCGCCCTGAATTTTATCGGCGGCGACGCGCTATATGGACGTTATTGGGGGTGTACGGAAGATGTGCCTTTCCTTCATTTCGAACTTTGCTATCATCAGGCGGTAGACTTCGCTATCGAACACGGGCTTTCTCGTGTTGAAGCGGGCGCGCAAGGCCAGCACAAGATCGCCCGCGGTTATGAACCTGTCCCGACATGGTCAGCGCACTGGATCGAAAATGACAGCTTTCGGGACGCCATTGATCGCTATCTTGTCTCGGAAAGAGAGCAGACGGGCATGGAAATTGACACATTGAAAGACTATACACCATTCCGGAAATCATAGCGGTGCCATACAGGACGGACTCATGTCGCTCGAAACTCAATATGATCCCGACAATATTTTCGCAAAAATCACGCGTGGGGAGATGCCAAGCGTAAAAATTCTGGAGACGGATAATATTCTCGCTTTCATGGATGTGTTTCCCCAAAGCAAGGGGCATTGTCTTGTCATTCACAAAAACAGTCAGGCGGTTAATTTTCTCGACGTGGATCAGGAAGCGTTATCCGATCTCATGACCGCAACTCAAAAAGTCGCGCGCGCCGTCAATGACGGCCTGAAACCGGACGGCATCCGCATCCTGCAATTCAGCGGCGCGCGCGCCGGACAGACCGTATTTCATCTGCATTTTCATGTGCTGCCGGTTTATGAAGGCGTTGTTGTCGCCGCGCATGCAAGCGGCAAACCGGCCGATGCGGAAAGTCTTGAGCCGATTGCAGCGCAGATTCGCAGCGCGCTTACCTAATAAAACAGAACACCAAGGTGTGATTTTATCTTGTCACTTTTTCCTCGCGCAGACGTGTCTTGCGCGACGCAAGGCGCCAATATTATCTTGAATTTTGCAAGGTCGCCGCGCCGCCAACTTCCCCATATTCGGGGGCCCCACAACTGCGCGGCATGCCCAACTTAGCGGCATATATGGCGGCCTTTGCACGTTTTGACCGACTGTAGCGTCCGAACGTTTTGCGTTCATGAAGCAGACCCGCTGAAGCGCGCCGGATCCCCCTTGCCGCTTGGCGCGCTCCAAGAAAGGCCGTCGCGAACCCCTTCCCTCGCGGCGGTCTTTTTTTAAGCTGGATTTTGCGAAACTGTTTCCGGAAATTTGAAATCGCCCATGGCCGGAAATTGCTGACGGTCGAACGACCAATCCTTGAAGGGCCCGTCGAGGTCTACCCAATGCAGGAACAGATGAGCGGACCAGCGATTCGGATTGGGGACCGTGCGGCCATGACGATAATTACAGCCCTGATAAAGAATGGCGTCGCCGGGATTGAGCATCACCTGTTTTGACGCCTCATCTCCGAAATCATCCGCCTTCTGAAGCTGGCAGGCATCGGCGAATTCGTAACGACGCTCACCAATCTCAAACGGCCAGACAATATCATCGCTATAGCCAAGCATCATGGAGAGGGAATGCTCACAGGACTCGCGATCCGAATGCACCGTACAGATGTCGCCCTTCTGGTAGACCCGGAAATAGGCGTAACTGGGGGCAAGGCGCTTGCCCGTCAACTCGACCATGCGCGAGGTGAGCCCCCAATGAAAACCCATGGTCGTATGATGGCGATAACTATAAAACTCATAAGCCGGTTTGGCGTTGACCCGCGGCGCCGTCAGAAAGGCGTCAGGCCTTGAGCTCAACTGGGCGCAAACAATCGCCAGGAAATGCTGCACCATGGGCGCCGGCGCCACACCGGGCACGACGGCGTAACCGTTTGATTCGTAGGATGTTCTGAACGCGTCACTCATGGGACTAAATTCGCCCATCACAGGCGCCGGGTCAATCGCCGCAAGCGGCCGCGACTAAACGCCTCTGATCCGCGATGAACCGGCTGGGCGGCCCAGGCGGAGGCTGCGAGACTGTCCCCTCGGGGACGCAATTCCAAAGGACCGGACATGAAACTCACCAACAGCGCCTGCATGGCGGCGGCTTTACTCAGTATGACCGTCCTTGCCCCCGCCCGAGCCGAGCAAGGTCTTTCCGGCTATCGTGCCGAAATGGAGCGGGCCGCAGCGGCGTTTCAGGACGAGGACTGGCCAGCGCTCGACGCAGCGCTGGAGGAAGCGCAGAAGGCCGCGCCCGGTTCTCTCTACGTCTATCGGAACCGCATTCTCTCTCGCATGCTGACAGACCGCCCGGATGAAGCGCTGGCCCTCGCGTCGGCGGCGGCCGAACGCGGACTGACCCTGCGCCTCACTGGCCATCCCGCTTTTGACGAACTCACCACCTTGCCCGGATTCGCGCCCATCGCCGCAAAGATGGAGGCCAATGCGGCGCCCCTCGGCGCGCCTTCGACTGTTGTTGAATTCAAGGAAAACGGGCTCCTGCCTGAAGCCATCGCCTATGATCGCAAGAAGTCGCTTTATATCGGTTCTGTGCGCAGCGGCGCCATTCTGAAAGCAAAGAAAAAGGACGCCGCCCTGACGCCGATCTCCTATGCGTCAGGCGGCGTCTTTGATATCGAACTCCGCGACGGCATGATCTGGGCGGCGGTCAACAATCAACTCGCTTATGAGAAGGCTGGCGAAGAAGACGCCTTCGCATCCATCATGGCGTTCAACGCAAAAACCGGCGCGCCTCAGCGCGAAATCCGAGTCACACAAGAAAAAGCCATGCTTGGCGATCTTGAAGTCGCCAAAGAGGGGACGGTTTACGCCAGCGATTCCATAACGCCGCGCATCTTCCGAATGGCGCCCGATGGGCAAACTCTTGATATTTTCTCGGAAGATCCCCGCTTTGCAAACCCTCAGGGGATCGCCCTCGATGAAAAATCGGGCAAGCTCTATTTGGCGGATTATCTCGCCGGGCTATTCGTCATCGACACTGAAACCGGTGAAGCAACGCAGCTAGAAAACAAGGCCAATGCCCATCTCGGGGGCATTGACGGGCTCTATCTTTATAAGGGCGGCCTGATCGGCATTCAGAATGGATCGACACCGCAGCGGATCGTTTATATCGGCCTCGACGACGAAAAGACCGCTGTCACCAGCTTTATCACCCTGCACCGCAATCTTGAGGACTGGAACGAGCCGACACATGGCGCCGTCATCGGCGATGAATTTCGCTATATCGCCACTTCCAACTGGCCATCCTATGACGACGAAGAGTGGACGGTGAAAGACGGGCCGGCGCTCCAGCCGCTTCGCATCATGACGCTGCCGCTTGAATCGAACTAGGATAGGCGCGCAGCAGAAAGGCGCGGCTCCCCGCGATCCAGTTTTGATCGAGATTTCCGAAGATGAGATGAAAGCCGTCCTGGCGCCGGAGCTTGGCGGCGTGGTCATGTCTCTGTCTTTCGGCGGCAAAAACATATTCCGCCCCGCCGCCTCACAAGAGGCCGTCGCCGCCGATCCACGCGAGGCGGCGTGTTACCCGTGCGTCCCCTGGTTCAGCCGGCTTTTCGGCGGTCTTGATTTTGATGGTCGCCATTACGAGCTGGCGCCGACCTTGCCGGTCTGCGACCCTGACCACGCGCTGCACGGTCATGGCTGGGTCAATCCATGGCGCGTCACCGACCAGAGCGGCGATCACGTCGCTTGTTGGTTTGATCACACACCGGGTCCGGGTCTATTTCCGTTTCCGTTTTTCGCGACGCAGGAGTTTTCCGTCTCGGCAGATCAATTTCAGATCGCCCTATGCGTCACCAATAGCGGAAACGCTCCCATGCCTGCGGGGCTAGGGCTTCATCCGTTTTTTCCCAACACGAAAACTTCCGAACTCAATTTCACGGAATATTTTGATCAGACCACACCTGCGAAGGGCCTTTCACCGCCTGAGAAAATCGAGCATCGCGGCCCGATGACGGACGATCCCGTAGACTACACCATCAAGCGCTGGGACGGGACGGCGGAGATTGTTCATGATGGCCTGAAGATCGCGATGCACAGCAACGCCCGCATTCTTCACCTCTACTCCCCTGAGGAGGCGGACTTTTATTGCGCCGAACCGATCAGCCACCTGCCCGGTTATTTCGGGCGTGACATCCTGGCGCCGCAAGAAACGATGGATATTTTTCTTTCGCTCAGTGTTGAAAATTTAACGTGCTGAAAGACGGCTACAATCAGTTAACCATACTTCTTGATGAAAAGGCGGCGCGATATGGTTTTTCGAGCGCCGCCCCTCAGGACCCGCTACAGCGCTTCAACACTTCCGGCAATGCGGAAAGTTAACGCTCTATTATCTAGTTACCTGCAATTTTCCCTCTCGTAAGGGAGACCGGATATCCGGTCTGAGTTGTGTATGCGTGTAAATAGTTTTTGTACTGATCGGTCCGGATCGACCGCGATCGAATACGCCCTGATCGCTGCGTTGATTGCGGTCGCAATTTATGCATCGCTGGAAATCACCGCCGAAAGCACAAAATCCAAATTTTTGCGCGTGGAGTCCTCTTTGCTCGCCGACGATAGTTCATCTGGAAACAGTGGAAACAGCGGCGGTTACACAGGCGGCGGCTCGGGCGGTGGCGGCTCCTCGGGCGGATCTGGCGGCGGGTCTCCTTCAGCCTCAGGCGGAGCAGGCGGAAGCGCAGGCAATGCTGGTTCCGGCGCGCAAGATCCCGCAAGCGGCCAAAACAACGGCCAGGGAAATGGTCAGGCAAATAACCAGACCGGCAATTCCGGCGCGTCAGGGTCTACTGGCGCAAGCGGCGGCGGCGCCTCAACAGGCGGCGGTTCATCTGGCGGTGGTTCAGCAGGCGGCGGGTTCTCTATTGGCGGCGGCGTGAGCGCCCCAACCCCGGGGGCCGGATCAACACCGGGAGCGTCTACACCCGGAATGACACCCCCCGCCGGGACAACGCCAGTCACCGATCCTAATGCGCCAGGCTCTGCCGCGCCCGGCAACAGCAATGGGAACGGCAACGGCAACGGCAACGGCAACGGCAACAATAAAAACAAGAACAAGAATAAAAACAAGAAACAATAGGGCTGCACACATAGACCCAAACAAAAAACGCCGGGCGGGGAGCCCGGCGTTTTTCTTACTGATTATTTCAGGCGCTTATTCCATCAACGCCGGAACACTGGCGTCATCGCCACCATCTTTTGGCTTGTCAGCCTTTTCCGGGTCCGGAAGATATTCAAAGGCGAGCTTTGTCTTGTCTTTAGCGTCCACCAACACGCGAACAATGCCCCCTTCTTTGAGGCTGCCGAAGAGGATTTCGTCGGCGATGGGCTTTTTCACATGTTCCTGAATGACGCGCGCAAGCGGCCGCGCGCCCATTTCATCGTCAAAGCCGCGCTCCGCAAGCCATCGTGTCGCTTCTTCGGAAAGCTCGAAGGTCACGCCGCGATCGGCGAGTTGCGCTTCCAGTTGCAGCACGAACTTTTCAACGATCCGGTTGATGATCGCCTGCGAGAGACCAGCGAACTGGATGACCGCATCGAGACGGTTGCGAAACTCCGGCGTGAACATCTTTTTGATGGCCGCTTCGGTTTCGTCCGTTTTCTTGCCGCCCGCAAACCCGATGGCGAATTTCGCCGCATCGGACGCGCCCGCATTCGTCGTCATGATGATGATGACATTGCGGAAATCGACCTTGCGGCCATTGGCGTCGGTGAGCTGTCCGTTATCCATCACCTGCAACAAGATGTTGAAGATTTCCGGATGCGCTTTCTCGATTTCGTCGAGCAAGAGCACGCAATGGGGATGCTGGTCGATGGCGTCGGTCAAAAGACCGCCCTGATCGAAGCCGACATAGCCCGGCGGCGCGCCGATTAGACGCGAAACCGTATGGCGCTCCATATACTCCGACATGTCGAAACGCACGAGCTCGACGCCCATCACGAGACCAAGCTGTTTTGCAACTTCGGTTTTGCCGACGCCGGTGGGGCCCGCAAAGAGATAGGAGCCGATCGGCTTTTCAGGTTCGCGAAGACCGGCCCGCGACAGCTTGATCGCCGCAGCGAGCTGGTCGATCGCTTCATCCTGGCCATAGACCACGCGTCGCAGATCCTCGCCAAGTTTCTGCAAACGCTCGGTGTCGGATTTCGACACGGATTTCGGCGGGATGCGCGCCATTTTGGCGACGACTTCCTCGATCTCCGGTTCATCGATAAGTTTGACGCGCTTGTCCTCCGGGAACAGCATCTGCCGCGCGCCGGCCTCGTCGATCACATCGATGGCTTTGTCGGGCAGCTTGCGGTCGGTCATGTATTTTGACGAAAGCTCCGCTGCGGCGATAATGGCCTCATCGGTATATTTAAGTTTGTGGTGCTCTTCGAAATAAGGCTTCAATCCCATAAGGATTTTCACCGTGTCGTCCTTTGTAGGTTCGACCACGTCGATTTTCTGGAACCGGCGCGCGAGCGCCCGGTCTTTTTCGAAATGCTGGCGGTATTCCTTGTAGGTCGTAGAGCCCATGCATCTGAGGGCGCCTGACTGCAAGGCAGGCTTCAGGAGGTTCGAGGCGTCCATAGCGCCGCCGGAGGTTGCGCCAGCGCCAATCACCGTATGAATCTCATCGATGAAAAGGATCGCGTCCTCATGGTCTTCAAGCTCTTTGAGAACCGCCTTGATACGCTCCTCGAAATCGCCGCGATAGCGCGTGCCGGCAAGCAGCGCGCCCATATCGAGCGAATAGATCGTCGATTTGGCCAGCACTTCGGGCACATCCTCATCAACAATTTTGAGGGCGAGCCCTTCTGCGATGGCGGTTTTGCCGACGCCCGGATCGCCGACGAGCAGCGGATTATTCTTGCGGCGGCGGCACAGAACCTGGATCGAGCGCTCCACTTCGGCGTCGCGACCGATCAGGGGATCGATCTTGCCGGAGCGCGCCTTGGCGTTGAGGTCGACGCAATAGGCTTCGAGCGCGCTTTCTTTCTGGTTCTGGCTGGCTTCAGCTTCCTCACTGACGCCGCGCGGCGATTTTGGCTGGCTCTCGCCGGGACGTTTGGCGATGCCATGGGAAATGTAATTCACCGCGTCGAAGCGGCTCATATCCTGCGCCTGCAGGAAATGCGCAGCGTGGGACTCGCGTTCAGCGAAAAGCGCGACAAGCACATTGGCTCCGGTCACTTCCTCACGGCCTGACGACTGAACGTGAATGACAGCACGCTGAATGACGCGCTGAAAGCTCGCCGTCGGTTTGGCCTGCTCGCCATTCTCAAGTTTCAAATTGGCGAGTTCATTTTCAATAAACTCGTAAAGCTGCCGGCGCAGCAGATCCACATCCACATTGCAGGCGCGCATGACAGCCGCGGCGTCGCGGTCGTCGGTGAGCGCGAGCAAAAGATGTTCAAGCGTCGCGAGCTCGTGGTCGCGCTCCGTCGCCAGCGCGATTGCGCTGTGCAGACATTCATCAAGACTCCGGCTGAACGACGCCATAAGGCTTACTCCCGTTCCATAGTACATTGCAGCGGATGCTGGTTGCGGCGCGACAGCTCCATCACCTGCGCCACTTTGGTCTCCGCAATTTCATAAGTATACACGCCGCAGACGCCGATGCCGGACTGATGCACATGCATCATGATACGCACCGCGTCCTCGGCGTCTTTCTTGAAAACAGCCTGAAGCAGCCAGACGACAAATTCCTGGGGGGTGTAATCGTCATTGAGCAGGAGGACCTTGTAAAGCGAAGGCCGCTTGGTTTTGGGCGCTGTCTTGGTGACAACCCCAATACCCTGCCCGGGCCCGCCATTATCGCCGTTCCCGTTCTCCTGATCGTTTTCGTTGTCTTCAGCCATAGTCGCCTTAGTTTCCTCGCGTCAGCGGAGCTTGGCAACCGCCATTACCGCACCGCACTATTAGATAAGTAATCCCTTCCCGTTGAAAAGAAGCAAATTTTTCCCGAGGCCGATAAAATTCATGGTTAGAAAATCGGCAAAAAAAAGAGCCCGGCGATACGCACCGGGCTCTTTCACGCAACAGTGATACGCGGAACTGTTACTGAAACCTTACGGACGGAAGGACTGAATTTTCTCAACAAGCGCGGAATAGCGCTCGGTGAGCGGCTCAACCGTGTCTTTCGCGGTCGACGCCCAGATATCAGCCACCTTGTTGATTTGGCCGAGATTTTTCTCAACGGACGTCTTCATGAAGTCGTTGTTGAGTTCGATCGCTTCTTGCAGCGTTTTCGCGGCGGAGGCCGCTTTAGCAGTCGCGACAGTATCTTCGAAAGCCGCTTTGGAGAACGATGCGCTCTCGCTGGTCAGCGTTTCAAGGCCTTTCGTGAAAGCGCCAGCCGACGCCATCAGGGCGTTCAGCGACTCTTTCTGGAAATCAGCGAAAGTCGACATGCCTTCCGCGAATTTTTCATAGCCTTCCTTGAACGAATCAGGACCGAAGGCCTTCATGTCGAACGCATCAGCGGCGGTTTTGGCAGTAGCCATAATAGTCTCCCTGGGAATCAGAGCTAAAAGCTTGATTCAATTGCATATAGGGCGAAAACCGCCCTCTTGTGCAGCGCAACATAGTGATGGCCGCGCCGGTGGTCAAGATGTTTTTGTTGCACTGCACAATTTATTTGAGCCAGATTAGTAAAACTTTCGTTAACGCTCCGTTTACCGCGTTGCACGATCATCCGTCTCGCCGCGAAACACGCGGCACAGGGATTGCTCCACGGAGGGAACGGCCAGGACGTTTCCCGACCGGGGAGATTTTAGGGCGAATAACGCTGATTTTTCGGGGGCCGGCGTCCTCCGTATATTGAAATGCGTTTTGATATGGGCGAGGCTCGTTGCATGTTCATGGGGTTGCGTAGCGTATCGATTTGGGTCGCAGCGCTGTTTCTAGCGCTGATGGGGATATCGCCGGCTGCGGCGAATTCTAAGTATGCCGCTTACGTTGTTCACGCCGATTCTGGTGATGTCCTATTTGACCGCTATTCGACAGATTATCGCTACCCCGCCTCCTTAACCAAGATGATGACCCTCTATCTCCTGTTCGATGAACTGGAGGCGGGACGGCTCACGCTCGATTCCAAAATCACGATTTCCGCCCACGCTGCCGGCCAGCCGCCGTCAAAGCTGGGCATCACCAGCGGCTCAACCATCGACGTTGAAACCGCAATCCAGGCCCTGGTGGTGAAATCCGCCAACGACGTCGCCGCCGCTGTCGGCGAACAGATTTCCGGCTCCGAATGGCGCTTCGCCAAGAAAATGACCGAAAGAGCACGCGAGCTCGGCATGCGGCGGACAACCTTCCGCAACGCCTCCGGCCTGCCTAACTCGAAACAGGTCACGACGGCGCAGGACATGGCGACGCTCGGCCGGCGCCTGATGCAGGATCACGAAAAATATTTCCATTATTTTTCTTTCCAGAGCTTCGTTTGGAACGGCCGCACCTACACGACCCATAACGCGCTGGTGAAAACCTTCGATGGCGCGGACGGCCTGAAAACCGGCTACACCCGCCGCTCCGGCTTCAACCTCGCCACCTCCGCAACCCGCGACGGCAACCGCCTGATCGGCGTCGTTCTTGGCGGCCGCTCATCGCGCACCCGCGACGCCCATATGCGCCTCATCCTCGACAATGCTTTCGCGCAGATCGACAAGAAGCCCACCCTGATCGCGTCTCTTTACCGGAGCACGCCCGCGCCGCGCCTCAAGCCGACCTTGGTCGCCGCAATGGCCGCCAGCGAAGCCGCGCCCACTATTGCCGCCAATGAAGAGTTGCGCGCGGAAATCATGACCGCCGCGGCGACCATGAAGACCGCGCCGGACGGCGCCGACGGCATCGGCGTTTTGATCGCGCAAGCCGATCCGGACGATTTCAACGAATTCGAACTGAACCGCCTCGCTTCGCTTTCCACCGATGACGGGATGCTCGGCCAGGGGGACTTTGACGAGAACCCCGCCGGCGTTTCCTGGGGCGTGCAGATCGGCGCCTATTCCACCAAGGATATGGCGCAAAAAGAGCTCGAAGCGGCCGTCAAGAAATCCGGCATGGCGTCGCCTGCCCGCGTGGTGCTGCCGACGCCCATGGAAAGCGGCAAGACCCTCTATCGAGCCCGGATTGTAAAGCTCACGGAAATCGAAGCCGCCGCGACCTGTGAAACGCTGAAAGACAAGAAGCTGACTTGTTTCGTCGTTTCCGACGGCGGCGCGGTTGTCGCCAACTAGTCTGTCTGGCTTTCCGCCTGGGCAGCCTCGATCAGAGCCTCGATCCCGCGCCAATCTACAATCTTGAAGTTCTGCGGCGAGCCTTTCGGCGCATTGAACCCGTCCTGCGCAATGAACAGGCCAGCAGGGAATTCATCGCCAAGACTGGCCGAGACGGCCTCAATGCCATCCGTTTCCTCGGAGCCATCGATCGCATCACCGGCACTCACCGAAAAGCGCGTGATGAATTCATTGTCGCCCTCGCGAGCGTAAACTGCGTAGCTGTTGTTGCCTTGCGATGAAGCCAGAAGATAGCCCGTCTGCGACCCGGTCTTGTAAAGCGCAAGACCTTCCACGTCAGCCTTGACGCCACTCGCGCCGGCCACTTCGTCGATCAGCCCCGGCGCTGCAAACTGAGCGCCGTCAAAACCGGTTTTCCAGACGCCGCGATTTTCCTCGCCGATATAAAGAACGCCCGCATCGTCATCGAAGACGCAACCTTCGAGCTGGCTTTCAAGTTTCAGCCGCGCCGCCTCTTCGCCGCCGCCCGGCCCGGCGAGACGATAAGCGATAAGATCACCGGTCTTGTAAGCGACAAACGCAAAGACATCGCCGCCCCACGCGCCCATGCACAGCCCGTAAGGCTCATCGAGAAGCGACGGAAACGAGCCGCTCTCGGCAACCGCGCCATCGTCAATAGTGAACAACGTGACTGAATTATTGGTGCGGTTCGACGCAGCCGCGATATCGCCTTGCCATCCGTCAATCGTGACATTCTGGCGAAGATCCACATTGTTCAATTCACCCGACGGCAGGAATTGCATCACAGCGCCAGTGAGATCGTAAACATATAGCCCGGCCTGTTTGTCAGTGCCGAGTATAAGGCTCGCCGACGGATCGGCGGCGTTCACCCAGATCGCCGGATCGTCCGCCGCATCGTCAGAAGATTTCACCGGCGCCGTTTCATGAGCGGCGAAAACAAATGGCGTTTGCGGCGCAGAGGCGCATGCGGCGGCGAAAACAACAATCGACAGGCTGGCGGCGGTTCTCATCAGTGACCTTCCTGAAAAAACAAACGGCGGCGGACCTTATACGCGGCCGCCGCCGCTACTCAACACTTCCTCTTTTGCGGGGACTAACGCAAAACGCAGAGGAAACTCTAGTATTTGAATGACACGCCGAACTTCGCCGACCAACCATATTCCTCATATTGAGAGTTCAGCTTGCCATAAGCGGGGCTGCGCACGAACGCCACGAACGGTTCGTTGTTGACGTTCTTGAACTCGGTGAAGAACTGGAACTGGTCCGTCACGCGGTATTTCGCAGAAATGTCGATCTGCAAATGGTCATCGACAATACGGTCGATATCCTGGCCAGTTTCATCTTCCTGAAGCGCCAGCTCATCAAGATACTCGTCGCGATAGGTGGCCGCGAAGCGAATGTCGATGGGTCCCTTTTCATAGCCGAGAATACCGGTGGCCACATGGTCGGACTGACCCGGAATGCTGATCTTGCGGCCGTCAATAAGCGTCGCCTCGCTGTCAACAAAGGTGTAGTTGGCGCCGATGATGAAGCCGTCCAATGGGCCCGGCAAAAAGTCCAGCGGCTGCTGGTAGTTCAGCTCTATGCCGAAGATGGATGCATCAGGTACGTTAACATACGTTTCCACTTGATCGAAGCGGACGCCAAAAAATTCGCCTGAAGCGTTAACGGCTGTAATCAGGTTGGAAATATCCTTGTAGAAGACGCCGGCGGACAGAACCGACTTGTTGCCGGGATACCATTCAAGCGATGCATCGAAATTGTGCGCCTGCTGGCGTTCGAGATCGGGATTACCAGCCTCGCCTTCGCGTTCGACTGCCACCACATCGTTAATGTCATCACCATCAAGCTCACCGCCTTCTTCAACGAGGATACGCGGCGCCGCCTGCTCCAGATTCGGGCGAACGATTGTCTTGTAGTAGCCGAGCCGGAAAACGACCTCATCAGTCACATCGTAGCGAATGTTCACGCTTGGCAGCCAGTCCGTGTAGGACTTGTTCACATCGACGGCCTGCGCATAGACCCGCGCAACCTCAAGCGCCGTGACGTCATCACCGCCATCATATTCAAATTCGAAGTCTTCCGCAGCCAGATCGCCGACGGGCGCCGTCGGGATGACGGTTTCCGGATCAAGCGAGCCGGTGACGTCGCCGGCAAGCTCGGCCTCAAATTCCTGCAGGGCGAGGTTGAAACCGCTGGCGTCATATTCCGTGTGCTCAACCCGCACGCCGGCGACGACGCTGACATTGCCGAACTGACGCTGCGCCATCACATATCCGGCGTAGACGTCTTCGTTCGCTATATAGTTCGCGCCTGTGGATTCGAGGGCCGTATCGATTTCGTTTAGTTCGAACATGTCGATGTTCGAGAAGAAGAAATCGCGCAACGTATCGGCGCCGACTACAGGATTGATGCGGTCAAGGTCATAGTCGACCGCGTTCACGAATGGCGTCAACAACAGATCGTCATCGCCATCCCAGCCATCGTAGATCTCAAGATCGAGATCGTAGGATTTTTCACGCAGGCGAACCTTGCCGCCGGTTTTGATGTAACCGGGCGCGCCAAACAGATCGAGGTCAACTTTCAAATTCGCCTGAAACGCCAGTTCGTCGTCTTTCGCGATGCCGTTGGTGCGTTCGACAGCGTCGAATTCATAATTTTCAGGATCGAAATAGGCTGCTTCAGCGTCCGCATCCGGGAAAGCGAGCGAAGGAAGAAGGGTGTCGGAAATGTTTACGCCGAACAGGCCCTCTTCAAATTCGCCGCGGAAACCGGCGTCCAGACGCTCCGGCTCGCTTTCCTCCGCATAGGAGTAGGAACCCGCGATATCGAAGGTGACCGCATCCTTGGAGAACTCACCGCCGCCAACAAAAGAGTAGATCAACTGATCTTCATAGCGATCCTTGATGTCGCGATCGACTTCAAACGGATCGTCATCAGCCGCGTCAAACACGGCGACGTCGCCGCTGCTGTTAGCATCATCAAATGACGGATCGCCAAATTTGTTTTCGACGCGGCTGCGGAATTCCTGGTCGGAAAAGTCAGAATACAGCCCGTGTGCGTAAAGAACGAGATTATCGTTCGCCTGAAAATCAAGGTTCAACGCGGCGGAGAACCGTTCACGCGTCACCTGATAGTCGCGCAGCTCAAGTTCTTCCGGGTAGATAACGGCTTCGTCGAGAATCCACTCGCCGTCATTTTCGATATTTTCAGATCCGAATTTACGCTTCTGCCAGGCGGCGGTCGCCGCGACGCCGAGGCGGCCGTCGAGGAAATTGTTCGCAAAAGCGCCCGAATAGCGCTGGCCGAACTCATCCACCTGATTGGTGTAAATCCCGGCGGCCTTAAGTTTCAGGAACAAATCCTTCTGATCGAGACCGGACAGGGTCGAGATCTCGACATTGCCGCCAATGGAGTCGCCATCCACATCCGGCGTCAGCGACTTCGTGATCGTGATGCTGGAAAGGATGTCGCTGTCGATCACATCGAGCGGAACTTGGCGCTGATCGGAGTCGGGTGACGTCAGGCGCACGCCGTTGATGGTCGTCGTCACAAAATTCGGATTGGCGCCGCGGATGGAGACGTAGCGCCCCTCGCCTTGATCATTCTGGATGTTGACGCCTACGGCGCGGCGGGCGGCCTCGGCGACGTTCTCATCGGGAAGCTGGCCGATAGCGTCTGCGGAAAGAACCGTGATAACCTTGTCTGAGGCTTTTTGCTGGCTCAGCGCTGAGTTGAGCGCGCCGCGCTGACCGACAACGAGGACGTTGTCGATAACGTCGACATCTTCACCGAGCGAAATGTTCTGGCGCACAACCGCATCTTCACTTGGCACCGAAACGCTGATTGATTCTGACGCCGCCCCCACATAGGTCACAACCAGCGTATAATTTCCCGCCGGCACATTGCTGAGTCGGTATTGGCCGGCGCGATCCGTCGATACGGAAGCGCCGGTTTCCGCGATGCGCACCACGGCGCCTTCGAGCGAAACAGACTGGCTCTGGTCGCTGACGCGGCCTTCAATAACACCTGCAAGCGCGGGAAGCGGTGCAGCGGCGACAACAGCAAGAACGGAGACCGCCGAAGCGGACAGGAGAGAACGGTTCATAAAAGCCCCACCAAAAACTGCCGTCAAAAACTGACGACAAAAATGAATGGAGGGGCCATGCCTCTGCTTTGTTACCGCGTGGTGACAGGGGCGTGACGGAAATGTAAAAATGGCCTTCCGGCAGCGACAGTTTTACACATACAAAAAGAACCACCGCTGTTATGCGCACGGTTTGCGCATGAAGCGCGCTTCAACTAGCATCGCCGCCAACAGTCTGGGAGAAACGCATGTCGCACGAAGAAATCATCAAGGTCAGCAAGGCTGCCGCCGCGAACACCCTAACCGACGCCACAAAGGCGAGCGCAATTCGTGCGCAGGCGAAGGATGACCCGGATGGTTTCTGGACGGATGTCGCAAAACGTCTCGACTGGTCCAAGCCTTTCACCCGGGTGAAGGATGTTTCTTTTGACGCCAAAGATCTTCACATCAAGTGGTTCGATGACGGTGAATTGAACGCTTGCGTCAACTGTCTCGACCGGCACCTGCCGGAACGCGCCAATGACATCGCGATCATCTGGGAAAGCGACGACCCTGCGACCGCGAAACACATCACCTACGCCGAAGCGTTTGAAGAAACCTGCCGCATGGCGAATGTCCTCAAAGCGCGCGGCGTTAAGCGTGGCGATCGCGTCGTGATCTACATGCCAATGATCCCTGAGGCCGCCTACGCCATGCTCGCCTGCGCGCGCATCGGCGCCGTCCATTCGGTCGTCTTCGGCGGGTTCTCCCCGGAAGCGCTGGCGAGCCGCATCGAGGATTGCGGCGCTGTTGCGGTGATCACGGCGGATGAAGGCATGCGCGGCGGCAAGGCCGTGCCCCTGAAGGCCAATGTCGACAAGGCGCTCGGGCTGAAACAGCACAAAACCGATGTTCGGCTTGTTCTGACTGTGGAGCGCACAAACGCGACCATTCCCATGACGGCCGGCCGCGACCTCTATTATTACGGCGAAGCGCGCAATGACGTGGCGCCGGAATGTCCTGCCGAAGCGATGAACGCCGAAGACACGCTATTTATTCTGTACACGTCAGGCTCAACCGGAAAACCGAAAGGCGTGTTGCACACGACTGGCGGTTACCTCACCTATGTGTCCTATACCCATGAGAAAGTGTTCGACTACCGCCTGGGAGAAATCTTCTGGTGTACGGCGGATGTGGGGTGGGTCACCGGCCACAGCTATATCGTCTACGGGCCGCTCGCCAATGGCGCGACGACACTGATCTTTGAAGGCGTTCCCACATATCCGGACGCATCGCGCTTCTGGCAGGTGATCGAAAAGCATCAAGTGAACATCTTCTACACGGCGCCGACGGCGCTGCGTGCGCTGATGCGCGAAGGCGACGACATGGTGAAGAAGGCTGACCGGTCATCCCTGCGCCTGCTTGGTTCAGTGGGCGAGCCCATCAATCCCGAAGCATGGCTGTGGTATTACAATGTCGTTGGCGACGGCAAACATCCCATCGTCGACACCTGGTGGCAGACGGAAACCGGCGGCATCCTCATTTCGCCCCTGCCCGGCGCGACCGATCTGAAACCGGGCTCGGCGACCCAGCCCCTGCCCGGCGTGTTCCCGGCGATTGTCGACGCCAACGGAAATTTTCTCGACGGCGCCTGCGAGGGCAATCTCGTCATCACCGACTCATGGCCCGGTCAGATGCGCACCGTCTACGGCGATCATCAGCGTTTCATCGACACTTACTTCAAGACTTATCCCGGCATGTATTTCACCGGCGACGGCGCACGGCGGGACGCCGACGGCTATTACTGGATCACCGGCCGGGTCGACGATGTCATCAATGTCTCCGGCCATCGCATGGGCACGGCGGAGGTGGAGGCCGCCATTGATGAGCATGACGCCGTCGTCGAGGCCGCCGTCGTCGGCTTTCCTCACGACGTCAAAGGCCAGGGCATTTACGCTTATGTAACCCTTCTCGCCGGCGTGGAGCCGACGGAGGCCATGGAAAAAGAAATCATCGACGTGGTGCGCCGGGAAATCGGCCCGATCGCCAAGCCCGACCATATCCACTTCACCCCGGCCCTGCCCAAAACCCGCTCAGGCAAAATCATGCGCCGAATCCTGCGGAAAATCGCCGAAAACGAATTCGGGGCGCTGGGCGACACCTCAACCCTGGCGGACCCGAGCGTTGTCGACGCCCTGATTGAAGGCCGTAAAAACCGGTAAGATTTCCGCAAATCCGGTTTATTCTTAACAAACCGGAAACACCGCCGATCTAGGGTTCCGGTGACTGCAAGCGGGGACCCTTTATGGCCATGCTCGCCGCCGATTTTTCATCAGCGCGCCGCAGCGACTGGACGCTTCCGGTCGCCATGTATGGCGCGTATCTGGCTGTCTGCGTCTTTGCGCTGCATCCGACAGCCTTGTCCATGGCGAAGACCTGGCTTTCCTCATCAAGCTATCACCACGGCGTCGCCGTCGCGCCGCTCGCGCTGTTGATGATCATGACCCGCCCGCGCATCGACCCGGCGACGGGCCCCTTGAGCCTTGTGGCCATTGTCGGCGCCGCGTTCATATGGCTCGCCGGACGCGCCGCAGGCGTCGCCCTCGTCGAGCAATTTGCATTCGTCACCCTGTTGATCGCAGGCGCCTGGATGATGTTCGGCTCCGGCGCCGCGAAGCTGTGGGCGCTGCCGCTGCTGTTTCTTTATTTCATGGTTCCCTTTGGCGAGGTGCTGATTCCGTTTCTTCAGATGCTCACCGCCAGCGCCGTGACGGGCTTGCTCAATTTCCTCGGCGTCGACGCCGTCATTGACGGAACGCTGATCCGCACTGAGGCCGGCTTGTTTGAAATCGCCAAAGCTTGCGCCGGGCTGAACTTCCTTCTGGCGGCGCTCATGGTCGCCTGCGTTTACGCAAGCCAGACCCTGCACCGTTTCAAAACGCGCATCGCCTTTGTCATGATCGCAGCCGCAGTGGCCCTGATAGCGAATTTCCTGCGCGCGTTTCTTCTGATCCTGATCGCGACCGTGAGCGACATGCGTTATGCAGTCGGTCCGGATCATTTGCTGCTGGGGCTGGTCCTCTACGCCGCAGTCTTTTTTATCCTGTTCTGGATCGGCGCGAAGATGCGCAAGCCTCAGGGCGTCGGTTTCGAACATGCGCCAGTGCGGGCGCGGCGCGCCTGGCGCTTCTCCGTCGCCATGGCGGCGCTTGTTCCAGTGGCTGCCGTCTCAGCTTATGCAGCCTTTTTCATCGATTTTGGCCTCACTCTACCCGCACCCCCAAAAGACATATCCCTGAGCGCACCGGGCTGGCGCGTCCTACCTGCGCCACAAAATTGGACCCCTCGACTAAACGCCGACAAAACCAGTTCGGCGACTTATGAAAAACTTGGCGAGCGGGTTTACGTCTCCTTGGGATATATTGTTCAGGACCGACAGGACCGGGAAATTCTCAACGTACTGAACAGCGCCGCGGACGGCGATGACTGGCGGAAAATTGCGGACCGGGAAGAAGTGGTTTACCTCTTCGGCGAGTCAAAAGAGATTCCGCTGGAAATCCTGGCGGGCCCGGACCGCCGCCGTCTACTCGTTATGACCGCCTATTGGCGCGGCGGCGATGTCTACACGAACACATTCGCATTCAAATGGGCGCAGATGATAGACAAGCTCAAAGGGGTCAATCCGCCAGGCGGGATTATCATGATCGCCGCAGACTATGCGGGCGACCTTTCTGAAGCGCTCACACGTATTCGCAGCTTCACAGCCGACATTGAAAGCTTCGCCGAGTGGCAATCCCGAATGAGGCTTGCGCCCTGATTCATGTGCGGCATTGCAGGCATTTTTGATCTTAACGGCGTTCGCGATATCGACCGTGACGCGTTAAAACGGATGACGGATGCGCTCGTCCATCGCGGCCCCGATGGCGAAGGATTTTATTTTGCGCCCGGCGTTGGATTGGGACATCGCCGTCTCGCCATTATTGACCGCGCCGGCGGCGTCCAGCCTTTTCACACACAAAGCGGCGACATTCTCACTTACAATGGCGAGATCTATAACTTTGAAGCGCTGACCGCCCGCATGCGCGACAAGGTCTCACTTAAAACACGTTCGGATACGGAAGTTCTGGCGGAAGGCCTCTCGCAAAAAGGCGCCGATTTCCTGCACGAGTTGCGCGGCATGTTCGCTTTCGGGTTTTACGAGGCCGGCGCGCAACGGCTGACCCTTGCTCGGGACCGTCTTGGCGAACGCCCGCTTTATTACGCGGAAACCAGTGACGGTTTTTTGCTGTTCGCGTCGGAGATTGGCTCAATCGCCGCATCTGGTCTTATCGACCTCAGCCTAGACCCGCGCGCCGTCGCTGAGTATTTCCATTACGGCTATGTGCCGGACCCGAAAGCGATCTATCGCGGAGTCAACAAAGTTCCGCCGGGAAGCTGGATCGCCTTTGAGCGCGGAAAAAGCCCGCGGCAGGAACGCTATTGGCGCCCGGTTTTCACAAATGGACAGGCTCTCGCCTATGAAGAAGCGGTTGAGATGCTGCGCGCGCGCGTCGATGACGCGGTAAAAGCGCAGATGGTGTCCGACGTTCCGCTTGGCGCCTTTCTCTCAGGCGGTGTTGATTCAGCCTCTATCGTCTCCGCCATGTCACAAGGGGGCGGCGCTATTACCGCTTGCACCACCGGCTTTGACGAAAGCGCATATGATGAGCGCGCCGCCGCCCGTGAGATCGCGGCGAAATTCGGCGCGGTCCATTACGAAGAACAAGCACGCGCCGATTCAACAGCCCTCATTGATAGAGTTGCCGCGGCCATGGGAGAGCCCTTCGCCGACGCGTCGGCGCTGCCGTCTTTTCAGGTGGCCGAAATCGCACGTCGCCATGTCACCGTGGCGCTCACAGGCGATGGCGGCGACGAAATCTTCGCCGGCTATCGCCGGTATCCATTCTTTCTTAGCGAGGAAAAACTCCGCTGCATGACGCCGGCGCCATTGCGCGCGGCGCTGTTTGGTCCGCTTGGCGCGCTATATCCGAAACTCGACTGGGCGCCGCGCGCCTTGCGCGCCAAGACCACCTTTCAGGCGCTGGCGCGCTCATCGGCGCAAGGCTACGCCAATGCAGTCGCTATCAACCTGCCGTCGCGCATCGATGCGCTTCTCAACGCCGACTTCAAAAGAACGCTTGGAGGGTATCGCCCGTCTTCGCTGATCGAGGACGCGATGGAAAGTTCGGGCGCCGAAGACCCGTTATCACGCGCACAATATGCAGACCTCATGACTTGGCTGCCGGGGAGAATGTTGGTCAAGGTCGACCGCACCTGCATGGCGCATGGGCTTGAGGCGCGTCCGCCGCTGCTCGATCACAATATCGTTGAATGGGCGGGCGCTATTCCGGCGGACTACAAACTGCAATACGGACAGGGTAAGCGCATCCTGAAAGACGCTTTCGTCTCACGTCTCGGCGCAGATTATGTCGCCCGCAAAAAACAGGGCTTCGCACCACCGCTGCGCCAATGGATGCGACGGGAACACGATAATCCGGCGCTGCGTCTCAACGCATCACAATATTGGCGCGAGAGCGGGCTTTTCAACGAGAGCGCGGTTGACGCCATGATCCGCGATCACCGCTCCGGCCGATCCGATTGCGCACAGGAATTGTGGAGCATGATCATGTTCGATGCCTTCCTGCGCGTGAACCGACCCTAGCGTTTCAAAAATGACCGCAACTTGTTGCGCCAGGTCGGCCGCTCCAAAACCAGAGATGTTAAAATGGCGTGGGGCTCGCCCAGGCGCGATTTATAATTCGCCTCACCCGCCAGCAGATCATAAATCTCAAATCCGGCTTTTTGATAATGCTGCGCGGCGAGCGCATGAGCGACAAAGCCGGGCGTCATCCGGTTATCATCCTCGAATTTGAAACCGCTCTGGTAATTCATGACTTCCTTGCCATGAACGAAATTATAGAGAACGGCAATCACTTCGTCGCCAGCCTTTACTTCGAAGAGGTGGCAATCTTCCGGCGCATTTTTCTGAAGACGCTCATGAAAAGCGATCAAATGCGGATTGTCGAAAACACTCGTCTTGTTGCGCTCGGCCCAACCGGACTTATGGAGCGCTTTGAGCCGCTCCCAACTCGCGGCTTTTTCTTCTGCGCCGCTCGCAAGCCGGGCGGACAAAGGCCCGCGTTCTTCATACAGCCGCAGGGCGCGGCGGATCTTGGATTGTAATGAAGCGCTCAATTTATCCATGAAATCGTCGCCGGAAAGGTCGCAGCCATAGACCGGCTGTTCATTTAATACCCGGCCCGACATTTCACAAATGGCGGCGGCGGAAAAAACCGCCGACATCATATCGTAGGAAAGATTGCGGAAAACAAAGCCGTCTATGTTGCCGGTTTCCTCCATCATCGCACACACGGCGTCACGGCGCAGCTCATGGGATGCTTCAGGCGCGGCGAGAAAGTCTACATATTCCGCATAGACAGCATCGCGCTGCGCCTCGCCGAATTCATGAAACCAGCTTTCACGAAGGCCAAGCAGCGGCGGCTTGCGCGGCGCAACAGCAAAGGCGCCCATTAATGCTGGCGAACCATTTTCGCTGGCACAAATCCGGTTCAGCTTCGCGTCAACGGGCGCGCCATCAAGCCAGGATTTCATCCATGCCGGCGAGTGAAAAAAACTGGGATCGGCCGCACGCGCATAGAGCGCTTCCCATTCGGATAAAAAGGCGGCTCTATCAGTTAACGGCGTTATAACAACTTTAGCCATGACGCTCCATCACTGAAAGATACAATGTTCGATGCGCCGCGGCCATACGCTCCAATGAAAATGTGTCCTTCGCCTTGCGTTTGTTGGCGCCGCCAATTTCCGCCCGCACGGTTGGATTTTGCAATAATTGGGCTAGCGCCTGAGCATAAGCCTCATCATCCCCCACCGGCGTGATGAAAGCGCGGTTTGCCTCCGCAACCATCCCTTCAATATCGCCCACATTCGTCGCGAGCACAGGCAGGCCGGCCGCCATCGCCTCCATCAGGCTTACAGGCGCTTGTTCCGTATCTGATGAGAGGGCGAAAATATCGAACCGCGCATAGGCGTCCGCGGCGGCCGATGTCGGCCCCGGCAGGGAAATGCGTTCATCATCTCCGGCAACCTCGCGCAACCGATCCTGCTCCGGCCCGCCGCCGAAAATCTCCAGCCGGGCTTTGCGCTCCCGATCGGCCGCGATGAAAGCCGAGATCAATCGCGCATAGTTTTTTTCCGGCCTCAAGGCCCCGAGCGAGCCCACCACAATAGCGTCATTGTGGCCGCGCTTTCCACTTTGCATTTTGTTGAAGTCAACGCCGTTTTCGATCAGGTGAATGGTTTTCAGTTTCCATAAGTCTCGCGCGGCTTTTTCAAGACCCTGGGACGGGACGACGACATCACTGCGAGAAAGCAAGAGGCGCCGCGCCCGAACCCGCTTCGGCGATTGCCGGTCGATCCGTTCATCGGGACCAAAACCATCTTCAAAATGGATATGCGCCGCTTTACGTCCGAGCCGGTTTGCGATCACGGCTTCAATCGATCCCCAATTATAAGTGCACAAAAGATCCGGCGCCGTTTCCACGATCAGCCGCCGCAATTGCATGATGTTGGAGAGGCTGAAGCCCTGAGACTTTTTCATCGGAAACGGCGCAAAGTCCGTATTGACTTTGTTGTCGAAAAGGCTGCGCGCCGAGAGGTCCCCGTCAAGGGCGACAATGCGATGCCGGAAGCCGTCCCCGAGTGCGCTGGCGAGCATCGCAAGCCGCGCCTGCTGGCCGCCAAAGGAAAAGCTCGGGAAAATATGCAGCAGCAGTTTTCCCTGCCCCTGCGGCGTTTCCCGTGCGCCAATGTCCCGCCTTTCCTGCATTTAGGACATGTGACAGGATTTGTCCCTGGTTCAAATGACTTTAGGCAAAGACGCAGAAAATCCGGCTCATGGGCGATAAAATCAACATCCGATGGGAATTGCGCCCGGGCGACCTGGGCCGGATCGCTGCGCTGCACGGAGAAGTCTACGCCGCAGAGCCGGGCTTCCCGGGGGATATGTCATTCGAAGCCTATGTGTGCCGGACGCTGTCTGATTTTGTGCTGGAGGACGGAGCAGACGGGCGCGTCTGGCTGGCGGAACGCGGCGACAGGCTCATGGGCTGCGCCGCCATGATCAACCGCAATGGGCGCGGCCAGTTGCGATGGGTGCTGGCGGCGCGCGAGGCGCGCGGGCTGGGTCTCGGCCGTGATCTTGTCAACCGCGCAATGGATAACGCGCACGAGCAAGGCTGCTCCGACGTCTATCTGGAAACCACGACGGGGCTTACCGCCTCCATGGCGATTTATGAAAAGCTCGGATTTGAGATCGTCAGTGAAAAGCCGCTCGATCATTGGAATGCAGACGGCTACAAACAGCTCACCATGGTGAAAGTTTTCAAGTGAACACTAATTCATGACGATCAGGGTCGCCATTATCGGCGCCGGGATCATGGGCGCCGCAGCAGCTTATGCACTTTCAAGACGCGGCGCAGAAGTCACGATCTTTGAGCAGTTTGCGGCGCGCCATGATCGCGGATCGTCTCACGGCGCCACCCGTCTTTATCGCACCGCCTATTTCGAACATCCCGATTACGTGCCCATATTGAAACGCGCCGCCGCTGGCTGGCGCGAACTTGAACGGGAGTCCGGCGAAACCCTGCTTGAGATGTGCGGCGTCTTCATGGCCGGAATGCCGGAGAATCCACTGATCTCGGGCACGGTGGGGGCGGCGGAAAAACATGGCCTCTCGCTGCAACGGATAACACGCAACGAAGCGTCCTGGCGGTTTCCCTGGTTCGCTCTCGATCCCGCGATGGAGACACTGATCGAGCCGGAAGCAGGCTTCATCTATGCGAGCAAAGCGCACACCGCCTTGCTGTCAGGCGCCAAAGCGCATGGCGCAGCGCTTCATGAGAATCGCCCCATCGATAAATGGGATGTCGCCAGCGCCGATGTTGGCATAACGGTTGATGGTCAACGGCGCGGTTTTGATAAAATCATTCTCACACCGGGCGCGTTTGCCGGAAGCCTGAAAGGCCTTGGCGAGAGGCTCGTTAAGCCAATGCGCAAAAAGCTGTACTGGACCTCTCCGGAGAACCAGGGCTTCACCCTTCCGATTGGTTTTCTCCCTTTCGGGATTGAGGAACCGGACGGCAGGTTCTTTTACGGTTTTCCTGCGGTCGATAGTGACGGCGTTAAAGTCGGTGAGCACACGGGCGGCGCAGCGCTGACAAACCCCGATGACGACGCCATCGACTATTCCGATCAGGCGGGACGGGATATAGCCGACTTTTTACAGCGCCGCGCGCCGGGCCTTTCATCAACGACGACAAAAGAACAAAGCTGTCTTTACGCCATGAGCCCTGACGGGCATTTCATCATCGACCTTCACCCTGATGATGAGCGCATCGTCTTCGCAATGGGGTTTTCCGGCCACGGGTTCAAATTCGCACCGGTAATCGGCGAAGCGCTCGCGGACCTCGCCTTCACAGGCGAGACGATAAAAGAGTTCGACTTCCTGAAACCGGAACGTTTTTCTTAAGCGTAAATGTCCGTGAAGAGCTCTTCGACTGCGGGCTCCGGGCTTTCAAGCGCGAAGTCGGCAGCTTCTTTGACAATTGCTTTCAGCTCCTTGTCGATTTCCTTGAGCTTGTCTTCGTCATTAAAGCCATTGTCGGCAAGGCGCTTTTCGCAACGCTTGATCGGATCATTGTGCTCGCGCACATCGTCCACTTCCTCACGGGTGCGGTATTTCGCAGGGTCTGACATGGAATGGCCGCGATAACGATATGTCTTCATCTCAAGCACATACGGCCCTTCACCGCTGCGCGCATGATCGACAGCCTGACGTCCGGCCTCACGCACGGCAAGCACATCCATCCCGTCGACTTCCATGCCTGGAATGCCGAACGCGGCGCCGCGGCGGTAAAGATGGGTGTCTGAGTGAGAACGCTTGACGCTGGTGCCCATGGCATACTGGTTATTCTCGATGATGAACACGACCGGCAGCTTCCAGAGCTGCGCCATGTTCATCGCTTCAAAGACCTGACCCTGGTTTGACGCGCCATCGCCGAAATAGGTGAAGCTCACCGAATTCGAACCGCGATAACGGTTGGCGAAGCCTAGACCGACGCCAAGCGGGATCTGGGCGCCGACAATGCCGTGGCCGCCATAGAACTCCTTCTCTTTCGAGAACATGTGCATGGACCCGCCCTTGCCCTTGGAATAGCCGCCCTCGCGGCCGGTCAGCTCGGCCATGACGCCTTTCGCGTCCATGCCGCAGGCGAGCATGTGGCCGTGATCGCGATAGCCGGTGATGGTCTGGTCGCCCTCTTTCTTCACGGCCTCCATACCCACAACAACGGCTTCCTGACCGATATAGAGGTGGCAGAAGCCGCCAATGTGCCCCATGCCGTAGAGCTGACCTGCGCGCTCCTCAAAACGGCGAATGAGGAGCATGTCGCGGTAATAATGAAGCAGCTCTTCAGTGCTTGCGGTCAGGTTGGATTTAGGGGCGCTTTCGCGCGTATCGGGGGCCATCAAGGGATCTCCGGGGTCTGTTCAGACCCTGTCATAAACGGGCGGCCGCCGGGGAACAAGTTGTGTTGGGCATTTGAGCCGGCCCTGCCGGAAAAGCGGCTTATTCGCTCAGAAGCCGATCGAGTTCGCGGCGGGAAATGACCACATCCCCCTCCCGGGAATAGCCCAGCACCGACCGTATCCGCTCATCGAGGAGGTCCGGATCAAGGGATTTCGAGTTGAGGAGGTCGGCCCGCTTTTCAAGCTCAATTCGCCGCGCGTGAAGCTCCGCGAACTGAGCCTCTTTCTCCGCGGCCTCCCTCTTGAGGGAGGAAAGCGCGCGATAGCCGGTGTCGCTGACCACCGCGCTGTAAAGCAGGATGCCAGTCAAGCACATGGCCAGAGCGGGAAAGGCGATGTCGAGAAGGAAGCGAAGACGCAACATGGACCGGTTCTTTTTTGGTTGCGTTTCAAAAGAATCAAAGTTGGTTAATGATTCGTTAAAATCCGAATCAGCTGATTCGGATTTCATAAAAAAACGGGCCCCGAAGGGCCCGTTTCCAGCGTTGTGTGCGAAATTCAGGTCGGTCGATTACGCAAAGATAAAGTCGCTCTCGCTGACCAGCACATTTGTTACGATAGTGAAGTCAGCCAAACCGTCTCCATTGGTGTCGCCTTCAATGAAGTTTTGGCCGCTGTCGCTATAGGCGCGCAGCTCGCCAGCAGTGTTGCTGAAAGCGCTGGAGCCTATCCAGTCAAAGGCGTCGACATCACCACCGTCGATCGCATCCAGACCGCTGAGATCAATCAGGTCCCGATGCTTTGCGAAATCAACGATTTCGTCGACGCCGCCAAGGTCTGTGAAGGCGTATATATCGTTGCCGTTTCCGCCCTTCAGCGTATCGTCGCCGGCGCCGCCATTCAGATAATCCTTGGCGTTTCCACCATTCAGATAATCATCGTCGTCGCCGCCGAAAAGCGTATCTTTGCCGTTTCCGCCGAGGATAACGTCATCACCTTCCTCGCCGTAGAGTTCGTCATTGCCGGACACGCCGGAGATGAAATCGTCACCCTCGCCGCCAAAGATAACCTCTGTCCCGATGCCGCCCAGCAGGCTGTCATCGCCGCCCATGCCAAGCAGTTGTTCAATGCCGAAACCCGCCCGGATCAAGTCGTCGTGGTTGCTGCCCTGAAGCGCTTCAATGCTGACATAGATGTCGCCTTCAGCATCGCCCTCACCAAACAGGTTCCACACACCGGTCAGAATGACGACGCCTTCATCGGAGTCCATATAGGAAGCCGTGTCGAAGCCAGCGCCGCCGATCAATCTGTCGCCGCCGCCGCGTCCCATAAGAACGTCGTCGCCTGCATGGCCTTTCAGCCAGTTCACTCCGTCATTGCCGATCAGGGCGTCATTCCCTGACCCGCCAGTTGCTTTCTCAATCTCGACGCCGTTGGCGATCGTGTAACCGCCCCAGATGCCGTCAACGAAAGAAATGGCGCCGCCGCCGGTCGGCGTATAATCCAGCGTCGCCGCCAGAAGGTCGATCCGGACATCGGCTGCGCCGTCATAGCGGATTTCGTCCACCCCGCCGGTATCCCAGATGGTTTCGTAATACGTGCCGGGATCATTGGCATCGCCGAGCATGTAAACGGTGTCGCCGGTCGCATACTCATTGATGACGCCATAACGTTCTTGCAAGGCGGCGATGTCGAACGCGCTGAGCGTGCCTGACCAGCCGCTATCGATATTGTCAGCCGAAAACGGCGTCGCGCCGTCCGGATGCGTTTCCCAGGCGTCATTATAAGACATCACCGTATAGACGCCCTGGTTGAGGTCGTAGATGCCGAGCGAACCTGTGGGCGCGCTGACGCCGAGCAAGATTTCGGAACCGCCGCCGGTGTCATGCGGGTGAGCAAGGCCATGAGCGTGACCGAACTCATGCAGGATCACGGCAAAAGCATAACCGCCTTGTTCCAGACTTTGCTGCTGATCGAAGGTCCAGCCGCCGCTGAGGACGTTAAACGCCCCAATGCCCTGCTGGGTGCCGTATGCGGGATCTTGCGGATAGAAATAGGCGCCGAACTGATCGGACTCCGTCGTAAACAGACGGAATGTCGCTTCGTTGACGTCCTCAGTGATTTCATAATTGACGCCGAGGATCTTTTCATACTCCTCGAGCGCCTCCATCACCTGCCCCTTCTCATATTCATTCCAGCCAAGTGAAAGACCCGGCTCGCCGAAGGTGTCTCCCGCTTCGCCAAAATAGACATAGGCGGTGTTTGTTTCATCAAACGGAACATTCGCGGCGCTGTCCCAATACAACGCTTCCAGCGGATCGAAGTCGTCTGGATTAAACACTTGCGACGTAATCGAATAACCGCCGCTCCATGGCTGGTAAGAGAAGACGTCCATATAATAGGTGCCGCCTTCCTGAGCGAAGAAATCCACTCTGGAGCTGATATCACTCGGGAAGCTGATATCGTCGCTTGAGGCGACAACGTTGCCTTCGGAATCGTAAATGACGATGTAAGTGTCTAGTTCACCGTCCGGAAGCGCGAGAAAATCAGACTCATAGTCGGCGCCGCCGGCCACTTCGAACGAATAGACCTGCCCTGCTTCGACAGTGAAGGTGTAGGTGTCGACTTCACTAAAATCCGGGCCATAAACAACCCCGGGGCCGGCTTCGATGAAGCCATAGGTAACGCCGCCAAGATTTACTTCTGCGGCGCCGCCAAAGGTGTCCGGCACAACGTCAACGCCGGGGCTTACAATCGCGTCCAGCGTGTAGTCACCGGTAAGGCCGGCGCCGGGATATCCCTCAACCGCCAGATAGTAAGTGTCTGTGGTCGTCGCGGTGAAGGTGATCAGCGACATCGTTCCTGCGCCGCCGTCATCGTCATAATTTATGAGGTTGAAATCCCCATCGAGCAGATACAGGAATGTATCCTGCAGAGGATTTTCGCCCGACCCATAGACGGAGAACATATATGTCTCTCCGGCAGTGAGGCTGATTTCATAAATATCGAGCTCATCGGGTGCGTCGATCGATCCGTCGAGCGCTATTTCGGCGGGAATGTCCCCGATAGTGGACAGGACGCCGCCAGCAGCCGAAAAAGTAGCGGGATCGTATAATGTAGCGCCGCCCTTATAGTGGGGGTCCCACTCAGGATAAACCGCTATGCTGGTGAAGGTGTTCTTGCCGAAAGTCTCGCTGATATTGCTGCGAGTGTAGGCGGCGCCGCCAAAATTATTGAAGTAGGGATATTCGTCTCCCAGCAGGGAGAGATTTCCCGCCTCTGTTTCGTCAGAATCATACGTCATGATCAGCCCCTTATAAAAACGGTTTACAAGCTCAAGGTTTACAAGCTCGTCCTCGAATCTTATCCATAAACGGATCATATTTGCGTGAGGCGATGACGCAATCATTGCAGGTGAAAATATGCATAAAAAAAAGCAGCTTATATTACATTCAGCTATTCTGCTGAGTATTGCCGCCACATCCTGCCAACGCGGACAGGCGGAAGCCGAACCTTACAAGGCGTTGGAAGCGCAAGAAGAAACAATTGTTACTGTTTCACAGAAAGATCCTGTTACTGTGTCACAACAAAAATGTTCGAAAACGCCCGAAGGCGTTGCAGGGCTGCCCTATTCTCATGGCAAGGTATTCGCAACGCTCGACGAGTACCTGGCGCATTTGCATCAACTCAGTGCAATTGACCTGCCTTACTGGCGAGAAATTCGTCCGGGAATATACCAAAAAGTTGTGCGCATGCCTGAGGCGGAACCGCAAACGGCGACACGCGAAGAGCTAATGAAAAAATACTGTTTCGACGGCGAGTAATCCGGATTTTACGCCGTCTTGAGATCGAGCGCGAGCGCCTGATCGCAACGCCGCTCCAGCGCCGCCTCAGGCGAAGGGGCGAAACCATATTTGGCGTATAGGCCCAGCGCTTCTTCAAGGACGCGGGCCGTCTGAAGCTCGATCCGGCGGAAGCCAAGCTCTTTCGCTTGTTTTATGGCGTGCGTCAGCAGCCGCTTGCCGTGCCCCCGCCCCCGCGCCGATTGTTTCAAATACATCTTGCGCAGCTCAGCAACGCCATCCCCCATCGGAAGCAGTCCAACGGTGCCGATGATGTCGCCCGCAGGCGTTTCCAGCACATCGAACAACCCGCCGGCGTAAAAGCTTTCGAGGTCGCTCAGATCCTTGTCTGTCGTCTTCGGGGCCGGCTCAAGGCCATATTCATCGAGCACGGTAAAGATCAGCGCCCGGACCTTTTCCGTGTCCGCATTGGTCGCTGGGCGAATGACGGGTGCGCTCAAATGATCACCGTCCCAACGCAGCGGCGCCAGCGTAACGCGCCATATCGTCAAGCTCCTGTTCAATCCGTAGAAGCTGGTTATATTTCGCAAGCCGATCCGAACGGGCGAGCGAGCCGGTTTTGATCTGGCCGCAATTGGTGGCGACGGCGAGATCAGCGATTGTTGCATCTTCGGTTTCACCGGAGCGATGCGACATGACTGCCGTGTAGCCTGCACGATGCGCCACATCGACAGCCGCGAGCGTTTCGGTAAGCGTTCCGATCTGATTGACCTTGACGAGGATCGAATTGGCGCAGCTTTTTTCAATCCCGTCGCGAAGGCGTTTTTCATTGGTGACGAAAAGATCGTCTCCCACAAGCTGGCACTTGTCGCCAACCAGGTCGGTCAACGCTTTCCAGCCCGCCCAGTCATCTTCGGCCATGCCGTCTTCAATGGACACGATCGGATAACGCGCAACGAGATCGGCGAGATATTTCGCCATGCCGTCGCCGTCGAGCGACTTGCCCTCGCCTGCAAGCTCATATTTGCCGTTCTTGTAGAACTCGGTAGACGCCGCATCGAGCGCAATGAAGATATCCTCCGCCGGCCGGTAGCCGGCTTTTTCAATCGCTTTCATAATGAAGCCGAGCGCATCATCGGTGGATTGAAGGTTCGGCGCGAAACCGCCCTCGTCACCGACATTGGTGTTATGCCCGGCGTCTTTCAGGCCTTTCTTCAAGGCGTGAAAAACCTCAGCGCCCATGCGCAGCGCATCAGAGAATGTCTCGGCGCCGAGCGGCATGATCATGAATTCCTGAATGTCGATCGGATTGTCGGCGTGTTCCCCGCCATTGATGATGTTCATCATCGGCGCCGGCAGAACCCGCGCGGAGACCCCGCCCACATACCGATAGAGCGGCAGGGCCGATGCGTCCGCCGCCGCCTTGGCGACAGCCAGGGAAACCCCGAGAATAGCATTGGCGCCAAGACGCGATTTATTTTCCGTGCCGTCAAGCGCGATCATGGTTTCGTCGATCAGGGTCTGCTCTTCCGCTTCAAATCCTGACAGCGCATCGAAGATCTCGCCATTGACGGCCTCGACGGCTTTCAACACGCCTTTGCCGCCATATCTTTTGCCGCCATCGCGAAGTTCATGGGCTTCATGTGCGCCGGTGGATGCGCCCGAGGGTACGCCTGCGCGGCCCATGGACCCGTCTTCGAGCGTGACATCGACTTCAACGGTCGGGTTGCCCCGGCTGTCGAGGATTTCACGGGCGAAAATGTCGGCGATGGCGGTCATGAGAAAAGGCTCCGGTTATGATTTCCGGAGCCTCTATAGCCTGCCATGACGGAAGCGCAACGCCGCCGCCGTCAGCTTTGCCGTCTAGTAATCCTGCGGCTGTTCCTTGCTGCGGGGCGATCCGCTCTTGTGACGCGATTTGCTCGGCGGATTGGACCGCACCGGCTGCTGCTGGCGTGGGGAGGCAGCTGGCGGCGCAGATTGAACCGGAGCGGACTGAGTCGGAGCCGCCTGCGCAGGAGCGGAACTTTGCGGAACCGCCTGCTTGCGCTGCAGCGGCGGGGCCCGGCGTTTCTCGGTCTGGGTATAGGGTGTTTCGCCCGGTCCGCGGGGCTTGCCATTTGGCGGTTGGCGCGGCCGGTTTGGGTTTTGTGCGGCTGGCGAGCCCGACGGCGGCGCATATGCACCTCCTCCCGGTTTGCCATCCTTGCCGTCCCGGTCACGGCCGCGCGGGTAATCACGGTCGCGATCGCGACCACGGCGCCCGTTATAACGATGGCGATCCTGATAATAGGGATCGTAATAACGGCCAGAACCGCTCCAATAGCTGAAATCGAAATAATAGCCGCTGGACGGGCCCCAGGCGCCGTAACGCCCATACCATGGCCAGGACGGCGCATAAGATGCGCCGCTATAGGAATAGCGGTCATAGGACTCCGCGAAGCAACGATTTGCGCCGACCTCGCAATCCGCATGACAGGACGCATAGTCGCGATCGCTGTAGCTCACTTCTTCGCAATAACGATAGCAAGCGCCGGCCTCCGCGTCGCAAGTGTCAAACGCCGACTGATAGGGATATGTCACGCAACCGGCGACTAGAAAAAGCGCCGCCGACGCCAGCGCAATCTTGATGAATTTCATTCCCGAGCACCCTCCGAGCGTATCCGGGTCACAATCCCCGGATCAGGCCCCACACCCGGTGAAAAGCATAAGCGGCGCTCGCGCAAATGCAAACGCCGCCGCCGGAACGGGTCCGGCGGCGGCGTGAAAAACCATTCAAAATGGCGTTCGCTTAATCGTCCTGAGGCTCGAGAACCTGACGACCGCGATATTTGCCAGTCTTGAGATCAATGTGATGCGGACGGCGCAGTTCGCCCGAATCCTTGTCTTCGATGTAGCTTGCCTGTCCGAGCTTGTCGTGACTGCGGCGCATGCCCCGTTTGGCGGGCGAGACTTTTCTCTTCGGAACGGCCATGGAAACCTCTAAATCAATCTCTGTGTCGCGCCGGACGGCCGGGTCCCCGTGAGGTCCCCGAAAGGCGTCCTTTGCTGGAATAGGAAGCCCGGTCGTCTAAGCCAGGACTGGCCGGTTTGCAAGGCCGTCTGGGACCTTCCGGCGGTTTTTTTCCCCAAAGGGGCCAAATCCGCCAATTTGCATGTATCTCCTTCAGCCGCTGGCAAGGCCACGCGCCTATGCTCGGCTCAGATGGTGGGGGATTCTGATTGTTGCGCAGATCAATGCATAGACCATTCCGACTCTCGGCGGCGACCGCCTTCATGCTCTGCTTGTCTCTTCAGGCGCAGGCTGGCGGGCCGCATCGCGCCGCCCCGTCCGTGTCCTCTGTGCGCCCGCTTTCCGTGAGCGCCGCCGGAACCGATATTTTCATCGATCTTGTGGCGGCCGATTTCTTCGAATCGGATCTCCGCCTCGCCCAGTCGCGCCAGATCGAGGCTGCGACCGCCAGACGGTATCTCGCGCTTGACGGGACAGGCCGGGCGGTCTTTCGCGAAAAGCGCAGGCAACTCTGGAAGCAAATGAGCGAGCAGGAAAAGGCGGCGCTCCGCGGCGCCAAACGCCCCCGCTTCGCCAATCTCGACGAAACCCAAAAGCAGACTTTCCGTCGCATCGCCTCAGAAGAACTGGGCGCGGGGGCGGAACAGATCGCTCACCCCGGCGACATTTGACGACGCCTGAAGCGTCGTCTTCCGACCGGCTGCGCCGGGCGGCCCTGCAATTCCTAGGCGCTGGTCTTGGCGCGGTGTGTCGCGAGATATTCGCGCGCCAGCTTTTGCGCTTCGGCAACCTCTTCCGCCGTCATTTCATTGGCGAGTTCTGCGCGGTAGGCGCGCGCTTCGAGATTGCCCTGCATGGCGGCAAGATTAAACCATTTATGCGCCATGATGAGATCGAAGCAACCGTCATCGCCGCCCGTCGACGCTTCAAGCCCCAACCGGTACATTTCCATATCGCTTAAAACTGGCTCCGCCGCTTCAAGCGCTTCCACACCCATTGCTATTGTCATTCTTTCGGCCCCTTGAATTACACGCCGTCCACAACCGTCGTGAACGGATTAACCATGGCAAGGATGATCGGGCCGGACCTAAAATCCCGTTAACGCGGAATTATGGGATTGTTTACGTTTGAAAAAGGTTTTGTTAACCAGAGAACTTACTCAGTATACAAACAAAAACGCCCGCGCATGAACTGCGCGGGCGCAATAATCGGTCAAAAACAGCCTATACAGGCTGCGTCTCGCCTTCTGGAATCTCGGAAAGCTTTTCAAATGCGCCGAGACTGCATGATCCCAAGGTGGCCCCAAAGCTGTTGATGACGCGGATGATGTCGCCCTTGCACATTTGCGAGGACGAAGACCGGCGCACGTAACGCCCTTCCCGGCCAAGACCAGAGCAGCGCCCGTTAAGCTCGTTGAGGTAAACGACCCCGCCCGACGCCTCGACCAAAAGTGTGTAATCGTCGAGCACATCAGTGTCGCGAACCGAAGACAACATGAGACAGTTCTGGCTTTCGCCGGTCTTCTCATATTTGGACAAGAGCTCTTGCACCTTGCCTTTCGCCGGACCGAAAGCGAGCGCGCCGGTGGCCAAGATGGCGCTGGCGAACCCGGCGGCGACAAAAATAAATTTTCTACGCATGAGGATGATATTCCTTACTCTGACCGGACGTCTTCTATTTATCCTCAGCTGGCTTTTTCACGAGTTCTTGAAATGATCCGAGACCACAAGAACCGGCGGTGAAGCCAGAGGTATTGTCCACAACCTCAATAATTTGGTTACGGCAAAGCTGGCCTGTCGAAATCGTATATTGAATCCGGTTGCCGGAGCGCGATGCGCCGCTGCAACGCCCGGAGACTTCGTTGAGATAATAATCGCCGCCGCTGGCGCGCACGAGGAAACGCTTGTCGTCAAGCGCATCGATGGATTGAATCCGTGTCGTGCTGAGGCAAGCGGTTGTCTTGCCCGTCGGTTCGAATTCGGCGAGCCGAGCTGCTACCTTCTCGGATATTTCATCATTGGCGCCTGCGGTTGCGCAGGCTGCGCCCGTTAAAGCGATAACCGCCGCTAAAGCTGCTTTCGTCTTGATCATCATCAGTCTCCCGTGCGCCCCCGCCCGGAACCGGCCCGACAGGCCAACAGCCTGCTTATAGAGCAGTTCCGGGCGATTGGGATGCGTGAAACCATCAATTTCACGCGAGCCCCGTTAAGCGGGCAGCTGATAACCCGGCGTGGATTTGGAAATTTCCACTTCCTCGGCGCTCATTTCCGCCTCGACATCGGCGAAGAGCGGGGTGGAAAGGTAGCGCTCGCCGGTATCCGGCAGCATGGCGAGGATGGTTGTCCCCTTGGGCGCTGTCTTCGCGATTTCCATCGCGCCGGCAAAGGTCGAACCGCCGGAAATGCCGGTGAAGATCCCTTCGCGCTGCGCCAGCGCCCGCGACCATTTGATGCCTTCGGCCGCCGGGGTCTTTACGATCTGGTTGATGACGCCTGCGTCAACCGCTTCGGAGGTGATCTTCGGAATGAAGTCCGGAGACCAGCCCTGGATCGGATGCGGCGTCCATGCGGGATGCGAGGATTTCGGACTGCCGTCGGGATTGCGTTCCTGCGGCGCGCCGCTCGACAGCATCGCCGAGTCCGGCGGCTCGCAGACGATGATCTTTGTGTCTGGGCTTTCTTTTTTCAGCACGCGCGAAACGCCGGTCAGCGTCCCGCCGGTACCAAAGCCCGTGACCCAGTAATCAAGCTTTTCGCCCTTAAACGCCGCAATGATTTCAGGGCCCGTGGTGCGTTCATGCATGTCGGGATTGGCGTCATTTTCAAACTGGCGGGTCAGGAACCAGCCGTTTTTCGCGGCGAGCTCCTTGGCTTTCTCCACCATGCCGGTGCCTTTTTGCGCGGCTGGCGTCAGCACCACCTTGGCGCCGAGAAACCGCATCAGCTTGCGGCGCTCCACGGAAAAACTCTCCGCCATCACGACGACCAGCGGATAGCCTTTCGCGGCGCAGACCATGGCGAGGCCGATGCCGGTGTTGCCGCTGGTCGCCTCAACGACAGTCTGGCCGGGTTTCAAGTCGCCGGATTTTTCCGCCGCCTCGATGACGCCGAGCGCAAGGCGGTCTTTCACCGAACCAAGCGGATTAAACGCCTCGAATTTCACGTAAAGATTGACGCCTTCAGGCGCGAGGCGGTTGATGCGAATGACGGGCGTGTTTCCGACCGTTCCTAAAATATTATCGTATTTCATGGGTATTCTCCTTTGCGAGCGGCGTCTTTAGCCAGCAGCCCGGCAGGCGCAGTGACGCCCGTCACATCCCGGCGGCCATATAAGAGCCCCGGGGGCTCGCCGTCCAGTGAAGCGCTTACATGGGCGATAACGCTGGAAAGGATCATGATTTCTCCTCTGACCCGCCGAGCGACGCCAGCACCCGTTCGATAAGAACAACGTTGCCAGTGCTGTTGTTTATGACCGATGCGACGCGCGAGTACTGATATCGCAACTCTTCACTGATCTCCGGATCGGACCTCAACTTCTCGGCTGTCGCAGTCAAAACAGACGAATCCACCTGCAGCCGGCATTCGTTCATGAATCCCGCGATGACCAGAAAGTCGTTTAACACATCGCTGCACCCTTCTCTGATCGCGATCTGGACGTCGAGCGGGATGATCGACCTGACGGCTTGCCGGTAACTCGAGCCTTCGACGCGACTGATGGTAACGGCGTTGGATTCATCGAATGTATAGTACTCTGACAGATCGCTGCCGACTGCACCGTCGGGCAACAGGCCGAGATGACCCGATGAAACAATCTGATCCCATGTCGCGCGATTAGGCGGCGTCGATGCAAACTCACTTGCGCGATATGCGGCGATAACGAGCTGGCGCGCGTCACCATCATCTGTAGACAAAAGGCGGTCCGCCTCAACAATGCTGTCTCGAACCGCTTGATAATAGTTGAGTATGTCGCTTGTGGCGACAAAGTCCCTTTCGAGGTCCGCCCTCAGGCGCTGTACGTAATCTTCGCCCAGCGCCCGATCGCCGCGCGCCTCATTCCAGTTGGCGACCTGAATACCTATGAAAACGCCGACGACGACAATAAAGAAGTCGAGCGCCACGGCCGTCCAGTTCTGTTCTTTCACATGCTCGATGACGCGGCGGAGAATCATTGACGGCGCTCCAGATAGCTATTCAGCTGCTCTTGGAGCATTGCGGCGTGCCTGTCCGCACTTTTGATTTCTCCATAATGAAAAATGGTGAACGTCGCCAGAATGCGAATCGTCGCCGCCAATTCGGCGTCGGTCGCGACGAGCCGGAAATAGTCGTCGATCTGCAACTTGGTATATGGCGCCAAACCGGAGGCGGCGCCGATGCTTAACGTATTCGTACGGATCGTGCTCAATTTTTCATTCTGCAAGTCAACGCTGCCAAGAAGGTTTCTATAAATCTGGATTGTCCTGACCAGCCGCCTGTCGCGAATGATTTTGATTTCTCCGGCACCGACCATTGCGTCATATGTCGACGTGCTCGGCGTTGGAAAGTAGCCGATCACCAAATCGGTCCAAAGCGTTTCTGACGCGCCAGCGCTCTCGCCCGCCTCGGCGATGTCGAAAGAGTAGCTGACGATGTCGGCGAACGGCAGATCGTAATCAAATTCGATGGGCGCAAGCCCCGCCCCAGTGAGAGAGGCATTCGCCGCGGCCAGCCGGCGCTCCCCATAGGCCATTGCATTCGTATACTGGGTACGATCGATTTCGAGGTCGGCGAGCATATCGCTCACGATTTGCCGCTCTCGCTGGTGGTCTGAACGCGCCTCATTCCAGTTGGCGACCTGGATACCGATAAATACACCGACGACGACGATAAGAAAATCAAGAACGACCGCCGTCCAGTTCTGGTGCTTCACATGCTCGATGACACGGCGGAGGATCATCAGGGAGTTTTTCCTGCTTCAGACGATTCTGGGGCGCCCAATTCGGCCGCAAGCGCCTGGTCGAGATCTACGAGGGCTGCGATCGTTTCTTGGTATCGTTCAACATAGGAATTCAGCCGCGAGAAATTGTCGGCAAATTCTCCAAGAAAGACTTTGTCGCTGCGCATTTGCTCCAGATCGCATTCGTTCCACAAGCGGTAGCCGTCGCCGGAGCGCTGAGCCGATTGCGTTGAATCGCGCTGCAGCCACACAGGTATATCCTTGACCTCATCAACCGGCTTGCGGACAAACCAGAGCGCATCGGGATGGCGGGAGTAAAGCCGGAACAACTCATTGATCGACTCTTCGTATTGGCGACGGGAACGATTGCGGACCAGCGCAAAGCCGCGCAATTTCGCCTTCACGTCTTCGTTTGAAATCAGGTCGAAACGGCCCGTCGCAATGGACTCCTCCAATATGGGCAATTCATCGCTTGGCGCCGGCAGCCAGTGAGATATTGCAATGAGTCGGCATTCGATTTCTGTCAGGTCATGATCCGGTGATGGATCGAACAGCAACGCAGGGATCGCGCCCATCGCTTCGATGCGCGGCAAGTGCCTTGAATATTCGTATTTCTGGATTTCCAGAAGGGCGCCAGCTTCATCGTGAAGCCGAGTGAGCAATTGCCGTTCCTCAACGCGGTCGGCGCGCGCAGCGTTCCAGTTCGAGACCTGAATACCGATGAAGACGCCGACGACGACAATGACAAAGTCGAGCGCGACCGCCGTCCAGTTCTGGGCTTTGACGTGTTCGGCGATACGGCGAAGCAGCATCTGCGCGCACCCCTTTTTCCAGGCCTACTCGCCGCCCGCCAGCTCTTTCAGGATCACAGTCCAATGGTCGAGGCCGCCATAGAAGGCATCGACCGCGAGCCGCTCATTCAGTCCGTGGGCGTACATGTCGCTCGGTCTCGACCATGCGCCGGAGATCGCGACGGTGTCATAACCTTTGGTGCGATAATGCATGCCGTCGGTGCCGCCCGATTCCATGTAAGGGATAACCGGCGCCTCGATGCCGCTCGCATCGAGCGATTTCTGGATCGCGGCCAGCACATCCGGGCGCAGTTGTGACTCAGGGCTTTCCGTGACATCCGTCATCAGCTTGAACTGAACCTCATCGTTGCCGACGACCTCTTTCAATTTAGCCTCTGTCGCCGCCGCGCCGACGCCAGGAAAGATTCGGCAGTTGACGGTCGCCGTCGCCGATTGCGGCAAAGCGTTTTCCGCATGGCCGCCCCGCAGCATGGTGGCGATGCAGGTTGTGCCGGTCGTGCCCACCGTTTCCGGATTGTCGCGCAGGGTTTTGATCGCTTTTTTGTTTTTCGGATTATCGGCGAAGGCGATCATCGCCTCGCCAAGTTCGCCCGGCGTCACGGCGCCTGAAGCCTTGAAGGACGCAAGCGTCAAATCCGAATAGCGAACCGGGAACTTATAGGCCTCAATTTTCTTGAGCGCGTCGGCAAGTTCATAAATCGCGTTATCCACACGCGGACGCGACGAATGCCCGCCCGGATTGGTGATGGTCAACTCAAATGTCGCGAATGTTTTTTCAGCGCCCTGCACCGCATAAAAGATCGGCGAGTGATCGGGCGCCAATACGCCGCCGCCCGCATCGCTGTTCAGGATGAATTCCGGGTCGATATTCTCGGCGACATATTCCGCCTGCGCGCGCGTCGAAATCATGCCGGTTTCTTCATCGCCGGAAAAAACCAGCACCAGATCGCGGTTCGGGGTCCAGCCTTCTTTTTTCAGGCGGATGAAGGTCTGGGTCAGGTTAGTGATCCCGTATTTGTTATCCGTCGTGCCGCGCCCGAAAAAATAGCCGTCCTCTTCGGTCAGGGTGAACGGCGCACGCTCCCAGTCTTTCGCAAGCGCATCGACCACATCCATGTGACCGAGCAGAACGATTGGCTTCTTCGCCGCCTCGCCTTCAGCGCGATAGGTGACCATCAATCCTTGCGTATGCTCGCCGGCGCTGTCGTAATCCGTGACCTGAATATCACTGTCCGCAAAACCGGCGGCTTTTAACTGGCCCACCAGATACTCAACCATAATCGGCACCTGCTCCTGCCCTTTCGCGGTGCGGATCGAAATCACTTTCTCATAGATGTCGCGCGCCATCTGTTCATGGTCGGTGAGATCACGCGATTGCGCCGGCGACACAAAAGCAACCGCAGCCAAAAGTGATAAAGCAGATCGTAGTTTCATATAGAGCCCCTTGCCTGAGTATAAACGACTAGCGTCCAGCCTGTTTGCGCTGCAATCTACAGTTATTCGCCGGAAAGTCACATTTCCAATTCGTTGCAGTGACCTAAACAGACCGCCGTAACGGTTCACCCTCAATCAATCATTTTCTGCAGATGAGACGGCCAGACGGCTGCTGTCGAGATTATTTGCGATGAAGTCGTTGTCCACTGCAGCTACGATAGGGCCAGCGACTTCGATCATAGGGGTGCCGTCCCATCCCGCCATCTGATTGCGCCACCAGTTCTTGGCGAAATTGCTGCCGAAATAATACGGGGCCGAATTTTGGATGTGCCGTTTTACGCGTTCACGGGAAGCAAGGCCCACCGCCTCCATCTGAAACATATTATCCCATTGCAGCATGATCGAGACCAAATGGGATTCAACGATCCGGATCTCAGCATCGCTCATATTTTCTGGCGCGCGGATGGATTTGGTCCATGCAGCCGCCGCCGCGGGCGACGCAAGGCTGAGTTCAATTGAAGCAAGTCGGTCGTTTTTCTCCGCCTCCATCGCCGCCCTCGTAAGGGATGCGTTCTGGCGCAATTCGATAATGAGTATAAGCAACCCGATCACGACGCCGATATTCGCGGCGAGTGTCAGCCAACGATTGACGTGTTCGAATTTCTTTTCCGCCGCCATGCTTTTCCTTACAGCCGCGCCACGCCGGAGAGCAGCAATTTGCGCGGGCGATGTCGCATTACTCGACGCCGAGTTTCTTCTTCAAAAGCTCGTTCACCGCTTGCGGGTTCGCCTTGCCGTCGGTCTTCTGCATCACTTGGCCTACAAACCAGCCCATGGTCTTCGGCTTTTCTTTGACCTGCTCGACCTGTTTCGGGTTGGCGGCCATGATCTCGTCGATGACGGCCTCAATCGCGCCTGTGTCGGTGACCTGTTTCAGGCCGCGCTTTTCGACAATCTCCGCAGGCGATCCCGTTTCCTCGCCCTCAAACATCAGCCCAAAGACATCCTTGGCGATCTTGCCGGAGATGGTGTTGTCCTTGATCAGGCCGATCAGCTCACCCAGTTGCGCAGCGGAAACCGGGCTTTCCTCAATTTCCTTGCCCGCCTTGTTGAGCGCGCCGAAGAGATCGCCTGTCACCCAGTTGGACGCGAGCTTGCCGTCGCCACACTTTGCGACTTCTTCAAAATAGGCGGCGCTCGCCTTGTCCGCTGCGAGTACGGAAGCGTCATACGGCGACAGTCCGTAATCGGAAATGAAGCGGTGCTTCTTGGCGTCGGGAAGTTCGGGCAGGCTTGCCTTGATCTCATCGACCCAGGCCTGCTCGAATTCCAGCGGCAATAAATCCGGGTCCGGAAAATAGCGATAGTCATGGGCGTCTTCTTTTGAGCGCATGGTCCGCGTCGTTCCGGACTTCACATCAAAGAGGCGCGTTTCCTGATCGATCTCGCCGCCGCCTTCGAGAACCTCGATCTGGCGGCGCGCTTCATAATCGATCACCTGACGCACATAGCGCAAGGAGTTTACGTTCTTGGTTTCCGTCCGTGTGCCGAGATAGCTGAAGTCGCCGGTCTCGCGGAACTTGTCGTAATTGCCGGCGCGACAGACGGAGACGTTGACGTCGGCGCGCATGGAGCCTTCCTCCATATTGCCGTCGCATGTCCCGAGGTAACGCACGATGGAGCGCAGTTTGGAGAAATAGGCCGCGCCCTCTTCCGCCGTGCGCATCTCCGGCTTGGAGACAATCTCCATCAGCGCGACGCCGGACCGGTTGAGGTCGACATATGACTCCTTCGGCGCGAGATCGTGGATCGACTTGCCGGCGTCCTGCTCCAGATGCAGACGCTCAATCCCTACATTGATAGTCTCGCCACCTTCAAGCTCCACCTCGATCTCGCCCTCGCCGACGATCGGATCTTTATATTGCGAGATCTGATAGCCCTGCGGCAAGTCGGGGTAGAAATAGTTCTTCCGGTCAAAGCGCGACCAGGTGTTGATCTTGGCGTTGAGGCCGAGCCCGGTGCGGATCGCCTGCTCCACGCAATATTTGTTAATGACCGGGAGCATGCCCGGCATGGCGGCGTCGACGAGCGAGACATTCTCGTTCGGGCCCGCGCCATATTCAGCGGAGGACCCGGAAAACAGCTTCGACTTCGAGGAGACCTGCGCATGGACCTCGAGCCCGATCACGACCTCCCAGTCGCCGGTTGACCCTTGCAGCAGTTTTTTCGGCTCCGCGCCCATTGTCGTCCTCGTCGTTCAAAACAGATTTCTGCGGTTTTGCCCGCTGTCTTGGAGACTTGCAAGCCGCCCAGAGCCCTCGAACGGCCTAGCCGGCCTCCGCCCGCTCAATAACCCGCTGGACCGAGCGATGCAGCCGCCGGGGATATTGCAGCTCAAGGTAGTGCGTGCCGCCGGGAATGATCTCGAGCGCGGATCGCTGCTTCGGCAAGACCCGCATCAGCTTTTCGGCGTTGGACTTGGGCACCAGCGCGTCGAAGTCGCCGTGCACGACCTCCACTGGCGCTTCGATCTTCGAGACCTGTTCCAGCAGCGGGCCGATCTGCGCACGCCGCGCCGTGATCTCCTTGCGGACTTTCATCCAGCGGTTCGGCACATAAGGCTCGATGCCGTTAACGCTGCCGATCTTTTCCAGTTGGAGGGCGTAATCATGAGGCTCATCAATCAGCGCGGCTACAGTGACGACGCCTTTCACCGCCTCCGGATGATCGAGCGCGGCTTTCAACGCCAGCTCCCCGCCATAGGAAACACCAAGCGTGATAATCTTCTTGTCGCCGAACTCACCGCCTGGAAGGAACGGCTTCGCCGCCGCCACCTGCTCCTCGAAATCGGTATAGACGCCGCTATGGCCCCGCCCGAAACCGGGGCGCGAGAGCACAACCATGTCGAGCCCGGCGGGCGCGGTGCGCAACAGGCGCGTGAAAAGCAGCTTGTTGCAGGGGCTGCCCGGAAAGACGATCACCCGCCAATCGCCCTCGCCCGGCCGATGAAAGGCGTCGCTCTCAAGCGGCGCCGAGAGCGGCGCAGTGTAGGCGATTTCGCGAAATGACGATCCAAACACGAGGGGTCTGTCCTTTGGGTTGTGACACTCTAACAGCCTCCTGCAATTGCAGGAAAGCGCCTTATCGCCTTGAGGCAGCTCAAACAATCAGGCAAAGTCTAAAGCTATATGGGGGAGTGCATTGGAGATACCAGATGACCAGCGCAGTCCAGACGATCGCCGCCGCTGACGCCGTTTCTCAGCCGCAAGCCGCTAATCTCGCGGAATTGAAAGCCTTTGCGCTCGAGCACCGCAAAGGCGTGTGCTGGCGCACCCTGGTCTTCGGCACGCTGGCGCAGGTGATTATCTTTACGACCACCTATTTCGCGGTCATCGGCGTCGTGCCGCTCTGGGCCGGCTTCCTCATCAATTCCTTCTGGATGATCCAGGGCTACACCCCCGCCCATGAAGGCGTGCACAAAAACATTCATGGCAAGGACAAGCGGTTTCACTGGCTCAACTATTTCTATGGCGTGGTGAATATCGGCTACGGCTTTCATTCCTACACCATGCATGAACACAACCACCGCATTCACCATCAATACGCAAACGATCCCGAGCGCGACCCGGAGCATTTCGTCGCCCGCGCGAAGACATTCCCCGAAGGCGTCTTGCGCTGTTATCTCTATTACTTCACCGCGACGATCCACGGCATCCGCAATGCGAAATATCACCCGCGCCCGACCCGCTATCTGACGCGCATCGCGATTGAACTCGGCGTCGTTTTCGGCGTGCTCGCGATCATCGTCGCCGCCGGTTACGGCTGGCTGGCCCTGTGGCTGTGGGTGTTGCCCGCGCTCAACGCATGGGCGTTCAACGCCTATCGCTTCATCTGGCTGCCGCATTACAAGGTCGCGGATGAACGCGACGACATCAAAGTCTCACGCGTGATGGTGACGGATAAAAGCCTTGGCGGACGCGCCCTCGCCTGGCTCTTTAACTTCCATAATTATCACGAGATCCATCATCTTTATCCTTATGTGCCGTGGCATGCGCTGGAAAAAATTTATGATCGCGGACGCGACGTCCTGGCGCGCGAAGGCATGCGTTCAGATCCGGTGAATTATAAGTGATTATTCTCTTCCCCCGCTTGCGGGGGAAGTACCGGCGAAGCCGGGGATGGGGGCAACTCCCTCCGCATCCTTGCGCTCCTTATTTTTGCAAGGTGTGGGGGCATAGTTCCCTTTCCACATAAATATTCAACTGTTTTGCTAAGCTCTGCCTGTACCAATTCGCGTTTCGCCATACGAATGGGATCACTCGAAATATCGTCGAGTTCGAGCTTAGCCACCTTTTCATTTTGATATTGATATATCGCCTGTATTACGGTCTTGTAGCTTCTGTAATTTCTCAATTCAAACGCAGCAGCAAGTTGGGTAAAAAGGGGCTCGTCACCGGCTGCATTATTATAACGACTTATCAAGTCCATGAATTTTTCGTACTTTTTTTGTCTATAACTTTCACGCTGATTCAAAACATGAACGACTGCAGCCCACGCCAAAGCTGCGAATGGAATTATTAGCCCTGCCCAAGCAATCCAATCTTGCCATGTGGCTGGCGTCATCAACCCCACCACTCTTTCGGGCGTTTATTGGCGCCGGCCGCCTGTTCAAGCGCATACATGCCCTTGAACATGGTCTCTTCGTCGAAGGGTTTCGCGAGCAACTGAAGACCGAGCGGCAGGCCCTGCTTGTCATAGCCCGCGGGCACTGACGCGCCCGGGAGCCCCGCAAGGTTCGCCGTCACGGTGAAGACGTCGTTCAGATACATCTGCACCGGATCGGCAGTTTTCTCGCCGAGGCCGAATGCGGCTGACGGCGCCGACGGCGTCAGAATCAAATCCACCTTTGAAAAGGCATCGGTGAACTCGTCGAAGATTTTCTTCCGCACCTTCTGCGCGCGCAAATAATAGGCGTCGTAATAACCGGCGGAGAGAACATAAGTGCCGATCAGGATGCGGCGCTTCACCTCATCGCCGAACCCTTCGGCGCGGGTGTTCTCATACATCGAGGTGATGTCGGTGAAATCTCTCGAGCGAAGTCCGAATTTAACACCGTCATACCGCGCGAGATTGGATGAGGCTTCCGCCGGCGCGACGATGTAATAAACCGGCAGCGCGTATTTCGTCAGCGGCAGGGAGATGTCGACAATCTCGCAGCCTGCGTCTTTCATCCACGCAATGCCCTGTTGCCAGAGCTTTTCGATTTCCTCCGGCATGCCGTCAATGCGGTATTCTTTCGGTACGCCAATTTTAAGACCCTTCAGGGACTGGCCCAGCACTGCTTCATAATCCGGCACCGGACGATTGATGCAGGTGGAATCTTTCGGGTCGTGGCCCGCCATGGACTTCAACATGATCGCCGCGTCGCGGACATCCTGCGTGATCGGTCCCGCCTGATCGAGCGAGGACGCAAAAGCGACAACGCCCCAGCGCGACACGCGCCCGTAAGTCGGTTTCACGCCGACCGTGTTGGTCAATGACGCAGGCTGACGGATCGACCCGCCCGTATCCGTCGCAGTCGCCGCCGCACAAAGCCGCGCCGCCACTGATGTTGACGATCCGCCGGAAGACCCGCCGGGCGTCAGGGGCGTGTCATCGCCGTCACGACGCCACGGATTGATAACATTGCCGTAGAAACTGGTCTCGTTGGAGGAGCCCATGGCGAATTCATCGAGATTGAGCTTGCCGAGCATCACCGCGCCGTCGCGCCAGAGATGGCTCGTCACTGTCGATTCATAACGCGGATGAAAACCGTCGAGGATATGCGACGCGGCGGTCGTCAGCGTTCCCTCCGTACAGAACAGATCCTTGATGCCCAGCGGCACGCCTTCGAGATCGCCGCCCACGCCCTTGGCGAGTTGCGCATCGGAGGCTTTCGCCATCTCGCGGGCCTTGTCAGCCGTCACAGTAATGAAGGCGTTCAGCGCTTTCGCTTTCTCGATGCGCGACAGATAAGCGTCGGTCGCCTCAAGTGAGGTCACTTCTTTTTTCTTCAGCGCATCGCGAAGTTGCGCGAGAGTAAGGTCAGCGGGGTTTGACATTATTCAACCACCTTCGGCACCACGAAGAAGTGGTCTTCAGTTTTCGGCGCATTGGCGACGACGTTTTCGGGCTGGTGGCCGCCCGTGGGCCCGTCCTGCAACACGTCCTCGCGCATGGGAAGCTGGACATCGACGGTGGAGGCCATGGCCTCGACGCCCTCGACATCGACTTCGTTCAACTGCTCGATCCAGCCCATAATGCCGGAAAGTTCTTTCGCCAGCGGCTCAAGGCGCTCTTCCGGTTCGGCGATGCGCGCCAGCTTGGCGACCTTGCGCACGGTGTCCTTATCGATCGACATGCGGTCTCTCTTGAAATCCTGAAACGACGCCTGTGCCTATCAACGCCCCCGCTCGCGCGCAAGACTTGCCGAGGAGGCGAATAGCCCATCGATGGCCCGGGCGGGCTCGGCCAGCGGGGTCCGGGCGAAATCCTCCACCGCGTCGGCGAAATCCCGGTCGCCGGTTCGCTCGGCCACAAGGTCGTAGAACATGTCCTCGGAATAGCCGTCATCCCCGGCCCGCTCTATGAAAACCCGCCAGAAATCCGCCGTGGTCTCCCCGTCAGCCCGGGAGACTGCAAGCGCAATCACATGGCCGCAGGCGTAAAGCGCGCGGAAATCGCCTCTCGCCTTGGCGCCGTTGAGGGAGCCGGTCTCCAGCTCGCTGGCGCATTCGCGCCGCGCCGCGCGCTCATTGGCGGCGAAGGCGCCGCCGTCCCATTCCCCCAGCGCCACCATCACCTCCGCCGCGATAGCGTCAGCCGCGCCTTCATGAATCCATTCCGGCGCATCCTCGACGCCGGGCCGCGCCGCCGCCTGCCACAGATGCACGGCCTCGTGGATAGTCGCATTCACGAAAATCCCGCGCGCCTTGTCGGACGGCTGCTTCCAGGCGGCGCCTTCCAGCGTGATCTGGAACTGCGCAGGAAGCGCGTCGCCCGCATAGCTGAGCCGGCCTTCGTCCCGGCCCAACGGCGCGGCGAGAAAAAGATTTGGCTTCGTCTCCGGTGAGAACCCGAACAGCGTCGCAAGCTTGTCAAAGCTCGCCGGGACAAGCGTGTTGAACTCATCGACGATCCAGCGCGGGGCGTCAGGGTCGATCAGCGCCATCACATGATCGGTCTCCACCGGATCGAGCGGACCCATATAAACAAAGGCCGGATGCGCCATGGGGCTACGCCAGTCGGAAAGCGCAGGCTCGTTGGCGCCGAACGTCACCACATGGCCGCCCTCAGCCGGGGTGAAATCGAAAGTCGCGTTAACCCGGCCACCCTTCCCGGTCATGGGCCAGAAATGGCCGGTAAAGATCAGCGCCCCGCCCGCGCCGTAGCGCGCCGTCGGCTGATACTCTTTGGGAATGCGCACGAGATCCGGTTTCGCGGTCAGTTCGAGGTCGGAAAACTTCTTGCCGTCCGTGCGGACGATCCGGTCCTCATCCTCAAGCCGCACAAGCTTGAAGCCGGGCGTCGCAATCTCCCAACGCCGCTCGCGATAACCGCCGGCGACGCTTTCAAAGATCATCTCCCGGCGGGGTTTGCGCCATTCATACTGAACAGAAAGCTCAGCCCCGTCCGCCTGACGAATGTAAATGCGCAGATCAGGCGCCGATTTTCCAAAAGGCGCGGCGAAAGCGGCGAGCGACAGCCCCGCCAGCACCGCGAAAAGAACAATCCAACGCATTAACGACCTGACTTGACCAAGCCTGTTACTATGCCCCCATGAACAATGAATTTGAACAGGCCGCCGCCGCCTTTGGCGCGCGGGGCGCACTTTTCGGCCTCGATCTCGGCGAAAAAACCATCGGCGTCGCCGTCTGCGACCCCGACCGCATGGTAGCGACCCCCGTGGAAACCGTCCGCCGCAAGAAATTTACCCTGGATGCAGAGCGCCTCGCGGCGCTGGCTTCTGAACGCAAGATCACCGGGATCATCATCGGCCTGCCGCTGAATATGGACGGGACCGAGGGGCCCAGCGCCCAGCGCGCCCGCGCCTTCGCCCGCAATTTGCCCAAGGCCCTCGATCTTCCCGTCGCCTTCTGGGACGAACGCCTTTCCACCGCCGCCATGGAGCGCGACCTGATCGCCATGGACACGAGCCGGGCGAAACGAGCCGAAAAGATCGACGAAATGGCTGCGACCTTTATACTGCAAGGCGCTATCGACCGCCTGAGGGGGCTTACGAAATGAAAATAAGAACCATGCGCCACCTAATCATGGGTCTTCTGACCGGGACCGGCGTGTTTCACCTCCTTGTTGCCTTTCTGAATGCGGCGCCGGGCCTTGGTTTGCCGCTTGCGGGGTTCGGCTTTCTTTTCGTCGTCATCGGCTTTTTCGTGCGCAACGACACCAATGACGGATCGAAGTCCCATAGCCGCAACGCCATCATCGCAGCGATCGCCGCCTGTTCGGCCGGGCTCATCCTGGGCGGGCGTGCCTATTTCACAAATGGCCATCCGCCGGCGCTGATCTTGATGTTCGCCATCGATATCGCGGTGATTGTGCTCGGCGTTATGTGGCTGTTGAAAGTCGCCGCGAAACGCCGCCGCTGAAAATCAACGTCCGAAACGGCGAGCTAGAGCTGCGGCAATGGATTTTTGACCAGCTCCGGGACAAGCTCGCGACCGAAATAATTGGAGAACCACGCGACGGCGAGCGCCATGCCGAGAATGACAATCCATTGCATGAGCGTGCCGAAGACGCTGGTGGGCTTCGGCGCCAAATCGCGGTTCGCCGGATCGACGAGAGACACAGCGGTTAATAGCGCCAAAACCAGCGCGCCCGGCAGCACCCACCAGAGCGGCCCCTTGATCACGCCCGAATAGACTTCGAGCAGAACGACTGCATAAGCCGTCAATGCCGATAAAATCCTGACGCCAAACATTGCTTCCCCTCCCATGAGGCCGCCCACCCTGATTCATACCCGACCGGGGACGGCGAATCCACTATCGCTTGCGGGCTCAGCATCCGCCGGGAAAACCCCTTATTGCGGATCGCCGCGCAAGGCGCTAATGCTCCGGTTTTAATGACAACATCCGAACGCCCCCAACCGCCCAAAGGCGGGTTTTCAGCGCGCCGCCTGATCGCGATAGACGATCTTTCGGACGCCGATATCCGCTATCTGTTGAAACTGTCCGAATATTACGCGGGCTATCTGCGCCGGGCTGCGCCGCCGCCGAGACGGCTCGCGGGCAAGACCCAGATCAATCTCTTTTTCGAAGACTCAACCCGGACCAATCTTTCCTTCGATCTTGCGGGCAAGAAACTCGGCGCCGATGTGATCAATGTGCCGGTCGCGGCGTCCTCCGTCCACAAGGGCGAGACGATGATCGACACGGCGCAGACCATGGCGGCCATGGGCGCCCATCTGATGATCGTGCGCGCCAAGGAGGAAGACCTCCATTACGCCCTCGACGAGACGCTCTCCTGCGCCATCGTCAATGGCGGCGCCGGCAAGCGCGAACACCCCACACAGGCGCTCCTCGATGCGGCGGCGGTCCGATCCGAGTTCGGCACGCTCGAAGGGCTTACCATTGCGATCTGCGGCGACATCAAACATTCACGCGTCGCTGGCTCCGACGCACGCCTGTTCCAGCGCCTCAACGCCAATATCCGGTTTGTGGGCCCCAAGCATCTCATGCCTTCAGACGATCAGTTCACGGATATTCCCCGCTTCGACAATCTCAAAGACGGGCTCGACGGCGCCGATGTCGCCATGGCGCTCCGCATGCAGTTTGAACGCATGGAAGAAGGCGGACGTGAGGCCGCCCAAGGTTTCTTCGAGGAATTTGGCCTGACCCATGAAAGTCTGAAACTCGCCAAGCCCGGCGCGCGGGTCATGCACCCAGGCCCCATGAACAGGGGTGTTGAGATTTGCGGGAAGCTCGCCGACGATGAGGAATTGTCGCTTATTCTCCGCCAGGTGTTCTACGGCGTCGCCATGCGCATGGCGTGCCTCGATGCGCTGCTGACGCGCGGCGAATAGCCCATTGTTTGAACTCCCCCTTGAGGGGGAACAATGAATGCGGCAAGCTACCCAAAACAAATAAGGCTATGTTGCAACAGCATGACCATCCTCCTTCCTCTCATTCTCGGCTATCTTCTCGGCTCCATTCCGTTTGGGCTCGTGATCACGAAAGCCGCAGGACTCGGTGACATCCGCTCGGTCGGGTCGGGCAATATCGGTGCGACCAATGTGTTGCGCACGGGCCGCAAAGACCTCGCGCTCGCGACGCTGCTGCTCGACGGCGGCAAAGGCGCCATCGCCGTCATCATCGCCTATCTCATGGGCTGGCGGCCTGAGGTTGCAGGCGCCGCGGCGTTTCTCGGCCACTGCTTTCCGGTGTGGCTTGGCTTCAAAGGCGGCAAGGGCGTCGCCACTTTCATGGGCACCTTGTTCGCGCTGCATTTCCCCGCAGGGATATTCGCCGGCGCCACATGGCTCGGCGTCGCCTATATCTTGAAATATTCTTCGCTTTCCGCCCTTGTCGCCGCCGCCGCAACACCGGTCGTTCTTTATACGATGGGCAAACCGTTTTACGCCCTTGCTGCGCTGTTCATGACGCTGCTCATTTTCATCCGGCACAAATCGAACATTGTGCGCCTTCTGGCTGGCGAGGAACCAAAAATCGGCGCGAAAAAGTCAGCAGAAGCCGCCAGTGCTTGACGGCCGGGAACGTCTCGACTGGCTGCAGCTTATCCGCACCCAGAATATCGGCCCGGTCACTTTTCATCGCCTCATCGCAAAATACGAAACCGCCGCCAAAGCGCTCGCCGCCCTGCCCGAGCTGTCGCGCAAGGCCGGACGCGCCCGTCCCTTGAAAGCCGCCGACCGCGATGCGTGCGAACGCGAACTAAAGGAAGCTGAAAAACATGGCGCCCGCCTGATCGCTTCACCTGAAGACGATTACCCGGCGATCTTGAAGACAATCCCCGACCATCCGCCAGTGCTTTATATCCGCGGCCATGCAAGCCTTTTTAAAAAGCCTGCGGTCGCCATCATCGGCGCGCGCAATGCGTCCGGCGTCGGCCGCAAGATCGCCCGCAACCTCGCCGCCGATCTCGGCGAAGCCGGTTATGTGGTGACGTCCGGTCTTGCGCGCGGCATTGACGGCGCCGCCCATGACGCGGCTTTGAAATCCGGCACCATCGCTGTCGTCGCAGGCGGCGTCGATAGCATCTATCCGCCCGAGCATGACGAACTGACCGAACGGATCGCACGCGAGGGCGCAGTCATTTCCGAATGCCCCATGGGCGCGCAGCCAACGGCGCGGGACTTCCCCAAACGCAACCGGCTGATCTCCGGGCTTTCGCGCGGCGTGGTGGTGGTCGAGGCCGCCAAAAAATCGGGCACATTACTCACCGCCAATTTCGCCCTCGATCAGGGACGCGAGGTTTTCGCCGTGCCGGGCTCGCCCCTCGATCCGCGCTGTCAGGGCGCCAACAGGCTGATCCGAGACGGCGCAACGCTGGTGGAAACGGCGCAGGACATTATCGATGGCCTCTCCGCGCAGAGGGGCCTCTCGGCCTCGGGGCGCGATCTCTTTGACTGGGCGGGTGCCGATGGCGGCCAGGACGGTGGCATGGGCGAGCCCGATCCGGCGGCTCTCGTCAAGCTCAGGCGACAAATTCTCGAGCTTCTCAGCTTCACGCCGCTCCACAGGGACGAGATCCTGCGTGAGGCCGACGCCTCGCCCGGTCTGGTCGCCGATATGCTCCTCGATCTGGTTCTGGCGGGCGAAGCGCAAGAGCATAATGGCGGCCGCTTCTCCTTAAATGCAGGTTAAATTTAAGCCTCATCTATCTGATTTTTCTATACATTCTCCCTATCTCACCATATTGGCTTCAGCCAGAATTCAGCGCCGCCGCTACAATCTCCGGTGGAAATCCCTGAGAAAACCATTATCACCCTCTTCCCGGCCTGAAAGCCTGTCAGTGTTGACAGGAGCCATGGGCCCGCCCCATAGGGCGCGCCACGCCAATTTACCCGATGTTCGTTTGGGGGACGCCTCTCCGCATGCAAGTCGTCATTGTTGAATCGCCCTCAAAAGCCAAAACCATCAATAAATATCTGGGGTCCGGTTTTACGGTCCTCGCCTCCTACGGGCATATCCGCGATCTCCCTTCGAAAGACGGGTCGGTCAAACCCGACGAAGATTTCGAGATGGTGTGGGAGCTCGACGCCAAATCGAAAAGCCGGGTCAATGACATCGCCGCCGCCCTCAAGGGCGCGGACAGGCTGGTGCTCGCGACTGACCCTGATCGCGAAGGCGAAGCCATTTCATGGCATCTGCTTGAAACGCTGGCGGCAAAGAAAGCTCTCAAAGGCGTCCGGATCGATCGCGTCGCGTTCAACGCGATCACGAAAAAGGCCGTGCAGGACGCTATGGCGCATCCGCGCGAGATCGACGCCGATCTTGTGGACGCTTATCTCGCCCGGCGCGCGCTCGATTATCTCGTCGGCTTCACCCTGTCGCCTGTCCTGTGGCGCAAGCTGCCGGGCTCGCGCTCGGCCGGACGGGTTCAGTCCGTCGCGTTGCGCATCATTTGCGACCGCGAACTGGAAATCGAAACTTTCATTCCGCAGGAATACTGGACCGTCAAAGCCCAGGCCGTTTCCGGCGATTCCGCGCCGTTTGAAGCGCGTCTGACCCTTCATGACGGTGAAAAGGTTCAAAAGTTCACCCTTGGCGATGAAAAGTCTGCGCTCGCCGCCAAGTCCGCCGTTGAGTCATCGTCATTTACGGTGGATTCAGTTGAGGCCAAACCCGGCAAGCGCAATCCGCCGCCGCCCTTCACAACCTCGACCCTGCAACAGGAAGCCGCACGGAAACTCGGCTTTAATGCGCAACGCACCATGCGCACGGCGCAAAAGCTATATGAAGGCATCGACATTGGCGGCGAGACCACCGGTCTCATCACCTATATGCGGACCGACGGTCTCGACATGGCGCCCGAAGCGATCAGCGATGCGCGCAAGGCCGTCGGATCGCAATTCGGCCAGGACTATGTGCCCGGCAGCCCGCGCATCTATAAATCGAAGTTGAAGAATGCGCAGGAAGCGCACGAATGTATTCGCCCCACCGCCTTCTCACGTTCGCCTGAAAAAATCCGCGGCCTGAGCGACGATGAATTCAAACTCTACGGGCTGATCTGGAAACGCTCCATGGCGAGCCAGATGGAATCGGCGCGGCTCGAAAACACCACCATCGACCTTCTCTCATCGGATAAAAAGACTGGCCTGCGCGCCACAGGCTCTGTCATTCTCTTTGACGGCTTTCTCGCGCTTTACGAAGAAGGCAAGGACGACGCGGAATCAGAAGATGGCGGTGGCGTTTTGCCGAAGCTTTCCCAGGGCGCCAAGGCGGATGTTTCCGATGTTGCGGCGGATCAGCATTTCACCCAGCCGCCGCCGCGCTTTTCCGAAGCAAGTCTTGTAAAACGCCTCGAAGAACTCGGCATCGGGCGTCCGTCGACCTATGCGTCAATCCTCTCCACATTGCGCGATCGCGGCTATGTGACGATGGACAAGAACCGCTTCATTCCGGATTCCAAAGGCCGAATCGTCACGGCGTTTCTCGAAAACTATTTCAAGAAATATGTGGAATATGATTTCACGGCGGACCTTGAAGAAACCCTCGATGAAATTTCCGCCGGCAAAGCGGAATGGAAAGTCTTTCTCCGCAACTTCTGGACCGAGTTTCACGCCGCCGTCGAGGACATTGGCGAGCTGCGCATTTCCGAAGTGCTGGACGCTCTCAACGAGTCTCTCGGGCCGCTGATCTTCCCCAAGAAAGAAGACGGCTCCGACCCGCGCGCTTGCGCGACATGCGCTGAAGAGGGCCGTGCCGACGGCCGGCTTTCCTTGAAGACGGGCAAGTTCGGCGCCTTTATCGGCTGCTCAAATTATCCCGATTGCAAATACACCCGCCAGCTTTCCGCCCTTGGCGAAGGCGAAGACGGAACAGAGTCCGGCGACAAGCTGCTCGGCAAAGATCCCGAAACCGGGATGGATGTCTGGCTCAAGGTCGGACGCTTTGGTCCCTATTTCCAGCTTGGCGAGCAGGAAAAAGGGTCGAAGGAAAAGCCCAAGCGCTCCAGCCTGCCCAAGACCTGGTCGGTCAATGACGCCGATCTTGAAAAAGCGCTGATGATGCTGTCCCTGCCCCGCGAGGTTGGCCCGCATCCGGAAGACGGCGAGATGATCGAGGCCGGGCTCGGCCGTTACGGTCCGTTCGTGAAACACGGCAAGACCTACGCAAATCTGCAAAGCATCGACGAAGTTTTTGAAGTCGGCCTCAATCGCGCCGTGACGCTGATCGCTGAAAAAATCGCCAATCCGCGCGCGGGCCGCGGTCAGGCCGCCAAGCCGCTAAAAGAACTCGGCGCGCATCCGGAAACCGGCGATCCGGTCAATGTCATGAACGGCCGTTACGGGCCCTATGTGAAGCACCAGAAAACCAACGCTACGATCCCCGGCGGGACCGAGCCGGAAAGCATCACGCTGGAGCAAGCGCTTGAACTGATCGTCGCCAGAGAAAAGAAACCGGCGAAAAAGAAGAAGGCCACAAAAAAGAAAGCCACGAAGAAAAAGGCGACAAAGAAGGCCGCTACAAAAAAAGCGCCCGCCAAAAAGGCGCCAAAGAAAACCGCAGCCAAAAAGAAAACAGCGAAGAAAAAAACAGCGGAATAAGCCCGTCCCCTGCGTCTTGTGCTGAATTTTCAGGTCGCCAGATCCGCCAATCCGTATCCATGAATTTGAGGCGTTATGCGCGGCGCCCAAATAAAGGAAGACGGCGAGTTGCCGATCTTCACGCACGGCCTGTCTAGTTAAATGCCAGCTAAAACCCAGCCAAAACATTGCCTTCCGGCGGCAACGGGATATGCCGCCGGAAGTCGCCCGAAAACCCTTGCGGATTTGTCGGCGCTTCTTAACGCTCTCGTATCTTTCGCGCTTTTAATCTGCGGCGGCGCATCTTGCGCCTTTCCCCGGATGTGAAAGACTAAGCGAATGTTTCGGGCCGCAGCATTATTTGTTCTCCTCAGTTTCATCGCCGCCTGCGCGTCGGCGCCGTCCTCACGCCCAAGCGACCGCGACTTTTCCTCGCTCAGCCTCTGCCCCGGCGTTGTCATTTCCAACGCGCCGGCGACAGGCGGCGACATGCGGATCGCCAATTACGATCCTCAGGCGACAGTGAACGGCGCAAGCCTCTGGCGCGCGCCGGTCGATGCCTGTGTGTCATCAGGCTTCGGGCCGCGCCGCGGCGGCGCCGGGTCGTTTCATCATGGCGTTGATCTATACACGGGCCGCCCGGCGCCGGTTTTTGCAGGCGGCGAAGGCGTTATTGAAGCTGTCGAGACCATTCGCGGTTATGGAAAGACAGTCATGATCCGACATGGTCGCGGCGTAGAGACACGCTATGCGCATCTTTCCGCCTACGCCCCGGGCCTGAAACGCAGCAAACGCGTTTCTAAAGGCGAGTTAATCGGCCGCACGGGCGACACCGGCAATGCGACAGCCATTCACCTCCATTACGAAATTCTCGTGGACGGACGCCGCCATAACCCCCTCACGGTGGGCAATTAGCACCAGCTGGTATAACAGCGTTCGCGCTCAGCGCCGAACCGTGCTATCCGGCCATCAAGACGACAAGATGAAAGCAGACATTGGCCAAGCGCACAAAATCCAAATCCGGACCGAATAAGACCGGTCTTCCTTCCAAAAAAGACATCATCGCCTACCTCAAAGACGCCGACAGCGAGGTCGCGCGCCGCGACATCGCGCGCGCCTTTGGCGTAAAGGGTGAAGCGCGGGCCGATTTGCGCCGGATTTTGAAAGAGCTGGACGAAGAAGGCGCCATCAACCTCAAAGGCGGCAAGCGTATAGAGCGAGCCGACGCCCTGCCCTCTGTGGCGCCGATTGACGTCATGTCCGTAGATGAGGACGGCGACCTGTTGTGCATGCCGGCGAACTGGCGCGGCGAAACGGAGCCGCCGCTGATCCGTCTTTCCGCCCGCCGCGCCGCCAAGGTGAAACCATCTCCAGGCGTCGGCGACCGCTTGCTGGCGAAACTCTTTCCGGCGGGCGATGACGGCTATGACGCCGACATCATCAAGGCCATCGGCAAAGGCGCGCATCGTTTTCTCGCGGTCTTTTACAAAAAGCGCCGGGGCGGCGTCGCCGAACCGGTGGAACGGCGGGTGCGCGACAACTTCACAATCGACGAGGGCGATGAGGGCGGCGCCAAGGACGGCGACCTTGTCTGGATCGAAACCAAAAACGCCCGCGGCTACGGACCGAAAAAAGCGCGGGTGCGCTCCGTCACCGGCCATATTGACGACAAGCACGCCTACTCCACCATCGCGCTCGCCAATCACGGCATCCCCACGGACTTTCCCGCCGCCGTGCTCGCCGAAGCGGAAAAAGCGAAACTGCCGCCGCTGGGCGATCGCACGGATCTGCGCGAGACGCCGCTGATCACCATCGACCCGGCGGACGCGAAAGACCATGACGACGCCGTCTTCGCGCAAGCGGACGACGATCCGGATAATCCCGGCGGCTTCCGCGTCATTGTCGCCATCGCCGATGTGAGCTGGTTCGTGAAGCCGGACTCAGAACTCGATAAAGAAGCCTTGAAACGCGGCAACTCAACCTATCTGCCCGATCGCGTGGTTCCCATGCTGCCGGAGCGGTTGTCGAACGATCTGTGTTCGCTGCGCGCCGATGAAGACCGCCCCTGCCTCGCGGTCGAAATGGTCATCACTTCGGGCGGAGTCAAAAAGAGCCATCGCTTCATGCGCGCGCTCATGCGTTCTCACGCAAAACTCGCTTATGAAGAAGCGCAGGAAATCAGCGACGGCGGGCCCGCCTCAGCGCAGATCAAAAGCGTTGTGACAAATCTCTATGACGCCTTCCATGCGCGCATGAAGGAGCGCGAAAAACGCGCGCCGCTCGATCTCGACCTGCCCGAGCGCAAAATCATCCTCGACGATAATGGCGATGTTGCAAAAGTCATCAAGCGCGAACGCTTCGATGCGCACCGTGTGATCGAAGAATTCATGATCCTCGCCAATGTCGCAGCCGCCGAGGCGCTGGAACGCGCAAAGACGGCGCTGATCTATCGCGTCCACGACACGCCGGACCCGGAAAAACTCGAAACCGTGCGGGACTATCTAGGCACGCTCGATTATTCGCTGTCAAAAGGCGCGATCCGCCCCGCCAATTTCAACCAGCTTTTGAAACTCGCTGGCGAGCGCGATCAAAAAGAGATGGTCTCCGAAGTCGTGCTGCGGTCGCAGCGGCAGGCGATTTACGACACCGAGAATGTCGGCCATTTCGGGCTCAATCTCGGCCGTTATGCGCATTTCACCTCGCCAATCCGCCGCTATGCGGACCTCACGGTGCACCGCGCGCTTGTGAAAGCTTTCAGACTTGGCGCAAACGGCCAGACGGAAAAGGAAGCCAAGGCGCTGTCCAAGGTCGCCGAAGACATTTCCGATCTCGAACGCCGATCCATCGCGGCCGAACGCGAGTCCAATGACCGCTATCTTGCGGGCTACCTCGAAAACAAGGTCGGGGTGGAGTTCGATGCGCGCATCCGCGGCGTCACCAAATTCGGGCTCTTTGTCATGCTCGACGAGACTGGCGCGGACGGTTTCATCCCTATGCGCTCCATCGGCTCGGAGCGGTTTACGTTCGAAGAAAAGGAACATTGCGTCACCGGCGATTCCACTGGCGGCGTTTTCCGCCTCGGCCAACCGGTCAAGGTCAAGCTCGCAGAGGCGGCGCCCCTGACGGGCGGGCTTCGCTTTGAAATGCTGTCCGATCCCCTGCCCGGATCGCCAAAACGCAAAGGACGCGGCGGCGCCCCCTCAAAACCGGGCTATGGCAAAAAGGCCAAGACCAAAAAGCGGGCGCCGTCCAGGGGCAAATCCGACAAGACAGCAAAGAAGAAAAAGCGCAGCAAGGCGAACGCCAAACCGCGGCGAAGCTAAGCCCCTACTTCTCGTGCTTCACGGGCTCTGCTTCTTCGAGGCCCCAGACCTTCAAGGCAAAGGCGTAAAGATGCGCACGCTCGTCAAGGCGTTCGAACCGCGCGGCTGAGCCGCCATGGCCCGCGCCCATATTCATGCGCAACACAAATGGTCCGCCCGTCGCCTCATCGCGCAGGCGCGCGATCCATTTCGCCGGCTCCCAATAGGTGACGCGGTAATCAGCAAGCCCGCCTGTCGCCATGATCGGCGGATAGTCCGTATGCTGGATATTGTCGTAAGGCGAATAGGCGGCGATCCATCCATACGCCTCGGCGCTGTCGACGGGATTGCCCCACTCCTCCCATTCAGGCGGCGTCAGCGGCAGCTCCGCATCTGAGATGGTGTTGACGACATCGACAAACGGGACAGCCGCGATAACGCCGCCATAAAGATCGGGCCGTAAATTCAAGGCGGCCCCGACCAGGAGCCCGCCCGCGCTGCCGCCATAACTCACGATCCGGCCCGGCGAGGCGTAGCCGCCTTTGATCAACGTCTCCGCCGCGGCGTTGAAGTCGGTGAAAGTGTTCATCTTCTTGCCAAGCATGCCGTCAAGATACCATTGCCGGCCCTTGTCGGCGCCGCCGCGAATATGGGCGATAGCGTAAACGGCGCCGCGATCCACCAGCGGCAGGATGTTGGTGGAAAAGGACGCGGGCGTCGACAACCCATAGGAGCCATAGCCATAGAGCAAGGCCGGCGCCGAGCCGTCTTTTGGCGTTGTTTTAAGGCGCAGGATCGTCACCGGAATTTTGGCGCCGCCTTCGCCGTCCGCCTCAATCCGCTCCACCACATAGAGCGCGGCGTCATGACCGCTCGGCACTTCCTGTGTTTTCAAAAGCGTTCGCTTACGCGACGCCATGGCATAGTCAAAAGTTTGCTCCGGCGTCGATGGCGATTCATAAGTGAAACGGATGACGCTGGTGTCATACTCAAAGCCGGCATGCATCCCGAGCGCGTAAGCCGCCTCATCGAACGATACGACATGCTCATCGCCGTCATAAGTCGAAATGACAAGGCGCGGCAGAGCGTTTTCACGCTCCACCCGGACAAGATAGTCTTTGAACGCCGTAAAGGTAACGATCTGGCTGCCCGGTTTGTGCGCCAGCCAGTCTTTCCAGTTTTCCTTACCCGGCGCAGAGACAGGCGCGGTGACGATCTTGTAATCGACGGCGCCGTCGTCATTGGTCTGGATGAAGAACTGATCGCCGTGATGGTCCACATCGTAGAGCACATTGGGCTCGCGCGGCGCGATCAATTGTAACGCGTCATCCGGCGCATCGGCCCGCACGAACCGCGTTTCCCCGGTGACGTGGTTGCTGGAGGAAATGAAAATATACTCGCCGCTCTGGCTTTTATGGACGCCGATAAAATAAGCGTCATCTGTCTCTTCATAGACAAGCCGGTCATTCGCAGGGTCGTCCCCGAGCCGGTGGAGCTTCACCCATTTCGAACGCTGATTGTCGTCCCGCTCCACATAGAAGAAACTTTTCGAATCGGCGGCCCAGACCGCGCCAGAACCATCTGCGCTTTCGATAAGGTCGGGCAATTCGTCACCCGTAGCCATATCCCTGATGCGGATGGTGTAATATTCAGAGCCCAGCCGATCCGTCGCAATTGCCGCGAGTTTGTGATCAGGGCTGTGGGCGACATCTCCGATTGAGAAAAATTCCGACTGGCCCCGCTCCGCATCGCCGTCATAGATGATCTGTTCTGCGCCACCCGCAATTTTTTCGCGCAGGAATACAGGATACTCGCCGCCGTCGCGGAATTTCGTCCAGTATTTCCAGTCGCCGTCTTTCGCCGGCACATCGCTGTCATCTTCCTTGATGCGCCCGCGCATTTCCGCAAAAAGCTTTTTGCGCAACGGCTCAAGGTCGTCCGTCACCGCAGCGTAATAGGCGTTCTCCGCATCCAGCACCTCGCGAATATCGCTCGTGAGTTTTGATGGATCGCGCAACACCTCCTGCCAAGCGCTGTCACGCAACCAGGCGTAATTATCGACGCGCGTCTCGCCATGCTGCGTAGTCTCGACAGGACGTTTTTCAATCGCGGGCGCATCAATCTTGCGCGCTTCGGCGAAGGGATCGCGCTGGGTCATAGGGTTCTCTTTTTACCTGAGCCGCCGCCAAAAGGGGCCTTGATCCAGCCAGACTTAATACGCTTGCCAGGTCAGAGGCAATCTATTCATATCCTTGTTTTTCATGCATTTTCCTTGTCGCCTTACAGTAACGCATGAGGCCTCCGCCATAACAATCAGGTGAGACCGGCAAATCCCCTCTGGCGTATCAGCGCGCCCAGACGCATATGGTCGTCAAGAAGGAGGACCCTCCCATGAAAAAATTTCTTTCCGCCCTCACCGCGTGCGCCCTTGTCAGCGCCGCCGCTTGCGCAGAGGACGCCCCGGATAAGGATCATTCCATCAATGCGAGTGCAAGCGCCGTTTTCGCGGGCGGTTGTTTCTGGTGCATGGAATCAGATTTTGAAAAACTCGACGGCGTCGGCGACGTGGTCTCCGGCTATGCAGGCGGTCTGAAACAGAACCCGACTTACAAGGACCATGAAGGTCATCGCGAAGTTGTGCGCGTACCTTACGATCCATCGATCGTCACCTATCGCGAGCTGGTTGATTACTTCTTCCGGCATGTGGACCCGCTCGATGACGGCGGACAATTTTGCGACCGCGGACACGCCTATACGACAGCGGTTTTTTACGCCAACGCCGATGAGTATGACGCCGCCCTTGCCTCCAAGGAAGAAGCGGCCGCAGAGCTTGGCGAAGAGGTCGTGACGCCGCTTGTCGAGTTCACGCAATTCTGGGATGCGGAAGATTATCATCAGGATTATTACAAGAAAAACCCTGTGCGTTATAAATTCTACCGCACCAGTTGCGGGCGCGACCGCCGCGTCAACAAAGTCTGGGGCAGTCATTCATAAAACAAAAACGCCGCTGCAAGGCAGCGGCGTTTTCGGTGCTTATTAATACGACCTCTATTCGATCGTCTGCTTATCACTGTCCGACCCGGGGATCGGGAAGCCACGATCGCGCATTAGCGCCTCGATATTGGCGTCCCGGCCACGGAAGGCGCGATAAGCGTCCGCCGGGTCAACGGCATTGCGAACCGCGAAGAGGTTGTCGACGAGTTTTTTGGCGACTTCCTTGTCGTAAAAACCGCCCGGCGCTTCAGCGAACGCTTCAGCAGCATCCGCGGTCAACACATCCGCCCACATATAGCCGTAATAGCCGGCGGAATAGCCTTCCCCGGAGAAGATGTGCCCGAAATGCGGGGACCGGTGACGCATGGGCAACTCATCAGGCATGCCAAGCTCAGCCAGCGTTTCCCGCTCGAACTTGTCAGGATCGATGCCGGTCGGATCCACCATGTGAAACTTCATGTCGACAAGCGCGGAGGCGAGATATTCTGTGGTGTCAAAGCCTTGTTTGAAGGTCGACGCCGCCTTGATCTTGTTCACCAGCTCTTCCGGCATGGCTTCGCCAGTTTCCGCGTGCACGAGATAATTATCGATCACCTTGTCCGTGGACAACCAGCGCTCCAGCAATTGCGACTGGAACTCGGTGTAGTCGCGCACGCCGCCATTCAAGGTCGGATAATCGACATTGGATGACAGATAATGAAGCGCATGACCGAACTCGTGGAAGAAGGTTTCCGCGTCATCCCATGAAACGAGAACCGGCTGGCCCGGCGCGGGTTCAACGAAGTTGGAGTTGTTAGTCGCCAGCACTGTTTTCTCAACGCCGTCCAGCGTTTCATGACCGCGGAAGCCCGACGCCCAGGCGCCAGAGCGTTTACCCTGCCGTGCGAAAGGATCGAGATACCATACGCCAATCAGCTTGCCGGAGGTTTTGTCGGTCACTTCCCAGACATGGACGTCTTCCTGCCACACCGGCACGACACCGTCTTCGATGGGCGTAAATTTGAAATTGAAAAGCTCGCCTGCGACCATGAACATCGCTTCGCGTAGCTTGTCGAGCTGGAGATATTGCTTCACCTCATCGGAATTGAGATCGTATTTCGCCTTGCGGACTTTCTCCATGTAATAGCGATAGTCCCATGGCGCGATCTCAAAACCGCCGCCTTCTGCGTCGACAATCTCCTGCATTTCCGCAACTTCTTCTTCAACGCGCGCGACCGCCGCGGGCCATACGGCCTCCATCAGGCCGAAAGCCGCTTCGGGCGTTTTCGCCATGCGGTTCTGCAAACGCCAGGCGGCGTAGTTCGGATAGCCGAGCAGCTTCACGCGCTCATCGCGAAGCTGAAGAATTTCGGCGATCAGAGCGTTGTTGTCATACTCATCGCCATGGTCGCCGCGGCTGTAATACATCTCCCAGACTTGCTGGCGCAGATCGCGATTGTCCGCGAAAGTCAGAAACGGGTCCATGGAAGAGCGCGTATTTGTGACGGCGTAAGCGCCGTCACCGGGCTTGGCCTCCGCCGCGGATTTCGCCGCGGCCATGAAGTCGGTCGGCAAACCGCTGGCTTCGTCTTCATCGAAATAGATCGCGTACTCTTCTTCATCGTGAAGAACATTATTGGCGAATTTCGTGTGCAGCTCGGCGAGACGCTTGTTGATGTCCGCATAGCGCTGCTTCGCCTCGCCTTCGAGGGTGGCGCCATTGGAGGCGAAGCCGTCATAGGTGAGCCAAACGAGACGCTGCTGATCGGGGCGCAAGGTTTTATACTCTTCGCCTTCGTAAACCGCCTTAACCCGCGCAAACAAAGCTTCGTTCTGATTGATCTTAGAGAAAAACTCCGAAAGGACTGGCGCCAGTTCGCTCTGGATATCGCGAAACTCCGGCGAAGACATGTTGGATGACCAGATGCCCCAATAGGCGAAACCGCGCCCGATCTCATCGCCGGTTTTTTCCAGCGCAATAATCGTATTGGCGAAAGTCGGCTCCTCGGGATTGTTAACAATCGCATCGACTTCAGCGAGGTTTTTCTCCATCGCTGCTTCCAGGGCCGGTTTAATGCCGCTGATATCCCACTGGTCGAAATGCGGCACGCCATTATAAGGTCCGTCAAAGGGGGAGAGCAGGATATTCGCTGCTTCATTGTCAGTCGTCGCAGGTTCAATGCCCGCAAACAGATCGCCAATATCTTCGTTTACTGCTTCGCTCATTGTCGCCTGTTCTGTTTCCGCCGATGCATCGGTCGACGCGTTCTCGCGCCCGCAACCGTAAAGCGCAATTGTCAGCGCCATTGTCGATACAAGAGTTTTCATCCGCATGGGTGCGGCTCCTTTCTTATCTGTCATTCAGCTATGCCCAAATCCGCTTTCACGCCCAGCAAAAGCGGCCCCTAGTTGGGCGGTATCCTGATCGTCAGCGGCGTGGCTTGCAAGTCCGAACGGCGGAGAGGCGCTCGGTTCACCGCAAAATCCGGTCGCTTCGTCGGCGAGCCCGCCCACCCGTCAAACCCTGGGTTGCTGCTGGGAAATGCAATGGAAAGAGCCGCCGCCGGTAAGAAGATGAGAGGAATCAACGGCGCAAAAATAAGGCCGGTCGATCAGCGCTTTCAGCGTTTCCGCCGCTTCGAGTCCCGGCGCGGCGTTTCCGCTCAGGGTTTCATAACTCGGCATGATCATCGAATGATTGGCGATGTAAAAATTCATATGGCTGGCGGCGGCCGGCTCGCCGTCAATCTCCACCCGGCCGGGCGACGGAACCGTCACGATCTCAAGCTTGCGGCCCCTCGCATCGGTCGCGGCGGTAAGCGTTTTCTCTATCTCCGCCAGAATTTCAGCATTCGGATCGTCTTCGCCAAAGGGGCGCATGCAGACTACTTTTCCCGGCGCCACAAAGCGCGCGAGATTGTCCACATGACCATCGGTATGATCGCCCAGAAGCCCTTCATCGATCCAGATCACTTTTTCCGCGCCGAAAGCTGCGTTCAATACCGCTTCCACATCCTTCTCGCTCATGCCGGGATTGCGGTTGTCATTGAGGAGGCATTGCCGCGTGGTGATGAAGGTCCCTTCCCCATCCGTCTCCAGGGCGCCGCCTTCGCCTATGAAATCAGTGAAACGGCGCAAGCGCACATCAGCGCGCTCGGCGACAATATCCGCGATGCGGTCATCCTCCGGAAGCTGATATTTTCCGCCCCAGCCATTGAAGCGCAACGCACTCGCGACAAGAGCGCCGCTATCGTCTCTGGCGAAAACAGGTCCGGTGTCGCGTAGCCAGACATCACCGATCGGGGCTTCATGGATTGTCAGCAAGGACGGCTCCGGCAGGCGGCTTCGCATGATTTCCGCCGCCGCGATGGCGTCGGCGCCGCGGGCCAGCAGCTGTACAGGCTCACCGAAAAGTCCGCCGCCGGGAAACAGGATCGCCCGGATAAAATCCTCGACCTCGGCGCGCGCCGGCCCCAAATCGTCCTCCCACAAATCGGCGGCGCTGGGCCAGCCAATCCAGACGGCGTCGTGGGGCGCCCATTCTGCGGGCTGACGGCGGGAAGAAAGCATTAGATGGTCCCTTAACTATCCTCAGTGTTCGCGATTCTTGCCGCTTGGCGGCTTTCACCCTATATAGGCCCCGCGGAGCAATCCGCGACATAGTAATCTTCGGGGCGGGGTGAAAGTCCCCACCGGCGGTAATGCGAAGGATTTACACCTTCGACGAGCCCGCGAGCCGAGACGAAAAGACCCCTTCAGGTCCTTAGTCAGAGCAGATACCGGTGAGAGCCCGGAGCCGACGGTCATAGTCCGGATGAGAGAAGATTGACGCGGAAAGGACGGCGCTCCCTCTTTGTCAGGAGTTAGCGCGCCTGTTCTTTCCGGTATGCGCATGGGCGGATTCCGCCCTGTGTTACGGCGTTCGCACGACTGCGGGCGTTTGTCATTGCGGGCGCTCGTCATTGCGGGCTTTGTCCGCCTTCCCCCTCCATCCCCGATTCTGAAATGCGCTGTGAAGCGCAGGAACGGGTGCGATGCGTAAGGCGAGTTTGAGTTTGGCGATATGCCTCATGGCGGGGACGGCGTGGGCGCAGGAAGATCCTGTCCGGGACGAGATTATCGTCGTCGCCGACCCGCTGGAGCTCGTAGAACTGAATGCGAGCCGCGCGGTGATGGGGTTGGACCTTTCTTACGCCGAGGCGCCGCGCAGTGTGAATGTCATCTCCGATGCGCTGATCGACCGCTTTTCCATAGAGACCGTCGACGACCTCGCCGCCTTTGCGCCCGGAACCTTTACAGGCAGTTTCTTTGGCGTGCCCGGTTCCGTCTCGCTTCGCGGCAACCGCGCCGACACCTATTTTCGCGGCTTCAAGCGCATTGAAAACCCCGGCACGTTCCCGACGCCATTGGGCGCGTCGGAACGCATTGAAATCGTCAAGGGGCCGACGCCGGCGATCTATGGCGCAGGCCGCGTCGGCGGTTTCCTCAACATCACGCCACTGACCGCCCGCACCGCGAAAGACGTCAACGCCGAAGGCCACCTCCTCGCTCTTGAGGGAACAATTGGCTCCTATGACAAACGCATCATACGCGGCGATGCAGGAATTGCCTTTGATCTTGCCGGACGCAATGGCGGTCTTTACGCCCACGCAGAGTATGAAAACTCCGACAGCTTCTATCGCGGCATATCGCCGGAAAGAACGCTGGTTCAGTCGGCTTTCACACTAGCGGGCGATAGTTTCGAAGCGGAAATCGGCGGCGCTTATTTCAACTCCAGCGGTTACAAACAAACCATTGGCTGGAACCGCGTCACGCAAGACCTCATCGATAACGGAACCTACATCACCGGGCGCGACACCGACCTTGCCGACCTCAATAGCGACGGCAAACTAACGCCCGACGAGGTCGACGGCGCAGTCGGCTCTTTCTTCGGCACGTCAAACATTCGCCAGCTAGTCGATTTCGGCGTCTTCCCCTCGCCTGCCTTCGCGCTTGATGAAGGCGTCGGGACTGAGAAGCTGTCACCGCGCACTGTTTATATCGCGGATGAAGACATCGCCGAAGCCGAGACTGTCACAGCCTATGCAGACTTCGCCTGGACGCTGGGCGATGACACGCTGCGTCTGCAGGCGTTTTACGACTCCATGGATAGCGATCTTTATGTGAGTTACGGCTTCGCGGCGGAATATGTCGCCGATGTTTATGAACTGCGCGGCAGCTACGGCTTCAATCTCAGCGCAGGCCCGGTGACGCTGGATGCGCTGATCGGCGCCTCTTATCGTTCTTATAACAATGAAACCCGGCAGACCTTTCTTTCCGGCTATCTCGCTGTTGACCGCCGCGACTTAACGGTCGGTCCCACGGGAAGCGACATTTTCGACGATCCGTTTTCGCAGGAAGCAAATGGCATCGGCTGGGACACCGACCTCGATTCAAAAACCACGGATCTCGCCTTCTTCGCCGTCAGCGACATCGCATTTTACGAACGTCTGCACCTTCTGGCGAGTTTGCGCCTCGACCGGTTCACCGCGTCATCAATCAATACAGGAAACACAATCTTCAATCCGGCGCTGGGATTTGTGCGGCTGAAGGACAGCGACGTTCGACCCAGTTACGAATTATCGCTACGCTATGACGTATTCGATGCGCTCTCACTCTATGCGACCTATGCGGAGAACAACGCGCTCGAAACCAATGATGGCGGCGGCATCGAGGTCGACCGCGTCGACCAGCAGAATTTCGTCGCTGATTCCGAGCTCTATGAGGCAGGCCTCAAACTCTCGCGGCGCGATCTGGCGGGGTCTCTCGCCTTTTACCGTCAGACCCGCCAGCGCGCCGATCCGTTTGGCAATCTCGATGAGGAAACATCGAAAGGCGTCGAGGCGGAGCTGAAATATCTCCTGTCCGACGCATTCTCAGTCAACGGCGCGGTCACCTGGCAGGAAACGCGCATCGGCGCTCCAGGAGCCTGCGGCTCCGGCAATGGCGAGTTTGTGGTGATCCCGCCCACGCGCGCCGGGCTCGCGCCAACGGATGGTTATGGCGGACTGTTTGCCGCGCTGAACGCGTCGTGTCTTGCGGAGCTTCAGGGCGGTTATGCGCGCAACACCGCGCCGGAATGGCTCGCCTCCGGTTTTATCACCTATACGGGACCGCAAACCCGCCTCGGCGCGTTCGGCGCATCGCTGGGCGCGGTTTATGTGGGCGAGACCGGCGGCAAGATCGAAAACGCCATCATCTTTCCCGACTATGTGTTGGCGAAAGCGGCGTTGTTTTACGAGATCGGCGATCTTTCTCTCATCGCAAATATCGATAACTTGTTTGACAAGCGTCACTTCATCCCTGTGCAGAATGTCTATGAAGAAGTGGGCGCTTTGCCCGGACGCGGGCGCGAATTCACCATCACCTTAAGAGCGAAATTCTAGGAACCCTCATGTTTGTTTCAGCGCGGGCGGCGGGCCTGTTTCTTGTCCTCAGCTTGATCTTCTTTCACATCACGGCGGCGACCTTCGCTTCGCTTGGCGTCGTCTTGCCCGCCATGATCGCAGAGCTGCAATGGAGCTGGACCGAAGCGGGATTTGGTTTTACGGCGCTGGCGCTGTTCACAGGCCTGTTCAGCCCCGTCGCTGCGGAAAGCCTGAAACGGCTCGGTCTGCGCGGCAATTATGCGGCGGGCGGCGCGGCGATGGCGTCGGGCTTCGCACTCCTCGCGGCGGCCCACAGCCTGGTTCCCTACCTCATCGCAACATCCTTGCTTGGCGCCGGGTTCGCTCTCCTCGCCAACGTGCCGAGCACCTATGTCATTGCGCAAACCGTCTCGGCGAAGCGGCGCAATTTCATGATCGGCGCCTATCTCGCGGCGGGCGGCGCCGGCGGCGTCGCCGGACCCTTGCTCGCCCATGCGCTGATCGAAGGCGGCGGCGACTGGCGGCACTATTGGCGCCTCGCCATGGGGCTGATCCTGGCGCTCACCGCTGCGGTTCTGATTTTCGCAGATAGCCGTTTTTTGAAACCCTCGCCGGAGACGGCGGACGCGGCGGCGCCGGAAGCCGACAAGACAGCGCCGCGCGAATGGACCTTGAAAGAGGCGTTGCGCGCGCCGGCTTTTTATCTCGTCGGCGGCGCCTTGATGGCCGCCTATTTTTGCGGCGTCTCCGTTTCAAGCTGGGCGGTGACGCATCTGACCGGCCTCGGCCTCTCCGCAGGCTTCGCCAGCGCCATGTTGAGCCTGCACGCCGCCTCCAACGCGATCGCGCGCGCCGCCGGCGGCGTCGCCGTCAAATCCTTCAAGGCGCGCCATTTGCTGATCGCCGGTCTTGGCGCCGAAGCGCTCGGCATGTTTGCGCTCTCTTTCGCATCGACGGGCGCTATCGCGGTCATCTTCGCGCTGTTTGAAGGCTTCGCTTTCGGCATGATCCTGTTCGCAACAACAGTGCTCACCATCGAATATTTCGGGCTCAAAAATTCACCCGCTATCCTCGGCGCGATGAATTTGTTCGCCACCATCGCCATGCTGGGCCCGACGCTGACGGGGCTGACCGGCGATCTCTTCGGCGGCTTCTCACCGATCTTCATGATTTACGGAGGAGGCGCCGCGACCCTCGCAGCCGCCGCTCTCTTCATTCGCAATCCGAACATGGATTGATGCACAGACTTCCGGGCAAAGAAAAAGGCAGGCTAAAAAGCCCGCCTTTTTCCATCCTATCCCTGACGGGATTAGAATTCGTACTTCACGCCAACGCGGATCTGCCAGACAGAAGCACCCGTAACAGGTGACTGGATCGATTCCGGCGTCACAGTTTGGAAGTCTGTGAAGATATACTCACCGTTCGGGCCGAAACCGGATTCATCAACCTCAACGAGCTCAACGCTACCCGGGAAGCCGGCCTGGTTGATGACGCCCCATTCATCATTGATGAGGTTGCCGATGTTGTCGAGGACAACAAACGCCTTGGTTTTGTGACCGCCAAGAACGCCCGGCAGTTCCTGCTCAATGCGCACATCCCACTGGGAGAACCAGTCAGACTGGAACGCGTTCCGTGGGGCGATCTGACCTGCATATTCGTCGAGACCGAGATCGCTGATCATCGCGAAGAACGCCGCCGTGTCGAAGCCAGCGTCAAAGATCACATTCGGATCGCCCGCACCGGTCGGCACATAAAGCAGGTGACGACCGTCGAGCCCATCGCCGAAGATATCGCCGCCGTCAGCAAACACGAAGCTGTACGGACGCGACTGAGAAACAACGCCGAACAGATCAATGCTTGTGTAGTAATCGCTGAAGATCGGGAAGTCGACGCCGGCACGAACCGTGAAGCGGTGTGGCACTTCATAGTTCGAGTTTGCCAGACCCGGATTGTTCGGATCAGAGGTCGAGAAGTTCACGAAGTTTGAGAACGCGACCGATGACGTCATCGGGTTGCGGTCTTTAGCATCCGTGTAGGCATAAGCGAGCGTCCAGTTCGCGCGTGCGCCGCCGGAGAACTCATAGTCCTTAGACAGAGCCGCAGAGAACACTTTCTGCTTGCCGCCGTCATTGTTGGTCAGGATGAAGTCCTGGTTAAACGCACGGTCCGAACAGTCCATAGAAAGCGGATTGACGCAATCCGGATCCGAGCGATCGATACTGGTGTAAATCGGGCGGCCGTCGGGTGCTGTGCCAACTGGCTCAAGCGTCGCGTCGACAATGCCTGCTGCGTCTTTGTCATCTGTGTAGATGAAATCGAGCATCAGGTTGTAGTTGTCGCCGAAGACATAAGTCGCGCCAAGAGCGGCTTTCCACTGCGACGGAACCTTGAAGTTCGGGTCAATCGCATTCACGCCGACATTCGCCGTGCCGCTAGCTACGTCGTTGTAGAAGCTCTCCGGCACGCCCCAGAACGGACGCCCCATGCCACCTTCATCTTCGATATAGGTGAATGCGCCGAGTGTTGTGTCACGGTCACTGACCTGGATCGTGGTAATGCCGTCGCTCTGATAGCTGTTCGAGAGCCACACATTCGGGTTGCCGCCGGAGAAGAGACCGCCGCCGCCACGAATGGTCAGGCTGTCTGTCGCGTTCCAGTTGAAACCGAAACGAGGCTGAAGAAGGCCTTTGCCGTCAAAGGTCTCTGTGTTCGCATAGCCGTTCCGTGAAACGAAATTGTTGTTAAGCGCAGGAACGTCGTTGGAACCGTAGAAATCCCAACGGAAACCAGCAGTGAAGGAGAGCCCGATTTCATCGAAATCAACCTCGTCCTGAACATAGAGGGTGTTTGTCGCGAACTTGAAGCTCGCAGCGCCATCGTCAGGATTGTTCGTGCCGCCGGCGTTGCCGTAGTAAATGTCGTCGACCAGACCCAGTTCAAACGCGTCGATATTCTGATCCATGTCCGGGAAGAATTCGCTGTCGAAGCGATATTCGCCTTCCGTATGCTGGATGAACAGGTTGAAGATATCGACCGTTTCACGTTCGAAGCCGATGGTGAACAGGTTATTGCCCATCTGATAATCGGCCTTGAACTTCATGTTCAGGGTCTTCGTATCAAGCTTGTTCGAATGACGAGAGTCATCAGCGCCGAGATATACAACAGCCGTTTCGCCATTGTTTTCGGTGCGAATTTGAACTTCACCGAAGTCGGTGCCGTTAACCGATTCCTGCCCCGTATCGTTGGTGGTGTAGGAAACGCGTGCTTCTGTAGAGAAATTGTCGGACCAGCTAGAGAAAATCTGACCGGAATAAGACGTCAGCTTGGTGCTGCGGTTATAATAGTGGTCAAAAAACTCGTACTCGTTCGGATCGTCGTCAGACGCCGTCAGATTGTTGCCGGTGTTGCGGTTGTAAGTGAACGACGCCCGGTGGAAGTCGTTGATGTTCCAATCCAGTTTTGCGAGGATTTTCTCATCATCTTCACCCACAGCGCTCGGAAGCGGTGTCGGCGTGTAGCCATAAAGAGTTTGCGCAATATCGACGATGCGGTCGAGTTGAGCTTGGCTGACGCCTGCAACGCCAATTGCCCCAGCTTCCGCCGGGCCGCGGCCAATGATGTTGGTTTCATTGATCTTCTCGTAAGCAACGAACAAGAACAGCTTGTCCTTGATGATCGGACCGGACAGCGTGGCGCCGAAGCGGAAATCACTGAAGTCGCCCTTATCGAAAGAAGAGCCGTTGATCGAACCGCCATTGAGCGAGTCATTGGTGTAGTCGAACCAGCCTGTTCCGTGGAATTCGTTGGAACCCGAACGCGTGACTGCGTTGATGTTACAACCTGTGAAGCCGCCATATTCAACGTCGAACGGCGCAAGCTCGACCGCGACCTGGTTGATCGCGTCGAACGGGAACGGAAGGCGTTCCGTCGGGTAACCGTTGGAGTTGAGACCAAAGTTGTCGTTCAGCTTGATACCGTCAACGGTCAGGCTGTTGAAGCGCGGGCTGGCGCCGGCGCACTGAAGGCCGTTGCCGTTGGACTCTTCGATGAAGAGACGCGGGTCAGCGCGGATGATGTCTTTAATATCGCGGCTGACAGCAGGCGTAGACTGGAGATCATCGAAGTCGAATGTTGCATTCGGGCCGAGCGCCACTTCGCCGACAGCGGAGCGGGTAGCAACAACGATGATTTCATCGCTGCCAGCGCTGGCGCGTGCGAGGCTGAAAGAAACTGTCGTTGTGTCGCCAAGTGAAAGACGTACGCCTTCAACGGCTTCACCCTGGTAACCTGAACCCGTTACGGTGACGGAGTAGTTGCCCGTCGCGGACAGGTTCTGAAGAGCAAAACGGCCCTGTCCATCGGTGGAGGTCCGGCGGGTCGTGCCGGTCAGCGTATCGACCACGGTGACCGATGCGCCGGCGACTGGCGAACCGGCTTCGTCTGTTACGACGCCGCGAACGTCCGACGTTGTTTGCTGCGCAAGCACTGGCGTCGCCACAGTGGCGAACGCGGTCGTGAGCGCAACCGCCGCCACACCGGCGGAGAGCGTTTTCATTAGCTTCATTTGATATTCCCCAAGCTGGAACTGAGATGCCGCAACCCCGTCTGTGCGGCGCGATAACGCGACTGGCATTAGGCATATCAGATGACAGTTCAATGACAATTCATCCGGCTTTTCCTGAAACTTCTGCGACGTTTCGGCAGAACTTTCCCGGACGCTATATTGTGGAAAAATCTATATGGAATCACGCGAGGTTAGCGCATGGCTGTTATGGGATAACAGCATCTTCCACTCATCGCCTTGATAATTAGAAAGCCGAGTGTGTGCGCAGTGCAACAGATTCGGCGTCTACATCCGCTCCGGCGCGGAGAACCCAAGCAGGGAAAGGATCAGATCGAGCTGTCCGCCGGCCGCTGACGCCATGGTAAGTCGAGACGCCCGCAATGATGCGTCTGCTTCGTCTACAATTCGGCAGGCGGCGTAGAATTTCGAGAAGCTCTGGGCCAGGCCGAAAGCATGATCGCAGAGAAGATGCGGCAGGCGCCGCTCATAGGCGTCACGCAGGGCATCTGCGAAGCCAAGCAGCGTTAGCGCCAGGTCCGCCTCCTCTGGCATGGTGATTTTCACCGGCCCCGCCTCGCCCGCGCCGGCGGTCGTCGCTTTGGCGACCATGGAGCGCACCCGCACGCTTGCATAAAGAAGGTAAGGCCCGGTTTTGCCCTCAAAGGCCATGAAGCGGTCAAGGTCGAATATATAGTCGCTGGTCCGCGGGTTGGAGAGATCGGCGAATTTCAGCGCGGCGATCCCGACCTGGCGGGCGACCTCCTCGGTCTCCTCGGCGCTATAGCCTTCGGCGAAACCGTTCTCATTGAGGCGCTCACGCGCCCTGTCCGTCACCATGTCGATGAAATCGCGGAGTTTCAGGGTGCCGCCCTCGCGGGTTTTGAAGGGCTTGCCGTCCTTGCCGTTCATGGTCCCGAACCAGAGATGCTCGAGCCGCGCCTCGTCAAAATAGCCGGCCTTGTCCACCGCCCGGAAGACCTGCTCGAAATGCAGCCGCTGGCGCGCATCCACCACATAGAGCATGCGGTCAGGATCGAGCTCGCGCTTGCGGTCAACAATCGTGGCGACGTCCGTCGCGTGATAGCCCACCGCCCCTTCGGAGTTGACGAAGATGATGGGCGGCATCTCTTTTTTATCATCGTCCCGCGCGACGCGGATGATCTCGGCGCCGTCCGAGAGTTCGATGATCCCGCGCTCTTTAAGGTCTTGCGTTAGCTCGGGGATCAGCGGATCGGCGTCCGCTTCGCCTTTCCAGAGATCGAACTCCACATCGAGATCGGCGTAGTCCTTCTTCATGGCGTTGACCGAGAGGTCGACGAAATGGCGCCATAGGGCGCGATAGCCGGGCCGTCCGGCCTGCAACGCCTTGGTCGCCTTGCGCGCGACGTCGGCGCGCGCCTTGTCGGCTTTGCACGCCGCCGAAGCCGCCGGATACATTTCCTCAAGATCGGAAAGGCTTATGGGCGGTTCTTCCGGGAATGGGCCGCTCGCTTCCGGATCGAAATAGACAAGATCCGGCTGGCGAAGCTCCAACTCGGAAATGAGCTGGCCCATCTGCAAGCCCCAATCGCCGAGATGAACGTCGCCGGTCACCTTATCGCCCGCGAATCTCATGATCCGCTTCAGGCTCTCGCCGATAATCGCGGCGCGCAAATGCCCCACATGGAGCGGCTTGGCCACATTCGGCCCGCCATAATCGATGACGATCTTCTCCGGCGCAGGCTTCAGCCATGCGCCGAGACGAGCGTCCGCGGCCAGCGCATCGAGACGCGCAGACAGAAATTCTGGCGTCAACTTCAGATTAATAAAGCCAGGGCCCGCAACTGTAATTTCCGCAAATTCAGACCGCGCTGAAAGCTTGTCCGCGATGGCGTTCGCAATCTCGCGCGGATTTTTCTTGGCGGCCTTCGCCGCGGCCAGCGCGCCATTGCACTGAAACTGCGCGAGATCCGGGCGGTCGGCGCTTTTCACAGCGCCCAGCGCATGATCAAGCCCCTCGGCGGCGAAAGCTTCGCCGACGATTGCGGACAGTTCGTCTTTTAACGTCATTTCAGATTCGGGAATTTCAAACTCTTGCCGGAGCGGTTGAAGATCGCCTGCTGCGGCGTCACCGAAAAGCCGACAATGATTTCAAAGTTGACGCCGGAGATGGTTTCATTGGCGCGCGGGATGATGATCTTGTCGATATCGGCGCGGGCCGTCTCCACAGCATTGTCGCCGAAGCTCACCTCAATGGGAAACTCCGTCTTGGCGATGACTTCCGAATCCTTGCGGGTCACGGCGACGAAATAGGTGAAGGACTTTTTACCCGGCTCCCCCTTGGGGCCCTTTCCGAAGGCCAGATCGATGGTGAGCCCCGCATCGATCGGCTCATCCTCAAAATACCGGCAGGTCGAGGTCACATTCACCACCTCACCGGAATAGGCCACATTATCAATAGTTTGATCGCCATCGAACTCGATAAACCGGGAGGCTTCGTTCAAGACGACGATATTCGGACATGGCGCCGGGTTCCCCTCGCGGGCCGCGCGTCGCTCCTTGGCTTCGTCGCTCACGCATCCGGTGACGGCGAGTGCGGCGAATAGCGCTGCAACGGACAGTTTCTTCATTAGCCAGAACCCTTATATCAAAGCACAATTCCGCCTTGAGACGGTCTAGAGAACACCTCATGTCCGCCTCAGGGAAGCCCCGCTTGAGGGGCATCATCTCGTAGCCTCTCGCCGCAGATGGCGCAATGTCCCAAATGACGGCAAACGAGGCTGACGCCCAGAGAAAAAGGACCGGCGACCCCTCGTGCATAAACCAGCGCCCAGCACATCGTCACAAAAAACCCGCGCAGGAAAGCCGCCGCTCACCGTTCGGCTTGCCTCGCCGCGAGGGTTTTGCGCTGGCGTAGAGCGGGCGATTCGCACCGTTGAGGAGGCGCTGGCGCTTCATGGAGCGCCGGTCTATGTGCGCCACGAAATCGTCCACAACACTCATGTGGTGGCGCGGCTCTCAGCTATGGGCGCTGTCTTTGTGGAAAACCTCGAGACCGTCCCAAAAGACCGCCCCGTGGTTTTCTCCGCTCATGGGGCGCCGCAATCGGCGCATATGGATGCCTCGGCGCGCGGCCTTATCAAGATCGACGCCACCTGCCCGCTGGTGCTCAAGGTCCATAATCAGATCCGCCGTCATGACATGGCGGGCCGTACCGTCATTCTCATTGGCCATCGCAACCACCCTGAAGTCATGGGTTCCATGGGCCAGGCGCCGGACGGCGCCGTGATCCTGGTTGAGACGCTCGCAGATGTGGCGGCTCTGCCCTGCTTGCGCGGCCCGCTTGCCTATTCGACCCAGACAACGCTCTCGGTCGATGAGACCAAAGACATGATCGCGGCGCTGAAAGCTCGATTTCCGGACATTGCAGGCCCCGCGAGAGAAGACATCTGTTACGCCACGTCCAATCGTCAGGACGCCGTGAAAGCCGCCGCGAAAGAATGCGATCTTTTCGTAGTGATCGGATCGGCGACCTCCTCCAATTCGACGCGGCTTGTTGAGACTGCGAAAATCGCAGGCGCCGCTGATGCAGCGCTTGTCGAAGATGCAGGAAAATTCGACTGGGCGCGGCTTGAGGGCGTGACGACGCTCGGCCTCAGCGCGGGCGCGTCGGCGCCGGAAAGCCTTGTCGAGGAGTTCTTGACCGCGCTGGCGGCGCGCCGCAAATTGCGCCTCGATCATATCGAAACCGCGCGGGAGAATGTGGTCTTCAACACGCCGCTTCGTCTCGCCAGTTAAGCGTCACCTGTCAGGAAATAACATGATTGAAGTCTTCACCGACGGCGCCTGCCTCGGCAATCCGGGGCCCGGCGGATGGGGCGTTTTGATCATCGATGCAGGTGAAGAACGCGAACTCAATGGCGGCGAATCTGACACCACCAACAACCGCATGGAAATGCTGGCCGCGATCCGTGCGCTGGAAGAATTGCCGAAAGGCGCCCGCATCGCCCTTCACACCGATAGCCAGTATGTGAAGAACGGCATCACAAGCTGGATCAAGGGCTGGAAACGGAACGGCTGGAAGAATGCTTCAAAACAGCCCGTGAAGAACAAAGATCTCTGGGAAGCGCTCGATGCGCTGGCGGCGGAGCGCCATGTCGAATGGCGCTGGGTGAAAGGTCATAACGGCCACCCGGAAAACGAACGCGTCGACGAACTTGCAAGACAGGCGGCGCAGGCTTTCGCCTGACGCCGCCAACCCTGCGTCCTGTTTATTTCTAAAGCTGGCCGAGCATGTGTTCGGCGCTGGAAACGTCGAATGCGCCCGGCGCTTCAACATTCAGATGTTTGACGACGCCGTTTTCGATCACAGCGGAAAAACGCTGCGAACGCTCGCCCATGCCAAAGCCCTTGCCGTCCATGGTCAGACCTAGCGCGCGAGCGAAATCGCCATTGCCGTCAGCCAGCATGACTACCTTGTCGCCGGCGTTCTGGTTCTTTCCCCAAGCGTCCATGACGAATGCATCATTGACCGACATGCAGACGACCTTGTCGACGCCTTTGGATTTAAACTCACCAGCCTTCTCGACAAAGCCCGGCAAGTGCTTCGCCGAACAGGTCGGCGTGAATGCGCCGGGTACGGAGAATAGCGCCACCTTGCCCGAACCGAGCAGCTCACTGGTCTGCGCCGCCTGCGGGCCTTCGCTGGTCGCCACCATCACTTTTACATCAGGAATTTTATCGCCGACTGAAATGCTCACTTTTTAGGTCTCCTTTTCTTAAGTTTGGCGGGTTTTAGGCTCCGCGGGGGCGTTCGTCCACCGGCAAACACCCCCTTGCATCGACTTCACACCGGCCTTACCCTCATTGGCCATGGGTAAGAAACCATCCGCTCCCGGCGATGCCGTCCGGGACTATCTCGGCGGCCAGATTCTGATCGCCATGCCCAATATGGGCGACCCGCGTTTTGAGCGCTCCGTCGTTTTTCTGTGCGCGCATGACGAGGATCACGCCATGGGCGTGATCGTCAACAAGCCGCTTGACGACATTGGTCTTTCCGAACTTTTGGAGCAGCTTGAAATCGCTCCGCAAGAAGACGCTGATGAAACGCCAGTGTTTTTCGGCGGCCCAGTGCAAACAGAGCGCGGTCTGGTCCTGCATACGCTTGACTATAAACTAGACACAACACTGGCGCTGGATGAACAGCTCGGGCTCACGGCTAGCCGCGATATTCTGATCGATATCGCCGGAGAAAAGCCTGAGCGTCCTGCGCCGCGACGCTTCCTACTCGCCATCGGTCATGCGGGCTGGGGCGCCGGACAGCTCGAAAAAGAGATCGCCATGAACGCCTGGGCGCATTGCGAGCCCGATGAGGAAATGATTTTCGGCGGCGCCTTTGAACCCTTGTGGAACCGTGCGCTTGCTAAGCTTGGCGTCACAAGCGCCATGCTGTCGCCGGAATGGGCCTCTGTGCGCGATGAGAATCAGCCCCTCAACTGACGGGCGTCACTGACCTTTCCGGCAAGCTGGAGTTCAACTAGCGCAGATCGCGCTCGCCGCCCCACAGACGCCAGCGGCGCGGCTTGGGATCTTCCTCATCATCGTCTGCGCCGGCGAATGACGGCTGGAACGCCTGCTTGTCGTCCAGCGTTTCTGTGGCCGCGTCGTCATTCTCAGGCTCGGCTGCCGCTTCAACCGGCGCGGCATGATCGGCGCTGTCCTGCGGTGTCACGTCATCCTGCTGCCCGCCGCTAAACCCGGCCGCTGGTTCAGGCTCGTTTTCGACCGGCGTTTCATCCATTTCGGATTCAACAGAAACCGGTTTGCCGAAAGCATAGCCCTGACCGTAAGCGCAGCCGATCTGGCGAGCCTTCGATGATGCTGCTTTGGACTCAACGCCTTCAAGGATGACCTTAAGGCCGAGATCCTTGCCGAGGCTGGCGAGAGACGCGACGATTTTCGAGCCGTCGCCGCCGGATTCGATATCCGTAGCAAAAGACTTATCGATCTTGAGATAATCAAAGTCGTATTTGCGCAAATTCGACAGGCAGGTGAAGCCGGCCCCGAAATCGTCAAAAGCGAGCGCCACGCCGCTGTTTTTCAGATTGCGAAAGACTTCGCCCGCAAGTTTGGCGTCAGTGACCGCATCGGCTTCCGTCAGTTCAAGCACCAGCGCTTTCTTCGGCAACTGATAGGTCGAAACCGCCGCGCGCACAGCCTCAAGGAAAGACGAGTCGCGCATCTGTCCCCAGGAAACATTCATGGCGACGAACAGATCTTTGCGTTTCTCTTTTTTCAAGGCGTCGGACAGAAACGCCGCCGCCTGATTGAGCATGGTTTCGGCAAGCGCCCCGCCCTCGCCGATGCGCTCAGCCGCGCGCACGAAACGCTCCGGGCCTTCCTCTGCTCCAGCTTCCTGACCGCGCCAGCGCGCAAGCGCTTCATAACCGGCGATCTTCTCATTATCGAGAGAAACGATCGGCTGGAAAGCGGCGACGATATCGCCATTGGCCAGCGCCGCGGAAAGCTTCGCTGTCATGGGATCGGCGGACGGCACCACCGCAGCGGTCGTCGCCGAGCGCAGGCGCTCTTCATTGACGCCGTTGCCCCCGGCGGAAATGCTTTCCACAAAAGCGACGATGCGCTCAATGGCGCCGGACTGTTCATCCGCCGCCCGAGCGCCGCGCACGCGCATGGTGCGGCCGTCATAAAGTTTCAGGGATACGTCGAACGGACCATCCACCGGCGAGAGAAGTTCGGAATCGAACCGCGCCGCGTCATCGGGATGGATGAAATTGCGCAAGGCGTCCGGCGTGAATGGCGCATCGGAATCGGCGCCGAGAAGCGACGGCAGCGATTGGGTCTGATCCACCGAGTCAGGGCTCCAGTCCCAGATGCCAACGCCTGAATAATCGAGGACGCGGGCGATTTGGCTGTCGAGGACAATCTCGGCGCGCTCACGCTGGCTGCGCACTTCACGCTGGCGCGACGGCGCGTCGTGGGAGGTGCGGATGCCGAAATCCATCGGCTGCGCTGGACCCGCCATTTGCGAGGCGCCGGTTTCCGTCAACGCAACAATGCTGGCGGCGAGAATGCCAAGGGTGAAGAGACCATGAGAAGCGAAAGCGGCAAGCGCCGAGCCCTCAGCGGCGAAAACGCCAAGAAGCGGCGCCGAGGCGGCCATGATGACGCCGGGCAGAATAAGACGTGCGCCTGAATCGCCGCGCAGCGCCTGGGTCAGCGACAGGACAAAGGCGCCGCCGCCGACGCCCATCAGCGCCCAGCGCATCATTGGCGCAAGGTCGATGCGATCGAAGAAGTTGATGACGCCCATGCCGGCAATGACGAGCGCAAGCGTGAACATTACGCCGCCAAGCAGCGGGTTATAGCGCGCCGCGCCAACCGAGGCGGAAAGGAAAACAATCGCCGCCGCCGCAAACAGGGCCTGCATCATCACACCGGCCTCGGCGGGCAGAGAAGACATGAAGCCAAGCCAGGAGAGTTCCAGCGACGCGGCCGCGCCGACCATCAAAAGCGCGCAAACCGCAAGGCCGCTTCGGCGAATCGCCGCGTAACCTGCGAGAAAAGCCATGGCGACAATAAAGGCGCCCGCCACTGCGCCGCGCATCAATTCGGCCTGCGCAAGCCCTGCAAATCCATCCGACAACCCGAAAACACCCACTGTCATCATAGTTTTCGCCCCGAACCCCTCGACTAAAGCTACGGCGCCGCAAAGCGGCAAGGATGAACGTCTCCCACAAGAAACGGGCCAAAGAGCATCGACCACCCCAAATCCGGTCGAGTTTCAACAGCCCGCCTTCCGCACTGCCTGAAACAGCGCGTATCGCCCTTTTGCATCTTCACGCGGGCGTGACATTATCGCAAGGGGCGGTCCGCGCCTTAGGGATAATTTTTCACTCCATTCACCGCAAAAAGCCTGATTAGGACGGCGTTTGCGCGCTTGTTTGATAATCGGCGGCGGTCAGCGCGTAGATATAGTGATCGCGCCAGCCGCCATTGATCTTAAGATAATCGCGAGCGAGCCCTTCACGGGCGAATCCGCTGCGCTCCAGAAGTTTTTGCGACGCAATATTCTCGGGCTGGCACGCCGCGACGAGACGATTAAGGCCAAGACGCTCAAAAGCGTGGGTTTTCATCGCCGCAACAGCAGCGCCGCCATAGCCCTGGCGCGTATAAGGCGCGCCGATCCAGTAGCCGATTATGCCGGATCGGGACGCGCCATACCGGATATTGGTGAGCGTAGCCCCGCCCATCAGCGCATTGTCGCTCAGCCGGAAGGCCAGCAGGGACAATCCCCCGCCCCGCCTTGCATCACGCTCATAAGATCTCAGCCGGCGCTTGAACGCCGACAGCGTCGCCTGCTCAGCCGTCCAGCTTTCCTCCCACTCGGTCAGGTGCGCCCTGCTCTCTTCGCGCAGCGAAAGCCAGCCGGGATAATCCGCAACATTCCCACGGCGCAGCATCACCGGCTCATGGACAAGAACAGGGTCGAAAGCGGGATTGGGCGGCGCAGAGGCGAACAGCATCCGCATGTTATAACGTGAAGCGCCGTTTTGAGGAGGGCCCCGAATGGAAAACGGCCTCCACCGGTCTTTCAGTCAGGACTATGCCCGCTTCAACCCGGCTTCGATATCTTCGACCATCCTGTGAGGCTCGGGCTTTTCGTCCGCCGCCTTGACCGCTTGCGGCATCCGGTTGAAGGCGTCGAGCGCAGCGACCTTGTAGGCTTCTGCAAGGGTCGGATAGTTGAACGCGTTCTTGACGAAGTAATCAAGACCGCCGCCAAGATTGAGCACCGCCTGACCGATATGGATCAGCTCGGTGGCGCCTTCTCCGACGATATGACAGCCCAGCAGCTTACGAGTCTTCAGGCTGAACAGCATTTTCAGCATGCCGTTATTGAGGCCCATAATGTGACCGCGTGAGGTCTCGCGAAAACGCGCGACGCCGCATTCATAGGGAATGCCTTTTTCGATCACTTCTTCTTCGGTCAGGCCCACCGTCGAAATTTCCGGCACGGCGTAAATTCCGTAAGGAAAAAACTCAGGCGGCTTGTGCGCTTTTTCTTCAAAGGCGTGGCAGGCGGCGATGCGCCCCTGCTCCATGGAGGTGGACGCAAGGCTCGGAAAACCGATCACATCGCCGGCGGCGTAAATGTGCGGGACTTCCGTCTGAAAGGTTTTCGGATCGACCTTCAAGCGTCCGCGATGGTCTACGCTCAATCCGCAGGCATCAAGATTCAGGCTATTGGTTGCGCCCATGCGGCCCGCCGCAAAGAGCACAATGTGAGAGCGCACAACGCGTCCATTTTCGAGGATGATTTCACAGCGTTCAGACGTCGGGCTGCGCTTGATCTCGGCCGCCTGCGATCCGAAACGCAATTGCACGCCGCGGTCGCGAAGCTGGTGGGTCAGATCGGCGACAAGTTCACGGTCAATGAAATCGAGCATCTTGTGCCGCGGTTCGATCAGCGTCACCGGCACATCAAGCGCCGAAAAGATCGTGGCGTATTCGATGCCGATAACGCCCGCGCCAATGACGGCGAGCGATTTCGGCATCGCCGTAAGGTCCAGGATTTCATCGCTGTCGAGGACGCATTTTCCATCAAACGGCACATAATCCGGGCGGAAAGGAATGGTCCCGACACAGATCAAAAACCGATCCGCAGTAATGTCCGTGGTCTCGCCGCTTTCTTTGTGGACAGTGATCGTCTTGCGATCCTTGAAGCGCGCTTCGCCCTTCAGGGTCGAAACCTGGTTGCGCGCAAACTGATGTTCGAGAACCTCGACCTCATGGGTCAGGGTCATGCGCAAGCGCGCGTTCAGATCATCAGCGGTAATATCCTGTTTGACGCGATAGGAGCGCCCGTAAAAACCGCGCTCGCGCCAGCCTGAAAGGTTCAGCGCCGTTTCGCGCAGAGTCTTTGACGGGATCGTGCCCGTGTGCACGGAAACGCCGCCGACACGCCGTCCGCGCTCAACAACCAGCACCGACTTGCCGAATTTCGCCGCTTGAATGGCTGCGCGACGGCCCGCAGGGCCGCTGCCGATCACAATCAGATCGTAATCACTCATCAGTTACTTACCCGCAGTTGCCCCCCCGGCATTCGCGGATGAGAGGTAACACTTACTACCTAAAAATAAGTGACCAAACGGACGGATAAGTTTACGAGAGGTTAAGGCCCGACGCCTTGCCCGGCGCAGTCATTGAGGTCGCGCATGAACATTCATGCGCGCGCCTGTCAGCGATTATCAGCTTAACCCTTTTAAGCAGCTTTGCGTTTACGGCGCAGAAATCCGGCGCCGCCCATCAACGCGGCCGCAAATAATGGCGTCGCCGCAGGCAACGGCACGTCGCTAACGCTGTCGTCATAGACATCCAACCGCAGCGAATAGCTTTCTTCTGTCCAAATCCCGTCATTATTGGGATCGCTCCCGGGGGAGACGAAGCTGGCGATAACGGTCAGCACTAAACGGCTGATCGTGAAGCCTTGAAAATCAATCCCGCTTGCCCCTGTGAAATCGTCGAAAAACCAATAAGATTCAACTTGACCGAACGCGCCCCCGCCAGAACGAAACTGCATTCTGTCATTTACACCATTGGTAAGCAGGCCTACCGCAAAATCAAAATCCGATCCTGACGTTAACTCAAAGACAGTCGTCCCTTCGCCGACAAGGCCGCCAATAAATGTTTGAGGCTGTTCCACGCCAGGCAGATAATAGCCTATACTTGCAGGACCTTCTGAATATATTGCCGCGCCGCCGCCGCCGCTAACCGTGGTCGCCGAACCGATCAGCGCCGCTTGCGCGCCAGATGCGGTTGCAAGCATGAACGCAATAGCCGTAATAAATTTTCTCATTAACCCCTGTCGCCCCTTATAAACCTTCAGGGCACACGGGTACGGTCAACCTGTGCAAAGGTCAAGCAAAGGGCGAATAAAGCAATCAAGGGTTGTCCGCATTCACGTAGCTTCATCTGAAAATGTCGTACGCTGAAAATTTTTCGCTTGCTTTCGTCTTCAGCGCGAATGGTTAAAATAGCTTCGCCACCGCCGCATCATTGCACGGACCCACAATCGACAGGGCGCAAGGCCCGGCGAGCGCGCGTTTCGCGCAACGCTGCATATCGGCGATGGTGACCGCATCGATCCGCGTCAGGATTTCATCGGCGCTCATCAGCGCTCCAAATGTAAACAACTGCCCTGACGCCGCCTCGATCCGGTTGGCCGGACTTTCCAGGCCCATCATCAGGGAAGATCGCAACAGCGTCTTGCCGCGCGCCACCTCTTCATCGGTCATCGCCTCAGCAGTCGCCTCCATTTCGTCCCGGATGATGGTCGCCGCTTCGGGAATATGGCTGGCTTCGGCGTTCACATAGGCGCCCAGAAGACCGGACTGTTCGAAGCCGTCAGCGAAAGCGTAGACCGAATAGGCGAGCCCGCGATCCTCACGGATTTTCTGAAAGAGACGCGAAGACATGCCGCCGCCGAGCACATCGGCGTAAAGACGAGTTGCGAAAAAGTCCTCATCGCCCGAGGCGACGCCTGGAAACGCAATAGCTAGATGCGTCTGTTCGATACGCCGTTCATCATGCAGCAATCCGCCCACAAAGCGAGGCGGCGTTCGGTCTGCGCCGGCGTCCCCAGCGGAAAAGCCGGAAAAATGCGTTTCGACAATCTTCAACAACGCGTCTTCGTCAATAGCGCCGGACGCGGCGACAATCATATCTTCAGGCCGGTAACAGCGTGTCATGAACCCGCGCAAGCTTGCAGGTTTTTGGGCTCGCACACTTTCAGGCGTGCCGAGGATCGGACGTCCCAAAGGGTGCGCCCCCCAGGCCGCCTCGGTAAGCCGTTCAAAGACGACATCGTCGGGCGTGTCGGCGGCCTCGCCGATTTCCTGCACGACAACCTCGTGCTCTTTCGTCAACTCGATTTCGTCAAATAGCGGATTGGCGAGAATGTCGGATAAAAGCCCAGCGCCAAGCGCCAGATCGTCTTCCATGATGCGGGCGTAGTAGCCCGTGCGCTGATGGCTGGTCGCCGCATTCAGGTAACCACCGACGCCCTCAATCTCTTCGGCGATCGCTAACGCGGAGCGCGTCTTCGTTCCCTTGAACGCCATATGCTCAAGCAGATGTGCGACACCATGCTCTTCCGGCGTTTCATCGACCGAGCCGGCTTTCACCCAGACGCCGAGCGCCGCCGTTTTCAATCCCGGCATCGGATCGGCGACGACGCGCACGCCGTTTTTCAAAGTGTGAATGCTGGCCATCAGTTTGCAAACGCATCGCTGATAAGCGTTTTCACGGCTTGCGGCTCTGCGAGCGCATATTCCATCTTCTCCGGCCGGTCGAAAAGGTCGGCGTAGAAATCTGGGAGCGCCGGCGTCTCGCCCGTCGCGTCTTTAACCGCTTCGGGGAATTTCGCAGGATGGGCTGTCGAGAGCGTCACGATCTTGCCAGACAAGGCGCCACTCTCACGGAAACGGATCGCCGCCGCGCGGCCCACCGCCGTATGCGGATCGATAAGGGCGCCCGTCTCTTTATGGTGGCGCGCGATTTCGCTGAGCGTTTCCTCCATGGAGACCGCATCGGAAACGAAGTCCTCGCGGATCGCCGCCAGTGTTTCCTCGTCGATCTTCATGCCTTTGTTATTGGCGAAGCTTTCCATGGTTTCGCGCAAGGCGTTCGCATCGCGGTTCTTGGCTTCAAATAAAAGCCGCTCGAAATTGCTCGCCACCTGGATATCCATGGAGGGCGACGCCGTGGGTTTTACGGATGAAGGCGTGTAGTCGCCATGGGCAATCGCGCGATGGAGAATATCGTTGGCGTTGGCGGCGACGCCGAGTTTCGCGATGGGAAGGCCCATGCGTTTTGCCGCATAACCGGCGAAAACATCCCCGAAATTGCCGGTAGGCACGACGAAGTTCACCGCCTCATCACCGTCGGCGATCTGCGCCCAGGCGGTGAAATAATAAACCGTCTGCGCCGCAAGCCGCGCCCAGTTGATAGAGTTGACGCCCGACAAACGCACATCGCGCACAAAGGCGTCATCGGCAAACAGGGTTTTCACAATCGCCTGGCAGTCATCGAACGAGCCTTTGATGGCGATATTCATGACATTGGGCGCAATAACAGAGGTCATCATCCGCTGCTGCACGGCGGAGACGCGTCCCTCCGGGTGCAACACAACCACGTTGACGCGCGCGCAGGATTTCAGCGCTTCAATCGCCGCCGATCCAGTATCACCCGAAGTCGCCGCAATGATTGTCAGGCGCCGGTCGCTCCGTTCAAGCGCCGCATCGAAAAGCCGCCCGAGGATTTGCATTGCAAAATCCTTGAAGGCGAGCGTGGGCCCGTGAAACAGCTCAAGCATCCAGTCTTCAGGCCCGAGCTTAACCAGCGGGGCCACACGATCATCCGTGAACGTCCCGTAAGCGTCGGCCGCCATCGTGGAGAGTTCGTCTATTGTGAAACTCTCTCCGGCGAACAGCGATAGGATTTCCGCCGCTGCTTGCGCATAGGGAAGCTGGCCGATGCGGCGCGCGTCCTGCGGCGAAATCTGCGGCCAGCTTTCAGGCATATAAAGCCCGCCGTCCGGCGCCAGCCCGGCGAGCAATGCGCCTTCAAAATCAACGGCGGAGCATCCGCCTCGGGTGGAAATGTATTTCATGGGTGACTTCTAGGCTTATCGCACACTGGGCGGCAATTCGCAGAACAGGAATTTTTCTTCGTAAAGCGCGCCGATTAGAAGCTTGTTTCTCACCCGGGCGGCGACAGTGACAGCGGACTGTTCGCCGCCGTCATTGCGATAGACCGTATGCGCTGCGCCGTCCGGACCGATGCGCAGGACTTCGGACGGGGCGGTGGCGTCTGCGTCACGGGCGAGACGCGGCACAGCGAGCGGCTTTGGCAAGGCGCCGACCCAGACCGCGCCTGCGCCATCAACATTGATATTGTCCGGCGAGGCGCCGAGCGGAATGGTTCCGGAAAGCGCCAGAACACCGGTCGCCGGGTCACGCTCATAAATTTTAAGCGCATTCCCCGCTGTCTCGGCGGCGTAAAGGCTCAGGCCGTCTTTGGACAGGGCGAGCCCGTTTGCGAAACGCAAGCCCTCCGCCGCCACCCGCCAGACATCGCCGTCCACATATAAAATCTCGCCGGAGCCGATATTCATGAGGAAATGAAGGTCGGCGATCGGCGCATTGCGTCCAGGCCGCACATCATTGGTTACGTAAAACTGGCGCGGCCCCACCGCGACGACATTATTGGGACTGGTCAGCCGCCGCTCCGCAAAGGTCTCCAGATGATTGAGGTCGCCATTTTCCGCGACCTCATAGAGCTCCACCGCATTCGCCGCCTCATTGACGACGAACAGGCGGCGGGTCTCTCCCTCTTCGAAATAGCTGAGCCCATAGGGACGGAACGCCTCTGGGACGCCGCCGGTGCGATCGCGCCAGCCGGATGCGGAAAGGGGATCATCGACATTGAAGACATGAATCGCGCCCCTCACCCCGTCGGGCGCGCCGACGCGGCGATCCAGCGAGGAGATAAAAGCGCGGCTTCCAGCCTCGTCGACCTCAATATCCTCGGGGCCGGCGATGCCTTTCACCGGCTCACACCGGGCGAGCGCCACCGGCTCCAGGGGAGCAAACTGGTTAAACTCTCGCAGACGAAGCCCCGCCGCGGCTCCTGCCCCCAGGAGAACGGCCAGCAAAATCAACCAGTAACGCATCAAAACAGGGCCAATTCAGAGAACGGATACAAAGGGCTTAAGGGGCGACTTCAGGGTTGAAAGACCTTACCAAACCATAACATTGCACCTGCGAACATGCCAGCGAAGCTTTTCAAGGGCCCGGGGCTTGCGAACCGGCGCCGCGCCGAGTATATGCGCCGCTCTCATTTCAAAACTTAGCCGATTTGCCGCCCACAGGATCTGACGTCATGAAAAAAGATATTCACCCGAACTACCACACGATCAAGGTCGTGATGACGGACGGCTCTTCCTATGAGACTCGCTCCACCTATGGCGAGGCGGGCGCAACGCTGAACCTCGATATCGATCCGATCTCTCATCCGGCCTGGACCGGCGGTCCGGCGAAAATCGGCGAGCGCGGCCGGGTATCGAAATTCAACCAGAAATTCGGCTCCTTCGGCCTCAAGAAGTAAGCGCCTCTATAGCGCTGATACGAAAAAGCGGGCTTCAGGCCCGCTTTTTTTATCGCCTGTAATTTAAGTCCGGCTTATCGCCCGCCGAACGCTTTCAACAAGGCGCGCTGCTGTGCGGCGGCGTCGTTTTTGACGTCATCGCTTTTCTCTTGCGTGAAAAGCTCGCGGTCGAGCCGGCTGATGCGGCTGTAAAGCTGATGCGCGGCGTCGATCAGCGCCACCAACCGTTCCGGCAGACCTTCAGTCTTGAATTTCACCGAAGCCGCTTCCGATGGCGTCAGTCGGTATTTGGCGTCGCTCGCCTCGCCCAGCACCATCTCGCCCTCGCGCACGGCGCGCAACACCAGCAGCCAGGAGGCGATCTGCATCAATTGCGTGGTTAACCGCATTGAGGCGCCGGCATAGGTGAGCGCCACATCGCGGGAAAGATGTTTCGAGGCGTCACGCCCCTCGCCATCGAGATAATTCGCCGTCTCTTCGACCAGCGCCATCCCCTCACGGAATGTTCGCGCAAAAAGCTCCGATTGAACGAAACTCTCCGCGCCGCCCGCCCCGGCTTCTTCAGAGTCTTGAAAGCCCATAATTCTCATTCGTCATTCCGCTTTCTCTAGGATGCCGCCCCGGAAGGCGGCTGACAAGCGGGACTTCCCGCTTGCCCTCGGTTCATTGCCCCGCCATGACCGAAAGGACACGGGAAGGACACCCTCGGGGCAATGTGAGCAATGGCCATGCCAGCAACTATAAAGGGAAAAACCGGCGATCTTCCCGCAAAGGGATGCGTTTTGGGCGTTGACGGCTGCCGCGCAGGCTGGGCGGTGGTCAGCATTAACCTTTGTGACAATCGCGTCAGCGGATGGATCGCTCCTTCCTTCATAGACATATTGAGCTTCGAACAGGTGGCGATGACCATCGTCGACATGCCGATCGGCCTTTGCGAGACCGGCCCTCGCGCCTGTGAGACGCTGGCGCGCAGAGTGTTAAGCCCACTGCGTCATTCCAGCGTCTTCTCTTCACCCAAGCGCGCCATGCTCGCCTTCGACAAGTATGAAGACGCCAACGCCTGGGGCAAACAACATTGCGGCAAGGGGCTTTCGAAGCAGGCATGGATGATCGCGCCGAAGATCCGCGAGATCGATGACGCCATGACGCCCGCCGATCAGGCGCGGCTTGGGGAAGGTCACCCGGAAATCGCCTTCGCCCGTCTGAATAATGGAAAGCCCTGCGTCTGGCCGAAACGTAAAACTGAAGGAGAGGCGGAGCGGCTCGCGCTTTTGGAACGCGCAGGCATGATTGAAGCCGAAGAGATCTATCAGTGCCTGCGCGCCGAACATGGCGCCAAGGCATTAGGCCGCGACGATCTTTATGACGCCGCCGCCCTCGCCCTCACCGCCAGGGCGCGCATCGCTGGCGACGCGCTTCACCTTACCGATGAAGCGCGCGACGCGCGCGGGCTCATCATGGAAATCTGGGGCTGAGCGCCGGGCGAAAAAGTGGAGGCCGGTTTTTCGCAAGACCGGCGCGACCACTTAAAAACATTATTCGCCGGTCTTGAGACGACGATAGAGAATGGCGGAAAAAGCAAGCTGCGCGCCATAGACCACTGCGTAGTAAAACACCGTCACAGCAACATAGATCAGCGCCATCACGCCTGCGATAATCGCCAAGGCGCCGCTGCCGCCGCCTAGGCCCATCAACAGCTCGATCACAGAACTAAAAAGTTCATAGACCATGCTGATCAAAATAATCACCAGCCCCATCAGGAACATAGCGCCAAGAACCGACCAGAACTTTCCCTCGGTCAGCTTGAAAGAGCCCAGCAGGATAAGACGGTTTTCCGCAGCGGATCCGGCGACAAAAGGCTGCAGCCGCACACCGACGTAAAGCAACGGAATAAAGGCGATGGCGAAGGCGTAAACAAAGGTGCGCCAATAATTGACCATGCCCGCGGCCTGCGCCGCGGCGACATCGTCCGAACCGGATTCCACCGCCGCCATCACGCCGGAAAAGAATGTCCCCATATCGTTAAAATAAGCCCCGACTGTGTTGCCCGTAATGATCAGCGCAATGAAGAAAGCGACACACCAGATCGCGGTTGAGATCAGCCCCGAAATGATAGACGCCCAGAATACGCGCCAGGCGGGACCATCGAGGCGGACATGAATGAAGCCAGGCGATTCCTCGCCAAGCGCCACAAGCCGGAATATGGACGCCATCACGCCGCAATAGATCAGGGCGATCAGCACATAAAAAACAACGCCGAGCGCAATCACCGCCGACATTGGCATTTTGAATATTTCAGCAAAGCCCGGAAAGACCTGACTTTCATTAGCTTGCGACAACACTTCGAAATCTAGAATGAGCGCGAAATAGCCTCCGGCCAGAAGCAGGCTGACAACAACCGGCGCCCAGCCGAGCCGAAGCACCGTTCCCCAGCGCTTCAGGCCGAACTGAAACGCTTCATTGAGAACGTCCCCGACGGGAATTCCTTGCGACATGAGAAACGCCTTTGCTGTCTGTTGCCTACCGCGCCTTTTCGCCTTCCCGGTAGAGGCGGCCATAGAGCCCGGCCGCCACGCCGAAGGAGAAGAACGACCAGACGATATTTATGCTGATTTTCGTCAGGTTCCATACCCAGATGAAAAACGGACGCACCCATTCGGCGGCTTCGCCGCTGTTAACCAGTTTGGTCGAGACTTCCGTCGCATTATAGAGCAGCACCACAATTTTTGGCAGGACAAGGCTCAGCAAAAGCTGGTTCAGGACCAGCACCTGAATCACCAGGAGAAACGCCGTTAACAGGCTGACAATCACCCAGAGCTTCAAGATGTTCCAGCCGCGCGTGATCGCCAGCGTGTTTCCGAGCGCCAGGGATTTGTGACAAACGGCGACACCCGGATAGGGAAAAAGGCGCAAGCTGAAATAATTCACCACAAAAAACGCCGACAATCCGAAGAAGATCAACCGCCCCTCAGGCGATCCCACCAGAAAGTCGATGGCTTCGCCGAGCCCACTTAAATCGAAGCTCGTAAACTGCGCGCCTGCCGCTGACAGAACGCCCAGAAAAGTCGCGTTTGAGCGAAACTCATTGAGGACGACTTCGGCGAACAGATAATAAGCCGCAAGCATCATTCCCGCAGCGACAATGAAGGTCGTCAGCGCTCGCAAAATCACCTTGCCTACCGGGTGCGCCCTCGGGCGGTTATGCGGCGCAAAGTGAAAGAACAATAATCCCCAGAACAACAGCGCCACCGGCGCGGCGCCGCTTAACGGAATAGCGCGATTGTAAATCCAGCTGCGCCCGGCGGCGGCGATCGTATCGCTCGCCTTGGAGACCTCAATCGTATGAAGGCTGTTCGGATCGGGAAATGACGCAAGGGTCTGCGCCAGCGCTTCGGCGACATATTTCAACGTATAAAAACTCGCCGCCGCCAGCGGGCCGAACACAAGAACGCCGACAAAGAAAAGCCCGAATATGCTGGAGACCACATAACGCACCTGATCGGGTCCGAAAGGCGCACGGATGAAACCCGGCGCCGGCTTTTCACCGAGCCCTGCATAGCGGATCAGCGGCGCCATGAACGACGCCGTCAACAGCGTTTGCGCGGCAAAGCTGGCGGCCAACAACATCCAAATGGCGCCAGGGTCGTTTTTGAACCCCGTCGCCATGTTCTGCACCGCGAGACGCTGGGCGCCGACAAAGGACGGAACGTCAGAAAAGGTGATGAGCTTTCCCGCGATTACCGAAAGCAGCCCGAACACGGCGGCCATGGCGGCGATCATGCTGAGCGCCAGCGGCAGCCACGCGACGCGCGCAATCGTCTCCAGACGCCGCCCACCGAAATGAAGCGCTTCGCCCATGACAGAAAAAATACGCAATTCCATCCATTGCCCCTCTGGCCCTCTACACTTTGGGCCCCGCCAGCCTTCCGCCAGCCCCTCGGGCGGTCGCTGGACGAAAGCTAACCGGAAAAGACCGGGAAATCCAATGGGCCGCCTTGCAGCATGCGTCGCCCGCGCCAATACGCTTTTTGCGCGTATTTTCACCGAAAACCGGTTTCCACTTTTCAGAATGCGCTCTAGAAGCGCGGCCATGAGTGAAAAAGACATTATCCATATTATCGGCGCCGGCCTCGCCGGCTCGGAAGCGGCCTGGCAGGCGGCTAATCATGGCGCCCAGGTCATCCTCCACGAGATGCGGCCCATCACGGGCACTGACGCGCACCAGACAGACGGCTTCGCGGAATTGGTCTGTTCCAACTCTTTCCGCTCCGATGACGCGGAGAATAACGCTGTCGGCCTTTTGCATGAGGAGATGCGCCGGACGGGCTCGCTGATTATGCGCGAAGCCGATGCGAACAAGGTGCCCGCCGGCGGCGCGCTCGCTGTCGACCGCGATGCCTTCTCCGCCGGCGTCACCCGCGCCATCGAAGATCATCCGAATATCGAGATCCGGCGAGAATTGATTGACGGCCTGCCGCCTGAAGACTGGACCAATGTCATTATCGCGACCGGACCTCTGACGGCGCCGCCACTCGCCGAAGCGATCCTCGCCTTGACGGGCGAAGCCTCCCTCGCCTTTTTCGACGCCATTGCGCCGATCGTCTATAAAGAGTCGATCAATTTCGATATCGCCTGGATGCAATCGCGCTACGACAAAAAGGGCCCCGGCGGGGACGGCGCAGATTACATCAACTGCCCCATGGATGAAGCTCAGTATACGGCGTTTTTGAATGCGCTGATTACCGGCGAGAAAACCGACTTCAAGGAATGGGAAAAATCGACGCCTTATTTCGAAGGCTGCTTGCCTATTGAAGTGATGGCGGAGCGCGGACCGGAAACGCTGCGCTATGGCCCCATGAAACCGGTCGGCCTCACCAATCCGCATACGGGCATAAAAGCGCACGCCATCGTACAACTGCGTCAGGACAATGCGATCGGCACGCTCTACAATATGGTTGGCTTCCAGACGAAGTTGAAATATGGCGCGCAGACCGACATCTTCCGGATGATCCCAGGCCTCGAAAAAGCGGAGTTCGCGCGGCTTGGCGGCATTCACCGCAACACCTTTCTCAACTCGCCGCGCCTTCTTGACGGGTCGCTGAAACTCAAGGCTCGTCCCGCGCTGCGCTTTGCCGGCCAGATCACCGGCGTCGAGGGTTATCTGGAAAGCGCCGCCATGGGGCTCCTTGCCGGACGTTTCGCGGCGGCTGATTCGAAACGCATTCCATTTTCTGCCCCGCCCGCGACAACGGCCTTCGGCGCTCTCCTGAACCACATAACCTGCGATCATATGACCGATGCTGGCAGCAGGTCCTTTCAACCCATGAACGTCAATTTCGGCCTCTTTCCGGAGATCGAAACCCCAAAGACGGATTCGGAGGGAAAACGGATCAAGGGCAAGGAAAAGGGCTTCGCCCGCAAGCGCGCGATGTCTGCAAGGGCCCTTTCAGACCTGCAAACCTGGCTGAGCAAAAAACCCTTAGCCGCTGAATAAACAGTATTTTTCGGAAATGATGGTCACGAGTGGGCCGCGACGAGTTGCCCCGCCGCGGCCCCCCCGACGTGCAGCAGGGGGAGAACACCGCACAGCCGGGAAACTGATGAGTACCAGTTAGCCGCGATCTTCACTGACTTGTCTAGTACGCTGAAAACTGATTAGGTCACACGACCTAGAGCACGGCGATTTAAGGGGGAGTTATGCCGTCGTCAACTGACCAAGTCCGGAATCTGTCGGAAAATAGAATAGATTCCCAAATCACCCATGCCGCTGAGACAGAAAAAGCGCTTAATGCGATCCTGAGTCACCTGAACGATTTGCGCGGTTCGCGGCCCACAATCCAGATCAGCGACGGCAAAACCGACCGGACCCGCAACACCATCCACAAGATCCTGAAAGCGGCCCACAAGGTTTTCACCCAAAACGGCCATGCTGGCCTGTCCTTGCGCAAGGTCGCCAATGAAGCCGGGATTGCGGTCGGCAACCTCACCTACCACTTCCCTACAAAAAACTCGCTGATCGACGCCATGATGCGCGAGGCGCTCGCTGATTATGTGGAGGAACATCTCTCGCAATTCGAAGCAGACCGGGACACGCCGCTCGATATCCTGCTCAATGTCGTTGAGTTCTATGTTCGCAATGCGCGTGAGAGTTATCAGTTTTTCTACCAGCTCTGGGGTTTCGCCGGTTCCTGCGATGACGCCCGCGAGATGGTGCGCGAACTTTACCGTCCGATCGGCCGCTTCATTTTTTATCTGGTGCGCGCCGCCAATCCGAAGCTGACCGACGCGCAAGTCCGCCAGGCGGTGTTGCAGATATTCAGTCTTGAAGAAGGCTACAAACTGTTCATCGGCATGGGGCCGGATTCTTCAACGGCGATCCGGTCCGCGGAAAATGATATTCGCGTGATAACCAAACGCATCATTCTGACAGCTTGATCGCGGCGCTCGCCGGGCGCAAACTGTCATCATGACCATCAGCATCATTATTGAACCGCGCACGCGCGATCTCGGCGGCTTCACCGTCGGGCGCGTTCTTCCCCACGCCAAACGCCGCACGGTTGGCCCCTTCATCTTCTTCGATGAAATGGGGCCCGCCGATTTCAAGCCGGGAACCGGCATTGATGTGCGCCCGCACCCCCATATCGGCCTGGCCACCGTCACCTATCTTTTCGACGGCGAATTACGTCACCGCGACAATCTCGGTTGCGATCAGGTGATCCGTCCCGGCGACGTCAACTGGATGATCGCCGGGCGCGGCATCGTTCATTCTGAACGCACAGACGCAGGCCCGCGCGAGACCGGTCAGCGCATGCACGGCATTCAAAGCTGGTTCGCCCTGCCCGAGGCCGATGAAGAAACAGCGCCGGAATTTCATCATCATCCCAAGGACAGCCTGCCGGTGATCGAACGGCTGGGCCTGACGATGCGGCTCATCGCCGGGTCCGCTTTTGGCGAGACGTCGCCTGCGAAGACTTTCTCGCCAATGTTCTATCTCGGCGCCGAAGCCGAACCGCAAGCCGTCATTACGATTCCCGAGGAACATGAAGAACGCGCCATCTATATTTTAAGCGGCGCGGTTTCTATTGACGGCGCGCGCCATGAAAGCGGTCGCATGATCGTCTTCGAACCCGGCGCGGCGCCCGATATCAAAGCGTTGGAACCGTCCCGCCTTATGCTGCTCGGCGGCGCGCCTATGAGTAAACGCCATATCTGGTGGAATCTTGTTTCTTCGCGGCCGGAGCGTATTGAACAGGCAAAGGCCGACTGGACCTCTTCTGCGGCGCAAAATTTTAACGGGACGGTTTTCACCCTGCCCCCGGATGAAACGGAACACATTCCGTTGCCAGAGGAATAAGGTTGCGCCTGATCCACCTAAGAAAATCAGTCTGATCTATTTGCGCAATAGTCCAAGCCGGCTTCGTTTCCTGTTATTGACACCCTTCCAAACCCGCTAATACTGCGTGCACAGAAATCGCGGCACATAAAGCGAAAGGGAGGGCGAAGATGAATTGCACCGGATATATCCGCGTTGCGACTTCGCAGATGCAATGAAGCGACGTTTATTCCTGCAATCATCCGTATCTTCCGCCCTTGTCGCGCCAACGCTTGCGCGCGCCAATCCATTTCAACATGAAGCACGAATGGCAGATCGCATCTTTTACGATGCGCGTTTTGCGAAGGCGCGCGTCATCGCGAACCGCCTCGCCGGACACATCGCCGACAACCGCGCATTAACGCCAGTCAATGGCGACCTCACCGCGCCATGGATTGGAGAGCTTCGCGCCGCCGCTTCACAAGGCGCGCTTCGCCTGCGCGGCGTGACAACTGAGTCCTTTTATTTCTGCCTGAAAACCCTGCTTCAGCCGCACGGCGTCACCGCGGCTCACATCGAGCGTGCAGGGCGCGATCTCCACGCATGGGAAATCACCACAGGCGTTACAACAAAAGACGGGATGGTCTGATCATGACGGCACCTTTACCCGAAGGCGTATCAGCTGAAGCCATGAACAGCGCTATAGAGCGGTTCCGGCGCATTGTCGGCGATGAATGGGTGTTCATGGACGAAAACCTCTCGCCCTATGACGACCCCTATACCATCTCCAACAATGAAGACGACTACAAAGCCTATGCGGCCATCGCCCCGCATTCCACCGAACAGGTTCAGGAAATCGTCCGTGTGGCGAATGAGTTTGGCGTGCCGTTGTGGCCGGTCTCGCGCGGCAAGAACTTCGCCTATGGCGGCGCGGCACCAGTGATGTCGGGAACCATTGTTCTCGATCTCAACCGCATGAACCGCATTCTCGAAGTAAATGAGGAATTCGGCTACGCCCTCGTTGAGCCCGGCGTCAGCTATTTTGACCTTTATAATTACATTCAGGAAAAAGGTCTCAAGCTGTGGATCGACGTGCCCGATCCGGGCTGGGGCTCGGTTATCGGCAACGCGCTCGATCACGGCATCGGCTACACGCCCTATGGCGATCACTTCGCCATGCAATGCGGCATGGAAGTGGTGCTTCCCAACGCAGAACTGATCCGCACCGGCATGGGCGCGATGCCCGGCAACAACACCTGGCAGCTCTTCAAATATGGCTTCGGGCCCTATGTGGACGGCATGTTCTCGCAGTCGAATTTCGGCATCGTCACCAAGATGGGCATCTGGCTGATGCCGGAGCCTGCGGGATACCGTCCCTATCTCATCACTTTCGAAAACGAAGACGACATTGAAACCGTTACTGAACGACTGCGGCCCTTGAAAGTCAGCGGCGTGATCCAGAACGGCGCCACGGTCAGAAGCCTCGTTCTCGACGCAGCGATTACAAAAACCAAAAGCGCTTATTATGACGGCGACGGGCCGATCCCGCCCAGCGTTGCGAAAACCATGATGGCCGATCTCGATCTCGGAATGTGGAATTTCTGCGGCGCCCTATACGGTCCTCCCCCCTTGATGGATACGCTGTGGACGGCGATCCGCGATAGTTTCGCCGATATTCCGGGCGTCAAATTCTATTTTCCCGAAGACCGGCGGCACAAATTCGATCTGCTTTTACATCGCGCCGAAACCATGCGCGGCGTGCCAAAGCTCACCGAGTTTAACTTCCTCAACTGGGACGGCGGCGGCGGCCATGTGGGCTTTTCACCGGTCTCGCCGATCACCGGCGCTGACGCGATAAAGCAATATTACATGGTCTCGAACCGCGTCCGTGAATACGGCTTCGACTATATGGGCCTTCTCGCCATCGGCTGGCGCGATCTCCATCATGTGACAGTGATCGTTTACGACAAGAAAAATCCGGATGAGCGCAAAAAGCTCGACGACCTCTTCAATGTGCTCGTCGATGAAGCGGCGGCCGAAGGCTACGGCGAATACCGCACTCATATTAAATATATGGACCGCATCGCCAAGACCTATAGCTGGAACAACAATTCGCTCTGGAAGATGCACGAAACGATCAAGGACGCCCTCGATCCGAAAGGCATTCTCGCGCCCGGCAAGTCCGGCATCTGGCCGAAAAACCGGAGGCAGTCATAATGACCCGCACGCTTTCCTTCGCCGCCTGCGCCAGCCTGTTCGCCCTCACAGCCTCGTGCGGCGGCGCTGACGATGACGCGGCGCGCGTCATTACGCCTGGCGCCGAAAGCGCTGAATCATCGACAACGCAAACCGCCGCCGAGCCCGAGGCGGCAAAGCCGCAAACCGCTTTTGTCGCAGGTGAAGATCCGGCGCGACCGGCCATGACCGGCAAGCAGATCTTCGACGCACAATGCTCCTATTGTCATGCTGCGGGCGAAGAACATCCAGGCACGTTCCAGCTTGGGGCGACCCGCGGCGCCGACTACGCCGTGCTGGAGGCGCGCGAAGACCTGACGTCGGATTATGTGAAATATATCGTCCGCAACGGTCTCAACGGCATGCCAACATTCAAGCCGACCGTGATTACGGATGCGGAACTGGATGCGTTGGCGGGCTATCTCGGCAAAGCCGACTAATCCGCCAACGCGCTCGTGCGCTAATCTCCGTACAATTCGAAGAGCTGTGACTGGCGTCCGTCAATACAGGTCGCAATCTGCAACCTTGCGCCATCGGCGGTCGAACCATTTTGTACCTCCAGGCATTTGCCGAGCTGACCGAAGCGCAGTCTGAAACCGTCATTCACCGGCTCCAGGCGCCAGAGACGATCCGCCTGCATCAAACAGGCATTGTGATGGATCGCCGTTCCATCACTCACATCCGCGCCAACAGGCTCCATGCATTTGGGGCCCGCCGGCGCAGCGGCGAAACTATGCGGGGCGATGATCAGGAAACTGTCAGGCCCTGCGGAGCCCAACACCCATTTCTGCGCGCCTGTACGGCAGGTCTGTTGCTCAACGGCCGCGCCAAGGGCGACCGATTCCCCTGCAACGCCGACGCATTTTCCGGTCGATGCAACCCTGATCTGAAAACGCGTATTGGGCGCGGGGATGGTTGTCAGCCGGCGCAAATTGGCGCCCATTTCGACTTGCCGAAGAGACGGCGCAAAATTCGCGTATCGTCTCGGCGCGCGCCAGTTCGCCGGGCTCGACGGCCATTCCGGCACCGCCGCCACATAAAGCCGCGCCGGAAAGAGCTGGAAGCGTTGCGATTCATCGCCGCCAATTTCAATCGGGCCGCGCACATTTAAGATATTCCCGACAACGACACCCGCGCCGCGGCTGAAGCCATAAGCGTCAATCTCCCCCACCGTCCAGGAGGCGGCGAGCGACCGGCCAAGTTCGTCGAGAAATTTGCTGTTCGCTGAATCTGCGGAGTCATCCACGCCCGTCTTGAAGACGGTGAATAAGCTATCGCGTGAGTCTTCGGATTCTTCGTCATGTTCATAAAGCTGAAACGCGAGGACCAGAACGCCCTCGGGCGACAGGTCAAAACTCATCGACGGCGCAGAGAGCGTGACGGATTCACCCGTATCCACATCCGACAACGGCTCCTGCCGATAATATTGCGTTGCGTTCGTAGCGCCGTTGAGCGGGCTGGCGGAGAAGAAAAAGAACGGCTCGTCAGAATCAGAGCTCCGATCCCATTCAGATTCAGCGTTGCATTTCAGCGTCGTTGGGCGGATCGTGAAACGCTTCCAGCCGCGACGGCGCAGATCTTCGCCAAGGCCTTCCGTAGTTGAGGAAACGGTATATTGCAGATCGTAGTCACCGTCTTTCGCGGCGTCGATATTCAAAGCCTGCACGGCGCCATTCGCGGCTTCGTTAAGCTGCGCATAAGACAGTCTTACAGTTTTCTCGCCGACATAATCCGCCTCCCCGCTGATCAGCGGCAGGAAGGTTTCCTCCGGATCAGTGAAGATACTGACGATGCTTTCATAAATTTGCTCGCCCAGGGCCTCTAGCACTTCGCCGCCATCGGCCGCGTCATTGATCAGGGTAAGCCAAGTCGGCCGCTGCGGAAACGGGCCGATCGTGTAAACGTCATTATCGCCTTTCTCGAAATCATTATAGACGAGCAGCCGGTTGGAGCGCAGGCCCGCATCCTTGTCGGTCGGCATATAGTCGAGTTTGAATTCTTTCGAACCGCCCGGGTATTCAACACGCGCCTTGATGTCGGCGTCGGTGCCAGCGCCCTGAAGGTCCGCTGTGCGCAACCGCAAACGGATATAATAGCCGTCCGCCTCAGAACCCTGAACCGGATAATCCCCGGCGGAAAGGAACTGGAACGGCAATTTGTCGAAGTCTTCGAACTGTTCTTCGCGCTGGGCGACAGAAGAATTAAATCCCTGCTTGACTTCGGCCCAGAATTTTCCGTGACGCTGTTTCATGATGGCGTCCAACACCGCCACCCACTGCGTCGTCGATTCAATCGCCAGAAATTTCGATGTTGCGAAAAGCCGGTCGGAATCGGTGCTGCACTCGCGCGGTTGAATTTTCTGGCATGCGCCCGTAGACGGCGTTTCTTCGTTACACGCAACGCCGAGATTGGCGACAGCATTGCACTGGGCGAGCGACAGCCAGCCCTCCGACCGGCCTGAAGCGAAGTTGCCTTCCGCCGTCGTTAACCCGCGCACATTGCCGCCAACTTTCGCAAGCCAGCTATTGTCGAGCGCAATGCCTGGCGGCGCCAGCACAAGCGCCTCCGCACTCGCTCCTTCGAGAGAAATCTTGGTCGCCTGCCCGCCGCGGCAGTAACGGCGATAGGACTGGCATTGAGGCGCTTCCGCAAAAGGCGTGAGCCCTGTGCATACCTGCTCCATCACCGGCGCAATCTCAGGCCGGCCAAAAAGGCTGCATTCAAACGACACTTTGCCGTGGCTCGCCGGCGCCGTCGTCGCCGGCAGTTCATACGCGCCCGAATAGAGCGTTTGCCTTGCACGGCCCTCCGGGGACATCTCATGCCAGGCGCCCCGGCGGCGCTCCGGGTCATCAACCCAGTTGGAGTGAGAATAAAAATCCTGCACGGCGTGAACGCTGACGCCCAGAATATTATAGGCCGCCGCGTGATCATTATTCTCCGCCGCCCAGAACAATCCCGCCAGCGCGCCGGAACCGTATCGCACCCAAGTGCTTTCAATCCCCGCAGAACTAAACGTATCGTCGAAATGAAGCTTCGCCAGCTCGTCGAACTGCGCAAAGCTGGCTTTCAGGCGTTTGTCAAAACCGTCGGGCACACCCTGCGCCCAAAAGATCGGGCTGTATAAGTAAGCGTCGATATAGTCAGCATGCCATGCGACGGCGGTCGCCGCCTCGCGGCTGAAACCAAGCCCCGGGAAAACCTGCTGCATCTGGTCGTCAGTGATAGCGCGATCGCCGGCGAGCGCGCGATAGGTAATGTCAAAATGATGAAATGGACGCCCGCTCAGCAAATCTTCACCGCTATAAGCGAAGACCTTCCCCACCGTGAGACTCAAGAAAAGAGTCATCCCTGAAAGGGCCAGTTTTGACAATTTCATGCTTGCTCCCCCGCGCAAAAGCCGAGGTGAAAGCTAGAGCATAAGAAATTTATTGCAACGCAAATCGGTTGCCGCACCTGGAATATATCGACGGGCCATTATCCGTTCACATCGTTTCCACAACTGGCGAATCAGAAAAAGCGGCGAAGGCGGATTATGACGCGACGATGAAGTTGCGCTAATCCCGGGCGCTGCTTGTCAGGTAATGACCGACGACATTGCGCCCCACTTTCGATCGGGACCGACCCGTAAAAAATCCATCGCCGCAAAGCGCCAACGGCGCCGCGTCTGACATGCATCGCCTCGGCGTCCAGTTTCTCCGGACAGATCGGCTCATCAGTCACCGACACGTCAAGGCGATCGTTAAAATTGTTCGGATCAAATTCGCGCGGCTTTTATCTTGAACGTCATAATGCGGAAAGAACCGGCGCAGCGGCGGCGCCCCCGCGCTATTACACCATGAGACGGTCACATGTCCGAGAGCCACGCCGTATCCGGCGATGAAGAGATAAACTGGTTTTGGGAAGAAATGGAAGGCGACGTCCTCGCGACGCTGACCGCCGACCAGCGCATCGCTATTGAAAACGCGGTCAGAAAATCCGCCGCCCACGCCCAGCCCGCGGATATGCGGATTTATCTCGGCAAGTATTTTATTCGCATCATCGCCGGCAAGGAACGCCGCAACAAAGCCCGGCAAAAACAGGACCTGAAGAACAATCCCTTTTTCGCGTCCAAGAATATTCCTGTGCTGATCATCTTTTCGATCTTCTGGATTCCGTCGGTGCTATATATTGTGGCGTTTCTTAAAAGCGTTCTAAAAAACCTGATCTCATAATCCGGCGCTGAACAGTCGAAATCCACGCGCCAGCATGGATTGAAACGGGGTCAAAACTTAAACAGCTTTTCCGCCTCTGACCGGGAGTCGCCGCGGTCTGCTTTTGCTTTTTCGCAGCGGATGATCTCGGCTTTCAGGGCTTCAATACGCTCATCAAGATCGCCGACGGAAAGCGTATAAAGATCCTGTTTCGCCAAAAATCCCAGCGTCATGTCGGGCTTTTCGTTGAGCGGCTGATCATCCATGACAGAACCTCCCCTTATCGGTGGAGGCGCACTTTGCGTAATCGCACGGCTTAAGGCAAGAATGACGGAAAACAGGGAGTAAATCCAATGGCCGACGCCCTTCCCGCAACGATGCAGGCAATTGAAATCAGCGAATTTGGCGGCCCCGAGGTCCTCAAACTGACGGAGCGGCCGGTTCCGCGCCCTGAAGGCAATGAGGTGCTGATCCGCATTACTGCGGCGGGCGTCAACCGGCCGGAGGTGCTCCAGCGCAAGGGCATGTATCCGCCGCCGCCGGGCGCCAGCGATCTGCCCGGCCTTGAATGCGCCGGCGTGGTCGCGGCGGTCGGACCGGATGTGAAAGACTGGAAACCGGGCGAGCGCGTCTGCGCGTTGTTGACCGGCGGCGGTTATGCGCAATACGCGATCGCCGACGCCGGCTCATGTTTGCCGGTGCCGAAAAACATCACCCTGGAAGAAGCGGCGGGCCTTCCCGAAACCGTGTTCACGGTCTGGGCGAATATGTTCGACGACGCCCAGCTTAAAAGCGGCGAGACCCTCCTCCTTCATGGTGCGACCAGCGGCATCGGCGTGACGGCGATCGCCCTTGGCAAAGCCTTCGGCGCAAAAGTCATCGCCACTTGCGGAACAAAAGAAAAATGCGACGCCGCGCTGAAGATCGGCGCCGATGCGGCGTATCTCTATGACAAAGACGACTGGGATGGCGAAGTCGCCAAATCCGGCGGCGCTGATGTTGTTCTCGACATGGCTGGGGGCGATTTCGTCAAACGCAATCTCTCCTGCCTCAATTTCGGCGGACGCCATGTCTCCATCGCCATGCTCCGCGGCGCTGAAGCGGAGATCAATATTTTCGTGATCATGCAAAGGCGGCTCCGCCTCACCGGCTCGACGATGAAATCCCGGCCCTTCGCGGAGAAGGCGCGCCTCGCCGCCGGCATCCGGGCGAAGGTCTGGCCAAAGCTGGAAAGCGGCGATTTCCGGCCGGTGATCGACAAAGTCTTCCCGCTCGCCGATGCGGCGGAGGCCCACAGCCGCATGGAAGCCGGGGCCCATATGGGGAAAATCCTCCTCAAGGCGCCCTGACGGCTGTTTTTCGGCGTTTTCGGCGAAATCCGCCCTCCACCTCGCCTGAAAACGCCATTGGCCTCCTTGGCGCGAGCCCCCAAACGGTTTATATGCCCGGCCAATCGCGTTACTCGCGTCGCTTTCCCCGAAAATCCGGCGGTTAGCGCGGCTTCCCGGAAGGGAGGCCGCCGCCGAAGGCTTTTTGGATAACCTTACGGAGACATGACATGGCCGACCGTCCGCTGATGCCGATCGCAACCGCCGTCTGGCTGATCGACAACACGTCTTTGAGCTTTGACCAGATCGCTGATTTCTGCGGCCTGCACCCCTTGCAGGTGAAAGGCATCGCCGATGGCGACGTGGCGGCGGGCGTGCGCGGCATCGACCCGATCACCAACCACCAGCTCAACCGCGAGGAAATCGACAAGGGCGAAGCGGACGACGCCTACCGGCTGAAACTGTCGCGGCCAAAAACAGTTGTCGCGGAAAAACCGCGCAAGGGCCCACGCTACACCCCCGTCTCCAAGCGCCAGAACCGCCCCGACGCAATCGCCTGGATCGTGCGCAACCACCCGGAAATCTCGGACGCGCAAATCGCCAAGCTACTCGGCACGACGAAAACGACGATTACCTCGGTGCGCGACCGCTCGCACTGGAACACCGCCAATCTTGAGCCGCGCGATCCGGTCGGTCTCGGCCTTTGCTCGCAAATGGATCTCGACGCCGTTGTCCGCAAAGCCGCCGCGAAACGCGCCAAGATGCTGAAAGACCAGCCGGAGCTGGACGCCGGTCCGTCGCTGGAGCCGGTCGAGACAACGCTCGCCGAAGACGAAGCCAACGAGGCGAAAGAAAAGAAAGTCGATCTCGCCAATGTCTTCGCCGATTTTACCGGCAGCGGCGACGACGACGACAGCGACGAGAGCTAGGATTTCTTCTTCTTGGCGCCGCTGGCGTTCGCCGCAAGCTTGCCGCCGTCAACATATACGGTCTGGCCGGTGACATAGGACGCAGCGTCGCTGGCGAGGAAAAACACCACTTCGGCGACCTCATCGGGGTCGCCGATGCGTTTTAAGGGGGTCGCCTCGCGCTCGCCCTCGCGCTCACCCTCTTCAAGATCGCCCTTGATGGCGCCGACACCCACCAGATTGGCCCGCACGCCATGAGGCGACATGGCGATCGCCACCGCCTTGGTAAGCTGGTGGAGCCCGCCTTGCGAGGTTGCAAAGGCCACATGATCGGCCGCCGCCGTCACCGCCTCGACCGAGCCGATATTGACGATGACGCCGGGCGCGTTCTGGTCCGCCTCCCCGCTATCGAGACGCTTCACGAACTGCTTCGCCACCGCCTGATTGATCAGAAACGCGCCGCGAATATTCGACGCGACGATGCGGTCGAAGTCATCCTCGCTGGTTTGCAGGAACGGCGCGGAAAACTGCGCCATCACGGTATGGGCCAACACATCGATGCAGCCATAATTGTCGAGCGCTTCTGCAATGACATTATGAACGTCAAGACGCTTGGTCATGTCGGCGTGAACGAACGCCGCCTCGGCGCCGCCCTCACATAGCTGCTTCGTATATTCCTTGCCGGCCTCTTCTTCCGGATCGGCCAGCAACAGCCTGTCGCCATTCGCCGCAAACCGCCGGGCGCAGGCTGCGCCGACGCCGCGCGCCGCGCCGGTGATGATGACAGTTCTCTGGCCCATAAAGGCGGCTCCTTAAAAAACTGGCGGCGCACGTCTCGTGCGCCGCAGCTTTATGCAGAAAGTAAGTTTCAAAATTTGTTTCCGCGCCGCTTCCTTTAAAGAAGCCGGCGAATACTCCGTCAGTTCAGTTTGTTCTGTATTCGGAGTTCTTCAAGCTGGTCCTTGATTTTAAGTTTTTGGCGTTTCAGCTCCACAACATGCATCTCATCGTAACCGGGAGATTTGGTTTCGGCGTTAATAGCCGCCTCCAGCTCCTGGTGCCGCCTGTTGAGCGTTTCCATGTGAGCTTTTATCGCCATAATCGGCCTCCTTTGTTGGGAAATGACACCGACTATATAAGCATGAAAAGCCCGCCCCTGTCACGGCTTCTTGGATTAACAGCGGTTAGCCGAATTTGTTGGCGGTATGTTCACCAATACGCTATGAAATAACAGACAAGATATTGAGTTCGCTATGAAAACGACCCGCAGACTGGTTATCGGCGTAACCGGCGCCTCTGGCGCGGTCTACGCCCGCCGGGCGCTTGAGGCGCTCCGGGAAACCGATGTGGAGACTCACCTGATTTTGAGCAAGGCGAGCGAGATGACGATTCGCTACGAGCTCGATCAATCGGCAGCTGAATTCGCCGGGCTTGCGGATTGCCGTTACGCCATTGGCGACATTGGCGCGCCGGTCTCTTCCGGCTCTTTTAAAACCCTGGGCATGCTAATCGCGCCCTGTTCAATAAAAACCATGTCGGAGATTGCAACCGGCGTGACGGGAACGCTGTTGTCGCGCGCCGCCGATGTCGTATTGAAAGAACAGCGCAAGCTTGTCTTGATGGTGCGCGAAACGCCGTTCCATCTCGGCCATCTGCGCACCATGACTCAACTTGCGGAAATGGGCGCGGTGATCGCACCGCCACTTCCCGCCTTTTACGCCGAACCGCAAAGCGTTGATGATCTGGTCGATCAATCTGTTGGCCGCGCACTCGATCTCTTCGGCATTGAAACATCTCTGGTCAAACGCTGGGGCGAAGATCTCGAAAAAGGAAAACGCGGATGAGCAAGCCGAAGGGACACCGGTTCTGGGTTTGGTCGCTTAACACCTATGAATTGCCGGGCGTGAAAAACCGCCTCATTTATCTTCAGGATGATTTCGGTTTTGACGTTAATCTCGCGCTTTGGTGCATCTGGCGCGCGAGCGAAGGCGAAAAGCTGAGCGAGGATGCTTTGCGCGCCGCCATGCGCGCGACGACCGAATGGGCCGAAGGCGTCGTCGAACCTCTACGCGAAGCGCGCCTCAACGCCCATGAGCTCGGCCCTGCGGAGTTTTACAATCTGCTGAAGGAGGTCGAACTGGCCTCCGAACATCACGAACAAAATATTCTGTTCAAGCTCTCGCGCCCCGCAACGCCTATGGAGCGCGAGCCCATGCTGGCGGCGGCGAGAGACAATATCGCGCTTTATGCCAGCCTGATGGATGCGCCGCGCCGTGACGGCTTCTCAAGCGCATTGCTTCGCGACCTGATCGACCATATTTTCCCGGGCTCAGACCACAAGGCGGCGGGGCAGTAATCATGAGCGACGGCGAAGAAGAAAACGGTCGGCCGGACCGGCCAGTTCCCGCAGCGTCGCTAAACGCCGACCTCCTTGCGCGAAAGAGATTTGCGGCCAATGACAAGGATTTCGACGGCGCCAATGACGAGGCTATGTCCATCCGTCTCGCCATGGTCGAACAGGAACATCGCGATCTCGATGCGGCGATTACTGCGCTCGAACTGAACTCACCCTATGAGCGGCTCACCATCGCGCGGCTGAAAAAGAAAAAACTGGCGCTGAAAGACATGATCCAGGAGATCAAGGACACCATGCTGCCGGATATTATCGCCTAAGCCCCGTTAGAGGGCTGAAACCAATTGGGGGAATGAATGCGACTTGAACTATTGCTCGCCGCTATCGGCGTTGGCGTTTGCGCCTGCGCGCCGTCGACCGAACCGGACAGGACGACCGATCAAACCAGCGTTACGGAAGAAACAAAAGATCCTCACTGGACCTTTGCAGACGGAGAAGTCTTTCCCGCCGACCGCACTCTCCAACGCCCTGAGGACGGCGTCGTACTATCCGACGGAAGGCTGCTGATCGCCGACCGGGCGCACGGCTTGATCGCGCTTTCACCTGACGGATCGCACCGGCCATTCGGAAATTTTGCAGCGGCCGGATATGAATATGCGCCGCCTGAAAAAAATGCAGGGCCGAACGGCGTCGCCTTTGAACCGGATGGCAAGCATGTGCTGGTCGCCGATGTTTTCACTGGCGCAATTTATCGCGTGGATGTCGCAGCGGAGACGACCGAGCTCATCTACACCCATGACTATGGCGTCAACACAGTCCTTGCCGACACAACCGGCGCGATCTGGTTCACACAATCTACAGAAAATAATGGACCGGACTCGGAGGAAAGATTATTCGCGGCGGTAGATGCGCCATTTGCGGATGGCGCCCTGTTCCGGCTGGCCCCGGATCGTAACGGCGGGACGCGCGCTGCGTTGAAGGTCGATGGGCTCGACTTCGCCAATGGCTTCGTCATTGACGAGGACCGCGGCGAAATTTTCGTTGCTGAAACCGTGGGCGGCCGCATCAACGGTTTTACGGTTTCGTTCGATACTGGAGAGATTACCGAGCGGCGCCTTGTGGTGAACATTCTGGGGCCGGACAATATCGAGATGGATGAAGGCGGGCAATTGTGGGTCGCCTCCCCGATCGGCAATGAAGTCCTGCTCCTTGATCCCGAGACCGGCGCTGCGCGCTCGGTGTTTCATCCGCAAAGCGACGAGAGCGACGCTCTCATTGCCGAATGGCGCCGCCGCAGCGAAACCGGCGAGTCGCTGATGCAACTGATGGGACCGGATATGTGGGGGCCGATGCCGGGATTGATTACGGGCGTTGTCCTGACGCCGGACGGCGGACCTGTTTACATCTCCGGCCTTGGCGACGCTTTGCTTAAGCTGGAGCGTTAGGCGGCTTCCCTAGCCGCTCTTTTTGCGCGCCTTGACCTCATACATGGCCGTGTCAGCGCGCTCCATGGCTTCGTCTGCTGACAGACCCTTGGCGATTTCAACGACGCCGCAGGACACATGCGCGACAAAGGCGCCGTCTTTCCATGAAACCGGCTGCGCGGAAACCGCAGCGGTGAGATGCGCAGCCTTGATCTCCGCCGTCTGCTGATCGGCCTGGGTCAACAGCACCCCGAACTCATCGCCGCCAAGACGGCCCACCGCATCGGTCTGGCGCACATTCGCCGTCAACGCTTCCGCCACATGCGCCAGCGCCGCATCGCCTGCGCCATGGCCCATCTGGTCGTTGATTTTTTTGAGATCATTGAGATCCACAAAAACCAGGCTTGCCCTCATGTCATAGCGGTCGATCATGGCGAGCGCCCGGTCGAGTTCGCGCACAAAGGCCCGGCGATTGTAAATGTCGAGCATGGGATCGCTGTCGGCGAGACGTTCAAGCTCGCTGATGCGCTCCTGCGACCAAGTCAGCTGATCGCGCAGGCTCTGCACCTCCTGCATCAGCGACGTCAGCGCTTCACGCACGCGCGGCGTCAGCTCGGCGTCCGGCACCCCGGCCAGCACAATTTTGTCCGACGGCGCGGCTGAATTCGCCGCCGCAGAAGGCGCGGCGGCGCCGATCCCACGCTTGCGTTCAATCCGGCTCGCCCCCGGCGTTTTTGGCGCGTCGCCAATCTTCATGGTTCCCTCCCGCGTCAGACGCGCCGAGCGCCTGCGTCCGCGACTCTACTCCCCAACCCAGTTGATTAACCTGATTGGCCCCTTCCCGCCAGTAAGCGCGATTCGTCCAGCCGCGCGCAACATTCCCACTCATTAGCCCTGCTATTCCGGGACTTTAGGCCGCCTTGTCGCTTTGGCGCGCGGACCGCTCGTTTCGCCGAATGTCCCTTGTGACAAAGGTCGCGCAGTCCCAGTTTGGGTGGTGCGGAAAGGTCGTGCGAAGTCCCCTTCGAACTACGCGACCAGCTCCCGCGTCCGGTGAGAGGAGGCGCTGGCTCTCGCGCCCCCGTCTAAGTGGCTGGCGTCTCCTCCTTCCGGACCGCTCTTGCTTGCACCTGCCATGACGCCTGCTATAAGCCCCGCTTTTCAGAAGCCGGAGACACTTCATGGCGAGCGCGCAGACAGACCCAAAAGTCGGCATCATCATGGGCTCGCGCTCTGACTGGCCGGTGATGACCCGCGCCGCTGAAATACTGGATGCGCTCGGCGTCGCCTATGAGACCAAAATCGTTTCGGCCCACCGCACCCCCGACCGGCTCTATGACTATGCGAAAGGCGCGAAAGCGCGCGGCCTGAAAGTCGTCATCGCCGGCGCCGGCGGCGCCGCGCATTTGCCGGGCATGGCCGCGTCGATGACGCCGCTCCCGGTTATCGGCGTGCCGGTGCAGTCAAAATCTCTCAAAGGCCTCGACAGTCTCCTGTCGATTGTCCAGATGCCGGCGGGCGTGCCGGTCGCGACCGTCGCAATTGGTGAAGCCGGCGCCGCAAACGCGGGTCTCCTCGCCGCCTCGATCCTCGCCACCAGCGATGACGCCCTCGCGGACCGTCTCGACAAATGGCGCGCAGCGCAAACATCAAGCGTCGCCGAAACCGTGGAAGACTGACAAACGCAATGATCGTTGAACAGAACGGCACGATCGGCATTCTCGGCGGCGGCCAGCTAGGGCGAATGCTGGCGACGGCGGCGGCCGAACTTGGGCTCAAGACAATTATCTACTGCCCGGAGAAAACGGCGCCTGCCTTCGACGTCGCGTCGGATCACATTATTGCATCCTATACGGATGAAACCGCGCTAAAGAAGCTTGCCGATGCGGCTGACGCAATCACCTATGAATTCGAGAATGTGCCGGTCGAGGCGGTGAATTTTCTCACTACACTTGGAGCCATTGTGCGCCCCGGCGCAAAAGCGCTCTCCATGGCGCAGGACCGCCTTTACGAGAAAGAGTTCGTCAACAAGATCGGCGCAGCGACCGCCGCCTATCATCCGGTGGACGATCTCGCTTCCCTGAAAACGGGCCTCGATAAAGTCGGGCGTCCGGCGATCCTGAAAACCCGCCGCCTTGGCTATGACGGCAAAGGCCAGACACGCATCACGACCGAAGATGCAGACCTTTCAGGCGCCTATGAAGAAGCGATCGCCTTCGCATGGGATGAAGTCGGCGCCGCGCCGTCTATCCTCGAAGGCTTTGTCCCGTTTGTGTGCGAGATTTCGATCATCGGCGCGCGCGGCGCCGACGGCGATGTGAAGCTGTATGATCCCGCGCAGAATGTGCACAAGAACGGCATTCTCGCGACCTCCACCCTGCCCGCAAAAGTCAGCGACGACACTGCGGACAAAGCCCGCGCCGTTGCGCGGCGGATGCTCGACGAACTCGATTATGTCGGCGTCATCGGGGTTGAGTTCTTCGTGCTCGAAAGCGGCGATGTGATCGTCAATGAATATGCGCCGCGCGTCCACAATTCAGGCCACTGGACACAGGACGCCTGCGCGATTTCCCAATTTGAACAGCATATCCGCGCCGTCGCCGGCTGGCCGCTCGGCGATCCCGCGCGCCATTCAAATGCGGTAATGGAAAATCTGATCGGCGATGACGTCCATCAATGGCGCGCCCTCGCCACCGAGCCGCAAGCTTGCGTCCATCTTTACGGCAAGCGCGAGGCGCGCCCCGGCCGCAAGATGGGTCATGTGACGCGGATCACTGCGCGCTAAAAACGCGCGTCCACTCCCCTCAACCAAATGTGAAGGAACTGTGCGCGGCGTCACTGCGCGCCGCCATAGTATCACCATACTTGCGGCACACCCTTTCAACATCGGGGCGAATGTTAGGCACAGGATCAACTGAAGAGACCAGATCAGGTTCAGTAGAAAGGTAGCACGCCATGGCCGCAACACCCAGAGCCGTTTCACTGCCGTTTTATCCGGCGCCCTCGCCATCCCGCATTGGCGCCTCCCATTCTCACTATACATTCGCTGCATTGCGCAAATTCGTACAAGGCGTCGGTTCAGCGCTTCTCGTCTTTAATGGCGCCGGCGCGATCACCAGCCCGGCTGCGGCGACAACCCCGGCAATGGCCGATTTTTCCTCCATTGAGGGCATTCTCGCGACCTTGATGCAGGGAGAATATGCTGGCCTTGCGCAGATTGGCGCGGCCGCCTTTATCTTTCTCGCCGCAGGGCAATGCATAGCCCGGTTCGCAGGCCTCGCCGTCGCCGGCCTAGCGCTCTTTCTTTATTATCAGGGCGTGACGATGGAAGATGTGCTGACCTTCACCAGCCATTTCACTGAACGTCTCGGCGCCGCCAGCAATGCGTTTTTAACGGCGGATGTGAGCTAGGAAAACCTTACGCGGTTCCAGGCGTCCAACCGGGCGGATCGCTCGCCGGAAAACTTTCGTCGAGCGCTTCGTCCACTTCCGCCTCGTTCCAGGTCGTGTCGTCTTTCCCGGCTGGCGGCGCCGGATAACGTAATCGTGCAAGCCATTCGACCGGTTTCGCCGGGTCTATATTCAGCTCACGGAGCTTTCCTTTGAATTTCTCGATCTGCATCACATTGTCGATGCGCGCCGCAAGAAAGGATTTTGTCGACGCCTCCCCGTCACTGTCATCGCCGAGCCAGTGCGTAAGCGTCGTGAGCCAGACGCCGGTGAGTGTCGCGCGCTTTGTATAAAAATTGAAATCCGTCGATGTGTCCTTGAGGCCGCGCCAGATCGCATCCGCCGTCTTCCAGGCGAGCTCCGCGCCGAGCGTCCCGTGGATCGGCAAGGCCAGGGTCGCCGCCGCGCGCCGGGCCGCCTCCTTGTGCGGCCGGATCGCGGCGAGACGCGCCTCAACCGCGAAGGCGACCTTCTCGCGGATCTTCAGCCCCTCAAAATCGGGTCCGACCATGGCCGCGCTCATGGCGGCGTCCGCCTCCATGGACCAGGCGCGCAAAACATCGCTGACGCCCCCGGGGAAAGCCGCAGCGGCTACCGCCGAATCCAGGCCCGCATCGCGGGTCGCATGCGCCAGCGCCGAGGCTGTCCAGCCGTCAAAAACCACCCGGTCGAGCATGGCCTTGAGAATGGCCCGGCCCTCAGCTTCAAAACCGCTTCTATGTCCTTGATTTTGAAGCACTTCGTCACCATCTATGGACTGCGTCAAGGGGGCCTCCCCTTTTTTGGGCCGCTTGTTAAGGCTCGTGTAGACAATATAGGGCCCTTTTGGTATAGGCCCGAACGCCCCACCCCCTGCAGGAAACAGGCGGGCCGGGACTGGTTAGCAGGTTTTGCGTCGCGGCGGCCCCGTGGCGCTTTTATTTTCAAAGGAGGCTCAAGGCCTTGGTTCAGATTTTTGTCCGCGACAACAATGTCGAGCAGGCCCTTAAGGCGCTGAAGAAAAAGATGCAGCGCGAGGGCACCTTCCGGGAAATGAAGCGCCGGAAATTTTACGAAAAGCCGTCGGAAAAGAAGGCCCGCCAGAAAGCGGAAGCCGTTCGCCGCGCCCGCAAGCTCGTACGCAAGCGGTTGCAGCGCGAAGGCGGGCTCTAGGGTCTTTGGTCTGCGCGCTTTTCTTCATGCGCACGCCGAGGCATACTCGGGCCGCTGAAACTTAATTTCCATCAGGGGTTTATGATGCGCTACCTTACGCTTCTTTTGGCTTTTGGCCTGTTCCTGTCTTCCTGCGAAACCATCAAAGGGGTCGGCCGCGACATTGAAAACACCGGCGAAGCCATCGACGACGCCGTGGACAAGGACTAACGATTTTCCTTGAAAATCCGGCCCTTAAACGGGTTCAAAAAGCCGGCGGCTGAAAAGCCCCGGCTTTTTTATTTGCCCGAAAGCGTGTTTGTGGCCTGGGCGTCGTGACGCCGGCGAACTTTTCCCCAACACGGCTGTAAGTGAGGCGAATCGGCCATCGTCACCGAAAAATAAGCGTTCTGCCCCATTCTGGCCGGGTTCAGCCTACAGCTTTGGCTGGCCTTGCAGGTTTGGGCCGCTAAAATGCAAGGCGTCTCGGCTGTGAGTCGGCATCCGCTTGGCAAGGCGGGACAAGATAGGTCGGATATGATGGGAATGCGGCCGACAAGGGTTTGAGCGTGCTAGCGGGTTGGGGATCAGATGCGAAAACTTCATTGCGGGGACCGGACGATGAGTAGAAACGAAGTTCGGCGCGGCGCTCGTCCGGCAAAATGCGCTGCGGCGCTCGCCATCATTTTATCGGGCAGCCTGGCGCTGACAGCTCCGGCGCTGGCGCAACGCCAGATCGACGATCCGAATTTGAGCCCAATGCTCTTTGGCCCCACCACCAAGGACGAGCGCGAGAAACTCCGTCAGGATCAGCGCGAACAGGAAGAAGCCGCGCTGATAAGCGCCGAACAGGACCGCGACGCCAACACTCTTGACGATCCTAAAGTCCGTCCGCTGATTTTCGGCGAGGGCTATGACGAGAATGACCCGGTCGCCGCACGCGTCACGCTGGGCGAAAAAGATAACAACCGGGGTTTCTTTGGCGCCCTGAACTTCCTCATCCCGGAAGAGACAAACCTGTCGCTTGGCGTCGGCCCGATTTACAAGCCGGACTATTTCGGCTCGGACGATTACGAATTTAACGCCGACCCGCAGGTCTATGTGAAATTCCGCAACTTCGTTTTTCTCGACGATGACGGCGCCGATTTCGGCATTATCGGTTTCTCCCGCTTTCGCGCAGGGCCGTCGATCAAAATTCGCGGCCGCCGCGATCAGGATGACAACCCCGCCCTCGCCGGTCTTGGCGATGTCGGCACGACCTTCGAAATGGGCGGCTTCGTTGCAACGAAGTTTCTCGACCGCTTCGCTTTCAAAGCGAAGGCGCGCCACGCCATCAAGACAGGCCATCACGGCACTGTGGTGGACGGATATCTGACCGCCCTGTTGTTCCGCGCCGGACCGGTGTCGCTCGCCGCGGGCGGACAGGCGACATGGGTCGATGACAATTTCGCCGACGCTTATTTCTCAATCACGCCGGAACAGTCGGCGAATACCGGCGGGCGGCTTGGCGTCTATGATGTCGATTCCGGCTTCCGCGATGTCGGCGGCAGCGTCAACGCCTATATCAATATCGGTGATCGCTGGTCGCTGAACCCCTACGCCACCTATCAATATGTTTTCCGCGACTACGCCCGCTCGCCGATCATCGCTGATTATGGCGACCGCAACCAGTTCACGTTCGGCTTCCACATCATGCGCGAATTCACCTTCGGCGGCACCGGGCAGTAAGGCCTTTTTCCTGACATCAGGCACAAAAAAAGCGGCGCTTATCAGCGCCGCTTTTTTGTAATCTGCGCGCTATATTTATTCCGGCTTACGGAATTTCAGCGTCATGCGGTCGCTTTCACCGATCCCTGCCTCGTCAGCGCTCGACGGCGGAAGACGCCAGACAACGTCATCCGTCGTCGGACGGTCCGCCGGATTGGCGTTGATCTCGCTCGCTTCGACAAGCTCGAAACCGGCGTTTTCAAAAAGCGAAATAATGTGCGATTGCTTCACATAGCCGGCGTTGCCCACCGCCCAGTCGTCAGGCATGTCTTCCTGCGCGCGATGTTGCACAACACCGACAACGCCGCCGGGCTTGAGAACATCCATGAAGTCGGCGAGCGCTTCGGTGAAATATTTTCCGTCCTCTAGCCGGTTGAAATGATGGGCTGCGCGCATCATCAAAACGACATCGGCGGTTCCCTTCAGACTGTCGGGCAGCGATCCGAGCTGGAAGGCGGCAGCCTCCGCGCCTTCTTCGCCGCGCATAGCGTCCACGGAGGCGATGTAATCGGACACAAAGCTTTCCTTGCCCTTCAGATATTCTTCGCTTGAATAACGTCCGGGGAATTTCGACCACATGTCGATGGAGTAATCAGCGCCAATAAGAACGCCGTCGGGTCCGAGATAGGGAACCAGAATCTGGCCATACCAGCCCGGCTCGCCCGGCAGCGTGTCGACGACGGTCATGCCCGGCTCGACGCCGAAAAATTCCAGCGTCTCTTTCGGATGGCGATATGGATAGCGCGCTTTCACATCGTCCGCTTCGGCCGCCAGCACGGCGTCGAGTTTTTCCGACGCGGACATTGCGTCATGCTCCATGTCGCCATGTTCCATGTCATCGGCTGACGCCATTGTCTCATGGGAGTCCGCCGGCGCCGCATCGGACGACGTTTCCTGCGAACATGCTGCGAGTGCGAGCGCGGCTGCGCCCAGCATCAGATATTTCATGATGTTTCCCCTGTATTTTGCGGTACAAGCCGCCTCGTATGACGCTCAGCAATCCCTCAAAGCGCCTTGACGATTTCTTCGCACATTTTCTTGGCGTCGCCGAATAACATCATTGTGTTGTCGCGGAAGAACAGCTCGTTCTGGACGCCCGCATAGCCCGACGCCATGGAACGCTTGACGAACAACACCGTGCCGGCGTTTTCAACATCGAGCACCGGCATGCCGTAGATCGGCGAGGTTTTGTCGGTCTTCGCCGCCGGATTGGTGACGTCATTGGCGCCGATGACAAAAGCGACATCTGCTGTGCGGAACTCGGAATTGATGTCCTCAAGCTCGAAGACCTCGTCATAGGGAACCTGCGCTTCGGCGAGGAGCACATTCATGTGCCCCGGCATCCGGCCCGCGACGGGGTGGATGGCGTATTTCACTTCGACGCCTTCGGATTTCAGCTTGTCGGTCATTTCCTTCAGGGCGTGCTGGGCCTGCGCCACCGCCATGCCGTAACCGGGCACGATGATCACCTTGTTGGCGTTCTTCATGATGAAGGCGGCGTCATCGGCCGAGCCCTGCTTGACCGGGCGGTCGTCATCACCGCCGCCGGCGGGCCCTGCATCCTCGCCGCCAAAGCCGCCGAGAATGACCGAGATGAAGGAGCGGTTCATACCCTTGCACATGATGTAGGAAAGGATCGCGCCCGAAGACCCGACGAGCGCCCCGGTGATGATCAGCGCCATGTTCTCCAGCGTGAAACCGAGCGCGGCCGCCGCCCAGCCCGAATAGGAGTTGAGCATGGAGACGACCACGGGCATGTCGGCGCCGCCGATCGGGATGATCAAAAGGAAGCCGAGCACGAAGGCCGCAAGCGTCAACAGGAAGAACGTCGTCCCCGACTGTTCGCCCGTCATCAGCATGCCGATAAAGAGCAGCATCAGGAGGCCGAGGCCGAGATTGATCGGGTGGCGCATGGGCAGCATGATCGGCTTGCCCGACATGTTGCCGTTGAGTTTTGCAAAGGCGATGATCGAACCGGAAAAGGTGATCGCGCCGATGGCAACGCCGAGCGACATCTCAAGGACTGAGCCCACATGGATGTGTCCCGGCTCGCCAATATTGAAGGCGCGCGGCGCAAGGAACGCCGCCCACGCGATCAGCACCGCCGCGAGGCCGACGAGAGAATGGAACGCCGCCACTAATTGCGGCATTGCGGTCATGGGGATCTTGCGCGCGATATAGGCGCCCGGAAACGCGCCAGCGGCGATCGCCACCAGCACGAAGAACCAGGTGCCGATGCCTTTGTCTTCAAGCACGAACAGCGTCGTCATGACGGCGATAAACATGCCAACCATGCCGAAGCGATTGCCCTGACGCGCAGTCTCGGGGCTTGATAGCCCACGCAGCGCGAGGATGAAGAGAATGCCCGAAGCGACGTATAGGAGCGCTGGGAGATTATCAGCCATGCTTCGCCCCTACCGTTCTTTTTTCTTGTACATGGCGAGCATTCGCTGGGTCACCATGAAGCCGCCGAAAATATTGACGCTGGCGAGCGCCACGGCCGCGAAGCCAAACAGCTTCGGCCAGAAGCTGTTGGCGGACTCGGAGAGATCCGCGCCGAGCGCGATCAGCGCGCCGACAATCACCACGGATGAAATGGCGTTGGTCACAGACATCAGCGGCGTATGCAGCGCCGGCGTCACCGACCAGACCACATAATAGCCGACGAAAATCGCCAGCAGAAAAATTGTCAGGAGAAAGACAAAATCGGAAATCGGGCTCGACGCTGCGATCAGCGCAAGCTGGTCGGCGATGTCGCGCGCCTGCGCTGCGGCTTGCGTCGCTGCGTCAGCATTGCCGCTGGCGTTCGCCGCCGCCGCTTCCGCGGCTTGCGCCGCCTGCTCTGCGGCCTTTGCAGCCTCTTCAACCTGTTCGCGTTTGTCGGCGGCCATCTGGCTCCTCCAAAGAATTAATCTTCATCCTCGGCGTCGGTCGTATCCTCCGGCGCGTCGTCCGGCTCTGCTTCAGCTTCGAGGACCGGTTCAGCTTCTTCTTTCGCTGCGAACGCCTCATGCACCACCGCGCCGCCACGGGTCAGCGTGATCGCCTTGATGATCGCGTCTTCCGGATCGGCGTCGAGCGATTTCGTATCCTTGTCGAAGAAGGCGGCGATGAAATTATAGATGTTGCGCGCGTAAAGGCTCGACGCATCCGCCGCCAAACGCCCCGGCACATTGTTGAAGCCGAGAATAGTGACGCCGCCGGTCTCAATCGCCTCACCAGCGCGCGACAATTCCACATTGCCGCCCGCCTCGACCGCTAGATCGACGATCACCGAGCCCGGCTTCATGGACCGCACCATGTCGGCGGAAACGAGCTTCGGTGCCGGGCGGCCGGGGATCAGCGCCGTCGTGATGACGATGTCCTGTTTGGCGATATGGCCGGCGACAAATTCCGCCTGACGGCTCTGGAAGTCCTGCGACATTTCCTTGGCGTAACCGCCTTCAGTCTCGGCTTCTTTCATCGCCTCTTCATCGACGGTGACAAAGGTCGCGCCGAGGGAGTTCACCTGTTCCTTGGCGGCGAAGCGCACATCGGTCGCGGAGACGACGGCGCCGAGACGGCGCGCGGTTGCAATCGCCTGAAGTCCGGCGACGCCCGCGCCCATAATGAAAACTTTCGCCGGGGCAATCGTGCCCGCCGCCGTCATCATCATCGGCAGCGCGCGGCCATAATAGGCGGCGGCGTCAATCACCGCCTTGTAGCCCGCAAGGTTCGATTGCGAGGAGAGAACATCCATGGACTGCGCGCGGGTGATGCGCGGCATCAGCTCCATCGCCATGGCGTCAACGCCAAGCCGCGCGTAAGCCGCGACAGAATCCGGGTCTTTATATGCGGAAAGGATCGCGATCAGTTTCGAGCCGCGTCCAATAACACGCAGCTCTTCGGATGACGGCGCAAGCACTTTGAGGATGATGTCCGCGCCCTGTGCGGCGTCCGCCGCGCTTGGGCTAATCGAGGCGCCGGCCGACTGATAATCAGCGTCGGCAAAACGCGCAGCCTCTCCGGCGCCGGACTGAACCACCACCGATGCGCCGAGACTAATGAATTTTTTGACGGTCTCCTGCGTCGCCGCAACCCGGGTCTCGCCGGACCGCGTCTCTTTCAGAACGGCTAGTTTCATCAGACCTCCGGGGCGCGGAAAGCGGCCCTATTCGTGGTGCGAGAAAAACATCTTCACGACGACATGGGCGAGAATATAAACCACGACCGCCATGAGGATCGCCATAAGGACGCCTGACCGCGTCACCAGCCCCGTGAAAAACATGGCCAGCGCCATGGAGAACGGAACGCCGATCTCGGTCGCCGCGCCCATAATCGATTCATAGGATTTCTTGTGCTCTTCGGCGTCTTGCGTGCGCTGAATGGCTTCGTCAGTCATGGTAACCCCGTATCTAGATTTTCCCGTCTTTTGGCGGAATTCAAGGACTTGGGCAAGTCTTCTCAGCCGCCATGGTCTCATCTATCGCGAGAGCGGTCTAGACGCCGAAACGCACCGGCCAGGCCGATAACAAGGTTCTGAGCGCCGAAACGAAGGCCAGCGGCTGGTCCATCATCAGATGGTGATGCGCCTCGGGCATCATGACAAAGGGCGAGCGCCCGCGCGCCTGCTCCCTCAGATGGGAAATCCCGTCGCCGCCGGCGAACATGGACTTTTCCCCATAGATGAAGGCCAGCGGACACCGCGCCGCGCGCAGGAGATCGCGTTCGAAATGAATTTCAAAACCGCGCCGGTCGCCCGGGTCGAATTTCCAGGTCCAGCCTTCGCCTTTTTGCGCGCCGCATTCGGACGGTTGCGCCGGGCGCAGGCCCTCGCGGGCGATATAGTCAATTAAATAAAGATGTTCCGCCGGCTGGTTCGGAAGCAGCCTGAAGCGTTCAATCATTTCCTCTTTGCTGGGATAGATATGGGCGCTGCGTTTTTCCCCAGCCTCGTCGGGCTTGGGTTTAATGACGGTGTAGCCCTCATGGGGGTCTGGCACGCCGAGCGGCGAGTCCACCACCACTGCGCCGCCGAGCTTTTCGCCCTCTCGCTCCACGGCGGCGAGCGTCACCCACCCGCCAAAGGAATGTCCCACGACCACGGGCCGGCCCCGGGCGGCGAGGCCCGCCTTGTCGATCACCGCGAAAACCTCATCGACATATAGATCGAGGGAATAATCCTCCCGCCAGTCAGAATCGCCCATTCCGGAGAGATCGAGCGCCGCGACCCGGCGATTTTCCGAAAAGAACGGCGCAAATGGCCGCCACCAATTGCGATGCGCCCGGCCGCCATGGACGAAAAGCAGCCCGCGCCCGGCTTTCTCGCCGTCATCCTCGCCCCAGACGGAGTAGCGGATGCGCGCGCCAGCGACCTCCACCGCGCCCTCCTCGGACGGGGCGGCGAGCGCCTTTTCAAACCAGTCCGGCGCAGGGGGTTTTTGCCCGCCCAGCGCGCTCAAGGGGCGGATCAGGTCTTTTTGTTGCGGTTTCGCGTCGGGTTTCTTTTCGGATGTTTTCTCAGACATTGGGGAGCGGCCTTCAGCTTCTTCCATGTCGATAGACGATCCTTCGCGGCAGGCAAAGAGCGCAATGTAGCGCGCCCGATCGCCGCCCCCTCCCGGCGTCCGGCCAAAAGCGCCGAGGCAAGCCCGTTATACATCGTAAACACTTTATTAATCCGTAAACAAATCATTACCCGCAGACCCGCTGAAACCGTTTCGTAATGATACGGGTTAAACCGATCTTTACCTCAGTCAGCCATTTTCCTTCCCGCGTGTAATCTTTGTCAGAAGGGTCCGCCTCTCATGGTGAAAACTATCCTAATCGTCGATGATGATCCGACGCAGCGCCGCCTGATGCGCGCTGTGTGCGAGAAAGCGGGCTACCCTGTCCTGCAGGCGGCGAATGGTGAAAGCGCCTTGTCGCTGTTGCAAAGCCAGCAGGGCTCTGAAGTTGCGCTGATGATGCTGGATCTCAGAATGCCCGGCCTTGGCGGCATGGAAACGCTGAAGCGCGCAAAATCATTCCGCGAAGACCTGCCCGTTATCGTCCTGACCGCGCAAGGCGGCATCGACACCGTCGTTGAAGCGATGCAGTCCGGCGCCGCAGACTTTTTCGTGAAGCCGGCCTCGCCCGAACGCGTCATCGTGTCGATCCAGAACGCGCTGAACATCACGACCCTTCAGGGCGAAGTCTCTCGTCTCAAGCGCAAGCGCGAAGGCGCCATGGGCTTTAAAGACCTTGTCGGCGAGTCACAGGCGCTGCGCCATGTCATGAAGCTCGGCGAGCGCGCCGCAGCCTCGAACATTCCGATCCTCATCACCGGGGAAAGCGGCACCGGCAAGGAAATGGTCGCCCGCGCCATTCAGGGCTCGTCCGATCGCGCCGGCCGTCCGTTCATCACTGTCAATTGCGGCGCCATTCCTGAGAACCTCGTCGAAAGCATTCTCTTCGGTCACGAAAAAGGATCCTTCACGGGCGCCAGCGCCAAGCATGTGGGCAAGTTTCAGGAAGCCGACACTGGCACCATCTTCCTCGACGAAGTGGGCGAACTTCCCGCTGACATGCAGGTGAAACTGCTGCGCGTTCTGCAGGAAGGCGAAGTCGATCCGATTGGATCGAAGCGCCCAATCAAGGTCGATGTGCGTGTTATCTCCGCGACCAATCGCGACTTGAGCGAAGAAGTCAAAGCGGGCCGCTTCCGCGAAGACCTGTTCTATCGTCTCAATGTTTTCCCGGTGGAGATCCCGGGCCTGCGCGATCGCCGCGAAGACATTCCCGCGCTGATCGATCACTTTATCCAGCGCTACAACGCGGAAGAACGCCGCGACGTGCGCGGTGTCCGTCATGAAGTGCTGGAAGTGCTGACGTCGTTCAACTGGCCGGGCAATGTCCGCCAGCTGGAAAACACGATCTTTCGCGCTGTAGTGCTTGCGGACAATCCCTATCTTTCCGCCGATGACTTCCCGCTTCTCGCCGACGAATTTCAGGCGGCGGGCATTGAATCAGGACCGCCGCTGCTCGGTGACGAAGCCGCACAGGACGCCGCAAATGAAGGCGCCAGCGTCGTCACGCGGCCGGCGGCGTCGGGCGCCGAGGCGGAAGTGGTCGCGATCTTCGACCGCGAAGGCCATCTGCGCTCCCTGCAGGACATCGAGAAAGATCTGATCGAACTCGCCATCGAAACCTATGAAGGCAAGATGTCCGAAGTCGCCCGCCGCCTCGGCATGGGCCGTTCGACGCTTTATCGCAAATTGCGTGAGCACGATCTGGAAATCAAACGCGCAAGCTAACGGATTTTACAGCGTCGCGGCGACCGCCATCACGGACAGGACCAAAAGGCAACTTGTCGCCAGCAAAAACAGACCAAAGCGCACAGGTATGATGGTGTTCACCGTCGCTTGCCAGAGGCTGTGCGCAATCCGAAGAACCGTGTACGCCCAGGCAAGGCTGATCGCCATTGACGTAGCCGCGCCGGCCGCATGGAGGATCAGAACCGCCGCATAAAAGATCGTCGGCTGTTCCATGAGGTGCGCATAGTTGTGCGCTTTCCACATGACGCGGTCTGGCAAAACGCCCTCGAGGTCCGAGCCGCGCCCGCCCGGTTTTGCGTTCTTCACGTCAACGCCGGACTTCGAAAATGCAGCGAACCGGACAACCGCCATCCAGACAAGCATGATCAATGACCACAATATCAGTACCGCCGCCGGCGCCAGAATATTCTCAGTCATTGCCCGTGCCCTCGTGTCAGTGCGCTTTCGCTACGCTCTAGACTTCGCCAAGCGCCGCGAGATATAGCTCAAGCATGGCTTCCTGTTCCTGGCGGTCGGCTTTTTCCATTTTGCGAATCCGCACGACCTGGCGCAGCGTCTTAACGTCATAGCCGTCGCTCTTGGCTTCGGCGTAGACTTCCTTGATGTCGTTCATCACCGCAGCCTTGTCTTCTTCGAGGCGCTCGACGCGTTCGATGAAAGACCGCAGGCGATCCGCCGCGATGGTGGTTGCGCCTTCGACACTTGCTGCTGATCCGTCCGCCACTGAAGCCGCTCCTTGAAAGCCTGATGCCAACCGTCCGGATACGGAATAGTTTTCCGCTCCCTACGGGACCTCAAGGAATAGAAATGCTCGCGGCAAAGGCCAAGCGTGAACCTTCCACAGGTGGAAAACTAAATCGGGCGTCAGTGAAAAGACCTAGATTTCCTGGCCGTCGATTTCCCGGCGAAGCTCGCGGGCGCGCTGGCGCGCGTTGTCGTCATGGGGGTTCCATTCGAGCGCCTTCTGGAACATCTCATAGGCGGCGCGGTCTTCCCCGCCGGAAAGCAGGAGTTCGGCGAGTACCGTGCGCACCTCGAACTGGCGCGGCTCAAGCTCCAGCGCCTTGGAGAAATCCTCAATCGCCCCTGCCCGGTCGTCGGTCGTCAGCCGCACCGTGCCGCGCAGCGCATAGCCTTGCGCGAAATTCGGCGCGAGGCCCGTCACATGGTCAAGCAGCGCCAGCGACAGATCGAACGCGCCATTATTGGCGGCAAGATTGGCCCGCTCATAAAGCAGGTCCACCGTGTCGCTCTGGCTGTCCGACCAGATGTCGATGATCCGGGCCGTGTTTTCCTCCGCCCGGTGGGCGTCGCCAACCCGAAGCTCCTCGAACAAGGCGTCGAGACGCGGATCGGTCTGATCCGCAGCGGCCGGCATCGCCGCCGCCAGGCTGAACAGAATCAAGAAAAAAGGCCCTCGCATGAGCGAAAGCCTAATCCTTAAACCCTTAAAAACCAAGGAATTTCGCGCCAATTGCGCGTGAAGAGGCGTTAAGCCTGCTTCGCCTTGAAGCGGCGCTGGGTCTTGTTGATCACATAGACGCGGCCCTTGCGGCGCACCACCTGGCAGTCTTTGTGACGGTTTTTCAATGACTTAAGCGACGAACGGACTTTCATGGCGATATGCTTTCAACGGGCTTTCAATTGATCCGGAGCCGCGGGAGATAGTCAACGCACCGGGGGATGTCAACAGACCCGCTTTGATATAGATCATAAGGTCGAACGGGGTAAGAAAATCCAGTCTGCGCGGGGCATAGCGCGCGGCGGAGGAAACCATGGACCAAGCCCTTAAAAAGCAGATTCTCTCTCTTCTCAGCAAGCACCGGATTATGACCATCGCGACCCTCCGGCCCGACGGCTGGCCCCAGGCTACAACCGTGGGCTACGCCAATGAGGGGCTGATTCTATATTTCGTATGCGGGACGGATAGCCAGAAGGCAGCCAATCTTGCCAAGGACAACCGGGTGTCGCTGACCATCGACAGCGATGCGGATCAGTTAATTGACATCAAGGGCCTCTCCATGGCGGCGCATGCGGAGCGGATCACCGACCGGGCGGAAGGCATGACGATGATGGGCCTTATGTTCTCGAACTATCCCGAACAAAAAGGCATTCCCTTTGAGCCGCCTAAATTCGAGGACGTCGCCGTTTTCCGCGTAACGCCAAAGGTGATCTCCGTCCTCGATTACTCAAAGGGCTTTGCGCATACGGATCTGGTGACGCTGTAGGCCCCTTCGCGCCTTGCCTGACCCCTTATTTTTTGCGGTGTGCAGGCGAGTCTGGCGCCATTTGGAATATTCATCCAACCCGGCCGCAGGGCGCGCAGCCTGGCGCCGGGGCAGCATTCTATCCAACGATGTCAAAGAGCCTGACGCGGCGCTCTCGCTCCGCATCGCGCCGCCGTCAGGGCCGCTTTTCGAATTTCAGCGGCGAATGATGTTTTCGCCCGCCTTCGTTTCGGCCTCAGTCCGGCAACGGGAAGAAGCATAAGGCCTCGCGGGAAGTGGTGGATAACTATTCACCAAACCTCAAAAAACCGCCCGAATTCATCACAAGCGATGTATTTTTCGCGTTATTGGGGCAAGGCGATTCAGGCGCGTTGTTCGCGCATACGCCCCTGATAATCCGGCGCCAGATTTTCACTGGCGATGGGATAAACGCCTTCAGCGCCCATGACCCAGGCGACAGGCTTTGTGAACACAGGCGCATAGGCCTCATCAAGAATATTCAGCCCGCCCGTATAGGCGCCCATGGCCGGCATGATCATCCGGTCCTCGCCCACGGCGAAACAACGCCGGCGCAGTGAACGGCCTTCCGAAATGACGCGCGCACATGGGTGAAGGTGCCCGGCAATCTCGCCCCTGGCCTGACCCGCTTTCGGCTCGTGACGAAAGACGAGCGCACCAAGCCTCTTGCGGAAGGTCGTTTCAGCGGCGAATCGCTTCGGCGGTTCGGGATCGTGATTGCCGAGAATCCAAATCCATTCAGTCGCGCCGATCAGGCTTTCAAGGCTCGCCGCATCTTCATCATCCATGCGGTCTTCAGCGCCGCCATCATGGAAGGCGTCGCCAAGAGAGATAACCCGCTTCGGCTTGTAGCGCCGCATCAGCGCGGCAAGGCGCATTAAAGTCGTGCGCGTATCGTAAGGCGGCAGCATCACCCCGCGTTCGGCGAAGCTCGACCCTTTTTCAAAATGCAGGTCCGAAACGATCAGTGTTTGCTCGCGCGCCCAGTAGATGGCGCCGAGGGGATCAAGCGTTAAAGACTCATTACAGAAGTAAATGCTGGGTTGCATAGGCTGCTAAGATGGCGCAGATTCTCGTCGAAGAAAAGGCCGGTTATGACCGGTAGCATCACATGATAACAAAGACTGGTTTTAACGCCCTCATGGACAAGGTCTGTGTGGGTATGGGGTACTGTGGATGCATAAAACGTGGAAGGCCATTACATGTGCGAGACATTATTCCGGACAACGGTCCTGTAACAGTTGAACAATTCGTAGAATGGGTATTTCTCGCTGATAATATGAATCCCAATGTCGACCCTCAGCGATGGCAACCTCATAAGGATCAAATGAAAGCCGTGTTCATAGAATGTATGGGCAGCAATGTTGTTGATGCAAGCGAACTTCGCTGGAGTGAAGCAAGCGACTAAATCTTCCCCATCGCCGTGGCAATGAGGTCGTCGGAAGCAGCTTTCAACATCTCCTCCGATGCGGACCGCGCGACGCTTTCGCGGCCAATCTCCAGCATCACCGGCACGGCGAGCGGAGACACGCGATCCAAAGGCGAATGAACGACGCGTCCCCTCGCCCGGGTCAGGGTCGCCTGCAAACGCGCAATATCCATAAAGCCGCCCGCCGCATCATCCCAAGCAGCACGCAACAAAAGATGATCGGGCTCGTGCTCGCGCAACACGTCATAGATCAAGTCCGCAGAAAACGAGACCTGTCGACCGGTTTTTTCCTGACCGGGATATTTCTTTTCAATGAGCCCGGCGATCAGCGCGCAGTTGCGGAAGGTGCGCTTCATCACCACCGCCTCCGACGTCCACGCCTCAAGGTCATCGCCGAGCATGTCTTCATCGAACAGCGCCGCCATATCGACGTCGCTCATATCCTGACGCGACCAGACCGAGAGCGCGTATTCCGTCGGCACAAAACCGATAGGCTGTTTGCCGAGGCGTTCGAGACGACGCGTCACCAGCATTCCCAATGTCTGATGTGCCAGCCAGCCCTCAAAGGAATAGGCGACAAGGAAGTTGCGCCCCTGATAGGGAAAGGTCTCCACCATCAGCTCATCGGGCTTTGGAATATGCGCCACCTCGCGCTGTTTTTCGAGCCAGTCGCGCACCTGTTCCGGATAGGCGCTCCAGTCATCCACATTGTAAATCATGTGACGCACTCGGTCGGCGAGATAGGTGGACCAGGGATATTTATTGCCGCCCCAGCTCGGCAGTTTCGGCGACTCCGCGCTGGTGCGCGTGACGATGGCGTCATTGCCTTCAATGCGTTCAAGGCGCAGCACCTCGCCGGCGAAATAAAACGCATCGCCCACATTCAATGTTTCAAAAAACCATTCCTCCGCCGTGCCGAGTTTGCGGCCCGGTCTCTTTGGCCCGCGCGAGGAAGCAAGCCGGACATTGATTTCCTCAGCGGCGGTGATCGTCCCCACATTCATCTTGTATTGCTGGATCGCGAGCTTGTCGCGCACACGATAGGTTCCGTCCGCGGTTTTGACGATGCGTCGGAAACGATCGTAGCGCTTCAGCGCGTAACCGCCATTGGCGACGAACTCGACCGCGTCATCGAAATCCTTGCGCGGCAGATCGGCGTAAGGCGACGCGGTGCGTATTTCGGTATAAAGTGCGTCGGCGTCAAAGGGCTCAGCGACCGCCATGCCGAGAATATGTTGCGCCAGCACGTCGAGCGTGCCTTTACGCGGCGGGTCGCCATCCAGCGCGCCCTCCTCCAGCGCTTGCTTCGCGGCGATACATTCCAGCACCTCCATGCGGTTCGCGGGCGCGAGCAGCGCGCGCGACGGCTCGTTCATGCGGTGATTGGCGCGGCCGATCCGCTGGGTCAGGCGCGAGGCGCCTTTGGGCGCGCCCATCTGGATAACGAGATCAACATCGCCCCAGTCAATGCCGAGATCGAGGGTCGAGGTGCAGACGACCGCGCGTAACTCGCCGCGCGTCATCGCCGCCTCGACCTTGCGGCGGCGGTCGACTTCGAGGGAGCCGTGGTGAAGCGCGATGGGCAAATTATCGTCATTGATGCGCCACAGCGAGGCGAAAGTGATCTCCGCCTGGCTCCGCGTATTGACGAAGACCAGCGTCATCTTCGCTTCCCTGATTTTCTCATAGACTTCCTGAAACGCGTGCCGCCCGGTATGGCCGGACCAGGGGATGCGTTCTTCCGACATCAGCACATCGACCTGCGGCGTGGCGCCCGCCTTGCCGCGGATCAGTTTCGCCGACTTCACCCCTTCGCGGTTTTGCGGCGTCAGATAATCGATCAGCGGTTTTGCGTCCGGCACGGTCGCCGAGAGCCCGCAAAACCGAACTTCCGGCGCCAGCATGCGCAGCCGCGCCAGGGCAAGCGATAATAAATGGCCGCGCTTGTTCGGGATTATGGCGTGCAATTCATCGAGGATGACTCGCTTCAACCCCTTGAAGTATTCGCGCGCGTCCGGCGACGCGATGAGAATGGAAAGACTTTCCGGCGTCGTCATCAAAATGTCCGGCGGCAGGCATTTCTGACGCTGGCGCCGCGCGGCAGGCGTGTCGCCGGTGCGCGTTTCAATCGTAATATCGAGGCCCATTTCCGCCACCGGCGTTCCCACATTGCGGGCGACATCGACGGCCAGCGCTTTCAGCGGCGAAATGTAAAGCGTGTGTAGACGTTCCTTTGGCGGCGTTGTTTTTCTTTCTGACAGCTCCACAAGGCTCGGCAGGAAACCGGCGAGCGTCTTGCCGCCGCCGGTCGGCGCAATCAACAGCCACGAAAGACCTTCGCGATCCGCCGCAAGACAATCGAGCTGGTGTCCGCGCGCTTTCCAGCCGCGCGAGGCGAACCAGTTCTTGAAGGCGGGCGGCAATCGCCGCGCCGGTGTGGATGCGCCGTCGGCCATCCTTCATTGATAAGGCTCCAACGCGCAGCCGGAAAGCCGCTTGCGCGCAATAAAAAACCGGCGCCCCGAAAGGCGCCGGCTCTTGGTGTGTGAAACTGCGCCGGCCTAGGCCGGTTGTGCGGCTCCATGCGCCGCGGGTTCTCCCCCCGCATCTCCGGATGTAACTTCCGCGACCGCCGCGCGCAGCGCTTCGATGCGGGTTTTATAACGCGTATCAGCCGGCAGGCAGTGATCCGCGTTAAGCCCGGCGAGCACGCCTGTCACCTTGTCATTCAGACCGGTGACATAGACCGTTTTACCCGCCTGTTTTGCGTCGCAGGCGATCGTCTCAACCGCTCGCGCGGCCGACACGTCGAGAAACGGCACACGGGAAAAATCAAGCACGATGGCGCTTGCATGTTCCCTTACGCGTTCGCGCACATGGTGACCGAGATCCGCGGCCGCTCCAAAGCTCAACGGTCCGCCGAAATCGAACAGCATCACGCGTTTTTTCGCCCGGGCGAGAAGTTCACGCTCCTCTTCGGATTCGAGCGTCGGGTCTCCGGCGCGGAAATTTGTGAGCTGGTCGTCCGCCATCTTCTTGACGAAGGCCAGCGCCGCCAGAACCACGCCGACAGCGACAGCGGTGATGAGGTCCACAAAGACCGTGAGGCCGAGCACCAGCGCCATCAGCGCAAGATCCCAGCGCGGGCCTTTATGAGCGCGCTTCAGATAGGCGAAGTCGACAATGTCGTAACCCACCTTGACGAGAATGCCCGCCAGCACCGCATGAGGAATTTGCGAGGCTAAGGGCGACAGGCTGACGACAACCGCGAGAAGCAGCGCCGCATGCAGCATGCCGGACAGTTTTGTCTGGCCGCCGGTGCGGATATTGACGACGGTGCGCATCGTGGCGCCGGCGCCGGGAATGGCGCCGAACAGACCGGCGACAGTGTTGCCGATCCCCTGCCCGATCAGTTCGCGGTCCGAATTATGACGCGTGCGCGTCATGTTGTCGGCGACAAGCGACGTCAGCAGCGAGTCGATAGCGCCGAGCACCGCAAGAATGAACGCCGCCTCCAGCACGATCAGGAAGGTGGACTGCGAAAAGGCCGGCATGATGAAGGACGGAAACCCCGTCGGGATGTCGCCGAGGATCGGCGCGCCTTTAATCACAAGGCTCATCAGCGTGCCGATCACCAGCGCGGCGAGCGCGCCGGGCACGAATTTCGCCCAGGCTTTCGGCCAAGCGAAAATGATCGCGAGGGTCGCCGCGCCAATCGTCAGCGCCGCCCAGTTCGGGTCTATGATCGCGCCCGGAATGGCGGTCAGCGCCGGGATGGTGCCGCCGCCATCGGGCTCGTGCCCGAACAGCCGCGATAATTGCAGCGCGATGATAATACAGCCGATGCCGCTCATGAAACCGGATATCACCGGATAGGGCACCAGCCGGATATATTGGCCGAGCTTGAACACGCCGAACAGGATCTGAATGAGCCCGGCGAGCACGACGGCGGCGAAGACCAGCGCCGGGTTGCCGCTGAGGGATGCGAACACACCAGCAAAGACGACAACCATGGGGCCTGTTGGGCCCGACACCTGCGCGCCCGTACCGCCGAACAACGCGGCGAAAAAGCCCACAAAGATCGCGCCCCAAAGACCGGCGATGGGGCCGGCGCCGGAAGCCTCGCCAAAGGCGAGGGCCAAGGGGAGCGCAACGACGCCGGCGGTCAGGCCACCGAAAACATCGCCGCGCATATTGGATAAGTCAAAGAATGGCGCCCGCTGTGGGGCGTCTGTAGTAGCCATAAGTTTTCTCCGAAATTCTTTTAATGTTACGCCGCACATCCGCTTGTCGCGAGCTTCGCCATCTCCGCCGCATAACGCACATCGACGGGCAGGAATTTCTCCTGCTTTTCATCATAAGCGTTCACGCCGCCGGTCTTGATGTCATAAACCCAGCCATGGAGCTGCAAATCGCCCTTAGCCAGCCGCATCGCTACCTTCGGGTGCGTCTTCAAATGCTGAAGCTGAAGAATGACATTCTGCTCCAGCAGCATATGCATGCGCTCCTGGTCGCTGAGTTTTTCGCCAAGAGCGTTGACGACCTCGACCGCGGCCGTTGAATAGCCGAGCCATTCCTTGACGTGAGGAAGACCCTCCAGCGAGCTCGGGTTAAGCGCGCCTTTCATGGCGCCGCATTCTGTATGACCGCAGATAACAACATGCGGAACCTTGAGTGCGGCGACCGCGAACTCAATTGACGCCGTGATGCCGCCCGTGTGGCTTGTATGGGGCGGCACGATATTACCGGCGTTACGGACAATAAAAAGATCACCCGGTTCTGTCTGGGTGATCATCGCAGTTTCAACGCGGCTGTCCGAACAGGCTATAAAGAGCGCTTCGGGCTCCTGGCCTTTGCTCAGTTTTTCGAACAGGTCTTTTTTCTCCGGATAGACTTCATTCTGGAAGCGAACGACGCCGGCGGCGAAACGGGGCATTTTGTTTTTCTCCATCATCAGGAATTTGCTGCTTTCGCTGGCGCCGTCCACAGGCGCCGCGCTTGTGAGATGCTGGATTTGGGAAGGCCGGTGAGGCGGCCCTCCACGAAATCCAGGCCGTCAACAATCCAGCCGGCGATCTCCGGCTGAATCAAATGATAAAAATGGTGACGCCCGTCCCGGCGTTCTTCGACCAGACGGTGCGCGCGCATCAGGCTTAAATGTTGCGATACGCGGGCGCCCGGAAGGTCGAGCGTCTCGGCCAGGGTGTTCACGTCCTTTTCGCCGGTCCGCAATTCCTCGATCATCCGGATGCGATCCGGATGGGCGATGATCTTGAAGATTTCGGCGAGTTCTCTCGCGACGAGATTTCGGCCAGGCATTCCATTTCTCTCCATCAGCGCGGCGAACGGAAACTCCACCATAATATCATGCCGCCGCGCATCTGCATATCTTCATAATCTTGCAGATATGAAGCCATATGGGGCGGCTTTTCCGGGTTTCAAGCCCCTCCCAAACGAAAAACGGCGGACCTTACGGCCCGCCGTCATTTCCTGCCCGCCGCCAAGCCGCCGGGGTCATATTTTAGAGGTTTTGGGCTCCGACCATGCAATAGAGCATGGGGATCGAGAGCACGGTGTTGGTCCGCGAGAACAGCATCGCCGTTCTCGCCGAGGCCGCCTTCGCGTCCGCCGCAAGATCGGGAAACTGGTTGTTGATGTTGAGGGCCTTTTTCTGGTTCGGCCAGATAATGAACCAGACATTGAACCACATGATGATCCCGAGCCACATGCCGATGCCGATCAGGGTCGTTCTGATCACGCCGCCGCTCGCAAGCCCGAGCGACATCGCCTGCACGATATAGCCGTTGAGCATGGCGAGGATGAGCCCGGTCGCAATGGTCGACATGGCGCCCCAGCGGAACCACCACAGCGCCGCCGGCGCAATATGTTTCCCGACCGCTGGTTTTTGTTCATCCGGGATCGACGGCATCAGCGGGATCTGCACGAAGTTGAAATACCAGAGCAGACCGATCCACATCACCCCGGACAGGACATGCAGCCAGCGGAAAAAGAACCGCCAGTAATTAGCGTCCAGCGCGCCGCCCATCGTCAGATAAAGACCCGCCACCAGCATGGCGAGCACAACGCCCGTGATCACCGCATTTCTTAAATTCGTCAGCAATATTGTCATCGTCCCTCTCCTCGTCTCGTTGCTTTCTTTTCGTGAGCAACAGTCTTTATGGAAATATTCCGGACGCCGACAAACTGCGAAGCGCCGGAATTCAACGCATTAGAGCGCGAATCGGGTCGGCGGCGCAACAAGACTTCATGTTGCGGCGCATACTGAAATTCAGGATGGGATATAACCTAGTCGTTTTCGACCTTGACGCCGTTCACATAAACGGTCCCGCCGCGCCCATGACGGGTGATGCGGCCATTGACGCTGTCCATGCGCACCTCAGACGAGCCATACATAGTCAGCTCCGGTTGGGTGACGGCGCCGCGGAAGAAAATCCCGCCAGAACCGTCAATAAAGGCGCGCAGCTTGTCGGTGCGGCCCGCCTTGACCGCAACAGCGCCGGAACCGGCGATCCGCACAGTCATGGGGCCGTCCATGCGCGTGGAGCGCACAAGGCCGGAGCCCGCAATCGAAATATCGAGCATGCCGTCAACATCGCCGAGCACCACATCGCCCGGCCCCGCAATATCCACATCGACAATCGACGCATCGCCGGTGCGCACATCCGCGTCACCGGAAACATCAATTTCCAGTCCGCCCTTGACGTTGCCGGTCACTAGGCGCGAGCCATGAACAACGCCGATCACCGCCTCGCCCAGATCGCTGGTCTCGCCATAGACGTAACAGGCGTCGAGATTGAGCGACCCGCCGAGACGCTGCATGGCGAGCTTCACCCGGGCGTCGATAAACTCAACATCGCCTTCAAACGGCATCAGGATTTCAATGGTCGGATACGCGTCAAACAGCTCCTGATTGACCGGCTCGCCGTCGGATAGCTTGCGGCCTTCGCGCGGCTCAAACTGGCGCGTGATCCGGCGGTCGCAGCAGTCGAGACCTTCCGGGTCTTTCCACTTCTCGCCGGTGATGATCAGGACGCCGTCTTTTTCTTCGAGCTTCAGAGGAGCGTAGGTCTTACCCTGACGGATAGTGATGTCGATCTCGTCGCCGCTGGTGGTTTTGATGTCCACGGTCCCGGTGACGTCCCGAAATGACACATCGCTGAGATTAAATGTCTCGGCATTGGCCGCCGCGCCAAACAGCGCCATCGCGGCCCCGCCGGACGCAAGAAGGCCCGCAAATGCCGATTTCAACTGATTTCCCGCCGTCATACGTCTCACCCTTGGTCAGTCGACACCCTGGCGCCCCGCTTCTACCTTAACCTTGCGCCGCCCTGAAATCAGCAAAAACCGCGCCGTCATTCCCAACCGCCGCGGCCCTGCCTATAACCCGCTCCATGCACGATCTTCTCCTTACCAATGCGACACTGGCGACCATGGCGGCGGGTGAGCCCTATGGCCTTGTCGAAAACGCCGCCCTTGCCGTGAAAGACGGCCGGATCGCCTATGCCGGCCCCATGGCGGAGCTACCCGGCGGCGCGTCGAGCCAAACCGAGGATCTTGGCGGCGCCCTGATCACGCCGGGCCTCATCGACTGCCACACCCACCTTGTTTATGCGGGCGAGCGCGCATCGGAGTTCGAGGCGCGATTGCTCGGCCGGTCCTATGAAGAGATCGCCCGCGCCGGCGGCGGCATTCTCTCTACCGTGCGCGCCACCCGCGCCGCGAGCGAAGATCAACTCGTCGAGGCGGCCCTTCCCCGTCTGGATGCGCTCATCGCCGAAGGACTGACCACCATCGAGATCAAATCCGGCTACGGATTAACGCTTGAAGATGAAATGAAAATGCTGCGCGCGGCGCGCCGGCTCGCGAAGGAACGTCCGGTGCGAGTGATGACAACGCTTCTTGCGGCGCATGCCTTACCGCCGGAATTTAACAGCGCCGACGATTACATCACCTATGTCTGTGACGAGATCATGCCCGCCATTCACGGCGAAAACCTTGCCGACGCCGTTGACGGCTTCTGCGAAGGCGTCGGCTTTTCTTCCTCACAGATTGAACGCGTCTTTGAAAAAGCGACAGCGCTTGGGTTGCGCGTGAAACTTCATGCGGAGCAATTGTCCGATCTTGGCGGCGCCGCGCTCGCCGCAAAATACGGCGCCCTTTCCGCCGACCATCTCGAATATCTGAAACCTGAAGATGCGCCCGCTCTCGCCAAGGCCGGAACCGTTGCGGTGCTGCTGCCCGGCGCGTTTTACTTCCTGCGCGAGACGATGCTACCGCCGGTTGAAGCGCTGCGCGGCGCCGGCGTCCCCATGGCCCTCGCGACCGATTGCAATCCCGGCACCTCGCCCATGACCTCGCTCCTCCTCGCTATGAATATGGGCTGCACTCTCTTCCGCCTGACGCCCGAGGAGGCGCTGGCGGGGGTCACGCGCATCGCCGCCCAGGCGTTGGGACTCGATGACGCCGGAACCCTGGCGCCTGGCAAACGAGCCGATCTCGCGATCTGGCGGGCCCGGCATCCGGCGGAACTCGCCTATGGAATTGGCGGCAATCCTCTGGTCCAGCGGGTGTTTGCAGAGGGACGTCAACCATAAACGCGCAGCCTGTGCGCCTATCACAAAGCTTTGAAAAACCCGCGCTGGCGGTCGGATCGAAGGGCCCCCATTTTCGCGATTGAAAAGCGACCGCGCCCAGTAGATAAATATGGCCGTTTTGTGACATTATGAAATATCGGCCGCGCCCGGCATGGGGCAGGCGGCGGCCAGTCCGTTCAGAACGGCGCTATGGCGGGGGCCCGGCGTAACCTGTTTAAGCATCCCGGCGCATTCTTCGCCGGAAGACGTAAAGAGTGTTTTTAAATGTCGACCGCGTCGATGATCATCAATGCCAAGAGCAGCCGCAATCTCTCGCTTGCGGAGGATCTTCTCTATGTCACGAAACGCCATAGCGGCATTCGCCCCTATGTGCTGGAGCGTATAGAGGATCTAGGCCCGGCGCTCGACGATATTGAAAAAGGCGACTCGAACACGCTCATCCTCGCTGGCGGCGACGGCACGATGCAGGCCGCCATCACCAGCGCGATCAACCGGCGCCGGTTTCAGACTCAACCAAGCTATGTCGCCCTTCCCTGCGGCATGACCAATGTCATCGCCAATGATTGCGGCCTTCAGGGGCCGCCCGCGTCATCGCTCGACAATTTCCTTTGGCGGCGCGATCGCGGCGACGTTTCCCGGCTTGAGCGCCCGCTGATCGGCATGCAGCTCTCCGAACGTCAGGACCCGATTTACGGATTCTTTCTCGGCGCCGGGTTGTTCCATACAGCCGTGCAGTTCAGCCGCCAGAATGTGCAGAAAATGGGCGCGAGCCGGTCTGTCGCCGTCGCGCTTTCAACCGCCGGATTTATTCTGAAATGCGCCATGGACAATGCCGACGGCCCGCCGCCGCTGTCGGCTGAAGTCAAGAATGAAGACGGCGCATTCGAGCCGCGCGATCTTTCTTTTATCGCCATGACGACCTTGAACAAGCTGTCCGCCGGCATCTTCCCGTTCTGGGGCGAAGGCGACGAACCCATGAATGTCACTGCCATCGATTACCCGCGCAGAAAGCTCCTGCAGGCGGCCATGTCGGTCCTCAGAGGCAAGTCGAAACCGTGGTTTCCGGACGCCGGTTATCACAGCTGGAAAAGCCGCGAAATGCGCATGCGCTTTGACGGACCCGTGGTGTTCGACGGCGAGATTTTCCATACGGCGCCGGGTGAAGACCTGATCCTCAAGGTCTCCGAAAAAGCCGCCTTCCTGATTTGATGCAGTTCGGGCCGCACGAAACTGAGGCGCGCGACGCCGCGCTCGCGACCTTGTGCGAGCGCATCCGCGCGGTTTCGACCGCCCCCCTCAACGAACCGGCGCAACTCCTGCTGGAGGCGCTGCTGGCGAAACATCCCGGCGCAGCGGCGCTGTTTTACGGCTCCGGCGCAAGCGTTGCGCGCGCCGACGATCCGGCGAGCATCATTTTCGATTTCTACATTATCGGCGAAAGCTATGACGCGCTTTATTCGTCAGGGGCGATGAAACTTGCGAACAAGCTCGTGCCGCCCAATGTCTTTTATTTCGAAACGCCGTCCCCTTTCGGAACCTTGCGCGCGAAATACGCTGTCCTTTCCCTTGATCATTTTGAAAAGCTGGTCAGCGAGGAAACCTTTCACTCCTATTTCTGGGCGCGCTTCGCCCAGCCCTGCCGCATTCATGGCGGATCGACAGCCATGGCCGCGCGGCTTGAAACGGCGCTGGCGATTGCCATCGCGACCTTCTGCAAGCGCGCGGCGGGCCTGTTTGACGGACCGTTCACCGCACGGGAATTATGGCTCGCGGGGCTCGGCGTCTCCTACAAGGCGGAGCTGCGTGCGGAAGATGAAAGCCGCGCCGCGAAACTGATCGAAAGCTATGGCGACTGGGCGGCGAGCGTTACGGTGCCCGCCCTCACCTATGCGGGCATCGACCTCGATATAGAGGGCGCGGTGATCCGGCCGAAACAAACGCCGCCGCAAACGGCGCGCGCCTGGCGGCTGCGCGGGGCGCAAGGCGCCGTCCTCTCGGCCTTGCGCCTCCTGAAAGGCACGCAGACATTCAAAGGCGGCATTGATTACATCGCCTGGAAGATCCAACGCCATTCCGGCATTGATCTTGAGATTACCGATTGGGAGCGCCGCCACCCCATGCTTGGCGCGCCAGGCGCGGCACTTCGATATTACCGGCTGCGCGCGCAAACAAACCGGAACGCGTAAATGCCTGTCTTTTCCACGAGCGACGCCGACATACATTATGAGATCGCAGGCGACGGTCCGCCGCTTTTGCTGATTGCGGGTCTCGCCAGCGACAACGCAAGCTGGGGGCCGGTGACGCCGCTCCTGTCAAAACATTTCAAACTGATCATGCCGGACAATCGCGGCGCGGGACGCACCAGAACAGCGGCGCCGTTTTCCGTTGAAGCCATGGCGGACGATTGCGCGGCGCTGTTCGATCATCTGCAAATCAACCGCGCGCATGTGGTTGGTCATTCCATGGGCGGGATCATCGCCATGACATTGGCGGCGCGCGCGCCCGAACGAATTGAAAAGCTTGTCCTCGCCGCATACTGCGCAAAAACCCCTGCGCGGGCCATCTCCGTCATCGACACCATCCTTCTCCTGCGCGAAGCGGGCGCGCCGCAGGAACACTGGTTGCGCTCTTTCTTTCACTGGCTGTTCAAGCCGGAATTTTTTGAAAATAAAAATGCGGTCGATGCGGCGATCGCCCTTTCCATGGCCTACCCTTACGCGCAATCGGCCGAAGGCATGCGCGCCCAGGTGGATATGCTGCGCGGTTACGACGCCTCGGCCCTGCCCGCCGCCCTGACCTCGGACACCCTTCTGCTCGCGGGCGAACTTGATCTGATGTTTTCGCCCGAGGACATAAAAGCGGCTTTCGAGGCCGCGCCCGTCCGGTTCGAAATTCTCCCCGGCGCCGCCCATTCTCTCCACTGGGACGATCCAGCGGGTTTTTCTTCTAATGTGATCGCATTTTTGAGCGATTGATCGGGCTTCATAAAAGCGTTACATGAGGGGCCTCGCGCAACCGTGCGTGGCTGTCGTCGCCGGGTAAATCGGCATCCTGACAAAAGGGGCGTCATCCAAATCGGGAGCGTTCGCAAGGCGAGTAAAACGCCGGACTGCGGATGGATCAGCGCGAGGCATTGGAGACGGCGAGCACCGAGTAAAACGGCGCGCGCTGCGCTTCGCCAATGTGAGTTACGGAAACGCCCCAATGAAAAAAATGCTTTTGGCCACCGCCCTGTCGGGCGGCTTCATGTCGAGCGCCGCGTTGGCGCAAGAGACGCAACAAGACGAAATCTTCGTCACCGCGCAGCGCCGCGAACAATCGCCTCAGGATGTGGGCGTCGCGCTCAACGTCTTTTCCGGCGCCGATCTGATCGCGCAGGGAACACGGAACATAAATGCGCTTGAGAACTTCGCGCCGAACCTCGAAATCGAAAGCCAGTTTGGCTCCGGCCAGCCGAGCTTTTCCATTCGCGGCGTCGGCTTTCGCGATTACGCAACCAACAACGCGCCGACCGTCGGCGTCTATGTGGACGACGTCGCCTATCCGATCCCGGTGATGACGCAGGGCGTTCTATTCGATGTTGAGCGCGTCGAAGTCTTGCGCGGGCCGCAAGGAACGCTTTACGGGCGCAACACCACCGGCGGCGCCATCAAACTAATCAGCGCGCAACCGACGGACGACTTTTCCGCCGGCGCCGTGGTCGAGGGCGGCCGGTTCGGGCGCGTCGACGCCGAAGGTTTCGTTTCGGGCCCTGTCGCCGACACGATCCGCGTGCGCCTTTCCGGCGCCACATCGCAAGGCGGCGCGTGGCAGACCAATCGCGAAACCGGCGAGGAACTGGGCGACGCTGAACAATATGCGCTGCGCGGCATTGTCTCCGTCGATCTGGCGCCGGATGTCGAAGCCATTTTCAATTTGCACGGCTTCATCGACCAGTCGGACGGGCTCGGCCTGCAATTGTTCAATGACTCCGCCTTCGGCCCCCTCGCCCATGAGCGGCGCGAGACAAGCTGGGGCTCCTCGCCTGAATTTTCAGCCCTCACGGGAATTTCACAAACACAAAGCCCGTTCCGCGACAATGAAGGCTGGGGGACAAGCCTCACCGTGAACGCAGGGCTTGGCGGCGCGGCCCTCACCTATATCGGCGCGTATGAAGTGTTGAACCGAAAAGAGTTCAACGATTTCGACGCGCTGACATTGGGCGGCGCCGGCGTTTTCTTTCAGTCGAGCGCGGACGTCATGTCCCATGAGCTTCGCCTGTCCGGCGAAACGGCGCGGCTTAACTGGGTCGGCGGGGTTTATTATTCGCAAGAAGATCTCGGCGAACTTTATCAGTCCGATTTCGCGGCGAGTTTCGGTCCCGGTTTCGCGGTGACGACGCCCTATAACCAGAATGTACGCACCATGGCCGCCTATCTCCACGGCGAGTATGAGCTATCGCCGCTGGTCTCCGTTATCGCCGGGCTGCGCTACGAAGATGAAGCGCGCAAGCTGCGCGATCTCGGCACCTTTGCGGTCGCGACGGGGCCGTTGAACTTCGCCAATGGCAGCAACGATTTCACACTGGAGAACCGCGATCTCAATTCGGACAATCTCTCCGGCAAGATCGGTGTTGAACTGACGCCCGCTGACGATGTGTTGCTTTATGCCCATGTGAGCCGCGGGGTGAAGTCCGGCGGCTTCACCGCCTACAATACGCTGAACCCGAATGCGTTGACGCCCTTTGCGCCGGAAAAACTGAACGCCTTCGAGGCCGGTTTCAAAACATCTTTCGGCGATGTTATTCAGCTCAATGGCGCGGCGTTCTATTACGACTACAAGGACCAGCAGGTGCAGTCGGCGATCTATGATGCCGGCACCGGCGCCGTCGTCGGCCGCATCGTCAACGCCGACAGTGAAATCTACGGCGCCGAACTTGAAGCGGTGCTGACGCCCTCGCCCTGGCTCACCATTGGCCAGACATTCGGCTACAAGAGCGGCGAATTCACCGAGTTCATGGATCTCGATATCGCCGCCTCGACGCTCGCCGGCATGGAAGTGCTGACCGATCGTTCGGGCCAGGATCTCGGCTTTCCGAATATCAGCTATCAGGGTTACGTCGAAACCCAAACGCAGATCGCTGACGGCTGGTCGGCGCGCGCGCGGTTTGATTATTCCTATCGCGATACGCTTTCCCTGCCGCTCCTGGGCCCAGCTTACGCAGTCGGTGATTACTGGCTCGCCAATGCGCAACTGGCGTTCGGTCCCGATGACGACCGCTGGGAGCTGGCGCTCTGGGGGCGGAACATCTTCAACGCCGACTATGATGAAACCCGCAACTTCTTCATCACCGGCGGCGCAGCCGACATCGCGGCGCCCGGCATGCCCGCGACCTATGGCGCAAGAGTGAGCGTGAAATATTGAACGCTTTCTCCTCCCCCATTCATGGGGGAGGTGGACCGCGCGTTAGCGCGGGTCGGAGGGGGCTTTGAAAATTTTCCACCCCCTCCGTTAGCTTCGCTGACACCTCCCCCGCAAGCGGGGGAGGAAAGACACGCTTCAAGTGTTTTCTAATCCAGATAACCCGGCAAACGCGGCAGCGCTTCATAGTCCGCCATCACATGCTGGATGATGACGCGCGCGCCGGTTTCGTCTGCAATTTCTTCGAACCGGTCCATGGACGCCAGCGTATCTTCAACATTCGTGTTGAATTTCGGCACATAGCGGTTATCGCGCGACTCCTGCAAATGATACATATCGCCCGATAGCAAGACTGGTCCTTCGTTCTCTAATTGCACCAACAGCGATGTGTGCCCCGGCGTGTGTCCCGGCATGGCGAGTATCGTAACAGACCCGTCACCGAACACATCATAGTCGCCATCGAACTCGATGGTCTCCGCTTCTTCCAGCGCGTTATATAGCGGAAAGCTTTGTTCGTCGGTGCGCGCTTCATCACGGAACATATGCGCGCGCTCATCTTTGTCGATCAGCAAGATAGCGCCCGCAAAACGATTGGCGTCGCCGATGTGGTCGAAATGGGAATGGGACGGGCTGAAATAATCGACATCATCCACGGTCAACCCGATCTCAGCGAGCTGGCCTTCAATCGTGTGCGGCATGGTCAGGCCGAAAGGCCCGGACGTCACTCCCTCCTCGCCCGCATCGTGAATCGCCGTGGGCAACCCCGCATCCCAGAGAAGGTCGCCCTTGGGATGGCGAATAAGAAAACACATGACTGAAGAGGCGTTGGTGCGCCCGTCATATTCATCGCCTTGCGTAAAGAGCGAAAGGTCGAGCATGTCGATGCGGCCGCAATCAAAAGTATAAAGCTTGATGCTTTTCTTCGCAGATTCCGGCGCCGCCTTGGCTGCTTTGTCTTCCTGTCCACATGCGCCCAGCGCCAGCGCGGCTCCCAATGTGACCAAGGATAGAAACTTCTTCATTTCGCCCTCCAAAAGAATTCCGGCCCTGCTTACCAGCGTTTCACAGCCAGGAGAACAGCCCTGAGCAGGAGGGTTTTAGGCCGGGCGCAATTCAAGCTAGACTAGGTAAAATAACACGACCGGGAACGCCGAAAGAACAGCCATGACGGATTTTGAACCGCCCTTCATCCTCGCCATCGATCAGGGCACCACATCAAGCCGCGCGATTGTGTTCGATCATTCGGGACGCATCGTCTCCTCTGCGCAATCGGAATTTCCGCAACATTACCCCAATGATGGCTGGGTCGAACATGATCCGGAAGACATCTGGAACACGACATTGGCGACCGCGCGCGAAGCCTTCGCCGCCGCAGAAAAATCAGGCGGACAAGTCGCCGCCATCGGCCTCACCAATCAGCGCGAGACAACACTGATCTGGGACCGCAAATCCGGCGCGCCCATCTACAACGCCATTGTCTGGCAGGACCGGCGCACGGCGGACATTTGCGCGAAACTGCGCGACGGCGGCATTGAAACCCATGTGACGGCGCGCACGGGGTTAGTGCTCGATCCGTATTTTTCGGCGACAAAGGCCGCCTGGATTCTCGACAATGTTGAGGGCTCTCGTGCGCGCGCGGAAAACGGCGAACTCGCCTTTGGCACCGTCGACAGTTTTCTGATCTGGCGATTGACCGGCGGCGAACGTCACCTGACGGACGCCACCAACGCGAGCCGCACATCGCTTTACAACATTCACGATAATCGCTGGGACGACGCCCTGCTTGAAAAGTTTGGCGTGCCGGCGGCAACCCTGCCTGAAGTGCGCGACTGCGCCGATGATTACGGCATGACCGACCCTGACCTCTTCGGCCGGGCAATTCCCATTTGCGGCGTCGCGGGCGATCAACAGGCCGCGGCTTTCGGTCAGGCGTGTTTCGCTCCTGGCGACATCAAAAGCACTTATGGCACGGGCTGTTTTGTCGTCATCAATACGGGCGACAAACCGCTCGCCTCTCACAACAAACTTCTTTCCACCATCGCCTGGCGGCTCAATGGCGAAACGACTTACGCGCTGGAAGGCTCCATCTTCATCGCCGGCGCCGCGATACAATGGCTGCGCGATGAATTGCAGATCATCAAATCGGCGGCGGAAACCGCTGATCTCGCCGAAAGCATTGAAACCAATAACGGCGTTTATCTCGTGCCCGCTTTCACCGGCCTTGGCGCCCCGCACTGGGCGCCGGGCGCGCGCGGATTGATCACCGGCCTCACCCGCGGCGCCGGACGCGCGGAATTCGCCCGCGCCGCCCTTGAAAGCGTCGTTTATCAGACTGCCGATCTGATGACCGCCATCGCCCGCGACGGCGCTAGGACAAATACCCTGCGGGTCGATGGCGGCATGGTCGCCAATGACTGGCTAATGCAATTCCTCGCTGACATTATCGGCCTCCCCGTGGAGCGGCCGAAAGTGCTGGAAACAACGGCGCTCGGCGCCGCCTATCTCGCTGGGCTGCAGGCCGGGCTCTATCAGGATACGGAGGAAATCGCCGAGCGCTGGCGCCTCGACGCCCGCTTCCAGCCCGCCATGGCGCCGGAACTGCGCAGCCGCAATCTCGCCGGCTGGTCTGATGCGCTCCGCCGCACACTTGCCTGATCAAAGGGACTGTTCATGCGTATTTTCTTCTTTTGCACCCTGTTGCTCGCCGCCGCCTGCGCCTCTGCGCCAGAACCGCAAAGTGCGACGCCGACAGTTGAACCTATCGTCATTGGCGAAAGCCGGCATATTGAGTCCGAAGCGCTGGGCCAGACCCGGACCTATAATGTCTGGTTGCCGCCTTCATATGATGAAGGCGATGCGTCCTATCCGGCGCTCTATGTCATGGATGGCGGGTTGCAACAGGATTTCCACCACATTTCAGGCCTAGCGCAGCTCTCGACCATTACCGGCATGTTCCGCGAGATCATTCTCGTCGGCGTTGAAACCGTCGACCGCCGGGCGGAGCTTACATCGCCCTCATCCGACCCGCTCGATAAGCAGGATTTTCCGACCCATGGAAACGCCGCCGCTTTCCGCGCCTTTCTCAGCAATGAAGTCATGCCTGATGTCGCCAGCCATTATCGCGTGAGCGGCGAGACCGCGCTGATGGGTGAAAGCTTCGCCGGCTTGTTCGTGCTGGAAACATTCCTGACGGCGCCGGACACCGTAGACAGTTATATCGCGATTTCGCCAAGCGTCTGGTGGGACAAGGCCGCGCTCGCAAAAGCATCGAACGAGTATATGCGCACCATGCCGGAGAAGGAGCGCAAGCTCTATCTCGCCATCGCCAATGAAGACGGCCTGATGCGTGAAGGCGTGCTCGATGTCGTCAAAGCCTTGAAAAAGGAAAAAGTCCCCGGCCTCGCCTGGACTTTCTCAGATCGCCCGGATCTGAAGCACTCGTCCATTTATCACCGCGAAGCGCTTGAGGCGATGTTATGGACCTTCGCGAACCCGGACGAGGAAAAGACGCACTAACCAATCCGGATTGACGGCGAACCTTCTCTTATCGCTCCAATCACCGTCGCTGAGGCGTGACCGTGACGGCGGAAGGAGGCGAGAACCTCATCCGCAGCATCGGGCGCACAGGAAACGAGCAGCCCGCCGGAGGTTTGCGGATCGGTGAGCATGTCACGCGATTGTTCGGCCCATCCGGCCGGCGCCTCAACCCAGTCTTTCACGCTTTCCCAGTTGCGCCCGCTGGCGCCGGTTTTGACGCCATCATAAAGCAGCGCCCGCGCCAGATCGAACATGGGAACGGCGCTTTCTTCAACCGCCGCTGCGACACCGCTACCCCTGCACATCTCCGACAGGTGACCGAGAAGGCCGAAACCTGTCACATCGGTCATGGCGTGAACGCCGTCGATTTCGGCAATATCAGCCCCCGGACGATTAAGCAGCGTGGTTGAGGCGATCATCGCTTCATAACCTTCGGGCGACAGAATTTCTTTTTTTAGCGCAGCGCTAAAGACTCCAACGCCGAGCGGCTTGCCAAGGATCAAAATATCACCCGGCCGCGCGCCGTCATTTTTCATCACCCGGTCGGGATGAACGAGACCCAGCGCCACGAGTCCGTAAATCGGTTCGGCGGAATCGATGGAATGCCCGCCCGCCACCGGGGCGCCCGCCGCCTCGCTCGCCGTTCGTCCGCCATCGAGAATACGCCGGATCGTCTCCGTCGACATCCTGCCGATTGGCATGCCGGTGATGGCGAGGGAAAAAATCGGCCGCCCGCCCATGGCGTAAACATCCGACAGCGCATTGGTGGCGGCGATGCGTCCGAACTCGAACGGGTCATCGACGATAGGCATGAAGAAATCCGTGGTGGCGATCAACGCCGCGTCGTCAGAGATCCGATAGACGGCTGCGTCATCGCTGGTGGCCGCATCCACCATCAGCCCCACATGGGTCGCCGCAACGGGCATGGAGCTCAAAATCTCCTGCAGCACATTCGGCGCGATCTTGCAGCCGCAGCCGCCCCCATGGGCGAGCGAGGTCAGACGGGGTTCCGCGGACATGATTCCTTCTCCTGAGGCGGCCTTCTTGCAGCCCACGGCGGACAGTCTAGAACACTCCTTTTGGCGGCGCGCAAGCGCTTTCAGGCGCAGGGCATGATCGAGAATACCGGCGATATCGAGGTGGAGACGCTGGCGCGCTTTGACGCGATCATCGACGTGCGCTCGCCGTCGGAATTCGCGGCGGACCGCCTGCCTGGCGCCATCAACCTGCCGGTGCTGGATGACGCGCAGCGGGCGGAGGTCGGAACCATCTACAAACAGGTCTCACGCTTCACCGCCCGCCGCCTTGGCGCCGCCTATGTGGCGCGCAATGTCGCCCGGCATCTCGAAACCGCGCTGGCGGACCGGCCAAAGGACTTTCATCCGCTCATTTATTGCTGGCGCGGCGGTATGCGCTCGAACGCCATGGCGACAATTCTTTCACAAGTGGGATGGCGCTGCGGCGTTCTTGAAGGCGGCTACAAGACCTGGCGGCGCGCGGTGACGGCCGCCTTGCGCGACAGCGAGGCGCCGTTGCCTGTTGTCCTTCTCGATGGACAGACGGGTGTCGCGAAGTCGGATATGCTGCGGGCGGCGGAACGCGAAGGCGTGCAGGTGCTGGACCTTGAAGCCATCGCCCATCATCGCGGTTCGGTCTTTGGCGGCTATGACGATGATCCGCAGCCGGAGCAAAAATATTTCGAAACCCAGATTTTCGACCGCCTGCGCCATACGGACCTTTCAAGGCCCATTCTGGTGGAAGCGGAATCGAACCGCATCGGCCGCTGTGAAATTCCAACGCGGCTGTGGACCGCCATGCAGGCGGCGCCCCGCATCACGCTCTCGGCGCCGCTCGCGGCCCGCGCCGCCTATCTCACGACGGCGTATCCCGACATCACCGGCGACCAGACCGCCGCCCTCGCCGCCATCGACCGCTTGGCGCCGTTTCATTCCAGGGAAACCCTTGCCGGTTGGCGCGGCCTTGCGGAAACGGCCCAATGGCGCGACCTGGCGGCGGCGCTGATGCAGGCTCATTACGACCCGGCCTATGAGCGCAGCCGTCAGCGCGGGCGCTGCGGCGCGGCGCTTTCGAGCTACGACCTCGAAGAGCTGGACAGCGCGACATTTGAACGGGTTGCGAAAGAGATAGCATCCACTCTATTGACCGCTAAAATTTAATGGCCGCGCGTCCGGCCCCAACAATCGCTCACAGTTTTTGTGGACGCGCGCCAAGACAAGGAAATCCGACCCCATGACCCAGCCCGACCTGACCGGCAAAACCGCTCTCGTCACCGGCGCCTCCCGCGGCATCGGCAAGTCGATCGCGCTCAGCCTTGCAAAAGCGGGCGCGCATGTCCTGGCGCTGGCGCGCACGCCCGGCGCACTCGAAGACCTCGATGACGAGATCAAGGCCGCCGGCGGCAAGGCGTCGCTGATCCCCATGGACCTCGTCTCCGATGACGGGATCGAACGCCTCGCCGGCGCGCTGACGGAGCGCTTTCCTGCGCTCGATATTCTGGTGCTCAATGCCGGCTCGCTCGGTGAACTGGCGCCGTTGCCAGATATCGATCCCAAAGTCTGGCGACATACGCTCGATCTCAATGTCACGGCGAACTGGCGGTTGTTGCGCGCGCTCGATCCGATGCTGCGAAACGCGGCGGATGCGCGCGTTATCGGCCTGTCATCGCGTGTGGGCGGCGAAGCGCCAAAAGCGTTCTGGGGAAGCTATGCGGTGACAAAGGCTGCGTTCGACATGCTCCTGAAAACCTATGCCGAGGAAATGGCGAAAACATCCGTTCACGTCTCACTTATCAGCCCCGGCCCCATGCGCACCGATATGCGCAAAGTCGCCATGCCCGGCGAAGACTCGGCGACACTGCCGCATCCCGATGAGCTGTTGCCGCTCGTTCACCATTTGCTGGTGCGAGAGGACCGCGAGCCTTTGCGGATTTCGTTCAAGGAATGGACCGGCGGCGCGTAGCGCATGCCTTCATCCTACGATGCGCCTAACGGCGCTTTTCTTTCGTATCATATGGATTGGCAGGCTTTTTCAAAATCAAGCGGATCGGCACAGCCTTGATATCAAAGGCGTCGCGGATGCCGTTAATGAGATAGCGCCGATAGGACTCGGGCAATTCATCCGCGCGCGTGCACTGCGCCACAAAGGTTGGCGGGCGCGTTTTCGTCTGGGCGATGTAACGCAGTTTTATGCGCTGGCCGGAAACGGCGGGCGGCGCGTGACGATGCACCGCCTCCTGCAGCCAGTCATTGAGTTCCGGCGTTTTCACCCGCGCATTCCAGTCAATATAGACCTTGATCACCGCCGGCATCAGCCGGTTCACGCCCGCGCCGGTCAGCGCGGAAAAAGGCGTGATGGGAATATCCGGCGCCTGCGGAAGAAGACGGCCCGCCGTCTCTTTCAGCTCGCGCATCTTCTGATCCTTGTCCTCGATCAAATCCCATTTGTTGACGGCGATCACCAGCGCGCGACCTTCGCGCAAGGCAAGATCCGCAAGCTGAAGGTCCTGCTTGTCGAAAGGATTTTCAGCGTCGAGAAGAAGCACTGCAACTTCGGTGAACTTGATCGCGCGCAGGGCGTCGGCGACGGACAGCTTTTCAAGCTTGGACTGAACTTTCGCTTTCTTGCGCATGCCCGCCGTATCGAACAGCTTCACCGGCCAGTCGCGGTCACGTCCGCGCCATTTCCATTCGACGGAAATTGAATCGCGGGTGATCCCCGCCTCCGGTCCGGTCAGCAGCCGGTTCTCACCGATCAGGCGATTAACAAGGGTCGATTTGCCGGCATTCGGACGGCCAATGATGGCGACGCGCAGGGGCTTTAGCGGATTGTCCCATTCCTGTTCTTCATCGATTTCTTCTTCGTCATCGAGTTCCGCCAGGAAAGGGTCGAGCGCATTGTAAAGCTCGGCCATGCCCTCGCCATGTTCGGCGGAGATCGCGATGGGATCGCCGACGCCGAGCGCATAGGCGTCGTAAAAGCCTGCATCGCCCGCATTGCCCTCAGCCTTGTTGGCAAGAAGGATCACCGGCTTGCCGCTGGCGCGCAACAGCGATGCAAAGGTTTGATCGAGAGGTGTCACCCCCGCGCGCGCATCAATCAGGAACAGACACGCCGCGGCTTCAGCGACGGCGGCGTCGGTTTGCTTGCGCATACGCCCTTCAAGCGCCGCCTCGGGCGCTTCTTCAAGACCCGGCGTGTCGACAGCGATGAAGGTCAGATCGCCGAGTTTCGCGTCGCCTTCGCGGCGGTCGCGGGTCACGCCCGGCGTATCGTCCACAAGCGCAAGACGCTTGCCCACAAGCCGGTTGAACAAGGTGGACTTGCCAACATTGGGACGGCCGACAAGAGCAATTTTTACCGGCATGTCCTCACCAAGCGGACGCGCACGCGCCTTAGCGCATGGCGATCAGCTTGCCTTCTTCAGTCAGGATAAAGACTTTTTCTCCCGCGACGACCGGCGAGACGACAGAGCTGCCGTCAATCTTGTCGGTCAACAAAATTTCACCCGTTTCCGGCGAGACTTTTACGATTTCGCTTTCCGTGGAGACAAGCAGGAGATTGCCGCCCGCCAATACAGGGCCCGCCCAGGAGATGCGGCCTTTTTTCTTTTTCTCTTTTTTATAACGGCGAAGCTGGGTCACCCAGACGATAGCGCCGTCATTGCGCGATACGCAGACAAGCTCGCCCTCGACCGACACGAGATAGATATAATCGCCGGCGACCCACGGCATTTGCAGGGACGCAATCGACGCTTCCCAGACCGGACGGCCGGTGCGGATGTCGATGGCGGAGAAGCGCCCGCCATGGCTGACGACGTAAACAAGACCTCGGTCGATCACCGGACTGCCCGCAATGTCATTCAGCGTCGCAAGCGAGGTCAGCCGCGCCTGACGGGCCAGCGTCATGTCCCAGACCGAGCGGCCGCTGTCGGCCAGAAAGGCCACAAGTTCGCCTGACGAAAACGGCGCCACCACAAGATCACCCGCCGCCGCCGGGCTCGACGACGAAAGGAACCGCGCCGCCTCTTCAAAAGACTGGAAAGTCCAGTCCTTGGCGCCGGTCTCCTGATTGAGGGCGATGAATTCGTTTGTGTTGGTGGAAAGATAGACGCGGCCGCGATAGGCGGTCGGCGGCGTGCGCGCCGGGGCGGTCGTTTCAACGCGCCATAGCTCATCGCCGGACTGCGCGTCGAGCGCCGCGACAAATCCGAAGCCCGAAGTCACGAAGATGCGGCCGTTCTCAAATGCGACGCCGCCGCCAAATCCGATCTCCGCCGGATTGGGGCCGCGCAGCAGATCGCGAATGCGGAAGCGTTCGTCGATCTCCGGCGCAAGCTCCTTACGCCAGACAAGATCGCCGGTCTCCGCGTCGTAGGATGAGACTTTGGTTTCCGCATCGAGAACGAAAACACGATTATCGACGACGATTGGCGGCGAGGTCAGGCGCGCCCGACGCGCAGAAGCGTCGCCCACATCGGCTTTCCAGATGGTTTTGAGTTCCAGCGGAGCGCTCAGGTGGTGCAGCGTATGGTCGGCTTCCCCGCCCGGCTGGGTCCAGGACGCATTGACATAAGAAGGAGGAATTTCAATCGGCGCATCGGCGTAACGCGGATCGGCCGTCAACGCCGTATCGAGCGCGAGGATCGAAATTCGCTCGTCATCTTCCTCCTCGGCTTTTTTGTCTTCATCATCACCGCCGCCAATGCCAAATGTGCCGCAAGCGGTAATGAGCGCAAAGCCGGACGCCAGCAGGAGTGCGCGCCAGAAGGAAAGCGATAGAGATTTCATATTTTACTCTTCGTGATTATGGCCGTCATCATGGCCGTCTTCAGCACTTGCATCCCCGGCAATGTTTTCGACCGCGCCCGCTTCTTCGGCGGCGTCTTCTTCGGTCGCGTTTTCTTCCGTATCCGTCGGTTCCCCTTGCGCTGCATCCAGTCCGAGCGACTGTACGAGCTCGTCGATCCGCAATTCACCCGAAATATTCACGCCGCTGCGGCCGGATTCTGCAAGCGCTGCGAATTCCTCCGCCCGGTCGCGAATGCCCGCAGGCGTTTCAAGATCGAGCGACAGCGCATTGAAGGTTGCAACGGCGCTTTCATAATCCTTGGCGTTCAGCGATGCGACGCCGAGAATTTCGCGCGCATAATAGCTGAACGGTCCGCCCGCCTCCGCCAGATCGCTGACATCGCCCATGACCGCGTCGCGCCCATCAGCAAGCGCCAGATAGCCGGCGCGAATGCTCGCCAGTTCGCGAATGCGTTTGGGCGCATCGCCTGCGGCGACGCCGCGATAAATTTCCAGCGCTTTCAGGCGCTCCCCGCCGGCCGCATAGGAGCTTGCCCGGCGCAAGGCCGCGAGCGCGCCATAGCCGCCTTTTTCTTCCGCCACCGCTTCCAGCGCGGCGCGGCCCGCATCCGCATCCTCCCCCAGAAGGTCGAGCGCCGCCCGATATTCGAGCGACTGTTCCTCAGCGGCCTCGGTTTTCAGATGACCCCAGATCTGCCAGCCGGCGACCCCGGCGACGATCGCCACCGCGCCAACGACAAGAGCCGCCCCTTGCTTGCGGAAGAAATCCCAGGTGCGGTCTTCCTCAAGCGCCTGGTCCACTTCTTTCAATAATACGCTGTCTTCGTTGGCCACTTTTAAATTCCTGCCCTAATGCGCGTCAGGTCCGAAAGGGACCCGCCCGGTCAGCTCAGCCGGCCCCGGAGAGCGCCGGTTCTAACGGCCTTTGGAGCCAGAGGCAACGAGGGGCCAAGGATAGGGCGAGGCGCCGCCGGGGCCCGCCGCCACAACTTGCAGATCAGCGATAAAGATGGCGATTTCAAGCCGCCGGGCGGTCTTAAGCGGCCGCCCTCAGTCCCTTTCTCAACGCCTCAATGGTCTGGTCGATCTCGGCTTTACCCATGGTCAGGATCGGCGCGATGGCAAGATTGTCGCCATTGGCGCGGATCGCGACATCATTCTCATAGGTTTTGAGGAACACGTCGGTCCCGCGGGCGCCCGGGGCGCCGGCGCGCGTTTCCACCGTCACCCCGGCGGCGAGACCGATATTGCGGATGTCGATCACATGGGGCTCGCCCTTGAGGGAGTGCGCCGCCTCCTCGAAATAGGCCGACATTTCTTTTGCGTGATCGTAGACGCCCTCTTCCGCGAAAATTTGCTGCGTCGCCAGCGCGGCGGCGGCGGCCAGCGGATGACCGGAATAGGTATAGCCGTGAAAGAATTCGACGCCGACCGGCATCGCTTCCATGAAAGTGTCGTAGATTTCCTTGCGCACAATCGCGGCGCCCATGGGAACGGCGCCGTTATTGATCCCCTTCGCAATCGTGACGATGTCCGGCTCCACACCAAAATAAGTCGCGGCGTTGGGGGCGCCCATGCGGCCGAAACCGGAAATGACTTCATCGACGATCAACAGGATGCCGTGTTTCTTCGTCACTTCCCGCAGACGTTTCATGTAATTTTTCGGCGGCACGAACACCCCGCCGGAGCCGGCGAAGGGTTCGACAATGACGGCGGCGATGGTTGATGCGTCATGCAACGCGATCACGCCTTCCAGCTCCTTCATGAAGGGCTCGACGTCGATATCCGCCTCGCCGCGCGTGAACGCCTGCGAGCCCATGTCATAGGGAAAGGTCATGTGATCGACGCCGGGCAGCAGGCTGCCGAAAAATTTGCGGTTATTGACCATGCCGCCAACGCTGATGCCGCCAAAACCGACTCCATGATAGCCGTTGACCCGGCCGATCAGGCGCGTGCGCGTCCCCTCGCCTTTCAAACGCTGATAGGCGATGGCGATCTTCAACGCCGTATCCGCCGCTTCCGACCCTGAATTGACGAAGAAGACATGGTCGAGATCGCCGGGAAACTGCGCGGAAATCACATTCGCCATTTCGAAGACTTTCGGGTGGCCGAAATTGAACGCGTTGGAATAATCAAGCTCGTCGATCTGCGCTTTCATCGCCTCGGAAATTTTCGGATGGCGATGACCAAGATTGCAGCACCACAATCCTGAAAAGCTGTCGAGGATCTTCCGGCCGTCGCTGGTGTGATAATAAAAACCTTCGGCGCGTTCATTGATGCGAGGGTTCGCCTTGAACGCCTTGTTGGGTGTGAACGGCATCCAGTAGGATTGCAGCCAGTCATTCTTGCCGGCGTTATTAGCGGCTTGCGTGTCGTTTGTCATTTTCTATTTCCGCAGTTCGATCCAGATGGTTTTCAGTTCCGTATATTTGTCGAGCGCGTGCAGAGACCTGTCGCGCCCGAAACCCGATTGCTTGAAACCGCCAAAGGGTGTGGTGATGTCGCTGCCGTCCCAGTTGTTGACCCAGACATTGCCCGCCCGCAGGGTCCGCGCGGCGCGCATGGCCTTATCGATATCGGATGTCCACACGCCCGCGGCCAGCCCGTAAATCGTGTCATTACCGATCTTCATGGCGTCATCGAAATCATCGAACCCAATGGCGGAGATCACCGGGCCAAAAATTTCCTCCTGCGCGATGGTCATCTTGTTGTCGACGCCGTCAAAGATTGTCGGCGCCACGTAAAACCCGCCGCTATTGCCGAGCGCGCGCTCGCCGCCGCAAATGAGTCTCGCGCCCTCGGCCTTTCCTTTATCGACATAGGAAAGAACGGTGTTCATCTGGCCTTCATCGACCATGGCCCCGAAACTTGTTTCCGGATCGAGCGGATCGCCGGGCTTCAGGTCCTTTGCAATCGCCGCGACTTTTTCGAGAAAATCTTTCTTGATGGAGTTCTGCACAAGGAGACGCGTCGCCGCCGTGCAGACCTGACCCTGATCGTAAAAGACGCCCCAGGCCGCAGCCTGCGCCGCCGCTTCGAAATCGGGGCAATCCTCCATCACGATCTGCGGGCTTTTGCCGCCGCATTCCAGCGCGACGCGTTTCAGATTGCTTTGCGCGGCGTAGCCCATGATGAGCTTGCCCACCGCGGTCGAGCCGGTGAAGACGATCCCGTCCACATCCATATGCAGCGCCAGCGCCTTGCCCGCTTTTTCGCCAAGGCCCGGCACGACGTTCAAAACGCCTTCGGGAAGCCCCGCCTCCATGGCAAGCTCCGCCGTCCGAAGCATCGTCAGGCTCGCCTGCTCCGCCGGTTTGATGACGATGGAGTTGCCGGTCGCAAGCGCTGGCGCGAATTTCCACGAGGCCATCAAGAGCGGGAAGTTCCACGGCACAACCGCGCCGACAACGCCCATGGGTTCGCGCACGATCATGGAGACGGCGTTATGGGGCGACGGCCCCAGCTCGTCATTCACCTTGTCGATAGCTTCGGCGTAATAACGGATCGCCTGCGCCACCAGCGGAATGTCGGCGCGGGTGGTGTTCGCCAGCGGCTTGCCCATATCGAGGGTTTCAAGCAGCGCAAGTTCGGCGGCGTTGTCGTCAATCTTTTGCGCGAAGGCGAGCATCACGTCGCGCTTGGCGCGTGGCGCCATCTTGCGCCAATGGCCGGTCTCAAAACTCGCGCGCGCGGCGGCGACGGCGTCATCAATGTCGGCGGCGTCGCAGGCGCTCAACTGTCCAAGCTCGCTGCCGTCAATCGGCGTTATGCACGCCATGGTCTCGCCGCTTCGCGCCGGACGGAACGCGCCATTGATAAAGGCGCCGGTTTGAATATTCACGCCGCCCCGGGCGCGGGCGACACTGTCAGCAAAGGTCATAAGGGCTCTCTATGTAATCAATCCGGCCGCGCGGCGTTCCGCGTTTTCTTCCTGCCAGGTGAGCATGTTCATTTCGATAAAGAAGAAAGCCACAAGCCACAAGACGGCGTCCCAGGCGTCCCAGGGCTCACCCAGCATCCACCAATAGAAGGCGCACACAAAGAGAATTCCGTAAAGCAGGATTTTCGACGATTTGTAGGCGAAGAAGAACTTCGTTCCGAAGAGCCGTGAGGACTGGAGATAAACCTCCGCCTCCAGCACTGCGACGATAAGCACCCAGACGGACGCGTTCAGAACATCAGTCCAGGCAAGGCGCGAGATCAGGCCCAAATTCTCCGATGTCGCCATCAGATTGGCGTTGGGGTTGATATACGCCCCACTGACAAGCGCGGCGCAGTTTTGCGCATCAAGGGGAACGTAATCATCGAGCGCCAGCGCGAAACTTAAATCGCCGCCAATAAGCGTGCATGGATCAGCGCCGCTATAAGGTTCAAACCCGAGCGGTATCCATAGCGTCGCCCAATAACCATAGAGCGCATAGAGAATGATCGCGCCGCAAATGAATGTCAGGATATTGATGGTCCACTCGACGCCCGCCTTGATGCGGTCATCGGGAAGCACGAAGGTTTCGAGCTCCAGCAGGAGCAGCAAAACAAACCAGGCGGCCGTATCGATCGAGTCCGTATAGGCGACAATAATGTCGCTCAAGGCGACGCCGTCTTCATAGGTCGCCGCGCTGCCAGCGAAATTTTCAAAAAAGAAGTGGCCGGTGTTCACCGCCAGCGCCGCATAAACGAGATATTTGAACGACTGGTAGAGCTTGCCGGTTTTTACGATCATGGGTGGCCCAAATAATTACGCCGGTCGTGGGTGATGACCGGCGTAAAGATTATCGTCGACTGGCGGACATTGTGAACACCATCACTCGCCGAATTCAACATTCAGGAGAACGCCGAAAGTGCGCGGACGGCTCGGCCCGAAATAATGCGCCGGGATAATGCCCGACCCGTCAGCGACGCCGTCATAGTAAAGCTCGTTGGTGACGTTCTCCACATAGCCCATGACGCTCCACCCCGCCTCGGACGCGTAGCCAAGCCGCAAGGACAGATCCGCATAGCCGTCATTAACGGCTTCGGCTGTGTGCAGAAGATTGCCATAAGTTGTTGTCTGGCCGAAAATTTCCGCCGCCGCCCGGATTTCGCCGGGGCCTGCGGGATAATGGAAGCCGAGCCGCGCCGCGCCTGAGAATTTCGGCACATAGCCGAGCGCTGCGCCTTCACAATCGAGCGTGCCGTCGCATAGGGGCGAAGCTTGCGTCACTTCAGTGTCGGCATAGGCGCCGGCGAGATAGAGATCGAAGAACTCCCCGAGATCCGTCGTCGCCGATCCTTCAAAGCCCCAGCCTTTCACATTGCCGACATTCTCCACGAGAATGCCGCCGCCCATGCCCGCGACCGTCACCTGAAGGTCTTTGTATTCGTAATAATAAGCGTTGGCGTCGATGCGGGTCATGCCGCCGAACAGCTTGCCTTTAACGCCTGTTTCATAGGACCAGACTTTTTCCGGGTCGAACGGGTCCGGCGTCGCGTCCGCATTGGTCAGGTTCAAGCAGCTGTCGTCAAACGGCCCGCAATAAGTGAGGCCGTCCGTCTGGATCGTGAAGCTGCCGAAGCCGCCCGCCTTGAAGCCGCGGGTCGCGCTCGCAAAGATCGTCCAGTCATCGGCCGGATAATACCGGGCGATAAAGCGCGGCGTAAACGCGTCCCAGCTTCCCTTGTCTTCAATGAAGCCATCCGTGGTGTAGCCAAGCGCGAAATAGGGCCCGAGCTGGCTCGCCACCGGCAGCCCCTGAATGCCGAATTTCTTCACGTCTTTGGAATATCGAAGACCGACGCCCACATCGAACTTGTCGGAAAGCGCCAGCGTGGCGTCCACATAAGCCGCCCAGCCATGATAGCGCCCGCGCACAGCATTGCTTTCAAGCAGTCCTTCGGCCGCCGGTGTGAAGGCGTAATAGTAATAGGCGAAATATTCCGAACAGGAATTGATGCCGTAATAGGTGAGATAATAGTCGCACATCACCTCTTCGCTGGAGCCTTGCGAAAAGAGAACGTCGATTTCCTCATGATAATAGGATGCGCCTGCATACCAGGAGAGCGGGCCGTCGCCATTGGAGACGACGCGCATTTCCTGTTCGAAGTAGTTGCCTTCCTGATCTTGTGCGTAATCATTGATCCGCAGCGGCGTGCCGTCGAAATCCTCGGCATAGGTGAATTCGTGATCTTTATAGCCGGTGAGCGATGTCAGCGTGACCGGCCCGAAGTCGTAATTCAGTTCAAGTCCGAAGCTCAGGACTTCTGAATCGTCGGCTTCGCCAAGCCCTTGATCGGAATCGATATCCCGTCCATCGCCGCGCAGCCCCGTAATGCCAAAGATGTCCTGCAGGGTCTCCCAGCTGTCGCCGAGTTCCGTTGCGCGATAAAGCGACCCTGACTGTTTGCGGTTTTCATATTCCGCCGTGAAAAGCCCCTCAAACGCGCCGTCGGAATATAGCGCCGAAAAACGGCCGGCGTATTTTTCCGGCTCGATCTGCGGGTCCGTACCCGGCCGGGCGAGGTTGTCGACATAGCCGTCTTCGTGACCGCCATAACCGGCGATGCGCACAGCAAAGACATCCGACAGCGGAATGTTGATCGCGCCTTCCCCGAACAGGCGGCTGCGTTCTGCAATATCGAATTCGGCGTAGCCATTATAGCCGTCGAAATTCGGCTTCGCCGTGTGAACGCTGATGGCGCCGCCAATGGCGTTGCGCCCGAACAGAAAGCCCTGCGGACCGCGCAGGATTTCCGCGCGCTCCATGTCGTAAAGGCTCGTCACCACGGCGCCGTTGCGGCCCTGATAGAGACCGTTTTTGAAAAGCCCGATCGAAGGATCGCCGCCTGCGCCGAAATCATTCGTCAGAATGCCGCGCATGGAGAGCGTGTCGATGAAGCTGTCCGCCGAGTTGCCCGTGGCGCCCGGCGTGAACTTCACCAGGTCCTTGACATCGTCCAGGTTCACTTCGCGGGTGAAGTCGCCGCTGAACGCCGTAATGGCGAGCGGCACATTCTGAATGGATTCCTCGCGCTTTTGCGCCGTGACGATAATTTCATCGCCCTGGGCATAGGCGGGCGCGGCAAGCATGGCCGCCGCTGAACAACCGGTAAGGAGAAAACGTTTCTGGAGAGAGAGGCGTTTCATCTAAAGGCCCTTTCACTAGGCGCCGGGGGAGTGACGCAAAAAGGCGCTGGACGCGCGGAGAATTTCTCTCAAATTGGTAACAATAAAGCCTTAAGCCCACAACGCGTGCGCCCGATTTGCGATCTCAGTGCGCACGTTTTTTGTCGCGGCGCGGCGAAAATGCCACGCCAGCCTTATAAATTTGATATTTTCTCCTGAAATATCAGCATTTTGATCCAAAATCCGTGGACCGATCCGTGGATCACAATCACCCGGTATGAACCGCCAAAAAACCGTTTGTGATCACAAACTTAGTCGTCCTGGTCGATAAAAATTCCGGCGTCGCGAAGCGCCATCGCCATGGGATCGAGCGCGGCGCCGTAGCGCCGCCAGCGTCCCACGGAGCGGGTGTGGGGCTTTTCGCGGACCTGCACCGCGCTCGCCGTCGCCACCGCAGTTTTCTGTTCGTGGAAGGCAAGGCACTGATCTTCCCACGGCAGATCGAGATAGCTGATGAGCGCGCGGGCGCCCGGCTCCAGATCGGCGACCGTCGCCTCATAGGAAATGTCAAAAAAGCGGCCCGGAAACAGCCGCCGCCAGTGATCCATGAGCTTCAGATGGCGGGCGTGATGACGGCCCATTTCGGCCTGGTCGTAGGAATGAAAATAGGCTTCGGCGAAAAGCTGTTTGTAGCTGGCGAAACAGGAATCCATGGGATCGCGCGTCAAATGAACGATTTTCGCTTTCGGCAGCGCCGCGAGAATAAGCGGAATATGGAGATAATTGCCGGGCAGCTTGTCAACGAAGCGCGGCGCCGTCCCGCGCATCACCGCTGATGCGCGCAGATATTCCTTGCCGAGCGCCGCCGGATCGACCGCCGCCGAGGCGCGGATCACTTCCGGCGCCCAGCGGTCGGGATTATCGGACTTTGTCAGCCTGCGGACAGACAGGCCGAATTGCTGCAGCTCCCCGGCGGATTGCACCATGGAGTGGCTGGCGATGATGCGCTCGATTAGAGTCGTGCCCGTGCGCGGCTGACCGACGACAAAGATCGGCGACGCATCGTCATGACCCGCCTGAACATTCGCCGCCCAGTCAGTGTTGTAAGTCTCATGGAGGGCGGCGAACATCGCCTCCTCAGCCTCTTCGTTATAATCGATAGTAGATCTTTTCGCCGCTGCGCCGGTTTCAAATGCGCGGAACGCCTCGTCCCACGCCTCGCAATCTTCGTATTCCTTGCCGGCGGCGTAGGCGAGAAAGGCGCGCGACGGCGTGTCCTTCACGCGCTCCGCTTTTTCCATCAGCCTGTCCGCCCGCGCAGTGCTGTCGGCTTTCTTCAGAGAGGAAAACAGCCACTCCGCCTGGGCCATATCGTCATCGCGCGCGAGCAAGGCGGAGAGCGTTTCTTCCGCCGCCTCTCGCTCGCCAAGGAAAATCTCCGCGCTGGCGAGATTGACCTGATAGGCCGGGCGGTCGGGCGCGCGCTCCACGGCGCGGGCGTACCATTGTTTCGCCTGCTGCTGGTCGCCAAGCGATGACGACACAACCCCGATCAGATCCGCCGACGCCGCATCCGCGGGCTTCGCGGCGATCGCTTTTTCAAGCGCCTGTTCGGCGCGTAAGGGCTGACCCAGCCGGATAAAAATCCGCGCCAGTTGCGCCCAGCCGGCGCCGTGACCGGGAGCGAGTTTCACCACCGACCCGAAAGCGCTCGCGGCGGTTTTCAGATCGTTCATGTCGAGCGCGATCAATCCGACCAGAAAGTGGATTTCCGGATGGGCGCGGTCGATCATCATCGCCGCCTTGCAACACTCGCCTGCCTTCGACGCATCGCCCCTGTTGAGGGCGGCGAAGCCGTCGCGCAGGAGCCCTGCAATCCGCTGCTGATTATCGCTCATCCAACCGTTCCGCTGACGCGCCCTCTTGTGAACCGGCGCGGCCCATGATCATCATGACCCATGATGGAAGATTTCGCCGGACGATGAAAGCCACGCGCCGGCGCCCGAAAAGAGAGAACACATGAAGATCAAGATTTCCTGCCTCGCCATGTCGATGATGCTCGCGCTCACGGCTTGCAACGCCAAGAATGAACCGGCGAGCGACGCCGATGCGCAGCTTCCGGTTACGCTTTTCGTCAATGGCCGTATCTACACCGCGAACGAGGAAAGAGCGTTCGCGGACGCCATGGCTGTGCGCGGTGAAGAAATATATGCAATCGGGGGCGCTGACGACATGGAAGCCCTCAAAGGCGCCGATACGGAAATCATCGATCTCAAAGGCCGTCTCGTTCTCCCCGGCCTTCATGATGCGCATATCCACCCCATCAGCGCCATGCCGGTTCCTGTTTGCAGCCTTGAAAACGCACCGATGACGCTGGCGGAAATCGCCGCCTATTCCAGCGACTGCACCGCGCAGCCCGGCATGGCCGAAGGCGACTGGCTGGTTGTGCTGGCGTGGAACTTCGCCGCTGGAAACCAGCCCGGCAAGGAGTTCAAAAGCATCCGCGAGGCGCTGGACTCCGTTTCAATGGAACAGCCCGTGATCCTGCGCGGCAGCGACGGGCATCATTACGGCGTCAATTCCGTCGCCCTCGCCCGCGCGAAAAACGCCGATGGCGACATTGTCGGCTTTACGAAAGAAACGCTCGCGACCGACTTCGCCGATCTCGCGGCCTATATCGGCGTCGACGAAACCGGCGAACCGAACGGACGGCTGACCGAAGATTATGCGCTGACCGCAATTGATGCGGGCAACCTGCTCGATTCCGGGCTCGCGAAATCGCGCGAGGCGCCGGAACTGTTGATGGAAGTGACGCTTCCCAAAGGCATCACCTCTTTTCTCGACGCCGCGGCCAGCCCGGATACGCTCGATATTTACGACGCCTTGCGCGCCAAAAACGGGTTCCATGCACGCGCGCATCTGGCGCTTTATTTCGACCCAAGCGAATATGGCGACGAAAGCGGAACTGTTGATTACGCGACGATTTTGGGCAAAGCGCAGGCGATCCGCGAAAAATATGCGGACGATCCCCTGATCGAAGCAGACTTTCTCAAACTCTTCGCCGACGGCGTCCTGGAGGGCGACCCGCTTTCCGATCCGCCGATGCTGCCCAACGCGGCTTTCTCCCGTAACTACTTACAGCCGATTTACGTATGGGATGACGAGGCCCAGTGGGTGCGTGTCGCCGGTTACGCCGATACATCAAGCGCGCTTTGTGAAAACACCCGCGCCGACATCGCCGCCGGAAACACGCCTGACGCCGTCGCTTTCAAGGCGGCCAATGGTTTCCACCCCATGCAGTGCCTTCAGGCCAACGGCGTTCTTCAGCACCCTGAACAGATGATCATGGATTATGTGCGCGAAGGCGACAAAGCCGGTTTCACCTGGCACATCCACGCCATCGGCGACCGCGCCATTCAAACCTCCCTCGACGCCATCGAGGCGGCGCGCACCGCCAATCACAGCGGCGCCAAACATATTCTCACCCATCTACAACTGGTGCGGCCCGAAGATTTCGACCGCTTCGCCGCGAATGACATCTATGCGTCCTTCACCTTCGCCTGGGCGTCGCGGGACACCCAATATGACGCCACCGTCATTCCCTTTGTTGACCGCGCCGACGGCCCGAACGGCATGTACGACCCCGATGGATATTATTTCAGCAATGTCTATCCGGCGGCGTCCCTGCGTGACGCCGGCGCCGTCATCATCGCCGGATCTGACGCGCCCGTGGACACCAAGGATCCGCGCCCCTTCATCAATATTGAAGGCGCGGTTTCACGCTCTATTTTCGGCCTGCCGCCGTTGAACCAAGATCAGGCGATTTCAATCTATGACGCCGTTGACGCCTATACGATCAATGCGGCGAAGGCGTTGAAGCAAGATGACATCGCCGGCTCGCTGGAGCCTGGAAAGAAAGCCGATTTCATTATCCTTGATCAGGATATTTTCGACCTCACCGAAAACGGCAAGGCCGCTGACATCAGTGAAACCAACGTCCTGGAGACATGGTTCGGTGGCGAGAAAGTCTATTCCTCAGGGGAATAGCCGCGAACAATATTGCTCATGCCCTGCATGATGTCTTCGCGAACGGCGGTCTCGAGCGTTTCGGGATCGCCGGCGCGCAAGGCCGCAACAATTTCCTTGTGCTTGTCGTCGTCAAGCGACGAAGTGCCGAGCCTGCCGATAACGACACGCATGAACGGGCCGGTCTGTAACCAAAGGCTTTCCACCAGCCCGAGATAGACCGGCGCTTCTGGCGCTTCATATAGCGCAAAGTGAAACTCGCTGTTGTATTTTGCATAATCGGCGCTGTCACCGCGCTTGATCGCCTGATCGAGCGCCTCGTCAATCCTCGTAAGCGTCTCGGCCAGCGCCTCGCGCGCGGCGGTCGGCGCCTTTGCTGCGCGCGCGGCGAGCGACGGCTCCAGCGCGAGGCGCGCATCGCAAAGCTCTTCTAGTTTTTCCTTGCTCATGCGCGCGACGGCGACGCGTCTCGTCGGGGTGATCTCCAGCGCGCCCTGCGCCGCGAGCTGGCGGATCGCTTCACGCGCCGGCATGGCGCTCACGCCGAACTCGGCCGCAAGCCCGCGAACGGAAAGCGCCCGCCCCGGCTCCAGCTGGCCCGAAATGATCGCCCGCCGCAAACGCTGATAGACTTCCTCATGCACCGCCGCCGGGCGGGAAAGGCCGTTATCCTGTGAGACTTTGTCCAGGGCCGCTAACGCCGTCATGCTCGTCGCCTTTGTTAAAGCCATGCCCGCTTCCCCAGCCAGCGTTGACCGCGCATGTCGCGGGACGCGACCTTACGGCCTTTCCGCCCAAAAGAAAGACCGCAGGGTCCGGTCTTAAACCCTCTTCACTAAAGGGTCTTGCGCTGCCCTCCGGCCCGGATTAATTGTGATCACGTTTTGGCGGCTTGTGAAGTATTCGCCTTTCGTTAGGCTAAAACAGGCGAGTATGGGCCCCGTCCCGGCGGCCGGCGACACCGGGTGGAAGTTCTCCCGGGACGCTAAGCCCCCGAAACAACGAGACAAGTTTCAACGGGCGTACTGCGCCGCCATCCCGGCGGCGTAACCGCTCAAGGTGATTTATGGACTTAACCGAACTGAAGGAATGGATGCGCGAGCGCCGCATCGGAGACGTTTCCTGCCTGACGCCCGATATGGGCGGTGCCGCGCGCGGCAAAAACATGACGCCGGGGCTTTTCCTGTCGAGCCTTGAAAACAACAGCCTCAGAATTCCCGAGGCGACCTACACCATCTCCGCCCATGGCGAGATGAGCTACAATGATCATGTGGCCGGCACCGAACGCGACCTTGTGCTCGCCCCGGACCTCGACACGATTCATCTGGCGCCATGGAACACCGACGCAACGGCTGCGGTCATCTGCGATGCGTTTACGGATCAGGGCGCGCCCTTCAACATCGCGCCCCGCCAGGTCCTGCGCAATGTCCTTGAACTGTACCATCAAAAAGGGTGGACGCCGATTGTCGGACCCGAGGTTGAGTTCTATCTCATCGCCCGGTTCACCGATGTTGTGCTGGAGCCGCGCGCGCCCGACGGCGCTTCAGGGCTGCGCGAGTTCGGCCAGCATGTTTACTCCCTCGACGCCATCGATGAATTCGACAAGCTGTTCGAGGAGCTTTATCAATTCTGCGACGTTCAGCATATCGATCTTGAAACGCTGATTCACGAAGACGGCCCCTGCCAGTTCGAAGTGAATATTCGTCACGGCGAAGCCATGCGCGTCGCCGACCAGCTTTTCCTGTTCAAGCGTCTCGCGCGACAGGTCGCAAAACGCCACGGCATGTTCGTCACCTTCATGGCGAAACCTTATGCCGATGAAAGCGGTTCATCGATCCACCTGCATCAAAGCGTCGTCGACCGCAAAACCGGCCGCAACATTTTCGCCGCCGCCGATGGCGAGGACTCCGATATGTTCCGCCATTATATTGGCGGTCTGCAGGCGCATCTGCCGGCCGCGATGCCGCTCTTTGCGCCCTACACAAATTCCTATAACCGCTTTGAAGCGTTTATGAGCGCGCCCACAAACACCCATTGGGGCCGTGAAAACCGCACCGTGGGCCTGCGCGTTCCCGCCAGCGGCCCCGAAGCGCGCCGGGTGGAAAACCGCATTTCCGGCGCGGACATCAACCCGTATCTCGCGATCGCCGCGTCGCTTGTCTGCGGTTATATCGGCATGGCCGACAAGATCGAACCGCGCGCCGAATATGTGGGGCAAGGTTATGAAGACCGCGAGCGCCCCCTGCCCGCGACCCTGACGGAAAGCGTCGAAACCTTCGCGAATTCAGACATTCTGAAACACTATCTGGGCGAAGGATTTGTCGACACCTATGTCGGCATCAAACGCTCCGAATATGAGCACCGCTCAAGCGTCCTCAGCCCCTGGGACGTCCGCTTCCTGATGGTCAATGTGTAATATGAAATCGAATATCGACATCAAGGCGCTCGACAACGCTCATCACCTGCATCCTTTTTCAACCCATCATGAGCTGCGGGAAAAAGGGCCGCGCGTTATCACGCATGCGGAGGGCGTCTATATTTATGACGAAGACGGTGTGCGCATTCTCGACGGCATGGCGGGGCTTTGGTGCGTTCAGCTTGGCTATGGCCGGCAGGAACTCGTCGACGCCGCGACCGACGCGATGAAAACGCTGAGCTATTACAATCTGTTTTTCCAGACGACGACGCCTTACGCCGCAAAGCTCGCGGATCTCATCTCGCAAAAGACGCCGGAAGGTCTCGACCAGATCACCTTCGCCTGTTCGGGCTCGGAGGCCGTCGACGGCGCCATCAAACTGATCTGGTATTACTGGAATCTGAAAGGCAAACCGGAAAAGAAAGCGATCATCTCGCGCGAACGCGCCTATCACGGCTCGACCGTGGCGGCTGCGAGCCTTTCGGGACTGCCCTTTATGCAGGGGATTTTCGATCTTCCCCTGCCGCGCTTTCATCATATCGGGCCGACGCCGCATTATTATGAATATGGCAATGCTGGCGAGAGCGAACATGACTTCGCCATGCGCTGCGCCAAGGCGCTGGAAGATAAAATCCTCGAACTTGGCCCCGAAAATGTCGCCGCCTTTGCGGGCGAGCCTGTAATGGGCGCCGGCGGGTTGATGCTGCCGCCCGAAGGCTACTGGCCGGAGATTGAGCGCATCTGCCGCAAATATGATATTCTTCTGTGGTCGGATGAAGTCATTTGCGGTTTCGGGCGCACCGGCGAATGGTTCGGCTGCCAGACTTATGGTTTCACCCCCGACATCATGACCATGGCGAAGGGCGTCACCAGCGGCTACCAGCCGCTATCGGCGATCGCGCTGAACCAACGCGTCGCCGAACCAATCATCAACGCCGATACGGAAATGGCCCATGGCTTCACCTATTCGGGCCATCCGGTCGCGGCAGCAGTCGCCATCCGCAATATCGAACTTATTGACGAGCTTGGTCTGGTAGGCCCGCGCGGTGAAGAAACCTCGCGTTATTTCCAAAGCAAGCTAAAGACGCTCGACGATCATCCCCTGGTGGGTCAGACACGCGGCGTCGGTCTTCTCGGCGCGCTCGAGCTCGTCAAGAACAAAGAAACGAAAGAGCGTTTTGCGCCCGGCGGTCATGCGGGCGTTGTCTGTCGCGGCCATTGCTTTGAGACCGGCGTCGTCATGCGCGCCGTGGGCGACACCATGTTCCTCTGCCCGCCTCTCGTCATCACTAACGCCGAAATCGACGAACTGTTTGACCTCGTGCGCACAGCGCTCGATAAAACAGCCGCAGAACTCAGCGTTTGACGGATATCATGGCGGGACCGGATCAAAAACTGAAAGCCGATGCGAAAAAATTTCTGGAGACCCATCCGGAGGTGAAATTCGTCGATGCCTTTCTGGCTGACCTCAACGGCGTCCTTCGCGGCAAGCGCTTGCCCGCAAAACAGGCGCTCAATGTGTTTGATAGCGGACTGCGCCTGCCCCGGTCGCTGATCGGCGTCGATGTCTGGGGCTATGACGTCATGGAAAACGGTCTCGTGCTTGAGACCGGCGACGTCGACGGTCTTTGCTTTCCCGCTGGTTCCGGCTTGTCGCCCTGTTCGTGGTCCGGCGGCGATGCGGCGCAGATCATGCTGATGATGGGCGATGAGGATGGCGGGCCTTTCTCCGCCGACCCGCGCCAATTGTTGATCGATATGAAGACGCGTCTCGCGGCCATCGGGCTTCACCCCGTCGCGGCGATGGAGCTTGAATTTTATCTCCTCTCGAAAAAGACGGACGAGCTTGGCCGGCCTTTAACGCCCGCCCGCAACGCCACCAACCGGCGGATTGGCGATGCGCGTATGTACGCCATGTCCGAGCTCGATAATTTCAGCGTTTTCTTCAGCGACCTATATGCCGCCTGCGAAGCGCAGGGCCTGCCGCTCGGCGCGGCAATCGTCGAAGGCGGCGCGGGGCAGTTCGAAGTCAATCTCATGCACCAGACAGACATTGTCGCCGCCGCCGATCAGGCGGTGATGTTCAGGCGCACGGTGAACGGCGTCGCCGATAAAAACGGCCTGATCGCGAGTTTCATGGCGAAACCTTTTGGCGACACCGCCGGCAACGGCCTCCATGTTCATATGAGCATGCTGAATGACAAGGGCGAGAATGTTTTCGCCGGAGACGACGATAATGGTTCGGAAATGCTGCTTCAGGCGATCGCAGGCCTTCTCGCCGCTGCGCCAGAAGCCATGATCTTTCTGGCGCCGCATTTGAATTCCTATCGCCGGTTTCAGGATGCGAGCCATGCGCCCACCTCACTCACTTGGGGCTATGAGAACCGCACCGCGGCGATCCGCATTCCCAATGACGCGCCCCAAAACCGCCGCTTTGAATTTCGCATCGCCGGCGCCGACGCAAATCCGTATCTTCTCATGGCGTCGCTTCTTGGCGGCGTTCTCCATGGCATTCAGAACAAACTGACGCCGCCGCCCGTCACCGAAGGCAACGCCTATGAGGCCGACGCGCCGAAAGTGCCGACCGCATGGGACGATGCGACCGACGCGTTTGAAAACGGAAAAATTCTAGCGCCGCTTTTCGGTGAGCTGTTCACGCGGGTCTTCATTGCGTTAAAGCGCCAGGAAATCCAGAAAGCGAATGAGCGCGTCACCGATTTCGAATATGATTCCTACCTGCAGGCGTTCTGATGCAAATACGCGAAGCCCATACGCCTTCCTATTACGCGGCGAGCGCGCATCCCGCGCCTGAACGCCCGGCGTTAAATGACCATCTCGAAGCGGATGTGGCGATTGTCGGCGGCGGCTTTACGGGCGTCGCCTCCGCCCTGTCGCTCGCCGAGCGCGGATATTCAGTCGTCTTGCTGGAAGCCAACCGCATCGGCTGGGGCGCTTCGGGCCGCAATGGCGGACAGGTGCTGGCGGGCTGGTCCGGCGAAGGCGAACTGGTCAAACAACTGGGCCCAAAGGCCGAAGAGTTCCTCTGGAAGACGCGCTATCTCGGCAACGAAATCGTCGAAGCCCGCATCCAGAAATACGACATCAAATGCGATTATGTGCATGGCGCGGCGACCGTCGCCTTCAATAATGCGCAGATAAAAAGCCTCGAAGAAGAATACGCCGATTGCGTCGAGCACGGGTTTGGCGAATTCATGTCGCTTGTCGACGGGCCGGGCCTGCGCCAGCACGCCGCGACGGACGCCTATATTGGCGGGCTGATCGACCGGCGCGGCGCCCATTGTCATCCGCTCAATCTTGTCATTGGCGAAGCGGGCGCGGCGGAACGCAATGGCGTGAAAATTTTCGAGGCGACGCGCGTTACAAAAATTGATCACGGCGCCTCACCCGCCGTTCACACCGACAATGGCAGCGTCAAGGCAAAGCATGTCATCCTGGCGGGCAACGCCTATCACATGCTCGAAAAGGACAAACTGCATGGGCTGATGCTCCCTGCAAAAACTTACGTCATCGCAACGGAGCCCCTTGGCGAAGACCTCGCCCATGAATTGCTGCCCGATAATCTCGCGATCTGCGATTCCAACTGGGTGCTCGATTATTTCCGGCTCACCGGCGACAACCGGCTTTTGTTCGGCGGGCGCTGCACTTATTCCAATCGCGACATTGACGATATTGCGGGCGAGCTGGCGCCGCGCATGCGCAGAATTTTTCCGCAACTTGAAAAGACGAAAGTCGATTTCGCCTGGGGCGGCGTCATCGGCATTCCGTTAAATCGCGTGCCGCTAATCGGAAAAGTCAGCGATAATGTGTTCTACGCGCAGGGCTATGCAGGACATGGCGTCAATTGCGGGCACATTGTCGGTGAGATGTTCGCCGACGCGATCCGCGGCAAGGAAACCGGCGTCGATCTGTTCGAGGCGACGCGCCATTTCCGCATCCCCGCCGCCGATACGATCGGCGGTCCCATGCTGGCGCTCGGCATGACCTGGTACCGTATGCGCGACGCGCTCGGCATTTAGTTTTTCGCAGAGTTGTCTTCGTCGAGATCGTCATCGAGCAGAATACGCTCAGCCGCGCCGTCGAGATCTTCATACTGACCGGCCTTCACTGACCAGAAAAACGCAAGCAGCGCGCCGCCTCCCATCAGCAAGGCAATGGGGATGAGATAAAGCAGCGCGCTCATGCCTCCATCTCCAACGCCCGGGCCTTCTTCGTTTTCATCCTGAGCGCATTAAGCGTCACAATGACAGACGACCCCGACATGGCGAGCGCGGCGATAAGCGGCGTCACAAAACCGAACACGGCGAGCGGAATGGCGCAGGCGTTGTAAAGGGCGGCGAAACCGAAATTTTCAAGAACCCGTTTGCGCGCCTGTTTGGCGACGTCAAAGGCGGTCAGCACGGGCGCCATGCTGTCGCCCTGAAATACGAAATCCGCCGCCGCCTGACTGGCGTCCGCCGCGGTGCCGGGCGAGAGCGAAGCATGCGCGGCGGCAAGCGCCGGGGCGTCATTCAGGCCATCGCCAACCATGGCGGTTTTAACACCCTTGTCGGCAAGCTCTTTCAGGCGGCCGATTTTATCCGCAGGCGTCATTTCCGCATGCCATGCGGTGAGGCCCGCCGCCTCGGCGATACGCGCCGCCGGCGCCCGACGGTCGCCAGTCAGCATTTCGGATGTAATCCCGCGATGGTCGAGCGCGGCGATGGTTTCCGCCGCTTCACTGCGAAGGGAGTCTTCAAACAGGAACCGCACAGGCGCTGTATCGCCGAGCTTGAACCAGGCTTCGCTGACCGCGTTGTCGCCATCGCTTTTCGCGCCGACCCAATCGGCGCGGCCAAAACGCGCCTTGTCGCCATTGATGACGCCTTCAACGCCATAGCCCGGCGCATCGTGAACATCATCGGCGAGTTTTCCGGCGCCGGCGGCCATGACGACAGCGCGGGCCAGCGGATGACGGCTGGCGCGCGCGAGCGACGCCGCTTGCATCAACATCTCGTCCGAAATCTCATCCCGGTTGGAAAGGCGCATGCGGCCCAAGGTCAGCGTGCCGGTCTTGTCGAACACAAAGGCGTCAACTTCCGCCAGCCGCTCCAGCGCATCGCCGGATTTGACCAGCACGCCTTCCTTGAAGAGACGGCCCGTCGCCACAACCTGCACCGCCGGCGCCGCGAGCCCCAGCGCGCAGGGGCAAGTGATGATCAGCACGGCTATCGCGTTCATGGCGGCGACGCGCAAAGAGGCGTCACCGATCACCAGCCAGCCGACAAATGTCGCCAGCGCCAGCGTGTGAACCACGGGCACATAGAGCGCCGCGGCACGATCCGCCAGGCGCACATATTTGCTCTTGCCCTGTTCGCCCGCCTCAATGAGACGCGTGAGATCGGCGATCAGTGAATCTTCGGCGCGCGCGGTTGCGCGCATGACAAGACGCGACGACATGTTGAGAACGCCGGAATAAAGTGTGTCGCCGGTCTTCATATGCGCCGGGGCGCTCTCGCCGGTGACGAGCGAGACATCCACTTCCGACGCGCCATCCTCAACTATGCCGTTCACCGGCGCACGGTCGCCCGGCGATAATAGGATGCGGTCTTCCGGATTGATGTCGCGGGCTGACACAGCTTCGAGCGTGCCGTCGGCCTTCAACCGGCTCGCCGTCGTCGCCTGTAAGGCAAGAAGGCTTTGCGCCGCTTCGCGCGCCTTCGCCCGCAAGCGATGATCGAGAAAGCGCCCGATCAGGAGGAAGAACAGCAGCATCACCGCCGCATCGAAATAGGCTTCCGTTCCGTGATTGAGGGTTTCGAACACCGAAATGCCAAGCGACAGAATGACCGCCAGCGAAATCGGCACATCCATATTGGCGCTGCCCTTTCGTAAGGCGCTCCAGGCCGAACGGAAAAACGGACGTCCCGCAAACATCGCGGCGGGAATCGCGATCATGCCCGAGATCCAGTGCATCATCATCATCGTCGCCGGACCCATCTCGCCGCCCGCGCCCGCCCAGACCGCGACGGAGAGCAGCATGATGTTCGCCATGGCGAACCCGGCGACAGCGAGACAACGCAAAAGGAATTTTCCTTCCGCGTCATTCTCCTGAACCGCCGCCTGCGGGTCGAACGGCGCTGCGCGGTAGCCAAGGTCGGAAATCTTTTCGGTGATGTCGCGGGGGCGGATCGCCTCGCCGCGCCACGAAATAGCAAGCTTGCCGGTCGATAAATTCAATCGCGCGTTTTCAACGCCGGGCAGCGCGTTCAGGCCGCCCTCGATTTTGGAAATGCAGCCGCCGCATTTGGCGCCATAGACGGAAAGTTCGAGCGCGCGGGCGCCGTCTTTCGTCCGGCGCACGAAGGGCGCAGGGTCAATCACCCCGGCGTCGGCGGCCGGTTCAAGGCCGCTGGGGCATCCGGGCGCCGGGACCAGGGTTTGGATAGCGCTCATGGCGCGATAATCCTCGCTTCAATATCGAAGGTCTCGCCAAGGCTATTTTCGGCGCGCAAGGCCATATCCCATGCGCCGGCGCCAAAAGCGGCGACCTCAGCTTTATATAATCCCTCGCCAAGGGAATTAAAGGCAAGGGATTGATCGTTGTCGCTATGAGCGGGCCGCTTGAGGACGCCGGTCAGGGCAAGGCTGGTCAGCGCCGTATCATCCTTGGCCATATAGATGACAATCTGGCCGGTTTCGCCTTCGCGGACGACCTCGGTGACCTCCGCGGTCCAGCCAAGACGGCTTTGGACGGCGCGCTCGGCAAGGGCGTCATTATAATGAAGCCCCTGAAAATATGACTTTTCCTCGGAAACGCCCGGAAAGGTCCGCACCGCCGCGCGAATGAAAATCACATTGGCGGCGAGCATGACGCCAAAAAAAGCAACAACCATTAGCAACACATGCCGGCCGGTCAGCTTGCCCTTGATACTGTCATGGTCAGCCATCACTCCCTCCCGGCCATGAAGACGGTGGGATTGAGCACCTCTTCGCCAGTGTCCGGGTCGAGAACGCGGACAATCACCGGGATTGAGGCGCCATGGGCCGCGCCCGGCGGCATCGTCGCGAAGATGCGCACGGACCGCACTGTGTCGCCCGGCGCATCGAGCGTAACGGTCGCGCCTTCGGCTTTCTCGCCAACGGCGCCGACAACCATGCCGTCAGGGCCTTCCACCGTGATTTTGAGATCGCGCGTATAGTTTTCACGGTTTACGATCTTCACCGTATAGGCGTTGCGGATGGAACCGTCCGACATCAGGATAAAGGGCGGGGCGCGGTCGCGCAGAACGTTGACCACCATGGTCGCCTGCGTCGAGAGGCCATAGATCATCAACACGCAAACAAAGGCCAGCACCGCCCCGTAGAGGATGGTGCGCGGACGCAGCAGCTTTACCGTCGTTTTCTCGCCAGCCTGGCGGCGCGCGATGTTTGCGTCCGTGTCATAGGCGATCAGCCCGGTCGGACGGCCGACTTTTTTCATGATGTCGTCGCAGGCGTCGATACACAGCGCACAATTGATGCATTCGAGCTGCGCGCCGTCGCGAATGTCGATGCCCATGGGACAGGAGATGACGCAGGCCCGGCAGGAGACACAGTCGCCCCGTCCGTCCCATGTGTCGCCCTTCTTGTGGGCGCCGCGCGGTTCGCCGCGATCAACCTTGTAAGTGACTTCCAGCGTCTCTTCATCGGTGAGCGCCGCCTGAATGCGCGGCCATGGGCACATATACGTGCACACCTGTTCACGCATGGAGCCGGCGAAAATATAAGTCGTCAGCGTTAAAAGCGCGAAGAAGAAATAGGAGGTGAACGGCGCGTCGCCCCTGAAGAAATCGCGCGCGAGAGACGGCGCATCATGGAAATACAATATCCACGCCCCGCCGGTCGCCATGCCGATCAAAATCCAGATCGCATGTTTCGTCACGCGCTTGCGGATCTTGTCGGCGGTCCACTTCGCCTTGGCGAGCTTCATGCGCGCATTGCGGTCGCCTTCGATCCTGCGCTCGACCCAGACATAAAGATCTGTCCACACCGTTTGCGGACAGGAATATCCGCACCAGATTCGGCCAAACAACGCCGTCGCCAGAAACAGGGACAAGGCGGCGATGATCAGGACGCCGGTCAGGAAATAAAGCTGGTCAGGCCAGATTTCGATAAAGAAGAAATAAAACCTGCGCCCTGCGAAATCGACGAGCACCGCTTGATCGGGTTCGCCCAGCCCGCGCGGCCAGCGGATCCATGGCGTGATGTAATAGACGCCGAGGGTCAGCGCCATGATGATCCATTTGAGATTGCGGAACGTGCCTTTGACGCGCTTCGGATAGATCGGCTCGCGAGCCTTATAAAGCGTGCGTGTGCCGGCGGCGTTGACCGCCTCGACTTCATGACGCACCACGCCGCCGCTGAGTTCAGACGACGGCGCGGGATCTGTTACTGACATGTTTCTGCCTTCGGGCGGCTACTCGCCGCCGCCAAGTGAGTGGACATAAACGGCAAGCGCGAGGATTTCTTCTTCGCTCAACCGCCCTTCCCAAGTGGGCATGACGCCGCCGCGACCATTCCAGAGGGTTTCACGGATCGTCATCGCGTCACCGCCATAAAGCCATATGGGGTCGGTGAGGTTCGGCGCGCCCTGCGACTGATCGCCCTTGCCTTCGGCGCCATGGCATTGAACGCATTGCACCTGAAACACCGGCGCCGCGCGCATTGCCGCCGCTTCGTCATGCTCCTGCCCCGAGAGACTGCGCACATAATGAACAAGATCGTCCACCGTCTCGCGCGGCAACAACCCGCCCGCGCCGTAAGCCTGCATGAGGGACAGATGAGCCTGCGCATGATCGGAGCGAATGCCGTAGCGGATGGTCTGGCGAATATCTTCGAGCTTGCCGCCCCACAGCCAGTCATCGTCATTGAGGTTGGGATAGCCTTTGAAGCCCTGCCCGCCCGCGCCGTGACAGGTGGCGCAGTTGTCGCCAAAAAGCGATTCCCCGGCGGCGAGCGCAAAGGCCTGAAGATCGGGATCGTTCTCGATCGCCTCCATGTTCGGTGCGGTCAGAAGGCGCCGCGTGGCGTCGGCGCGTTGGGCGTCAAGCTCGGCGACCGCCACCTCGACATTGGCGCGCTCGGAATGATTGCGCGTGCCTTTGAGATACCCGGTAATGCCGGGCCATGACGGCATCACCACCCAGTAACCGATCGCCCAGACGATGCTGATATACCAGACAATCAGCCACCAGCGCGGCAGCGGGTTGTTCAACTCCCTGATGTCGTCCCAGGAGTGGCCTGTGGTTTCGACGCCGGTCGTCTCGTCGATTTCCTTATCTGACATCGCCATCTTCCTCATCTTCTAGCGGAATACGCTTGGCCTCGTCGAATTTTTTCTTGTTGCCCGGCGCCAGCGCGTAAATCAGCACCAGCACAAAGGCGATAATGAACAGAATGAGCCCGCCGGTTTGCGCAAAGGATGAAAGTTTTTCATACATTACACAGCCCTACCGGTAATTCTCTTCGGCCTTGTAGGTCTCGAAATCGACCATAGTGCCGAGGATCTGCATGTAAGCGATCAGCGCATCCATTTCGGTCACATTACGCGGATCGCCATCGAAGTCGCGCACCTGCGCTTTGGGATAACGGGCCATGAAGGCGTCATAATCATCCGCGAAAGGATCGAGCTGGGTGTGGATGTCAGCCTTTGCGTTCTCGATCATCTCATCCGTATAGGGAACGCCCACGGCGCGCAGGGCCTTCAGGTCAGCCTCAATATGCTCGTAATCAAGATGCTTTTCAGCGAGAAACTTGTAAGGCGGCATGACCGACTCCGGCACGAGACTGCGCGGATCGATCATATGCTGGCGGTGCCAGTCATCTGAATATTTACCGCCAACACGCGCCAGATCGGGTCCGGTGCGTTTCGAGCCCCACTGGAACGGGTGATCATACATGCTCTCGGCCGCGAGCGAATAATGGCCGTAGCGCTCCACCTCGTCGCGCAACGGACGCACCTGCTGGCTATGGCACAGATAGCAGCCCTCGCGGATGTAGATGTTGCGGCCCTTCTGTTCGAGCGGTGAATAGGGCCGGACCCCCTCCACCTTTTCGATGGTCGATTCGAGATAAAACAGCGGCGCGATTTCTACGATGCCGCCGATCGCTACGACGACGAGGATGGCGGTTGTGAGAAGCCAGCCGTGCTTTTCAAGAAGTTCGTGACGGTTCAGCATTGAAGTCTCCCTATTCCGCCAGCGCAGGTTGCGGCGCCATATAGGGCCGTTTCTCGCCAACGCGCAGATCGCCGCGCGCCGTCCGCCACAGATTGTACGCCATGATGAGCGCGCCGATCAGGAACAACGTCCCGCCGGTTCCCCGGATGATATAATAGGGGTGCATCGCCTCCACGGTTTCCACAAAGGAGAATTCAAGGAAGCCGAAGGCGTTATAAGCGCGCCACATCAGGCCTTGCATGATCCCCGACACCCACATCGAGGTGATGTAGAGAACGATGCCGATGGTCGAAATCCAGAAATGCCACTCAACCAGCGCACGGCTGTATAGATCCTTGCGTTTCCACAGCCACGGCACGAGGCAATAAAGCGCGCCGAAGGAGATGTAGCCGACCCAGCCAAGAGCGCCGGAATGCACATGGCCGATGGTCCAGTCGGTGTAGTGCGACAGGGAGTTCACCGCGCGCACCGACATCACCGGCCCTTCGAATGTAGACATGCCGTAGAATGCGACGGACACAACCATCATCCGCAACACCGGATCGGTGCGGAGTTTATCCCAGGCGCCGGACAAGGTCATCAGACCGTTGATCATCCCGCCCCAGGACGGCATCCACAACATGATCGAGAAGGTCATGCCGAGCGTCTGCGCCCATTCCGGCAAGGCCGTATAATGGAGATGGTGCGGGCCCGCCCAGATATAGATGAAGATCAGCGACCAGAAGTGGACAATGGAAAGCCGGTAGGAATAGACCGGCCGCTCCGCCCGCTTCGGAATGAAATAATACATGATCGCGAGGAAGCCCGTGGTGAGGAAGAAGCCCACGGCGTTATGGCCGTACCACCACTGGGTCAGCGCATCCTGCACGCCTGCGAACAGGGAGTAGCTCTTCGATCCCGCAATCGACACAGGAATCGCGAGGTTGTTGACGATGTGCAGCATCGCGATGGTGACGATGAAAGAGAGGTAGAACCAGTTCGCCACATAAATGTGCGGCTCTTTACGCTTCCAGATCGTGCCGAGGAAGGTGAGCAGATACACCACCCAGACAATCGTCAGCCAGAGATCGGCGTACCATTCCGGCTCAGCGTATTCGCGCGACTGGGTGACGCCGGAAAGGTATCCGGTCGCGGCAATGACGATGAAAAGCTGATAGCCCCAGAACACAAACCATGGCGCCAGCCCGCCCGCGAGGCGCGCACGGCAAGTGCGCTGCACTACATAAAACGAAGTCGCGATCAGGACGTTTCCGCCAAAGGCGAAAATCACCGCCGAGGTGTGCAAGGGCCGCAACCGTCCGAAATTCGTCCAGCCGAGCTGGTCAAAATAAAGAATATTCGGAAAGGCGAGCTGAAAGGCGATAATGACGCCCACCAGAAAACCGGCAACGCCCCAGAAGGTCGATGCAAAAACGCCCGCCTTGATCACCGCCGTTTGATATCCGGTTTCGTCCGCCGGCGGCTGGGTCGCATACATCACAAGGCCGAAAAGCCCGGCGATGAAAGCGAGGATAAAGACATAGGCGTGAAACGACATCAGCGGATCGATGGCGCGCGCGGCGACAAAGAGCCAATAAAAAACGCCAATGCCAAGCGCGAGCGCGATCAGCATTCCGTCCGTGCCGAGACCGCGTTGGGCGACGCGAGTGTGAGCCATATTGTTCCCCGTCGAATTTGCGCCGGAAATGGCGCGAAAGATGTGAGCGGGCCAAGCGACGCGACGCGCCCTCCGATAATCCCGCATGCAATGAATCTAGATGAAGATTCAAACACATTTTAGGGTTGATTGAGATCAAGCGGCGCTGCTTTTCTTCGCATCTGCGACAAAATGAGCAACCGCGCTAGGCCCCGCCCCCGCCTATCTTCGAAAAAGGCTTCACTTGAAGCACCATTTGTTAACGAATCAACCACGGATGACCCCATGACGGGACAAGGCGACAATATGGAGGGCGAGCGATTCCTGCGGTCGGTCATCAACGCCTCCCCGAACGCCGTCATCACGATCAATGAATCGGGTGAGATCCTGATCTTCAGCCGCATGGCGCAGGCCATGTTCGGGTTCTCCGAAGACGAGGTTCTTGGGAAGAATGTCAGCATTTTGATGCCGGAACCGGACCATTCTCTGCATGACGGCTATATGCGGCGCTATCTCGAAACCGGGAAAGCCCGAATTATAGGCAGGGCCCGTCCTGTTTCGGCGCGCCGCAAAAATGGCGACGCCTTTCCTGCGGTGCTGCATATTTCCGAGTTCGAGATTTCTGAATCCCATAATGGTGAGCGCATTTTTGTGGGCTTTATTGAAGATGTAAGCCGACAGAAAGCAACCGAGCGCCGCCTCGAGGACACCCAGCTTCAGCTTCAGCATGCGGGCCGCATCGGCGCCATGGGCGAGATTGCAACCTCGATCGCGCACGAATTGAACCAGCCTTTGACCGCCGCCGCGAGCCTTGCCGGCGCGGTCTCGCTCACCTTGAAAAAGAAGACTTTTGACGGCAAGGAAGACGCGCTCGCGCTTATCGAGGATGCTGTATCGGAGATACGGCGCGCCAGCGGCGTCATCAAACAGATGCGCGATTTTCTGCGTAATCGCGAAACCGAAAGAGCGCTCCATTCCATCAACCGCATTGTTGAGGAAAGCTGCCTGATCGCGCTGATCGGCGCGGAAACCGATGGCGTGATGGTGGCGAGCGCTCTCGACAGTCATGCAGGGTCAGCCACGGTCGATCGAATCCAGATGCAGCAGGTGATTGTGAATCTCATTCGCAACGCAGTCGACGCCATGCAGGGAACCCAAAACAAGCAACTCACCATCGCAACGGCAAGCGCCGGAGAATATGTGGAGATGCGCATCGCCGACACGGGGTCGGGCATTACGGACGAGATGAAAAAGCGGCTTTTCGAGCCTTTCGCCACCACCAAGGAAGACGGCATGGGCATTGGCCTTTCCATTTCCAAATCCATCGTTGAGGCTCATAAGGGCGAGATCTACGCCGTGGACAATCACCCGGCCGGAACGATTTTCGTCGTGAAACTCCCTGCCGCGAAGGAAGACGCCTGATCATGGCTTCAAAAGGAAAAGTCTTTCTGGTCGACGATGATCTTGCGGTTCAGCGCGGCGTCAGCGCGCTGTTAAAAGCCGCGGATTATGACGTCACGGTATTCCCCTCCGGCGACGCTTTTCTGGAAGCCATTTCCGGGCTCGATCTCGGCGGCGCTGTCCTGCTTGTCGATGTCAGAATGCCTGGCATTCAGGGGCTGGAGCTTCAGGAAAAGCTGCGCGCAGACAGTGTGTCGCTCCCGGTTGTTGTGATGACCGCTCATGGCGATATCGCCATGGCCGTTCGTGCGATGCAAAATGGCGCAGTCAGTTTCCTTGAAAAGCCCTTCACCGCCGATGAAGTCACCGCCGCCCTTGACCGGGCGCTCGATCCGGCGCTGGCGGGCCACGGCGCGGCGGGCTCCGCCCCGGCGGCCCTGACCGCGCGGATGGAAACCCTTACCCCGCGCGAGCGCGAGGTCATGGTCGAAATCGTCAAGGGCGGCGCCAACAAGGAAATCGCCCGCACCCTCGATGTCAGCCCGCGCACGGTCGAAGTCCATCGCCAGAAAGTCATGACCAAAATGGAAGCCGGCTCCGTCGCCGAACTCGTGCGCATGGGGCTGGCGCTGGGCCTGATCGCCTGATCAGCGCCGCCCTACGTAATTCTACGTAGGCGTTCGCCATTCCTCTCCCGCCAATACGCATTCGCCCCGATTCAACCGCTCCGCGTTACCCTCTTAAGTCATACCCGTAACCGAGATAAGGAAACGGCGATGGACAAGCTTGACCGCAACAGCCTTGAGGCTCCCATAATCTTCACGGCGGCGCTCGTGGACGGCATGGGCGCAAGCGTCTGCATCAAACACCTGAAAGCCGGTGAGACGCTGTATGTGGAAGGCGAGGACGCTGACTATTGCTACGAGATCATGTCCGGCGCGATGAAGGAATATAACACGCTCGAAGACGGCAAGCGGCAGGTCGCCGAGTTCTACAAGGCGGGCGACATGTTCGGCTTCTCCGAAAGCAGCGACCAGCTCCATACCGCCGAAGCGATTACGAGCTGCGCCGTGCGCTGTTATCCGCGCGACGCCTTTATGAAAACCGTCGCCGCCTCCCCCGCGCTGTCAGCGAGCTTTCTCGACACATTGATGACGCGCCTTCACCGCGCGCGCGAGCGCATGGTGATGATCGGCCGCATGAGCGCGATGCAGCGCGTGGCGACTTTTCTTCTGCGGCTTGCCGATGACGCCGATAACCAACACACGACGCATCTCGCCATGAGCCGTCAGGACATTGCCGACCATCTGGGCCTCACCATCGAAACCGTCTGCCGCACGCTGACTGAACTCAAGAAACAGCAAATCATAGTGATGGAGGCTGCGCGCGTTTTCTCAATCGCAGACCTGCCACGCCTTGAGGCTGTCGCCATGGGAGCGCGCGGCCGCCTCCATTAAGAGAGCAAACAACCATGAGCGAGACAATCTGCATCATCGACGGGCATCCGCACCGCGATAAAAGTCATCTCTGTCACGCGCTTGCCGAGGCCTACAAGGCCGGCGCCAAAGAAGCCGGGCATAAGGTCAAAACCCTGGCCCTCGCTGAAATGGACATCAATTTCCTGCGCGACCCTGCGGATTTTGAAAAGCCCGCCGCCGGCGACATGATCAAGGCGCAAAACGCCATCAGCGCCGCCAGCCATGTGGTGATTATCTATCCCTTGTGGATGGGAACCATGCCAGCGCTTGTGAAAGCGTTTTTCGAACAGCTTGCCCGAGGCAATTTCGCCATCAAGGAAGGCGAACATGGCTGGCCGATGAAGATGCTGAAAGGCAAATCAGCGCGCGTCATCGTCACTATGGGCATGCCCGCCGCCGCGTACAAACTCGTTTTCGGCGGCGCCGGGGTCAAGGGATTTGAAACCGGCATTCTCGGCATGTCAGGATTTAAACCTGTGCACGAAACCCTGGTCGGCGGGGCCTACAATCTCAGCGACAAGCGCGCAGCAAAGCTTTTCAGCCGCTGCCGCGCGCTTGGCGCCAAAGCGTCCTGATTATTTAGCGGCGGCGCGCTGTTCATCGCGCAGCGCTCGGAACTCATTGCCCTCATACCAGTTCGGCCAGTCGTCAGAATAAGCCATGGCCGCCCCGACTTCCATGAGGGTGTTCATGGACTGGGTCATGCCGGTCAGATCCCAATCCGGCGAATAATTATCCGCCGGCTTGTGATAGCGGTTTGCGGTATAATCTTCGGCGAGCGCCCGGCCCGCTTCCTCGCCGCCATCGATGAGATCGAGACCGGCGTCGGCGTAGAGCATGGGCACGCCTTTCTTGGCGAGCGAGATATGGTCGGAGCGATAGAAATAGCCTTTCTCCGGCTCCGCGTCGGGACGCAGATAAACGCCGCGCGTATCCGCAGCGACTTTCAGAAGATCTTCAAGCTCCGACGCGCCATAGCCGACAACGATAATATCCTTGGCGGGCGGCAGCGGCAGAACGCCGTCAATATTAATCCCGCCGACAATCTGTGCGAACGGCACAATCGGCGCTTCGCCGAGATAAGCCGAGCCAAGCAGGCCGGATTCTTCAGCCGTCACCGCAACCACCATGATTGAGCGTTTCGGTTTCGGCGTTGAGTTGGCGAAAGCTTCCGCAATGGAAAGGATCGCCGCGGTGCCGGTGGCGTTGTCAACGGCGCCGTTCGAAATCGTGTCGCCATTTTCATCAGCCGGACCAACGCCGAGATGATCCCAATGGCCCATATAAAGCACATATTCGTCCGGATGTTCTGTGCCCGGAAGAATGCCGACAACATTCGCTGAATTCGAGCGGCGGATGGTGTTTTTCAAACTCCCGGAGGCTTTAAGGCCATCCATGGGAATGGCTTTGAACCCGGCTTCATGCGCCGACGCCGTCACAGCGTCGAAATCGAGACCGGCCTGCGCGAACAGATCGCGGGCGACGGGTTCCTGCACCCAGCCTTCCAGCGCGACGCGCCCCGCCCCGCCATCGGGACGTTCGAGATCGAGTTGCGGGCCGGACCAGCTTCCCTCGACAACGCCCCAGCCATAAGCGGCGGGCGCCGTTTGGTGAATGATCAGCGCAGCGGCGGCGCCCTGACGCGCCGCTTCTTCATATTTATAAGTCCAGCGGCCGTAATAGGTCATGGAGCGGCCGTTGAAGAGGTCGGGGTCTTGGGTGGCGTAACCCGGATCGTTGACGAGGATGACGACGGTCTTGCCCGTCACATCGACGCCTTCGTAATCGTTCCAGCCATATTCCGGCGCCACGACGCCATAGCCGACAAAAACGAGATCGCTGTCAGCGAAAGCGACATCTTCCTCGACGCGCTTGGTCCAGTAAACAGTCTCGGGTCCAAGCTCCAGAACATCGCCATTGATGGCCAGGCTCGAAGCGTCCGGCTGAACCGTCAGCTCCACCAGCGGCACCGGCTGTTCGTAACTGTCGCCATTGCCCGGTTCGAGACCGATGGCTTTCATTTCATTTATGAGCCATTCGCGGGTTTTCGCGCCGCCCGGCGTCGCGGGGGCCCGGCCCTCAAATTCGTCTGACGCAAGGGTCGCGATGCGCGCGCGCAGATTTTCCTCGCTGACAGATGCGAGCGTAACCTGTTCGGCGTCGGACGCCGCTGTCTCAGAAGATGTCGCCGGCTCAGATCCGTTCTGGCCGCAGGCGGATAAAACAATAGACGCCGCAAGCGCAGCGGTAAGTCGCAATGTCATGAAAAAGCCCTTTGATGCAGATTCTCTGGGCCGGACTTTGCCTGCCCAAAGAGCCCCAGTCAAACTGGCCGTTTAGTACGCTACGGACTTGATTTTAAGGGCCCTTGCGCCGTCGCGGTTGCCGAGCGCAGCCATCAGTTGCAGCTTCGACTTGGTCGGCAGAGCCGAATAGACCGTAATTTCATCGATCGTCGCGGTCGTCAGATTGATCACCTGCCCCGGCGCCAAATTCATGAGCGTCCCGAGCGTGATATCTTCTTCAGTGAGATCGGCGCGGAGTTCGATCGGCGACATGGCCGCAAGCTTTAAGAGATCGCTTTTCCATTTCGCCTGCGCCCGCGGCACCGCATTGTCGTAATAGTCCCGCATGGCGACTGTCAGTCGTTCCGGTGCGATCACGCGGATGGTCCCGAGCGTTTCTTCTTCCAGCGTCTTGACCGAATAGGTCGCACAAACGACCCGCTGTTTTTCATCCGTGAAATCGAACCGGCGCGGATCATTGCCGCTCGCCATCAATTCAACACTGCCGCGCATGACGCCGGCCGCATCGGCTTTGGAAAAAATCAGTTCAGCCGAACGGATCGCCAGCTTCTTGGCGAGGCGCCGGTCGATGGCGCTGACGGAGTCCGGCATCGGATCGGGCATGTCCTTCGCCCCGGCCAGCGACCAGCCGGCGGCCCGCAAAGATGTGTCAATATCGAGAACGATGATGAAATCCTGCTCGATATTGTAGCGGAAATGATAAATCCCGTCTTTGCCGGCATAGTCAGTGAGCGCGTCGTCGAGATTGGCGAAATGCGCAGGCTCGGTTTCCGCAAGCTGGCATTTCTCGCCGTAAAATTCTGTAAAGGCGCCCGCCGCCTCCGCGCCCATACGCTGCGGCAAATCGGCAATCAGATGCAGCGGCCCGGGATCTTTTCCCGATGCAGCCATTTTCTTTTTGATGATTTTCGCGTTTTCGCCGCTCATCCGCGTTTCGACCCCGGTACTCTTGTTTACATGTCGGAAACCATATCAACCATCAATAGTTGTAAATTGCGTAAACGCGTAAAACTCACCGTAAGGAGTTTAGGTTAACCCGTTCATTCGATTGCAATCAGGTGGAATGGATGGCTGGCCGCAGTAAAGGCGAAGCGCCGATCATCATCAAGAAGAAGAAGGTGATCGCCGGCGGCGGGCATCATGGCGGCGCGTGGAAAGTCGCCTATGCCGACTTCGTGACGGCGATGATGGCGTTCTTTCTGTTGATGTGGCTCCTGAACGCAACCACGGAAGACCAGCGCAAAGGCCTAGCAGACTATTTCAACCCTTCCATTCCGGTCAGCCGGATTTCCGGCGGCGGCAATGGCGCGCTGAATGGCGAATCCGTCTTTTCAGAAGACAGCGCTGTGTCCAACCGGGCTGGTTCCGACAACGAGTTTCCCAAGAGCAAAGTGCTCGAAAATGACGGGGACAGCGACGAATTCGACCTCAACGGGGCCAAGGAAGGCCGCGGGATGGATGACGATCTCGGCGCCGGCGATGGCGAAGACGCAGGCGCGCAAAGGCAGCAGGAACTGAACGAAGGCGCCGCCGCGAACAGCCTCGAAGACGTGCAGGACCAGATCGACGCCAAATCCGTACAGGCGCTGGAAGGCGGCCTTTCCGAACATATTCATACGCGCATGACGCCGGACGGGCTGGTGATCGAGCTTGTGGACGCCGATGGCGAACCGCTTTTCAATCTCGGTTCATCGACGCCGTCCAAATTGTTGTATGATCTCCTGGAAGTCATCGGACCCGTTCTCGCGACAGTCTCAAACGACATGGCGATCATCGGTCACACCGATGCGCGCGCCTTTTCCGTTAACGCAAATTACACGAATTGGGAGCTGTCCACCGATCGCGCCCTCGCCGCCAGGCGGGCGCTGATCAAAAACGGCATCGCCAACGAACAGATCGTTCAGGTTACCGGCAAAGCAGCGACAGAACCTTTCTCCAGCGACTCTCTGGCCCCGCAGAACCGGCGTATCGCAATTACCTTGCTGACGAAAAAATAACCTAAAAACCCGCTTGTTCATTAGGGGTTCTTTAAACACAACAGCGATAAAGCTAACGCCAGTAGTAAAATTTTTTTCTCGACTGGAGATTGATATGGGGATTTCGTCAGCGCTGAACGCCGGGGTTATGGGTCTTGCGGTAAACGCGGTTAAGCTCAGCACGATTTCGGACAACATCGCGAACTCGCAGACCTATGGGTACAAGCGAGCTGACACAGAATTCGCGGACATGGTTCTGGCGCAATCAAACGGCGACTATAACGCCGGCGGCGTGCGCGCGCTCACCTATCGCGACGCCGGCGCGCAAGGCTCGCTGGTTACGACATCGAACGCCACTGACATCTCAATCTCCGGCCGCGGCATGCTCGCCGTCACCGACGGCGCCAGCCTCAATCAGGCCTCCAGCGACCGTACATTGATGCTAACCTCAACCGGTTCGTTCTACACCGATGAGTCGGGTTATCTGCGCACCCAGAGCGGTCTTCACCTTCTGGGCTGGCCCGCGGATGTGAACGGCAATGTCACGGCGCCGGTTCGCGACTCTATCGCCGGTCTTGAGCCCGTGCGCACGAACCTGAACCAGAATGCGGTTTCACCGACCCAGAACATCACGCTCGGCGTCAATCTGCCGGCGACGGAAACGGAAGACGGCGCGCCGGCGAACACTTATGACCTGCCGATCGAATATTACGATACGCTGGGCCGTTCGCAGACGCTCGACTTCGAATTCATCCCGACGCCTCCGACAAACCCTGGCGATCCGGCGACGAACGAATGGACCGTGAACATCTATGACCAGGCCGGCAATCCGGCGACCGTCATTGCGACCTTCACCGTCGTGTTCGACGACACAGTCTCCGCCGGGGGCTCCATTGCCTCTGTTACGCCAGGCGCCGGCGCCGCTTATGACCCGGCCACAGGCGACATCTCCATCACAACAGCGAGCCAGGCCGTCGATATTTTCGTTGGCACCTCTTCCGGCACTTCCGCCCTGACCCAGCTTTCAGCCAGCTTCTCGCCGCTGACGGTGACCAAGGACGGCGCCCCCATCGGTAATTTGAGCTCTATCGAAATCGACGAACGCGGCATTTTGCAGGCTGTCTATGACACCGGCTTCCGCCGCACAATTTTCCAGATCCCGGTTGCGGACGTTCCAAACTTTGCGGGCCTTGATGCAGTGGGCAACTCCGCCTTCGCCATCACGCAAAATTCCGGCGACGTTTATTTCTGGGATGCCGGCGACGGCCCCACAGGCACCACCGAAGGATATTCGCTGACAGAATCCACGACCGATATCGCCGCGGAACTGACGGACCTTATCCAGACGCAGCGCGCTTATTCATCGAACGCCAAGATCATTCAGACGGTCGATGAGATGTTGCAGGAAACGACTGACATCATCCGCTAGGCGCTCAAGTAACGAGTAGGAAACAGGAGGCGTCTCATGTCTATCTCTCAGGCGCTGAACAATGCAGCTTCCGGCCTGACCGCGGCTTCGCGGCGCGCCGGAGTTGCGTCCAACAACATCGCAAACGCGTTGACCGAAGGGTACAACCGTCGCGATGTAAATCTCGCAGAACGCGTGACAGACGGCATGGGCGCCGGCGTTTCCGTCGCGGGCATCTCCCGCGCCACCAATCCTGCTCTTACCAATGAACGCCGGATGGCCGATGCGGGTCTTGCCTTCGACACCGCCAACGCCGACGCGATGACGCGTGTTTCCAATCTGCTCGGCGGACCGGAAGATCCATCATCCCTGTTTCAGAAATACGATAATCTGGAATCGGCGATGCGTGCGCTCGCTGAAACTCCGAATTCGACACCTTTGCAGCAAAAAGTCGTCACGGCAGCGAAGGATCTTGCGGCGTCCTTCAACCGGATATCCTCAAGCTATCAGCAAATCCGCAGCGACGCCGACAAGGAAATCGGCCTGCGCGTCGACGAAGTCAACGACGCGCTTCAGAAAATCGAAGCGCTTAACGGCGCTATCGGGCGGGGCGCCGCCGCAGGCGGCGATGTCGCTGCACTCGAAGATCAGCGCCAACAGCTTATCAACAAGGTCAATGAAGCGATCCCCGTTCGCGAACTGGTTCGTGAAGGCGGCAGGATCGACCTGATGACGCCGGAAGGCGTCTTCCTCTTGGCCGGCACTGCGCGCACAGTCGAGTTTTCGCCCGCCAGCCTTGTGACAGCCGACCAGGAATATCTCGGCGGCGCCGGCGCGCTCTCAGGTCTCTCCGTAGAAGGCAAGGACATCACGCCTGGCGGACCAGGCTCGCTAACCATTTCAAACGGCGCCATCGCGGGATTGTTCAATGTCCGCGACAACACCGTGCCGGAAATGTCGAATGCGCTTGACGCACTCGCTTTCGATCTGATTGGCCGCTTCGAAGATCCGGCGGTCGACCCGACGCTCAACCCCGGCGATCCGGGCCTGTTCACGGACAATGGCGCGGCGTCTGATGTCTTGAACCTGAACGGTCTTGCAGGCCGCATCGAAGTCAATATCGCAGTCGATCCTGCACAGGGCGGCGAAGTCTGGCGTGTGCGCGACGGCGTGCAGGCGGTCGTTCCAGGCCCTGCCGGTTCCGACGCGTTTGTGCGCGCCCTGATCAGCGCCATGTCCGACACCCGCCCCTCTCATGCTGCGCTTCAATCGCCCGGCGACCTCAACGCCAGCGAAGGCGCGGCGCACCTTATCGCACTGGCCGGCGGCGCCAGCGCCAGCGCTTCACAACAGCTCGGCGCGTCTTCCGCCCTGTCCCAAAGCCTTTATGAGGCCGAGAAGATGGAAACCGGCGTCGACACCGATCGCGAGCTGCAAAATCTTCTGATCATCGAACAGTCTTACGCGGCTAACACCCGCGTCATTCAAGCCGTGGATGAAATGATCCGCCGTCTGATGGATATCTGATTATGTCTGGTTACGGTTTTCCCACACTGCTTCAATATAGCCGCCTGACAAGCACGGCGGCCGACCTGAAATCACGGGCCGAACAGGCGCGCACGGAAATGGTCACCGGACGCATCGCCAATCTGAAAACAGAGCTTGGCGGCACGATCGGGGATGTCCATCTGCTGAACAAGGCTATCGGCGATGTCACCGCACGCCAGGACGCTGCGACCCGCGCCCTCGGCCGCACGCAAGCTTCCCAATCGGCCCTTACCCTCGCCGGGGACGGCATCGTGACGATTGGCGCCGACCTCCTGAGCGCCGTCGGCCAGAGCCACGAGCCAAGCATCAATATCGCCGGCACCAAAGCCAAGCTGCAACTCGACGCAGCTGTTTCCGCGTTCAACACACGCTATGAAGGGCGCAGCCTTTTCTCGGGCGACGCGTCAAACCTTCCGGCGCTGGCCGATGCTGAAACGCTGCTGACCGATGTTCGCGCGATATTCGCAGGCGCCGCGGATAATGCGCAACTGCAGACCGATCTCGACGCCTATTTCAACGACCCGGCTGGCGGTTTTGAAACGACCATCTATACGGGCGGTTCAGGCAATGCGGCGCGCACCGAAATCGCGGACGGCGAACTGGTCGATTATAGCGCCAAGGCCGATGAACAGGCCGTGCGCGATCTTCTGCGCCATCTCGCCACTGTCGTCGTCGCCGACGAACAGACCGGCTTTGTAGACCGCAGCGCAGCTCTTTCGACAGCCGCTGGCGGCCTCATTCAGGCGGACAGCGACATCACCGCCATCCGCGCCCGCATAGGCGCCTCGGAAGAGCGTATCGCCGCGGCGCAAACCCGCCTTGAGGCCGAAAAGACGGCTTACAGCATCACCTATAATGAGCACACCGCGCGCGATCCTTATGAAGCGGCGACGCTTCTCCAGCAAATCGAATCGCAGCTGGAAGCCTCCTACATCATGACCTCGCGCATCTCCCTCCTCTCTCTCACCAATTATTTGAGATAACAATGTTTGAACGCCTGAAAGTTTTTTGCGCCGCGGTTCTCGCAGGCTTTGTATTTGTCGCTGACGCATCCGCCGATGTGCGTCTGAAAGACATCGTCAATATCGAAGGCGTTCGCGGCAACGATCTTGTCGGCTATGGTCTTGTCGTCGGTCTCGACGGCACGGGCGACGGCCTGCGCAATTCTCCCTATACCGAAGAGGCCATGTCGAGCCTGCTCGAGCGTCTCGGCATCAATGTGCAGGGCGAGGATTTTCGTCCGCGCAATGTCGCGGCGGTTGTTGTCACCGCGACGTTGCCGCCATTCGCGCGCGCCGGTTCGCAGATCGACATTACGGTTTCGGCGATTGGCGACGCTTCGAACCTCCTTGGCGGCACGCTGATCATGACGCCGCTTCACGCCGGCGACGGCCAGATTTACGCCGTGGCGCAAGGCCCGGTTCTCGCCAGCGGCTTTTCCGCCGAAGGCGACGGCGCCTCGGTGACCTTTGGCGCGCCGACATCAGGATCGATCCCCCAGGGGGCCCGCGTCGAACGTGAGATTGAGTTTAATTTCGAAGACATGGAAACGCTGCATCTCGCTTTGCGCGCGCCTGACTTTACAACCGCGGCCCGCGTGGAAGCGGCCATCAATAACGCTTTCGGTCAACCGATTGCGAAAATTCTCGATCCCGGCACCATTGAGCTCGCTATGGCGGGCGCTCCCTTGAGCCCGGTTCACCTGATCGGCCGCATTGAAAACATCCGGATCACGCCGGAGCAGAAAGCGCGTATCGTCATCGACCAGAAATCCGGCACCGTTGTGCTTGGCGCCGATGTGAAGATTTCCCGCTTTGCCGTGACGCAAGGAAACCTGACCATCACCGTGCGTGAAACGCCCTTTGTCTCACAGCCCAACCCCTTCTCGCGCAATGGCGAAACTATCGTCCTGCCGGACACGTCCATCGAGGTGAACACCAACTCGGAACGGCGCATCGCGGAAGTGGACGAGAATGTTTCGCTCTCCGACCTGATCGAAGGGCTGAACGCTCTCGGCGTTGGTCCGCGCGAGCTGATCGACATTTTGAAGTCGGTCAAGGCCGCCGGCGCGCTTCACGCCGAACTGGTCTTGATGTAACGGCGTCAGTCCGTTTCCAGCGACTTTTCGAGCAGGCCGAGAATTCGCCCGGCCTCCTCGGCGCTGAGTTCGCTGAAAAACGCCCTCGCCATTTTTTTGCGAAGCTTGCCGATTGAGGCAATCACTTTGCGACCCTCGGCTGTGATGCGCACCATATAGGTCCGTTTGTCGGCTTCTCCTTTCCGCCGCTCAATGTAACCGGCCGCTTCGAGACTTTTCAGCGCGCGCCCCACATTTGTCCGGTCGATGAAGATCATCCCTGACAGAACGTCTTGCGCGACTTCGCCTTTTTGCTGGGAAACCAGATTCAACAACCTCGCCTCGGTGTGATTGAGCCCGAGCCCGGCGAACCACCGCTCCGCATCCTGAAACCGCCGCCGCGCCAGCGTTCCGATGAGGTCATAGAGCGCGAGGTGGTTATCCAGGTCGCTCCCCTTTGCGTTTTTCATGTTGACTCTCCCGGCCTCACACATATATATGCGTGCGCACGCACTTATTTGATTAGATTATAGGTACTCTAAAATGCAACAGAACGAAAGAGATGACGCTTTCCTATCCATCCGGAAAGATGCAGCGATCGCGTTAAAGGCGATTTCACTGCCAAAAGATGCAGCAGTGCTTGATGTTGGGACCGGCGGCGGAAAATTCGCCATCTCCCTCGCCTTTGAAGGCTATAATGTTTTGACCGGCCAGCCCTACAGCGACGCCATGAATTACGGTCATGAAAGCTGGGAAGAAAAAGCGCAGGCCCATGGGGTCCGCGAGAAAATTCAGTTTCAGGCGTTCGACGCCAGCAACATGCCTTTTAGCGAAAACACCTTCGACGCCGTCTTTTTCTTCGGGGTTCTTCATCATGTTGACGAGCCCAAGCGCATCACGGTCTTCCGCGAGGCGCTGCGCGTCGCCAAACCGTCCGGCGCGGTCGTCTTTTTCGAGCCCACAAAGGCGATGCTCGAAAAATTATGGGTCGACGATCACAGTCACCCGCTGGCCGCCAACCCGGCCGATTATATCGGCGATGAAAAGGTCCGCGAGCGCCGCCTTCAAGGCGACATGATGGATATTTTCATTTACGAAAAAACGAGCGCCAATACTTAAAGCCGCGCCGACAAAAGCTCCACGACACGCAGGCGCGCTTCGGGCAACTGCTTGTCCGATATGTGGAGGATGCGCGTTTCGATGAAATGCCCCGTGGTCGCTAACGCGTCGATCGCCTCCTTTAGCGTCGCCTCACTTGAGGCGCCGCGGAGGAAGGCGGGCAAGGGCAACATCTTGTCTTTGTAAGGCTCTCCCGCCTCGGCCGACACGGCGCAGGCCGAGCGCGGCGACACATAGATCAGGTCTTCGCGCGCGCCCGTCGCCGCGCAGCGGTCCAGCGTCAAACCGAAACCGAGTTCCGCCAGCAGCCCCAGTTCCCAGCGCGCCATCAAGGCGGGCCAAACATCGACATCATCTAGATTGGCCAGCAGGACCGACATGGCCGCATAAGCGCGCCCATGCGCTTCGCGTTCCGGCAAGGTCGCGAGCGCGACAGCGCAGGCGGCGGAGAGCGCCGCGAGTGACAAGCGCTCGCCCATAGCCTCGCCAGCACGCGCATGCGACATTTCCAGTGAGAAATGACCGAGGGAATCGTCGCCCCGGCCTTTCCATTCGAGCGTCACCTCATTGCCCGGCTGCAGAAGCGGGCGCATCTTGCGCCCCTGCCCGCCATAGACGAGCCCGGCCCAGCGGCCATGACTTTGCGTGAAAATATCCGCGATGGCGTGGGTCTCCCCATGCCCGCGCGCGTCAAGAATAATGCCTGTGTCGGTGAAGCTCATGGGGTGCAGCTAGGTGCTAATATGCGCCACTGCGCGATTACAAAAAAACTGCGTTTCTCCAAAACGAACGTGGTAGATTCCTACTTTATCCAGCAGGGTTGGCGACTTACCGTACTTGACACCCTGCCGGTCTAACTCTTCGCAAATCAAACCACTCAATAATTTCGGCGCACGAGCGAGCATGTATGAACGTGTTTCTGTAATCTTCTTGAAAACTGAAAGCTCATCAGAAGATACAAAATTCAAAAAATACCGAGCATCAAACAGAGCCTTCTCAGCGCTTAGATAGTCCTGCACCACAGCAAACAAACCAAGCGCATCAGTAAGTGGAGTAGAGCAATGTATAGCTATCGATTCCGATTGCGCCCATGCAAGGTTGGACGATGAGTTAATTTCAAAATCTTCAAGCGCTTCATCATAGTCGGGATTGAAATCTTCAAAATACAAAATGCTGTGAGTTATTTCCGAAAACAAAAATGAAATTGTCTGAGTTTCAGCGCTTGCGGCGTCATCGAGCCACCAAGGGCATCCTTGCACTCTGACCTCTAAATCCCCTGCGGATCCAAATTTAATTTCATTAATTGAGGTCGGATGAATTATTGTCCGCTTTTCCGTAAGTTCAAGCAGACCAATTTCCATATTGTTTTCCGACATTTGCAAGCCTTACAGAATTGCAATCGTATATCTATTCAACTGAATCCAAACCAATGCTTCTCAGTCGCGCCGCCTCTTCATCCCAGCCTTCGCGGACTTTGACATGCAAAAACAGATGCACCGGCACGCCAAGAATATCGATCAGTTCTTCGCGCGCCGCCTGGCCGATGATCTTCAGCGTCTGGCCATTCTTGCCGAGGACAATCGGCTTCTGACTTTCGCGCGCCACATAAATCGTCTGGTCGATGCGAATGCCGGTCTTGGTTTCCTTCCAGCTTTCGGTTTCGACCGTGGAGTCGTAAGGCAGCTCTTGATGGAGACGCAGGAAGACTTTTTCGCGCGTCACTTCCGCCGCCATCAAGCGGTCAGTGATGTCCGAAAGCTGGTCTTCCGGATATAACCATGGCCCAACTGGCGCTTTCCCGATCAGGAAGGCACGCAAATCGCCGAGGCCGTCGCCATTCTTCGCCGAGATCATGAAGACATCGGTGAAAACGCCGCTCTCATTCAACTCCTGCGCCAGCGCGAGAAGTTTTGGCCGGGCGATATCGTCGATTTTATTGAGGATGAGCGCCGCTTTGCGGCCCGAGTTTTTCAGTCCTTCGATGATGCGGTCGGCGTCAGCGCGAGACTTGCCCGCGGCTCCGCGTTCGCTTTCTCCAGCAAGATAGCCGGGCGCGTCGATCAACATCAGCGTGATATCCGCGCCGTCGAGCCCTTCCCAAGCGGCGGCGACCATGGCGCGGTCGAGGCGGCGTTTGGGAATGAAAATCCCCGGCGTATCGATGAAGACAAGCTGCGTTGCATCTTCCGTCAGGATGCCGCGCACCCTCGCCCGCGTTGTCTGCACTTTCTGGGTGACGATGGAAATCTTCGCGCCGACAAGCGCATTCACAAGCGTCGACTTGCCCGCATTTGGCGCGCCAATCACAGCGATCATCGCGCAGTGTGTTTCATCAGACATAGATGTTGTCTCCGCGCCATTGTGTTTTTGATTGACCGGCTTCGCATCCGGTGGGCCTTTGAGGCTCATTCATCATCTTCGGACCATACGCCTTCACGCACAAGAAAGTTTCTCGCCGCCTCCATCTGCGCCTCGCGCTTGGAGCGCCCCTGCCCTTCAGCCGGTTTCTTGCCTTTGATTTTCACCGCCACCGTAAAAGCCGGCGCATGCGCCGGGCCTTCAGATTCCAGCACATCATAATCCGGCGTGCCGAGCTTTTTGTTCTGCGACCATTCCTGCAGCGCGGTTTTCGGGTCCTTGTGCAGTTTCGACAGATCTTCAAGATTCGGTTTCCAGAACTGATCGTAAATCTGTCGCGCCGCTACGAGCCCGCCATCAATATAAAGCGCGCCGAGCAGCGCCTCCATGACATCGCCGAGGATCGCTTTCTTTTTACGCCCGCCCGATTGAGCCTCCCATTCGGACATGCGGATATAGTGATCGACGCCGAAATAGAGCGCCGCCTTTGAGCAGGTTTCCTTGCGCACCAGCGCGTTCAATCGCGGCGCCATATCGCCTTCATCATAATCCGGATAGGTTCGCCACAAAATTTCCGCCGTCAGAAGACCCAGTACGCGATCGCCCAGAAACTCCAGCCGTTCAAGGTCGCGCACCACCCGCTCGCCGCCCGAAAGGCTCGAATGCGTCAGGGCGCGCGTTAAGAGACTTTTGTCTGCGAATGTATATCCGATGCGCTTTTCCAGCGCGGCCGTGTCTTTGGATGTCATCTGACCGGATCAAAAATGCGGCCATAACGGACGGCGAAAGGCCAGTTCCAGACCGTCAGGAGGCCAGTCTTCGATCCGTCTACGGAGAAGAACAGGCGTTCCGCCTTGCCGACGACAGCGTCTTCAGGAATATAGCCCACAAGCGAAATAACGCGGCTGTCCTGTGACTGGTCGCGATTGTCGCCCATCATGAAATAATGACCGGCGGGAACGTGATAGGCGGAGGTGTTGTCGAGATGGCCCTCATCGCCGGCGCATTCCTGCACCACATAGGAAACGCCATTATCGAGGGTTTCGCGATAGGCCGGCGCGCCATAACCCGGCCCGCAGAAATCGGCCACATTGGCGTTGATGAGTTCCTTTTTAACCGGCTCGCCATTGATATGGAGATGGCCGCCAAGCATCTGCACCGTGTCGCCAGGCAGGCCGATCACGCGCTTTATGTAATCCTTGTTGCCGTCCTTGCGGTTTTTGAAAACCACAACATCGCCACGCTGAGGCTTTGCAAAAGACAGTACGCGGCCATGGGCGGGAATGCGCGTAAGTGGATAGACCAGCGAAGCGCGCGAATAACCAAAGCTTGGTTTCGATACGACGAGAAAGTCACCAACAAGCAGGGTCGGCTTCATAGAGCCGGACGGAATGTTGAAGGGCTGGAAGATCACCACGCGCAGGACAAGCGCGATCGCCACTGCGAAGAACACCGTCTTGGCGAGATCCCACGCCTCCTCGGCGGCGGTCATGGGCGCTTGGCCGGACTTGTCCGAGCCTTTCTTGGGCGCAGCCTTGCTTGCCGCCTGGCCGCTTTCTTCGCTTGTTGACATCACGCTACCCTTTTTGCCCGCCCCGGAACTGGAAGACCCTATTTAGCCTGCGCATAGATTATGACAATGGCCTGAGCCAGGGGAAAATCATCCGTGATCGTCAGGTGAATATCCGGAATATGGCCTTCGGGCGTGATTTCCCTCAGTCTTTCCGCCGCTCCGCCCGTGAGCGACAGGGTCGGTTTTCCGCCCGGAAGGTTAATCACCCCCATATCGCGCCAGAAAACGCCCCGGGCGATTCCCGTCCCCAGCGCCTTGGCGCAAGCCTCTTTCGCGGCGAATCGCTTGGCGTAAGACGCGGCCCGGTTGAGACGACGGTCTGACTTCGCCTGTTCAATCTCAGTGAAGATGCGATTGGTGAAGCGCTCGCCATGACGCTCCAGCGTCTTCTCCACGCGGCGGATATCGATGAGATCATTGCCGAGACCGATAATCATGAGGCCCTCATCAATATAGCCCGCCAGTGCGCGCGTCCTGCATAAGGCGTTTCATTTCCTTCACCGCTTCGGCGAGGCCCATAAACACCGCCTCCCCCACCAGGAAATGACCGATATTCAATTCGACGATCTGGGGGATTGCCGCAACCGGCTGCACGTTCAAGAATGTGAGGCCGTGACCTGCATGAACTTCCAAACCGATGGAGTCCGCGAGCTCAGCCGCATCGCGAATTTTTTCAAGCTCGGCTTTATAAAGCGCCGGCTCGGTTTTCAGCGTCGCTTCGTAATAGGCGCCGGTGTGAATCTCGATCACCGGCGCGCCGGCGGATTTAGCCGCATGAATCTGTTCGGGCTCGGGATCGACAAACAGCGAGGCGCGAATGCCTGCATCCGTCAGCTCACGGACAAAGGGCGCAATGAAATTATGCTGTCCGGCGACGTCGAGCCCGCCTTCGGTCGTTCGTTCGTTCCGGTTCTCCGGCACGATGCAACAGGCGTGGGGCTGAACCTGCGTGCACAGCTGCAGCATTTCCGCCGTTGACGCCATTTCAAAATTGAGCGGCAGGCCGATCTCTTCTTTCAGGCGGCGCATATCGTCGTCGCGAATATGGCGCCGATCCTCGCGCAGATGCGCGGTGATTCCGTCGGCCCCCGACCCTTCCACCAGCAGCGCTGCACGGACCGGGTCAGGATGCGGGCCGCCGCGCGCATTCCGGATCGTCGCCACATGGTCGATATTGACCCCGAGGCGTAAGGGTTTTTTGTCCGTCACTGGCTGACCCCGCGACTGCCGGGCTTCACCGCCGGCGTGCCTTTCAAATGGGCCGGGAGATTGTCGGGCTCCCATGCCTCGACCTTGATCTCGGCCAGCGGGATCACCGGAGCGCCAATATCGGCCGCACCCGCGGAACGATCTACGAGACATCCAAGCGCGAGCACATCGCCGCCCGCTTTCTTCACCGCTGTGATCGCCTCGCGCGCGGAAAGTCCCGTCGACACGATATCTTCGACAACAACGACGCGGGAGCCTTTTTCAATGGAGAACCCGCGCCGCAACTGAAACTCGCCATCGACACGCTCAAGGAACATGAACGGGGCTTTCAAATGCCGCGCCGTTTCATAACCGTAGATGATCGCGCCCATGGCCGGCGAAATCACGTAATCGATGTCGTTGACGTTTTCGGATATCTTTTTCGCAAGCGCCCGGCACAAGCGTTCCGCGCGATCGGGATACATGGAGACGATGGATTTGTTGAGATAGGTATCTGAATGGAGCCCGGACGACAGGATGAAATGGCCTTTCATCAGCGCGCCGGCTTCCTCGAATTCCTTCAGCGCATCAAAGTTCGTCATGATCTCCGGCTCCTGTGCGGTCGGCGGTGATGATATGGGGCGAGGCGCGAAGCCCGGCGAGCATTTGCGCCAGCTGGCGCGCATCCTTCACCTCCACATCCATAATGAAGTCGATAAATTCCCGCGAGCGGTTCTGCAGGCGGATATTGGCGATGGAAACACCGTAGCGCGCAATGATCCCGGCGATTTCGGAGAGTACGCCGACGCCGTTCAAAACCGTTGTCGTGATCCGTGCGAAAGCGGTCGCCCCTTCTTCCCGGTCGCGCCATTTCAGATCAAGCCAGCGTTCCTGCGGCGGGTCTTCTTTTTCCAGCGTCTCGCAATAGATGGTGTGCACCTGCACGGCGCCGTCATCGTCGCGAATGCCGACAATGCGCTCACCCGGCAAGGGCGTGCAGCAGCTCGCCATTTTCACTTTGGCGCCCGGCGTCAGACCAGCGATGGCGAGACGCGGCCGGAAGGTCTGCAAGGATGCGGCGCGGATTTCGCTGTCGCTTTCAATAGAGGCGCCGGGATAGACCGCCTCCACAAGCTCGCCGACAGGCAGCTCGCCCTTGCCGATCGCGATCAGCACATCTTCGACAGATCCCCTGCCGAGTCGTTTCAATCCTTCGCGCACGCCTTTCAGCGAAAACTCAAGATGCGCGCCGGTGAAAACGCTTTCCGCAATGGAACGGCCGAGCGCCACATGGTCTTCATGCTCCATCTTCTTGATGCGGCGGCGGATAGCGCTGCGCGTCTTGCCCATGACCGCGATGCTCTCCCACTCCGCCGGGACCGGCGCATGATCGGAGCGCAGAATTTCAACGACATCGCCATTATTAAGCGGCGTGCGCAATGGGCGCTGCACGCCATTGACCTTGGCGCCGATGCATTGATCCCCCACATCGGTGTGAACGCCATAGGCGAAGTCGAGAGGCGTTGCGCCTTTGGGCAGCGCAATCACGCGGCCTTTAGGCGTGAAACAGAAAACCTGATCCTGAAACAGTTCAAGCTTGGCGTATTGCAACGCCTCGTCCGGGTCCTCGCCCGACTGAAACATCTCAACCAGACGGCGCGGCGTCTCATACGGGTCGTACTGACCACGCGTCACAATTTCGACGGTGGACCCGCCCGCGCCTGAATCCTTGTATTGCCAATGGGCGGCGACGCCGCGTTCGGCGGTTTCATGCATCTCATAAGTGCGGATCTGGATTTCGATGCGCTGCCGGCGCCCGTCCTTCGAAGGCGGGCCGATCACCGCTGTGTGAATCGACCGGTAATTGTTCGGCTTCGGCGCGGAGATGTAATCGTCGAATTCCGTCGGGATCATCCGCCAGTTGGAGTGAATAACGCCGAGCGCCGCATAACAATCCTCGGGTTGATCGACGAGCACGCGAAAGGCGTAAATATCCGCCAGTTCATCGAAGGAGACGTTCTTTTGCGTCATCTTGCGCCAGATCGAATAAGGCCGTTTTTCGCGGCTCATGACCTGCGCCTTGATGCCGGCGGCGGCGAGTTTTTCACGCAGCACATTCGCAAGTTCAAGAACGCCGCCAAGCGAATGTTTTTGCAGATCCTCAAGGCGGCTCGCGATGGTGGCGTGCGCGTCAGCGCTCAATTCCCGGAAAGAAATATCCTCAAGCTCTTCACGGAACCGCTGAACGCCGATGCGGCCGGCGAGCGGCGCATAGATATCCATGGTCTCGCGCGCGATACGCTGACGTTTTTCCGGCTTCGGAATGTAATGGAGCGTACGCATATTGTGGAGGCGGTCGGCGAGCTTGACGAGGAGCACGCGCACATCGTCAGCCATCGCCATGACCAGCTTGCGGAAATTCTCCGCCTGCTTCGACGCTTCGCTTTTCAATTCGATCTGGGAAAGCTTGGTGACGCCGTCCACAAGACGCGCAATCTCATCACCAAACAGCTTTCTGATATCTTCCGTCGTCGCGTCGGTGTCTTCGACCACATCATGCAGCAGCGCCGTCGCCACGGTTGCAGGGTCCGCGCGAAGACTTGTCAGGATCGCGGCGACCGCAAGCGGATGCGAAAAATAGGGATCGCCGGAGGCGCGCGTCTGCCCGCCATGAGCCTTCATGGCGTAGACATAGGCCTTGTTGAGCATGTCTTCATCAGCGTCAGGATCATACGCCTTGACGCGGTCCACGAGCTCGACCTGGCGGATAAACCCGATAGGCTGACGCGATGGGGCCGGTTCCGCCGCCGCGCTTGTCTGGTCGATGCCTGTCTCGCCCGCCGCCTGATCGTCCGCCATAGTCCGCTGGCTGTCACCTTATACGCGCGCCGACGGATAGGCGCGGCTGATCAACTGAGCAGTCCGGAACCGCCGGGCAAAATCAGTTAGCCCTTTTCGACAGGGCCTTTAGCCTTTCGGCAAGGTTTGCGGCGTCGTGATGCCCGCAGCCTGGATAGCTTTCAGATATTCATCTTCGCTCATCGTATCGAATTCCGGCGCATCGGCTTTTTCCGGCGCGGCTTCGGAATCTTCGCTTTCGTCGAGCTCAACCTGTTTCTGGAGAGAGACCACCAGATCTTCTTCAAGTTCGGCAGGCGCCAGTTCGTCGTCTGCAATCTCGCGCAGGGCGACGACCGGGTTCTTGTCATTGTCGCGCTCAACGAGAAGCGGCGCGCCGGACGACAAAACGCGGGCGCGATGGGCGGCGAGGAGCACGAGATCGAAACGGTTCGTGACTTTATCGACGCAATCTTCAACGGTGACGCGGGCCATAGGTTCTCCAGATCGGTAAATTTGATCGTATAGAATTCGGGCGCGCCGGCCAAAGACCGGAGCGAGCTCCCTGCCATATCGCCAGACAGCCCCTGAAATCAAGCGTTGCAGCGCAAAAAACCGCTGAATTTACGCGATTTTCCGAACCCCGGCTGCGTCAGCCGCCTGCAAAAGGGCCGCGGCCGTCTCGCCGCTCACGGGATGACGCCACTCCGGCGCAATTTCGGCGAGAGGAGCGAGAACGAAAGCACGGACCTGCAGCCGGGGATGCGGCAGGACAGGCCCCTCCTCTGCGCCGCCCCCATCTTCCGCGCGGACAAGGTCGTGATAGGCGAGAAGGTCGAGGTCGAGCGTGCGCGGGGCGTTGCGTTCCGACCGGCGACGGCCAAAGCCGGCCTCAATAGCGTGGAGCGCCGCCAGCAGCGCCTCCGGACTCATATCGGTCTCGATCTCGGCGGCGGCGTTGACGAAGGGCGGATCGGCCGGATCGGGCCATGCCGGGGTTTCATAAAGCGAAGACACCCGCTTCAGGTGCGACACTCGGCCAAGTGCCTGAAACGCCCTTAAAACAATATCTTGCGAATCAAGGCCGCAAAAATGCAGATTGGAGCCGGCGGCGATTAAAATCATTACTTTCTCAAATGGATATCGCGCAGAAAGCGGCGTTACTAAGAATCCACATTAAACTGAGGCGATTATGAACAAGTTCATGGGCCTGCGCGAGCAGGAAAAAACCGCGTTTTTCATTGACGGCGCAAATCTTTACAAGGCTGCGCGCAATCTCGGTTTCGACATTGATTACAAAAGCTTGCTGGCGAAAGCGCAGGACGGGTGCCAGCTCATCCGCGCCTCTTACTATACCGCCATCCAGGAAGACCGCGACCAGGATTACTCGCCCCTGCGCCCGCTCGTCGATTGGCTAGACTATAATGGCTACACCATGGTCACCAAGATCACCCGCGAGTTCACGGACGCCCAAGGGCGCAAACGCTACAAGGGCTCGACCGATGTGGAACTTGTGGTCGACATGATGCTTCTCGCCGACAAACTCGACCATCTGGTGCTGTTTTCCGGCAATGGCGACTTCCGCCGCCTGATTGAGGCGATCCAGTCGAAAGGAGTGCGGGTCACCATCGTTTCCACCGTCAAATCCTCCCCGCCCATGGCGTCGGATGATCTGCGCCGTCAGGCTGACAGTTTCATCGATCTCGCCGACCTCGAAAATGTCATCGGCCGCCGCGGCGGCGCGCCCCGCAAACCAAAACCGGCGGCGGATTATGACGATGATTTCGAAGACGAATATGAAGACGATTTCGAGGACGTCGATTAATTTCCGTGGCGGCGGCGAAGCGCGCAAAACCGGCTGACGCGGTTCCCGCGGAGCCCCCTGTCGACTGCGGCCTTTGCCCGCGGCTTGTCGCCTTTCGCGAAGAAAACAAGGCGGCTTATCCGGACTATTTCAACGGCGCCGCGCCGTCCTTCGGCGATCCCAAAGCTAAACTCCTGATCATTGGCCTTGCGCCGGGGCTTCACGGGGCCAACCGCACGGCGCGCCCCTTCACCGGCGATTACGCTGGCGATCTTCTCTACGCGACGCTCGGCAAGTTCGGCTTTTCCAACAATAAATATGACGCCCGGCCCGATGACGGCCTGAAACTCAAAGGCGCGATGATCACCAACGCCGTGCGCTGCGTGCCGCCCCAGAACAAGCCTGTGGGCGCGGAGATCAAAACCTGCCGCCAGTTCCTGAATGCGCGCATCGCCGCCCTGCCCGCGCTGAAAGCGATCATGTGTCTAGGTCGCATCTCCCATGACTCGACGCTGGCGGCGCTCGGCGTCAAAGCCAAAGATGCGCCTTTCGGTCACGGCGCCGAACACGAACTTCCGGGCGGCGCAGTCCGCCTGTTCGACAGTTATCATTGCTCGCGATACAATACGAATACGCGGCGGCTGACGCCGGAAATGTTTGAGTCCGTATTCGCGGCGATTCGCGCTATGCTCGGCTGAAGCCGACGGCGTACAAGAGCGGGAAACGCCTTTAGAAAGTCCCTCGGCCAAGGGAGCCTTGATGACGCGAAACTGGGGACTGCCACCAAGATCGGGAAAGCGGGCTTTTCTGGACGCCAAGACGGCGAAGCCTCTCATGACCTTGTTTGTGAGCGCCGTTTTCGGCGTCATCGGCGCATCCGTCGCCGTGATCAGCTTTGCCGATGCGCGCATCTATGCGGCGAGCCTGTTTCACGGGCCAAGCCTGATCGCTGCGGTCGTCGCTGCGGGCTTTGGCTGCTGGATGTATGTGTGGCTCGCGCGGCCGCGCTTCGCCGCACAGCTTTCCGGGCGCGGCGACGCCTTTTCAAAACTCTTGCGGTTTTACGCCAAGGCGGCTCTGGGGCTTGGGCTCGTTCTTCTCGCTGGGAAATTCGCTGAAGCCGTAGACCCGAAACTGATCAGCATCTTGTTGTTATGCATTTCCGGCGGCGCCGGCGCGGCGGCGGCGTTCCAGACCGTTCTCACTTTCGTTCCCTATTATGAGGAAGACGCCGGCGAGAACGGCAAGGTCTGAACCGCCTTTTATTCCGGCAACTGATAATCCCTGAACATCTTTCTGAGCTCGGTCTTGAGCACCTTGCCGGTGGCGCCTAGCGGAATTTCCTTCACAAACTCCACCGCGTCGGGCCAGGCGATCTTGTCAAGTTTCGGTTTCAAAAACTCCTTGATCTCGTCTGCGGTCGGGTCCTCTCCTTCCTTTTTGACGATGATCAATAACGGACGCTCCTGCCATTTCGGATGGTGCACGCCGATGACGCCTGCCTGCGCCACCCCCGGATGCAGCATCGCTGCATTTTCGATGTCGATCGACGACACCCATTCGCCGCCGGTTTTGATGACATCTTTTGAGCGGTCGGTGATCTGCATGAACCCGTCGGGATCGATGATCGCCACATCGCCTGTATCGAACCAGCCATCGGCCGTGAGCGTCGGCTGATCGGTCTTGTAATATTCATCGATGATCCAGGGCCCGCGCACCTGAAGATGTCCGTCCGCCTCCCCGTCATTGGGAAGAATATGCCCTTCCGCATCGACAATACGCATATCGACGAAAGGAAGCGCGCGCCCCGCCTTTAATCGGTAGGGAATTTGCTCATCAAGCGGCAGCGCCTTCACCCGTGGCGGCAGAACGTTCACGGTGCCGACAGGCGACATTTCCGTCATGCCCCAACCCTGAATGAGCTCTACGCCGTATTTTTCAAAACCACGGATCAGCGCTTCGGGCAGCGCCGAGCCGCCGCACATGCCACGCTTCAGATAGGGGAGTTCTTTTCCCGTCTTTTCAAGATACTGCAAAAGCCCGAGCCACACTGTCGGCACGCCCGCGCTGTAAGTGACCTTTTCGCTGTCGAGCAATTCGTAAAGCCCTTCGCCGTCGAGACGCGGCCCCGGAAAGACCTGCTTCACACCGGTCATGAGGCTTGAATAAGGCGTGTTCCACGCATTCACATGAAACATCGGCACGACCGGCAACAGAACGTCACCTTCCGCAAGACCGAGTGATGACGGCAGACAGCAGGCGAAAGACTGCAGCACCAGCGCGCGATGGGAATAGACAACGCCTTTCGGATCTCCCGTCGTGCCGGACGTGTAGCACATGGTGACGGCGGTGTTTTCATCAAATTCCGGCCACTCGAACGCCTCGGCGCCGCTTGCGACAAAATCTTCGTAGATAATCGCGTCGCCTGCTTCGCCCGTATTCTCACTGTCGGAAAGGACAGCGTAATGCTTCACGGTTTTCAGGTGAGGTTTCAGCGCGGCGACAAGCGGCGCAAATGTTGTGTCGTAAAAGAGCACCGAATCTTCGGCATGGTTGATGACGAAAGCCGCATTCTCAGGCCCGAGGCGGGGATTGACCGTATGCAGGACCGCGCCGAGCCCCCCGACGGCGTAATAAAGCTCGAACTGGCGATAGGTGTTCCAGCCGATGACGCCGACGCGGTCGCCTTTTTTCACGCCCAGGCTGACAAGCGCATTGGCGAGCCTGGCGATGCGTTTCGCGGAGTCGGCGATGGTGTAACGATGGATCGGCCCCTCCACCGTGCGCGTAACGATTTCCGTATTTCGGTAGTTGCGCACCGCGTGTTTGAGGATCTCGGTCGTCAATAACGGCCGGTCCATCATTAATCCAATCATGCCCGTTTCCTCCCTGGGGGTCTTTGATCCGCCATAAAATCCGGTCTTGTGCGCCGGGTCAAATGTTTGACGCTGTTGGTCAGGCGGTTTTGTGTTGCTTTATAACGCCTTCGAGAATTTCACGCTGGCGCGCTTCTCCCGGAAAGCCTTCCTCGATCCAGCGCTGTTCGGTCTCGACAAGAATTTTGGAAACCGCTGGACCGGGCTCAATGTTCGCCTTGACCACATCCCTGCCGGAAACGGTCAGGAGCGGCGCGACGAACCGGTCAATCCGGTCTTTCACTGAAATATGATCTTCAGCGGAAATCACGCCGCGCGCTGCGGCCAGCAGCGCCGCATCGGCGAGCCCATCTTTGCCATAGCGATAGATCAGCTCACAGACCTTGTGATCGGTCATCTTCGGCGCAACGCCGTCAAGATTTTTCAGCGCATTCGACCGCACCGCTTTTTCCGCATTGGAAAGGCGCAACGCCGAACCAATGCCCTGCCCGGCTTCGCCATAAAGCGCGGCCAGCATCAAAGGCGCGGGCGCATGAGGCTCTATCGTTTTCATTTGCGCGGCGGCTGCGAGGTCAGGCGTTTCAGACCAAACTTGCGCCAGCACGCCTGAGTGCTCCATGGCGGCAAGCGCGAACCCGGCGCGCGGCAAGGAAAGAATGCCTGTCAGTTCCGCACCGATGCGCTCCGCCGATAGCTGGCCGATACCGTCTTTCAACGCAGCGCATGCCGCGAGACCCGCCTCGTCAAAGCGTTCACAAAATCGCGCAGAGAACCGAAAGAAACGCAGGATGCGCAAATAGTCCTCGCGAATACGCGCTTGCGGATCGCCAATGAACCGGACGCATTTTTTCGCCGCATCCGCAACGCCGCCAACCGGATCGTAAAGCCGACCGTCTGGGGTCAGGTAAATCGCGTTGACGGTGAAATCGCGCCGCCCGGCGTCTGTCGCCCAGTCGCGGGTGAAGGCGACTGTGGCGCGCCGTCCGTCGGTTGAAACATCGGCGCGCAAGGTCGTCACTTCGACGCCCTTGTGATCGGCAATGGCGGTGACCGTACCGTGATCGACGCCCGTTGGCGCAACGCCTAACCCCGCCGCCTTGAGCGCCGCCGTCGCCGCGTCCGGCGTCAAAACCGTCGCGACGTCAAAATCCTTTGGCGTAAATCCGAGCAGACTGTCGCGCACGCAACCGCCTACATATCGCGCGCTGTCCGGCTCCGCAGCTTCAAGCGCGGCGATGACCCGATTCAGATGCCCCGCCTCAAGCCAGGAAAAACCGGCGCGTTCATCACGCGTCAGCGGTCGAAGCGACTCATGCCCGGCGGCGCTCATGCAATGTCTTCTGTCTGCAAGGTCTCCGCGAAGGATCGCAAGATTCCCGCGGTCAGCCCCCAGATATGATAGCGGCCATAGGGCGCGGCGTACATTTTGTAAGGAACGCCTTCTAGATGACGCTCTTCGGTGATGTGGTTTGCAAGATCAGCCACAAAATCGAGGGGGATTTCAAAAATTTCGTCAACTTCGCGCGGGCAAGGCCGCAACGGCGCCGATGCATCCACGACGCCGACGACCGGCGTCACCGAAAACCCGAGGCCGCCGCGATGAACACCAAGCGAGCCGATCACATCCACCGCATCGGGAGGAATGTTCACTTCTTCATGGGCTTCACGCAGCGCGGTGTGAACAGGGCTTTCATCTTCCGGATGGGTCTTGCCGCCGGGAAAGCTGATTTGCCCGGCATGCGAAGGCATGGTCGATGAGCGCACTGTCATGATCACGCGCAGACCCTCCTCGCGCATGATAAGAGGCACAAGAACCGCGGCGTCCTTGCGCTTTGCGCTCCATCGCTTCTCGAACAATTTATCGCCCACAAGATGCGGATTGATCTCACTGAAAAGCTCGCGCACACGCGCGGCCGTCGCATGCTTCAAATTACGCTCTATGCGCGCGCGCAATTCCAGAGATTGTGTATCGCTGTTCGTCATCGACGCTCTATTCATACACTTCGCTTGCGGGCCCAAACGGGAAAAAGACGCCATCGGAGAAAACGCCAAACATCTCTTCTCCATCTATGTCGCGGGTTTCGCCTAACGCGACAAGATCATAATAAACCGCGCGCGCGATGCGCGCTTCTAGCCGCGAACGCATATCGATATAGGGCGCGCGCTCGCCAGTTTCAGGATCGGCGCGAAAGACAAGCGGATGATCCGGTCCGGCAACCGCCTCGTCGCCAACATTGGAAGTAAAGACAAGTTTTTGCGCCTCGCCCTCGCCTTCGCGGCGCATGAGTACGGCCAGAAATGGCACGTCCTCCACCGCGATCTCCATCTTTTCAACCGGCGTCACCAGGAAGTAATCATCGCCTTCCCGGCGCAGCACCGTCGAAAACAACCGCACCAGCCGCGCCCGCCCAATGGGCGTTCCTTCATGGACCCAGGTTCCGTCGCGCTTGATGACAAGATCGATCTCGCCGCAAAACTCCGGATGCCATTTGTCGACGGGCGGCAGGCCTTTTTGACCTGCGCCGTCGAGTTCCGCCGCGTATCGCATCAAATCGGTCATAAACGAAACCGGCGCTGTATTATCTACAGCGCCGGCCCCTCTTTGTTGTTCAGCGCTTGTCGCCCGCTCTTTACGGCGAACGCATGAGCTTATTCGCAAGTCAGGCAGCGTGCATAGGCGGCGTTCGGATCATTGAACTCGGCGAAGAATGCAGCCTGTTCTTCTGCGGCGCGAACGATCTGCGCCACGGCGCCTTCCGCGTGACGCTGTTTTGCGCCGCCGAATTTGGCGATCGTGGTTTCGGACAGATTGCTCATGAACATTTCGAAGGTCGTGCGCTTTTCTTTCATGTCGACGACATCGTATTTGTCGAGGCCGGCGAGTTTCGCCGCCGCGGCCGTCGCGTCATCAAAGTCGCCGAGCTTGTCGACAAGTTTCAACTCCAACGCCTTTTCGCCGATCCAGACGCGGCCCTGGCCAACAGAGTCGACATAAGCCTTGTCGAGGTGACGACCTTCACCGACGATCGTCAGGAAGCGGTCATACCCGTTTTCCGTAGACTGCTGGATGATGTCCGCAGCATTAGGCGGCAACGGGCCAAGGCCTGTCGCGAGAATTGGCGAAAGGGTCGTGGTGCCGACGCCGTCCACATAGACGCCTGCTTCAGCCGCCGTGTTCTCGAACGTATTGAAGTAACCGAAAATACCGATGGAGCCGGTGATGGTCGTTGGCGCCGCCCAGATTTCATCGGTCGCCGCGGCGATCCAGTACCCGCCCGACGCCGCGAGGGAGCCCATGGAGGCGACCACCGGTTTGCCGTCCGCTTTCAGCGCAAGCACTTCGTCACGGATGATGTCCGACGCAAAGGCGGAGCCGCCCGGGCTGTCGATGCGCAGCACCACGGCTTTGACCTTGTCGTCTTCGCGCGCTTTTCTGAGCTGTGCGGCGATGGTGTCGCCGCCGGCTGCGCGGCCGGTCGGCGCTTCGCCGTCGACAATGGTTCCCGCCGCCGTGATCACCACAACATTCGGATCGCTGTCGTCATCTTTCTTGTCAAGCGAGGTGAGATAACGCTTGAAGCTGACTTTCTTGAACGACTTGCCGTCTTTGGTTTTGCCGAATGTTTCTTTCAGCTTGTCGTTCATTTCCGCGCGCGACATCAATTCGTCCACAAAGCCGGCTTTGACCGCCACTTTGCCGAGATCGCCGTCAACTTCTTCCAGAAGCGCGTTGAGATTATTGGCGTAGTTATCCACCGAGCCGGGTTTCAGGCCGCGCGCCTTTTCAACAACAGAAGCGTAATCGCGCCACAATACCGAAAGGTAAGCCGCGTTCGCTTCTTTTGCTTCCGGCGACATGTCATCGCGCAGGAACGGCTCCACTGCGGATTTGAACGTGCCCACACGGAAAACGTGGCTGGTCACTTTCAGTTTTTCGAGCAGGCTCTTCACATAGACGCCATAAGACCCGTAGCCGTAGATGAAGAGATTGCCGTAATCATTCATGTAAATCTCGTCGGCGTTGGCCGCGAGGAGATACTGGTCCTGGCTGTAGGCGTCGCCGACAGCAATAATCTTCTTGCCGCTTTCTTTGAACTTGGCGATTTCATCGACAAGATAATGAAGCTTCGAGGCGCTTGAGGGCGACGCGCCCATAGCGCCGAGATCAAGAACAAGGCCCTTGATGCGCTTGTCGTCCTTCGCGGCGCGGAGCACGCGGACAAGATCATGAACTTCAATCTGGGTCGGCTCATTAATGCCGTATGCTTCTTCGCGCAGCACTTCGAGCGGGTTCACATCCTCGGCGATTTCAACAAGCACGCCGTTGGGATCGAGCACCAGCGCCGCTTCATCGGGAATGGAGACGGAAACCTTTTCGCCATTGCCGGCGATGCCGTTAGTGACTTCGACCATCACGCCGACAATCAGGATTAAAACAACGAGGCCGATAAGCCCCTGCAGCATCAAAAGGACGCCAATGATGAGTTTGGCGAAGCCCTTGATGAATCCCCAGACCGAAAAATGCGACTCGTGTTCCGACACAAAGGTCCCCTTTACACTACCGGCGCGAAAGCCGGCTCCACAGAGCCGCCCACAAGGACAGCTCCTCTGTTTTCAACGCTCCGGCGCCCAAAAGCGCCAAAACTGACAACCACCCCGCGAAATCCGCCCGCGGAAGCCCGCGACGCAAATCTTGCGGCATGGTAATGACATCGGGCGCGAAGCCGCAAGGGGCAAGAGTTTTTCGACAATCCGAGCCGTTTCCTTGCCAAGCAGTTCTTTAACCCCGACCAAGCCATGCTATCTCAATATTTGGTCCCGAATCGCCGGAACCAGCCTCCACGACCATATTTGGTCTTCAACATCACGCGAGCCCCATGACCGACACCCAGCCTGACCCAGATATCCTGCGGAAATTTGATGAGATTTCGGTAAAATTCGGGCGCGCCCGAACAGCCCTTGGAAAAGTCGTTTTCGGCCAGGAAGAGGTGATCGACCTCACCCTTGCTACACTTGCAGCAGGCGGTCATGGGCTGCTGGTGGGCGCTCCGGGCCTCGCCAAAACCCTCCTTGTCACCTCGATCGCCGATCTGATGGGCCTCTCGGCCAAACGGGTGCAGTTTACGCCCGATCTGATGCCCGGCGACGTGCTCGGATCGGAGGTTCTGGAAGAAAGCGCCGAGGGACGCCGGGAATTCCGTTTCATTCCGGGACCGGTCTTCTGCCAGCTCCTGATGGCGGACGAAATCAACCGGGCGAGCCCGCGCACCCAGTCGGCCCTCCTTCAGGCCATGCAGGAGCACCATGTGACCGTGGCCGGCGCCCGCCATGACCTGCCCGTTCCGTTTCACGTTCTCGCCACCCAGAACCCGATTGAACAGGAAGGCACCTACCCCCTGCCCGAAGCGCAGCTTGACCGTTTCCTCCTTGAGATTGACGTCAATTATCCGGACATAGACGCCGAACGGCGCATGCTCGCCGCGACCACAGGCGCGCAAAAGTCTGCTGTTGACGCAGTGATGACCGCCGAAGATCTGATGGAAGCGCAAAAGCTTGTGCGGGAGATGCCCATCGGCGAACAGGTGGTGGAAATGATCCTGTCGATCACCCGCGCAGCGCGGCCGACGAGCGACGCCAAAGACCGTGTGAAAAAATTCGTGGCCTGGGGGCCCGGCCCGCGCGCAAGTCAGGCCTTCTCTCTTGCGGCGCGTTCGCTGGCGCTCATCGACGGACGTCATGCGCCGTCGCTCGACGACGTTAAACGTCTCGCAGGCCCGGTGTTACGGCATCGCATGGCGCTTAACTTTGCGGCGCGATCCGAAGGATTGACGACCGACGATTTCATCAAGGAACTGGTTGCGGGGGCGTAATAGAGCCGAGTTCCGATAAAAATCGGAACACGGATCTAGGGTTATTTTTGTCGCGCTTCTTTTGCGGATAACCGCGCACATTTATCCGCGAAGCGCTCGAGAGTTTGGAGACACCGCGCCAGATGGCGAAAACCACATCAGGCAAAATGGAAGAAACGCTCGCCGTTCGTCACGATGCGGAAAGCGCGGCCGCGTTGTTTCCCCCTATGCTGCTCGAGGCCGAGCGCATGGCGCAGGCGGTGAGCGCAGGCCTGCACGGGCGTCGCCGCGCCGGTCCCGGCGAGACCTTCTGGCAGCATCGTCCATACGCTTTTGGCGATCCCGTCTCCGCGATTGACTGGCGCCAGTCCGCCAGAGCCGCCGACCGGCTCTATGTGCGCCAGAATGAGTGGGAGGCCGCCGCCGCCGCCTATCTCTGGCGCGACCCTTCGCATTCTCTCGATTACGCCTCGCAAAAAACATTACCGACCAAACGCCGTCGCGCCGATATTTTACTGGCGGCGCTGACGATCCTGCTTTCGCAAGCCGGTGAGCGCATCGGCCTGCTTGGCGAAGACCGCAGACCGTTTCAGGGACGCACCGCGCCTGAACGCATGCTGGAAGCGCTGCATATCGGTGAGTTCAATGACGCCACCGGGGCGCCGCCGCTCGCCTCTGTTCCGGCGGGCGCGCGCGTCGTCATGGCGAGTGATTTTTTCACCGCACCGGAAAGCGTTGAACGCGCGGTTGCGGCGCTGGCCTCGAACGGCGCGCAAGGCGTGTTGTTGCAAGTCTGCGACCCTGCGGAAGAAGACTTTCCGTTTGAAGGCCGCGTTGAGTTCCGTGATCTTGAAAGCAAGGACCGGCTGATCTTCGGCCAGACCGCATCGCTCGCCGACGCCTATAAAGCGAAATTCGCCGCCCATCGCGGCGCCCTTGAGGCGATTGCACAACAAAGCGGCTGGCGCTTTTTCGTCCACCGCACCGACCACGCCCCGCAAACGGCGTTGTTGTCTTTGTTCACGGCGATCGCCGACATGCGCGCCTGGAAAGCATAAATCGTGGGCGCGCTCAGTTTCACATCGCCGCTGCTTCTTCTCGCCCTCGGCGCCTTGCCGCTGATCTGGCTGTTGCTGCGCGCTACGCCGCCTTCACCAAAACGCGAAAATTTTCCCGCCTTCATCATCTTGCGGCAGTTAAAGACGGCGGAAGAAACGCCGGACCGTACGCCATGGTGGCTGCTATTGATGCGGCTGCTTCTGGCGGGGCTTATTATTCTTGGCCTTGCAGGTCCTGTCTTGAACGCGCCAGCGCCGGGAACGCAGACCGGTCCGATGCTGCTGGTTGTCGACAATAGTTGGGCCGCCGCGCAGCATTGGCGCACGCGCCAGGACGCCTTGCGCGAAGCGGCGGCGGAAGCGGCGCAAACGGACCGCCAGGTTTTCATCCTCACAACCGCGCCGGAGCGCACGCCCGCGCCGCTTGAACCCATGACCGGAGAGGCCGCCCGCGCCGCCGCAGACGCCATGACGCCCGCGCCTTTCGCCGCCGATCGCGCTGGCGCGGCAAGCCGCCTCGCCGAGCTTGACCGTTATTTCACCTCGGGCGCTGAGATCCGCTGGCTTTCCGATGGGCTTGCAGGCGAAGGTGATCAGACGCTTACCGACGCGCTGTCAGGCCGGGGCGAGCTTGCCATCTTTAACGATGCCCGCGCGCCTAAATATCAGTTGCGTCCCTTGCAGTCGGCGGAGAACGCTCTCGCTTACCGGGTCGAGCGGCTGGATGCAGCGGCGCCGGCGGAAGGCGCCGTCATCGCAACAGCCCGTGACGGTCGCGAACTGGCGCGCTCTGAGTTTGAATTCGCCGCTGGCGAGCTGGCGCGCGATGTAACCCTCAACCTCCCCCTCGCTCTCGCAAATGAACTTTCCATCACCCGGATCGAAGGCGTCGCCTCCGCCGGCGCCGTGCGCCTCTCCGACGCCCGCGACCGGCGCGCGCTGATCGGACTTGCCCGTAACGCCGAAAGCTCAAGCGACAACCTGTTGAAGGGTGATCATTATATTCGCGAGGCGTTGAACCCTTACGCTTCCTTCCTCGAAGACGACCTCTCCACGCTGTTGCAGTCGGATGTCTCCGTTATTGTGCTCGACGACATAGGCCGCTTGCGCGCCAGTGAGCGCGACGAGCTTTCCGCCTGGGTCGAGCGCGGCGGCGTTCTGATCCGCTTTGCCGGGCCCGTCCTCGCCGAGGCGGCGCAGGACAGTGCGCCCGACCTTATCCCCGCGCCATTGCGCGGCGGCGGACGCGCCTTTGGCGGCGCCCTGACCTGGGACACACCGCAACATCTCGACATCTTTCCCGCAGAAAGCCCGTTTGCAGGACTGGACGCCGCTGACGACGTCCTGATCCGCCGTCAGGTGCTGGCCGAACCCGGCGGGGAGACAACACAGCGTACCTGGGCGCGGCTGAAAGACGGCACACCGCTCGTCACCGGCGCCCGTCAGGGCAAAGGCGTCATTGCACTTTTTCATGTGACCGCAACGCCGGACTGGTCGGACCTGCCTCTGTCCGGACTATTCATCGATATGCTCCGCAGGCTGACTTTCCTGTCGGCGCTGGGACCTGACGCGGCGTCTGAAGGCGCCGACGCCCGTTATGCGCCCTTGCGCCTCCTCACCGGCGAAGGCCGGATGACCCGGCCCGATGACGCCGCCCGCGCCCTCACCGCGGCGGAGCTGGCGCTCGCCCCGTCTCCCGCCCGCGCGCCGGGTTTTTACGGAGCCCCCGAAGCGCCGCTGGCGCTCAACGCCGTTCCTGTCGGCGCCGCCTTTGAACCGATCTCAATTTCAGGCGCCGCCATTCAGGCCTATGAGGCAGCCCCGCCGGTGTCCTTAAGCCCGCCGCTGGTTGTCGCTGCGTTGTTGTTGCTTCTTGCCGACGGCATTATCGCGCTGATGTTGAGCGGGCGGCTTAACTGGCGTCCCGCCGCAGCGGCGCTGCTGGCGGCTGGCGTCATCTCGGGCCCCATGGACCGCGCCAGCGCGCAACCGCTCGACGCGCCAATCGAGGAAAAAATCGTCGACGCCGCATTGACGACGCGCCTCGCCTATATAGCCAGCGGCGACTCGGCGATCGACACCCTCACGGAACAGGGTCTCGCCGCGCTCAGCAGGGAACTCTACAGACGGACAGCCATCGAACCCGCCCCGCCCGAGCGCATCGATCCGGATACGGACGATCTGTCGGTCTATTCCTTTCTCTACTGGCCGATTGCGCCGGGCGCGGAAACGCCCTCCGACGCGGCCCTCGCCAATATCGAAAACTTCATGCGCTTCGGCGGGCTCCTCCTTATCGACACCCGCGATGATGAGCGCGCCGTGGGCGCGGGATCGACGCCGGAAGGGCAAGCCCTGCAGCGCATTCTCGGCGCCCTCGACATCCCGCCCTTACGGCCGGTCGATGACAGCCACGTGCTGACGCGCTCCTTCTATCTCCTGAACTCGCTTTACGGGCGCAACAACAACAATCCGGTCTGGGTCGAGGCCGATTCCAGCGGCTCCAATGACGGCGTCACTGCGCTGATCATCGGCGGGCGCGACTGGATCGGCGCCTGGGCGGCGGACAGTTTCGGCCGTCCTTTGAGACCCATGGGATCGGGCGGGCCTCGTGCGCGCGAACTCGCTTATCGCGCCGGCGTCAACATGGTGATGGTCGCCTTCACCGGCAATTATAAATCCGATCAGGTGCACACGCCGATCCTTCTGGAGCGGCTTGGCAAGTGACGTCGCTTCCTTTCAATATCGTTCTCGATCCGATGCTGCCGCAATGGGCGCTGATCCTCGCCGTCATTGCAGGCGCGGCCTTTGCAATCCTGTCGCTGCTCCGCAACTGGAAAAGCGGCATCGCGCGCGCGGTCGCTATCGCCGCGCTCCTGGCGCTGATCGCCGGCCCCATGATCCGGGAAGCTGAGACAACACCACTCAATGACATCGCCCTGATCCTCGTCGACGAGAGCGCCAGCCAGTCGCTCGATGGTCGTAATCGCGTCAGCGAGGACGCGGCAGTAAAACTCGCGGACCGCATCGAAGCCCTCGGCGGCGTTGAAACCGAAACAATCCGTTACGGCGGCGAGGAAGAAACGCTATCGGTAAATGCCGTGCGCCAGGCGGTTGCCGACACGCCGCGCCAGCGTCTCGGCGCCGTTTTCCTCATCACTGACGGACAGGCCGCCGACGCCTCGGACGCCGCAGACGGGCTCGACACCGACGCGCCGGTCCATATTCTCACCACTGGCGCAACAAATGAATCCGATCGCAAGATCACCCTCGTCAATGCGCCGCGTTACGGCATTGTCCGCCAGCCTGTGCGCGTCACCTTCCGTATCGACGATCTTGGCCGCGATGGAGAAGCCCTGACGGACGCCCGCGCGCCGATGGTGACCTTGCGCATGGATGGCGAGGAAATTCTGCGCGAGGCGGTGCCCGTCGGCGCCGAAGCCGGTTTCGACGTGCCCCTGACGCGTCCGGGACAAACGATCATCGAGCTTGAAGTCGCCGAGCGTTCTGGCGAGTTGACAACCCGGAATAACATCGCCGTTCTGCCGATCACCGCCGTGCGCGACCGCTTGCGCGTACTTCTTATTTCCGGCGAGCCGCATCCGGGCGAGCGGGTCTGGCGCAATCTCTTGAAATCGGACCCCGCGGTTGACCTCGTCCACTTCACGATCCTCAGACCCATCGACAAGAATGACGGCACACCCGTCGATGAACTGGCGCTCATCCCGTTTCCGCAGGATGAACTCTTCATCGACAAGCTTGATGAATTCGATTTGCTGATTTTCGACCGCTACGCTTATCGCGGTGTGTTGTCGTCTTTCCATTTCGACAATATCGCGCGGTTCGTCGACAATGGCGGCGCGGTGCTGATCGCGTCCGGCCCGGAATATAACGGCTCCCTTAGCCTCGCGAACCGGCGAAATCTCTCTTTCATCCTCCCCGCCCTTCCGGCGGGGAGCGCCGTTGAAGAAGCTTACCGGCCGGAGGTCACAGAGCTTGGCCAGCGCCACCCCGTGACCGCCAATCTTCCGGACGCCGACATCTGGGGCCGCTGGCTGCGCGTCATGCCGGTGACGCAACGGCGCGGTGAAACCCTGATGAGCGGTCCGCGCGGCGCGCCGCTTTTGATTCTAGACCGCATCGGCGAAGGCCGCGTCGGACTTTTCCTTTCCGATCATGTCTGGCTATGGGCGCGCGGTTTTGACGGCGGCGGGCCCCATGCGGAACTGCTCCGCCGCATCGCCCACTGGCTGATGAAAGAGCCGGAGCTCGAAGAAGAAGCGCTTTCCCTGCGCGAAGAAAACGGCGACCTCATTGTCGAGCGCCGCAGCATCGAAGAGGACGCTCCCGCCGTCGCGCTCACAAATCCTGACGGCGAGACCAGCGAAGTCGACCTTCGTGAAACCACGCCCGGCCGCTTCACGGCGCGCATCACCCAGCCGCCACGGGGGCTTTACCGCGCCGCCTCGGGCGAGCTTTTCGCCATCGGCGTAATCGGGGTTGAAGCGGCGCCTGAATTCCAGAATGTCATTTCCACCGGAAGTCTCCTCGGCCCGCTGGCTGAGGAAACCGGCGGCGGCGTTTACGCTGTTCGCGACGGGAATAACGCCTCACCGCCTGACCTCAAAAGGGTTCGAGGCGAGACAGCGCCCCGGTCGGGCGCATCCTGGGCCGGGATCGCCGAGCGCCGGGCGGAGCGCGTTGAGACAGTGAAAGACGCGCCGCTCGCGCCGGCGCTTTTCTGGCTGTTCATCATCGCGCTGGCGCTGCTGGCCGCCTGGGGGCTTGAAGGCGGGCGTTTCACACGAAAAGCCCAACAGAGTTAATCCAAATCAACCCTGTTATGCCTTCCGCGCCGCGCAAAATTTACACAATTGTTTAACGGCGCTGAAAATCCGGACGCCCTACGGTGTTGCAAAATCAGTCATGCCTGAGGGAGTGTTCTCGTGGCGTTTGCAACAAACAAAAACAATGGCGGGGGCCAGGAAAAACGGCGCAGCCCGCTGGCCGGGTGGCTTGGAAAAAAGAACGATCCGAATGCGGATGAAATGCCGGCGATGGACGTTGCTGGCGGGCTCGACCGTGCGCTGCGCAACCGCCGCGCCGTCATCGACGAAGCGCCCTATGAAGAACAGGAAAACCCGGTTCGCGAAGCGCTGAGCGCGATTGAGGCGGCGCTATACGCTATCGACCGGGTGCGCGATATTCTCGAACAGGCCTGCGAAGTCGCCATTTCCGCAAAAGACGTGGAAGAAGTTGGCGGCCGCGCCCTCCTCGCCGAAAGTTATGACGAGCTGCGGCTCTCCATCAACGAAGCGCTGGATAAAATCGATCCGCGCGCCGCTGTGCTGATCGGCAAGGGCCAGCGTCATATCGACGTGACGCTTGGCGGCCGGGCGCGTTATTCAGTCTCCCCGATCCGGCTCGATGTGAGCGAGAAGGGCCTCGATCTGGCCCCGCCGGTGGATGCGTTTGCGAGTTACGAAGAGATCGACAATGTTCTCGATCAGCTCGACAAGGCGCTGGCCCGCGCCGATGGCGCCGCCGCGAGCTATTGCCGCGACGCCCAATATCTGATCGCGCGCATGAAAGCGGATCTCGAAACCAACGCGGCTTAGATGAGACTTTAAACCGTGAAGACGCAACTCTCGCCGATGGAGGGGCGCGACACGCGCACCTCGGCGAGACCGGGAAACCGCGTCTTCAGTTTTTCCGCCGCCCACCGGCAGATATTTTCAAGCGTCGGACGCTCGAGCCCCTCGACCTCATTCAACAGGCGATGGTCAAGCGCCTCGTGAAGCTCTTGCAGCGCTTCTCCGACATCGCCGAAATCAACGACCCAGCCGGCTTCGGGATCGGGCTCGCCCTCGATCACCACTTCCATCGTAAACGAATGACCATGAAGACGCGCATAGGGCCGCGCCTCAGGGTCGTGATCCAGAAAGTGCGCGGCGTCGAAATTCATCGACTTGACGATGCGCATGGCCTTGTCCTCTTCACTCAATCGGACCCTGAAGGCGCGCCTTTAAGGAATGCCCACAAGTTTGTGGGTCTGAAGGCTGAGGCGCCATTGCGGATGGGTCCGGCAATACTCAATTGCGGCGGCGGTCTGTTCGCCCCGCGCGGGCCCGTCCATAGGCTGCAAAAAGAAAAAGTCAAATGCGAGGTCTTCGAATATCTCCGGCGGCGCATCCGCCTGATGGTAAACGAGCTTCAATTCCTGCCCGGAGCGCTGGACCAGCGGCGCCGTCGCTTTCGGGCTGACGCAGATCCAGTCGATTCCCTCCGGCGCGGCGATGGTGCCGTTGGTTTCCACCGCGATCTCAAAACCCGCGCCATGGAGCGCGTCAATCAACGCCGGATCGAGCTGCAATAAAGGCTCGCCGCCGGTGCAGACCACATAGGGCTTGCCTGCTTTTGACTCCGGCCAGTGCGTAGCCGCTGCGCGCGCAAGGGCTTCGGCGTCTTTGAATTTTCCGCCGCCCGGCCCATCAGTCCCGATAAAGTCAGTGTCGCAAAAGGTGCAGATAGCGCCCGCGCGATCGCGTTCCAGTCCCGACCAAAGGTTGCAGCCTGCAAAGCGCAGGAACACCGCCGGGCGTCCGGCCTGTGCGCCCTCGCCCTGAAGCGTATAGTAAATTTCCTTGACCGCGTAGCTCATGAGCCGGGTTCTAGGCGAAAGCCTGCGCTGCTCCTAGCGCAGCAGGCGAAAAAACGCGCTTGCGTTGACTAAACCGGACAAATGGGGACGATCAGCTATGGGGGCGAGCGTAACAGAGTATTGAGCCGATGACCGGACACAAACCTTGTGGACATTTTCGGGGGGCCGCCTTCTCCGCTTTTTTTGCCCTGCTCTTCGCCGCCGCCTGCGGCGGAGGCGGCAACAACGCCACGCCGCCGGCCGCCGCCCCGGCGCCCCCGCCGCCGTCAGGGAATTCTGGCCCCACATGGACGGCGGGCGTTTATCAGGATGCGGGCCTGTTCAAGGATCGCTGCGAAACGGTGCGCACCGGGCTCGATTTTGAAGGCAACCCTTTTCCCGACCGTGCGGGCTCAACGCTGGAGGAGAATTTCTGGCTGCGCTCCTGGACCGATGAAACCTATCTCTGGAATAATGAGGTTCAGGATCGAAACCCGGCGAATTATTCTGACCCGGTCGCCTATTTCGATCTCTTGCGCACAACCGCGACGACGGCGTCGGGCAAGGATAAAGACGACTTTCATTTCAGCCAGCCCACAGACGAGTTTCTGCGGGAGCGCAATTCAGCGCCGGTCGCCGAATATGGCGCCAGACTGATCGCCTATTCAGTGTCGCCGCCGCGCGATTTTCGTGTGCTCTACACCGAAGCCGGAACGCCGGCGTCCGACACCGTGATGGGAACGCCCAACCTGATCCGTGGCGCGCGCATTCTCGAAGTCGACGGAGTCGACCTCGTTAACGCCAACACGACCGCAGCGATCGACACGCTCAATGATGGTTTGTTTCCCTTAACGGCAGGCGAACTGCACACTTTTGTCGTGCAGGACCCCGGCGCCGCGACGACCCGCACAATCATGATGATTTCCGAAGACCTCTCGACGCCGGCGGTGAACCGCACCGCTATCATCAACACGCCTGCCGGCGATGTGGGATATGCGCTGGTCAACACCTTCAGCCCCTTCGCGTCGGAGCAAGACATCGCTGACGCGATCACGGATATGAACGCCGCCGGCGTCACGGATCTGGTTCTCGACCTGCGTTACAATGGCGGCGGCCTGCTCGCGATTTCGGCGCAGCTTGGATATATGGTTGCGGGCCCTTCGCGCACCAGCGGTAAGGCTTTCGAACGCCTGCGCTTTAACGCAGACGCTGGCGGAATTAATCCGGTTACGGGCGAGACCAACAACACAACGCCGTTTTTCAGCACCGGCGTCGGCTTTTCGGTGCCGAGCGGCGACCCCTTGCCGAACCTCAATCTCAACCGGGTCTATATTCTGTCAACAGACTGGACCTGCAGCGCCAGCGAGGCGGTGATCAACGGCCTGCGCGGCGTTGACGTCGAAGTCGTGCTCATTGGCCGCGCCACCTGCGGCAAGCCTTATGGCTTTTACCCGGAAGATAATTGCGGCGAGACCTACTACACCATCCAGTTCCAGGGCGTGAACCAGAAAGGCTTCGGCGATTACGCTGACGGTTTTATTCCGATGAATTCGAGCGCGCCATTCGGCGTGAAACTGCCGGGATGCCTTGTCGATGACGATCTCGATCATGAATTGGGTGACGAGAGTGAAGCCATGCTCGCTGCGGCGCTGCAATACCGGGAATTTGGAACCTGCCCTGCGCCGCCGCCCGTCTCCGTTGCGGCGAAAGCGCTGACGAAGGCGGATGCAAGCGAGCGGCCGGGTCTTGATCTGAAGCGCGGCATGCGCGTGATGGAAAACAATCGCGACATGAGGATGCCGGAGGAATGAATAGCCGCACAACTGTTTGCCTGATCGCCGCCGCAATTTTCACTGGCGCCTGCCAGACCGTGGCGCCGAAGACACCAGCCGTTCTTGCGAGCGCGGATGATGCAACCATTGCGCAGGTGAAGTCGGTTCTGGCGGACGCGGTTGGTCGGGCGACAATTGACCTCGGCCCCGGCGATCTCTCCAGAACGTCAACGATCTCGGTCCTGCCGCCGCCGCTAGCCGCCCGGGAAGACCGCAGCATGGCGACGCCGGTCGTTTTCGACATCATGCTGTCGGGCGGCGATTGCTATGCAGTGAGACGGGAGACGGGAGAAGCGTTCGCGCTGGGCGTTCCCTGCCTGGCCGCGACCGGAAACTAGCTTCCCCTGCCGCCGAGATGCAGCTTGCCGACAACGTCGAACAGAAACGCGGCGGATAAACCGAACAGCAAGAGCCCATTGGCCGCCGCAGCGCCGGCGAGCAATCGCCATTGCTGAGGCAGCAAAACATCGCCGAAGCCGAGCGTCGTAAAGGCCGCGCCTGAAAAATACAGCGACGTTTCCCATGTCTCAAACATGCCATAGACATGAAACAGGCCGGCCCACATGCCGATCTCGATCATATGCGCAAACATGAGCCAGAGGACGAGGAGAACGAGCACGGCGGTATCGCGTAAAAACCGCAGCGCGCCTTTTGTCCTGGTCTTGGCCGCGCGAAAAACCGCCGCCGCCGCCGCAACGAAGACACCATGAACAAACGTCGTCGCCGAGATGATGACGCTGTTGATCAATAGCTGATGAAAAACACCGCTGCCTTCCATGCGCCCTCCTTCTTTGTGTTTAGCAGGAGTCGGACGGGAAAATCTATTTCGCCTGTTTGACGGCTTTGGTGAGAAGCTTCAGCCGGCCATTGGCCCGCTTGATGGCGTCGTCGAGATTTTTGAGTGTGTCAGCGACATCGCTTGCGTCGGCTTCTTCGGCTTCAAGCAGCTCTTTGGCCGCTTTCAGCTCTGCGGCGAGCGCCGAGAGGCTGTCCTCGTCGGGTTTCAGTCGAGGCCGGTCGCTTGCTCCCCCGCCCGCCTCTTCTGCGCGGTTGCGCGCCATGAAGCCGCCAAGCAGTGCGCCGAGAATAAATCCCGCCAGCCCCAGAGGCCATCCCACGGCGATCATCTGCATTAACGCGTCCATACCCAACAACTCTAACCCCGGCGCGCGCGCTCCGCATCCCGCCATGCGCCCTGCGTCGTCAATTCAGGTCACTTTGAAGCAAGGGCCGGGCCAACGCTGTTCCAAAATAGCAAAACCGCCCGCATTTCAAATACGGGCGGCGAAATATGCTTAACAGGAGAGCAGCGCTTAACGCGGAGCCATCACCATCATGATCTGGCGGCCTTCCATTTTAGGATATTGCTCAACCTTGGCGATGTCGTCGAAATCGTCCTGCACACGCTTGAGCAAAGTCGAGCCGCGATCCTGGTGCGCCATTTCCCGGCCGCGAAATCTCAAGGTCACCTTGACCTTGTCGCCTTCCTCGAAGAAGCGCTTCATCGCCTTGACCTTCACCTGATAGTCATGGTCGTCGATGTTCGGCCGCATCTTGATCTCTTTGATCTCAACGATTTTCTGCTTTTTCTTGGCTTCCGCCTTTTTCTTCTGCTGCTGGTATTTGAATTTACCGTAATCAAGAATCTTGCAGACGGGCGGCGTCGTTCCTGGCGACACCTCCACCAGATCAAGACCCGCTTCAGCGGCGATAGCGATAGCTTCGGGGGTTTTCACAACACCGCGCTTCTCGCCTTCATGGTCGATCAGAAGAACTTGCGGGACGTCGATTTCATCATTGATGCGCGGGCCATCGGATTTAACCGGGGCGGCGTTAAAGGGTCTGCGTGCTATGGACTTCTCTCCATTGGTTGCTAACGGACAATTTTCTGCGCCCATTTCGGTGAGAAACGGTTAACCGTAATCCCAAAATGCGACAGAACGGTGGATATATAGGGCTTTGCGGGAATTGATCAACGGTGATCAATGGGAAGATCAACGCGCCTGAGCCGTCAACGGCTCCCCCGCGACAGCGTCCAGAAGGCCCATATTGTTGAGGGTGCGCCAGACAAAGACCGGCTCGACCTCGCCAAGGCCGCCGCCCTTGCCGCCTTCAGGCCCGGTCATCGTGACCACATGGCGGCCCCGGACCTCGAAGGGATCCTTGGGCGAGCGGATCACCACGCCCTCACAGCCGACGCTCAAGGCCAGCTGCATCTCATCGGCGTTGTCACTGACGAAAAACAGGGCTTCGCGCGCGAGCGCGGCAAGCTGGAGGTGGTCCGTCTTGCCGGTCAGGTCCACGAGTTGCGGGGCGTCGTGGGCGATTTCATCGCCGAAATGGTGGAGCGACTTCGCCCCGGCCAGCACTGGCATGATGCCCGCTTCAGACATTTGTCTGGCGACGCCTGCATAACCGGCGGCGCTCCAGCGTCGTTCCGGCGCTTCGCCCGGCAGAAGCAACCCGAAAGGACCGGAAATTCCGTACCAGCTCGGCTGCATATTGGCGCTGTCCTTGCGGGCCGTCACCGCCCACGAGAGATCAGGCAATCTTGTGTTGATGGAAAGCCCGGCGGTCTCGGCAAGCTTGTCAAAACTCGGGGTCGCAAGCGCAGCGCCTTTTGCGGGTTTGCCCGCAGATTCCGCCGCATGCCATTTCGGCCCGAACGGACCGAGCGCGCCTTTCAGGCGGCGCGCGGCGTCGTCGCCGGAAAGGTCATAGACCCTTTCAAATTTTGAACTTTTAAGCTGGCGCACAAATTCGCGCCGCGCTTCGCCGTCGCGCATATTGGGCATGCCGGCGACCTGGTCGAAATATGGCGAGGCGCGCGCAATGCGCTGGAGCCCGGGGGTCGTCAGCAAACTGATCTTTGCGTGAGGATGCGCTTCGCGGATCGCCTCGAAAGCTGCGTCCGCCGCCACGAAGCCCGTAAGCCCGTCAGTTTTGATGACCAGAATATTGCTGTTCTTACGCCCTAACATACCGCCCTGTTACGCCCTTTCCGTCAACAATGAACGATAAGCGCCAAGAGTCGCATCGCACATCGCCGCCGAAGAAAAAAGACTTGATACGCGTTCGCGCGCCTTTTCCCCCATCACCTGCCGCCCCGTATCGCTCATCAGCACAAGCGTTTCGATCGCTCGCGCCAATTCCTTCGCATCGCCCGGCGCCGTCAAAAATCCGGTCTCGCGGTTGATCACGGTCTCCCGCGCCCCGCCATGATCGGCGGCGACCACCGGCTTTCCCATGGCGCCCGCCTCCACCGCGACGCGGCCGAACGCTTCCGGCTCGATCGACGGCGACAGAACCGCATCCGCCCAAGCGTAGGCGGCAGGCATGTCGGCGCAATCGCCAACAAGATGGATCATGCTGCTGACCCCAGACTCTTCCACCACTGTGCGCAAGCGCCGCTCATATGCGTCCTTGCCCTGCGCACCCCCGCAAAAAACTAGCGTCAAAGCGGGGTTTTGGCCAGTGGCTTCGAGCTTGTCGCGCCGGCCTGCGAGGGCCGCAACTGCAGCAATCGCGGTTTCATGCCCCTTCCAGGGCGTGAGCCGCGCCGGCAGGAGCAGCTTGAAGCCCTGATTTTCCCCAAGCCCCCACGCACGCGTAAGGCGAGCGACACGATCAGCGGAAACCTTTTTGGGATCAAAGAGATCGATATCTACGCCGCGAGGAATCACGACAATACGGTCCGTATCTGCGCCCCTGAGGCCGGCGATCCGGTCGGCTGTGAAGCGGGAATTCGCAATCACCCGCTCACCGCGCAACATGGACGAATTGTAAAACCTTTTTGCTGCGCCCGCCGCCTTGTAAGCCCCATGATAGGTGGTCACGAACGCGACCTTTGTCCGCCGGGCGGCCCAGAAGGCGCTCCAGGCAGGCGCCCGGGAGCGGGCGTGGATAATGTCTACCTTCTCCCGGGTGATGATCTCCGACAGGAGACCGGCGTTTATCCACATGGTCAGCGGATTTTTCGATCCGGCGCGCCCGTGGATAATCTCGCCGCCGACATTGCGAATATCCTCTTCCAGCCGCCCTCCGTCAGTGAAAACCAGCGCCCGGCCCCCATTTCTGACGACCGCATCCGCAATCTCGAGCGTCGTGCGCTCAGCCCCGCCCGCATCGAGGCGAGGCACAATTTGCAGAACTGTTTTTTCAAAGCGCGTCATCAGCGAGGATCATAGCCCTGTTCTCCTCGCCGGAAAGCCAAATGACGCAATCTGATTGACGGCAATTGGCGGCGCGCGTCATCTGTTTCCATGCGCAACTTTAGCCAGCATCCAAAACCATGGCCCGACGGCGCGGTGATCTATCAGATTTATCCGCGCAGCTTTCGCGATTTCGACGGCGACGGCGTCGGCGACCTGAAGGGCATCGCGGAAAAGCTGGATTATGTGGCGCGGCTCGGCGTTGACGCCGTCTGGCTCTCGCCATTTTTCACCTCGCCCATGCGCGATTTTGGATATGACGTTGCCGACTATTGCGATGTGGACCCGCTTTTTGGAACGCTTTCCAATTTCGATACGGTAGTGGAAAAAGCCCACGCTCTCGATCTTAAAATCATCATCGATCAGGTCTATTCGCACACCTCGGATGAACATCCCTGGTTTTTGCAAAGCCGCAGCGATCGGACCAATGACAAAGCCGACTGGTATGTCTGGGCCGATCCGAAACCGGATGGATCGCCGCCCAATAACTGGATATCGGTCTTTGGCGGCGTGTCCTGGGAATGGGATGCGCGCCGCGGGCAATATTATCTGCACAATTTCCTGACAAGCCAGCCGGATCTCAATGTGCACAACGAAGAGGTTCAGGACGCACTATTGGATGTCACGCACTTCTGGCTGGATCTCGGCGTCGATGGCTTTCGTCTCGATGCGCTGAATTTTGCGATGCACGACCCGAAATTGCGCGACAATCCGCCGGCGAATTATGGCGCGAAGAAACCGTCGCGGCCTTTCGACTTTCAGGAGCATCTCTTCAACCAGTCGCATCCCGGTATTCCAAAGTTTCTGCAACGCATTCGCACAGTCACAGATGAATATCCGAACATCTTCACCGTGGCGGAAGTGGTGGGCCCCCGCCCCCTAAAGGAGATGAAGGCTTTCACGGCGGGCGAAAAACACCTCACCACCGCCTATAATTTTGATTTTCTGTATGCGAATGAATTGACCCCGGAGATGGTCAAGCACTCCCTTTCGGGCTGGCCGGGCGGTCCCGGCGAAGCCGCGCCATCCTGGGCGTTTTCCAATCACGACGCGCCGCGCTGCGTCACCCGCTGGGCGAAGGACGCCGACGGGCGACAGGCGGCGAAACTCTACCTCCTCCTGCTGCTGAGCCTTCGCGGCTATGTTTTTGTTTATCAGGGTGAAGAGCTGGGCCTGCCCCAGGCGGACGTCCCGTTCGAGGCGCTGCAGGACCCCGAGGCCATCGCCAACTGGCCGGCGACGTTGGGCCGCGACGGCGCACGCACACCCATGCCGTGGGAAAAAATGGGGCAAGGTGGGGGATTTTCCCAAGTCGTCCCGCGTCGTCCGCCATTGCTGCCCATGGATGCGCGCCACCCGCCCCTCGCCGTCGACGCCCAGGAAGACGACAAAGCATCGGTTCTTCATTTCGCCCGCACCGCCATCCAGCTTCGTCGCGCCTCGCCTGCGCTGCGAAACGGCGCCCTGAAAATTCTGGAGGCGCCGGCAGGCGTCCTCGCTTTTGTTCGCAAGCATGACAAAGAGCGATTGCTTTGCGTTTTCAATCTCAGCCACGAAGATAGCGCCCTGCCCGATTCGTTGAGGCCCGATGGCGCCCTGCGCCTCGCCGCCGGCATTGCAGGCGACTGCGCGCCGGAACACCTTCCCGGACTTTCCGGTTTTATTGCAGCCGGATTCGTCGCCGATTGAGTCTTTGACGCGTTAACCAACGCAAACAGTTGGCCTTTGCGCCAGATGCCTTCATATAGGCTGAGGGCAAATAAAGGATACTCGGTGAAAACCGTTTTGATCACAGGGGCTGCCGGTTTTATCGGCTTTCATACGGCTGCGCGCCTTGCGCAGTCCGGATGGCGCGTCATCGGCGCCGATAATTTCAATGACTATTACGACCCGGCCCTGAAACGCGCCCGCGTAAAAGAACTGGATAATGCGGCGGTCATCCACGAGATCGACATTGCCGACGCCGATGCGTTTTCGGAACTGGTGCGCGACACAGCGCCCGAGGTCATCATTCACCTCGCGGCGCAGGCGGGCGTGCGTTATTCGATAGACAATCCTTTCGCCTATGCGCGCTCAAATCTGACCGGACATCTTTCCGTCCTTGAAGCCTGCCGTCACGCGAAAGGGCTTTCGCATCTGATCTACGCTTCTTCAAGTTCGGTTTATGGCGGCAACACCAAGACGCCCTTTAGCGAAACCGATCCAGTGGACGCGCCGGTCTCTCTCTACGCGGCGACCAAACGCGCTGACGAATTGATGAGCTCAACCTACGCGCATCTTTACGGCATCAAACAGCTGGGCCTGCGTTTCTTCACCGTCTATGGCCCCTGGGGGCGTCCCGACATGGCCTATTGGACGTTTACGGACAAAATCCTGAAAGGCGAGCCGATCCCCGTCTATAATCATGGCGATATGCGCCGGGACTTCACCTTTGTGGATGACGTCACCGAAGCGATCGAACGCATGGCGGCAAAAGCGCCCGACTTCACCGGTGAAGACCGGCCGCACCGGCTATACAATATCGGCAATCACACGCCCGTGCCGCTCATGGATTTCATCGCTGCGCTTGAAACCGCCCTCGGCAAAAAAGCAGTGATCGACATGCAGCCGATGCAGCCCGGCGACGTCAAGGAAACCTATGCCGACGTGACGCGCCTCGCCGCCGATTATGGCTTCAATCCGGCAACCCCTATCGGCGACGGTTTGAAACGCTTCGCTGACTGGCGCCGCGCGCACCCCTAGAACCGCCTCTTCCCTTTCCGATGATGCCGTAATATACTGAAAAACAAGGGATTTTATTCCCTTTGTGAATACAGGCATTCCCGGAAAGAACGGCGACCCATGTCAGCACAGTATGACGCGATTATCATCGGCGGCGGCCATAATGGTCTTGTCTGCGGCTTTTATCTTGCGAAAGCCGGACGGCGCGTTCTGATTGTCGAAAAGCGCGATATTGTCGGCGGCGCAGCTGTCACCGAGGAATTCCATCCCGGCTTCCGCAATTCCGTCGCCAGCTATTCGGTGAGCCTGCTCAATCCGAAAATCATCGCCGACATGGAGCTTGAGCGCCACCGGCTGAAAGTGGTGCTTCGCCCCGCCTCCTATTTCGCGCCGACGCCGGATGGAAAACATCTCCTGCTCGGGCGCGACGACAAACAAAATATTGAAACCATCCGCCGTCTCTCCCCGAACGACGCGCAAGCCTATTCCGCCTATCATGATCGACTTGACCGGCTGGTCGATCTCTTCCGGTCGACGCTGCTTGAAACCCCGCCCAATCTCGGCGGCGGCGTGCGTCACATGTTCTCGGCGGCGATGCTGGCCAAGCGCGCCCACAAACTCGGCATTGAAGGCCAGCGCGATCTGATCGACCTGTTCGGCAAGAGCGCAGGCGAAATTCTCGATAACTGGTTCGAACTGGATGTGATCAAGGGCATTCTCGGCTTTGACGCCATCACCGGCGCCTATTGCAGTCCCTATACGCCGGGTTCCGCCTATGTGCTCCTGCATCATGTCTTTGGCGAGGTGAACGGCGTCAAAGGCGCCTGGGGTCACGCAATCGGCGGCATGGGCGCGATCACGCAGGCCATGGCCGCCGCCGCCCGTGAAGCCGGCGCCGAGATCCGCACCGACGCGCCGGTGAAGGAAGTCATCGTCGAGAATGACCGCGCAGAGGGTGTTGTCCTCGAAGACGGAACGGCGATCCGGGCGAAAGTTGTGGCATCAAACATCCATCCGCAGCTTCTCTACGGCAAACTGATCCCGGAAGACGCGCTGGAAGATGAATTCGCCGAACGCATCCGCAACTGGCGCTCGGGCTCCGGCGTTTTCCGCATGAATGTGGCCCTGTCCGAATTGCCGAATTTCACTTCCCTGCCATCGACCAGCGTCGGCATCCATCACAAGGCGAGCATCATGATCGCGCCGAGTCTCGATTATCTCGACACGGCCTACACGGATGCGCGGCGCAATGGGTGGGCGAAAAAACCGGTCATCGAAATGCATATTCCGTCGACCATTGACGATTCACTGGCGCCCGAAGGCCAACATGTGGCCAGCATGTTCTGCCAGCATTTCGCGCCGGAACTCCCGAATGGAAAAAGCTGGGACGATCACCGCGACGAAGTCGCCGATCTCATCATCGACACGGTCAATGACTACGCGCCGAATTTCAAGGCGTCGGTTATCGGCCGCATGGCGCTGTCGCCCCTCGATCTCGAACGCAAGCTGTCGCTCGTTGGCGGCGACATTTTCCACGGACAGCTCGGGATCGACCAGTTGTTCAGCGCAAGACCAGTCCTCGGTTATGCGGATTATCGCGGACCCTTCAAAGGCCTATATATGTGCGGCTCCTCGACCCACCCGGGCGGCGGCGTCACTGGGCTTCCCGGCCATAACGCCGCGCGCGAAATCCTCCGCGACATTGGTAAGGGTTCAGGGGGAAAGGGACGCGGATCGCAGATGCGCGCCGCCGCGCTTTGATGCGGCTTCTTCTAAGCTTTCTTCTTTTAGCGCTTGTTCTCGCGCCGTCCTTCGCGCACGCCATCGACCTTGAAAAGACGCGCGTGACGCATCTCGATAACGGCCTGACGCTTCTCATCTTGGAAGAACACGCCCTGCCCGTCGTCAGCGTGCAGATGGCCTACAAAACCGGCGGCCGCGACGATCCTGAAGGACGCATGGGGTTAGCTCACTTCTTCGAACATATGGCGTTCCGCTCCTCGAAGAATTTTCCCGGAACGCGCCTTGCGGGCGACATCTACGCCGTCGGCGGCGAATGGCACGGCTATACCTGGATCGACACGGTCACTTTTTTTGCAACAGCGCCTAAAGACGACCTTGACCTGCTTTTGCGCATCGAGGCGGACCGGCTTGGTCAATTGAAAATGGACCCGAATGACGTTGAGGCGGAAACCGGCGCCGTTATCGCGGAGATGAACGGCTACGCCAACGACCCGTCCACAATATTATTCGACGCAACCCTTGCGGCCGCATTTCAGGTGCATCCCTATCGCAAGAACACCATCGGCTACGCGGCGGACGTCGAAGCGATCACCCATGATGACATTGTCGAATTTTACGAAAACAATATTGGACCGAAAACGGCAGTGCTCACCATTGCAGGCGATGTTGACGCTGATGCGGTCGAAGCGCGCGTTAAAAAACTCTTCGGCAAATTCAGGGCGAACGCGGAACCGCAACTCCCGCCCTTAAGCGAGCCGGACTATCAGGGCGAAAAGCGCATTCGTCTCGAAGGCGATGTCGATCAGAAACTTTTCCGTATCGCTTACCCAGCGCCGGCAGCGTCAAGCGAAGATTATCCGGCTTTTCTCGTGCTTCAGGCGCTGGCGGGCGCCTCCAGCGGCGTCTCTTTTTTGCAGAATGACTGGGGCACACCTGTTTCAGAAGACGCCGCACTGTCCGGTGTTACAGACGACCTAAAAACCTGGTTCATTCCGACAGCGCAGCCTTATGTCTTTCTGATCGCGGGATCGGCGGGCGCAAACGCCGATGAGGCGAAAACCGAGAACGCCGTCCAACGCGCACTGGACGGACTGGCCGCTAAGCCCGTCAGCGACAGCAAACTCAACAGGGCCAAAGCTCAAGTGCAGAGTGAATTGATCTTCGATATAGAGACCACCGAAGACGCGGCGCACCAGCTGGCGTTTTTCGAAGCCGTCGGCGCTCTCGATCAATTACTCACCCTCGAAGAGAGCATAGACGCGGTCACGCAAGCCGATATTCAGCGGGTCGCCAAAACCTATCTTGACCCTGATCGCCGCACCATCGGCTGGTTCGTTCCCGATACGGACGGCGCGCCGGACGCCATCGCCAGCCCTGACACGCTTACCATCGCGGCGGAGCACCGCGGCAAGCCCGCCGCCGATAAACAGGCGGACAATCGCGACAGCGAAACGCAAGGCGCCATCATCGTCGCCCCCTCGCCCCTGTCGCCGATCGTTTCCCTCCGCGCCCTATTGCCCGGCGTTTATGATTGCAGGCTCTGCGCCGCGAACGATCCGGCGCCGGGCGTAACCAGCATCGCGGTTTCGGGCCTGTCGGAAGAGCTTACATCGCTGGCGACAAAGGCGAGTGACGCCATCGCCGAAGCGAAGCCTGCCGCGCGTAGGGCGCCAGACAGCGGCGATCCCTATACACGGCTCGAACAGATCTTCACCGCGCGGTTCACACAGAGTGATACGCCCGCAAAGGCGGCGCCCGCCTTTATCGCTGTGTCAGGCGATGTAGACGCCGAAGCCGCAAAACAAATCGTCGAAACAGCCTTCAGCCCTATACTGGCTGAGCCTTCGGTCGCCACGATCACCCCGTCCCAGGGCGACATCCATGTTCACCTTCCAGAAGACAAGGCGCAGGTCGCGCTCGGCTACATGACCGCCGCGCCCGCGCTCGATTCCGGCGAGGCGGCCGCCTGGCGGCTTGCCCTTTACATGTTCGCCCATGGCTATGGCGGGCGTCTTGGCGAGGAAGCGATTTCGAACCAGGGGCTCGCCTATTATATCGGCGCCGATTATCGCGGCGGAAAAGGCGCAGGGTTGATCACGCTCAATATCGGCGTCGACCCGGATAAACAGCAGGCGCTGCTGGAAACGCTGAAAGCCGAACTCGCGCGCTTTCAGTCCGAACCGCCGGACGAAGCCGAACTCGCCGAGGCCAAGCGCCATCTGATCGGCCGCAAGATCAGCGCCGCCCAGAGCAATGAGGAAATCACCGCCGCCCTCGCCCAGGACTGGGCCGGGCAGGGCTTAACCACGATTGAAGACTTTTCCGCCGCCGTAAACGCGGTGACGCTTGACGAGCTGCGCGACGTTCTGCCCGCTTTCGCTGATGGAGACGTTGTCGCCATATCGGCAGGCGGCGAAAAACAGGATAGAATGCCGCCCGAAACCAGCCCCAAGAGAGAGTAGCCCATGAGCCAGACAGCAAAACATCACTCCAAACCCGTGCTGGTCGCAGATCAGGATTCCCAGAGCCTGCCTGCCTGGACCTATTACGATCAGGATTTCTTTGAGCTGGAGCGTGAAAAGGTTTTCCTTCCCGCCTGGCACCTTGTGGGCCACGAAAACGATCTCCTAAACATTGGCGATTACCTCACCTTCAAGATGTATAACGAGATCGCCTTTGTCGTGCGCGGCAAGGACGGCGAACTGCGCGGGTTTCACAATGTCTGCCGTCACCGCGCCGCGCGCATGGTCGACGGCGATCATGGCAATTGCGGGCGCAGCCTCGTGTGTCCCTATCACGCCTGGACATATCAGCTCGACGGCACGCTCACCGGCGTTCCCTATCTCGATCAATATGAGAATTTCGACAAGGCTGAACACGGGCTGACGCCGGTTGAAGTCGACAGTTTTGCCGGGTTCGTTTTCCTGCGTTTTGTGTCCGGCGGCCCATCGCTGAAAGACTATACGGCGCCGGTCGCAGAGGAATTCGAAATCTACAAGACCAAAGACATGAAACCGCTACGCCATGTGGGCGGGCGCCTGCGCGAAGTGAACTGGAAGAACGCCACCGATAATTATGTGGATGCGCTGCATATCCGCGTCGCTCATGACGGACTTCATGGCCTTCTCGGCGACAGCTACAGGCTCACCATCGACCGTGACGTTCACAAGATTTTCAGCGAAGTGAAAACCGGGGAGATGGCGTCGCTTTCCAACAACGCTTATCGCAAGATCCTCCCGCATGTTGACCATCTGCCTGAAGAGCGCCAGCACATGTGGACCTATTACAAGCTATGGCCAAATCTGATGTTCGATTTTTATGCGGACCAGATCGATTTCATGCAGTTCATCCCCCTGACGCCGACGACCTGCATCCTGCGCGAAAGCGCTTATGCGCTTGATGACGACCGGCGGGAAATGAAGCTCGCACGTTATCTCAATTGCCGCATCAACCGGAATGTGAATCGCGAAGATAAAGGCCTTATTGAACGCGTGCAGGAAGGCATGGGCTCCATGACTTTTGAGCAAGGCCCGCTTGGCAACTCGGAAATCTGCCTGCGCCACTTCGCCAAACAGATGCGCGAAGCCATTCCGGTCGCAAAGTCACGGGAAAAACCGGCAGCCGATAAGATACAAGAAGCGTTTGATGCGTAAGTCAAAGCGTGTCGCGCATAAGTGGTCACTGATTATGTGCAAAGGCGCGCGATAAAAAACAACCTAAAGCATGTCGGCTAAAACATGCTTTAAGCAGCGGCGCCTTCGGGCGCCGTTTCTTTTTGCCGAACCAGCGCAATCCCGAAAAATCCATACACAATGGCGAGCGCCGGATTGAGCAGATTCACAAACGCAAAAGGCAAATAGTCGAGCGTCGGCACACCGAGCGCCCCCGCCATGAAGACGCCGCAGGTGGTCCATGGCACAAGCGCAGAGGTCATTGTGCCCGCATCTTCCACCGTTCGCGAAAGATTAACCGGCGCCAGCCCGCGCTTTTGGTACTCCTTCAAATATATCCGGCCCGGAATAATGATCGCCATATATTGCGTCGCGGAGAAAATGTTCATCGCGATGGCGCTGAAAACGGTTGCACTCACCAGCGAGCCGACGCCGCGTATGCGGTTGATCAGGGGCGCCGTCAGCCGTTCAAGCAATCCGGTCGCTTCCATGGAGGCCGCAAAACTGAGCGCCGCGATCACCATCCAGATGATCGTCATCATGCTCGCCATGCCGCCGCGCGTTAACAGCCGGTCAAGCTCAGCGACGCCAAGACTCGACTGAAACCCGGTCGAGAGCGCCTGCCATACGCCTTTCACCATGGCGGCGGCGTAGGGAAGCTCCCCCGCAGGGTCGGCGAAGACACGCACAATCTCGGGCTGGCGAATGACAGCGACAAGCCCGCCCAGAAGCGCGCCAATCGCAATCGTCGGGTAAGGCGGAAACTTCCTGATCGCCAAAATGAAGACGGCGGCAAGCGGAAGCATCGTCAGCGGACCAAGGTCGTAAGCCGCTTTCAAGGTTTCGCGGGTTTGCGCGATGGCGTCGACCGGCGCCGCCTCCCCGCCTTGGGTCAGGGAAAACCCGGCGAAGATGATGGTTGCGATGATCAGGGAGGGAATAGTTGTGGTCAGCATGTGACGCACATGATCGAAAAGATTCACCCCGACCACTGCGGCGGCAAGGTTGGTTGAATCTGACAAGGGAGACAGCTTGTCGCCAAAGTAAGAGCCGCCGACGACGGCGCCTGCGGTGATTTCGGGCGACAGGCCCATGATTGTCGCCGCGCCCACAAGCGCGAGGCCCACCGTGCCCGCCGTCGTCCATGATGAGCCGATGGAAACGGATACGCAGGCGCAGATCACCGCGGCGGCGGGATAAAACCATTGCGGGCTGATCAGCCCGAGGCCGTAATAGATCATCGCCGGCGCGGTGCCCGACATCATCCATGTGCCGATCAGCGCGCCAACGGCCAGAAGAATGAGCGAGGCCGGGACAGCGCGCGAGACCGAATGAACCACCGCCTCTTCAAGCGCTGACCACTTCATCCCGTAAGCAAGGCCGATGATGTTGGCGGCGCCCGCAGCGACAAGCAGCACGATCTGCGCCGGGCCGCCGGCGGAAGCGTCGCCGAACAGCCAGACCGCCATCCCCATGAAGCCGATAAGCACAAACGCAGGGATGAGCGCGATGGCGAACGGAACGTCTTTCGTCATGTGGGCTCCTTGAGGCGCACAAGCTAGCGGCGCTTTTCAAATTCCAGGCGGGCTTTTTTGAGATTGGCGATGACCGCGGCGCGTTCCTCATCGGTGTTGTAGGAGCCGTCTTCGGCGACATGGATCAGTTTGTCGATCCACGCGATGAAATGTTCGGCGTCGTCGCGCGACCGCACCGGCTTTCCCCCAAGCGTCACATAGATCGGCGACGTTGTCGCGAAGGGAGAGTTGTCAAGCACATAAGGCGATGCGGTTTTCGAATAAGCGCGAAGCGTCACCCAGGCGCTTTCATTAATCGTGACGGCGCCTTCAAAGGAAGCCGATGTGCGGTCGCCGGAAAGCGCGATGGTTTGCGCGACTTCGCCATTGACGATGAGGTCGAGGGAATCGACCGGCGCAATCGACGACAACACTGCTTTAAAATTCAGCGTGTGAGCCCCTTTGCCCTTTTTGAGGTCAGCCCCCGGCCCGGCGCCGTCCAGCGTCAGCATGACCAGCGGTCCGTTGGTGGCGATGGAGTTGCCGGCTTTCAGCGCCGCGAGCCAGTTGGCGACTTCATCATTTGGATTTTCCGAATCCGCCGCTTTTACGAGCGTGCGGTTCTGACCGAGCGGCCCGCGCAGGGACGAATAATCCGTCATGGCGTCGGTGCCGCCGGCGGCGGGGATGCGCAGCCCCGTATTCAATAGTTTATGCCAGACGCTTTCCGTCGTTAAAGGATCGGCGAAACCGACAATTTCAAGATAGTCGAGTTTGCCGAGCGCCGCATTGACCGGAAGCGCATGAGACAGTTTCCGGTTTGACGAAGGGTCTGGCGCCGGCGGATCGAAAGGATGCACATACCCGACCAGCGCGCCTTGGGCATGCGCAATGTCGGCGACGGTCGGATTGTCAGGATAGGAACTATGCAGCGCCGTCTTTGGGTAAGCGACATAATCGCCAAGGAGATAGTGCTCTTTCAGCCCAAGCAATCCCATGTGACCCCACAGGCTCGTATGATATTCCTGCGCATGAAGGATTGTTGCGCCTGTTCCTTCCGGGTTGAACGGTTCAGGCGTGAAATAATCCATATCGGGAATGCGCTGCTCTTTGTTAACGATCAGATTGAAGACAAGATCAAGGTCTTCGGCGTCCGCCTGTTTCGCAAGCCTCGCAGGCGTCATGCCATAGACGCCGCCATAATTCATGTGGACGTGCACGTCCGCCGACCGCCAGCCGTCAAAGGCCGCGGCGTTCGGCAATGGTTGCAGCGTAATGCTCTCATCGCTGGTTTTGTCTTTCGCGATAGTGGCGGTCGTTGTCGCAACTGCATGGCGGAAGCCGCGCCAAGCTGTGATCTGCGCCTCACCGGCCGGGAGCGATATTGTCGCTTCCCCCTGAACATGAAAATACATGGTCTCGCTCGGCGCCTGGGCGCGGTCATAATAATCGTCCGCATGAATCATGGCGCCGTCCGGCGCGTAATACCGGCCATCGCCGCCGCGAATGGATATCCGTGCGGGCGCCGGCGCGCCTGTTTCATCGACAATGCGTAATTGGAGGTCGCCCATCCCTTGCGCGGTATTTTTGTCCTGAATAGCCAGCGTTTCACGCGCGCCGCCGGTCATGTCCTGAATGACAATCTCGCCGGTTCCGCTTTCATTGGAGATATAGGCGATGTGTTTGCTGTCTGGCGACCAGCGCGCGGCGTCGATGTCATAATCGCCATAGGAAAAAGCGAGCGGATAGCCGCCGGGTTCGGCATAGGTGATCCAGAGCTGATGGGATTGCCGTCTTTCAAAAGACGAATAGGCGATGCGATTGCCGTCCGGCGACCAGTCGGGGCGCGCGCGCCAGGCGGTTTCTTCATTGACCAGCATTTCGGCCGGCGCCGACTTGTCAACGCGCTGACGGTAGACCGCCCCCGAGCCATAACCGATTTCGGGATTGGCGATAAAGGTCAGAGACTGCCCGTCCGGCGACCAGGCGGGGCTCAGTTCGTGGTCAATCTGCGAATAGTAATAACGCGGCGTTTCGCTGGTCCGCTCCTCGCGCCAGCGTTTGCTTGTCCAGGCGCCGTTTTCCTGCGACGCGATGGCGATATGGAAATGCCCTGTCTCGTCCGTCGTCACATAGGCGATCTGCGTTCCATCCGGCGACCAGCGCGGATCGAGATTAACGGCGCCGTTCTGCGTCACCGGCGTTTCGCGGCCTGAGCGCAAGTCCCGAATGACGATTTCATACGCGTCATCAAAGTAGCGCGTGAAAACAACGCGGCGGCCATCCGCCGACACATCCGGCTGATAATCGTAACCGCCGCCGGTCGTGAGTTGACGGGCGGTGTCGTCTCCTACGCGCTGGCGCCAGAGGCGGCCCTGCATCGAATAAACAAGACTCTTGCCATCCGCCGTCCAGTCGAGCGACGACGGCCCGCTGGTCAGATGCGGCACATACATCTCACGCCAGTAATAATTATGCGGAACCTTCACCTGCTTCATCACCGGCTCACGGCCTTCGGCGAATGCGCTTGTGGTCATGGCCAAAGCGGCGGCGACCAGGAGAGAAAGGTAACGAAACATCACGACGTCTCCTTCTTCGGATCATCATTCGCGGCAAGCGGCGGGCGCGGCGTCCACGCGAAATTTTCCGTGAGCGCGTCAAACGGCTCACCCTCAAGGACAAAAATTCGGTCTTCGCGCGCTTCGCGAAAACCGATGCGCCGGTAAAACCGGCTTGCCGCAGCGTTCGACCGATCGGCGGCGAGCCGCAGGTAAACCGCGCCGTCATTGCGTGCGCGTTTGAGAACAGCATTAATGAGGCGGCGACCGACCCCGGCGCCCTGCTGATCAGGTGTGACGTAAATATCCTGAATATAAACGCCGCGCCGCCCGCGCCAGGTTGAAAACTCGCTGAAATAGACCGCAAGTCCAACCGGCTTTCCCTTAAACTCGGCGATCAGGGCGCGAAAATCCGGATGCGGACCAAATCCGTGAAGCCGCACCTCTTCTTCGGACAGGACTTCAATGTCAGGCCGGCCGGTTTCGCGCGCAAGCGCTGCGATCATGTCGCGAATAGCGCCGGCGTCTTCAGGCTCCGCCTCGCGGATGAGAATGTCTTTCGCCATAACTCAGAAGTTGACCTTGTTCCGGCCCTTCAAGGCAAGCAGGGCCCGTGTCTCATCGGCACTCGCCGCCTCCAGGCCGAGATTTTCGATGATCTCGCGGATTTTTACGACCTGCTGGGCGTTCGATTCGGCGAGAACGCCGGGCGCGATGGAAAGATTATCCTCAAGACCGACCCGCACATTGCCGCCCATAATCGCCCCCATGGTCGCCATCGCCATTTGTTTGCCGCCCGCGGCCAGAACCGAGAAGTGATACTCACAGGGTATTACGCGGTCGGCGAGAGTTTTCATGGCGACGAGGTTTTCGACGCTCGCCCCGGCGCCGCCGAGAACGCCCAGCACAAACTGAATATAGAGCGGCGCTTTGATCAGACCGCTTTTCACATAAAACCCAAGCGTTTCAATCTGGCCGAGATCATAGCACTCAAACTCAAATTTGGCGCCGCGCCTTTCCCCGAGATCCTCGATAATCGCTTCGATATCTTCAAACGTATTCTTGAACACCGTGCGCCGCGTCGCATCGAGAAGCTCAGGCTCCCAATTATGTTTCCAGTCGGAATATTTATCGAGCATCGGGAATGTGCCGAAATTCATGGAGCCCATATTCAGCGAGCACATTTCCGGCGCCATTTCCCGGGCCGGCGCCAGACGCGTGTCGAGCGGCATCACCGAACTGCCGCCGGTCGAAATATTGACGATGGCGTCGGTTTCCTTGGCGATCTTTTCGAGAAACGGACGGAAATGCCCCGGCTCGGCGCTGGGGCGGCCGCTTTCAGGATCGCGGGCGTGAAGATGGATAATCGCCGCCCCTGCCCGGGCCGCCTCAATCGACGCCTCGGCGATCTCGTCCGCCGTCACCGGCAGGGCCCCGCTCATGGTCGGGGTATGGATGGAGCCGGTCACGGCGCAGGTGATAATCACCTTGCGGCCATGAGAACCGCGACTTTGAGCTGAAGAATTACCGTTTTCTGACATTTTCATATTGCCTGACCGCATGCTTTTCAGGCATTCTGTCAAGCAATGAAGAGGTTTTCAATTATAGTATAAGGGAATGAAGTTATGACGCCGGGGCGTGAATCAGCCTTCACCCGGGACGAGGAGGACCTCGCCTGGCGGCTCGACTGGAACCTTTTGCGGTCCTTCATGGTGATCATGGATGTGGGCAGCATCACTGAGGCCGCGCGCCGGCTCGATCTGAAACAACCGACCGTCTCCAACGCGCTGCGCCGCCTTGAGGAAACCCTCGGCCGCCGACTGATCGATCGCGGGCCCAGAAGTTTCGAACCCACCGCACACGGACAGGCGCTTTATGAACAAGTGACGCAGATGTTCGGCTCTATCGAACGTCTCACCGCGATTCTCGAAGAGGAGATGGACGATGTCTCCGGCACCGTTTCCATTGCGATGGCGACCCATGTGACGACGCCACTCGTTGATGAAACCCTGACCGAGTTTCAACGGCGCTATCCCAACACAACGATTTCCATCACCGTGAATTCAAGCCGCAACATCGTCGATCTTATCCGCGCCAAACGCTGCGGGCTTGGCGTGTGTCTGGTGAAAGATCAGGACCCCGCGCTCGACTATCATCATCTCTTCCGGGAATATTTCGGATTTTTCTGTGGGCCGCCCCATCGCCTGTTTGGCCGTTCCGACCTGACCGTCGAGGATCTTAGCGGTGAACGCAGCGTTTCCTTCGACACAGACCGGCTCGAAGATGTGCTTCGCCCTGTCGCCATGTTGCGCGAAGGCGCGGCTTTCGCCTCGCCGCCCGCAGGCGTTTCCAACAATCTCGAGGAAGTCCGGCGCATGTGCATCGCCGGGCTAGGAGTTGCTGCGCTGCCCGTTCATGTGATGGAGCGCGATGTGCGCGACGGGTTGCTCTGGCGTCTGCCGCCTTATGACGGCGCTCCGGAGGTCGACATTTTCGCGGTGACCAATCCGGAGACCCATCTCAACCGCGCCGAGCAGGAATTTGTCAAAATGCTGGTTGAACGGCTTGATTCCACGCCCTTGAAAGAGCGCGTTTATGGCGCCGCCGGGCCCGCGCCCAAATCATCCGCGCGCGCCTGATTTGGTGGCCTGAAATTTCTACAGTCCTGATGTCCAGAAGAGCACCCTATGACCGCCGCTTCGCAAAGCATTTTCAACTGGTCGCCTGAAACGCCGTCGCATCTTTTTTATCAGACTGGCGGCCGCCGCCCGTTCATAGCCCGCGCAGAAGGCGTTTACATCTGGGATCATCAGGGACGGCGGTTTCTTGACGGTTCATCCGGCGCCATGGTCTCGAATATCGGACATGGAAACACCCGCGTACTTGACGCCATGCGCGCGCAGATGAACACGACCACATTCGGTTATCGCCTGCATTTCGAAAATGAACCGGCGGAGAGGCTCGCCTCGGCGCTTTCCAGCCTGTCTCCGAAAGGCCTCGACCGCGTGTTCTTCGCGTCGGGCGGGTCAGAGGCGGTTGAAAGCTGCATCAAGCTGGCGCGCCAATATGCGATTGCGAAGGGCGAGACAAAACGCACACAAGTGATCTCGCGTTTTCCTTCCTATCATGGCTCTACTTTCGGCGCGCTGGCCGTCACCGGCTACGGCCCTTTGAACGATCCCTTCGCACCGATGATCCGGGAGATGCCGAAAATCCCGGCGCCAACCGCCTATCTCGATCGTGACAATCTGAGCGATGAAGCGCGAGGCCACCGCTACGCCGACATGCTGCGCGACAAGATTGAGGAGATCGGCGCGGAAAACGCGCTCGCCTTCATAATGGAGCCCATTGGCGGGGCGTCCACCGGAGCGCTTGTGGCGCCGGACAGCTATTATCAGCGCGTTCGCGATATTTGCGACGACTATGGTGTGCTGCTGATTTACGATGAAGTCATGACCGGCGTCGGACGCACAGGAACCTTCCTCGCCGCCGAACACTGGAACCAGTCGCCTGACATTATCGCGCTCTCAAAAGGTCTTGGCGCCGGCTACATCCCCCTAGGCGCCATGATTGCGCGGCGCGACATTGTCGAAGCGGTCGTCGCGAGCGGCGGCTTCATGCATGGCTACACCTATGCGGGCAATCCGCTCGCCTGCGCCGCCGGGCTCGCCGTCATCCGGGAAATTTTCGACGCTGACCTGATGACGAACACGGCGCGCATCGGCGCCTTATTGAAGTCGCGCCTTGAAGGGCTAATGGCCGAGTTTCCTTTCATCGGCGATGTTCGCGGCAAGGGGCTTCTCCTCGCTTTTGAAATCGTCGGCAACCGCGAAACCATGGCGCCCCTGCCGAAAGAACAGAACGCTTTCGCGAAGCTCGTTGAATACGCCTATGAGGAACAGCTTATCGTCTACTCACGGCGCACGCGCGGCGGTTATGAAGGCGACCATTTCCTTGTCTGTCCGCCTATGGTGACGGACGAAACGCATGTGGACGAGATTATCGACAAGCTGACAAAGTCTCTCCGCCGTCTCACCGCAGAGTTGAAACTTCCCGTCAACGGATAAATACATGAAAGCCGTCCTCGCCGAAGAAGAACAGAAGCGCCACTATCCGCCGTCTTACCTCGTCAATGGCGTGATGGAGGCAAACCCGGAACGGCCTGAACGCATTGACATGCTGCTTCAAGGCGCAAAAGACGCGGGCTGCGACATCGTGCACCCGAAAAATTTCGGTGCGGAACTGATCCTCGCAGCGCATTCGGAACGCTATCTGAAATTTCTCGAACGCGCCCATGAACGCTGGTCGCGCATAAAGGGCGCATCGGAAGCGGTGACGCCGAACATTCACCCGATCCACCGGCGCGGTTACCCGGACTCTGTCGTGGCGCAAGCAGGATGGCACATGATCGACGCCTCAGCGCCGATTTCCTCCGACACATGGGAGAGCGCGCAATGGAGCGCATGGACGGCGGCGCACGCAGCGGAGCTTGTTCTCGGCGGAGAGAACGCTGCCTATGCGCTTTGCCGTCCGCCGGGACACCATGCAGGCGCTGAAACCGCCGGCGGCTTTTGCTATTTGAACAATTCCGCCATCGCCGCATGCGCCTTGCGCAAGGCTCATGACCGCGTCGCCATTCTCGATGTTGATCTCCATCACGGCAATGGCACGCAGGACATATTTTATGAGCGCAGCGACGTGCTTACGGTGTCCATCCACGCGGACCCGGTGCGGTTCTATCCGTTTTTCTGGGGCTATGCGGACGAGACCGGCGCCAATGAAGGCGAAGGGTGCAACCTCAACCTGCCGCTCCCGCGCGGGTCAAACGATGCGGCCTTCATGGAGGCTCTATCAACGGCGCTGACAAAAATTCAATCCTTCAAACCGGATGCGCTCGTCATCGCGCTGGGGCTCGACGCTTATGAAGGCGATCCGATTGCCGGGCTCGCCGTCACCACCGGCGGTTTTTCCCGGATCGGCGAGGCTATTGGCGCCGCCCTGAATCTCCCTACCGTCATCGTGCAAGAAGGCGGCTACCCTTGCGATGAACTAGGCGGCAATCTCTCATCCTTCCTCGGCGGATATGAAAGCCGCCGCTAAACCACCGGAGGCTTTATGCGCCTGATCCATCTCGCGGCGTCACTTGCCGTCGCCGTCATGCCTGCTCTGGCGCAGGAAAAGCCGCCCCTCACCGTCGACAACATTCACAACATCGCAGACATCACCGAGCCGGTCTTTTCACCGGATGGAAATTTCATCGCCTATACGCTCTCCACCCATAATCTCGATATCGACGTGACGGTCAGCGACCTCTGGCGCGTCTCCTGGGAAGGCGATCAGAAACAACTCACCACAACACCGGAGACGAGCGAATGGGCGCCCGCTTTTGGCGGCGACATCATCGCGTTTCTGAGCGACGGAACGGAAGAAGGCGAAACGCAAGTTTTCGCCATGCCTGCAAATGGCGGCAAACCCCGTCAGGTGACGCGCATCAAAGGCGGGGTCTCGGAATTTGCGCTGTCCCCTGATGGGAAGACCATCATCGCCGCGGCGGAAGTGGGCCCATCCGTCGGCGCCGACCCGGAAAAGCCGCTTCCCATCGTCATCACCCGTTTCAGCTTCAAGGAAGACGGCCGCGGCTATGTGGACGACCGCCGCATTCACTTCTTCCGGGTCGACGTCGCCACAGGCGAGGCCGAACAGGTTACCGAGGGCGACGCCGACTATTACTCCCCTTCCTGGTCACCGGATGGATCGCAAATCGCATTCGTGAAAAAGCGGCGCGAGCGCGAGGACCGCCATTCCGATTATGATGTCTATGTCATGGCGCCGGTCAAAGGCGCCGATCAACGCAAGATTTCGACCTATGAAGGCTCCGATTCCGATCCGGAAACATGGACCCGGCCGCGCTGGTCGCCTGACAGTAAAAAGCTTGTCTGGCTGCAAATGGGCGAAGACAAATGGATTTATTATTCGCCGTTTGAACTCACCGTCGCAGATCTTGACACCGGCGAAGTGAAACCCCTCGCCCGCATCGATCGCTGGTTTTATGCGCCGCAATGGGGCGAAAACTCAAAAACTGTCTACGCCCTTATTGAATAGGATCGAGACACCTGGGCGGCGAAGATCGACGTCGATAGCGAAGAGATCACTTATCTGACGGCGGGATCGCGTTTCGCCTTTGACCTCGCCGTCGCGAAGAATGGACGCGTCGTCGTGCTCGACGGCGATGCGAGCGAACCCTATCAGCTCGCCGCGATCGACAATGGCCGCCGCGCGCTGACGACGCATAATGACTGGTTGAAACAACATCACCTCGCCGAAACGCGAGACGTTTCCTTCAACAGCGGCAAGGAAGGCATTCATGGCATGCTTGTCCTGCCGCTCGGCTATGAGGAAGGAAAACAATATCCCGTCATTGCGCGTCTGCATGGCGGCCCGGTCTACCAATTCAGTCATGAATTCATGTTCGACTGGCAGATTTACGCCGCAAACGGTTACGCCGTCCTCGCCGTCAATCCGCGCGGATCTTCCGGGCGCGGCTTCGATTTCGCGAAAGCGATCTATGGCGACTGGGGCAATGTGGATGTGAAGGACATCTCCGCCGGCATCGACCATGTGATCGCGATGGGCGTCGCCGACCCGGAGCGCATCGGCGTCGGCGGTTGGAGCTATGGCGGCATCCTCACCAATTACATGATCGCCAGTGACGCCCGCATCAAGGCGGCGGTAAGCGGCGCCGGCATGTCAAACTTTCTCGGCGGCTATGGCGCCGATCAATATGCGCTCGAATATGAATTCGAGGTCGGTCTGCCTTGGCGCGACCGAAAAGCCTATGAACGCATTTCCTATCCGTTCTTTCACGCAGACCGCATCAGCGCGGCGACACAGTTCCAGTGCGCCGGCGCCGATGAAAACGTCCCTTGCATCGGCGCAGAGCAGATGTATCAGGCGCTGCGATCTCTTGAACGCGACACCGAGCTAGTGATCTATCCGGGCGAAGATCACGGCCTGACGCGGCCGAGCTTTCTCGCCGACCGCATTCAGCGCAATCTCGACTGGTATGGCAAGTATTTGAAAGCGGAATAGCTACTCCGCCAGGCGTCCATACTCTTTCAACACTGCGCGCAGTTCATCATGATTGATGGCGACAGCGCGATGACCAAGATTGCCGGTCATGTCGCGGGCGGCCACCATGGCGTTGACGATCGCCTCCTCTGTGGCGTCCGCGGTCGCTAGAAACACCGGGTCAAGCTCATCATTGCCAAGTTTCGACAAGCCCCATAAGCCGTCGCCTTCGTCAGTCATATCCGCAGTCGAGAACGCGATAAAAATGTCGCCAGAGCCATTGCCGGCATAACTGCCCATGCGCCCGAGACCGAGCGACGCGCGCCTGGCGACACGTTTAAGCTGTTGCGGAAGCAACGGAGCATCGGTCGCTACGACAATAATAATCGAGCCAGTGTCTCCGTGCGGCTCGTCATAGGCGAGGTTTTCGGTCAGGCGCTTGCCCACCGGAACGCCGGCAATCCTGAGTTCGCTACGCGCACCGTAATTTGCCTGCACGAGAACGCCGACAGTGTATTCACCGCCGCCGGCCTTGATGATGCGCGATGATGTGCCGATGCCGCATTTGAACTCGTGGCAGATCATGCCTGTGCCGCCGCCGACATTGCCTTCGGCGACCGGGCCTGTTTTTGCTTTCTCGATTGCACGGGCCGCATGTTTGTCGGTGACATGAAAGCCGTTGATGTCGTTGAGATGCCCGTCCCAGGTTTCCGCAACCACGGGCAGCGACCACCAATAGCCGGACGAATCCGCCGCCGCTTTTTCGACACGCCATTTGATCACGCCTTCATGAACCGCGCCTACGCTGTGCGTATTGGTGATCATCACCGGCCCTTCAAGAAACCCGGACTCCTCAATCCAATGAGTCCCGGTCATCTCACCATTGCCGTTTAATGCGAAGAATCCTGCGAAGACGTCTCCTTCAAGCGATTTGTCCCCGCGCGGCAAAATTGCCGTGACGCCGGTGCGGACAGCGCGTCCGCCGCGCAAATCCTTGATGATGGTTTCATGACCAACAGCAACGCCATCGACATCGGTGATGGCGTTTAATGGACCCGGCGCTCCGGAAAACGGCACACCAAGCTCGCGCGCCCTTGGCTCTTGCGCAGCCACAAACGAAAGCTGCGCCGCCGCTGCGAGGAGAATAATCAGCTTTTTCATAACGCCCCTATTCGCAATGGACCTTGCGTCCGCCTTTGATGACACCTTTAACATCTGACAGGATTGAAATGTCTGCAAGCGGATCACCCTCGACTGCAATCATGTCAGCGTAATGGTCAGGAGAGATCGCGCCTGTATCTTTTTCCCAACCAAGAAGCTCCGCCGAATGCAGCGTCGCAGACTGGATGGCGCGCATCGGCGTCATGCCGTATTTCACCATATAGGGCATCTGTTTGGCGTTATCTCCGTGCGGATAAACACCGGCATCGGTGCCAAAGGCGATCTTGACGCCCATCTTGACCGCTTTTCTGAAAACCTCGCGCTGCGTATCTGTTGTGTCACGGTTTTTCTGCATGGTTTCTTCGGGCCAGTCTTCAGCGGCGCCGATTTCATTGATGTAATCGCCATTGTAAATATCCGCGACAAGAAAGACCCCGCGCGATTTCATCATCCGCAACGCCTCATCATCCAGAAGAGAACCGTGTTCAATGGAATCGACGCCGGCGCGCACCGCCATTTTCGCGCCTTCCGCGCCATGGGCGTGCGCCGTCACTTTCTTTCCGTATTTTTTCGCCTCGCCGACAATGGCGCTCATCTCTTCTTCCGACAACTCAGGCAGCCCCGGGTCGGTGCCGACAGTCAGCACGGCGCCGGTTGCAATCATTTTCAGCAAATCAACACGATGTTGCAGAAATTCCCGCGCCTTCTGGCGCGCATCTTCGGGCCCGCGCACAATACCGCGCGTCATGTCGTCTGGCGCCTTTGCGTCATAGGCAAGCCCTGTGAGCGCGCCGCCGCCTTCGGGGATTGTGAAATAGCCGCCGGCGACCGCCATCCGCGGACCTTCCACATCGCCGCGATTGATAGCGTCGCGCAACGCCACATCGGTGAAGGCGCGCCAGGAGCCAACATCGCGCACCGTTGTAAATCCGGCGCAAAGCGTTGTCTTCGCATTGCCGACGCCGGCCAGCACATCCTCAGCCCCCGTCGACATCAGCGGGTCGATAATGCCGCCCTGAATGTCGCCCACCAGATGCGTATGCATATCCGCAAGGCCCGGCAGCACCGTATATCGCGACCAGTCTGTCAGCGGACCGTCGGCGGGCGCAGACTCAAAAGCCGCAATTGCGGCGACCCGGCCATCCTTCACGCGAATCAACTGGTCGGAAAGGACAGTCCCCTTCTCCACATCGATCAGCTTGCCTGCGCGGACATAGGATACATCCTGAGCCGCGGCGGTCATAGAAAAGGCGAATGCTGAGATTGCGCCAGCCGTCATGGCGATTGTGCGAAACTTGACGTGCGACATTATGAAAAACTCCCTTGGACGGCTTCTTTTGCGCTAAACTGTTTGCTGAACGATCCTACGCCGGGCCCGCATCTGCGGGCAAGGCGCGAGAGGCCAGCAACAAAGGACAAGTCATGCGCAAATCGTCCCTATCCGCCCTTCTTCTTTTTACAAGTCTTTCGCCATTCACCGTGGCCGCAGCCGACGACGCGCTGACCCCGCCTGAACTGACCGCCCAGGCGATCGACATGCTCGGCAAGACAATCGCCATTGAATCTGTCGAGGGCAAAGGCAACGTTCCCGCCGTAGCGAACTATATCGCCGCTGAATTGCGCAAAGGCGGATTTGCCGAAGACGATATCGTCATAGAACGTCACGGCGAAACCGCGACGCTTATTGCGACCTATAAAGGGACCGGCGAGAAAAAGCCGATCCTTCTCTCCGCTCATATGGATGTGGTCAGCGCCAACCCGGAAGACTGGACGCGCGATCCCTTCACCATGGTGGAGGAGGACGGGTATCTGTTCGGACGCGGCGTCACCGACAATAAATTCGGCCTCACCATGATGGTGCAGACCCTGATCCGCCTGAAACAGGAAGGCTTCACGCCGAACCGCGATCTGGTGCTCGCCCTCTCCGGCGATGAAGAAACCCAGATGAAAACAACCATGGTTCTCGCTGAAAAACTTGAAGGCGCGGATATCGTTCTCAATAGCGACGGCGGCGGCGGCGGCCTTGGCGAAAATGGAGAGCCCGTCGCCTATTACCTGCAAGGCGCGGAGAAAACATACGCCGATTACGCCATCACCTTCACCAATCCCGGCGGTCATTCCAGCCTGCCGCGCAAAGACAACGCGATTTACGATCTCGCGCAGGCCGCGCTCAATATCGCCAATTACGAATTCCCAGTGATGTGGAGCGACATTACCCGCGAAAGCTTCCGCCAGGCGGCGGCGCAGACCGAAGGCGAGCTTGGTAAAGCCATGGCCGAGTTCGCGGAGAACCCGAAAAGCAAGAAAGCGATCAAGGTTCTCTCCGAGCGCCCGGAATATGTGGGCCAGTTACGCACAACCTGCGTCGCCACCATGCTCAATGGCGGCCATGCGCTAAACGCCCTGCCCCAGCGCGCCGAGATGAATATCAATTGCCGCATCTTCCCGGGTGTCAATCCGGATGACGTACAAGCAAAGCTATTGGAGCTTGTCGACAATCTGGACGCAACAATCGAGCTTGTGGATGAGGTTCATTATTCCGACGCCTCGCCCTTGCGCGATGATGTGGTTGCGGCGGTCAGAAAAGCGGTTGACCGGCGTTATCCCGGCCTCGCCATCGTGCCGGAAATGTCAGCAGGCGCTTCTGACAGTCTTCACTTCCGCGCCCATGGCATAGACAGCTATGGCGTTTCCGGCATCTTCATGAAGCCGTCTGATATGTACGCCCACGGTCTTAACGAGCGCGTGCCCGTCGCCACCATCGATGGCGCGCTTGACCATTGGCATACGCTGATCACTGAACTGGCCGGGGGCGAATAATCAGCCGACGGCCTTGCCGTTCTGCCATCGCGTGAAAGCGTAAACGGGCAGACCGGCGAAAAGCAGCGCCGTTCCCCAGGCAACGGCCTCACCGCCGGCGCCGTAGATCGTCCAGATGGCGTAAACAACCGCAGCGGTCGCGGCCGCGAGCAGCATGGGCGATGAGTTGAGTTTGCCTGTTCGCTGGAGCTGGAGGGCGGAAAGCGCCGTTGCAAGGAACATGAACAGCGACGCGGTCGTCGACAAGAGCACGATGAAAGTGAAAAGCTCCGTCATCGACTTGGAATAATTCAACATGACAATGCCGGTCAGCAACAAGCTCGACGTCACATGCGCGCGCACCGGCAAACCGCGGGCGGATTCCTTCGCCAGAAAGCGCGGGAAAACGCCGCCTTTCGCCATGGCGTAAGGCAATTCACCCTGCACCATGATCCAGCCATTCAACGCGCCAAAGCCGCTGATGGCGGCGAACAACGCCAGCAGCCGGCCCGCATCAGAACTAAGATAAGCGCCGACAAAATCGGCGAAAGGCGCATTGGACGCCGCCACTTCATCCGCAGGCAGAAGAAGGATCACCGCCGAACAGGAAAGGAGATAAATAAGGCCGGCGAAGATCATGCCAGTCATGGTCGCGCGCGGAATGGTCTTAGACGGGTTTTCCACATGCTCGGCAGGCACTGTCGCCGACTCGAGCCCCAACAGCGCCCACAATGTCAGCGTCGCCGCCGCCGTAATGCTCGCCAGTTTGAAATCGCCAAAGCCATTAAAGTCGGGCAGCGCCGCCGGTTTGTCGCTGACGCCGGAAAGCGCAAAACCGGCGAGCAGGATAACCGCCACCAGCGGCATGATTTTCAGGACAGTCGTTACAAGCTGCACGGAACCGGCAAGGAACGCGCCGCGGCAGTTGACCGCCGTCAACAGCCAGATGGCGCCGCAAGTGATCAGCGCGTGAAGCCCTGTCGTCTCCGCAATCTGCGGAAAGAAGACGCTCAAATAGCTGACGGCGCCCGTCGCCACCGCCGCATTGCCCACCCAGATAGAAATCCAGTAGCTCCACGCCACCATAAAGGACGGCGCAGCGCCGAACGCTTCACGCGCATAAGCATAAGGGCCGCCCGCCTTTGGGAATGTCCGCGCCAGCGCGGCGAACACAGCGGCAAGGCAAATACCCCCGGCGATGGTCATGATCCAGCCTGCGATGGCGCTCCACCCGTAAGGCGCAAGCGCCGCAGGCAACAAGAACACGCCGGAGCCAATCATATTGCCGACGACAAGGGCCGTCGCCATCCAGAAACCCAGCGGCTTATCGCGCTTGGCGGTTATTCCTCTTTCGGTCAAAGGCGCACCTTCATTGTTTGCTCCTCAGCTCCTTTAAGCAGCCATAGCTTGCGCCTTGCTTCGCAATTTCGCCAATAAAAAAAGCCGGCGTCATCACGCCGGCTTTTTTGTTTATCCAAGTTTATCCGCGTCAGAAATCTTTTCCGAAACGAAGGCCGATTGTGCGCGGCACGTTCACGCCATACTGCACCCGATCGCCACAGACACCGCAGGCCACAAGATTCAATTGACGCGCACGTTCATCCGTTGCGTTAGCGATATAGGCAACGATCTCCCAGTCTTCGGCGTGAACACCGACGCTGAAGTCAAACACGGCGTAGCCCGGCTGACCGCCAAGAGTCGCAACATCCGCATCCGTAAGACCAGCCTCAGAACTTGTCTGGCCACTCACGGAGCCCTGGACATGCGCATCAAGACTGCTGCTGACCGGAAACTCATAACGCGCCGTCAGCGTACCCTTGAAGTCAGGGACGACCGGCAGGCGTGTGCCATCCAGCGCTTGCGGCGGCGATGTCTCATCCGCAGATGTGCTCGGATCATCCACAGCCTGCGGACATACTGTCGCCGGACCGCCTGTCGCAAAGTCGAAGAAGCCGCAATAATCGGCGGCCAGCTTCGCATCAATCACGGAAACGGCGCCGTTAATGGTAAGGCCTTCTGTCGGGCGCAGGCTGAGATCAGCCTCGAAACCATTCACCTTCGCTTGCGCTGCGTTCTGGATTTCGGTGAGACCGTTTTGCCCCAAAAGCGGGAACTGGAAGTCGCTCCACTTCTGGGTGAAGGCGGCTGCGTTGAAGATCACGCGATTGTCGGCCCATGCGGTCTTGAAGCCAACCTCAAGATTGCGAAGCGAGTCCGCGAGGTATGGCGGCAGCGTACCGCGTCGGTTGACGCCACCCGGACGGAAGCCGGTGGAATAGGTGAAATAGACCATGGCGTCTTCGGTGACGTCATAGGTCAGGCTGAGCTTATGCGTCTCGCCGGTGTCCTTCGTCGTCCGGTCAAGGTTCGTACACGGAGAACCCGGGACGATTGATGGACCAAAACACGCCGCCTCGCCGGTGCGGCTCGAAAAGTTAGCGCTATAGCCAAAGAAGCCTTGCAGCGAGTTATTATATCGATAGCCGCGAACGCCGCCGATAAAGGTCAGCTTATCGGTGATATCGAACTCCAGCTCGGTAAAGAGCGCGAGGTCTCGATCCGTCCGTTTCTGTTCCGTAAGCCAGATCGTATCCGGATGGTCCGTCACTTCGAACAGCGATGTCAGATTCTCAACCACATATTGCTGATGAATGTAGTGGGTCTGGTGATTCTGGAAGAAACCGGCGACGGCGCGGATGCGCTTGTCCTGCGGCGTCGAAACCCTGATTTCGTTTGAATATTTCGCGAAGCTGTCGTCGCCCTGATAGGTCTGTGACGGATCCACGAGGTTATACATATCATCGTAGAAATAAGCGCCGTAGCCATACAGAACGTCATAGTAATAGGCGTAATCGGTGTAATCCGAGAACGAATCGATCTGACGCTTCAGATAGGCGCCGGCATAGGTGACGTCGAAATTGCCGACCTTGCCTTCAACAGTCAGCGCCGCCTGGAAGAAGCGATCTTCATTCTGCTCGTCATAAAAACGGCCGGCATTGAGATCGCCCAGCTTCGGATCATAGGTGTTGCGGCCATTGAAATTCGATTTCTGGCCGAGGAGCGTCGGCGTCACCGTCCAGTTTTCATCGAGATCGATTTTGAGCGCGACGCGCGCGCCAAAGGTTTCCCCGTCGTTGAAATCGTCTTCAACAAGCGCAGCATTAGTTTTGGTGATGCCCGATGACGGGAAGGTGCGGCTGTCGAGGACGTTGTCAATATAACCGCCGTCTTTCACATACCAGCCGACGAGGCGCACTGCAGCGCTGTCGCCAAGCGGCTGGTTGTACATACCCTCGAATTGATAACCGATCTCGCCATCCTTGATGCTGTTGATCTCGGCGTCAAAACTGCCTTCCACCTCATCAAGCTTCGGCTTGTTGGTGATGATGCGGAGCGTGCCGGCCTGCGAGCTGGCGCCAAACAGTGTGCCCTGCGGTCCGGCGAGCGCCTCAACACGTTCAATGTCATAGATATGCAGCGGGAGGAAACCGAGAATAGTCGTCACCGGCTGTTCGTCGAGATAGACGCCGACAGAAGGCAGCGAGGCTGAGTGGTTGCCATCGCCGCCGGAAACGACGCCGCGCATATAGACCGAGGTCGTGTTTGGCGAGGTCGACTGAAAGGTCACTGAGGGAAGAAATTTGGCGTAGTCATCGAATGATGACACCTCGAGTTCTTCCAGCCTCTCCGTGCCGATGGCGATCAGTGAGATCGGCACGTCCTGAATGTTCTGCTCGCGTTTTTGCGCCGTCACGACGATGGTGTCGCGATCCGACTGGGCCATGGCGGCCCCGGTTACGCCTGTCCACATGGAGGTCGCAAGAAGCGCCGTTTTCACACCTGGGCGAGCGCCCAGAAGGTTCCGCATCGAATTTCTGTTCGTCATCTTGTCACCACTCAGATTTCGCGATCGCATTAAAGATCGCAGCCCTCGTCCGGCGACATACCCCGAGCCCCGTCGCACGAACCCTGATTGTGACGGTAGTATGAAGCGGAGGAGCCCGGCAATCCGCGACGCGGCCAACCGAGCCATAAACATGGCGAGTGTTGCCAATCCGCGCCTATGGATTGGATGAATGTGGCTATTTCATCAGCCTGAAGAATGAGATCATTCTCTTACGGGGCGGCCGGATAGGTGGTCAGGACATCGCCCAGCGCAGCCTTGAGCTCGCCTAGCCAGGGCTCGTAGTTCACCCACTGATCGACCCCGCTTTTATAGATAGGCTGGCGGACCTGCTCAGAACTTGCCGTCCGAACCGCCCGCTCCGTTTCATGGAAGCTCAGGCAAGCCTCCTCAAACGGCAGGCCGCAATAATCAAGCAATTTACGGATTTGGGTCTCCGGATCGGCGACCATCTCCTCATAGATCACGCGATGCACGACGCCTGGCGCAGTCTCATCAAAATGTTTCATCGACAAAACATAGTCGCGATAATACCGCCCGATGCGCTCAAGCCCGTAAGAAAAGCCCTGCCCTTTCGCAAAATGCTGTTTGAAGCCTGAAAAACAACAGGCCATCGGATGACGCCGGGCGTCGATGATCTTGGCGTTGGGCAGGATCAGGTGAATAAGCCCCACATGCATAAAATTGTTGGGCATCTTGTCGATGAAAAAAGGTTTGCCGGTTTTTCGCTGGATACGTGTGCGCTCCAGATACTCTTCGCCAAGCGCTTTCAATTGAACGTCGGAGAGTTCTGATAATATTTCCGGATAGCGTGACTCTTCACTCCGCTTCGCCTTGCCCCCCAGGCGTTTCGCAATGGCGATGATGTCGGGCAGCTCCATGGTGCCTTCCACCTGACTGTGGCTGGAAAGGATCTGCTCAAGCAGAGTCGATCCTGCGCGCGGCATGCCAACGATAAAAATCGGATCGGGTTTTTTACAACCCTTGCCTGCTTTTGCAGCGAACAGCGCGGGCGTCAGCACTTTTTTCAACCGATCAAGACGTACGGCCATCTCGTCTTCATCATAGACGATCTGTTTCTGGCGGATAGCGTTGCCCTGCTCATAGTGACGGAAAGAGGCTTCATATTCTTTCGCATCTTCCAGAGCTTTACCGAGAGCGAAATGAAGATGCAGACGGTCATCGTCTTCAATATCAGTTCGCTGAAGCTGCGTTTCCATGGCCGTGATATCGTGCGGCTCAAAGCGGAAAGTTTTGAGATTTGCAAGGCTCCAATAGGCTTCACCAAGGCTCGGTTGCAAATCGATGCTCCGCTTGTATGCATCGATAGAATCCGGTGTGCGGCCTACTGTCTTGAGTGCATGGCCATAGCTCATCCAAGCTTTTGGCTGTTTCGGATATTCCTTCAACAAAGAGCCATAACTCTCGATCGCCTTTTCATATTCCCCAACACGCACCAGCGCCGATGAATATAATGTGCGATAATTCGGATTCTTCGGATCGTTCCTGAGGAGAGTCTCCGCTTCGCTATAGGCCTCCTCCGACTTGCCAAGACGCAGTTCGATAATCGCCAAATTATGCCGCGCAGCCGTAAAACTCGGCGCCAGTTCAATACAGCGCTGCAACAGATGTTCCGCATCCTGATAGCGCCCGATACGCGCGGCGAGTTCGGCCAGCATGCGGATTGCGGCGACATCGGTCGGGTGCTGTTTGAGATACGCTTTAAGCAACCGTTCCGCGACGGGAATGTCATTGCGCGCGAGCGCGTCGGCGGCCTCCAACAAGCGCGGATCTTTTGACGCCGTCTTGATGTGGCGCATATAGGCGCTGTCAGCGCCGCCCTCATCTCCCGCCAGCGTCAATTGATCGCCGAGCGCGCGCCAGGCGGTGGCGAGATTGGGATCAAGACTGAGCGCGCGTTCAAGCGAGCGAATGGCGCCCTTGCCCTCGCCCAGAGCGCCTAGCGCCAACCCCATTTCATAATGGGCGCCAGCCCAGCCGGCGTCTTCAGCGATCATTTGCTGAAGATAATCCAGCGCGCCTTTCGCATCGCCCTGCCGCCGCATCGCCGCAGCCAGCAGCACACGCGCATCGCGTTGACCCGGTATGGAGGCGATAATCGCCTTCGCCTGTTCGGCGGCGTGTTTGGGCGATTTCTCCAGAAGCGCCGCGCCGTGAGCAAGCGCGTCGGCGAGATTGCCGGTGGTCTTTTGTTCCTGTGGGGCGTCAGTTGTGCTCATGGGGCTTTCCGTTTCCGCGAAAGCTTAGAGGGTGCGCGGAAACGCTGCAACTCCGGGGCTTGGTTAACTTGAACCTGCCAGTCAGGCCGCGAGCGGATTGCGCGCGTCCTTGAGGATCTCCCGCGCAGCATTGCGGCCCGGAAGCCCCGTTACGCCGCCGCCGGGATGAGCCCCCGCGCCGCAATGATAAAGCCTTTTCAACGCGCCGCGATAATCGCCATGCCCCAGCGCCGGGCGCGCCGCCCACATCTGATCGAGTGTCATGGCGCCATGCATGATATCGCCGCCGATAAGGCCGAACTTGTCTTCAAGGTCCTGCGGCGTCAGCACCATTCGTCCGAGAACGGAGCTTTTGAAATTCGGCGCATATTCATTCACCGTCTCGATGGCGAGATCGGCCACCTGCTCACGATAATCCGCCCATGACTTGCCGTCGGGGAGTTCAGGCGCGAATTGCTGACAGAACAGGCTCGCCACATGCTGGCCCGGAGGCGCGAGGCTGTCGTCTACAGTCGACGGGATCAGCATTTCGACAATCGGTTTTCTCGACCAGCCATATTGCTTGGCGTCGGTGAAAGCGCGGTCCATGTAATCAAGTGTTGGCGCGATGATGATGCCCGATTGGTGGTGCTCACCCGCCTCAGGCAGGCAGGTGAATTTCGGCAATTCCGAAAGCGCGACATTCATACGCAAGGTGCCGGAGCCGCAGCGCCAGCCATCCATGCGGCGCTTGAATTCCGGATCGAGCGCATCCGCCGGCGTCAGGCGGCCATAAAGCAGCTTCGGATTGACGTTGGAGACAACACGCTTTGCCGCGATCTCCTCCCCGTTTTCGAGAAGAACGCCAACCGCTTCGCCGTCATCGACCAGCAGCGACTTCACCGGCGCGTCCGTCGTGATTTCTACGCCGGCGGCCTCACACGCCTTGCGCATGGCCTGCGTAATCGCGCCCATGCCGCCAACCGCATGACCCCACGCGCCTTTCACGCCGTTTACTTCGCCAAAGACATGATGCAGCAGAACATAGGCTGAGCCCGGCGTGTCGGGGCTGGCGTAATTGCCCACCACGGCGTCGAAACCAAATACGGCTTTCACCGGATCGGAATCGAACCAAGCATCAAGAAAGGTGCGCGCATTCTTGGTGAAGAGATCAAGTACGTCCTGATGCAATTGAAAATCGCCGCGCGCCACAGGCCACAATTGCGAGGCGGCGGAGAGCGCCGCGGAAAGCCCGCGCTTTGGATTGGGCGGTGTTTGCAACGAAATGTTGCGCAGGACATCCGCCACCGCTTCAAGACGCTCGTAATAGGCCGGCAGGCGGTCGGCGTCGGCGTTTGAAAACTTCCGGAACTCGGCTTGCGTCTGTTCAAGACCGCCGCCGGCTTTGAGATAGCGTCCGTCTTCGGTCGGCAGGAAATTAGATACTGGCCGGTTGATGACTTTGAGGCCCAGCGCCTCAAGACCCATATCGCGGATGACGACGGGATTTAGCAGGCTGACCGTGTAACTCGCGACGGAGTTGCGGAAACCGGGGTGAAACTCCTCGGTCACCGCGGCGCCGCCGACAACGTCGCGACGCTCACAGATCCTGACCGAAAGCCCGGCCCGAGCCAGATAATAAGCGCAGACAAGACCATTATGGCCGCCGCCGATCAGCACCGCATCGTAATTGCCCGCCATGTAATCAACCTGTGTTGGGGAGAAAGGAAGCGACAAGACCTATCGCCGCTCAAAGCGAAAGACAATCTCCCGAAACCTTCGCGTATTGCGCAGAATGTTGACATTCAACAGATTTCTGGGGGGCGTCTGGAGCGGGTAGCGGGAATCGAACCCGCATCTTGAGCTTGGAAGGCTCCGACTCTACCATTGAGCTATACCCGCGCCGAGCCCGGAAAATACGCGAACATTCCGGGATTACAATTACTTGCCGAAACTTTTTTGTCCCCGGCGTCGAACCGCGTTTTGGCTTATCTTTCCTGCATCATCTATTTCTCAGCCCGACGGTCAAACCGGGTCTGCGCCGCGTCGATCTCGCCAAGATGCGTTTTCGCCCACTCCCCGAGGGCGAGCACCGGCTCGCTGAGGGAATGCCCCAGATCGGTGAGCGAATATTCAACCTGCGGCGGGCTCGTCGGATAGGTCTTTCTGCTCACCAACCCGTCCCGCTCGAGATTGCGCAGGGTCCGCGTCAGCATCTGCTGTGAGATGCCGCTGACGGTGCGCTTGATTTCATTGAAGCGATAGGCGCGATCGCGCAGCAAAACCACGATCAACACGCTCCATTTGTCCCCGAGACGAGAGAGCACGCGGCTCACCTTGGGGCATTCCTCGTGAAACAGATCGTCTATCTTGGCGGTCATATCGGTGTGACCTGGTCCCATTCCTGTGCGTTCTTGCGTTTAACACACACTCACATATTTAGTCCAAGTCAGTTTTTTAGACCTAGTGGACCCAAAAAGGAATATCCCATGAAACTCCTCCATATCGATTCCAGCATCCTCGGCGAGAACGCGGCCAGCCGGCCGATCACCGCCGCCATCGTCGACAAGTTGAAATCCGGCGACCCTGCGCTGGAGGTCACCTACAGAGACCTTGCCGCCGCGCCTCTGCCGCATCTAACGTTGGGGCACATGCCGGGCGACCAGAACGCCTCTCCCGAACAGACCGAAAGCCAGGGCGTGCTTGATGAGTTCCTCGCCGCTGACATCGTCGTCATTGGCGCGCCCATGTATAATTTCACCATTCCGAGCCAGCTCAAGGCATGGCTGGACCGCGTCCTGATCGCCGGCAAAACCTTCAGATACACCGACAAAGGCGCCGAGGGCCTCGCAGGAGACAAACGCATCATCGTCGCGGTGTCGCGCGGCGGGCTTTATGGGCCAGAAACGCCATCGGCGTCGGCGGAACATGTGGAGACGTATTTGCGCGCAGCGTTGGGCTTCATCGGCGTTTCCAATCCGGAATTCATCATCGCCGAAGGGCTGAAGCTCGGACCGGACGCCTATGACGCCGCGCTTTCCGGCGCGCTGCAACAAGCCGCTCAACTGAAACCGGTTTGAGGTTCAGCCAGACAGGGGCCTCAAACGCATAGGGAATTGACCCGGGTCAATTGAATTACCGGCGTAGACACCCAAGATAGCACAAGAACCTAAAGGAGACATGCCGATGGCCCACACACCTCACGAACTCGCCGAAGAGTTTCCCGAACATGCGGATCTTATTCACAAGCTGAAAACGGATGACGCCCATTTCGCCAAACTCGCCGACGCCTATCATGAAGTGAACCGGGACATTCATCGGGTCGAGAGCCGGGTCGAGGCGGCGAGCGACGAACGCGAAGAAGAGTTGCGTAAAAAGCGGCTGCATCTGAAAGACGAGATCGCCGCCCTCCTAGCCAAGGCCGCCGCGTAATTCTTACGCCCGCTCTTAAAGCTCATTTTTTCTGGGGCGGGCGTATCTCGGCGACGGAATGTTGAAAATAATCGCTGCGGCGCGAATGGCGAAAGTCGTAAGCGCCGCAATGATCGCCGCAGGGCTTTCGCCGAGCCCCAACGCCAACAGCCCCACATAAACGCCGGCGCCGATAAGCGCCGCTGTGGCGTAAATATCCTGCTTCAAAATCAGCGGCGGCTCGTTCAGAAGAACATCCCGCACGACGCCGCCAAAGGTCGCGGTGACGGCGCCCATGAAAACAGCAATCATGGCGGGCGCGTTTGCGGCGAGCGCCGCCTGCGCGCCGAGCACCGCAAAAACCGCAAGCCCGACCGCATCGGCCCAGATCAGCGCCTTGAGGCGTGAGTCGATCAAAGGCTGCGCCAATGTCGCGACAGCCGCGCCCGCCAGACAGATGAAAACCGCAGACGGCGACGCGATCCACCACACGGGAAACGAGCCGAGCAGCACATCGCGAATGGTGCCGCCGCCAACGCCCGTGACAAACGCGATCATGGCGACGCCGAACAAATCCATGTCGTTGCGCAGCGCGGTCAGCGCGCCGGAAATCGCAAATACGAATAGCCCGATAATATTGAGCGCGGCGAAGATTTGAACAGTTTCCATAGCCTCTTCCATGACCCGGCCGGTGAGCCCCATCGCTTGCGCTTGAAATCGGCCGACAGCCCTCTATGTGGTGGTTCATTCCTTAGCAAAACCCCTTCCATAAACGGAGAGAAATACGGTGACGACGAGATTGCAGCTTTCCCTGGCGGCGGCACTGATGCTTGCGCCGATCAACCTGGCGGCTGCCGACGACTTCCAGCTCTGGACCGCCGTCTCCGCCAAAGGCCCGGTGAACGAGGACGGCCGTTTTCTTGTGTGGTTCGACGGCCATGCGCGATTTCGCGACGACGCCGGCGATCTGGGCGTTTCGATTTTACGGCCCGGGCTGGGCTGGCGTTTGAACCGCGACCTTTCCCTGTGGGCGGGCTATGCCCGGGTGATTTCCCGTCAGGAAAATCGTGCGGATGTGGAGGAGCACCGGCTGTGGCAGCAGGCGACATATAATGTCGGGGAAGCGCTGGGCGGGTCCGTCACCGGACGCTCGCGGCTGGAGCAGCGGTTTATCGATGGCGGCGGCGATACGGGCTGGCGGGTGCGCCAATCCTTCCGCTACAGTCGGCCCTTGACCGGCACGCCCTTGTCCGCCGTCGTGTCCAATGAAACCTTCATTGCGTTAAATGACACCGATTGGGGCGCGGCGAGCGGCTATGATCAAAGCCGGAATTTCGTCGGCGTTAATTACAAGGCGACGGACCATCTAGCCTTGGAAAGCGGATATATGCTCAACCATATCCGCCGCGAAAATGCTGCGGACGCCTTCAATCACGTGGTCTCCGTCTCGCTCAACCTCTCCCTTTAAGGGCATGCCGCAAGCGCTTCGTAGCCGGCGCGGGTCAGACGATAAACGATGCACTCATCCTGATCGAAGACGCGGCGTTCGACGAATTCAAAGCCAAGGCGCTCATAAAATCGCCTTGCGCGAATATTGCTTTCAAGCGGATCGATCACCACCGCCCTCACCTTTTCATCAGCGAAGCACCGGCCGAGCGCTGCAAGCATCATTTGCGTTCCGAGCCCGCGGCCAAGATCTTCTTCCTCGCCGATCCAGATGTCGATCGCGCGGAGATTGTCTTCGATCTCGCCCCAGTAATGTGAAGGCTCTTTCGCGGGGTCAATAATCTCCATCACGCCCACGGGCCGCCCGGCCTCTTCCGCGATGAGAAGCTCGCCCCAATCGGCATTTCGGGGAAGTTCATCGTCCCACTCATACCAATCGTCGTCGCCTCCCGCAGCTTTGACATGAGGTTTTTCATCCCACCGCCTCAACAGCGGGATGTCATCCTTTGTCGCTGGCCGAAGCGTAACCACTTACAAGGTGCGGGCGATCAGCAGCTTCATGATTTCGTTGGTGCCGCCATAGATGCGCTCGACGCGGCAATCAGCGTAAAGACGGCTGATGGGATATTCATCCATATAGCCGTAGCCGCCATGAAGCTGGAGGCATTTGTCGACGATTTCACCGCACATATCCGTCAGCAGCATCTTGCCCATGGACGCTGTCGCCGCATCAAGCTTGCCGTCGAGCAATTGCTGGGTGCAGCTGTCTACAAAGACGCGCGCCATGGTTGCTTTCGCCTTGCACTCGGCGAGCACGAATTGTGTGTTCTGAAACGCCATGACCGGACGGCCAAAGGCATGGCGTTCTTTCACATAATCGATCGTCAGCGTCAGCGCGCGCTCTATCTGCGCCATGGCGCCGACGGCGATTTGATGGCGCTCCTGCGGCAATTGCTCCATGAGCTGAATGAAGCCTTGGCCTTCCTCCGTACCGAGAAGATTTTCCGTCGGGATTTTCACGTCATTGAAAAACAGTTCCGAGGTGTCCTGCGCCTTGTTGCCCAGTTTTTTCAAATTGCGCCCGCGCTCGAAGCCTTCAACTTCATCGGTCTCAACCACCATCAGCGACACGCCTTTCGCGCCTTCCGATGGATCGGTTTTTGAAACAACGATAATGATATTCGCCGTCTGACCGTTGGTGATGAAGGTCTTCGACCCGTTCAGCACATATTGATTGCCGCTTTTGATTGCTGTCGTCCGCACCGCCTGCAGATCGGAGCCGGTGCCGGGCTCAGTCATCGCAATAGCGCCGACAAGCTCGCCCGTCGCCATTTTCGGCAGCCAGCGTTTTTTCTGTTCCTCAGTGCCGTAATGAAGGATGTAAGGCGCGACGATGCAGTTATGCAGACCGGCGCCAAAGCCTTCAACGCCCGCATAGCATTGCTGTTCCAGAAAGATCTGTTCATGGGCGAAATTGCCGCCCGCACCGCCATATTCCTCCGGCATCGACATGCAAAGAAGCCCCTGCTCGCCAGCTTTCTCCCAGGCCCAGCGGTCGACCTTGCCTTGCTCGCGCCATTTCTCGACATGCGGGGCCAGTTCGCGCGAGAAAAATTTACCGACTTCGTCCTCGAAAAGCTCAAGATCGTCGGTTTTCCAGGCAGGGGTCGGGGTTTGCAGAACAGACATGAACGGACTCCGGGATTGACTGAATTCCCGGAGTAAATCGCATAAGTGACCTTAGGCGGCAATGGCGCCGTGCAGTCATCCGGGAAGTCAGAACCGCCAGTCGACGCCGACAGCCGCGACAAAACCGCTGATGTCTGTTTCGCCCGTCACCGATCCGCGAAAGAGGTTTTCCGGATAGGCGGCGGATTCATTCAGCGGTGTTGTCTCGGCGATCGCGTAGGATGCGGCGAGATGCAGCTTCGCGCGCTCCGACAGATCACGGGAATAGCCTGCGGCGAGCCACACACGGCTCGCGCCCGGCACCCGCGGGCTTGAAAAATCAGGGTTCGCCGGGTCGTCTTCATACATCACGCCGAGACGAACCGTCTGGGATGGACCGAAATCACGCTCAACGCCGACTGCCCCGGCCCATGTGTTTTTCCAGTTCTGCGTCGTCGTTTCCGCCGGTTGCGCAGGATTTTCAAAATTGAGGACGAGCTGGTCGAAACTCTTCCACCGCGTCTGCGTCGCCGAGGCGAGGACACGAGTCTTGTCATTGACCTCGTAGTTGAGGCCAAACTGAATATTCGCCGGCGTTGTGAAGCTGCTGGTGACGCCTGTGTCCTGAAACAGGCCGGCCAGTCCCGACAGCGTCTGGCCCGACGTCGAGGTTGAAATATCGAAGGCGGCGGTTCCGCTTAGTGAGTGTTCGACCTTGGAGGAAAAGCTCGCGCCAACCGTCAGCCGGTGGCCGACATGGCCTTGAAGGCCGACGACAAAACCTGTTCCCCAGTCATTCGCAGACACATCGACAGACGCATCATCCGTGCCCGGAATAGCCATGGTCATCAACAGCGCCGATTCAATCCCGGCGGCGTCAATAGCGCCTTCGAGATCGATATCCACATATTCAAACTTCGGCCCCGCCGCGATTGACCAGCCTCCGAACGAAACGCCAAGCATTGGCTGGATCACGCCGGAAACGACTTGCGAGTATGTGCCGTGATAGCGCAAAGCGGACGTATCATCATATTCGGTGTTGAAGCCGAACGGCGCATATAGCGCGACTCCGGCGAAAAGATGATCGCTCAGCTTCACTGCTGCGGCGCCAGTCGGAATAACCGCATCGCCGATTATGCCTTCGCCCGCCGTGTCGCCGGCGACCGGAACGACGCCAAACAAGGCCGCGTTTGCATTCTCATAAGACGTGTCGTTGAGCACGCCGATAAAGGAGAGCGATGTTTCCATCCCCTCGACGCCAACAATCGACGCCGGGTTGAAATAGGCGTTGCCCGGCGTGGCCGGGGTCGCTTGCGCTCCCGCCGTGGCGGCGCCCAGCGCTTCGGCGCTTTGCAGGTTCAGCGCAAAGCCCGAGGCCATCGCCGGGGCGGCGCCCCCCGCCAATGCGATCAGGGAAAGCGGCGCGACGGCGTATTTTTTAGAGCCGTGCGGATTTTTGTACTTCATCTTGAAACGCCTTCTGCTGTTGCCCCGCGCCCTTCGGTTGTGGACGCCATATCCCCTCAGGGCTGGTTGCAGCGGAACCTCGGCGAATCGCCTTTCCAATCCGTAAACGACCGGAAACAGGCCACGCAGCAGCGGCCTTTTGGGCTGGTTCGCCCAACGCGTCTACTTAATCAATCGCCATCATCGAGGCGGCGGATCAGGCTAGAAGTGTCCTGGCGGCCGCCGCCCATGGCCTGAACATCGCCGTAAAACTGGTCCACAAGGGCTGTGACCGGCAGGCGAGCGCCGTTTTCGCGGGCTTCAGCCAGGGCGATGCGCAGATCCTTGCGCATCCAGTCGACCGCAAAGCCGAAATCGAACTCATCGGCGGCCATGGTCTTGGCCCGGTTTTCCATTTGCCAGCTCTGGGCCGCGCCGCCGGAAATCGCCTCCAGGACGCGGTCAATATCGATCCCGGCCTTTGCGGCGAAATGAACGCCTTCCGACAAACCTTGCAGCACGCCGGCGATGCAGATCTGGTTCACCGACTTGCAAAGCTGGCCATGCCCTGCGGGACCGATATGAACAATCCTCGCCGCATAGGCTTCCATCGCCGGCCGAGCTGTCTCAACATCTTTTTCGTCGCCGCCGCACATGACGGACAGCTTTCCATTCTCGGCGCCCGCCTGCCCACCGGAGACCGGCGCGTCAACAAAACCGACATTCTTCTGCGCCAGCGCCGCATGAAGCTGGCGCGCGAGCGACGGCGACGCGGTCGTATGATCCACAAACACTGCGCCCGCTTTCAGACCGTCGAGCGCCGCGTCAACAACAGCGGCCACATCGGGATCGTCGCCAAGGCATGCAAAAACAAGGTCGGCATCCTTCACCGCCTCGATCGGCGTTTCCGCCTGCACGCCTTTATATTTTTTCGCCCATTGATCGGCTTTGGCTGTCGTCCGGTTATAGACAGTGACGTCGTAACCTTTCGCCGCGAGATGGCCCGCCATGGGAAATCCCATCACACCAAGCCCGAGAAAAGCGGTTTTTGTCATGTCGCCGGTGTTCCCTGAATGTAATTGCTGGCGAAATAAAGCAGCGGCGCGCCGTCAACACTGTCAAAACGCACGACTTCGCCAACCAGTATAATGTGATCGCCAGCGTCGTGGCGCGCGGCCACCTTGCAATCGAAACCGGCGAGACGCTCCTTGAGGATCGGCGCGCCCGTGACCCAGTTTTCGAATTCCTCCTCGCGCGGACCGTCAGGCAGGAAATGCGCGAACCGCTGGGACGCAGCCTGCTGATCGGCCCGGAGAATGGATACGCTGTAGCTGTCGGCGTTCATGAAAGCGCTGTATGTGGAAGCCCGGTTTTCCAGACACCAGAGCACCAGCGGCGGCTCCAGCGAGACCGATGTGAAGGAATTAATGGTGATAGCGGAAATCTCGCCCGCTGCGTTGCGGCAAGCGGCCACGCCAATTCCGGTGGCGAAACGGCCAAAAGCGTCCTTGAGCGGTCTGTATTTGTCTGTCATCGCTGGCTTCCGCCCTGTGGAGGCCGCCTTATGGGGGGCTTCCCACAACATATTGAAACATTTAGGACTTGTGGCGTTAGCACCAAATCGCGAAAATACAAAATGCAACAAGCGCCCTGACCGGACTGTCCGGCGGGGTAAAGGTTCACAACAGGGCCGGGTCACGACAATCTGACATGATGGAAACTTTACAGGCAGCCCCGTGGCAGATGTGGGCCACCATGGCGATTGTCGCGGTGACGATCGTCTTTTACACCCTCGACCGCTTTCCGCTGGAGCTTGTGTCAGGCGGCGCGATCGTTGCGCTTCTGGTGCTGTTTCTCATCGCGCCTTTCGAGGCCGACGGCGTAAACCGACTGTCGACGGAAGTCCTTTTGTCCGGATTTGCGAGCCCCGCGCTGTTCGCCATTCTCGGGCTTTTGATTATCGGTCAGGGAATGTTCCAAGCCGGCGCGCTTGAACACCCGACCGAGTATTTACTGCGCGCCTTCGACAAGCGGCCGATGATCGTCACCGGCCTGGTCTTCATCTTCATCATGATGATCAGCGCGTTTTTGAACAACACGCCTGTGGTTGTGATGTTTATTCCGATTATGGCGGCGATCGCGCAGCAGAGTAAAATCCGGGTGTCGCGCTTCATGATGCCGCTATCCTACTTGTCGATCCTCGGCGGCATGACCACGCTGATCGGGTCTTCGACGAACCTCCTCGCCGCGCAGTCCTATCGCGCGACAACCGGCGGCGAAATTGGCTTCTTCGAACTGACCCCCATGGGGCTTATTCTCGCCTCCGCCGGCGTTATTTATATGGCGACCGCGGGACGCTGGCTGCTGCCGAAGCGGGACAACCCGAACCAGCCCGGCGTCAATGATCGCGAAGGCAAGCATTTCATCGCGCAGATTGAAATCACGCGCGGACACCCGCTTGTGGGCAAGGGCCCTGTCGCCGGGCTGTTCGTCGACCTGCCAGACATTACGGTGCGCATGGTGCAGCGGCGCGAGCGCGCGATGCTGCCGCCTTTTGAGGACTTCGCCTTTCGCGCAGGCGACTTCGTCATCGTTGCGGCCACGCGCGCCTCCCTCACCTCTTTGTTAAAATCGAGCCCGGAAATGCTCGAAGGCCTGATGGCCGAAACAACCATCGCCGATGAAGAAGACGGCTCAGTCCAGCGTTCGACCCAGCTCACCATGGTGGAGGCCATCGTGGCGCCCGGTTCGCGCCTTATCGGCCGGTCGGTGGCGCAGATCAGCTTCCACGCCCAGACCAATTGCGTCATTCTCGGCATCGAACGGCGCAGCCGCATGATCCGCACCCAGATGAACACAATCCGGCTTGAGGCGGGCGATGTGCTCCTCATTCTTGGCGATCTGAAGGATATCCGCGCGCTCCGGTCCGACCGGGACATTCTGCTCCTTGAATGGTCCATGCAGGGGCTGCCCGACCAGCGCAACGCCAATGTCGCCGCGCTGATTTTCGCCGGCGTGATTGCGTTAACCGCCACAGGTCTCGCCCCCATCGCCGTTTCCGCAATCGCGGGCGCCACCGCGATGGTGGCGTTCGGGTGTCTCAATGTGCGTCAGGCGGCGCGGGCCATCGACAGGCGGATTTATCTGTTGATCGGCGCATCGCTAGCCATGGGCATAGCGCTGGAGCGCACCGGCGGCGCGGCTTTTCTCGGGCACGCCATTGCGACGCTTTCCGACGGCTTCGGGCCTATCGTTCTCATCTCGGCTTTCTTCATCATGTGCGCCGCATTGACCAATGTTCTGTCCAATAATGCGACCGCCGTCCTGTTCACACCGGTCGCAGTCGCCGCGGCCCAGCAGGCGGGGATCGACGAACATATTCTCGTCCTCACTGTCATCTTTGGATCGAACTGTTCCTTCGCGACGCCCATCGCCTATCAGACCAATCTCCTCGTGATGGGCCCCGGTCATTACAAATTTAGGGATTTCATGATCGTCGGCGGCCCGCTCATTATTCTCCTGTGGATTGTGTACACAGCGACGGCGAGCTTCTATTTTGGCCTGAATTAAAGCCCATTTGACATGGGAATAGAACGGATTCATTGCAGTCACGATAATGGCCCGCTAAGGTTTATCCCTTACGTTGGATCACATGAGTAACGAAGATTTCGCGCGACGGTTCGGCCTTGACGGGGGTGAGTTTTTCATCACAGCGCCCGCGCCTTGCCCTTATCTGAAAGGCAAACGGGAAAGGAAAATTTTTTCCTATCTCTCCGGCGACGGCGCCTCTTCCACAAATGCGCTTCTGACGCGCCGTGGTTTCCGGCGGTCGCAAAATCTTATTTATTTGCCGGCTTGCGAAGCGTGCAGCGCCTGTGTGCCTGTGCGGATTGTCGTCGATGATTTCGATCTGTCGCGCTCGCGCCGCCGCACCCTCGCCCGCAACGCCGACATCATTCGCCGCATCAAGGGACCGCGCGCCACGGGCGAGCAATTCTCGATGTTGCGCGCCTATCTCGATGACCGTCACGGCGATGGCGGCATGGCCGATATGACCGTGCTCGACTACGCCTCCATGGTGGAGGAGACGGCGGTCGACACCATCATCATCGAATACAGATTGCTGGACAAAGACACCGGCGAAGAGCGGCTCATTGGCGCAGCGCTCACCGACCGTCTTACTGACGGCCTTTCCATGGTCTACTCATTCTTCGAGCCCGAAGACGACGTGCGCAGCCTCGGCCGCTTCATGATCCTCGATCACGTCTCTTTCGCGCGTGAGCTGGGCCTGCCTTATGTTTATCTCGGTTACTGGGTGAATGGCTCAACCAAGATGGACTACAAGAAGACCTTCCAGCCGCTGGAAATGCTGGGCCCCAATGGCTGGACCCGGATGGACCGCCAGACCAAGCCGGCCGACGCCGTTTTTTAACGGTTTTCCTCTCGCACGCCCCCTGAACGCTCCAAACTGCTTTGCCCTCGCGCCGGGTCATTGTACCGTTACACTTATCGAGCGGGCGGGGCTTTTTTGCATTGTTGGGAGTCGTCATGAGCATCAGAGTACTTACCGCCGCCTTTGCCAGCATTTTTATCGTTGGCTGTTCGTCCTCAGCGCCGTTCAGCTACGCTAGCGACCGTTGCACCGGTCAGCACAATGCCTGCCAGACAGATTGCACCAGCCTGGATGACGGTCCGGCGCGCGCCGCCTGCATGCAGCGCTGCTACGCGGTCGAGAACACCTGCCGGAGCAGCGGATATGACGGGAGCGGATCATCGCTCGCCGTCAATAGCGGCGTCGGCGCCGCAAGAACGCGCGAAGAAAAAGAAGCCGCTTACGAAGCATGGCGCGCCAAACGCCAGCGCGAGCAACTGGAATCCGGCGAAAGCGACGTCGACATCGAAGTCATCGAAGACGAAAAAAAATAATCAGGGAGGGGCGAACCGCCTCATGATGAAGCGAAGACAATTACTCACAGGCGGCGCCTTGGGCGCCGCCGGACTGGTCGCAGGGTGTGAATGCGGCGCGCCCGCTGGCGGCGCAGCCATTCCGGGCGCGATCAATTCCCGCGAACTGAAAATGGTGACGACGTGGCCGAAGGATTTCCCCGGCCTTGGCGCCATGCCGGAACGTATTGCGCAATTCATCACTGAAATGTCCGGCGGCGCCATTACTGTGCGCGTCTTTGCAGCGGGCGAGCTAGTCAGCGCTTTTGAAAGTTTCGACGCCGTCTCCAACGGCGCAGCAGACATGTATCACGGCGCGGAATATTACTGGGTCGGGAAATCGCCGGGTTTCAATTTCTTCACCGCCGTTCCCTTTGGCATGACCCTTTCGGAAATCATGGCGTGGACCGAATTCGGCGGCGGTCAGGCGCTCTGGGACGAGTTGTCCGCGCGGTTCAATATCAAACCGATCGCAGCCGGCAATTCCGGTCATCAACTTGGCGGCTGGTTCAAAAAAGAAATCAATTCGCTTGAAGATTTTCGCGGCTTGAAAATGCGCATGCCCGGTCTTGGCGGCGAAGTCCTCCGCCGTATCGGCGCCTCCGCCGTCGCCATTTCCGGCGGCGAGATCTATCCCGCCATGCAATCCGGCGCCATCGACGCCACCGAATGGGTCGGCCCCTGGAACGATCTCGCTTTCGGTTTTTATCAGGAAGCGAAATATTATTACTGGCCCGGTTTTCACGAACCGGGTTCGCAGCTTGCCTGCGGAATCAATCTGGACCTCTGGGACACGCTGACGACAACAGAAAAATCGATCATCCAGGGCGCGTGTCAGCGCGCCAACAATATTTCCATCGCCGAGTTCACGCACCATAACGCCATCGCGCTGGAGCAATTGATCAACGAGCACGGTGTCCTATTGCGCCAGATGCCGGAGGATGTCATGGCCGCGCTCGCTGACGCCAGCAAAACCGTCCTGGAGGAAACCGCCGCGACAGACGACCTTACAGGCCGGATATATCAGAGCTTCCGGGAGTCTCTCATTCGATCCATGGAATGGGGACGGATTTCCGATGAAGCCTATATGTCCGCGCGCCGCAAAGCGTTCGATATTTGAGCCATGCTTGAACTCATCGGCGATATTCTCAACTGGGCCGCGGCTGGCGTTTTTTTTCCGCTGGCGCTTTTGCCGCTCGGTTTTTTGCTTTCGGAAAAAAGGCCGCTCCTGTTTTGGACCGCGCTCACTGGGTCGCTGGTTTTTGCTGGCGTTCTCTTCGTGCACCTGACGCCAATATTGGCGCTGACGCCGTCGTTAGCAAAAGTCATCTGGTTTGTGAGTTTATTCGCGGCGACAGTCGCAGCGACCGGCATCATCGGTTCAAGGAGATTGTCGTCACATCTGGTCAGCGCCTTTGTGGCGATTACCGGAACCATAGGCCGCACGGTGATGTGGCTGCTCCTCGCCATGGCGGTCACTCAGTTTGGCGTCGTCATTTTGCGCTATGTCTTCGGCCTCAACTACATCTTCATGCAGGAATCGATCACCTATATGCATGGCGCCGTGTTCCTGCTCGCGGGCGGCTACGCCCTCCTCACTGACGACCATGTGCGCGTCGATATATTCTACCGCGCGGCGAGCCCGCGTAAAAAAGCGCTGACGGATCTCGCCGGGACGTATTTCCTGCTCTTTCCCGTTTGCCTTCTCCTGATCTGGACCGGCTCGCCTTATGTGGCGCGGTCATGGGCGGTTGGTGAAGGCTCGAATGAATCTTCGGGCATACAAGCGCTCTTCATTATCAAATCCTTCATTCCCGCTTTCGCTATCCTGATGATGATGGCCGGGTTTGTCATCGCCGCGCGCGCCGTCGCCACGTTGAAGGAGCGCGGCTGATGGAATTCGAGATCGGCAATGTCGCTTTCTGCGCCTGCGCCATTGCGGGCTGGCTCGATATTTTGATGGTGCTTGTTCTGTGCGCCGTTCTGATGGCGGGCTATCCGGTCGCGTTCAGCCTTGCGGGCACAGCGCTTCTTTTCGCCGTGCTTGGCCTGATGTTCGGCGTCTTTGATATTTCCTATCTCATTCCCTTCCCGCAACGCGTCTTCGGCGCGGTCTCCAACACGACATTAATCGCCGTCCCGATGTTCATTTTGATGGGCGTCGTTCTGGAGAAATCGAAAATCGCGGAAGAACTGCTCGATGAAATGGCGAAGCTGTTCGGCTCATTGCCGGGGGGACTGGGTTTATCGGTCACTATTGTCGGCATGCTCCTCGCCGCCTCGACCGGCATTGTCGGCGCCACCGTCGTCACCATGGGATTGCTCAGCTTGCCGACCATGCTCCGGCGCGGCTACGACCCCGCTTTCGCGTCGGGCTCCATCGCCGCGGCGGGCACGCTCGGTCAGATCATCCCGCCGTCAATTGTCTTGATCCTCTTGGGCGATGTGATTTCCAACGCCTATCAGCGCGCGCAGCTTCAGCAAGGCATCATGTCGCCGGAGACGGTTTCCGTCGGCCATCTTTTCGCCGGCTCGCTGTTCCCGGGGCTGATGCTTGTCGGGTTTTACATTTGCTGGCAACTCTTCATTGCGGTGACAGCGCCGAAAAAGGCGCCCGCGATCCCTGCAGCCGAACTCGGCAGCCGCAAAGAGGTCTGGGCCGCCGCCATGAAAACCCTGCCGCCGCCGCTCATCCTGATCATCGCGGTGTTGGGGTCGATCCTTGCGGGCGTCGCCACCCCGACCGAGGCCGCCAGCGTCGGCGCCATCGGCGCGCTACTCATCGCCGGCATGCGCCTTGCGCCAAAAGGGTCGATCCTTGCGGGGCGGTTTGCGGTTCTTGTTTCCGCCGCCGCCATCATCGGACTGCTCGCGCTCACCGCCACACTCGATCTGCGTCTTGGCCGCGAAAGCATTTCCACAACAGAGACTGCGGGCATAGCCATCGCCTTCTTGTTGTTTGCGCTGACGCCCTGGGGCGTTGTCGCCAGCCTGTTCCAGTTGCACCGGGAAAAAGCGATGGCGCCGATCTTCGATCAAACAGCGCGGGTGACAACCATGGTGTTCACCATCCTCATCGGCGCAGCCTTGTTCTCGCTAGTTTTCCGCGGGCTCGGCGGCGACGACACGGTCCACCGCGCTTTGGCGGCGACGCCCGGCGGCGTTGTCGGCGCCGTCCTCACCGTGATGCTGGTGATGTTCGTGCTCGGTTTCTTTCTCGACTTTATCGAGATCACGCTTGTCGTCGTGCCGCTCGTGGGCCCTCCGCTCCTCGCCATGGGGCTCGACCCCGTATGGCTCGGCGTGATGATGGCGATCAATCTGCAAACGTCATTTCTGACGCCGCCATTCGGATTCGCCCTGTTCTATCTAAGGGGTGTCGCGCCGCCGGAAGTTAAAACCGCCGACATCTATCGCGGCGCCATTCCCTATATCGCAATCCAGCTTCTCGCCCTTGGCGTTCTTGCAATGTGGCCGCAGATTGCAACCTGGCTTCCCGGCGTTCTCTACGGCTAAGCGAGCGCCTTCAGGTCGACGTTTGTATCCGCAAGCTTCGCCGGATCGAGCGTTGCGCCAGTCATTATCAGCTTCTTGCCCATGGCGAATGACGCCGGGTCGTTAATCGCGTCAACAGCCAGCGCCTTGCCGTCTTTCAGATACCAGACGGCGAATTTTTTCTCCGCCGGATCGCCGCGCACGATTAAATCATCATGGCCTTCCATCAAGCCGACCGTCTGCAGCTTCACATCATACTGATCGGACCAGAACCATGGCAGCGCATCATAAACGGTTTCATTGCCGAGCATGTTCGCGGCGGCGGCTTTCGCCTGTTCTATAGCGTTGGGGACGGATTCAAGACGCATCCGTCGGCCATAACGGGGCGACGGAAAGTTGGTGCAATCGCCTGCTGCAAAAATTGACGGATCTGACGAGCGCGCATGCTCGTCGACAATAATGCCGTTCTCGACGTCAAGACCAGCGGTGACTGCAAGCGAGACTTCCGGCGCGGCTCCAATGCCCACCAGCGCGGTTTCGCACTCGATGACTTCGCCATCCTGAAGCCGCGCGCCGTGAATGCGTCCCTCGCCTTCAAAACCCGCAAAGGCCGCCCCAAGTCGCAGATCGACGCCTGCATTCTTGTGAAGGCTCTCGTAAAAAGCCGACACCGGCTCGCTCGCGACGCGCGCCAGCACGCGCGGCGCCATTTCGAGCACTGTCACTTCGCGGCCGGCCTGACGCGCGACAGCGGCGACTTCCAGTCCGATATAACCGGCGCCGACAATCACGACACGGCCGGGAGCCGCCAGCATTGGACGCAGCGAATCCGAATCCGCAAGGGTCCGTAAATAATGAACGCCCGTCAGGTCCGCGCCGGGCGCAGAGATCCGCCGCGGCGGCGCGCCCGTTGCAATCAACAGCGCGTCATAGAGATGGGTTTCGCCGTCATCTGTTGAAACAGCCTTGGCCTTGCGATCGATGCCGGTGGCGTGCACGCCGAGATGAAGCGCAATCTCCTGGCTTTCATAAAACTCTGCAGGTCTCAAATAGAGACGCGCCTCGTCAAGATCGCCTTTGAGATAAGCCTTCGATAGTGGCGGGCGCTGATAGGGCGGCGCTTCTTCGGCGCCGATCATTGTGATCGCGCCTTTGTACCCACCCTGACGCAAGGAAACAGCGGCCTGTGCGCCCGCCTGCCCCGCGCCGATAATAACAATGCGTTCTACCGCCATATAAAATCGTCCGTCGCCGCCGTTTTTTATCCCGGGACCCTATTAGAAGAAATAACAGCAGATTCCACCCCTGCCTATTCCATTTCGCGGCTGATTGCCTATTGGTAGCGCCCCGTAACCGATACTGTAACCGAGATCATAGCCTACAGGAAACTAAGATGACGAACCGCGCGCAACTGACTATTGCACCTGAACTCGCCGCCTTTATCGAAGATGAAGCGCTCCCCGGAACAGGTGTGAGCGCTGACGATTTCTGGAGCGGCTTTGCAGAAGTCATCGCCGATCTCGCCCCTCGTAACCGGGAATTGCTGGCGAAACGCGATGCGTTACAGGCGAAACTCGATGACTGGCACCGCGCGCATAAAGGCAAGTACGACGTTGCGGCCTATACCGCGTTTCTCAAAGAGATCGGCTATCTGGTCCCCGAGCCCGCGCCGTTCGAAATCTCCACCGCAAATGTCGACGAGGAATTGCGCGCCGTTGCAGGGCCGCAGCTTGTCGTGCCGGTCAACAACGCCCGCTATGCGCTGAACGCCGCCAACGCCCGTTGGGGCTCGCTTTATGATGCGCTCTACGGAACAGACGCCATTCCCGAAGACGGCGGCGCGGAAAAAGGCAAGACCTACAATCCGAAACGCGGTGACAAAGTCATCGCCCGCGCACGCGCGCTGCTCGATCTTGCGGCGCCGCTTGAAAAAGGCTCACACGCCGACGCGCTTTCCTATAGCGTCAAAGACGGCGCTTTAATCGTCGACACCGTACAGGGTGAAACTGCACTTGCGCAGCCGGAGAAATTTGTCGGCTTTCGCGGCGACGCCGCCAAGCCGGATGCGGTTCTTCTCAAAAACAACGGCCTCCACCTGGAAATCGTCATCGATCCGGAAAGCCCCATCGGCAAGACCGACAAGGCAGGCGTCGCCGATGTAATTATTGAAGCCGCAGTCTCAACGATCATGGATTGCGAAGATTCCGTCGCCGCTGTCGACGCGGAAGACAAAGTCACGGTCTACCGCAACTGGCTCGGCCTGATGAAGGGCGATCTCGAAGACACCTTCGACAAGAACGGCGAGAAAATGACCCGGCGGCTCAATCCGGACCGGGACTATGTCTCGCCGGACGGCAAGGCGTTCTCGCTGCATGGCCGCTCAATGATGCTGGTCCGGAATGTCGGCCACCACATGATGACGGGCGCCATTCGCGATACTGATGGCAATGAAATTCCTGAAACCATGATGGATGCGGCGGTGACGTCGCTGATCGCGCTTCACGATTTGAAGAATACGCATGTGAATTCCCGCGCAGGATCGGTCTATATCGTCAAGCCGAAGCTGCATGGACCGGAAGAAGCCGCCTTCGCCGCCGAATTGTTCGAGCGCGTCGAGGCGATGCTCGGTATGGCGAAAAATACGCTGAAAATCGGCGTGATGGATGAAGAAAAACGCACCTCCGCCAATCTCGGCGCCTGCATTCACGCGGTTCGCGAACGTCTTGTTTTCATCAATACCGGCTTCCTCGACCGCACCGGCGATGAAATCCATACAATCATGCAAGGCGGGCCCATTATCCGTAAAAACGAGGTCAAAAACTCGGCCTGGATCGCAGCTTACGAGGCGCGCAATGTGGGCATCGGCCTCGCCTGCGGCCTTGCCGGCAAGGCGCAGATCGGCAAGGGCATGTGGGCGGCGCCCGATATGATGGCGTCGATGCTCGAGCAGAAAATCGGCCACCCGAAAGCGGGCGCCACCACCGCCTGGACGCCCTCGCCCACCGCCGCGGCGCTCCACGCCATGCACTATCACGAAGTTGATGTTTTCAAACGACAGGAAGAACTCAAAGGCCAAGCCACTGGCGATCTCGACAAATTGCTGACCCCGCCCTTCGCGGATGGCGTCAATTTCAGCGAAGACGAAATTCGCGAGGAGCTCGACAACAACGCGCAGGGCATTCTCGGTTACGTCGTGCGCTGGGTCGATCACGGCGTCGGCTGTTCCAAAGTGCCCGACATTCACGATGTGGGCCTGATGGAAGACCGCGCGACCTTGCGCATCTCATCGCAGCACATCGCCAACTGGCTGATGCACGGACTTCTGACTGAGGATCAGGTGATGGAAGCCATGAAGCGCATGGCCGCCGTGGTCGACAAACAAAACGCCAGCGATCCCGCCTATACGCCCATGGCGCCGGACTTCAACGGCCCGGCCTTCAAGGCGGCTTGCGATCTCATTTTCAGAGGCGCGGAACAGGCGAACGGTTACACCGAGTTCCTGCTCACGCGCTGGCGGAAAGAAGCGAAAGCCGTGCAAGGATAGGCTCTAACTTTGAAGGCTAGGGCACACTACCTAAGTCCAAATCAGGCATGAGAAAAATCGATAGGTTAAATTCGTCGTTGTGACGCCACCCGTGCTGGCCTTTCTCAAAAGCCAGAACCCATTCGTCGCTAAGATTCAGCTTCGCCGAAAAGAAATCTATCATCTCAATAGCCTCAACTCGAGGCGCTTTCGCACGTTTTGGCACAACTGAACCAACCCATATTGACGAGCGCTGCACACATTCACGATCGTGGTCGAACTCAACAGCCATTATCGTGGCAATATCGCCGGGCGTTCCCGGCTCAGGGAGCATCCAAACTCTTCCTACACCCACAAATCCATTCTCGGTTTGAGTATATTGGTCAAAATCGAAGCCATCGAGATGACAATACGTGTTGGATGGTTTGAACTGCCAGATAACTCTTTCGAGCAAAGTCCAGCGCGCAAAAGTAAACTCCCATTTGCGGTCTTCATCCAAATCGTCAAAAAAAGCATCGAACAGAGCGCTCTCGCGCCCAGCCACGGTAAAGTCATATTTTTTCATGAAATTCCATGCGCTGTTTCAGCATGGTGAGTTGCAAAGTTGCTGATACTTAATAGTTGATTTCTCTGTCAACTACTTACCTGTCCGAAAAACCGAACGGCGCAATCGTGCGGCGATAATCATCCGGCAAAACCTGCCGACCGATCGGCGGTTCGGCGCGGGCAGCGCATTCGATGCGGTGACAAAGTTTGCAGGCGATGCCGATAGGCGTGGGCTTTGCGTCTTTGATCTCCATCCCTTGCGTATAGATCAGCCGGTGCGCGTGTTTCGCGGCGCAGCCAAGGGCCACAGCGCGTTCAATGCGCGGGGCGCCATAAGCGCCGCCGCCCGCCGTCACCGTGCGCACGATAGTGAAGAACTTCTCGCCATCTGGCAGCTCCACCCATTCAGTGAGAATTTCGCGCGGGGTGCGGAACGCCTGGTGCAACGACCACAACGGGCATGAGCCGCCATGACGCGCGAACGGAAAGCCGGCGCCGTCGAGCCGCTTCGACACATTGCCTGCCGCATCGACGCGAATGAAGAAAAACGGCCCCCCCTCCTGCCCCGGCTGTTGCAGGGTCGTCAGGCGATGGGCGATCTGTTCGAAGCTGGCGCCGAATTGCCGCGACAAAGCCTCGATATCGTATTTGCGGCGCTCGGCCGCTTTGACGAAAGCGCGATAAGGCATCATCAGCGCGCCAGCGGCGTAGCTCGCCAACGCCCTTCGCGCGAGACGCTCACTGTTTTCCGAGGTGAATCCGCCTTCGCCAAGCGCCTCATCAATTGTCTCACGCATGTCGAGATAGGCGATCTGCAGCGCTAGCTGAAAGTTTTGGCTGGCGCGATCGAGCGTTTCATCCAGCACGATTTCACCGCGATGCCGGTCGAGGCGGCGCACCGCGCCCATCATAATATCGGGCGGGAAACGCCGGACCCCTAACTTGTGTTGTTCTTTGAAATAGCTTTCGAAATTATCGGCGCTCCCAAAGGCCCGGGCAATGTCCGCCGCGATCCGCTCCGCGTGATCGTCAATCGCCGGAAAACAATTTCGCCGCGCCGACAAAAACCGCCGCGCTTCGGCCACCGGGTCCGGCGCGCTTTTCATTTTGTCGGATCCATCGCCGCCATGATCAGCCAAGGCCAGTTGCCCGTCACGATAGGCGGTGTACAGACGAAGTACCGCTTCCGCCACCGCCGGATAGGAGCGCGAGACGTCCTCCACATCCATCGGCGACAGTTCGAGATCGGTGAACAAGGGATCGCGCATCACGCCGTCGAGACGCGCGGCGAACTCCTCACCCCGGTCGCCGGCCAGCGAGGCCACATCGAGCTGATAGGTTTGAGCGAGCTTGAGGAGCATCTCGGCCGTCATCGGCCGCTGATTGCGCTCCATGAGCGCGATGTAGGATGGCGAGACGCCAATATCCTCGGCCATGACGGCCTGGGTCAGCCCCATCTCCCGCCGGAGGCGGCGCAGGCGCGGCCCCATAAAGGCCGCCCTGTCTCTGGTTTTGTCCTTGGCCCTGGCCATCGCGTTTCCTTAGAGTTTCAGCCCTTACAAGTTATGACTTTACATACTTACAGGAATTTTCTGTAAAGTTTGACAATAAGACTTTTTCGCGCCTGCACAAACCCTTTTCAGCCCCCTATTTTCACACCCAATGGCGCAGACGGGCCCTGAACCCCCGACCGCCACAGTAAAATTGTCTAAGTGAATCAAAGGGAAATCGAATGACTTATCTGGAGAATCTGAGCACAGCAGCCAGCACTATCAAAAGCCAGGACGGCTGGAACGGGATCGACGCCGAATCCGTGGCCCGGATGCGCCTCCAGAATCGTTTCCACACCGGGCTCGATATCGCGAAATATACGGCGGGGATCATGCGGGCCGACATGGAAGCCTATGATCGCGACCCCGCGAATTACACCCAGTCGCTTGGATGCTGGCACGGCTTTATCGGCCAGCAGAAAATGATCGCCATCAAGAAGCATTTCGGCGAGACCAAAGGCAAATATCTCTACCTCTCCGGCTGGATGGTCGCGGCGCTGCGCTCCGAATTCGGTCCCCTGCCTGACCAGTCCATGCATGAGAAAACCTCCGTGCCGGCCCTGATCGAGGAACTCTACACCTTCCTCAAACAGGCTGACGCGCGCGAGCTTGGGCTTCTCTTCCGCGATCTCGACGCCGCGCGCGAGGCTGGCGATCAGGTGACGGAAAAACAGGCCCTCAACAAAATCGACAATTTCCAGACCCATGTCGTGCCGATCATCGCCGACATCGACGCCGGTTTCGGCAACGCAGAGGCGACTTACCTGCTCGCCAAGAAAATGATCGAGGCTGGCGCCTGCGCGCTGCAAATTGAAAATCAGGTCTCGGACGAAAAACAATGCGGCCACCAGGACGGCAAGGTTACGGTTCCGCATGAAGACTTCCTCGCGAAAATTCGCGCCTGCCGCTACGCCTTTCTAGAGCTTGGCGTTGACGACGGAATCATCGTCGCGCGTACGGACTCTCTCGGCGCCGGTCTGACCAAACAGATCGCATTCACCGCAGAGCCGGGCGATCTCGGCGACCAGTATAACTCTTTCCTCGATTGCGAAGAGGTCGCCGCCAATGACATCAACAATGGCGATGTCGTCATCACGCGCGACGGCAAGCTGATGCGCCCGAAACGCCTGCGGTCAAACCTCTTCCAGTTCCGCAAGGGCACCGGCGAAGACCGCTGCGTTCTCGACTGCATCACCTCGCTTCAGCATGGCGCCGATCTTCTCTGGATCGAAACCGAAAAGCCGCATGTGGAGCAGATCGCCGGCATGGTCGACCGCATTCGTGAAGTCATTCCGAACGCCAAGCTCGTCTACAACAACTCACCGAGCTTTAACTGGACGCTGAATTTCCGCCAGCAGGTCTTCGACGCCTGGTCGAGCGAAGGCAAAGATGTTTCCGCCTATAACCGCGACAAGCTGATGAGCGTTGATTATGACGACACCGAGCTTGCGCTCGAAGCGGACAAGCGCATTCAGACATTCCAGGCCGATGCGTCGAAGCGCGCCGGCATCTTCCACCACCTCATCACGCTGCCGACCTATCACACGGCGGCGCTCTCCACGGACAATCTCGCCAAACGCTATTTCGGCGAAGAAGCGATGCTGGGCTATGTCAAAAACGTCCAGCGCGAGGAGATCCGCCAGGGCATCGCCTGCGTCAAGCACCAGAACATGTCGGGCTCGGACATTGGCGATGATCACAAGGAATATTTCGCGGGTGAAGCGGCGCTGAAAGCGGGCGGTAAAGACAATACAATGAACCAGTTCGCAGCAGCCAGCTAAGTTCTTTTTCAGGGAGGGAACGTCCTCGCGAAACGCGCCGCCGGAGCATCGGTCCCCGCTCCGGCGGCGTTTTCATGTCCGCCACCAGGAACGCACCAAGCGGGAAATTCATAAAAACCGGGGCATTTACTTCGCCTTGCGGCAGTTTCGGCGCGCCGGGTTCGGATAGGGTCAGGCCAACAAAAATCCAGTAGTTCAGGAGAAACGGCCTTGAAACTCTACTCCTTCGGCCCCGGCGCCAATTCGCTCAAACCCCTGCTCGCGCTCTATGAAAAAGAACTGGAGTTCGAGAGCGTTTTTTTGAACCCGGCGAAGTTCGAGCATCACTCGGACTGGTACAAAAAGCTTAATCCCAATGGTCAGGTTCCGGCGCTTGAACACAACGGCAAGATCGTCACCGAATCGACGGTGATCTGTGAATATCTCGAAGACGAATTTCCCGACCAGAACCCGCTGCGCCCCGCCGATAATTTCGAGCGTGCGCAAATGCGCATCTGGACGAAGTGGGTGGATGAATATTTCTGCTGGTGCGTTTCCACCATCGGCTGGCACCGCATGGTCGGGAATATGGTGAAGCCGCTTTCCGACGAGGAATTCGAGGCCATGGTCGACAAGGTGCCGATCCATGAACAGAAAGTGAAATGGCGGCGCGCGCGCGAAGGCTTCCCGCAGGATCTTCTTGACGAAGAAATGCGCAAGATCGGCCATTCGGTGAAAAAGCTCGAAGCGCGCCTGAAGGAAAGCAAGTGGCTCGCCTGCGATCAATATACATTGGCCGACATCTGTAACTTCGCGATCGCAAACGGCATGCAGCACGGCTTTCCGGAATTTGTAAACGAAAAAGACACGCCCGCGATTCTCGACTGGCTGGGACGGATCAATGACCGCCCGGCTGCGAAGAAAATGTTCGCCAACCAGCCGTCGGAATTCAATCGCAAGAAGGACTAGGCGCACCTTCGATCCTTCGAGACACAAAAATTTCTTCATCCTGAGGGCGACCCGGACTTGGTCTGGGAAGCGTCTCGAAGGACGAAGAAATTTTGCTCCTCAGGATGAAGGCTTTAAGCTGTAAAATCGCCTAAGGCCGGAAGGACAAGGCGCCGCGGCGTTCCGCAAAGCGCCAGCCTTCGGCCGTTTTCCTGAACTTATCCCTGTAGGTCCCGACCAGCGGCGCGCCCTCTCCCTTGATGGGCAGGCCGCCGTCTTCGGCTTCAGCCCCTGTGAATAACAGGATGACGCTGAAAGCGGACGCCTCGATTTCACTTGTGACATCCACTACCACATTGGCGCAGACATGGCGCGAAATACGCGGCGGGCGCGCGGTGAAAGCTTCCATGAGCGCCTCCCTTCCGATTATAGGCGCATCCGGCGCCGTCGGCCGCGTCATCAGCCCGCCCTCCGCATAAAGCGCAACAATCGCCGCCCAATCATGGGCGTCAGTCAGATTGGCGTAATGATGAATAAGGCGTGTGCAGTCGGCTTCAATCGCGCGGCGTGTTTCAGGTGTCATTGGATATATCTCGGCTTGTGCTGCTCATCTCGATTAAACGCACCACCTTTGACAGATCGCAACCCTCGCGAATGAAGTGAGCTTACGCGCTCACCGCAAACGGATCACGCGCGGTCGCATAATGCGCCATCGCCATCGTGGTGAGCTGGGCGTTGACGCGGATGCAGCTCGAAAAGACGCTGGCGTCGGTTACGAGAACATTCCTCGTTCCGTGGACGCGGCAATCGAGATCGACGACGCCTTTTTCAGGGTCGGCGTTGCGTCCATTGCCGCCATGAGGATGCGAGCTGGACAAGGTAACGTCGTCGGCTTCCCTGATGACGCGGTTGAAGAAGGCGTCAATGTCATCGCCCGGTTTCAGCGCCAGCCCGCGCGCCACAGCGGGATAAACCTCCTCGGCGCCGGCGGCGAAATGCACCTTGGACAAGGCGCTGAGCGCACGGCGCAAAAGCGGCAGCTCCACATCGTCGCGCAGCTTGAAACTGAGGCTCCCTTTTTTCAGCCGCCCCCGCCGGTCCGCAGGCACAAGCACGCCCGCCGACGCAAGCCGGTTATAATTGCTCATGCGGCGCGCATGGTCGCCAAACCAGCCGGGCATTAAGGTCGACATGCTCATGGGCGGCTGGAAATGGGATTCCAGCAGGAAATCGCCGCGATCCACATAGGTGGTCATCTGGTCTTCATCCCAGGCGCGCAAGGGCGCACCCTCGGGCATCAGCGCTACCACGGGACAGGCAATGTTTAGCGAAATCTCCGTGCCCGTATTCGCAACGCCGCTGCGCTCCAGAATACGGCTCGAGGCAAGCGCGCCGGCGGCGACGACAACGCCTTTGCCTGCCTCAATGAAACGCCGAGTCCCATCGCGCAGGCGGACCTCCACGCCCTTAGCGGTCTGCGGATCGTCATGCTTCCAGATGATCTGGCGAACCTCTGCATCCGCCATAATTATCGCGCCGTTTTTGCGCGCGTCCAGCAGATAAGACTGCGCCATTCCTTGTTTGCGGCCATAGGGACAGCCGGTGTTGCAATAGCCGCAATAGGCGCAGTCGGCGCCGATGGATCGCGGGCCATAATTTTTATTGAACCAGGTCGCGGGCGACTGTGCGTCCTTTTCATCGCCGGTGCCGGCGGCGTGATCCGCCCAGCCGCGCAGCAGATGCGGACCATTATGACGTCCGCTTTGCGGGTGCGCCGGCTCCACCCCAAGCCGCGCCTCCACCGCTTCATAGGAACGTACAAACCGCGCTTCGTCGACCGGGGCGCCGAGCGCGGCCCAGTCGGCGAAGACGTCATCAGCATGCGGATGCGTCAGGCCGTTCTGTTTCACACGCAGGCAGATGCCGTTATTGATGACGGTTGAACCGCCGATGCAGCGTCCCTGAAACACCACGATGTCATGGTCCCGGCTGGTCTGAATGCCGCCATCAACAAAGAGATGCGCGGTCATCCTGCGCTCTTCATGGGTGATGCGGCTGGACGGATAATGCGGCCCCGCCTCGATGATCAGAACGTCATGTCCGTGACCGGCCAGCGTCGCCGCCGCCACGGCGCCGCCGGCGCCCGATCCGATCACGATAACCCCGGCGGATTGCGGAATTTGATCCGGCTCCAGAATATCGCTGTAAGTCAGATCGCGTCCGGGGAAAGCTGTCACCGGCACTTCGCCCGACCCGCGTTCACGATGGGCGGGAAGCGTATAGCCGATCTGCGCCAGCACCGGATTGGCGCGATTGTCGTCTTCGCTCACCCCCTCCCAATGACCGTAATAGCCCGCATAGATGATGGAGCGAATGCGCGCGAGATCCTGCATCATGTCGTTTTGGGTTCGCTGAAGACGTTTTTCGATTCGCCGCGCGCGCCATTCAGGACCGAGCAAGAGAAACAAAGGACCGCCCAGAAGCAGCCAAAGGACGTAGAGGATCAAGCCGATCTCGCCCGGCTTCTTGCCCTCGATCATGGCGAACTGCCGCTGAACATTGGCGACCACCTGATCGGAGGAGATCACCATGTCGGCGCCATGGAACAATCCCTCCGTGAGCGCCTTCAGGATCGCCCCTTGCAGCGGATTAAAAGGTTTTCGCATCGCTCTCCCCAGTGATCGAGAACCGAGCCTAGCCTGATTTGAAACTCGCGCATCAAATGCCTGAATTTTTGTTCTGGCTACACACATTGCCGGATTGAATCTGGCGAACCTGCCAGACCGGAACCGTGGTGAGGCCTACAGGCGCGCCGTTTTGTTATTCGCTACGCGGCGATTGAGGCAATTCCTATGTAGAGAGTATCGATTTAGCCGCAGCTATCCCAGATCGATCAGGCCGTCAAAATTCTGCAACACGGCGGATATCAGGATGACGACGAGCAGCGCAATCGCAAACCAGGTGACGAATTGAAAGGTGATCGCCCCGACGCCCAACATGGCCCCGGCGAGCACCCGGCGTTTTGGTTCGCGCCTGACAAACCCGACAACGGAAAGAATAATCGCAAGTCCGGCGCATAGCGCAACAATCACCTGAATGGTTTTATCAACATCCCACTCGGCTATTTTTTTCTCCTGAACCGTTTCGCCGCGCAGCGCCCTTACCGTCGCGTCGCGAATTTCAACGGCGCTCTGAGCGACTGTCGTTTCAAGAGATGGTTGAGGCGCAAAGGGCCCGGCCCAGAAATGAACCACAGCAAGCAGCAACGCGGCCGCGCCCGCCGCAATTCCATAATATCCGAGTTTTTCAACGAACACCGCAAAACTCCTCAACGCCAGGAGGCCAGTGTCGGACGACAAAGGTTAACGTGTTGACACTCCAGAGACGCCAATTTTTGCTAAACCGGCGCAAGGCGCCGCGTCAGCGCCGAAAATCGCAACAGCTTTTGTCTGGAGGAATAATGGTGGGCGGTGACGGGTTCGAACCGCCGACCCTCTCGGTGTAAACGAGATGCTCTACCAGCTGAGCTAACCGCCCTTCCCCTGTCGCGCCAGCGATGCTTGCGCGCGGGGCGCTCCTCCTAAAGCAGGATCGCACGAGATTCAATCACCTGCCCAAAACAAAACGCCGGCGGGTGATAAAGCCCGCCGGCGTTTTGAAATCAATGATCAAGGCGCGCCCTAGTTCAGCGCGTCTTTCAGGCCCTTGCCGGCCGAGAATTTCGGCTGGATAGACGCCGGGATCTGGATCGTTTCACCCGTGCGCGGATTGCGGCCCTCACGAGCCTTGCGCTGAGCGGCTGAGAAGGTGCCGAAGCCCACGAGGCGGACATCATCACCAGCCTTGAGGGCGTTGGTGATGGCGTCAAAGACTGCGTCCACCGCCTTGCCTGCTTCTGCTTTGCTCATGTCCGCCATGTCGGCGACACGATCGATAAATTCGTTTTTGTTCATTCCTCCGGCCTTTCCGTTGTTTCGGGAGTTGAAAACTGTCGACCTGCGAGGGTTTTACTCGCCGTCGCGAGGCCAAAGCCAAGGAAAAATGGCGTAAAATAAGGGTTTCCTTTCCCCATAGAGGTTAACCCTCTGATTTTGCTCCCTTATTCATTTATTGCTTTTTTGTTCGCAAAAGCGAAAAAGCCCGCAAAACAAGGGGTTCCAACGAAAAACGGCCCCCTTTCGGGGGCCGCCGATTCGTTTTGGGGCGGAAAACGCCTCTTAATGAGTGACCACAGAGGCGCCGTCGCCAGCCTCTGAAGACGGGGCCGGCTCTTCCACCGGCTCGCTCCATTCGATGGGCGTAAGCTTTTGTGTCAGCGCATGCGCCAGCACCTCATCCACCGTCCCGACCGGGATGATCTTGAGGCCCTCTTTCACATTGTCCGGAATGTCGGCGAGGTCTTTCTCGTTCTCTTCCGGGATCAGGACGGTTTTAACCCCCGCACGCAGCGCCGCGAGGAGCTTTTCCTTCAGGCCGCCAATAGCGAGCACACGCCCGCGCAGGGAGATCTCGCCGGTCATGGCGATATCCTTATGCACCGGCACGCCGGTAAGGACGGAGACGATGGCGGTCGCCATCGCGACGCCAGCCGACGGCCCGTCTTTCGGAGTCGCGCCTTCGGGAACGTGGATGTGAATGTCGGTCTTGTCGAAGACCGGCGGTTCAATGCCAAAGGCCGTCGCGCGGCTGCGAACGTAAGAGGACGCCGCCGAGACGGATTCTTTCATCACGTCCTTCAGATTGCCCGTCGGGGTCATCTTGCCCTTGCCGGGCATTTTGACGCCTTCGATGGTGAGAATTTCACCGCCGACGCTGGTCCAGGCGAGGCCCGTCACAACGCCAACCTGATCTTCGCGGTCAATCTCGCCATGACGGTATTTCTGCACGCCAGCGTAATCGCCAAGATTGTCCGCTGTCACCGCAACGCTTGTCGCGGCGCCGGTTTCAAGGTCTCGCACCGCCTTGCGCACGAGTTTGGAGAGTTCGCGCTCAAGGTTCCGAACGCCCGCTTCGCGGGTGTAATGGCGGATCAGCGACATCAGGCCCGCATCATCGATGGACCACTCGCCTTCCTTCAACCCGTGGTTTTCCATGAGTTTCGGGATCAAATGCCGGCGTGCGATCTGCAGCTTCTCATCTTCCGTGTAGCCCGGAATACGGATGATCTCCATCCGGTCGAGAAGCGGTTGCGGCATGTTGAGCGAGTTCGCCGTCGTAATGAACATCACGTCGGACAGATCGTAATCGACTTCGAGATAGTGATCCGCAAAAGTGGCGTTCTGTTCGGGATCGAGCACTTCGAGAAGCGCCGACGCCGGATCGCCGCGGAAGTCCTGGCCCATCTTGTCGATCTCGTCCAGGAGGAAAAGCGGGTTCGACTTCTTCGCTTTCTTCATGGACTGGATGATTTTGCCCGGCATCGAGCCGATATAGGTGCGCCGGTGACCGCGGATCTCCGCTTCGTCACGCACGCCGCCAAGCGACACACGCACAAACTCGCGGCCGGTCGCTTCCGCGATCGACTTGCCCAGAGAGGTCTTGCCGACGCCCGGAGGACCGACGAGACAAAGGATCGGGCCTTTGAGCTTGTTCATCCGCTTTTGCACGGCGAGATATTCGACGATGCGCTCCTTGACCTTTTCAAGGCCATAGTGATCGACGTCGAGCACCTCTTCTGCCTTGGCGAGATCGGTTTTCACCTTGGAGCGGTTATTCCACGGGATCGAGGTGATCCAGTCGAGATAGTTGCGGACAACGGTCGATTCCGCCGACATGGGGCTCATCTGGCGCAGCTTTTTCAGCTCCGCCTCAGCCTTGGTGCGGGCTTCTTTCGACAGCTTGGTCTTTTTGATTTTGTCTTCGATCTCGGAAAGCTCGTCGCGGCCGTCATCGGTCTCGCCAAGCTCCTTCTGGATCGCTTTCATCTGTTCATTGAGATAATATTCGCGCTGCGTCTTCTCCATCTGGCGTTTGACGCGATTGCGGATTTTCTTCTCAACCTGAAGAACGCTCATCTCCCCTTCCATCAGGGCGTAGACGCGCTCCAGCCGCTCGGCGACGCCGGCGATTTCAAGAAGCTCCTGCTTTTCGTTGATCTTGATATTGAGATGCGAAGCGACGGTGTCCGCCAGTTTCGCATATTCATCGATCTGGCTGATCGAGACGATCACTTCCGGCGGCACGCGCTTGTTGAGCTTCACATAGGATTCAAACTGCGAAACGACGGAGCGTGACAGCGCTTCAAGTTCAGCTTCTTCGCTCTCACCTTCTGCAAGGTAGGAAGCCTCCGCCTCGAAATAGTCATCGGTGCGGACATAATTTTCAATGGTGGCGCGCGCTTCGCCTTCGACAAGCACTTTAACGGTGCCGTCGGGCAATTTCAAAAGCTGCATCACCGACGCGATGACGCCGACATCGTAAATGTCTTCGACTTCCGGGTCGTCGTCACTGGCGTCTTTTTGCGCCACAAGCAGAATTTTCTTGTCGTTCTGCATGACGTTTTCGAGCGCCGTCACGGATTTCTCACGTCCCACGAACAGGGGAACGATCATGCCTGGAAACACGACAATGTCGCGCAGCGGCAGCACAGGATAGGTTACGGTCTCGCTCATCAATCACTCCTTGAAGGCGCGCCCATTCGCCCTTTCCTGGGCTGGTGGCGCACGCCGGACTTCTCGCGCCCGTCTCAACATTGGGCGGCGGTTCGCCCTTTTGCGCAACGCTTTATGAAAGCCGCCGCGCCTGTCACCGAAATCACCTTTGTATGAAGGAACTGGCGGCAGGAAAAAAGGCTCATCGCCACCATAAGACAACGGCTGCGAATACGCAGTTAATGTGGCGGTCTTTGACGCAATTTCAAGTAAGCCGGAAGGCGCTGTTTTTCCTCAAAATCCAAGAAAAACGCCGCCCCTTGATGGGGGGCGGCGCCTGAATTTTACCAAAACGGCCGATTGCCAGTTTAAGCGCTCGCGTCCGCTTCCATCGCTTCCTTGTCGCGATCGGCGTAAATGTAGAGCGGCGTGGCGTTGCCATCGACAACCTCGCCATTGACGACAACCTCCACAACGCCTTCCAGCGTCGGCAGTTCGAACATCGAATCGAGGAGGATGCCCTCCATGATTGAACGCAGGCCGCGGGCGCCGGTCTTGCGCAGGATCGCGCGACGCGCAATCGCCGCTTTGGCGTCGTCGGTGAAGGTCAGCTTGACGTCTTCCATCTCGAACAGACGCTGATACTGCTTGATGAGCGCGTTCTTCGGTGTCGTCAGGATCTGGATCAGCGCACTCTCATCGAGATCTTCGAGAGTGGCGATGACCGGCAGACGACCGACAAATTCAGGAATGAGACCGAATTTCAGAAGATCTTCGGGCTCGACTTCCTGGAGGATCGCGCCAATGCGGCGGTCGTCTTCGCTTTTCACTTCGGCGCCGAAGCCGATGGAAGAGCCCTGGCCGCGACCGGCGATGACTTTTTCAAGACCCGCAAAGGCGCCGCCGACGATGAACAGAATGTTCGTCGTATCGACCTGCAGGAATTCCTGCTGCGGATGTTTGCGCCCGCCCTGCGGCGGCACGGAGGCGACAGTGCCTTCCATGATCTTCAACAGCGCCTGCTGCACGCCCTCACCCGATACGTCGCGGGTGATCGAGGGATTGTCGGACTTGCGCGAAATCTTGTCGACCTCGTCAATATAGACGATGCCGCGCTGCGCGCGCTCGACATTGTAGTCGGCCGACTGCAGGAGCTTCAGGATGATGTTTTCAACATCCTCGCCGACATAGCCGGCTTCGGTCAGCGTCGTTGCATCGGCCATGGTGAACGGCACATCGAGAATACGGGCCAGCGTCTGCGCGAGCAGCGTCTTGCCCGACCCCGTAGGACCGATCAGCAGGATGTTCGACTTGGCGAGTTCAACATCGTTGTTTTTCGCTGCGTGGTTCAAACGCTTGAAGTGGTTGTGCACCGCGACGGCGAGAACGCGCTTCGCCTGTTTCTGGCCAATGACGTAATCGTCAAGAACCTTGTGAATTTGCTGGGGGCTCGGAACGCCGTCAGTGGCCTTGACCAGCGACGATTTCGATTCTTCGCGGATGATGTCCATGCAAAGCTCAACGCATTCATCGCAGATAAACACCGTCGGGCCCGCGATCAGTTTCCTGACCTCGTGCTGGCTCTTGCCGCAGAATGAGCAGTAAAGGGTGTTTTTCCCGTCACCGCCGCTGCTTTTGCCGCCGATCTTGCTCACTATAACCGCACTCCTTCGTCAGCGCCGCGCCCGAAATCCCTTACGAGGCAACGCCCTTCATTATCTCAACTGCGCACCAAGCGCGCGAAAGGCGATCCCGTCCCGTCGCCTATACCCGCCTAGCTGCACGATCGGCGCCAAGGTCATCGAGACCCATCCGCCATAGGACCATATTCCGCCTGAACCAATCAAGGAACCATTTCCCCTTTGACTTAACGGATATGGTGAATTTTCCGCGCCTTACGACTCTTCCGGGGCGCCTCGCTCGTTCAACACTTTGTCAATCAACCCGAAGGAAACCGCCTCTTCGGGGTCCATGAAGTGGTCCCGATCGAGGGTTTTCTCAATAGTTTCATAGGATTGGCCGGTGTGATGGACATAAATCTCGTTCAGCCGGCGCTTGATCTTGATGATATCCTGGGCGTGGCGCTCAATATCAGAGGCCTGGCCCTGGAAGCCGCCTGACGGCTGGTGGACCATGATCCGGGAATTGGGCAGCGAGAACCGCATGTCTTTTTCCCCAGCGCAAAGCAGGAGCGAGCCCATGGAGGCGGCCATCCCGACGCACATGGTGGAGACCGCCGGGCGGATATAGCGCATGGTGTCATACATCGCGAGGCCGGCCGAGACCGATCCGCCCGGGCTGTTGATATAAAAGGCGATTTCTTTTTTCGGGTTCTCAGCTTCCAGGAACAGAAGCTGGGCGATGATCAGGGTCGAAACCTGGTCGTGGACCGGCCCGGAAAGGAAGATGATCCGCTCTTTCAGGAGGCGCGAATAGATGTCGTAGGCGCGCTCGCCCCGGCTCGACTGCTCGACCACCATGGGAACGAGCGTATTCATGTAAATATCCAGGGGGTCTTTCATCGACATCCTTCCTTAAGCGTCTTGTCGCCGTAGCGGCCTGTTTCTCAACTGTTCCGGAAGACGTTGGGCGGGTCCTTCCGGTTAAAAATCTTCCTTAAGATGGGGGCTTTGCGCCGCGGCGCCAGCCCTCATTTTGCGCACCCTAGCGCGTCCCGCTTAAGCGAGGGTTATTCTTTTGAAAATGCAAGGAATTGATTGCTTCTGTTCCGAAACCGGAATGATCTGACGCATCAAAATCGCGAGGGCCGCCTCCGGCGTCCCGCATCGGGCAGCGTAAACGCCGGATTAACCGTCCTCGCTTTCGCTTGCCGCCGAGAGCGAGGCCTCGTGACGGCGGCGAACCCGCCCGCGCTGGGCCGCCGCGACGTGATTGAGAAAGCCGGGATCGCCAGCCAGCGCCGCCAGCCGGGCGCCGAGCGCCTTCAGCCTTTCGGCGAGCGCTTCGCGTCCGCCGGGCAGGTCCGGGTTCGGCAGGTCGTCACGAAACAGGCTGTCGCGGATCGAGGCCGCCTCCATCAGATTGAACAAGGCGAGGCCGTTCATCGGGAAGACAGAAAAAGTGACATGCAGGCTCAGCCCGGCGCCGGCGAGCGCGTCGTGATACTGCCCCCGCGGCATATACATGAGATCGCCGGGGCGCATGACCTGCTCGAACAGAATCTTGCCCTTCGCCTTGTTATGCATCTCCTGAAGGTTCGGGCGCTGCGACGGCTGGCCCACGGGATTGTCAATGCGGCCCTCATAGACCCGCCAGGTCTTCTCGCCGGCGATATGAAACGCAAAAACCTCGTGATCGTCATAATGGCTGTCAAACGCCTGGCGCCCGCCGCGCGAGCAATAAATATTTGCGCTCGCGAAGCCTAGAAACGCCTCTTCCAGCACATTGGCGACAGCGCGCAAGGAAGGCGTCGTATTTTCGGTTTCATTGAGGACGATCGACGCGCCGCGCGCGAACTGGGCCTCGACCCGCGCCGGGTCCGGGCGGCGCACCACGCCTTCCAACGACTGCACCGAAGCGAAAATTTGATCTTGCGGAACGGGCGCGCGATCGACCCACATTTTCAGGGTCTGTTCGGTCCAGAGCGACGCCTGCGACACCAGCCGGTCAAGATCGGCGACAGAGAATATGTCGGCGCGCGCGCCTGCCGCCGGAAGATGAAGCGGCTTCTTGCGATAATACTCCGCAAAGAAACGCTCTCGGCCGACAGGCGCCAGGATGTCCTCAAGACTGAGCATGCGCGCCTCCCATGGCGGCGTTCCATTCTGAAAAAAGCGGCGGCTCTCGCCGCCGCTCCTGATCTTCAGAATAACAGAGCCGTAGGCTCCTGATCAACGCGAGGCGTCAAATCGCCCTAGAGATCGCCGTCCGGCTCTTCCATCAGCTTTTCCTTGCTGACGGTTTTGTCGGTCACTGTGGCGCGTTCGATGATGTAATCGACGACTTTTTCCTCAAACAGCGGCGCACGCACCTGCTGAATGGCTTGCGGATTTTTCTGATAGAATTGCAGCACTTCCTGCGGCGAAATGTTCTGTCCCTGCATCTGCATATACTGCGCTTCCTGCATCGCCTGACGCTGGATCGCTTGCTGAAGCTCTTCTGAGGGGACTTTCACCTCGGCGCGTTTGCCGATTTCCGCGAGCACCAGACCGAGACGCACGCGGCGTTCGGCGATCTTGCGGTATTCTTCTTTCAGCTCTTCGTCGGTTTTGTCTTTGTCTTCTTCATCGCGCTCGGTGGATTCCACCTGACGCCAGATCTGCTCGAACTCGCCATCGACCATGCCCTGCGGCAGATCGAAGTCGTGAGCTTCATCGAGCTTGTCGAGCAGCGTGCGTTTCAAATGGCTGCGCGACATATCTTTATGGTCGGCCTCAAGGCGTTCCTTGATGCGTTTTTTCAGATCATCGAGGCTTTCAAGACCGACTTTCTTGGCGAGTTCATCGTCGACCGCCACATCTTCCGGCGCGCGCACTTCGTGAACCTTGACATCGAAGACAGCTTCTTTGCCAGCCAGATCCTTGGCGTGATATTCTTCCGGGAAGGTGACTTTCACTTCCACATCGTCATCGGTCTTGGCGCCGATAAGCTGGTCTTCAAAGCCCGGAATGAACTGGCCCGAGCCGAGCACCAGCTCAAAGCCTTCGCCCTTGCCGCCGTCAAACTCAACATCGTCGATCTTGCCGACGAAATCGATCAGAACCTGATCTTTTTCTTTGGCTTTGGCGGTCTTGCCGCGCGCCTTATAGCTCACTTGCTGGGCGGCGATTTTGGAAAGCGCTTCGTCGATGTCGGCCTCGGGAACCTCAGCGACCGGACGGGTCAGCTTGAGCGTCGAAACGTCCATGGGATCAAAGTTTGGCAGGATCTCGGCGTGCAGATCATATTCAAGATCGGCCTTGCCTTCGATCACATCGTCAATTTTGGATGTCAGCTCCGGGCGCGGCGGCATCGCCGGCTGAAGGTCACGCTCGGAAAACGCTTTCTGCGAGGTTTCCGTGACAATGTCCTGAATGATCTCGCTCATCATCCCTTTGCCGTATAGCTTTTTGAGATGGGAAATCGGCGCCTTGCCTTTGCGGAAGCCTTTCAGCTGAACGCGGCCTTTCACTTCCTGAAGCTTGCTGACAAGTTTCTTGTCGAGCTCCTCGGCGGAGACCTTCACCTGAAACTTGCGGTCGAGCCCTTCGGCGCTTTTCTCAATGACTTCCATTTTTGTCTCGTCTCTCATTGGGCCGGATGGCCTGTTCGTCTCATCGGTCGGGCGCCTGGCGAAGGCGAAGCTTGGTGCGGATGAGAGGACTCGAACCTCCACGCCTCTCGGCGCCAGAACCTAAATCTGGTGCGTCTACCAGTTCCGCCACATCCGCGAATTTCGGCGCGATAGCAAAAGCGGGCCGGCGCAGCTGCGGCGGCCCCCATCACGAGCGCGCTTCTATAGCAGAGAAACTCGCGCTGTCGAGGCGTCGCCGCTCCGATTCCCGGGCCAAATCCGACGAAATTCACCCGGTTTTTTATTTCGCGGGTTTTCTCACGCCCAACCAGCTTCCACAGCGAATCTTACGGGAGGCGGAAAACCCTAGGAGAGCCGTTTTTCCAGCCACATCACGTCGTGATAACGGCCAAATTTCCGGCCCACCTCCCGGAACGTCCCGATCTCCCGAAATCCGAAGCGTTCATGGAACCGGATCGAGACCTCATTCGGCAGGGCGACGCCCGCATAGGCCCGGTGCAGGTCTTCCTCGGCGAGGGCCGAGAAAAGGCGCTCATAAAGAGCCCGGCCAACGCCGCGGCCGCCCGCCTCGGGCGAGACATAAATCGTTGTCTCAACCGAGGTCGAATAGGCTTTCTTGGCCTTGAAGGCCATGGAGCCTGCATAACCGGCGAACGCCCCTTCTCGTTCCGCTATGAAAAGCTGGTGGGGACCCGCCTCCGAAAACTGCGCGAACCACGGCTCGCGCTCCAGGGCGGTGAAGGCGCCGACATCGAACGTCACCGCCGTCGTTTCCACGAAGTGATTATAGAGCGCCGTTATCGCCTCAAGGTCGGACCGCTCCGCGCGCCTGACGGAGACTGCGCTCATTGCTGGGCCGCCCCTTGCTGATCAGGCTCTGCGGCCGGCTTCGGCTGCTGCGGCGGCGCAAAAAGCTGGCGCAGAACGGCTGGCACGGCGCCCGGCAGATCCTCGGCGATGAGGCCCGGTCCCGCGACCTGACCGGCGGCTCCATGGATCCAGACGCCGGCGCCGGCGGCCGCGAAACCATCCATGCCTTGCGCTCTGAGCCCGGCGATGAAACCGGCGAGCACGTCCCCCGCCCCGGCTGTGGCGAGGTCCGGCGGCGCATTGGAGTTGATGAGGACCCGCGCGCCAGCCCCAGTTGGCGGGGCGGCGATGACTGTGTCCGCGCCCTTGAGGACAACAACGCACCCGGCCTTTTCGCTTGCGGCGCGGACCATGGCGAGCTTGCCCGCCCCCCGTTCCAGCAGCTTGATCTCTTCGGGAAAGAGGCGGGCGAACTCCCCCATATGCGGCGTCAGCACATCATCAGGGCGTAACGCGGCAAACAGCGCCGTTGCATCATCGGCAAAGCTCGTCAGCGCATCAGCGTCTAAAACGGCGCCCGCCTTGCTGTTCAAAACCGCCAGCACATTGTCTTTTGTCTTCGCGCCAACGCCGTTCGCCGGACCGGCGACAACACACATGGAAATGCGCTCGGCGTCTTTCAGATGCGCGGCAAGATGTTCGGCATTGTCCGACAGGCGCAACATGATCGCGGTCAGATGCGCCGCATGCACGGGCCCTGCTTCCGACGGCGATAATACGGTAACGAGCCCCGCGCCGATACGCAGCGCCCCCTCCGCCGCAAGCCTGATAGCGCCCGTATTGAGCGGCCCGCCAGAGACAGCCATCACCGACCCGCGTGAATATTTATGCCCGCCCCAGCGAGGCCGGGGAAACAATGCGCCCCAAAGCGCCGGATGATTTTCGAATGTCGCTACACCCGCCTTCATTGTCGCTTCGTCGCTGATCGCGATATCGGCAATGTCGATCGCGCCGGAGAGCGCGCGTCCGGGAAACAACAAGTGCCCCGGCTTGCGCGCATGAAACGTAATGGTGCGGTTGGCCTGCACCGCTGTTCCCATGACGGCGCCCGTATCGGCGTTGACGCCCGACGGCAGGTCAATGGCGAAAACCGGCGCAGGGTTCGCATTCATCGCCTCAATCACCGCCTTCGCCTCTCCTTCAACGTCGCGCGCCAGACCCGTTCCGAAAATCGCATCGACGATCAACCCCGCCCCTTCGAGCAGAGCTGGCGAAAACGGTGCGATCTCGCCGTCATAAAGATCGGCCATCAGCTTGGCGTCGCCCTGAAGCGCTTCTCGCTGGCCGATCAGGCCCACCCGCACCGGCCAGCCCGCGCTTGCCAGTTCGCGCGCTACCACGAAACCATCGCCGCCATTATTGCCGGGACCGCAAATGACCGCGACCGGGCGACGCGACCAGGCCCGCTGGATCAGTTCTGCGGCCTTGTCGCCCGCAGCCTCCATCAGCGCGGCGGAAGCGGTTCCGGCGTCCATGGCGGCCTTTTCCGCCGCACGCATTTCTTCGGCGGAGAGCACAAGATAAGGGTTCACGAGGGGTAGCCGCCTTTCGATTTCAACAATCTGGTGTAAAAAGGTCTAGCAAACTTCCGGTCCGTTCAAAATGCCCGTTCCAGACGCCGGTCCCGGATGAACGTTCAGAAAACGAAAGCGCTGATAAACGCCATGAAGAAAATCGAAGCCATCATCAAGCCGTTCAAACTCGACGATGTGAAGGAGGCGCTGCAAGAGCAAGGTCTTCAAGGCATGACCGTGACCGATGTGCGCGGCTTTGGCCGGCAAAAGGGGCATACGGAGCTTTATCGCGGTGCGGAATATGTCGTCGACTTCCTGCCCAAGGTGAAAATCGAACTTGTTCTGGATGACGCACAGGTCGACCGCGCAGTCGAGGCGATCAAGACCGCAGCTCATTCAGGGCGCATCGGCGACGGCAAGATTTTTGTCTCCCCGGTTGAAAACGCCGTACGCATCCGGACCGGCGAAACCGGTCGGGACGCGATTTAGATCGCTGCGACGCTACCCTGCGCGATATCGAGAAAGCCAGTGCGCGTAAGGCGCGGGCAAGGTCCAGGCCGAGTCTTCAACACCGAGCGTGCGCGCCGCGTCATAAGGCCAATGGGGATTGGCGAGCAGCGGCCGGCCCAACATGACAAGATCGACGGCGCCGGCGCGGATCAGCTCATCCGCCTGCTTTGGATCTGAAATATACCAGGACGTCGCCGCAGGAATATCCGCCTCGCGCCGCACCCTTTCTGCAAAAGGCGCCATGAAGGCAGGGCCCCATGGGATGTTCGCGTCTCCGGCGGTGAAACCCATGCTGACGTCAATCAGGTCAAGCCCCCCTGCTTTCAGCCTGCGGATCAGGTCGATTGATTCCGCCAGCGTTTCCTCGTCCTGTCCGTCGAATTCGATGACGCCGAGACGCGCCGTCAGCGGAAGATCATCGGGCCAGACTTCCCGAACCGCTGCAAAGGTTTCTTTCAGAAAGCGGATGCGATTTTCAAAGGAGCCGCCATACTCATCCGTGCGCTGATTGGCGTGACGCGAGAAAAAACTCTGCGCGAGGTAACCATGAGCGAAATGCAATTCGAGCCATTCAAAGCCCGCATCAAGCGCGCGCTGCGCCGCCGCAACGAAATCCTGCTGCACGCGAAGAATGTCGTCTTTGCTCATTTCCTCCGGAATACGGGAAAGACCGCCGCCCTGCGCAATCGGCGACGGACCGATGATCGGCCATGCGCGCGGATTGTCGAGGGGGATATGATCGTCGCCTTCCCACGGCCGGTTGGCGCTCGCCTTGCGGCCGGCATGAGCGATCTGAATGCCGGGCGCTGCGCCCGCTTTCTTGATCGCATCAACCGCCGGACGAAACGCATCGGCTTGCTCATCGGCCCAAATCCCCGCGTCTTCCGGCGTGATGCGTCCTTCCGGGGAGACGGCGCTTGCCTCTGCGATGACAAGACCCGCGCCGCCACGGGCAAGTCCGGCCAGATGAACATGATGCCAGTCATTGATCAGCCCGTCCGCGGCCGAATATTGGCACATGGGAGAGACGGCGACTCGATTTTTGAGAGTGATGTTTTTCAGGGTGATTGGCTCAAACAAGGACGCCATGGAGTACCTCTATTCGCTTTCATTCATTGATATTTTAAGGCCGCAACCTTATGTGTTCTATTGTTCGAGTATTATCGAACTACCGAAACATAATCACCCTGTGCTAAGGGTCAAGGGATGAGAACCTATAAACATCCGAAACGGGAAGACATCGAGCTGACGCGGGTGCTCTATGCGCTGAGCGATCCTGTGCGCCTTGATGTAGTGCGCCAGCTCGCAATGGACGGCCCAGCCAGTTGCGCCGCCCTCGATGGCGGACGGCCAAAATCCAGCATGTCCCATCACTTTCGCGTGTTGCGCGAGTCAGGCGTCGTTTTCACTGAGACCGAAGGTGCGGCGCATATGAACTCGCTCCGGCGCGGCGATCTCGACAAACTGTATCCGGGCCTTCTCGCATCCGTTCTCGGCGAGAAGAAAAAACGAAAGTAACGGCGGCGGGCTGTAGTATAAGGCAAAACCGGAAGCGATGCGATTTAGCCTCGAACTGTCGGGCAGCTTGAAGCTGGTGAGGCCGGAGGCACAGGTCGTAATTTGTACTCGCCAAACTCTCAGCAAACAATATTAGCTCTGCATCATCTCTGATCTCATCGCTACGAATTGTTATTTCCAAGACATTTGAAAGCTAGACGTTGGCTATCTCTTTGAGTTAATGGGAAAGTCGTTTGGCAATTAGACGAGGGGAATTCTAGTTATGTTTCAACTTGTTGCTGCTATCCTGACTCCAGCGCTGTTCTCCGCACTTTTGTATTGGTCGAACCTTCAAGTTCGTCCGGGATCTTACGAACCTACAACATTCGCCATAGCTGGACTTGTAGCAATTGCAATCGTAGTTTTGCTAAGCAGGTTCATTCTCCGGCCATTAAACAGAAAAAGGCTTTCTTTCTTAAACATATCATCATTCACAATTCTATACTTAAGCGGCATATTCCTATTGTACGAAATTTCGACTATTTTGCTATTTGCAGCCGGCCATTCAGGAGGGTCACAGCCGATAGAGCTGAAAGAGTTTGTTGAATATTCATTCTATGAGACTTTAAAAGCGCTCAAGCTTTGGCCGTCTGATTGGAGTTTGTGGGTACTTCTAAACATTTTCTATGACATGAACTCAGATTTTGCGCCTGATCAACGCACAGTTGGCGCAGCATGGGCTGCCGCATATCGTTTACTCTTGGTCCCCTTTTATGTATCTGTAGGACTACTTAAATTGTTGACCCGCCAAGTATTCCGCTCAGGAATAAGCTAGAGCTTTGATAGAGGGAGATAGGTATGGGACTGAAAGATTTTGGTAATTTACTGGCGGTCACCTTGTTTGCTGGGGCAGCAACATCCGTCCGTGAAGTCTTTGAGAACGCTGAGCCAGTTACAGATTTTGATCCACTTAAGGGCTTGAGTGACGATGCAGTACGCTTTCGAAATCACCTGACTTCGACACGAACAATGTTAGTTCCGCTGGATGATAGTACCTACAATTCCTTGCAGAATGACTTTGATTCCATCAACGTCCTAGGTGACCTCAATCAAAATCTTTGCACAGAGCTTTTTACACAAACTAATTCAGATCTCGCATCACAGAGTTTTATTGCTCCTTGGATCCATGACTATTCAACTATTGATTTTGAACATGACGCTTACAACCGGCCAAAAAGAATAGCTTTTGTTCCACAGTCCAAATACAAAAATATACAGAAATTAATCGACGATGATTGATAGGTGCTTTTAGCACGCAGTGTGGGGGCGCCACTGCCTGAGGCTGAGAAATACTTAGCGTCTTGTTTCGCTAGAAATTGGTGCGCCTATAGCTGCCACACCGAACGGCTGCGGGCCGTAGTATAAGGCCAAACTGGAACCCGTGGATAAGTTTTCACCACTTTTCAGACGGCCTTATAGTGATGCGTTATGACCCTTGCCGTTCGCAAAAACTCGACTGATCAAAACGCCGCCCCGCGCCCCTCCATGGGCGCGAGCACAATCGTCCAAATGGCGCCACACGCGGCTACAGACCAGCAATCATGCGGGACAAAACTACGCAGACGAGCCGAAAATGACGGCGCTGCGCCACATCGCCTTCTACGCCGCCAGCGGCTCAATCAGATGCGGGCCGTCATGACGCGGAGAGTTGACCTCCGTCGAAACAGGATGCGCCGACCAGTAGCCTTCGGGCGCCGCCGTGATGAGGCCTTCGAGGCTCGCCATGTCGCGTTCGTCCGCTTCGAGCCAGAGATTGTAGGATTGCGGCGCGATCACCACGGGCTCGCGGCTGTGAATGTTTTTCATATCCTGCCCCGCCCCTACTGTGAGGATTGCCAGCGTATCCATCTCGCCGCCATCAGGGTCGACAACCGTCTCCCAAATCCCGGCAAGGCCAATGAGGCCGCCTTTGCGTTTGTGGATAGCATAAGGCTGTTTCGCTTTGGCGGGCCGCGCCTGCCATTCGTAAAAACCGTCAGCAGGGATCAGGCAACGCCGGCGGCGAAAGGCGTTTTTGAAACTCGCCTTCTCATGGACCGTTTCACTGCGCGCATTGATGAGCGGGCGCTTGGCGAGATTTTCAAGGAACTCCCCCTTCGCCCAGGACGGCACGAAGCCCCAACGCATGAGCGAATATTCGCGGGCGCGCCGCGGCCCGATATGGATCGTCGCCACCGGCTGGGTCGGACAGATATTGTAGCGCGGCGGGAAATTGTCGCGCACATCGACGCCGAAATGCGTCGCGACTTCCGCCGGGGTCGATTTGAGGTAGAACCGTCCGCACATGACCAAACTATAAGGAAAATCATGACCGGCCGGGAAAAAATCTTCGCCAGTGTTGGCGCCGTCGTTTTTCGCGGCGATGAGGCGCTTGTGATTCGGCGCGGGCGCGAGCCCCTGAAAGGCCAGTGGTCGATCCCCGGCGGCAAAATCGAATATGGCGAACCCCTGCATGACGCTGTCGCCCGCGAAGTCCGCGAGGAAACCGGCGTCGAGATCAGGGTTGTGGGCCTGCTCGACGTCTTTGAGAGCCTGCCGGCGGCGGACGGCGCGCCGCATTACATCATGATCGACTATGTGGCCGAGTGGGTCTCCGGCGAGCCGCGCCCCGGCGATGATGCGGAAGCTGCGGAATTTGTCCCCTTCGAGGAGGCCAAGGCCCGAATTTCCTGGGATACAACGCGCAGGGCCATGGACCGCGCCGCGCAATGGCGCGCCGGGGCTCTCACCCGGTCATAATCCGGCTATATTTCTGGTAGATAGGACCGCCATGACTGTTCGACGTTTAATTGCTGTGCTGATCGCGTCCCTTGCGACGGGGTTGATTTCCGTCGCCGCGGCGCAGGATCTTGAAACCTATCAACAGCGCCAGCGCGATCTTACAGCACTCGCAACGCTGTTCGGCGAGATGCATCATCTTCGGCGCACCTGCGAGCCGCAATTCGAGGCCGATGTCTGGCGCGAACGCATGCAAAAACTTCTCGAACTCGAAGAGCCCCAGGACGCTGAACGCGAAGCGCTCGTTCAGGGATTCAATCAGGGATATCGCGACGCCCAGCGACGCTATCCGGGTTGCGACCGGCGCGCACGCGACTACGCCGCCAGCCGCGCCGCTCAAGGCGACGTCATTGTCGCGCGCCTGACCCAAGCCTTGCGTCAGGAACAGGAAGACGACGCCTTCGCAAACTCACCTTATGTGATAACGCCGACGACGGACTGATCAGGCGTCAGCGTCGCAAAGCCTCCAGTTGAGCTTCTTGCCCGCCATAAAGGGAGTGAGCTGTGCGTCGCCAGACCCCAGATGATCCGGGACCAGGGTTTCTTTACGCTCGAGGACAAGTTCGCCGTCATTCAGCGGCAGGCCGTAAAAGCGCGGACCATATTCGGAGGCGAAGGCTTCCAGCTTGTCGAGTGCGCCTTCCTCTTCAAAGGTCGCCGCATAGCTTTCAATGGCGAAAGGCGCATTGAAAACGCCCGCACAGCCGCAGGCGGCCTCCTTGGCGCTCGTAGTATGAGGCGCTGAATCTGTGCCCAAAAAGAATTTTGGCGACCCGGAAACAGCCGCGCGGCGCAGCGCGAGCCGATGTTTTTCGCGCTTCGCCACCGGCAGGCAGTAATTATGCGGACGAATGCCGCCCTCGAAGATAGCGTTGCGATTGAAATGCAAATGATGCGGCGTGATCGTCGCCGCAATATTGGCGCCGCCGGCGCTGACAAAATCGACCGCGTCGGATGTTGTGATATGTTCGAACACCACCTTGAGCTCGGGAAAGTCTGCCACGACTTGCTTCATGACCCGCTCGATGAAAACCGCTTCGCGATCGAAGATGTCAACATCCCGGTCGGTGACTTCGCCATGCACAAGCAACGGCATGCCGATAGTCTGCATGACATCCAAAACGGTGTATATTTTTGAAATGTCGGTGACGCCGAAACTCGAATTCGTGGTCGCGTTGGCCGGGTATAGTTTGCACGCTGTGAAAACGCCGCTCTCGTGACCGCGCTGAACCTCTTTGGCGTCAAGCGTATCCGTCAGATAACAGGTCATCAGCGGCGTGAAATCGAGTCCCTTCGCCGTGGCCGCCAGAATGCGTGTGCGATAGGCCTTAGCGGCGTCCACCGTTGTCACCGGCGGCGCCAGGTTGGGCATGACAATCGCGCGCCCAAACTGGCGCGCGGTGTAGTTCACCACCGTTTCGAGCATGGCGCCGTCGCGCAAATGCACATGCCAGTCATCGGGCCGGCGTAGTACGAGACGGTCCGTCACACCGCTCTCCTTCGCTTTATGTTCCGCAATGGCCCGCCTTGTAGGCCGGGGGGCGAGGCCCGCACAAGAGCCCCTTTGATTATTGGCGAAAGCCCCTTACATGCCTCGCCTATGACCATACCCGCATCCCTTCCCGACCGCACCGTCATTCGCCTCTCCGGCGAAGACCGATACTCTTTTCTTCAAGGGATCGTTACACAAGATGTGGAGAGGCTGAAGGCCGAGCCGGCGATATTTTCTGCGCTGCTGACGCCGCAGGGAAAAATTCTTTTTGATTTCCTCATCGCCGCGGAAGGCGACGCCCTGCTGATTGATTGCGATAGCGCCGCCGCCGACGCATTAGTGAAGCGCCTCAGCCTTTATAAACTCCGCGCCAAAGTCAGTTTTGAGATTTTGGCGGAGCGTTCTGTTGCGGTGAGTGCGGAAGAATTCGAAGGCGGCTTCCCTGACCCTCGTCATGCGGGACTTGGCTGGCGCGCCTTCATGACGAATGAAACGCCGGCGGCGGATAGCGTCTATGACCGGCGGCGCATTGCACTCGACGTTCCGGAATTCGGCAAAGACTTTGGCGGCGACGAAGTCTTTCTCACCGACGTCAATTATGACGTCCTGAATGGCGTCAATTACAAAAAAGGGTGTTTCATCGGTCAGGAAGTCTCAAGCCGAATGAAGCGCAAGGGCGATGTCCGGCGGCGAACCCTGATCGCAAAATTCGACGGAGCCGCGCCTGCAAAAGGCGCGCCCGTCACCGCCGGCGCCTCGACCCTTGGCGATATATCGAGCAGCGCTGACGGGACCGCCCTTGCCCAGATCAGGCTCGACCGCTGGGAAAAGGCGAAGGCTGAAAGCACCCCTGTCATGTGCGGTGACAAGGAACTGCTTTTGGAAATTCCAGCCTATCTCAAACCGGAGTAGCCTCGCCGGGACGTCTGACGACCATAACAATAAGGAGGAACCGTCATGACACCCACCGCAACAACGCTGCTCGCTTACGCATCCTGGTTTATTTTGCTGCTCCTGTGTCTCGCTTTCGTGCGCACATCCCTCGTGATGCAAGGCAAGCGCGCGTCAAACTCGTTCGCTCCTTCCGGCGACGATATGGAAGGCTTCGCCAAACGCCTCACCCGCGCCCACGCCAATTGCTATGAGAATATCGGCCTTGTCGCGGCGGTGCTGCTCTACGCCATTGCGACGAACCAGACCGCGCTCACCGATGGTCTCGCTTATGTGTTTCTCGGCGCCCGCATCGCCCAATCCGTCGCCCATCTGATCTCGACAAACCGGCTATTCGTTTTTCTCCGTTTTGCGTTTTTCGTGGTGCAAATCCTTATCCTGATCTTCTGGCTGCTGAAGCTTTTTCACCATATCTGAGCCGGCGTTCAGGGAACCAACCGGCTGATTTTCTGTTCGGGTAACGAAGCCCGCTTTGGGCGCTGTTACAGGGGAACAGGATGAAATATGTGATTTTGCTCGCAGCGAGTTCTGCGCTGGCGGTTGCCTGTGCGCGGGACGAGCCCGTTGAGAATGAACCGAAGACCGGCGAAATTGTCGAGGAAAGCGCTGAAGATGTCGGTGAAGGCGCCGCGCGCGTTGGCGAAGAAATTTCCGCCGCCGCCAGTGAAGCCGCAGACTCCGCCGGTGATTTCATTGAAAATGAGCTGTCTCAGGCGAATGCAAAAGGCTTCACGGTTCGCAACATCATCGGCGAATCCGTTCGCGGCGAAGATCGCATGGCGATCGCCACGATTGACGATCTTCTCTTCAGTTCTGACGGCCTGTTGCGCGCTGTCGTCTTGAAGGATGGCGCCTTTCTCGGGCTTGGCGGCGCGCCGGCAACCATTACCGCTGACCGTTTCGCTTTCGCTATCAGCGGCGACGGCGATATCGCCGTCACTGTCGATATGACTGACGGCGAACTCCGCCAGATGACCGAGTCCCTAGCCTATCATCCGACCGGCGGCGTTATCGACAATCCCGGCGATCTGATGAGCATGTCGGAATTGATCGGCGCTCCTGTCGTCAATGAAAACGGTGACAAGGTCGCGGACATGTTCGACATTCTTCTCGCCGACCCGGGACGTTTTGAAACGGCGGTGCTTTCTGTTGGCGGGCTCGGCGCGCTCGGCAACCGGCTCGTGTCACTCAACATGACGTCGCTCATGGTCGACAATGGCGGCGGCGCGATCCGTCTGATTATGGCGCCCGACTTCGACACCATGCCGACATTCGAATATTAACTCTCCAATATTGATTTTCAGGAGCTGGCGGCTTTACCTGTCGGAAAACGAAACAGAGGTTTTCCGTGGTCAGATCCGCTAGCGCCAAGGCCCCCAGCCCGAATGCACCTTGTCTCTGGGCGCCGCTCGACGACGAGGTCTATCGCAATTATCACGACACCGAATGGGGCGTCCCGGAATATGACGCCCGGGCGCTTTTTGAAAAGCTAATTCTGGACGGCTTTCAGGCGGGATTATCCTGGCGCACAATTCTCTATAAGCGCGATAATTTCCGCAAAGCCTTTGATGGCTTCAATCCGGAAAAGATCGCGCGCTATACGCCGAAGAAAATCGAACGGTTGATGAGCGATGCGGGCATCATCCGCTCTTCAACAAAAATCAATGCCGCAATCGGCAACGCCAAGGTCTATCTCGACATTATGGAGACACAGCAGGACGGTTTTTCCGGCCTGCTCTGGGACTTTGTTGATGGCGCGCCTGTAGTGAACAAGGTGAAAAACTACCGCGATCATCAGGTGAAATCGCCGGAAAGCGAGGCCATGGCGAAAGAGCTTAAACGCCTTGGCTTCAAATTCTGCGGCCCGGTCATCGTCTACGCCTTCATGCAGGCGGTTGGCATGGTCAATGACCATGAAACGGCCTGTCCACGCTGGAAAGCGGTACAGAAGCTCGCCCGCTAAGGCGGGTTGCGCCGCAGGTAGGATGGGCGCAAATTGCCGGAAACAACTTTTCCGGAAACGCCTCATGTCCCATTCCACCGCCGCTGACGTGCGTATCGTCGCCACCGGCCTATACACCCCGCCCCACGCCATTTCGAATGAAGAGCTGGTGGACGCCCTCAACGCCTATGTCGCCGACTTCAACGACAAAAACGCGGACGCCATCGCCGCCGGCGATGTAGAGCCGCTACAACCATCTTCACCTGAGTTCATTGAAAAAGCCTCAGGCATCAAATCGCGCTTCGTCGTCGACAAGGAAGGCATTCTCGATATCACGCGGATGGCGCCGCATATCGCGCCGAGACCGAATGAAGATCTCTCGCTACTGGCGGAGATGGGCGTCACGGCGGCGCGCGACGCCATGCGCGCTGCAGATCTCAAGCCGCAGGATATTGACGGCGTCATCTGCGCGGCCTCGAACATGCAGCGCGCCTATCCGGCGATCGCCGTTGAAATTCAGGACGCATTGGGAATCGACGGCTTTGCGTTCGACATGAATGTGGCCTGCGCCTCGGCGACGTTCGGCATCGAAACCGGTCTCGGGCTTATCCGCGCCGGCGCGCGCCGCATCCTCATGGTCAATCCGGAAATCTGTTCGGCTCATCTGAACTTCCGCAACCGCGACTGCCATTTCATTTTCGGAGACGTCGCGACGGCGGTGATCCTGGAACGTAATGACGGCGCCGCGACTGGCGAAACCTGGGAGATTCTCGGCACGCGCCTTAAAACAAAATTCTCCAATAACATCCGCAACAATTTCGGTTTTCTCAATCACTGCGAAAGAGAAACCGGCGCCCCCGCCGATCCGCAAACCGATCCCGCAACGGACAAGCTGTTCATGCAGGAAGGCCGCAAGGTCTTCAAAGAGGTCGTGCCCATGGTCAGCGAACTGATTTCCGGGCATTTAAGCGATGTCGGCGTCGCCCCGGAGGGCGTCAAACGCTTCTGGCTGCATCAGGCGAACCTCGCCATGAATGAATTCATTGCAAGGAAGGTTCTCGGCCGCGACGCGACCCGGGAGGAAGCGCCCGTTGTTCTTGATGAATACGCCAACACGTCTTCGGCCGGCTCGATCATCGCGTTCCATAAATATAAAGCCGATTTCCAGCCCGGAGACATCGGCGTCATCTGCGGCTTCGGCGCCGGCTATTCCGCCGGATCAGTGATCGTTCGCAAGGCGTCTTAATCCGGCCTTCACTATTCCGGCGACAATGGTAAGACCCGGGGGCTAAGACCACAGGAATGAAAGACAGTAGAAAGACGCGATGACCAACCACCTGTACAAAGGCGATCTCCCTGAAGGCCTCAATCTCGGTTCTGTCGTGGCGATCGACTCAGAGACCATGGGGCTGATCCCCCAGCGCGACCCCCTTTGCGTCGTTCAGCTTTCAGCGGGCGATGGTAACGCGCATCTCGTTCAGCTTGACCGCAAGACCTATGACGCGCCGCGCCTCAAGGCCCTGCTCGCCGACACGAAAGTCCTCAAGCTTTTTCATTTCGCACGCTTCGATGTCGCCGCCTTCAAGCAATGGCTCGGCGTTGACACAGCGCCGGTCTATTGCACCAAGATCGCCTCGAAGCTCTGCCGCACCTATACGGACCGGCATGGCCTCAAGGATGTCTGCCGCGAGCTACTCGGGGTCGATATCTCGAAACAGCAGCAATCCTCCGATTGGGGCGCCGACCAGCTTTCCGACGCCCAGGTGGACTATGCAGCCTCGGACGTCCTCCACCTGCACGCCTTGAGGGAAAAGCTGGACGCCATGCTGGCCCGCGAGGGGCGGACGGATCTCGCCGAAGCGTGCTTCGAATTCCTGCCAAACCGGGCGGCGCTGGACCTCGCCGGCTGGCCTGAGGTCGATATTTTCGCCCACTCCTGAGATTTCCCCGCCAAAGCGCCGGTTTTTAGAGGGAAATTTGCGCCTCTTGCTTCCCTCCGGCCGCCGCGCGACTATATGAAGAGAGGCGCTGCGGACTTTTTTGCGGCGCAACGAAGCTCTTGGAATTCATAGGAAATCGCACGCGGACATGACGACGCTCGTCACCGATGAGAAAAGGCCGACAGAGCCGACGCAGCTCGCGTCCCGGCGGCGCGTCCTCGACAGCCTGCCCTCAGGCGCGCGCACCACTGGCGACCAGGCCGCCGCGCGTTCGCGCATGGTCCGACGCCTGCGAATCGCACTGCCAATCCTCGCCATCGTTCTTGTGGGCGCCTTGCTGGTGAACACACAATCCAACAAAGCCGACGAAGCATTCCTGGACGATTTCAAGGATATTGATGCAACAGCCGAAGAGCTGAGCATGGCGAGCCCACGCTTCGCCGGGGTCGATAACAAGGGCAAGCCGTTCGAGATCACGGCGGATGTGGCCCGTCAGAACACAAATCTGAAAGACGTCGTTACGCTGGACCGGCCCCACGCCGTGCAGGGCGAGAATAACGGCTCCACGGTTGTGAGCGCAGACAAAGGCGTTTACCGATCCGACCAGAATATTCTGGAGCTTGAGGATCAGGTGACGCTGCAACATGAAGTGGGATCGGAGGTGTATGTCTTCCATACGCCCACCGCCACGGTCGCCATCAAGGATGAGGTCGTCACTAGCGACACCGGCGTCGAGGGCCAAGGCTCCAATGGCCGCGAACTCACCGCTGAACGCATGAAAGCCTATAATGGTGAGGGCCGCGTGGTCCTCGAGGGCAATGTGCATATGCGCATCTATCCCAAGGATGCTGAAGCCAAGCCGGACGATAACGCCGCCGATACTGGCCGGCCGGCGCTGAAAGAAGTGGACATCGAGAAGCCGCAATGATTCAAAAAATCTGTTTAGCCGCCGCCTTTTTCCTTTGCACCGTGACGCCGGGCGCCGCCCAGCTGATCGCCGCCGGCGACAGCAAGGAACCGATCGATATCACCGGCGACACGGCTGAATTTCAGGACAATCTCGCCGTCTGGACCGGCAATGTCCGCGTGGTCCAGGGACCCGCGATCCTGATCTCGGAGCGGCTTGAAGCGGTGCTGACCGATGAAGGCGACTTCGAAACCATCACCGCCATCGGCTCCGTGCGCTATTCCAATGGCGAGGAAGCGATCACCGGCGAACGCGCGGTTTTCAACAATGCAGCCCGCACCATTGTCATGACCGACAACGTCATTGTCACACAGGGCAAGCAGGTCATGTCCGCAGGCAAAATCACCTACTGGATCGATAGCGGTAAGGTTTTGTTTACCCCTGAAGCCGGAAAACGCATTCGCGGCCTGTTTTTCACCGGGAAGGATGACGAACAGTCATAAAGAATGGCAAGTCTGAACACCCGTTAACGATTATCCTACGCCTTCACTGAACTTTAAAGAGAGACGCGCTTAATGAGCGACCAGATGGAACCGACAAACGACACCTCTCCGGCGCAAAGCGCCAAGCCACAGAAGCTGAAGCCCAAAGTGATTGAGGGCGGCGGCGCGCTGGCGGCTGAGAATCTGGGCAAATCGTTTAAGCGACGCCCGGTTGTGCGGGGCGTGTCGATGTCGGTGAAGCGCGGCGAAGTGGTCGGTCTTCTCGGCCCCAACGGCGCCGGCAAGACAACCTGTTTTTACATGATCACCGGCCTGATCCCTGCCGACCGCGGCCGCATCATGATTGACGGTAATGATGTGACAAACCTGCCCATGTATCAGCGTGCGCGTCTCGGCGTGGGCTATCTGCCGCAGGAAGCCTCAATCTTTCGCGGCATGACCGTAGAGCAAAATCTGCGCGCCGTGGTCGAGCTTGTTGAACGCAACAAAGACAAACAGCAGACGATCATCGACGATCTTCTGAACGAATTTCACATCACCCATATTCGCAATGCGCCGGCCATCGCGCTCTCGGGCGGTGAACGCCGCCGGGTGGAGATCGCCCGCGCACTTGCTACGGCGCCGTCCTTCATGCTGCTGGACGAGCCTTTCGCCGGCATCGACCCGCTCGCCATCGCGGAAATCCGCGAACTGGTGGCGCATCTTAAAGATCGCGGCCTTGGCGTCCTGATTACGGACCACAATGTTCGCGAAACTCTCGACATCATCGACCGCGCCTACATCATTCATGAAGGCGAGGTGCTTCTGGAAGGCGCGCCCGGCGAAATCGTCGGCGACAAAGACGTTCGCCGGGTTTATCTCGGCGACCGGTTCCAGATGTAAAGGAAGGACAAGGGGGCATTGTGGCGTTAGCTCCGAGATTAGAATTCAGACAATCACAGCAGCTCGTTATGACGCCGCAATTGCAGCAGGCGATCAAGCTGTTGCAACTGTCCAATCTCGAGCTGTCGGAATATGTCGCCGAACAACTCGAAGAAAATCCTTTTCTGGAGCGTGACGAAACCCCGTCCGACGGCCCGGCTGAGCGTCGCGGTGAAAAATCCGCTGACGCTGAAAGCGCTCCCCAAAGCACTGGCGAAGTCGACCAGGCGGATGCCAAGGAAGCGCGCGACTCGCTTGATGTCGAATATGATGATGTCGATCCCAACAGTTCCGGCAGCGACGCTGCTTATGGCGATTATCAGCCTAATGACTGGACGTCAGCGTCTTCCGGTCGCAGCCTCGATGGCGATCAGGAATTCGGCGCCACACTGAAAAAGGAAATCTCGCTCGCCGATCACCTGACGGAACAGCTGCATCTCGCGACACGCGACCCGATGCAACTCTTCATCGGCGCCTATATCATCGACATGATTGATGAGGCCGGCTATCTGCGCGAAGATCTGCCCACCGTTGCAGACCGCCTTGGCGCTGAACTTTCCGACGTGGAAAAAACGCACGCCATGATCACGGCCTTCGACCCGTCTGGCGTCGGCGCCCGCGATCTTAAGGAGTGCCTGAAGCTTCAACTGATTGACGCCAATCGTTTTGATCCGTCGATGCAGGCGTTTGTAGAAAACATTGAGCTTCTCGCTAAAAACGATCTCAAAGGCCTGATGAAGGCGACCGATGCGGACGAAGAAGACGTGCGCGACATGATCGCGGAAGTACGCGGCCTCACGCCAAAACCCGGTTACGCCTATGGCGGCGGGGTAGTTCAAGCGATTGCGCCGGACGTTTTCGTCACCAAGTCTCAGGATGGCGGCTGGAAGGTCGAACTTAACAGTGAGACCCTGCCTCGCATCCTCGTTAATCAGCGTTATTACGCGGAGATTTCATCCGTAAACGGCGCAGATGAAAAAGACAAAAACTTCATTGCAGAGCAATTCGCCAGCGCCAACTGGCTAGCAAAATCACTGCATCAGCGCGCGCAAACCATCCTGAAGGTTGCGAGTGAAATCGTGCGCCAGCAGGACGCGTTTCTCGCCTATGGCGTCAAACATCTGCGCCCGCTTAATCTCAAAATTGTCGCCGACGCCATCGAAATGCACGAATCGACCGTTTCGCGTGTGACTTCGAATAAATATATCGCAACGCCGCGCGGCCTTTTCGAACTGAAATACTTTTTCACAGCCTCCATCGCCTCCTCCTCAGGGGGCGAGGCCCACTCCGCAGAGGCGGTCCGCCACCGCATTCGGGAGATGATTGAGGCCGAGACCAAGGACACGGTCCTTTCGGATGACAAGATTGTCGAAATCTTGCGCTCGGAAGGCGTGGATATTGCTCGCCGGACAGTTGCTAAGTATCGGGAAACATTGAATATTCCCTCTTCTGTCCAACGCCGCCGGGCGATGTTGCAAACGGCGATCTAACCCTTTAATCCGCGCATTCAACGCCAATATAATGGCGGTGGCGCGGTGCTCCGGGGGAGAGCCGCCACTTTCAGGAGGTCCAATGGACATTCAGGTCAGCGGTAAAAACATGGATCTGGGCGACGCCCTGCAAAACCATGTATCTGACAAACTCGAAGACAGCGTTCACAAATATTTCGATCGCGGTGCCGAGGCGACCGTTACATTCTCCAAGGAGCGTCATCTCATTGGTTGTGATGTAACAGCCCATCTCGCTTCTGGCGTGTTTCTGGCGGCTCATGGCGAAGGCGGGGACGCCTATAGCGCCTTTGAAGAGAGCCTGGAAAAGCTGGAAAAACGGGTGCGGCGCTATAAGCGCAGGCTAAAGAAGCATCACACCAATGGTAAGGAGCCCCTCCCTGCAGAGAGCGCCTCCTATTACATGCTTCAGCCGCTGGCTGAGGAAGAGGAAGGCGACCAGGACGAGGCCGATCCTAACCCAGTCGTCGTGGCTGAAAGCCAGACAACCTTGCGGGAAATGACGGTTGGCGCAGCGGTCATGCAGCTCGATCTGGCTGAACAACCTGCGGTGGTGTTCAAGAACGCGGCGCACGGGCGAATCAATGTGGTCTACCGCCGCCGCGACGGCCATATCGGATGGGTTGATCCCGGGGCCTCTTAGCGCTAAAGGCGGCCTCGCTGACGGCGCGGCGAGGCTGACACCCTCGGTCGAACGGACCGATTTTAAGGAACTTCTTAACAACTTGAACTATTCGTAGGGGTGCGGAGCCGGTGAAAGAGTTTGCGTGAGCGTAATGGGACTTGAAGACCTTCTCAGCCCTCAGGGCGTCATCCATAACCTACGGGCGAGCTGCAAGCGCGAAGCGCTGCAGGCGCTTGCCGACAAGGCAAGCGGGCTAATCGACCGGCCGGCTGCGGATATTATGTCGACCCTGCTGGAACGCGAACAGCTGGGCTCAACGGGCGTAGGCGACGGCGTCGCCCTGCCCCACGGCAAGATTGAAGGTCTCGGAAAGATTGTCGGCGTGCTGGCGCGTCTGGAAGCGCCTGTCAGCTTTGATGCGCTCGACGACCAGCCCGTTGATCTCGTCTTTATGTTGCTTGCGCCCGCCAACGCCACGGCGGCGCATTTGAAGGCGCTCGCCAAAGTTTCCCGCCTACTTCGCGATGAAGATGCGCGGGAGGCCCTTCGCGGCGCCGATTCGGCGGAAGCCTTGTTCGCCATCGCCACGGCGGATCAAAAGCACCACGCGGCTTAAGCGTAATTCAGTTTTCTGGAATAGCTTGAAACGTCAGTGAACGCTGACGGGGTTCATTTCATATTGGCGCGCCGCCGCGAAAGCGAGATCGCGGTCGCCCACAAGCGCCAGCCGTTCTCCGCTGGACGAGTGCACCGAATAGAGAATATCGCCGTCTTCGATTTCTATGGCCAACTCGCCTTCGTCGTCCATGAGGTCATCCAGGACATCGCGTGCGGCTACCGTGCGCACATAGACGAGTTTACGCCCTCCGAGCTCTGCGAAATCACGCGCAGACAGGGACTTCTCTTCTCCGTCATTAAAAATCGCGCCGTTTTTCATCAAAGTCATGGGTCTTTTCCTTTGTCAGATCCCTCTCATCTGGATCCGGGCGTTTTATTGATTTTGCAGGAAAACTGGCTAGCAAACCGTGAACGCCGGACATAAAAACCGATAGTTTTCTTTACCGATCAGAAATGACGATCATTTGGCCTTTTGATGACCAGGCCGCCATTTTCATTTGATTTCGATATGGGGATATATTGTAACAATTCAATATCCGCCTTTTCCACACGCGAGATCGTGAAGGCGGTGTAAAGGTTTACCCCCAGCTTGGCCGCCTCAGGCCGGCAGCGGGCGGTCTTCCAGAATTGCTGCGAAAAGAGGCGCATCCACATTCCCTCCGGAAAGCGTCAGCGCCGTCGTCTTGCCCCGGGCGTCAAATTTCCCGGAAAGGAGCCCCGCCAGAGCGGCCGCCCCGCCCGGCTCCACCACCAGCTTCAACTCCCGCCATGCGAAGATCATCGCCCTGCGGACACCCTCTTCCGTAACCGTTAGCCCACCGCGCACGAGCCGCTCCATAATCGGCAAAGTGAGCCGTCCCGGGGAAGGGCTCGCAATGGCGTCACAAATAGTGCGCCGGCTGACATCAGCGCGATGGCGAACCCCGTCGCGTATCGACGCCCAGGTCTCGTCAAACCCTTCCGGTTCGGCGATCCAGACATCGGTCTGCGGTGAAACATCTTCAAGAATTATGGCGCAGCCCGCTGTCAGGCCGCCACCGCCGCAACACACGATAAACGCGTCCAGAGACAGGCCTCGCGCGGTTGCCTCTTCAAGGGTCTCCAGCGCCGCCGTTCCCTGTCCCTCAATAATATGCGGATGATCAAAAGACGGCGCCAAAATCATGCCCTTTTCAGCAATGATGCGCTCGGCGATCGCCTCACGGTCTTCGCTGTAGCGGTCATAAGAAATAATGTCGGCGCCAAGTGCTTTTACATTGTTAGTTTTGATCGCAGGGGCGTCGGCCGGCATGATGATCGTCGCATGAGCGCCACACATGCGGGCCGCCAGCGCAACGCCTTGCGCATGATTGCCTGACGACCAGGCGAGAATTCCCTTGCGCCGATCTTCCTCGGTCAATTGCGACACAAGATTATAGGCGCCGCGGAATTTGAATGAACCATAATGCTGGAGGACTTCCGCCTTGAGCAGCACCCTCCCCCCCGCCATTTCATTGAGCGTTGCATTCTCTATCAGCGGCGTGCGCACAGCCTTGCCGGACAGGCGCGCGGCGGCGGCGCGGACGCCATCAGCGGTGATCGGTGCGGAATTGAGAAGAGAGGCGTCCATAACGGGCTTTCAAAAATCACGACTGAGTCATGACCAGAAAATCAGCCAAAGCCAAGACGTTTTTGCGGCCCTCACGAGGCTTTTCAGCCAGCCGCAAGTGTTCCCGCCATGGCAAGGAGGATGATCCCGAAAATGACTCTGTAGATGACGAAAGGCGTGAAGCTGATGCTGCGCGTCAAGCGCATCAGGATCGCAATCGCGGCATAAGCGCAAATAAAAGACAGCACCGCGACGATGGCGGCGCCGGACATGGTTGCGCCGGCGCCTTCCCGTGCGATTTCAATCGCAGCAAAAAATCCGAGGGCAAGGATAGTCGGGATTGCGAGCAACATGGAAAACCGCGCTGACTCGGTGCGCGTCATCCCTAAAAACCGCGCCATGGTCATTGTGATGCCAGAACGCGAAACGCCGGGAACAAGCGCTATCATCTGAGCCAGACCAATCGCGATGGCGTCGCGCCAGGTGATCCGGTCCAGACCTTCGCGGTCGCCCTTCGTCCGGTCTGCGAGCCACAAAAGAGCGCCGAAGATGATGCTGGTCCAGCCGATCACCACAGGCGAGCGCAAGGCGTCCGTTATATCAAAAAGCACAAACACAGCCGCCAGAGCCAGAGTCGGAATGGTGGCCGCAGCAATGAACAAAAACAGTTTGCGGTCATCGCTTGGCTTGAAGCGCAGCATATCAACGCCGCCGCGAAACAACATCGCGGTCTCTTCACGGAAGTACAGGAGCACCGCGACCAGCGATCCCACATGAGCGGCGATGTCAATCAACGGCCCCTGATCCGCCCAGCCTGACACCGCAAGGGGCGCAAGGATCAGATGCGCCGAGGAGGAGATCGGAAGAAACTCCGTAATCCCCTGAATAACGGCAAGAACAATAAGCTGGATCAGCGACATGGCAACGAGATAAACCCATTCACCGTGACCGCACTATGACAAATTGCGAGCCGGGCGAATTATTTTATACGGCGTCTAACCGTTCGCGGCTTCCGAGACGGGATCGATCAGACCGATTTCCGCAAGCTTCGCCGCAATCGCGCCCTTATCGAACGGTTTGAGTATATGGTGCGCGGCGCCCGCCGCCTTGGCGAGTGTAAATTGCTGATGATCATTTTCCGTCGCGCACAGGATAATCACCGGGCGGTCTCCCTCGAGCGACGCCGCTTCGCGCAGGAAGTCGAGCGCGCCCATGGACGGCAAGTCCCAATCAAGAAAAACAGCGGCCGGCTTTTCGGCGCGACAATATTCAATCGCGGCCGAAGCATCAGCGGCGTCGTCGGCCTCCAGACCGAGATCAGTGATGATGCGGCCGGCGATCTCCCGAATGAGTTCGGAATCGTCAACGACAAGGCAGGTCTTCGATGCGGTCATGGCCAGAAATCCGTTTCTGATGGGGATCTGGCTCAACTTTGCACTGACCTCGTTAGCACAGGATTAACGCCGTGGTGAGGAATGTGTTAATCGAGATTAAGAACCGAAAGCCGCCCGGAAAACCACTTCCTCTTCTGTACGTTCCACCTTAATGGCGCCGCCTGCCGATTCGATCAGCCGCGAGGCGATCAGGGCCGGTGTGAATTTCGGGGTGATATCGGTGTCGTCGCCGTCGAGGGCGCGCACAAGCGCATCATTCAAGATAAGTTTCTTACCCGTCGCCGTGATGGTGAAATTCTCAATATCGCCCTCAATCGAGACAGTGCCTCCACGCGGAACGCTGTCGGCGGCCGCATAGGCGAGCACCATCAGCACTTTGACGTTTTCTTTCGCCGCCAGTCCGGTGCCGATATGCCATTGAAGGTCCGCCTTGGTGATGGCGAAGAGATCGACAAGCGCCTTCTGGGCGTCTTCAAGGCTGATCTGAGCCCCAAACCCGCCGGCGGCGCCATAGGCGAGCCTGGCATAGGACAGAAGCGCGATCGCCTTCTGAGCGCCCGATCGAATGAGGTCCATGGCCGCATCGCGCATCGCCCCTTCCATGGAAGGGTCATCAAGCACCTCAAGGCCCGAGCTGAGCGCGCCTACGGGGTTGATCAGATCATGGCAGACACGGGAGGAAAGGAGAGCCGACAGCGCAAGCGCATCGGGACCTTCATCATCGGGCGGCGTAATATCAAATGCTTCGGACATGGGTGGGAACTCTCAATGCTGAAAGTTCCCTTATCCCTGATTCGCGCGATGCTGGCTTGTTCTTATCGCTTGATCCAGACGCCGGAAGCATCACGGATACATTGTCCTCGCGTGGCCTGGTTCATCAGCTTTTCCGCCGTCAGCGCGGCTGTAACCTCAACGGTCACACCATTGCGCTTGGCGAGATTTGCGTAAACCGCCTTGCGCTGCTGGTTGATATCGCGAATTTCACGGCGCAGATCGGCGCTGGCGTCAGCGCCAGTGACAACGCCCATATAGCCGTCCGCCTGTTCGCCGACGATGCAGTTGTTTTTGGCGTTTTCCACGAGCGCGCTCGCCGCAAGTGACGGAGACATCAGCGTTGACAGCACAAGCCCCGCAGCCGCGACGCCCATAATGAACGTTTTTTTCATCGAATATTCCATGTTGCATCCCCCTTAGAAAATGTCCGGGTTCTGGGCGATTGCGTCCTCGATCTCACGCTCGAGTTTAACGCGCACCTCACCGGTGACATTGACGTTGAGATTGACCTCAATCGGCTTCTCTCCGCCTTCAAGTTTGACGGTGTTGCAGGCGGCAAGCCCCATCGCAACCGGAGCCAAAACCACAAACAACAAATTCCGCGTTTTCATCATGAAGGTTTGCCCTCCGCCTTCCTAGTGATATCCGTCACACGCAACCCTGTTAAAGTAGCCGAAGTCTGAGGCGAAAAATAGGCTAATTCATGCGCCCCAAGACTGGATTTCGCCGCATTTGAGCTCAATCCTCATCAGAAAGCTCCATCTGAATCCTCGACTTAATGACTTCAGAGATATTGGCCTGACGCAGGAGGTCGATATTCTCAACCGAAAGGTTGATGCGGTAGAGAACAGGCACATCCTTTACGTTACGGTTGCGCACTGTCACATCGCCAAATCCTTCAAAGCGCATGCCAAATTTGATCTCGCCATCAAGCGCTCCGTTGATCGTCACTTCCATCTCCGAAAAGCGAAGGTCACGTAAGAAATCGAAAGCGACTTTGGCGTTCTCGCCTGCTGCTGAAGCCTGCGTCGCCGCCTGCCCCACATATCTGATGACGCCAGGTCCCTGAGACTGAATGAGTCCATTTTCAATGCGCGCCCGTCCGCCTTCGAAAATAAGCGGCAAGTCGCCGCTCAATATGCCCTCGCCGGATAGACCTTCGACATCAAAGAAATCGAAAACCTGTTCAAGGTCTACATTGCGCGCCTTCAACGGAATCAGCGCCTCACCGGAAAATCCTGCGGTTGCATCTTCAACGGCGAGTTGTCCGCCGAACCAGGGAAACGCCGCCTCGGAAATGCCGACAGTATTGTCGCCCGGCAACTCAAACGTGATAACGCCAGCGCCCAGCTGCAGCGCATCCATGTCAACGCTGGCGACATTGATAGTCTGAAATCCATTCGTTGTAACCGGGAAGAGATTTGTCAGCCTAACGGTTCCGCTGACGCCGTTCGTTCGCGTGACCGCCTGCGTCGGGCCGGCGAACGAAATTTTTTCAAGCGACAACTCTGCCGTCGACTCAAACCCGGACGCCCCCCAGGCAAAACGGACGGCGCCGTCCATTCTGCCGTCGGCGTTATTCACAATCCCCTTCAATGCGGGCGATATCCGGTTCGGCTGAAGACCAACCGGAGAGAACGTCAGGTTTTCCAGCGTCAGAGTAGTCTCACCGCTGGCGGTTTGCATATGATGGACACCTAGGCCGGCGCCAAGCCGGAAGCCTTCGGGTGTTGTCAGCGCATAGGAAAAACGTGTTTCAGCCCCTTCAAGCTGCGCCTCACCAGAGGCCATCACGGGGGCGATCATCAACAGACGGCTTTCCGGTCCCTGATGCTGTGCGATACGCAAACGATTGACACTCGCTTGCGCTGTCATGTCCTGCGCATCAAGTTCGAAATCGAATTCGCCTATGACGCCAGACATCTCGATCGCGTCATTTATTGTCATGGCGCCATTGGCGACGCCTCCCTTAATCGTCGTTTGTTTTTGCGCCGGATGATAAGACGCATCGAAGCGCACAACAGGCGGGCGGCCCATGGCAACGGTCTTTCCAAATCGCACTGATCCATCGCGGGCGGCGATTTCACCTGAAACAGTGCAGGCCGCCTCCCCCGTCCATGTGTAAACGACAAGCGGTCCCTCAGCGTTACAAAGAGTGATTTCAGAAAGCCGGATATCCAGTTCCTGTCCATCAAGCCGGCCACGACCGCGATCAATGTTAAAACAATCGGTCTTGCTCACAACGCGCGCGCGTTGCGCGTTCATGTCAGCTGTGATGCGGAAGGCGCCGTTGAAAGGCGCATCATTGATTGTCAGCCTGCCAATCTTCGCTTTGCGCAGACCCGACTTGAGTGCAAGATCCGCGACGATATCTGGACCTGTTGCTTCGGCTGATATGTCGATGCTGCTGCCATCGAGTGAAAGCGCTTCAGATGTAAATGCTCCGATATCAATTGGCGCTGCTATACGCCAGCTGTCTCCTTCGCGTTCTAAATCGGCTGCACCTTTTGCATCAGCGCCGTCGGACTGCAGCACGAATTGAAAGGAAGCCATATCACGCCCATTGGCGCGAGCATAAAATGGCGCATTGCCTTGCGCTGCAAATGTAAGGGAGGCTCCTTCAGGCGTCGTTAGAGCCAGCGCCTCTGTATCCGTGTCTGCGGAGAGATAAACCTGAAAAAGGTCCTCCCCAAAAACAATATCCAGAGCCCCCGCCAACGCTGCATTTTGCAGTTTTTCACCGAAGACAGTCTGCATCTGCGCGGCGCTGGTCAGCGCCTGGAGATCACTGTCACGCAATTCTATCTCTGGCGTTTCAAACTCAATCCGCGCAGTCCCGGCGAGACCTTTTCCATCAGCCGCAATAAGGTCACGCCATGATCCGCCTTCGCCTGTCGCATTGAAGGCAATGTTGCGCGCGCTTAAGCTATCGGTTTGCGCATCACCTTCAAACGACGCTGAAAGGGTGACGCCTCCTTCCGCAGAAAGCGAAAGCTGAGCTGTGCTTTCTACATTTTGAAGCAAAACATGACTCCAGGTAATTTTGTCCGAAGACAGATCAAGTGAAGCTTCGCCGCCCGTTTGGATGTCATAGTCAGCGCTCACGCGCCCGCGGGCGCCTCCTACAGGCGCCTCCACAAGGACCGCGACGTCGCTGAGGCTCACCCGGTCAAAGGGGAGCGACACATCGCCCCCACTTCCTCCCGTCGGCAGGCCTGGAACAAAAATACGTCCCGTTTCGTCAATGCGAAGACGCAACACGCCGGGCCCTGCTCTCAGCGTATCGACCGCGCGCTCGGTCCATAAACGCCGCCAGTGAAAATCCGCCTCAATCGCTTCAAAGGAGACGCCGCGCGCCTCCTTTGGACCAGCCGCCACCTCCTCAAGCCTGATCCCGTCGAGCGATAGCGCCGTCACGCGCGCCTGCGGCGCCTCCAGCCCCGCAGAGGCCATGGCGGCGCGCACCCCCCATCCGGCAAGCGGCAGGCGGAAAAACCAGACAGCCGCAGCCAGAATGACCGTGAGCACAAGGACAATGGCCAGAAACCGCACCGTCCGCATGGCGTTACCTCAACCCCTCAAACACAACCGCAGCTTTTCTCTATTGATTAACGACAATTTCGTCTAATCAGCCCTGCGCGGCGTCAACAGAATGCAAGAAATTGCGAGCTTTGGCGAGGCGTGCGAGGATAGGCGCGATACGGCCGCCGAAAGGCAAATCGTAGCGCAGTAAACCGGCGGCGAAGCGCAGATGTCGAACGAGTTTGTTCATACAGGTCAGACCTTTACAGGGCGCGGCGACGCCTATTGCCCGCTTGAGCGCAAGCGCAGGGGCCCGGCCGCTCTCGGCGCCGCTCTGACAGTGCTGATCGCCGGCGGCGCTTTTTTGGTGTTCTCCGCAGCCTCGACCCCAACCCGGCTGCCCGAAGCGCCGATCGCAACCGCGCTTCCGGTCAGCGCTGAAAAAGTTGCGCCATTCGTTAACCCGGCATCCACCAAAAACGCCGTGACAGCGGATGACGCGACTGGCGCAAAGGACTCGATCGAAGCGGTTTTGGCGGAGTCGCGGGCTGCGCGCGCGCCGCTGGCGCTCGCGGGCGCTGAGCCCCCTGCCCCGCAAGGGCTCTCGCCCCGGATCAAGCCGAACGCAAAGATGCAAGTCGCCGCGACAGAAACTGACCTTGTTGAGACCGCCGGCGTTGCGCCAAGCCTGAAGCCGGAGGTCCCCACGCCGCCGCCCGTCAGCCTGATGCAGGTTGCGAAAACTCAATACGCGTCAAATGAGGACGGCCCGCCGCCTGTCTTTTTTGCAAGTGATCTGGTCCGCAAAGACATTTTGCGGATCTCGCCCGCCATAGTCTTCGCTGCCGATATTGCGCAGGAACCGGAAGAAATTCGCGTTCGTCTCAGCAGAGGTGAAAACTTTGTCGAGGCGCTAAAACGCGCGGGAATTTCCGCAGCTGACGCCAACGCCGCAGCCTATGCTTTTGGCAAGCATCAGGATTTGCGCCGCCTGCTGCCGGGGCAGGAATTTGCACTGACCGTCGGGTGGCCGAACCAGACGCTTTTTGAAATGGCTGCGCAACACAACGCCCCGGACGCACGCCTCCTCGGCCTTGAATTTCGCGCCGACGCCGAAAACAGAATCCTCATGAAAAGGGTCAATGGCGGAGAGATGGTCGCAGAAAAGAAAACTGTGCCGTTAACCACACGGATTATGTCTATCGCCGGACGCATCAATGGCAGTCTTTACATGTCCGCCAAGCATGTAGGCGCGCCTGACGAAGTGATCGCCAATCTCGCTGATGCTTTTTCTTATGACGTAGACTTCCAGCGCGAGATTTTTGGCGGCGATGAGTTCGAAGCAATTTTTGAAGTCAAATATGATGATCAGGGCAAGCTCGTTTCCGCCGGAGACATTCTTTTTGCGCGCCTCAACTGGCGCGGCCGATCACGCGAAAAAGGCTATTATCGGTTTCTTGGCGATGACGGCCGGCCGGATTTTTATGACGCCACAGGACAAAGCGCAAAACGCCTTCTGATGAAAACGCCGATTGACGGCGCGCGCCTCTCTTCCGGGTTCGGTTCACGCAAACACCCGATCCTCGGCTATCGCCGCGCTCACAAAGGGGTCGACTTCGCCGCGCCGCGCGGCACACCGGTCAAAGCCGCCGGCGATGGGGTTATCGAACGCGCCAACCGCTACGGTTCTTTTGGCAATTACGTGAAAATCCGTCACGCCAATGGCTATGAAACTGCCTATGCTCATCTCAACGGCTTCGCCCGCGGCATGCGGGCGGGCAAACGCGTCCGGCAAGGCGACATTATCGCTTATGTGGGCACCACCGGGCGCTCGACAGGTCCACATCTTCATTATGAAGTCCACCTGCGCGGCACAGCGGTGAACCCGCAACGGTTGAAAATCGACACCACCGGCAAAACTCTGGAAGGCGCGGCTTTAGCCGAGTTCAAGGAAGAAAAAGCCCGCATTGACGCCATGCGCATGCCCGAAGAAACGCGCGAAGCCTTATATGCGCGCGATGAACGCAACGCCCAGGGCGCTCTTTAAGAAATAGTTCTACCCATGAAAAAGCACCGCAGGATGGGCCTGCGGTGCGATCACATATCTGCGGTTAGACCTTACTTCATCGGGTCGTCGACTTCGTCGACGGCGTCTTCAATCGCATCACCGGCATCGTCGACGGCGTCTTCCATTTCGTCACCGGCCTCATCGAATGCATCATCCGTGTCATCGGCCGCGTCCTCAACCCAATCGCCAGTTTCGTCTCCGGCTTCTTCAAGGTCGTCACCGACATCATCACCGGCGTCTTCAATCCACTCACCCGTCTCATCCGAGGCGTCTTCGATGTCGTCTGCTGCATCATCCGCAGCATCCTCGACATCGTCCCAAGCATCATCGGCGTCGGTTTCAACGGTGGCTTCCGTATCAATGTCTCCCTCACCGCGTGCATCGAGATCAGTCTCATCGTAGAGCGGCTCGTCGACACTCATCTCGGCATCGGTCGATGCATCCATATCAACATCGGCCTCCAGCGAAGGGTCCATATCGCCTTCTCCGCGCGGGTCGAGATCTGTGTCGTCATAGACAGGCGTGGTGGCCTCTGTCTCGAACGCAGTTTCAGCTCCAGTGCGGAAATCGGACAGCGCCTGAGCGTTCAAATCATCGGCGCTGGATTGCGCGCCGGCGCTTGCAAGAACGAGCGGCCCTATGAACATGGATGAGGCAAGCAACTTAACTTTTGCAGAAATACGCATAGCGGTTTTCTCCATCTGGCTTCGGATGGTTAACACCGCTTTTACGGCTCCGTTCCGAGGCATGGTATTCAAGAAAACAAGTGGTAAGACCGGAAAAGCGAGCAACTATCGGGACTTCTGAAGTCGGCGGACTATCAGCTTACCGAATATTAAAGTTGCGCGAACGCGCTTTAGCCTTCAGCGCCCCAGGGTGGCGGTGGAGCGGCGACTGGCGTCGTCAGGTCGAATTCCACCCTGAAAAATCTGTTCTCGCGCGATAATTCATACGCAAAAACATCATCCGAGATTTCCATGGCCCAGACATTCGTCACCGAAGTTTCCAGTCCTTCACGCTGAAACAACTCAATGGAAAATGGATCGACCGGAAACTCTGCGCGACCGGCATTTATCATAGCGCTGTCACCGCCATATTGAGTAACAGCGTCTTCCGAGCCATCCGCATGACGATGATCATGCTTGAGGCGCAACCCCTCTTCTGTGCGTGAAATGACCCAGGTGCGTGAGTGATCACCCCCGACATGGAACGGAATGCGCAGCTCATCTTCACTGCATTCTCGCACCTGCATAACCAGCTTTTTTTGCGCAAAATCCGCATCAGCAGCGTCTGTAGACACAACTTTTCCCTGATAGGAGTTGCCGCAATGGCTCGCGATCTGTTCCATAAACCTGCCCGCAGGAGATTGCCCGGTGTCAATTTTCTCACCAGCGCAAGCCGCCAAGGCTATAAATAACGCCGCCACGACAAACCGCATCAAATTTCTCTTTCTAGTTATAATCAGGGCCATCCCGGAAAGCTGGTGACCAGCTGGATTTTCAAATCAGGAAAGCTCTCGACATATTGAATTTTCAGATCAGGGAAACTGTCCACAAACCGCCACTGCCCGCAATCGTCCGGAAAACTCTCTACGGTCTCGACCTTCAAATCCGGAAAGCTCGTCACGATCTGAACCCTGATATCGGGAAAACTGTCCACTACCTGCACGTCACCAAATAAAGGGAAGCCGTCAAAGGAGCAGGCTTGTTTGTCGAGCCCTTCGCTCGCTCGGGAGGCCTGTGTAAAGCAAATCAGCCCGACAATCGTCAGGGCGCGAAGTTTCTTAGTCTGGCGCATCATGTGCGGATTTTAGGCAACATCCGGGCTTCGGACCAGCCAAAACCCCGCCAAATTCCCTGAAATCGGCCCTTGAACGTTGACTCTCCCCGGAAAGCTCCCTACTTCCCGCCTCGCAATGCTGCGATGCAGCGCGCGCAACCGGCCTTACCCGGATGATATCCGCCCGGGCCCCACGATAAGACGCAGCGCTTATTTTGCATCAGCAACCGGCCCTCAAGGCCCATTGCCCATGATGACGCATCGTTTCCAAGGCGGAAGAGCGGGGCGTTGAAGAGCAACAACCCGCCGATGCGACAGACCGGACAAAAGCGCACCCGCGTTACACCGGCAAAACCCAAACGGAGACTCGATGTCTTTTGCTGATCTCGGCTTATCGCCGAAACTACTCGAAGCTATTGCTGCGGCTGGCTACGAAAATCCGACCCCCATCCAGACTGAAGCCATCCCCCCCGCGCTCCAGGGCCACGACGTCCTCGGCATCGCGCAGACAGGGACAGGCAAGACAGCGTCTTTCACGCTGCCGATGATTGAGCGCCTTTCGAAGGGCCGCGCCAAGGCGCGTATGCCGCGCTCGCTGGTTCTGGCCCCGACGCGCGAACTCGCCGCCCAGGTCGCTGAAAATTTCGAGAAATATGGCGTCAATCACAAGCTCTCCATGGCGCTCTTGATTGGCGGTGTTTCCTTTGGCGACCAGGATGCGAAACTGATGCGCGGCGTCGATGTGCTGATAGCAACGCCGGGCCGTTTCATAGACCAGTTCGAACGCGGCAAACTCTTGCTCAGCGGCATCGAGGTGATGGTCATTGATGAGGCCGACCGTATGCTCGATATGGGCTTCATTCCCGACATTGAAAAGATTTTCAAAATGACGCCAATGACGCGTCAGACCCTGTTTTTCTCCGCAACCATGCCGCCGGAGATTCAGCGCATTACGGACCAGTTCCTGCACAACCCCGTCCGGGTTGAGGTTTCGCGCCCGGCGTCAACAGCCGAAACGATCACCCAGCGCATTGTCCGGGTGCCTACAAAAGACGACAAGACAAAGCGCAACGCCCTGCGTGAACTTCTTCGCCAAGAAGGCGTGAAGAACGGCATTATCTTCTGCAACCGCAAGTCGACAGTAGATATTGTGGCGAAGTCGCTGCAAAAACACGGCTTCAACGCCCGTCCTATCCACGGCGATCTCGCTCAGGCCTTCCGGACGGAAACACTGAACAAGTTCCGCAACGACGAAATTCAGTTTCTCGTCGCCTCGGATGTCGCGGCGCGCGGGCTTGATATTCCCGCCGTAAGCCATGTTTTCAATTATGACGTGCCGATCCATTCTGACGACTATGTTCACCGCATTGGCCGCACAGGCCGCGCCGGGCTCAAAGGCGCTGCGATGATGTTGGTTAGCCCTGCGGATAGCAAACATTACGACGCTATTTTGAAGACCATTGGCGCGGAAGAGATTGAGGCGCTCGATTTCTCAAAATTCTTCGAGGAAAACCCTGCGCAGGAAAGCCGGTCACGAGGCGGCAAGGATACGAAAGAAAGCCGTGGACGTCGGTCATCTTCCCGCCACGACAATCGAAAATCCGAACCCAGCCAGTCGGACAATCAGCCAGCCGTACAGGCGGATGAGCCTGCGGAAAAAACTGTCGCAGCTAATGATGAAGAAGACCCCGCGCCTCAGAAAAAGCCGCAGCGCAGCGAATCTCGCGCTCCGGCGCGCCGGAGAAACGGAGAAGCTCGCGGCGCCTCCTCACGACGCCGGGACGAAGCGGTTGTTGGGCTGGGCGATCACGTCCCCGCCTTCCTGATGCGCGAAGTCGCCCGTTAATTTCTGATTAACCCCACGTTTTTCAGGGTTTTGCCTACAGCCATGAGCGGCGCTTTAGGCAATCCTTTACTGCGCTCCCCTAGTTTCTCCTGAAACGGGGAGAGAGACACCCATGTTTGTGTTTCAGGGGCGTCATGATTTTGGATAACGAAACAACCCACCAGTTTGCGGAATTAGCGCTCGCGGCGTTGAGAAAAACCGGGCTCGCCGCGACGCCGCGAAATTACGAGCTGTGGTATGCACATGTAGAAGGGAAGAACCCTTCCCTTTCTGCTCATATCCAAAAAGCAATGGATTCCACCGGCAAGGTCACGCAGGAAAAAGCGGACCAGCTTTATAAAAAACTTGTCCAGCACTCGGACATCTCGAATGATGTCATCGATCTGATGACCCGCTTTCATACCGAAGTCACCGATCTCTATGATATCGTCGAGCAAACTGGCGAAAGCGCTCAAGGCCACTCCGAAAAACTCTCGGACATGTCTGATCAGCTTCGCGACTCCACCGAAAAGTTTCCCGCGGTCGGCGCCCTCCTTGAAGGCGTTATCTCCGTCGCCAAAACCATGCGTGAAGAAAATCAATATCTGGAGGACCGGCTCGCCGCTTCGATAGAAGAAGTGAACACGCTGCAACGCGATGTTGAAGCCATTCAGCGTGAAGCAATGCAGGACGCCCTGACCGGCGTCGCCAACCGCGCAACGTTTGATCGTTCGCTGGAAAAGCATATGAGTGAAGCCAAAGAGAATGGGGAGCCGTTGGCGCTGGTTCTTGGCGATATCGATCACTTCAAAAAATTCAATGACACTTGGGGACACCAGACTGGCGACCAGGTCCTGCGGCTCGTGGCCGAGGTTATGAACGCCAATGTCAAAGGGATGGATATGCTTGCCCGTTACGGCGGCGAAGAGTTCGCCGTTGTGCTGCCGGGCACGACGCTTGAAAATGCTCACAGACTTGCTGACAAAATTCGCTGCGCGGTTGAGTCACGTCGTTTACGCAAGCGGCGCACCGATGAAGATCTTGGCGTGATCACCATGTCCATGGGTGTTGCTCAGTTGCATGCGCCGGACACAATGGAAACATTGATCGAACGCGCTGATGGGTGCCTCTACGCGGCAAAAAGCGCCGGCCGCAACCGTGTCTGTGATGAAAGAGAACTGAAAACGCCAGATGAGGAATCACATCAAGGCGTAGCCTGAGCCTCTTTATTCGCATCTTCGGCAAGCAGTCCGAAGCGATCATGGCCCCAATATTTTCTGGGGCCCATGACCGCGAAAGGAACGCCGAAGACGCCGTCTTCCGAAATCAACGCGCGATGCCGCTTCATCTCCGCTGCGACGTCTGAATCGTTCTGAGCTGAGCTTACAGCGCTCTTGTCCCAGCCAGCTTTTTCCGCGCAAATTTCGAGCACGGACAGATCGGAGATGTCTCTTCCCTTGCCCCAGCGGGCGTCCGAAACTACAAGCGCATAGGCGAGCCCTTTGCCGGCAAGCCCCGCCGCGACAGCCGCTTTGTAAGAAGGCCCTAGATCCACATCGAAAGGTTGCGGCGGAAAAATCGGCAACCCCATCCGCATTGTCATGCGCGGCGCGTCTTGCATGTAATATGAGAGTTTCAACGGATTTGCGACGGGATCGTTGAATGCAACGCCATCAGGCGGCCCCGTAAACGGCACCAGTTCAGCCTCAATCCCCTCCCGCGACAGAATATGCAGGCCAAGCCGGGAATATGGGCTTCGAAATGAGTGGTAGACGCGGATTGGCGGCATGGCCTTCCCCTTTTCCCGGCTAGCATGGATCATATAGTAACTTTTATTTTGCAAGTTACATGGTGCTGGCCTAGCTTGCAATAAAAAAGTGACTTCGCGAGACCTAATGGCCCAGACGCCTACTTTCAAACGTTCGCCCTGCCCGCTGGCGGTGACGCTCGACATTGTCGGGGATAAGTGGTCGCTAATTGTGATCCGCGACCTCTTTCGAGGCGTTCGTCGATACAATAATTTTCTAAAATCCCCGGAAGACATGACCACCAACATTCTCGCAGACCGATTGAAACGTCTTGAAGAGCATGGGCTGATCACGAAGACCGCCTACCAGAGTAATCCTGTGCGATATGAATATGCGCTCACGCAAAAAGGCTGTGCGTTAGGCCCGGTGCTACGCGAGATCGCTCATTGGGCGAATGCCTATTATCCAGATACGATCAAGCCGCGGTTTGACGCACTCAAAAATTAACCGTCAAATTTATTCAGCAGATAGTCCCGCGCTTCGTTGATCTTCGCCGCAAGATAATCCGTACCCCCCTTATCGGGATGGAGTTGCGATATCAGCCTGCGGTGAGCGGCGCGCACATCCTCCGCTCCAGCGCCGGTTTTGAGACCTAGCACGGAAAGCGCCTCCTCCTCGCTCATCCGACGCGCCGGCGGTGAAGGCGGCGCATCACTGACATCTGACGGGCCAGCCCGCGCGCGCCACGCCTCAATCGCCGTTACGCCGCCCGCCGCAATCAACACCATAAAAGCCAGCGGCCAGAGTTTCGCCGCCAACAGCGCCGCCGACAAAGCAAGCCATACGACCAGCTTCATCACCGTCATGGGGCGTTCCCCGCTCGCCTCGCGATTTCCGGCGAGACGAAACAGCAGCCAGCCCGCTGCGGCGAAGGCGATAACAAGCGAGATCAGAGCCAGGGACATGAGACAAGCATAGACTCACGGTCAGCCAAGGGCGATGCCGTCTTCCACGGATCAGGCGGCCGCAGCGCTCTTTTTCTCGCCATCGTCCGACGTTTGGGTCTCAGGGTGATCTTCCACGGGTAGTTTCAAGGACGCCACGAGCGACCGGATTTCAAGGCGCGCCGTCACATGGCTCATGGTCGAAAGCCGCACTGGAGAATTGACCCCACCGAGATCCAGCAAAGTCAGCCCGATGGGAAAGAGTTCGCGATAGATCACCCGGTCGCCAAAACCACGGGCGAGCCGGAAACCAATCCTCGAAGACAGCTCCTCCAGCTTATCTCCCATGGTTTTCTTGTTGCGGGCCCGCGTGGCGGACAGACGGTTTCGCATCACGATCCAGTCGATGCCGCCACGCACGCCCATCATCGCTCGCTGTTTTCGCGCGGTCCAAACCATCTCGCTGTAAAGGCTGGGGCCTAGCACCTTGCCCGTTCCCGGGTCCACTTTTGCAAGCAGATCGAAATCCACAAAGCTGTCATTCAGCGGCGTGACGATGGTATCCGCATGGAGATGCGCGAGCCGAGACAGGTGCGTGTTGGCGCCTGGGCAATCGATTACGACAAAATCACAGCCGGCGAGCGATTTGAGTGCGGTTTTAAGGTTTTCCGTCTCTTTCTTCTGAGACTCTGCACGGCTGTCCACCGCAGAAGGCTCAACCGTAACAACCTTTGGAAAAACAAGCTCTTTGTCATTGTTTTCACAAAACTTTTTTCGGTTCTCCAGATATCGCGTCAAGCTACCCTGACGAAGATCGAGATCCATCGCCCCGACCTTCTTGCCGGAGCGCAAAAGGGCCACAATGAGGTGCATGGCGGTTGTCGATTTGCCGGACCCGCCCTTTTCATTCCCGAGCACGATTACGTGAGTCATTCAATGCGTCCGCTATCGGCCCCAGAAGGCCGGATTTTCATGTTTTTTGCTTACTCATGGGAAACTCTCCCCGTGTAATTTCGACTGTGAGACGATTCTGAGGCTTATGGCGATAGCGAACAGATATGGCCTTCTGGCGGCGCTTCTTTCAGCATTAACGCTGGCGCTAACCATACCCGCAGCATCGGCTGATATGGGGCTGTCACCCCTGCGTCAGGTCCTGAGTGAGGACCATCCGGCCGCAGAATTCACCGTCTCCAACCCATCCGACAGGATCATGGACGCAAGAGTCTCTTGGACTGATTTGGCTGCGACTGAAACCGGATATGACCCGGCTACACCATCGCTGCGCGCTGAGCTAAGCGCTGCGCCCTGGCTTGTGGTTTCTCCCGCAAACTTTCGCCTGAAGCCTGGGGCGCGCCAGAAAGTTCGAGTAGAGATCAGGAAAGGCGCAAAACTACCAAAGGGCGAGCGCCGGTCGCATTTGCTGATTGAAACAGAAGCGTCACGCTCAGCTCTTCGCAAAGCAAGCACTGGCCTTCAGGTAGATGTCAGTCTGGGACTGTCGGCGCCGGTGATTTTGCGCAATAGCGGCAAGGCCGGCGCCAAGATCACAGACGTTCACCTGCTACGCGATGATGATGGCCTCTTGATGCTAGAAACATCAATTGAACCCAAAGGCGACTGGTCGAGCTTTGGACGATTGATTGTCACCTACACACCGGAGGGCGGCGAAAAAGAATTGCTCGGCTTGCGTGACAACGTCGCCGGCTACACTGATGTAGCGCTCCGCAAGGTCACGATACCGTTCGGTTATGTCTCCCTTGGCGCAGGCGAGCTTTTGGTGCGATATGAAGGCGCCGCAGAGTTCGCAGGTATGACTTTCGACGAACGCGCTTTCGACATCGCACCGCCTGAAAGCGACTAACCGCCGTTTTCAGCAAGCGAAAGACGCTCGCCTTCAAAACTGGCGACGGAACAGAAAAGTCCCTTGGCCTTTAGCTGACCGCACAACACTTCCGCCTTGTCTTTCGATGCAAACCCGCCACCGATAAGGCGTAAGAAACGGCCCTTTCCTTCCACATCGACGCCTTCAAGGCGCGGCTCCAAAAGGCCTAATTCATCGGGGTTTTCCCGCTGCAACTGCCGCCATCCGGTGCGCGCCTCTTCCATGTGACGGTAAGAAGCCAGATGGACCCCGAAGAGCACGCTTTCGGTTTTAATGTCGCCCTCGGCCTCATTTTCAAAAACCGTTTCATTGGATGCGAAAGTCGGCTGAACCAGTCGCGGAGAGGTCTCAACAGGAACATCAGTCTTGGCGAGAGCAGGCGACGCTGCATCGTCGACAACAGCGTTGGGGCGCGGCCCACCGCCATCCACCAACATCTCAGGCGCCGGGGGCAGATCAGGCGCCGGATCTTTCAGTTCCGGCGCATTGCCTTCCGATAGCTGTTGGTCGCGCTCACGTTTTAACGCCAGAAGTTCATTTGCGAGGCGTGCATTCTGTGATTTCAGCTTCACCACTTCCGATTCGAGCGCCGCAACCTGGACTTGGGCCGCTTCGGAATCTGTGGCGCTGCTTACAGGGGCGTTACGGGAACCGCCTGGAAAAGACGCACAGGCTGAGACAAGCCCCAAAAGCAGGAATGCGCCGAGATATCTGATGACTGGCAAAGCCGGTTTCTCCCTGAGAATCCAGAATCGCCTATATAATAAGCATCGCGCGCTGCGGGTCCAATGCCTTGATGAAAAAGCTCAAAAAAAAGACGCGAGACGCAGCGTATGAGCTTTACAATCCCGCGCCAGCGGCCTTGTCACGACCATAGGATACCGGCGTGAAGGAGAGCGCCGCCCCGGCTGTATCCTTCTCCAGAAGGCCTGCGCTGTAAAAAGAGGCTGTGCCCCCTTCCGGAGCGCCGGCAGTGAAGATCATGATTTCCTCCACGCCGTCATTGTCGAAATCGGCATTGGCGATTTCATGGATAAGCCAGTTCATATCTCCTGAAGAAATCCGCCAGATAGCTCCCGGCGTTTTTTCAACATGAATATCCTCGCTGGGGCCCGCTTCACCGAACTTCATCGTCCCGGCGAATAATGCGACTTCCTCCGCCTCGGGCGAGCCGTTGGAAAAGTACGTTGCGCCAGCCGGCTGCGCATTGGCCAGAGCCGCCAAGATTCCACAAGCGCGCACAAAGTAGGCCTCGCGGCGCATCTCGCGCGAGCTTAGGGCGTACCAGCCATCAAAGCTCATCTCGCTATAATCGCGGCATGTCCGGCAGTCTTCGGCAGGCATGCTCATATCTGTCGGGTGGGACATGGAGACAGCAACCGGCTGTCCCTGCATGTCGACCACGGGGCGGTCGCGGAGCGCGAGCAACTCGTCTCGCGAAAAACACTTCGACGAAACGCCCTCGAACAGTTCAAGATCACCTTTGAGGCAAATTTCACTTTCTGCAGAACTCGCATTCGCAGATTTTTCCGCGTCATGATCAGGAACAGCGACCAATGCAACGCTAGCGGCGCCAACGGCGCCCGCTCCCATCAGCAAGGTTTTCATCATCTGCATTACAACAGCCCCAATTCCGCGAGTTCCACTCCCAGTTCCGGTGAAGGGCTTTTCCGCCCTCTCTGTTTTAAATCCTTCGGCGCATCTTCACCGGTCAGATAACGCCATCCCTGAAAGGCGCGCCGCGGCTGCGGCTCAGTCAGAATATAAGCCGGATCAAGAATGATCGCCGTTCGCTCAATCTCATCTTTTCCTGTCCGGCGTTCAAAACCAAGGATATTCTGACGCGCGAGGACGACGCCTTTAATGACCCAGTAGATCGAACCGCCGTCCAGAAGCTCTTTTTCACGCCGCGGGTGCATCCGCGTGACATGGTCATGCACCCGGCCCTGCCCCGCCGCCTCATTGACGCGGCGCCGATAGTCAATCCGCGCGACAAGATCATCAACGCTTTCAGCGCCGGCGCATAATTTGATTAAGTGCAATGTCATTCCGGCAAGAGCTTTACGCCGGGCTATTCCGCCACACGCAAACGCGCGAGATCCCGGGCCCGCTGGCGTTTCAGGTCGTGCCGCGCCGCACGTTTTACAAGGATATAGAGGATGAAATACGACATGGCCGCGCCGATGCCGGAGAGCCAGATCGGGAGGTTCTCAAAGATCGTCGCAAACCGGTCATAGGTAAGGCCCATCGCCTCGGCGATGCCCGGCGCTTCCTGACCCACCAGCAAAATGGCGCCAACGCCAGTCATCGCGAACGCAAGCAACCCTGCGAGCAAGGCGCCAATCGTGACACCCATATCCGCGCGCTCTTCCGCCTTGGAAATGATCATCTTGGACGGATCGCCGGATAGCGCCTGTGTTGCTGCAAAGAGTGAGCGTGTCCGCGCCGCGCGTTCTTCCGGCGAGAGGGATTTTTTGGCGTCTTTTTTGTATTCGTCGAAATCAACAAGCGGCTTCGCATTATAGACGCGATCGGAAATGAATTCCGGCTCGCATTCGGACGCCGGGTGAACATCAGACGACGGAACAACCAGCGCTGCATCTGTTGGCATGAGGAAGAGCGACTTCTCCGCCGCGCGTCGACGCACAAGACCATCAAGCGTCGCCAGTTCATTATTTACAAACGCTTTGGTCCAAAGCTCGAACGCATTGGCCGCGCCGATTTTATCGCCAGCGTTGAGCTTTCTCAGCACAGTCGACCGACGCCAGTTATCTTCGCCAATATTGAAAATAAGCGACACCAGCGCGTCATGCTCGTTCTGATTGAGCGGCGCGCGCACTGTGTCGCCAATAAGCTGTTCGATGGGCTTAACGTCATCCTTCAGGAGACGCTCTGCGTCGCCTTCAGTGACGCTCATGCCATGACGCGCAGAACTGGTGTGGCCGTAGCCCACAGTCCACTCTTCGGTAGGGGCGTAATGCGCAGACATGCGCAAGCCCTCATACCCCTTGATCAGATTAAGACCGGTCTCTCCCGTCCGCATTAGACCCGCTCAAACCCCCTCTTAACCTAGCCCTCAACTTGAGAAGCTTACTCCGGAAGCCGCGCCCATCAGCGCGCTCGTCCACGCGACTCCCCCGTCTATCGTCGTTAACGTTTCCTACCACGAGAGGGCCCGATTGGGTAGCCGGAGGCGTCAATCCGCCTGATTTTCAGCCAAACGCGGCGCCGAAACGGCACAGTTCCAGCGGGTTTTTGCTTGGCCCAGTCCCAATCCGGTTTTCCACAATCGCTGCATTTCACGCCCAACCTACTGATTTTGTGAGATTTTTCTCATACTCACCCCGAAATATAGCCGCCCGAATCTGGCACAAGACTTGTGAGAAGGCTTGCTGGAGAGCCCCCACCACCCGCCAAAAAGTGTTAATATGGGTCCGGGGGCGTTTGAGGTGACTTATGTTGGGTAATGGCATCACGAACATTATCGCCGCCGCGATCATCGCACTGGCGATCCTTTTTACAGGCGGGATTGGCGGCAGGAACGATTCCGGCCCCATGACCGAAGACGAGTTCGAGGCCTGGTATGCGCGCGCCGTTGGCGACATTCGCAATGACATTGTGGTCAATTGCGGCTGCTGCGGCGACGAAGGTCCCAGGAGGGCCGCCGCCGAGTCTTTTTAGCGCCCCGTCCGGTTCCGACCCGGCTGGCCGGTTATAATCCGGTCGCCCCACTGGAAACGCGGCGGGTTCCGCCAACTGAAGAACGAGTGCCCCCACCGGCGCCCGTAGACATATTGCCGCCGCCTTTCTTTCCTGGCTGGCCGGTGGTGCCGCCGGTGATTCCGCCCGTCGTGGTTATCCCGCCGGTAGAACCGCCCTGTGATGAAGACAACCCTGACGATGAGGAATGCGAGCCCCCCGAAGAGCCGCCCGTCGACGCGCCCGAACCCGGGCTGCCCTTGATCCTTCTCGCTGGCGGCCTCGTATACTGGGCGCGACAGTCCGTGAAAAAAGCTCCGCCCGCGGCGTAAATCAGCTCGCCGCCGGCAGGAGCACCGCCGCGGCGAGGCCAAGGAAAACGAAAAATCCGACTACATCCGTCACGGTCGTCACGAAGACCGCAGATGACACCGCCGGGTCGGCGCCGGCGCGTTGGAGGCTGATCGGCACCAGAATGCCCGCGAGCCCAGCGCAGAGCAGATTGACGACCATCGCGACGCCGACAACGAGTCCCAGCCGCATCGCATCATCCTGGCCGCCCCATCCGCTGGCGAAATACCAGACGCCCGCGAGCGCCCCCATGATGATGGCGAAAAGAACGCCATTGAGTAATCCAACCAGCGCTTCGCGAAGGACGATACGTGTCGCATTGGAGGCGGTCAGATCTTTCGTAGCCAGCGAACGCACAACAACGGTCAGCGTTTGCGTCCCCGCATTGCCGCCCATAGAGGCGACAATCGGCATCAGCACAGCGAGCGCCACGATCTGACCGATAGCGCCATCAAAAAGGGCAATAACCAGTGAGGCGAGAATTGCAGTCACAAGGTTTACGGCCAGCCATGAAAAGCGTGACCGCACGGTCTCAAACACCGTGTCATTAAGGCCCGTGTCGGCTTCAACACCGCCGAGCGCCAACATGTCTTCGTGTGTCTCCTCGCGGACCATCTCGACGACGTCATCCACGGTGATCATGCCAATCAGACGCTCGGCGTCATCCACAACCGGCACAGAGATGAGGTTATATTGTTCGAAGAGATAGGCGACCTCTTCCTGGTCCATCGTGACCGGAACCGTCCGCATGTTACGGCTGATCATGATCGTTTCGATCACCGTCTCGCGCGGTGATTTCAGAAGCGTCGACAAAGGAACCGACCCCACAGGCTTGAACGCCGGGTCAACGACGAAGACTTCGTAGAAAGTGTCCGGAAGCTCCTCTGTGCCGCGCATGCGATCGATGATCTGCCCCACTGTCCAGAAGGCGGGCGACGCGAAAAACTCGCGCTGCATGAGACGACCGGCGCTTTCCTCCTCGAAATCGAGGGCGGCGCGCAACGCCAGCCGGTCTTCAATCGGCGCGTAGGAAAGAATCTCCGCCTGTTTTTCCTCGTCGAGGTCTTCGAGAACGAAGGCCGCGTCATCGGTGTCCAGCTCAGCCACAGCCTCGGCGACCTTCGCTGGGCCCATCACCTCGATAATGTGTTCAAGGAGATCTTCGTCGAGTTCTGCGAGGACTTCCGCGGGAAGCGCGCCGCCCAGAAGCGCAATCAGGGCTTCACGATCTTCTTCGTGCAACAGGCCGATAAGGTCGGCGACGTCGGCGGGATGGAGCTCGTTTGTCAGCCCCTCAAACGCGTCCGCATCCTCCGCCTCAATGGCGTCAGAGACAGAACGCACGAATTCGGGCGTAAGGGTCTGGTCTTCGGCGAACTGGCCATCGCCTTCCGGCGGCGGCGCGTCGGGGCGAGCAACTTCGTCAATGGGCGTGTTTTCGCTCATGGCTGCCCCTCGCGGCTTGCGACCGGAGTCAAGTGAAATGGATTGCCTTCACCTGTTGCTATTCTAGCCCTCGATTGAACGCAAGAGCATGAAAAGCCTATTTTTTTAGTAAGTTAGCGTAGCAGAGGAAAAAGTGAGGCTCGTCTTTTTCACTTACCTTCGCGACCGCCGCAATCAGTCCCGAAAGTTGATAACTCCACTGAGGATGATCACCGCGGTAATCGCCCATAATACGAATGCGATTTTTGTCGCCAGCCATGCTTTCTGTTTCAGTCTTGGATCAGCTGGCGCGCCGGGATCAGCGCCTTCAACGCCATCATCGGGCGCTTCCCAGCGCCCTTTCACATTCATGGGTAGGACGGCGAGAAAGACGACCCACCACCAGACAATAAAGATAACGACGGCGCCGGCGGGATTCATGATTTTGTCCGATGAATATGCGTGAGAATGACCGGGCGCTTGCCCCATACCTCGTCATAATAGACCCGAGCCGCACGTTTGACCGCAAGCGTCACAGCTTCGTCGTCGCTGCGCTTTGTTTTCGGCAAGGCCAGAACCGCATCCTCGATGTCGTCCGCCAGCCCGGCGTCTTCAGGACCGGTCTCTTCATCGTCGACAACACCTATCCCCTCTACGATCACATCATCGGCAAGCCCGCCTTTGTGGTCGAGCACCAGCGAGACTGCGATGGCGCCGGCATATGAGAGTTTGCGACGCTCGCGCAAAGGCGCGGCCCCGTCCGGCAACAACACATCGCCGTCGAGATAGATGCGCCCTGCCGGAACTTCGTCTATGCGCTCGGGCCCATCTGGAGCGATGCGAATCAGGTCTCCGTTACGCGGTGCAAAGGATTTTTCTGCGCCAAGCTCCAAAGCAAACTCCGCATGCTCTTCAAGATGACGCGCCTCACCATGAACAGGGATCGAAATACTTGGCCGCGCCCATTCATACATGGCCCTCAGCTCTTCCCGGCAGGGATGCCCTGAGACATGCACAAACTCGTCTTTCTCGGTGATGATCTTGACGCCAAGCTCCACCAGGTCGTTCTGAAGATTGTAAATCTCACGGTCATTGCCGGGAATGATTTTGGAGGAGAAAATCACGGTATCGCCTTCGGAAAGCGTCAGGTCGCGGTGATCATTGCGGGCGATGCGCGAAAGCGCAGCCCGTGGCTCTCCCTGGCTGCCCGTACACAGATAAAGCACATGCTGGCGCGGCAGATGACCTGCGTTCTTCGGGTCAACAAAACGCAGGCCCTTGGGCAAAATCCCAACCTCGCCAGCGGCTTCGACGATGCGCAGCATGGAGCGGCCAAGAAGGCACACGCTGCGATCCGCGGCCATAGCCGCCTCACAGATCGAGACAACGCGAGAGACATTGGACGCAAAAGTCGTGACCGCGACACGGCCTTCCTGCTCAGCGATGAGTTTCGTAAGTGACTTTTTCACCGCTGTCTCGGAGCCGGACTCGCCGGCGGACAAGACATTCGTCGAATCGCAAACCATGGCGAGCAGCCCGTCGTCGCCCAATTTCTTTATAGTGCCGCTATCTGTTAAAGGCCCAAGCGACGGGGATTTGTCGATTTTCCAGTCGCCTGTGTGCAGGACGGTTCCGAATTCAGTCCGCAGGATAACGCCGCTCGGCTCAGGAATGGAATGCGTGAGCGTAACATATTCAATATCAAACGGCCCAAGTTCAAAACGGGCGTTCATGTCGATGACGTTCAACTCCACATCAGTGACGTCATATTCTTCGAACTTACGCTCGACCAGCGCCGCCGTGAAAGGCGTCGCATAGATAGGGCAGCCGAGTTTTGGCGCCAGCAACGCGACCGCGCCGATATGATCTTCATGGCCATGCGTCAGAAGCAGTCCGTGGAGCGCTTCCTTTTCCTCAAGAATATAAGAAGGGTCCGGGCAAATGAGGTCGATGCCGGGCGTTGTAAGGTCGCCGAACATGACGCCGCAATCGATCATGATCCATTGCCGGTTAGCGGGCGAACCCACGCCGTAAAGGTTCATGTTCATGCCGATCTCGCCGGACCCGCCGAGCGGCAGGAAAACAAGCTCCTTCTTCGACATTATTTCGCCTTCAACCGTTTCGAGATTTCGTAAAGGCCCCGAATGGTGAGGTCGTGATCAAAGATGTCGATAGCGTCCGTTTGCCCTTCGAACAGAGAGGCGATGCCGCCCGTCGCTACAACTTTCATCGGCGCCGGATATTCCGCCTTGATGCGCGACAGGAGACCTTCAATGAGCGAAATATACCCCCAGAATACGCCCGTCTGCATGGCGCCGACCGTATCCGTTCCGATGATTTTTTCAGGCTTTTCAATCGCGATGCGCGGCAGCCGTGCGGCCGCCTCATGCAGAGCCTGCATGGAGAGGTTGATGCCCGGCGCGATGACGCCGCCTTCGAACCCGCCATCAGCGCCGACAATGTCGAAATTGGTCGCCGTCCCGCTATCCACCACCACAAGCGGACCGCCATGTGCGGTGAAGGCGCCGACCGCATTCACAAGCCTGTCAGCGCCGGCTTCCGATGGTTTCGTAATGCGGACATCAACGCCCGGTATGTTGTCATGCCCGATGACAAAAGGCTCGCAGTTGAAATAACGCCGCGAAAGATTGCGCAGATGAAACAGCGACTGTGGCACCACGGTCGAGATGATACATTCAGAGATATCGCCAAGCTTGAAGCCGGCAAATTCCATAAGTTGCGCCAGCCAGACCGCATATTCATCGGCGGTGCGCGTTGTCGAAGTCGAGGCGCGCCATTGCGCTGCAGGCTGATCTTTATCGTAAAGCGCGATCACCGAATTGGTGTTGCCGACGTCTATGGCGAGCAGCATGAGCTATTCCTGACTTTGCGGCGAAAAGAAGACTTCACCAGCCGCGATTGTCCGCGTTCCCGCCTCCGAGCGCAATATCAATGCTCCGGTTTCATCAATCCCTTCAAAAACGCCACTCAATTCCTGATTTGGCAACCGGACGGTAATGGCGCTCCCCACCCCACCCGCGCGAGCAAGCCATGCATCCCGGATCGGCCCGAAGCCCGCTTTTTTCCATTCCGCGTAATAGGTCCAGAAATGACCGTCGAGCGATGCAGCGAAGGCGCCGGGACCCGGCGGCGGCGAAACGTGGTCCACTAGGCGCGCCACGGCGTAAGGCATGCCTTCCGGCGCCGTCACCATGTTTACGCCGATGCCAATGGCCAGATGGCTTCCAAGATTTTCGAGGAGAATGCCCCCGCATTTCCCGCCTTCGATCAAGACGTCATTGGGCCATTTGAGAGCGATTTTGTCTTCACTGATGGTCTCGTCGACGGTTGCGGCGAGCGCCAGCGCGATGACAAAGGAAAGCTGGCCCCAGCGCTCCATTGGCGCATCGGGTTTGAAAAAGAGTGTGCCGGCGAAATCCCCTGTCTCCTGCTCCCAGCGGCGGCCTCGACGGCCATAACCGGCAGTCTGGCGGAGGGCCAGAATCCAGACCGGACCGCCTGCCCCGGATTCTGCGCGGCGACGCGCCTCCGCGCTCGTTGAATCGAGGGTGTCGAAAACTTCGATCAGCGTTCCTGATGGAAGTTTGCGCACGTTTTAGAAAAGAGACGCCGCTGCGGTTTCTGCAATCTGCCGCAGATAACCCATGCCGATGGTCAGCACCGGGAACATGAGGGCGGCCGAACCCCAAGCGGCGAGCCCGAGGGCCGGCCCATGATCGCGTTCAAATGCAGGCGTAGGCTCATCGAACCACATGAACCAGATAATGCGCAAATAGTAGAAAGCTGAGACCGCGCTAGCCACGACGCCCGCCACGGCGAGCCAGATGAGACCGGAATCCACAGCCGCCAGAAATACATACCATTTGCCGAAGAACCCTGCTGTCGGCGGCACGCCGGCGAGAGAGAAGAGAAGCACGGTCAAGATAAGCGCCATCGGCATATTTGTGCGCGAGAGGCCTGAAAGATCGGAGATGTTTTCGGTCATGCCGCCGCGGCGGCGCATCATCAAGATGACGGCGAAGGTTCCAACGGTCATGACAATATAGATCGCCATATAGATCAGGACCGAGGACACGCCGGAAGCCGAACCGGCGGCAAGCCCGATCAGCGCATAGCCCATATGACCAATTGAGGAATACGCCATCAGGCGTTTGATGTTTGTCTGTGCGATGGCGGAAAAGGCGCCCACCATCATGGAGGCAAGCGCTATGAGCGCAATCACAGGCCGCCAGTCTTCGACAACGCCGGGGAAGGACGACATCAAAACGCGAGTAAAAAGCGCCATAGCGGCGAGCTTCGGCGCCGCGGCGAAAAAGGCCGTCACCGGCGTTGGTGAGCCTTCATAGACGTCCGGCGTCCACATATGGAACGGCGCGGCGGAAACCTTGAAGGCAAGCCCCGAGATCATGAAGACAAGACCAATGACAAGGCCGGCATTGTTCTGATTCACTGCCGCCGCCTTGGCGATCTCGGTAAAGACCGTGGAGCCCGTGAAGCCATAAACCAGCGAAGCGCCGTAAAGCAGAAGGCATGACGACAAGGCGCCGAGCACAAAATATTTGAGGCCCGCTTCTGTCGAGCGGCGGCTGTCACGATTGAAGGCTGCCAGAATGTAAAGCGCGAGGCTCTGGGTTTCGACGCCCATATAGAGCGAAATCAGGTCAGTGGCGGACACCATCAGCGACATGCCGAACGCCGCAAGAACGATCAGCACGGGGTATTCAAAACGGCCAAGCTGTTCGCCGGCGAGATAACGGTCCGACATCAAAATGGCGAAGGCCGCCGCGCCGTAGATCAAAATCTTGCAGAAGGTTGAAAAGGCGTCGATGCGGAACGCGCCGTCAAACAGAGATGTCGTGGCGCCGCCGCCGGGTGAGACGAAGACCAGAACGCCAGCAACGATGAGCAACAGAACCGCCGAAATAGAAATTTTCGACGCGGCTTTATCACCGAGAAAAACACCGGTGATCAATAGCGCCATCGCGCCGATCGCCAGCGCCAGCTCCGGGCGGGCAAAAGCAAGGGTTTCAAAAAGGCCCATCAGTTCACTCCGCCGGCAATGAGCGCTGCGTTGTAGTTCTCAATCAAAAGATCCACCGCTGGACTGAAGACATGAAGCGCCGGTCCCGGGTTGAAACCGAGGAACAAGGCGAAAGCCATCAAGACGCCAAGCATCGCAAGTTCTCGCGTATTCACATCTGTGATCGTCATGAGCGATTCTTTTTCCAGCTTGCCATACATCACCGCCCGATAGAGCCGAAGCGCATAGGCCGCCGACAGGATCACGCCGAAGGCGGCGAAAAAAGCAATCCAGCTATTCAGCTTGAAAGCGCCGGTCATAGTAAGAATTTCGCCGACAAAACCACTTGTGCCCGGCAGGCCGACATTGCCCATGGTGAAGAAGAGGAAAAGGAACGCATATAGCGGCATGCGGTGAACGAGTCCGCCATAGGCGGCGATCTCTCGCGTATGCATGCGGTCATAGACGACACCGACACACAGGAAGAGCGCACCGGAGATGAAACCGTGCGATAGCATCTGGAACAGGGCGCCATCGATCCCCTGCTCCGTACCAGTGAAAATCCCCATGGTCACGAAGCCCATATGGGCGACCGAGGAATAAGCGATCAGTTTTTTGATGTCTTCCTGCGCCAGCGCCACCAGCGATGTGTAGATGATCGCAATTACCGAGAGCGCAAAGACAAAAGGCGCGAAATCAGCGCTCGCTAACGGGAACATCGGCAGCGAGAAACGCAAGAATCCGTAACCGCCCATCTTCAACAGGATCGCCGCGAGCACCACAGAACCGGCAGTCGGCGCCTGAACGTGCGCATCGGGAAGCCAGGTATGAACCGGCCACATGGGCATCTTCACTGCAAACGAGGCGAAGAACGCCACCCAAAGCCATTTTTGCGCCCCATGAGGGAAATCGAAATTCTGAAGCGCGGGAATATCCGTCGTGCCGGCCTGCGCATACATCCACGCCATGGCGATGAGCATGAAAAGCGAGCCAAGCAAGGTGTAGAGGAAGAATTTGAGCGACGCGTAAATTCGGCTCGGCATCATGACGCCGGCGAATTCTTTTGTTCCTTTTGAGCCCCACACGCCGATGATGAGGAACATCGGAATGAGGCTGCCCTCGAAGAAGAAATAGAAGAGGAACAGGTCGAGGGCGCAGAAAACGCCGATCATCAGTGTTTCAAGAATAAGAAACGCGATCATGTAATCCGCGACACGGGACTTGATCGAGTTCCACGACGCCAGAATGCAGATCGGCATAAAGAAGGTGGTCAACAGCACGAACAGGATTGAAATCCCGTCCACGCCCATCTTGTAGCTGATGCCCCCGCCGATCCACGGGAACTGCTCCACAAGCTGATAGCCCGCGATGGATGTGTCGTAGAGCGCATAGGCGCCGAGCGACAAGAGGAATGTCGCAGACGTAAAGACGAGTGCGATAATGCGCGCATTCCGCTCGACCGTTCTGAGGTCTTCTGCGGCGATGGACCCGTCATCATTCTTGCGCGCCACCATGCGCGCAGCGATGATGAACAGCGCTCCGACGAGCGGCGCGAAGGTGATGAAGCTGAGCCATGGCTGGTTGGCGAAACTTTCAGTCATTACTGGCCGCCTCCCGCCCGGATAAGAATAAAGGTCACGAGAAGCGCGATCCCCACAAGCATTGCAAAGGCGTAGTGATAAACATAACCGCTCTGCATCTTCACGATGCGGCGCGCGCCGGCGGCGACAAACGTCGCGATGCCGTCCGGACCGACGCCGTCAATCGTCTTGCCGTCGCCGTCCTTCCAGAGAAAGCGACCAATCGCGAGCGCGGGTTTCACAAAGATGAAGTCGTAAATCTCGTCAAAATACCATTTGTTCTTGAGGAAAGCGTAGATCATGCCGCCCGGGCGCAACATTCCCGGCTTCAACGGATCGCCGCGCAGATAATGCCAGCCCGCCGCAAAAGACCCGGTCAGCATGGCGATGAACGGCGCCCAAAGCACCCAAAGCGGAATGTCATGATGACCGCCGCCATGGTCTTCTTCTCCGACGGCGCCATGATCATCAGCGGCAGCCGTCGCATGCCCTGTATCCTCATGACTATCGCGCAAGGCTTCAACTTCGCCAGCACTCAAGTGATCGGCGACTGTGCCCGCATCTTCGTGATGGACTTCCTCAGCCGCATAGAGAGCGCCGTTCCAGAACTTGTCTGAATTGTCGCCAACGAAATAGCCGTAAAAAGCCATCCCCGCGACAAGGGCGCCGAGCGCCAGCGGGATCAACGGAGCCATCATCGTGTCGGGCACCGAATGGGGATGCTTGCGCACATTTTCCGGCGCCCGCGACGGCCCCCAGAAGGTGAGGAAGATCAGGCGCCACGAATAAAACGCCGTCATGACAGCCGCGAGCAGGCCAAGCGTGAAAGCGAAATACCCGAAGGCTGCACCCGCCTGGCCGCCGAAGAAGGCGCTTTCAAGAATCATGTCTTTCGAAACGAAGCCAGCGGTGCCGAGCGGCGCGCCAAAAATTTTGCCTTCCCAAATTCCTGGTATCGCGGGAATGCCAACACCGGTAATGGCGATGGTGCCGATCACCATCAGGATATGCGTGAAAGGCATCAGCTCCTTGACGCCGCCCATCTTCTTGATGTCCTGCTCGTGATGCATGCCGATGATGACGGCGCCCGAGCCAAGGAACAACAGCGCCTTGAAGAAAGCGTGCGTAAAGAGATGGAACATCGCCGCGTCATAGGCGCCAACACCCGCCGCGAAAAACATGTAACCAAGCTGAGAACACGTCGAATAAGCGACGATCTTCTTAATATCGTCCTGAAGAAGCCCGACCGTCGCGGCGAAGAAGGCGGTTACCGCGCCAACCAGCGTCACAAGCGCGGCGGCGCTTGGCGCATATTCAAAAATTGCTGAACAACGACAAACAAGGAAGACGCCAGCGGTCACCATGGTTGCCGCGTGAATAAGCGCAGAGACCGGCGTCGGGCCTTCCATAGCGTCCGGAAGCCATGTGTGGAGCAGGAACTGCGCCGACTTACCCATGGCGCCGATAAACAACAGGACGGCAATCACTGTTAGCGCATGGAAGTCCCAGCTTAGGAAACGGATCGTCAACTCCTGAATGTGGCCGCCTGCGCTGGCGTTCCAGGGTGTCACAATCGCGTTGCCCGCTACAGCCGAGAAGACTTCGTCAAACTGGATCGTGCCGAAAACGTAAAAGATGCACATGATGCCAAGCGCGAAACCGAAGTCCCCCACCCGGTTGACGACGAAGGCCTTGATCGCCGCATCGTTCGCAGACTTCTTCTTAAACCAGAAACCGATCAGCAGATAGGAAGCGAGACCCACACCCTCCCAGCCAAAGAAAAGCTGAAGGAAATTGTCCGCCGTGACGAGGCACAGCATGGCGAAAGTGAAGAGTGAGAGATACGCGAAGAAACGCGATTGCTCGCCATATTCCTTCATGTAGCCCATGGAATACGTATGAACCAAGAAGGAGACCGAGTTCACCACCACCAGCATCACCGCAGACAGCGTATCGAGCCGCACCGACCAGTTCGCGCGAAAGTCACCTGAGCTGATCCATTCAAACAGCGTAATCGTGCGCGCATTGCCGCCGACCGCCACATCAAAAAACAGGAACCACGACATGACCGCGGCGATCAGAAGAAGGACGGTCGTTAGAAGCTCGGATGCGCGATAGCCGAAAGCGCGGCCCACTGGCATGGAGAGCATCGCGCCAAAGAGCGGCAGTAAGACGACAAAGGGTTCCATGAAACTCTGCGCGCCCCTAGTTCTTCATCAGGCTGGCGTCATCGACAGCGATGTCGCCGCGATTGCGGAAGAAGGCAACAAGAATGGCGAGCCCGACGGCGGCTTCAGCCGCAGCGACGGTCAGCACCATAAAGGCGAAGACCTGCCCTACGAGATCGCCCAGAAATTGCGAGAACGCCACAAAATTGATGTTCACTGCGAGCAGCATCAACTCGATCGACATCAAGATGACGATGACATTCTTCCGGTTGAGGAAGATGCCCGCCATGCCAATGGCGAAAAGGATCGCCGCAACGGAAAGATAATGCCCAAGCCCGATCATGACATCGCCCCTATGACAGCCCCTGCCCCGGCCGGATATCCACAAGCTCGTAACCTTCTTCGCGCTTGCGGCCGACTTGTGCGGCTGGGTCCTGTTTCTTGATTCCGTCACGCGTACGGAAGGTGAGAATGATCGCGCCGATCATGGCGACCAGTAGCACCATGCCCGCGATCTGAAAGTAATGTACGTAATCGGTGTAGAGAATAAGCCCCAGCGCTTCGATGTTTGTGGGGCCGTTCGGATCAGTGATGGTTTGCGCCGCTGTCGGCGACGGATGCGCGCGCGCAAGCTCCGCATCGGTTGGGAACGCCCAGACAAACACCACCATAATGAGTTCTACAACAACGATCGCGGCGAGTGCGCCGCCGATCGGCAGATATTGCAGAAAACCCTGCTTCATCTCGACAAAATCGACATCGAGCATCATCACAACAAACAGGAACAAGACAGCCACTGCGCCGACATAGACGACGACCAGAACCATGGCGAGATATTCCGCGCCCATAAGCACAAACAGCCCGGCGGCGGAAATGAAAGCCAAAATCAGGAACAGGACCGAATGAACCGGGTTCTTCGAGGCAACCACCATCAGCCCCGAGGCGATGGCGGAAAAAGCAAATAGGTAAAAGGCGATGACGGCAATGGACATAAGGTTGGCGCGCGAGGCTCTCTCGAAACGATACGGGACTCGATAAGACGCGCCGAATGGCGCTTATGGACCGGCGCTCCCCACTCTTGATACCCGGCGGCGCCGGCGACTCAACAAAATGACGAGGCTCGCGGCGCTTTTAGAGGCATTGGTCAGGCTTTGCAAAGGGATAGGAACGCAAAATCCGCGGAAAACCGGGGCTTTTCGCCACGGTTTGCGCCTTGTGGAAAAGGCGCATGGAGCGCATCTCGCCGCCCGGGTCTGAAAATCGCCTATTCGCCGTTCCCAAGGACGCCAAGATAGGCCGCAAGATCGTCAATCCGGTCCGGCTCCACGATTAGCGTTGGCATGTTGCGATGAGGCGACCGCAACAGCGCCGACAGCGCCGGGCGCGTCATATCCGGCCGGGTGGCCAGCGCCTCAAAGGATGGCGCCGCCACATTGGGAGAAATAAGCTGGCCCGGCTCGACTGCGTGACAAGAAGCGCACGCCTCTCTGGCATAGGCGAGGCCCAGCTCCGCCGGACTTGTCTCCACATGACCTGTGGGGCCGCCGCGATCGGCGGCCACGCAACCGGTCAGCCCCACAATAAGCGCAACTCCCGCAGCCGCGCCGAAGACGAGAGGTGATGTGAATTTGAAAAGACCGGTCATGCAAGCGCCCCCTTGCTTTCCTCAGGGTGAGTTAATCATGAGGCCAGGCGTTGCGCCACTATCCCGGCTCACTGGCCGTAAATACTTGGCGGCAAAAGAGATTTAACGGTAAGGGGCGTCGAGCTCGAGATTACGGGCAATCTCCCGCTCCCAGCGGTCGCCATTCGCAAGAAGGCGGTCCTTGTCATAGAAAAGCTCTTCGCGCGTTTCCGTTGCAAACTCGAAATTCGGCCCTTCGACAATCGCGTCCACCGGGCAGGCTTCCTGACAGAAGCCGCAATAGATGCATTTGGTCATGTCGATGTCATAGCGCGTGGTCCGGCGGGACCCGTCATCGCGTGGCTCGGCCTCAATGGTGATCGCCTGCGCCGGACAAATCGCTTCGCATAGTTTGCAGGCGATACAGCGCTCTTCGCCATTCGCGTAGCGGCGCAGGGCGTGTTCACCGCGAAAACGCGGAGACAAGGGGCCTTTCTCAAACGGATAGTTCAAGGTCGGCTTCGGCTGAACATAATATTTCATCGCAAGACCGAAGGCCTTGATGAAATCCAGCAGCATGAAGCCTTTAAGCGCCTGTCCTAATCGCGACATGTGTTAAGATCTCCAGCTTTGAAGGTAATCGACCGCGCCGGGGAACATAATCAGGAATCCAGCCACGAGAACGACCCACGCCAGCGACAAGGGGAGGAAAATCTTCCAGCCGATGCGCATGAGCTGATCGTAGCGATAGCGCGGCACAATCGCCTTCACCATGGCGAACAGGAAAAAGAAAAATACGATCTTGAGGATGAACCAGAGCACCGGCATCGGGCCAAGCTCCAGCCATGGCGCCCAGGCTGTCGGGATCGGCGAATGCCAGCCGCCGAAAAACAGGACGGTCAGCATCGCGCACATCAGCACGATATTGGCGAGTTCGCCAATCATGAACATCAGGAACAGGGTCGAGGAATATTCCACCTGATAGCCGGCGACGAGCTCCGATTCCGCTTCCGGCAGATCAAAAGGCGGGCGGTTCGTCTCAGCCAGCGCCGAGATAAAGAAGACAACAAACATCGGGAAAAGCGGAATGAAATTCCAGTTCCAGAAGCCGCCGCCGGCGCGCGCCTGTGACTCGACAATCTCCGTAAGATTGAGCGAGCCCACCAGCAAAAGAACCGTGATGATCACGAAGCCGATCGAAACTTCGTAGGAGACCATCTGGGCGGCGGATCTGATGGCGCCCAGAAACGAATATTTCGAGTTCGACGCCCAGCCGCCCATGATGACGCCGTAAACGCCAAGGGACGATATCGCGAAGAGATAGAGAATGCCGACATTGATGTCGGCGCCGACAAGCCCCGGCCCCACTGGAATCACCGCCCAGCCGACAAGGGCCAGAACAAAAGTGATCATGGGCGCGAGGATGAAAACGACCTTGTTCACGCCCGCAGGGATCAGGATTTCCTTGAATACGAACTTGAAGAGATCGGCGAAGGACTGAAGCAGGCCGAACGGCCCAACCACATTTGGCCCCTTGCGCATCTGAACGGCAGCCCAGACCTTGCGGTCGAAATACATAAGGAACGCCTGCGCCACCAGCAGGCTCACCAGGATCGCAAGCGCCCCCGCAGTCGTCGATGCAAGCCACCAGCCCCAGCCCTGATCGGCTGGACGGGTGACCAGATTTGTCCAGATCTCTTCCATGGGCCCGCGTCATAACGGGGATCGCGCAGTTAGTCACGCACGAAAACGGGGCCAATCCGTCGCGGATCGGCCCCTTTTCGCCCCATACGGGGAAACCTTTACTTCACCGAAATGCTGGCGATGAAGCTGCTGTCCTTCTCCACCCGCGACGGCGAGCCGTAAATATCGATGGAGCCGATTCCGCTGACCGTAACGTCGGCCGATTCGCTGGCGTAGACGCTGGCCGAACCGACGCCTGAAACATCCACATCCACCTCGCGGCATTCGAGCCCTTTTGCATCAAGATCTCCCACACCGGATACGTCCGCCTCCAGGTGGCCGCAGGAGCCTTCGATATTGAGATCCCCGACGCCGGCGAGATCTATGTCGAATTCATCTGCATCAACGCCGGATATCCGGGCATCAGCGACGCCGGCTATATCAACGCCTGTCAATGCTGGGAGCGTGATTTTCGCGGTCAGGCCAAAATCGCGCCAGCGATGGGCGCCTCTCTGCCCTTCCTTGCGGTCGAGTTTGAGAACGCCGTTTTCGACGCCAGCTTCCAAGCGTTCCATTTCCGCAGGAGCGCCGGACACCACAACTGAGAAGTCGCCGCCAACGGTCACATCAATCTCAAACACGCCACCGATATCAATTTCGTCGAAGCCGGTGAGATCGAGCGTCTCGGAAATGTCCTTGCTCTTGTCCCGCTCGCCTACATTCTTGAGCGAACCGAATGCATAATTCGCTGCAGTCACGGCAATGCCGATCGCCAGCACCAAACCGATAATCACACCAAAGAAAATTCTCATAGGTCGCCTCCCGTCTATCCCTGTCCCCTATTGCGCTAATGTAGCACCACCGGATGACAGAACCAACGCATTCAACCGCGCCGCGACCTCGCCCTGTCGCTTCCGAGAGTCCAAACAAAAACGCCGCGCAAAAAGCGCGGCGTCATGGCAGTATGCCGATATTATCAGTGGACGGTAATGTCCGCGAACATACTTTTGTTCTTGCTCACTTTTTCGGGCGATCCATAGACGTCAATATCGCCCATGCCAGAAACTTTTGCGTCTATTTCGTCGCTCGCGAAAACAATGGCGCTTCCGACGCCAGAGACTTTCACCTCCGCGACGCCGCATTCAAGATTGCGCGCATCGAGATCGCCGACGCCAGACAAATGGGCGTCAAGGGCGCCGCACTCGCCGTCGATTTCGAGATCGCCAACGCCTGAAATTTTAACGGTAAAATCGTCCGCATCCACATCGGAAATATGGCCGTCTACGACACCGGATATATTGACCGCCGTCAGGCTCGGCAAAGTGATGACAGCCTCTACGCCATCGCGGTTATTTCGGTTTTTCTCACCCTTCATCCGCTTGCGCTGACCGAGCACAAGCGCGCCATTGTCCACGGACGCCTCAACCCGATCCATTTCATAGGCGGGGCCTGAAAGCTCCACCGAGAAATCAGGACCAACGCGCACATCAAGCTCATAAACACCTGCGATTGTGATCGCGTCGAACCCTGCAAGGTCGAGCTTTCGCATCACCGTCTCTTCATCATGAGCAAATGCTGCGCCCGCAACGCCCAGCGCCATAGCGCAAGCTGAGAGAACAAATCGTTTTTTCATGAGTCGCCTCCATGTCTTGCGACGAATGTAACGCTTTAACCGCAGGCAGTGAAGCTCGCCTTGTCGCAGAGAGAGCGCAATCCGGCGAAGAAATTTAGTGAATCCGGAAGATGACCGGACCTTCCGCCTCGGCTTCCGCTTTTTCGGCCGCCCGCCAATGCGGTTTCATCCCCTGCGCGAAAACGATGGCGATCACCAGCGCCGGAGCGAAAATGGCGGCGATCGTATCAAGACTGAAACTCGCCGCTCCAGGCACACTGATAGCGAGAAGAACAAACACAGCGATAGCGACACCGCTCGCAGCCCCCAAATAAGGCCAGACATTTCGCCGCTTGCGCTTTTCCAGCGCTGCGAAAAGCGGCGCGCCAAAGATGACGCTGGCGACAAAACCGGCCAGAAAAATCAAGATACTGACGAGCAGAGATTCCAGCAGTTGCGAAACCACTCCACTCAAGAAAAAGCCGCCGAAAAGACTTCGCGCCAACGCCAAAAGAAATGTCAGCGCGCCGCCCGCTGCTGCGCCAGTAAACACGGCAAAAACCATTTGCTCAAAAGCAACATTGATGCGGACCTGATCAATCGTCGCCTGTTCGTCGGACTGGCCACCAGTCAGGCGCAACGAGAGATTACTCCGCCGCTTGACGCTTTGCGCCGCTCATCACGGCGGAGCATTCCGCCATCGTCTTTGATGCGCGAGCGATCGGATTGGTAAGGTAGTAATCCGCCACCGAAGAGACAAAAGGCGCAGCTCCAAGCGACCCGGCTTCTCCGACTGCGTTTGCATCAAAGCGTTCGTTATCCTCGCCAATCTGATCGATGCGGCCAAGCGATGGCGCATCGGCTATCATCGCCTGACGCAATGCGAAGAGATCGTCGTAAGGCAGCGTCTTGCCGATGCGGTCGGAAAGCGCCCGCAAAATAGCCCAGTCCTCGCGCGCCTCACCCGGCGGGAAAGAAGCACGGTTCGCGAGTTGCGCACGGCCTTCGGTGTTGACGAAGATCGCGCTTTGCTCGGTGTACGCCGCGGCCGGGAAAATAACATCGGCGTGGCGCGCGCCTGAGTCGCCATGGCTGCCCTGATAAACCACAAAGGCGCCGTTCAGTTTTCTGCCGTCAAATTCGTCAGCGCCAAGATTGTAAACAAACTCAATGTCACGGGACTCGCAGCCATCAAGAATGCCGGCGAAATCCTTGCCGCCTTCACCGGGCAAAAACCCGAGATCAAGGGCGCCAACCCGTCCCGCAGCATTGTGCAGGACGTTGAAGCCATTCCAGTCGCCGCGAATGGCGCCGATCGAATCAGCGAGCTTCGCCGCCATATTAAGCACTGCGGCGCCGTCGTCGCGCGAGAGTGCGCCCATGCCAACAATGACCACAGGATTTTTTGCATTCTTCAGCGTATCGAAGAAGGCTCCCTCACCCTTCGCGAGGTTTGCCAGCGTGTCCGGCCCAGCGCCGAGATAATCATAATCATAAGACAGGTCGTTCTGCTCGCCGATCAGGCCGATCTGCACATTGAGATCGCCAAGCCAGGCCTTGCGGATGCGCGCATTGACCATAGGCGCCTCAACGCGCGGGTTGGTTCCGACGAGAAGAATGACGTCAGCCTCTTCCAAGCCTGAAATGCCGGTGTTGAAGAGATAGGTGCGGCGATCACCGGCTCCAATCTTTGCATTATCCTGACGGCAATCCAGATGCGGCGTTCCGACAGCGCTCATCAGGTCTTTGAGCGCCTTCACCGCCTCGGTAGGAACAAGATCGCCTGCAAGCGCCGCGACTTTTTCTTTCTGTATGGAGTTCAGTTTATCCGCGACAACAGAAAACGCCTCATCCCAACTCGCTGAAACAAGCTTGCCGTCTTTGCGGATGTAAGGCTTGTCGAGTCGCTGCCGTCTTAGACCATCCCAAACAAAGCGCGACTTGTCCGCAATCCATTCTTCATTCACGCCTTCATGAAGACGCGGAAGTATGCGCAGGACTTCACGGCCGCGCGCATCGACGCGAATGTTCGATCCCACCGCATCCATGGCGTCAATCGATTCCGTTTTGCGCAATTCCCATGGCCGCGCATTGAACGCATAAGGCCGCGAAGTGAGCGCGCCCACCGGACATACGTCTATAAGATTTCCCGTAAGTTCGCTTTCGACCGCTTTTTCCAGATAAGTCGTGATCTCTGCATTCTCGCCGCGATTGACAAGTCCAAGATCGTCAACGCCAGCAATCTCTGTAGCAAAGCGAACGCAACGCGTGCACTGAATGCAACGGGTCATGATCGTCTTGATCAGCGGCCCCATATATTTCTCTTCAACCGCGCGCTTGTTCTCCGCATAGCGTGAACCGTCGCGGCCATAGGCCATGGCCTGATCCTGAAGGTCGCACTCCCCGCCCTGATCGCAGATCGGACAGTCGAGCGGATGGTTGATCAGGAGAAACTCCATCACCCCTTCGCGCGCCTTTTTCACCATCGGCGTATTGGTGAACAGCTCCGGCGGCGCTCCATCGGGACCAGGACGCAGATCCTTCACATTCTGGGCGCAGGAAGCGACAGGCTTTGGCGGGCCACCCTTCACCTCTATCAGACACATCCGGCAGTTACCGGCGACCGACAGGCGCTCATGATAGCAAAAACGCGGAATTTCCTCGCCCGCCTCTTCACAGGCTTGCAAAAGGGTGAGATTCGACGGGACCTCGATTTCCTCGCCGTTGACTTTGATGACGCGCATCTCGCTCATGCCGGGCCTTCTTGGGATTGAATCCAAATTTGGGGCGTGGTTTAGCCCTCTTTATCCTTTGATGCTAGAGCAGGACAGCCCTCCATTCGGTCGCAGCCGCCCAGCGTCATCCCCCATCTGACGACCTGTCACGGCGCCGAATCACAGCCCGTAACGAGCCATGTCCTGGAGCCAATTTTCGGGAATATCGTTGGCAAAGCGCCTGGCGATCGCTTGATATATGTGGGCGTAGGCGGCGCAGGCGCGCGCCCGCATGTCTTGCGGCATCTCCTCGCGGCCTCCCGACGCATCGCTTCGCGAGGCATTGGAGCGAGTGCTGAACTCCGCCGGTTTGGCCCCTATTCCGGCGAAATGGCAAATTCGATCAACCGCTTCCTGATTGAAGAGATGTTCGTAAAATTCCAGATGGATGCGGTCTTCCCCAAAAACCGATTGCGCTTCCTGTAGCGTCCGCTCGTAGTCTGCAAGCAGCATGAAATCCTCGCGCTCCAAAAGGCGGTCGAACATGGCTTCAATATCAAATTTGGGATTGTGGGTCCGGTTGAACGTCATCGATGACCAAACGCGATCAGCGGGATTACGCATCAAAAAGATCAGCCTCACATCGGGGTGGATTTCCCGCATGAACCGGAATCCATCCTTTCCGAGCATGGAGTAATCTGGCGTTGCCTCGAACAACACAGGCACGCCCTGCGCGCCCCAACTCATGAAACGCAGATATTCGTTCGGATTGGCGATCATTCTGAACCGCAACAACATTGCGTGCAGCCGCTGTTGGATTGCCGGATTGCCGCAGCTCTCCATTGTCAGTTGAGCGGTCTGGCGCTGAAATTCCGCCAGCATCTCTTCTTCATATTTCGCGCACCATTGCGGGACGAAACGCGCATCGAAAAAATGCACTTCCTTTACCGGCGGCACATGGACTTGCGGATGATCGCGCAAATAATCGGCAAGCCATGTCGTGCCTGCCTTTTGAGCGCCTATACAAATGAGCAGCCTCTGCGTCATGCCTTCCCTCGCCGCGATGGGCGCGAAGACATGCGCCGTTGCTATTTGTCTCGTAAAGACTGCTCTAGTCTAGTCAGACTTTGCGAAATGCTTTCTTGACGTAAAAGACTGCGTTGCGCGCAGCCGCCGATCCGCTGGCATTCTTCATACAGAACATCCAGACGCCCCTCCATCCGATCCAGCGCAGCAGACATCGCCTCAAGCTTTGCGGCGAAAGCGTCCACTGTTTGCTGCAGGCGCTTTACGTCCTCTTCTTTCCCGTTATTCGCATCCATGATTTTCCCTCCCTCCGCCATTTGAAGCGTTGCCGCGCCAGAGACTACCCTTGCCGGCACAATATCAGGCAATTATTGCAATAATCGCAATATCTTACTCAAATTGTTGCGTTTTTATCCATCGCAAATCAACTGGAAGCCTTTCATGTTGCTGTCTATGCAACGGGAAGTTGACTGGATTATTGAGGCGCTGGAACGGGATCCTACGAAGACCCAGACGGGACTTGCCGAGGCGCTGGGCATCGACAAATCCGGTGTTTCAAGAATGCTCAAGGGCCGGCGGCGCCTGAAATTCGATGAAGCACAACGCGCTGTCGACTATCTCGGCGTAAGCCCGGGCGTCCTGGAGCGGGCAGGTTTTGAGGAGCCGGACTCCCCTTACCAGACAGAGCCGAGGACCGACGGCAATGCCAGCCTCTTCGCCAGCACCGCCGCCGAGAACGGTCTGTGGCTGCTTGATATGCAGCGCCCGATCGAAAGGCGCCCGCAAGCGCCGGACTTCCTCGGCGCCGACATGACATTTGGCTTTTATGCGCCGGATGACGCCATGGCGCCGCGTTTTCGCACCGGTGAAGTCGTCTGGGCAAACCCGGCCCGCCCGGCAGCCGCCGGCAATGACGCGTTGTTGATGGCGAAAGACGGGCCCGCCAGCGAAACGCCGGCCTATCTATGCCTCCTTCAGGAGAAGACGGCCACGCATTTTCGAATCTCGCAATATGGCGTCGAGGGCGAGCGTGAGCTCCCGGCGGCGCAATGGCGTGCGGCGCATGTCTATGGCAGGGAATAAGCGGTTACGCCGTTATTATCCAAACATTCAGAAAAGGCCCATATTTCTGGTCGGCGCGGCCAGACGGGAACAAGGACATTATGGCGACCAATTACGAGTCCTTTCAGTCTCGCAAACATTTCGCCGGGCTTGATGGCCTGCGCGCCGTCGCTATCACCGCCGTCGTCTGGCATCACAGCGCGCATCCAGATTTTCTGCCCATGTTTGCGCGCGGTTTCGCCGGCGTCGATCTGTTCTTTGTTCTGAGCGGCTTTCTAATCGTCACCCTCCTGCTGCGTGAAAAGGCCCGCGAAGGTCGTATCTCTCTCCGGAATTTCTGGGCGCGGCGATTGCTGCGGCTGGCGCCGGCCTATTATCTCATGCTGTTCGGCCTGCTCGGCGCGTATCTGATCTTCAAACCCGGCGATCCCGACACCGCAAGACTTGCGGAAGGCTTTCCGGTCTATGCTTTGTACCTGTCGAACTGGCTTCATGCTGACGCGAACAATCTGAGCATCACCTGGTCTCTCGCGACAGAAGAGCAATTCTATCTCATCTGGCCTCTCGTCGAGACCTTCTTCGCGCCGGTCGCGGCGGCAGGGTTCTGGGTCGCGGCGCTTACCGTCAACCAGCTGGTCAATTTCGGCGTTCTAGATCCGGCCATCAACGCGGCCTTTGGCGAGGGCGCCGCAAACAGCCGGGAAATTCTCGACTCCACCTTCACGCCCATTCTTCTTGGCGTTGGTCTCGCGCATCTACTCCACCGCGAACAGGGATATTTGCTTGCGCAGCGCATCGCCGGGTTCAAACATGCCCCGCTGGTCTATGCGCTGGCGTTATTGGTGTTGTTCAATATCCCGGCGGCGGACATTTCCGGCGCCTTCAGGCTCGCCATGCATCTTTTGATGACCGCCTGGATTGCATCCATCGTGCTTGCGCCCGGCGCAAAAATCACTTCCGCACTGGACTGGCGGCCGGTCGCCTTTATCGGCGCCGTCAGCTACGGCATGTATCTCTATCATATGTGGTGTGTGCATGTGGCGCGCAGCCTCCTCACGAAACTGAACCTGCCGAATGTATGGCTGGAATTTCCCATAGCGATTGTCGCCACTATCGCCGTCTCCGCAGCGAGCTTTTACCTTTATGAAAAGCGCTTCCTGGATTTGAGAAAACGGTTTCGCAAATAACAACAGAAAACGCCCGGCTGTGACCAATCACAAGCCGGGCGCTTTTTTTCGTCAGAGTGCGTTGAGTTTTAGAGTACGCGCTCTTTGAGGTCTTTCGACGGACGGAATGCAACTTTCTTCGAAGCTTTGATCTTGATCGCTTCGCCAGTCGCCGGGTTCCGGCCCATACGTGCGGCGCGGTGACGGACCTGGAGAATGCCAAGACCGGAGATGCGCAGCTTCTTGCCTTTTTTCAGGTAGCCGCCCATGCGATCGATGAAATCGGCGACAATGGTTTCAGCCTGTTTCTTCGGCATCTCGTAGACTTCGGCGAGTTCAGCCGCGAGGTGCTTCAGCGTCAAAACATCAGGCAGCGCTTTTTTAGCAGCTACTTTTTTCTTAGCCGGGGCTTTCTTGGCAGGCGCCTTTTTAGCAGCTGCTTTTTTCTTAGCAGGAGCTTTTTTAGCCGGGGCTTTTTTTGCAGTTTTCCGTTTAACGGCCATTTTCAGTATCCTTTGTCAGTCCATGAATGCGGAAAGCAGCCAGAAACACGGGGGTTTTGCCTGCTGTATCTGCATTATTGCGTATGATTCGCCGTAGAGTGAGACCCTAAAAAACGCATTTATGCCCATAAAATCGAGCTTTTTACGCCTTTTGTGACCTTCTTTTCATGATCCATTCAAGATCGGGGTGCTTTCCGACCAGAAAATGGTACTCCGCGACCTTCTCAAAACCGTAGCTCTGATAGAGCTTTTGTGCGCCGGCGTTCTCCGAAAAGACGCCGATATAGGTGTGATCGAAATGTCTTTCGATCCAGTCCAGCGCAATATTGAGGAAGGCCTTGCCAACCCCTTGTCCCTGACATTGAGGCAACAGATAGAGGCGGCAAAGCTCGCCTGAATTTTCCGGCATGTCCGGCGCGGGCAGACTGCACGGCGCCGCCGTGCAATAGCCGATCATCTCTCCGTCGGGCGTTTCCGCCACCCACGCAGCCGCCTCCGGGTCGTTCAGGAAGTCTTCAAAATAGTCGACCGAGTGATTGTATGTCAGAAACTCTTCAAGATCCTCCGGCGCATAGAGATGCCCGAAGGTGTCTTTGAACGTCACGGCGCCAAGCCGGGAAAGCGCTGGCGCATCAGCGACTGTCGCCCGCCGGATTTGCGCCATCTTATTCCGCCGCGGCGACCGCCACATGTGGACGGTCATTGCGGTAGGTGTTGATGCGCTCTTCGATCTCGTGACGGAAGTGGCGAATGAGGCCCTGCACCGGCCACGCGGCGGCGTCGCCCAGCGCGCAGATAGTGTGACCCTCAATCTGCGTCGAGACTTCGAGCAGCTTGTCGATCTCTTCGGTTGTGGAATCGCCCACAACCATGCGTTCCAGGACTCGCCACATCCAGCCGGTGCCTTCGCGGCAGGGCGTGCACTGGCCGCAGCTCTCGTGCTTGTAGAAATAGGCGAGACGCGCGATGGCGCGGACCATGTCGGTCGACTTGTCCATGACAATGACCGCCGCCGTGCCGAGCCCTGAGCGATGATCGCGCAGCGCGTCAAAATCCATCAGCACATCATCGCAGATGTTTTTCGGCAGACAGGGCACGGAAGACCCGCCCGGAATGATCGCTTTCAGATTGTCCCAGCCGCCTTTGACGCCGCCACAATGGACGTCAATCAGTTGCTTCAACGGAATCGACATCGCCTCTTCGACATTGCACGGACGATTGACGTGGCCGGAGATCGAGAAAATTTTGGTGCCGTGATTGTTCTCGCGCCCGAATTTACGGAACCAGCCTGCGCCGCGGCGCAGGATCGTCGGCGCCACGGCAATCGATTCAACATTGTTCACGGTCGTCGGGCAGCCATAGAGCCCCGCGCCCGCCGGGAATGGCGGCTTGAGGCGCGGCTGGCCCTTCTTGCCTTCAAGGCTTTCCAGGAGCGCCGTTTCCTCGCCGCAAATATAGGCGCCGGCGCCGTGATGGAGATAAAGGTCGAAATCCCAGCCGGAACCGGCTGCGTTCTTGCCGAGGAGGCCCGCCGCATAGGCTTCGTCCACTGCGGCCTGAAGGTTGTTGCGCTCGTCCACATATTCGCCGCGCAGATAGATGTAACAGACATTCGCCTTCATCGCGTATGACGCAATCAGGCAACCCTCGATGAAGAGATGCGGATCGTGACGCATGATCTCCCGGTCTTTACAGGTGCCGGGTTCTGACTCGTCGGCGTTGACCACGAGATAATGCGGACGGCCTTTCACTTCCTTCGGCATGAAGGACCATTTGAGACCTGTCGGGAAGCCTGCGCCGCCGCGCCCGCGCAAACCGGAATCCTTGATCTGCTGGATTATCCAGTCATGCCCGAGCGAGATCAGGTCCGCCGTGCCGTTCCAGGCGCCGCGCTGTTTCGCCGCCTCAAGACGCCAGTCCTGAAGGCCGTAAAGGTTCGTGAAAATCCGGTCTTTATCTTCGAGCATGTTCAACCATTCGAAATTTGAGAAAACTTACTTCCTACCCGATACCCGGCGCCAAGGGCACGATCATAATCATGCCTACAATCGCCAGAATCATAGCTAACCGTTCATTCCCGGTCATGAAAGCGATTGCCGCCGCGGCCCACAAACTCAGTCCACAAAGCAGCAAAAACCAAAGAAACCGTTGTTTCATCTTCGGGCCGCTCGCCGGGTTGTCCGGATCAAGCTCGGGAATGTAATGCGGGCTTTGTTCGCGCTCACTCGCCATGACCGCCCCCGCCCGCTTTCGCCTGAAGCGATTTGCCGTGTTCATTGAACCAGCGAAAAAACATCGGTCCGAAAACAATCGCCGTTCCGATAACGCCGCCAATCAGGATGGAGAGATTGTCGGTGTAAAGATACGCCCCGACGACCGCGATCAGCATGACGCCTTCGAGAAGGGCGATATTGATCAACCCCTTCACGGCTTCCTTGCGCTTGATGTCGTCTGGCGTTTGCACGTCGTCTTTACTCCGCCGGCTCAACCTGAATGTGCCACCACTCTTTTAACGACCGTACGGTCTTGGCGTCCGCGAAGGCGCACAAGAACACGCCGTCAAGCTCGATCGCATTCTCACCGGAAGCGCTGGAGAACGCCGCATGCCATTGCGCCAGGCACGTATCGTCGTAGCAGGTCAAAATCTCATACGTAAAACGAACATCGCGCTGATCGGCGGTGACGCCGGACCAATATTCTTCAATCGCGGCCCGCCCCACCATCGCGTCATCAAAGGGCGATTCCTGATAGGTGGCGTCGTCAGTGAAAAGCGCGCCGGCCTTTTCCGCATCGCGCATCTCCCACGCTTCTTTGTAGCCATCGAGCCAAGCGGCGAAATCCTGCGTCGACATTTCAGCCGAGGCCGGCTGCGCCACGAAGCACAAGACCGCCGCAATGGCGGCGTTTCGCGCTATGTGTTTCATAGTCTTCATCATTTCACCTCAAGCGTTTCGGGCCTGTCAGCGGCGCTTACTCCGCCGGTTCTTTCGGCGCGGAATTCGGAATCTCTTTCAATGGCTGTGCGTAAGAACCGTCATAGAGGGACGGATCGGTGAGCGAGGTATTGTCGCCTTCCGGATCGGATGTGTGGCGGTTCGGATGCTGTGTCCCGATTTTCACTTCTTCGCCGCGAGCGAGTTTCGCCAGCAGGTCTTCGAGAATTTCCGGCGTCAGGTCTTCGTAGTAATGATCGCCATGTTTGGTTGAAATCTGGACCATTGGCGCGTTGGCGCACGCGCCGAGGCATTCGACTTCAAGCCAGGAAAACTTGCCGTCCGCCGAAACATGGCCTTCTTCGCCAATCACCTTTTTGCAGGTTTCGCGCAGGCCGTCAGAGCCGCGCAGCATGCACGGCGTCGTGCCGCAGACCTGAACATAAAACTCACCGGCGGGCGCGAGGTTGAACATCGTGTAGAAGGTCGCGACCTCATAGACGCGGATGTAAGGCATCTCCAGCTGGCGGGCGATCGTCTCCATCATCGGGATCGAGCACCAGCCCTCCTGCTTCTGGCCGCGCCACAGGAACGGGATCACGCAGGAGGCCTGGCGGCCTTCCGGATATTTCTTCATCTGCGCGTCGCACCAGGCCTTGTTCTCTGGCGTCCATCCAAAGGACGCGGGCTGGTCTTTCGCGGGACGGCGGCTCGCCATGGGCGGTTCTCCTAAAGGGTCGGCAAATCTGGTGTCTTCGCTCCGGGGACACATAACTGATTGGCCGCAAAACAAAAGGGCTTACGGCGTCGCGGATGCCTGTTTCCGCGCGGTTTGGGATGGTCGTCGGCGCGGCCCGCGCCATTCTTCACCCGCGTAATTGCTGGCGTTGCGGTTGATGTGGCGCCATTTGACATATCCTGCTCCGTCATACTCTTTACCGGCTCGCCGCCGCTCGTTTGCCCCGGACGCGATCCGGGTTCCACGGCATCGATTGACTGCCTGAACCCTTATCCTGAAGCGCGAGGGCAAGTGACGGAGCGACTATAAATCAGGACCGGAACCGGTGGATAACTCTTCACCAAACCTCAAAAAACCGCCCGAATTCAACAGATTTGAGGTATTTTTCGCCATTGACGGGTGGCTTCCCTTGCCCGGTTTACGGGGGCGAAGGCCTATTCCAGCTCAATTTCATTGAGGGCCGCCGCGTCCTCAAAACAGCCGAGGCAGATGACCCCGATATTATCCGGTCCGAGGGCGTCAAATTCCTCTTGGGAGAGGCTATTGCACTGATCGCAGACCGCATCCCAGACGCCGTCCGGCCCCCGGCTCCACCAGAAGCCTTTCGGCTCGCCCTCGCGGATCGACTCAATGATATGCACGCAGACAAAGGTCTGGGGCTGTTCGCCATGGGTGCCGCAGGTGACGGATGGGACTTTCATGACATTGCATTCAGTAGGGTGGGCTTCAGCCCGCCATGGGAACAATCAGCATGCATAGTTTTGGCGGACTAAAGGCCCGCTCTACTCACAATCATCAAGAAGCTCATCCACTTCCTTTTGAAGCTCTTTTATCATTGTCCGGTTATCATGAATTTCTTGAGTAAGAAGACTGAGCTGTTTAGTCACCATGTCCATTACCACATTTAAACGCAATATATACGTCAACAGTAACTGATCAGACTTTGTGTAATCGTGCTCTTCTCGTGCTTTGGACACCGCCAAATCCCCTCTTTCTATGAGAGGTAACAAGTCTGCAATTTCTTGGCGCAATTGTTCCTTGTCGCTATCCAAATTTCTCTCCTCGATTATCTCATCGATCAATCTCACCGAACACGATGTCGAGCGAGCCTAGGATCGCCGAGACGTCCGCCAGCATGTGGCCGCGATTGATCCAGTCCATGGCCTGCAGATGCGGATAGCCCGGCGCGCGGATTTTGCAGCGATAGGGTTTGTTGGAGCCGTCGGAGACGAGATAGACGCCGAACTCGCCCTTGGGGGCCTCGACCGCCGTGTAGACTTCGCCCGCCGGCACATGGAAGCCTTCCGTATAGAGCTTAAAGTGATGAATGAGGGATTCCATGTTCCCTTTCATCTTCTCGCGCTTGGGCGGCGCGACCTTGCCGTCCGTGGTCATGACCGGGCCCGGCGTTTCGCGCAGCTTCGCAATCGCCTGTTTCATGATGTGGACGGACTGATACATCTCCTCCATGCGGCAGAGATAGCGGTCATAACAATCGCCGTTTTTGCCGATGGGAATTTTGAAGTCATATTCGTCATAGGACTCGTAAGGCTGCGCCCGGCGCAAATCCCACTGAATGCCGGAACCGCGCACCATCACGCCGGAAAAGCCCCACTGGAACGCTTCTTCCTGCGTCACCACGCCGATATCCACATTGCGCTGTTTGAAGATGCGGTTGTCGGTGATGAGGGTTTCGATGTCCTTCATCTTTTGCGGGAACTGATCGCACCATGCGTCGATGTCGTTGATCAGCTCTTCGGGCAAGTCCTGATGAACGCCGCCCACGCGGAAATAAGCCGCGTGCATGCGCGAGCCCGACGCGCGCTCATAAAAGATCATGAGTTTTTCGCGCTCTTCAAAACCCCAGATCGGCGGCGTCAGCGCGCCCACATCGAGCGCCTGCGTCGTGACATTCAGAATATGCGAGAGGATGCGGCCAATCTCGGAGAACAGGACGCGGATATGCTGCGCGCGTTTAGGCACTTCCAGCCCAAGCAGCTTTTCCGCCGCCATGCAGAACGCATGTTCCTGGTTCATGGGCGCAACGTAATCGAGGCGGTCGAAATACGGGATCGCCTGAAGATAGGTCTTGTATTCGATCAGCTTTTCAGTGCCGCGATGCAACAGCCCGATATGCGGGTCGACGCGCTCCACGATCTCGCCGTCAAGCTCCAGCACGAGGCGCAAAACGCCGTGCGCCGCCGGATGCTGCGGCCCGAAATTGATCGTGAAGTTACGTTCCGACGAAGCGTCGGAGGTCGAATCTTCGGGGGCTATATGTCCGTCAGCCATTCTCGTTTTCCTGTCCGCCGGCGAACATTTCCATTGTCTGCTGGCCGGTTAGTTTCTTCCTGTCGCCGGCAAAGGCGTAATAATCGGGTTTTTCATCGATGAAGATTTCCATCGTGAAGTTCGCGTCCGACAGATCATCGAGCGCGCCGGCGTGAACGCTGTGATGCGAACCGTCGCGCAGGCGGTAAAAAAGATTGGAGCCGCAGTTTTTGCAAAACAGGCGCTCAGCCCAGTCCGAAGACGCATAGACGCCAAGCTGGCGGTCATCTTCAATCACCGGCGCGGCGGTGAGATTGACCGCCATCAACGGCCCGCCGATGCGGCGCTGGCACATGCTGCAATGACAGGCGTCCACATGCATGCCGTCCTGCTCGATTTTCGGCGCCGCCTTGAATTTCACCGCGCCGCACTGGCACTTTCCGGTCCGCTCCGCCATGATCTATTCCTTCTTGGCTTCCGCTTTCTCGTCGCCCGGCAGCACATATTGAGCGCCTTCCCATGGGGACAGGTAATCGAAATTGCGGAACTCCTGAACCAGCTTCACCGGCTCATAGACAACGCGTTTTTGTTCGTCGTCATAGCGGACTTCCACATTGCCGGTCAGCGGGAAGTCTTTGCGAAGCGGGTAACCTTCAAAGCCGTAATCGGTGAGGATGCGGCGAAGGTCCGGATGGCCGGAGAAGACGACGCCATACATGTCGAACGCCTCGCGCTCGAACCAGTCCGCGCAGGGATAGACGTCGGTGATCGTCGGAATGGTTTCATCCTCGCCGATTTGCGCTTTCACCCGGATGCGGGCGTTATTGTGCATCGACAGGAGATGATAGACGACGTCGAAACGCTTGGCGCGCTGGGGATAGTCCACCGCCGTCAGGTCGATCATCACCAGAAATTTCGCCAGCGGATCGTCGCGCAGAAACTGCATCACATGCACGATGCGGTCGGCGCGCACCTCAATCGTCAGCTCGCCATATTCCACCCGCCAGGTGCGGATGTCGGCGTCTATGGTCGCGGCGATATGTTCGCCCAGTTCTTTCAGTTCTTCAGACATCGATTACTCTGGCTTGTTTCGAGACCCAGCTTTGAGAACAAGAAATATGACGGCGATTAAGAGCGTCACTACGGAAAATGCAGTAATTACAGGGATTACGTTGGCCTCAACTACATCAAAATAGCCCAAGGCAAACATGGCAGGCGCAAGCACGAGGAGAAGGAATGCCAGTCCATAGTTCCGTATCCTGTTCTTCTCCTGCATCATTTCGCTACCTCACAATCGAGCCTTCACGGCGGATTTTCTTCTGCAATTGCAGGATGCCATAGACCAGCGCTTCCGCCGTCGGGGGACAGCCCGGCACATAAATGTCGACGGGAACGATGCGGTCGCAGCCGCGCACCACCGCATAGGAATAGTGGTAATAGCCCCCACCGTTTGCACATGAGCCCATGGAGATGACGTAACGCGGGTTCGGCATCTGGTCGTAAACCTTGCGCAGCGCCGGGGCCATCTTGTTGGTCAGCGTGCCCGCAACGATCATCACGTCCGACTGGCGCGGGGATGCGCGCGGCGCGAAGCCGAAACGCTCCACATCGTAGCGCGGCATCGACGCCTGCATCATTTCAACGGCGCAGCAGGCGAGACCGAAGGTCATCCACATGAGCGAGCCCGTGCGCGCCCAGTTGATCAGCGCATCCGCCGGCGCCGTGATGAAGCCGCGATCGGCAAGCTGGTCGGAAAGCTCGCCAAAGAACGGGTCCTTCGCGTCCGGGTTATAGCCCGGCGCGCCGACGCGCGCCGCCGTACCGTAAGGAAGTTTGGATTGGTCTAGCGCCATTCCAGCGCTCCTTTCTTCCACTCATACAAAAAGCCGACGGCGAAGACGGCGATAAAGACGAACATCGACCAGAAGGCGAAAAGCTGGAAATCGCGGTCGGCGCCCAGTTCCGGATTGAACAGGGTCACCGCCCAGGGGAACAGAAACGCCACGTCGAGATCGACAATGATGAACAGGATCGCGACGATGTAGAACTGCACGTCGAATTTCATCCGCGCGTCATCGAAGGCGTTGAAGCCGCATTCATAGGTGGAGTTCTTTTCCGGGTCGGGGTCGTTGGGCGCGATGATCGCCGGGGCCACAAGGAAGCCCAGCGCCAGCGCCACTGAAATCCCGAAGAAGACAATGATGGGTAGCCAGTCGAGCAAAAAGTCGGCGGTCGCCAAGGGACATCTCCTAGAAAGGTCACAGGCCATGCGCCCAAGGTGAATGCTGGCGCAGACTCGGGGCGGAACCTAGAAAGGTGCGTCGCCAAAGGCAACGCGAATCCGAGGGTTTTCCGGCCTTTGGGACAGAAATGAGACGGAAAACCGCAGCATCGCCGCGTCCCTTGCGAAACGCTTTCCAGGCGAATCCGGCGCTGGCGCAGCGATCAGGGTTTTGGCGACGCCGGACGCGCCTCGCCTCGGTCTATGACGAACCAGTCGCCGCCCTTATAGCGCCGCTCGATCATCCAGTCATATCCCGCGCCGTCGGGCAACAGCGTGGTCTTTGTTCTCGCGTCAAACGACCCGAACCGGTCGGTCCCGGAAAAGCTTGTGCTGTAGCCGGTTTCATCGAATTTGACGTCTTGCGACGTGGCCGACCAGGTCGATGATCCTGCCGCAAAAAAATGCTGATCCATCTTGGCCTTTGCGGGATTGTAGGTCCGGATTACCTGGCCGAAGAACTTCCCGCTCTCCGCTTCATACCAGTCGGCCTTGATCCCGAGACCGTCAAAGGTCGGCGACGTCTCCACGACAAAGTACAGCGTGGCGAGCTCTCCCGGCCCCTTCATGACCGAATTCACCACGTCCCAGCGGCCAATCTCCGGTTCAAAGTGTGATAGTTGGTGGCGCGCGGCCTCCGCTGGCGCAGGCGCCGCTTCAGCCTTGAGCTCCTGGACCTGCGCTGCGGCGGCCATCACCGCCACCGCAAAAAATCCGTAATCCTTCATGAGCTTCACCCCCCGACAGCTCTGATTTTATTGCTTTTTATTCATTTTCCTCAGGGACATCCTCAATCCCTTCAGGAAAATCCCCTTCCTGGCCCTGACGCAGATAATCGTCCCAGTTCTCCATTTCCCAGAAGCGTTCATCGAGCAGCCCGGCGCGAATCGTTTCCGGAAGGTCTTCAGCGCTCAGGGCCTTCTGGGCGTCGCGGTCAGCGGCGAAGGCGGCGAGATTGGCGATGTCGTCGGCCGTCAGATAAATGGTGTAGCCAAGCTCAATCGCCTGAAGCTCAATCATCGCCGGGGCGCCGCGCCACATCCGGGCGGCGAATTCCAGCGGATCGACGGCGGGCCCGCCAATTTCAGCGTCAAGCGCCGGAGCAGCCTTGCCCCCCACGCCGTTGACGGAATGGCAAATGACGCAGCCTTTTTCCACAAAGAGGGTCCGTCCCAGCATGGGGTCCACATCGCGCTTGACCGCAGGTTTCAGGCTGACTGGCGCGTGCTCTGCGCCATCGGCGGTGGAAGTCGTATTTTCAGCACCGCAACCTGCGAGCGCTGCAACCGCAGCGATCGCGGCCAGTTTGGCGATAGTTTTCCCCATATCTTTCATCCCTATATCCCGCTTGGCCTTATTCTCGCGCCGATTCAGCGAGGCCGCAATGTGGCAAAGATGAAACTCAGGAAACCCGCTCGGAGCGCATTCCGAAAAGTGGGAACCGATTTTCAGGCAAAATACGCGACAAAATCAAAAACTAGAGAATGCCGGGAAGGTTGAGCTGTTTTTCCCGGGCGCAGGCGATAGCGTCTTCATAGCCGGCGTCGGCGTGGCGCATGACGCCGCTGGCCGGATCGTTCCAGAGGACGCGCTTCAGGCGCCGGGCGGCGTCTTCCGTGCCGTCGGCGACGATCACCATCCCCGCATGCTGGGAAAAGCCCATGCCCACGCCGCCGCCATGATGGAGCGACACCCAGGTGGCGCCGGAGGCGGTGTTCAGGAGCGCATTCAACAGCGGCCAGTCGGATACGGCGTCGGAGCCGTCTTTCATGGATTCCGTTTCGCGATTGGGGCTCGCCACCGAACCTGAGTCGAGGTGATCGCGGCCGATCACCACCGGCGCTTTCAACTCGCCATTCGCCACCATCTCGTTGAACGCCAATCCCAGACGATGACGATCGCCCAAGCCCACCCAACAGATGCGCGCGGGCAGGCCCTGAAACGCGATCCGCTCGCGCGCCATGTCGAGCCAGTTGTGAAGATGTTTGTTGTCGGGGAGCAGCTCCTTCACTTTTTCATCGGTGCGGTAGATGTCTTCCGGATCGCCGGAAAGCGCGGCCCAGCGGAACGGCCCGACGCCACGGCAGAATTGCGGACGAATATAAGCCGGCACAAAACCCGGAAAATCGAACGCGTCTTTGAGGCCTTCGTCAAAAGCAACCTGACGGATGTTATTGCCGTAATCGAGCGTCGGCACGCCGGCGTTCCAAAAATCGAGCATCGCCTGAACTTGGATTTTCATGGAGGCGCGGGCGGCCTTCTCCACCACTTTCGGATCGCTTTCGCGTTTGGCTCGCCACTCGCCCATGGTCCAGCCAATGGGAAGATAGCCGTTCACAGGATCATGGGCCGACGTTTGATCTGTCACGATATCGGGTTTGACGCCTCGTTTGACGATCTCCGGAAAAATATCGCCCGCATTGCCGAGAAGGCCGACAGACTTCGCCTCTCCCGCTTTGGTCCAGCGCTCGATCATCTCCAGCGCTTCATCAAGCGTTTCGGCTTTCTCGTCGACATAACGCGTGCGCAGCCGGAAATCGATCGAGTCCGGATTGCACTCAACGGCGAGACAACATGCGCCAGCCATCACCGCCGCGAGCGGCTGCGCGCCGCCCATGCCGCCAAGGCCGCCGGTCAGAATCCATTTTCCTTTGAGGTTGCCGTTATAGTGGCGCCGCCCGGCTTCGACGAAGGTTTCGTAGGTGCCCTGAACAATCCCTTGTGTGCCGATATAGATCCACGAGCCCGCCGTCATCTGGCCGTACATCATCAGGCCTTTTTTATCGAGCTCGTTGAAGTGGTCCCAGTTCGCCCAATGCGGCACGAGATTGGAGTTTGCGATCAACACGCGCGGCGCATCTTTATGGGTTTCAAAAACGCCGACAGGTTTGCCGGATTGCACCAGCAAGGTCTGATCCTCACGTAAGGTCTTGAGGGTTTCCGTGATCGCGTCGAAATCCGCCCATGAACGAGCCGCGCGGCCAATGCCGCCATAAACCACAAGCTCGTCCGGATTTTCAGCGACGTCGCGATCGAGATTGTTCTGGATCATGCGGAACGGCGCTTCCGTCGTCCATGACAGACAGTTCAGCTCCGTACCCGTGGGGGCTTTCACATCGCGCTTGTTTGCAAATCGGTCAGTCATCTCCGGCTCCGTTCAAATGTCCGTCAAGCGCAAGCTGTTCGATGCGCTCCAAAATCTGTTTCAGGGTTGCGCGCAGCTTTTCAGCTTTCGCGTCACTGTAGGTAAAAGGCGCCGCCTCGCTTTCGAGATAGGCGCTCTGCGCGATTTCCATCTGGATCGCATGAACGCCATGCGCTGGATCGCCATAATGGCGTGTTGTCCAGCCGCCGCGAAAACGCCCGTTCACCACATAGGAAAATTCCGACGCGACGCAGACATCGGCGACCGCTTCTTCAATCGCCTTCGCGCAGGTGGCGCCGTTATTCGTGCCGATATTGAGATCAGGCAAGGTTCCATCAAACAGATACGGAATCTGCGACCGGATGGAATGACAATCATAGAGAACCGCAACGCCATGGGCGTCGCGCGCGCGATCAATTTCGGCGGCGAGCGTCAGATGATAGACCGCGTGAAAATCCATGCGGCGACGCTCAATCTCTTCATCGGTGGGGGGCGCATCCCAGATCGCTTCGCCATCGAAATCAGTGAGCGGCACGAGACCAGTCGTATTCTGACCGGGATAGAGACTGGCGCCGGACGGATCGCGATTGGCGTCGATGACATAGCGATGGAAGTCGGCGCGCACGATTGTCGCGTCGGGCAAAAGGCCATCATAGAGCCGGTCCACATGCCAGTCTGTGTCGGCCAGCGTTCGGCCGCGCGCATTAAGACGCGCCATGATTTCATCCGGAACGAACACACCGCTATGGGGCTGGCCGAGAATGACCGGCCCCTTGCCGCTTATGACCGTCAGCGGATTCATAATGCGCCCAGTTCAATCGGCGTGACGCCCGCATGATTGGAAAAAACTCTCTGGCGGACAAGATTTTTCAGCGCATCAATGTCATCTGACAAAATCCTGTCATCGCCCATGGGCGCGCAACGTTCGCGAATGGCGACGATGGTTGTTTTCAGCGCCGGGCTGGTCTCCAGCGGCGCGCGCATCTCGACGCCTTGCGCCCCCGCCATGGCTTCAACTGCGATGATGCCGGAGAGGTTTTCATTCATCTCATGTAACCGCCTCGCACCGTGGCACGCCATGGAGACATGGTCTTCCTGATTCGCTGACGTCGGCGTTGAATCAACCGAACGGGGATTGGAAAGCGCCTTGTTCTCGCTCATGAGCGCGGCGGAAGTGACTTCCGCAATCATCAATCCGGAATTCAATCCCGGTTTCGGCGTCAGAAACGCTGGCAAGCCATAGCTCAAGGCAGGATCGACAAGCAACGCAATACGGCGCTGGGAAATCGATCCGATCTCCGACAGCGCAATCGCGATCTGGTCCGCCGCGAACGCAACCGGCTCCGCATGGAAGTTTCCCCCCGATACGATCTCCCCGTCCGCCAGCACCAGCGGATTGTCGGTAACGGCGTTTGCTTCCATTTGAAGCGTCACCGCCGCCTGTCGCAAAAGATCAAGACACGCACCGGCAACCTGCGGCTGACAACGCAAGCAATATGGATCCTGCACGCGTTCATCACCCTCCATGTGACTGGTAATGATTTGCGACCCATCAAGCAGTTCGCGCAAACGCTGCGCGGTTTCAATCTGACCGCGATGACCGCGCAGGGAATGGATTTGCGGATGGAATGGCGCCGCCGTTCCCATCGCCGCCTCAATCGACAACGCACTTGTGGTGACGGATGACATCGCCAGCCGCCAGGCGTCGAACAAGGCGGACAAGGCGAGCGCCGTCGACACTTGTGTGCCATTGATCATGGCGAGGCCTTCTTTGGCCGACAGGATCAGCGGATCGATGTTCTCGCTTTTCATCGCCGCCATTGCCGATTTCATGTCGCCGCGATGAACAACATCACCCTCGCCGATCAGCGCCGCGGTCATATGGGCGAGCGGCGCCAGATCGCCCGATGCGCCAACAGACCCTTGCGAGGGAATGACGGGCAGAATGTCCGCGGCAATAAATTTTTCGATCTGTTCGATCACGTCCCAGCGCACGCCCGACGCGCCGCGGCCGAGCGACAAGAGTTTGAGCGCCATCACAAGGCGCGTCACCCCGGGTGACAATGGCGCGCCGGTTCCCGCGCTGTGGGAGAGAATGAGATTGCGCTGAAGCTGCGCCAGTTCATCATGGCCAATGCGCACAGAGGCGAGTTTGCCGAAACCGGTATTGACGCCATAGACCGGCGCATCGTCCGCGGCCGCTTTTGCAATTTGTTCCGCAGACCAATCAATCCCCGCCCGCGCCGCTCGGTCCAGGGCGAAGGCCGACCCATCCCGATAAAGCTCTTCGAGCCCGACAAGGCTCGCCGCGCCCGGCGTCAGCGTGACCGTCATAGAACCCTCAAAATGCTCTCAGCAGCCTATCCACTGCTTGATATGTGCAGTTTATTGGATATTATGTATGCACATATTAACCGGAGGCGCAAGCCGTGGCCCACCAGACCCTGTTCGCACAAGAAGCCCTCACCGCCGCTGGATGGGCGCGAAATGTTCGGCTGGAAATCGACCCCGCAGGCCGAATCGCCGGGGTGACCGCAGACGCCAAGCCCGAAGGGATCAAAGTCGGCGCCCTGCTCCCGGCCCCCGGCAATGCGCACTCTCATTCCTTCCAGCGGGCCATGGCCGGGCTCACCGAATATCGCTCACAAGCCCATGACGATTTCTGGACATGGCGCGCGCTCATGTATCATTTCGTCGAGCGCTTGACGCCCGACGACATCGAAGCGATCGCCGCACAGGTTCAAATGGAAATGCTTGAGGCGGGCTACGCCGCCATCGGCGAATTTCATTATCTCCATCACCAGCCGGACGGAACGCCCTATGACAATCCCGGCGAACTCGGCGAGCGCATGTTTGCGGCAGCGGCGCAAACAGGGATCGGCTACACGCATCTGCCGGTGCTTTATATGCGCGGCGGCATGGACGACCGGCCGCTTGCCGGCGGTCAGCGGCGTTTCGGCAATCGGCTTGAGCAATTCGAACAGCTTTTCGAGCTAGCGCGCTCCGGTCTCAAACAATTACCAGCCGATGCGCGGCTTGGCGTGGCGCCGCATTCCCTGCGCGCCGTCAATGAAAAAGCCTTATCCTTCACCGTCGGACTGGATCGGACTGCGCCTGTACACATCCACGCAGCGGAGCAAACCGGCGAAGTGGATGAAGCCCTCACCTATCTCGGCGCGCGGCCTGTTGAATGGTTGCTCAAGACCATGAACATCGATGCTGACTGGCGGCTGGTTCACGCCACGCAAATGACCGACACGGAAACCGCCGCTCTCGCCGCCTCGGGCGCCGGCGTTGTGGTCTGCCCCATAACCGAGGCCAATCTTGGCGATGGAATTTTCAACGCCCGAGAATATCTATCCGCTGGCGGCGCGCTGGCGCTCGGCTCCGATTCCAATATTCGCATTTCGCTCTCTGAGGAACTGCGCGCGCTGGAACATTCCCAACGGCTTCGGGACCGTCAGCGCGCGGTGCTCGCCACATCTGAAAAATCCTGCGGCCGGGCGATGCTGGAAACCGCAGCCGCTGGCGGCGCGTCAGCACTGGGCCGCGACGCAGGGCGGATCGAAACCGGGGCTCTCGCCGATCTCCTTGCGCTCGACAGCGCCGCGCCTGCACTCGCTGGGCTTTCCGGCGACCGAATGCTCGACACATGGATATTTGCGGGCGGCGATGATCTCGTCACCGATGTCTGGGCGGCGGGGCGCCATGTAGTGACGAGCGGCGCGCATATTAAACGCGACGCTATCACGACACGGTTTAATGCGGTTATGGCGCGCCTTCGGGGTGAGTTATGAGCGAGCGCAGTCATCACACCATCCGCGAAGCCATCCGCGACCGCATTTCCTCAGGCGAATGGGCGCCCGGCGCGCTGATGCCCGGCGAAGTGGATCTCGCCGGGGAATATCAATGCGCGCGCACCACCGTGAACCGGGCCCTGCAATCTCTCGCTGAAGACGGGCTTATCGAACGCAAACGCCGCGCCGGCACCCGCATCAAAGAACTGCCTGTCAAACGCGCGCGTTTCGAAATCCCGCTCATCCGGCAGGAAGTGGAAGCGACCGGCGCGCAATACCGCCCGCATCTGTTGCTGCGTGAAGTCATCGACGCGCCCAACGCCGTCACCGCGCGCCTACAAATGAAAACCGGCAACCGCGCGCTGCATCTTCAAACCGTGCACATGGCCGACGGCGCGCCCTACGCTTACGAAGATCGCTGGGTGAATCTCGAAGCCGCGTCCGGCATTCTCGATGCGCCGCTCGATAAGATCAGCGCCAATGAGTGGCTGTTGAAACACGCCCCCTATTCCAGCGGCGACGTAACCTTTTCGGCGACCCCGGCCGGGCCCGGAGAAGCCGCGGCGCTCGACATTGCCGAGGGCGAAGCGCTTTTCACCATCGATCGCACCACATGGCAGGATAATCTGCATGTCACGACGATGAAGCTGTATTATAGGCCGGGATATAAGTTGAAGGCGCAGGTTTAACACTATTGATTCTCAGGAACAAAAAAGGAACCACCCTTTCTTTATCCTGTAATTGTGGTTAGCGGCGGGCTTTCAAATATTGCAACAGCGAAGCGACGACACCCACTTTGTGTATTTCACAAGCACCTGGAATAGTGCATCATGGCGGCTGCAGGATGTTTCTAACACTTGTTCATATTGACCCAAGGAGCCGAAGTATGGCGTTCGACAAACGCATAGATGTCGGCCTTGAGACTCTCAGCGCTGGCGCGATCGACGTCCTGCGCCAAAAAATCGACATTCGGCTCGGTGAACTCTACCGCGAAAATGCAAAGGACACGCGCCTGATTTGCGCCATCCGGCATGCGCTTTTGTCACCGGGCAAGCGCTTCCGCCCCATCATCACGCTTCTCGCCTATGCCGAGAGCGGCGGCGATATTGAAGACGCCGTTGACGCCGCATGCGCCATCGAAATGGTGCACGCCGCTTCGCTGATCATGGACGATCTGCCGTCCATGGATGACGCCCGCCTGCGCCGGGGACGTCTCGCGACCCATGTTGTGTTCGGCGAAGGCACCGGGATGCTCGCTGCCGTTGCGTTGCTCAACGAAGCCTATCGCGTCATTTCGAACGGCCCCGCCGGCGACCCGGCCCAGAAAATTCGCGCCATCTGTCATTTGACCAACGCCGTCGGGCCCGACGGCCTCGCCGGGGGACAGGAACGCGACATCATGTGCGCCGGCGCCGAGACCGACGCCAATTCCCTCAAGGAAATTGAACAGCGCCATCTTGAAAAAACCGGCGCCCTCTTCGCTGCGGCCGCCGCCATCGGCGCTGAACTCGCCGGCGCGGACGAGGCCCGGGTTCAAAAGATGCATGATTATGGCGTCGCATTGGGTCTCGCCTATCAGGCGTTTGACGACGTTATCGATGTTGAAGGCACGATGGAAAACACCGGCAAAGACGTATCGCAGGATGAAGGAAAATCGACCGTCGTCAGCCTTCTTGGCCGCGAGGGCGCGCGCCGCTCCGCCGGTCGCTGGCTCGGCCGCGCCATCGAAGCCGCAAAAGACGCCAACAGCGAACGGCCCGCCCTTCTCGCCACGCTTGCCCAGAAAATCGGCAAGAAATTCGGCGTGATCGCCATTGACGAAAACACCGACGGCCTTAAACAGCGCCGGCCCGTTTCAAGCTAAGCGTCAGCAGCGCGTTTCGCCGCGTCGCAAAACCTCATGCGGCCTGTTATAGTTATGTCCATGTCGCCGCTTTCATTCATCGCTGTCATTATTGCTTTCATCCTGCTGATGGAAGGCGTCGCCTGGGTGACGCATCGTTATGTCATGCATGGATTTTTATGGTCGCTGCACAAATCCCATCACGAACCGCGCACCGGCGCGTTTGAAAAGAACGACTGGTTCGCCGTGATCTTTTCCGTTCCGTCGATTGCGCTGATTTATATCGGCGTGAATGGCTGGACGCCGGCTCTCGCCGCAGGGATCGGCATACTCGGCTATGGCCTGATCTATTTTTTCTTTCACGATATTCTGGTGCACCGGCGCATGGATTTCGGGCTGAGACCGAAAAAGGGATATCTGGCGCGCGTCGTTCAGGCGCATCGATTGCATCACGCCGTTGAATCAAAAGAAGGCTGCGTTTCTTTCGGCTTTATCTTCGCACCGAGCCCGCAACATTTGAAACAGATGATGAAACGAACCGAAGGCGCCCGCCTTCGCGCCGCAACAGTGAAAAGCAACCTGCCGCCGCTTGCATAAATTTCTATTGCATCGACTGGCGGCGCCAGAGAGCGCCTCTTGGCGGCGTTTTCAACGATTTCAAAAACAGCGAAGACGGGACGCCGGTCACAATACCCGACACGGCCAGCATCGCCTTTCGCGCCCCCGGAACGGCGACACGCGCGCGCCAGACATCAGGCCCGCCTTCGCGGATGCGCCGACCAATATCCCGGTAAATGTTGCGCGCCGCCGCCACCGCCGCCGCCGCACGCGGCGGCAACCGACGCACGCCGGCGCTCGCGGAAGCATAATAATCGTCAGCGCTGTCAAGCAGCGAAATGGCGACGCGCCAGACGCGCTCTTTATTGGTTTCATCAAGCAAAGAAGCGGGATCGGCGGCGACGCCTTCGGCGCCGAGCAATGCGGCGGGAACATAAATACGTCCCGCCCGCGCATCATCATAAATATCGCGGCAGATATTGGTCAGTTGAAAAGCAAGACCGAGATCGCAAGCGCGGTCGAGCGTTTCTTCATCATCACGATCAACGCCCATGAGAATCGCCATCATGATCCCCACCACCCCAGCGACGCCGTAACAATAGCGCATCGTATCGTCGAGAGTTTCGTAGCACGCCTCCTCTGCGTCTAGCGCAAACCCCGCCAGAAGGTCGAACGGATATTGCTTTGGCAGGTGATGGCGTGCCGCAACTTCCGCAAAGGCGTCAAAGGCTGGTTCGCCAACAGGCTCGCCGTTGAGACTGCGCCTTGTATTCTCGCGAAGCCGGTCCAGGCGGCGCTGGCGCTCCGCGGCGGTCATCTCCGCATCGGGGGCGTCTTCTCCCATGGACTGGCCGTCAATCACATCATCGCAATGACGGCACCAAGCATAGAGCATCTGCGCATCCGCCTGCATCTCCCGGCCGAATAATAAAGAGGCGAGCGCAAAGCTCTTCGAGCCCTGCTTGATAGTTTTCTTGCCATAAGCGGACAGCGCATCGCGCGAGGCTGCGTTTTGTGTTGCGGAGACGCTCAACTATTCCGCCGCTTTTGCCGGCGCGGCGGCGCCAAGATCTTCAAGCATCAAACCGGCGGTCGCCTTCGCCGAGCCGACAACGCCCGGAATGCCGGCGCCCGGATGCGTCCCGGCCCCGACGAAATAAAGATTGGGAATCTGGTCGTCGCGATTGTGCACCCGGAAAAACGCCGACTGGGTCAGGATCGGTTCAATGGAAAACGCCGACCCTAAATGAGCGTTCAGCTCTGTTTCAAAATCCGCCGGCGTGAAAATGCGCGACGTGACGAGGTCTTCCTTCAGACCCGGGATGTAACGCTCCTCCAGATAGGTGAAGATGCGGTCACGATATTTCGGTCCTTCGACAGACCAGTCGATTTTCGCCTTGCCGAGATTTGGCACAGGCGAGAGCACATAAAATCCGTCGCATCCTGGCGGCGCAAGCGCCGGGTCCGTCGCAGTCGGTCGGTGCAGATAGAGCGAGAAATCCTCCGGCAGCTCAGGCCCGGAGAAAATTTCGGAGATCAGTTCACGATAGCGCGGGCCGAAGATGATCGAGTGATGGGCGATATTCGGGTGCTTTTTCTTCAACCCGAAATAGGCGACAAAAAGCGAGTTCGAAAACCGCTTTCCCTTCAATTGCCGCCCCTTGCGCGCGGCTGACGGCGTCTTGCCCAGCAGCTTTTCATAAGTGTGGACGATGTCGGCATTGGATGCGACCGCATCGACCGAAAACCGTTCGCCATTTTCTAGGATAACGTCGCGCGCCTTGTCGTCTTCGACCGTCACTTCTTTTACGGGCGCATTCATATGAATCTCGCCGCCGAGATCGGTGAAGAGACGGCCCATGCCTGCGATCAGCGCGCCGGTACCGCCGCGTGGAAACCATACGCCCCATTTGCGTTCAAGCGCATGGATCAGCGCATAGATAGCCGACGTCTTGAACGGATCGCCACCGACCAGAAGCGTGTGAAAAGAAAACGCCTGGCGCAACTGCGGATCTTTCACGAAATCGCCGAGCCGGTCATAGACACTGCGATAACTCTGCAGGCCGATCAGTTGCGGCGCGACGCGGATCATCGACCAGAAATTCAAAAACGGCACGGCGCCAAGTTTCAGATAGCCTTCCCGGAACAGCTCCAGGGAATATTCATGAAACCGCTGATAGCCTTCGGCGTCGGGCGGGTTCTTGGCGCGAATCTGCTCCAGCAGCCCCGCCTCGTCGCTGCAATAATCGAACGTATATCCGTCTTCCCAAAGAAGCCGGTAAAACGGGTCCACATTCAGGAGTTCGACATAGTCGGACAGCTTGGCGCCGCTGAGGGTAAACAGCTCCTCCAGCGCGGACGGGTCCGTGACAACCGTCGGTCCCGCATCGAAGGTGAAACCATCCTGTTGATAAACATAGGCGCGCCCGCCCAACCGGTCGCGTTTTTCAAACAGCCGGGTTTGAACGCCCGCCGACTGCAAACGAATAGCGAGCGCAAGCCCGCCAAAACCCGAACCGATCACTGCTGCTGTGGACATGTCCCGCCTTGTTTCTACGCCTTCATGGCGCTTTTCAGATACTGCCCTTCACTCAGACAGCCAAGGGCCCGCCCCACCGGCACTGGCGGTTTTCCGGCGAGAATGCGCGCCTGATCACCCAGATGTGTAGCGCCTGCATAAAATCGTTCGATCAGCGGCTGCGGCAATCTGTAAAACCGTTGCAACACCTTATAGCGCTGAGCAGGCGCCGCCGCCGTGAACAGCATACGGCATAACAGGCGATAAAAGCTACGCTGTTTCCAGATTGAGGCGGCGTGGCCGCGCGTAAAGCGCGCGAGCGAAGCGCCGGAGAGGTCCTGTTGCGAAGCGATCAGCTCCGCCAGCGCCGCCGCATCGGGCAGAGAATAGCCGGTCAACGGGTGAAACAGCGCCGCGCGCATGCCGGCCTGCGCAACGCCCTTCTCCGTTTCACCAAGAAAAGCGTCGATGTCGCCAGCGAGCGCGATCGGCAACACGCCCTCCTCCTCCCGAAGGATCTTCGCAATTTTCCAGCCGCGCGAGCCGCAATAGTCTTCAATGCCGCGCCGTAACGCGCCACGATCAAGCGCATCGCCATCAGCGTAGCGGGTGTCTTCAACAAGAGCGGTGTTCGCTGTGAAGGGGAGAATATATAGAAACCGGTAGCCGTCCTCCTGAGGAACTGTAGCGTCCATGATGACCGGCGCTTCAATCCCGTGCGGACCTGAGAATTCAATTTCCTGACCGACAAATTTCTGAAAGCCGAGCGCCAGATGTTTGCTCTGCTTTGCCCCGCGGGCGTCGATCACCGCCTTCGCCTCAATCGCATCGCCATTGCCGAGCGTAATACGATCCGCCGCGATCGTTTCAACCGGCGCATTCAAGATCAGCCTGTCGCCGAGCATCGGCGCCACAACCTCATGCAGCCGCGACGAGGTGATGGAGCAATAAGACGTTTCAAGCACACGTTCATATTCGGGAAAGCGCACCGACTGGCGCGGCCAGCAATGGACGATAAAGGCCGATAGCCATTGATAGGTTTGCGCGCGCACATCCGCGCCATGAAACGACCAGGTATGGTTGCCGCCAAGGGATGGCCCCTGCTCCACAAGGACGACGGACACATCCGGGCGCGTCAGGCGCAGGCGATAGGCGATGAGCGCGCCCGAAAGTCCGCCCCCCGCAATCGCGATGTCTGCCTTGCCGGATATACTCACGCCGCCTCCATTGCCAGAGTTGGAGGTTATAGGCGATAGTCCGGGGGATTAAAATTGACCTTCGCTGCTAATAACAAGGCCCTTCATTCGTGACCTTTCCCGCCCTCGCTGTTACCTATCTTGAGCTGACGGCGATCATCTGGGCGCGCTATATCATCATCGCAGGTCTTTTTTATTTTCTGCTCTGGGGTCGGCCCGAAGACAAGGTCGGCGCGCGCCGCCTCGCCGACCGCCGGCCAGAAGCTAAAACGGTGCGGCATGAAATCACAATGTCGCTCGCCTCATCTGCTATCTATGCGGCGCCCGGCGCGATTGTGTTTGAGATGTTTCGTCATGGCGGCACGGCGATCTACGCCGGGCCCATTAACGGCGTTATGGGCTGGCTCTATCTTCCGGTCAGCGTCTTCATCTATCTGATGATTCATGACACCTATTTTTACTGGACCCATCGCCTGATGCATCATCCGAAACTCTTTCGTGCGACGCATCTCGCCCATCACCGCTCCCGTCAGCCAACGCCATGGGCGGCGTTTTCCTTTCACCCGTGGGAGGCGATCATCTCCGCCTGGATATTGCCCGCGGCGGCGCTGTTCATCCCGATCCATGTGGGTGCGGTTTTATTTGTGCTTGTTTTTATGACCTATTGCAGCGTTGCAAATCATGCCGGATGGGAGATTGTTCCAGAACGCTGGGTGAAAGGATTGTTTGGCGCGCATTTTATTTCCGCGAGCCACCACAATGTTCACCACACAAATTACAATGCCAATTACGGTCTCTATTTCCGCTTTTGGGATTTGCTGATGAAAACCGATGAAGGCGTCGCAGAGCCTATCCGCGCAAAGTGATTGTCATCTGCATTGGCTTGTCAAAGTGAAATTTCGCGTAATCGAATGATTTCGGCATCATCCGGTCGGTTTTTTCACCGGAAAATCCATAAGGCTCTTTCGGCGGGCCATAGAACCTGCGGTTCAGCTTATTATCGCCGTCTTCGTCGTGAAACACCCTGATCGCATAATCGCCGGGAGGCAGGTCATCCACATGCAGCGCAACCTCGCCGTCCGGCGTACGCGGCAGGGTAAAGGTGCGAAATGGTTCAGCGCCATCGACAAACCAGCTTCCTTCGGTCTCGATGCTAATGCGTACCGGCCCTTCCCCCTCGCCCAGATGCGCGATCAGGAGGTCAAGAACGAGCGGCGTGTCAGAGATTGTTTCGGACGAAGCTTCCGTCTCGCCTTCATTGATTGATGCAATTGAAATTTCCTCTTCAGCCAAGGCAACAGCCCCTGAGAGCAAAACACCGGCGAGCCCCCAACCCAGGACGCTTTTTCTCATTCTTCTCTCCCTCGCCTCCCACAGCGCGACGGCATCATTGCAGAGACCGCCGCTCAGGCAAAGCGTTCAGGGGAGATTAGATCGTCGTGAATTATGACGCTTTGGAAAGCAATTCCCGATTCGGGTTGTAGTTCAGGACCGGGCCGAGCCAGCGCTCAGCTGTTAGCAAGTCCCAGCCCTTGCGGCGGGCGTAATCCTCAACCTGATCCTGCTCGATTTTGCCCAAGGCGAAATAGTGGGAATCAGGATGCGCAAAATAGAGTCCTGAAACACTCGCCGGCGGGGTCATGGCGTAGCTCGACGTCAGGCTCACGCCCGCCCGCTCCGGAGCATCCAGCAAATCAAACAGCGTCGTCTTTTCCGTGTGATCGGGCTGAGACGGATATCCCGGCGCCGGGCGAATGCCGGCGTATTTTTCCGCGATCAAATCCTTTGCAGATAGGTTTTCCTCCGGCGCATATCCCCAGAACTCCCGGCGCACGCGCGCATGGAGATATTCCGCAAAGCCTTCCGCGAATCGGTCGGCCAGCGCCTTCACCATGATTGAGGAATAATCGTCATGGGCCGCCTTGAACGCTTCGGCGCGCTCCACCTCACCATGACCGGCCGTCACGCAAAAGCCGCCGATCCAATCGGCGCCTTCGGTTTTGGGTTTCAGAAAATCGGAAAGCGCGACATTGGCGCCCTCTTTCTTTTTAATCTGCTGACGCAAGGTGAAGAACCGCGCAAGTTCGGAGTCGCGATTCTCGCCCGCCCAGAGCGCAATGTCGTCACCTTCCGCATTGGCTGGCCAGAATCCGACCGCAGCTTTCAAGGTCAGCCATTTTTCCGTCACCAACTGGTCGAGCATCTTCTGCCCGTCCGCCCAAAGCTCACGAGCCGCCTCGCCGCGCTTGGTGTCTTCCAGAATTTGCGGATAGCGGCCCGGCATATCCCAGCTCATGAAAAACGGCGTCCAGTCGATAAACGGCACGACGTCTTCCAGCGAAACGCCATCAACCGCTTGCGCGCCGATGAAGGAAGGTTTGGCAGGCTCTTGGGCTTTCCAGTCCGGCTGGAAGCGCGCCGCACGGGCTTTTTCCAGCGTCAGGCGTTCTTTCGGACCGCCGCCTTCGCGCGACGCGCGCATCTGCGCATATTTTGTCTTTGTCTCTTCCCAGAGTTTCGGGCGCGCCTCATCCGACAACAGATTGGAGACAACGCCCACCGCCCGGCTGGCGTCAGCCACATGGATGGTTGGCGCGGCGTCGTAACCGGGTTCAATCTTCACCGCCGTATGCGCCGGCGATGTCGTGGCGCCGCCGATCAGCAAGGGTTTTTTCATGCCGCGCCGTTGCATTTCAGCGGCGACAAACACCATCTCGTCCAGTGATGGCGTGATCAAACCCGATAAGCCGATAATGTCGGCGTTTTCTTTCTCCGCCGTGTCGAGAATGGTTTCACACGGGACCATGACGCCGAGATCTATAACTTCATAGCCGTTGCACTGAAGCACAACGCCGACAATGTTCTTGCCGATGTCATGGACGTCGCCTTTGACCGTCGCCATGATAACCTTGCCGTTGGATTTACCAGCAAGGCCCGCTTTTTCCTTTTCATCTTCCATATAGGGAAGCAGATGCGCCACCGCCTGTTTCATGACGCGGGCGGATTTGACCACCTGCGGCAGGAACATCCTGCCGTCGCCGAAGAGATCGCCGACGACATTCATGCCGTCCATCAACGGGCCTTCGATCACATGGAGCGGCCGCTCGGCGGCGAGCCGCGCTTCCTCTGTGTCTGCATCGATATATTCAGTAACGCCATGCACCAGCGCATGAACAAGACGTTCGCGCACGGGCTTTTCGCGCCAAGCGAGGTCTTTTTCCTGCACCTGCCCTTTCTGGCCGCGAAAACGTTCAGCGATTTCCAAAAGGCGTTCGGTCGCGTCCTCGCGGCGATTGAGGATTACATCTTCAACGCGCTCGCGCAAATCCGGCTCAATGTCGTCATAGATGTCGAGCTGACCGGCATTGACGATGGCCATATTCAATCCGTCCTTGATCGCATGATATAGAAAGACCGAATGCATGGCGCGCCGGACCGGCTCATTGCCACGGAAAGAAAACGATACATTGGAAAGACCGCCAGAGACATGCACGCCAGGCATCGCCTTGCGGATGCGCCCAGCGGCGTCAATGAACGCGCGGGCGTAATCATTGTGTTCTTCAATGCCGGTGGCGACCGCGAAAATATTCGGATCGAAGATAATGTCCTCGGGCGGAAAACCGACTTTCTTGGTCAGAAGATCATAAGCACGTTGGCAGATACGCAGTTTATCGTCGGCCGTCTCGGCCTGGCCTTTCTCGTCAAACGCCATCACCACTGTCGCGGCGCCATAAGACAGGATTTCGCGCGCCTGTTTCAGGAACGGCTCTTCACCCTCTTTGAGGGAAATCGAATTGACGATTGCCTTGCCCTGCACGCATTTAAGGCCCGCCTCAATCACCTCCCATTTCGATGAGTCGATCATCACCGGCACACGGGCGATGTCAGGCTCTGCGGCGATCAGGTTCAAAAAGGTCCGCATGGCGAGCGCGCCGTCAAGCATACCCTCATCCATATTGACGTCGATGATCTGCGCGCCGTTCTCAACCTGCTGGCGCGCAACTTCCACCGCATCGGCGTAGCGCCCTTCTGTGATCATCTTGCGGAAGACGGCGGAGCCGGTGACGTTGGTGCGTTCGCCGATATTGATGAAAGTGGCTGTTTGTTCAGACATGGGTCAGGCGACCTCAAAAGGTTCAAGGCCCGACAGGCGCATGGCGCGCGGGCGTTGGGAAATTTCACGCGGGGCCGCGCCCTGCGCAGCATTGGCGATGGCGGCGATGTGTTCAGGGGTCGCGCCGCAACAGCCGCCAAGAATATTGACGAGGCCGCTTTGCGCCCATTCGCCAAGCATGGCCGACGTCGCCTCCGGCGTTTCTTCATATTCACCGAAGGCGTTAGGCAGGCCGGCATTGGGGTATGCGGCCACAAGCGTGTCCGTAATCCGCGCCAGTGTTGCGATATGCGGCCTCATCAAATCGGCGCCGAGGGCGCAGTTCAAACCCACCGCAAAAGGCTTTGCGTGGCGCACCGAATTCCAGAACGCCTCCACCGTCTGACCGGAAAGCGTTCGCCCGGATCTGTCGGTGATGGTGCCGGAAATCCAGATCGGCAAGGCCTCCATCCCTTCGGCTTCGAAATCCATGATCGCCTTCAAAGCCGCCTTGCAGTTCAAGGTGTCGGTGATGGTCTCGATCAGATACATATCGACGCCGCCTTCGTTCAGCGCTTCGATCTGCATCCGGTAGGCGTCGTAAACGTCTTCAAAGGTGACGGCGCGCGCGCCCGGATCGTTCACATCGGGCGACATGGAAAGCATCTTGTTCAAGGGCCCGATGGAGCCCGCTACGAAGCGCGGCTTGTCCGGTTCTTTGGCGGTCCAGGCGTCAGCGGACGCGCGGGCGAGACGCGCGCCCTCGCGATTGATGTCGATAACTTCCTGCGCGCCAAGGTCATAATCGGCCTGCGCGATCACCGTCGATGAAAAGGTGTTGGTCTCGGAAATGTCGGCGCCGGCGGCGTAAAATGTGTCATGCAAGTCTATGACGACTTCAGGACGGGTAAGACAAAGAACGTCATTGTTGCCCTTCATGTGGCCCTGATAATCGGCGAAGCGATCGCCGCGAAAGTCCGCTTCTTCTAAACCCTTGCGCTGGATCATCGCGCCCCAACCGCCATCAAGAATGAGGATGCGGTTTTTCGCCGCCTGCTTCAGGGCGGCTATTCTTTTCTGGCGGTCGCTCATGCGGCTCTCCTGTCTTTGCCGACGCCAAGGTTGCGGCAAACCTCAATAGCGAGCGGCGCACGGTTCATGACGTAGAAATGAAACGCCTCGACGCCCTCGCTAGCGAGCCGCGCGCAGATCGATGTTGCGATCTCCACTGTTGCGCGATCGCGCGCTTCGGCATTGTCGCCGCAAGCTTCATAGGCCTGCATGACTTTAAGCGGTGTGAACGCGCCGCAAAGGCGGGCGATTTTCTGCAATCCGTTAAAATTCGATTGCAGCATGATGCCTGGCGTAATGGGTTTACTAATGCCGAAATCCGCCGCCGCATCGCGATAGCGTAAAAAGACGTCCGGCTCAAAAAAGAATTGCGTCAACGCGCGATCGGCGCCGGCGTCGAATTTGCGTTTCAGATTTTCAAGCTCGTCCAGAAGTCCGCGCGCTTCCGGGTGGGTTTCAGGGTAGCAACCCACGGAAATATCGAAATCGGCGACCCGCTTCGCCCCGGCGACAAGATCGGCCGCATAAGCGTAACCATTTTCGTGGGGCTCATAACGCGCGCCAATCCCCTCAACCGGGTCGCCGCGCAACGCCACAATGCGGTGAACGCCGGAAGACCAGTACTCCTTGAGGACCTGGTCGATTTCAGCCCGGGAGGCGCAAACGCAGGTAATGTGCCCCGCTGTCGGAGCCTCCCCCGCGAGCGCGGCGGCAACGCCCAGCGTTCGCTCCCGGGAGGAGCCGCCCGCCCCATAGGTCACGGAAATAAAGCCGGGCTCAAGCGCGGCCAGTTCTCTCGCCACATCGAGGATTTTTGGTGCCCCTTCAGGCCGCTTGGGCGGGAATAATTCGAAAGAAATCTCTGGCTGATTCATGTGCGGCGGCCCAATTTATTGTTTTTACGACTATTTTTATCCTATTAGTATATATACCACATATACCATCAGGATATAAACATATCCTTATATGATTGGAAAGCGCATTTTTCTGCGCTGCACATAAATTTTCCTGAACGACAGAAAAAGCGCCTGCGAGGCGAGCCTGGGCCGAGGGTGGTTTTATGGGGGAATGCTGGTGCGATGAGCTAGCGGCAGACTGCGCCGGAAGATCCATTAAGGCATCGCCAAGAGCACGCATTTCCTGGACATGTTGGCCCCAGGGTAGGTCGGTCCCGGGTGATCAGGGGATCGCCCAGCTTATCAATGACGATTACGGCCTTGCACGCAAAGTCACCCCCAAAGCGCAGCTTCAGGCTGCCCGACCATATTGCCATCGTAGCGTATGGCGTTTTCCATATCCGTTTCCGCCAGAAGCGGGCCGTCAAGATCAACAAATTCGCAGAATTGTCCGATAATGAACGCCGGCGCCATTGAGAGCGATGAACCGGCCATACAACCGACCATGAGGCGCAGGTTCATCGTCTTCGCCTCTCGCACAAGGCGCAACCCTTCGGTGAGACCGCCCGCCTTGTCGAGCTTGATGTTGACCACCTGATAGCGGTCGCGAATGTCGCCGAGCGACGCCGCAGTCTGGCATGATTCATCGGCGCACAGCGGAACCGGGCTTTCAAAATCAGCGAGAGCGCCGTCGCCACCAGCAGGCAAGGGCTGCTCGATCAATTCAACGCCTAGCTCGTAGAACCGCGGCGCCCATTCGCAAAGCTGTTCAAATGTCCATGATTGATTGGCGTCGACGACAATGACCGCATCATGGCGCGCCGCGCGCACCGCTGCGACCCGGTCGAGATCGGCGCCGCCATCGAGTTTCAACTTGAAGACATCATACGTCGCTTCCTTTGCGCGCGCCGCCATCACCTGCGGATCATCGACGCTGAGGGTGAAAACAGTCTTCAGAGGCTTCACCGCATTGACGCCTGCGAGCGACCACGCCCGTCGGCCAGTCCTCTTGGCTTCAAGGTCCCAGAAGGCGCAGTCGACGGCATTACGCGCCCCGCCCGCCGGCATGAGCGACTGCAACTCAGCGCGCCCGGCGCCGTTGCGAATGTCACCAGCGATTGCGGAAAGCTGTTCCACCATCGTGTCCGCCGTTTCTCCGCGATAGAAAACCGGAATCCCCTCGCCGCGGCCTGTGGCTCCCGCATCGTTCAGCGAAACCTGGACGGTTTCGATGACTGACTGGCTATAATTGGCGATCTTCAGGGGCGTTTTCAGCGCCCAGTCCACACGCTTGACGTCGATGCGCATCCCTGTCTCCGATTATTTTTTTCTTTTTTTGTGCGGCGCTGGAACCGGCGACGTTTTCAATTCACGCTTGACGATGACACCGTGGGGGTCACCAGTCGCTTCGCCGTCCCGGATCGCGAATGCGCCGTTGACCAGCACATGCTCAACGCCGACCGGCATCAGCATCGGCTCCGCCCACGTCGATCGGTCAGCGATGGCGTCGGCGTCGAAGACGCACAGATCCGCATAAGCCCCCTCTTCGATGCGTCCGCGCTCTTTCAATCCCGTAAAATCCGCAGGCGCTGAGGTCATCTTGCGGACCGCCTCGCCGAGAGACAGCACACCATCCTCGCGAACATATTTTCCGAAAATACGTGGGAACGTTCCAAATGCGCGCGGATGGACGACGCTCGCCTCGTCGAATTTCGGATAGGCGTCGCTCGCCACCATCGCCCAGGGCTGTTTCAGCAGATCGACCATGTCTTCTTCATAGAAGCCGCCGACACTGATAATCACATCGCCCTGCGCCTCCATCAGCAGTTCAGCCACAGCTTCGAAGCCGTCGATATTCTCGTCCGCCGCAACTTCGGAAATAAAGCGCATCTCATATTGCTCGCAGCCCGGACAATCGAGAATATAGAGCGATGATGCCCCAGACGCCTTGTAATGGCTGAAACCGTCGGCCCCGCCGGTCACTGTTTCGTGGCGCAGGCGCGCGCGCTCTTCAGGGTTGCGCAACAGCGCACGCACGTCGGCGAGGCTTGAAACGGAAACGCCTTCAGGAAAGGATAAAACATCCCACAGCTTCACCGTCGCCACCGCGGGATAAGGATATTGATCGGCCGTGACCCTGACGCCGTCGCGATTGGCGTCCTCGACCTGCTCAATCACCGCTTTCATCAAACCGCGATGGTGTTTGCCTGGCGTCGTTAAATGGGTGAGATTGACGGGCACCCCCGCCTGGCGGCCGATCTCGATCGCTTCCCAGTTCGACTGCAACAGCGCGCTATGCGGATCGCGCACATGGCTGCTGTATACGCCGCCATAAGGCGCCGCCATTTTCGCCAATGCGATCACCTCATCGGTTTCACTGAAAACACCCGGCGAATACATCAACCCGGTGGCGAGCCCGACCGCACCCATTTTCATGCCTTCATCGGCAAGCGCAGCCATCTGCGTCAGTTCATCCTTCAAAGGCGCGCGATTCTGGCGATCGCCCATTACATTCTCACGAATGCCGTTATGGCCGACGAAAAAGGCTACATTCACACCTGAACCGATTTTGTCGACGGTCGTAAAAATGCCGCGCAATCGTTCTGGATCGTAAGATCCGTCCGGGCCTATCACGATGGTCGTTACGCATTGTCGCAATGTTTTTTCGCTGAGATTGGCGCCTTCGACAGAGCCGAACGCATATTCGGAATGATTATGCAGATCGATGGCGCCAGGCGAGACCATCAGCCCGCTGATATCCAGCGTTTGCAGCGCATCCATTTTCAGGTTTTTGCCGACGGCGACGATACGCTCGCCCTTGATGGCGAGGTCAGCGCGGCGCGGAGACTTTCCGGTTCCGTCGATAATGGCGCCGCCGACGAGCAGAATGTCCGCGTTCTCCGCTTGCGCCGGCGCCGCCATGAGCAGCGACGCGGCCACGCCGAAAGCTGCATAAATCTTCAATCCCATTAGTCGCCCTTTCCTGTCGCCTCGCCTACCGGCGCAGGCCGAAGCAATATTGTTTGCATTACCATCTTTTTTGTCAAAATCAACCGAGCGGCTGATGCGCGCCCGAAAAGACAGTGAAACGAGAAGCGGAATCTGTTAATTTGTTTGCATTACCATCTATTAGACAGTACCATCCCGGCCGGCGCATCGCATCCACGAGGAAATCAATGAAAAGCCAGACTTCAACGCAGACTTTCCGCAACAATCCCAGGAACGCGCGCTTTATATCAGCGCTGGTTCTGTCAACCGCATGTCTCTTTCCGGTAGAAAGCATGGCCGCAGGCGCAAAAAACACAAACCCTTCTGTTTCCGCCGCCTGCAGCGGCTCGCTAGAAGCGTCGCAATCCATCCCTTCAGCCCTGTTCGAAGGCCCCTGCGCGCGCACCGATGAAGAGCTCGACAACGCGTTCAAGGCGCTAGCTGCGGACAATCTTTTTTCAGGCGCGGTTCTGATCGCAAAGGACGGCCGCCCATTGTTTCAGGGCGCTTACGGCGCGGCGAGCCGCGAATATTCCATACCCAACACAGTCGACACCCAGTTCAATCTTGCTTCCGCCGGCAAGATGTTCACCGCCGTCTCCATCGCGCAACTCGTCGAACAGGGCCGGCTCTCCTATGACGATACGATCGACAAGTTTCTCGATGAAACATGGCTCGATCCCGAAATCGCGAAAAAAATCACCGTCTCAAACCTCTTAAGCCACACGGGCGGGCTGTCGGGCTATTTCAACGAACGCTATATCGAATCCTCTCGCCTGTTGTTCCGGGAAGTGAAAGACTTCAAACCACTGGTGGTTGACAGCGCGCTTTCCTTTGAACCGGGCAGCCAGTGGTCCTACAGCAATACAGGCTTCCTGTTGCTAGGCGCGATCATTGAGTCGGTCACGGGCCAGGATTATCCGGACTATATCAAGGAGCACATTTTCATTCCTGCCGGAATGACGCGCACGGCGCCGCTTGATCTCGATCATATCAATCACGGCTATGCGCAAGGCTATGCGCGCAAGCCTGATCGCGAGTTGCCGAACGGCAATCCGCCGAAGAACCCCGACTACAGAACTATGGTGACAGTGATGGCCGAGCGCACACGCCTCGCCAACAGCTATAATCCTATTTTCACCAACAATATCCTAGACCATGTGGTGCGGGGCGGACCCGGCGGCGGCTCCTTTTCCACCGTGCTCGACATGCTGAGCTTTCTTGAAGCGCTCAAACGCGGCGATCATGTCAGCAAGGAAACAGTCGCGCTTCTCACCAGCCCGAAGCCGATGTCGCCGGAATATGGTTATGGCATGCAGCTCGTCGACGGAGCGTACGGCCATAGCGGCGGCTTTCTGGGCATCAGCACGATGACCCTGTCCTATCCCGACGGTTATGAGATGATCGTCTTTTCCAACATCGACTGGGGCAGCCAGGTCGCTATCGACAAAATGCTGGAGCTTGCCGGATATAAACCGCCCAAACGCTAGAGCAGCCGTGACCATTCTTGAGCAATATCTGGCGAAGACTCGTGGTTCCGCGAGCCTCGCCTCAGCAGCGCCCGACGTCCTGCCGGGCGGCGTTGTCACCGACACCCGCATTTTCGACCCCTACGGCATCTATGTGAACAGAGCCGAAGGCGTCCGCAAATGGGATGTGGACGGCAACGAGTATCTCGACTTTTTCGGTGGTCATGGCGCCAACCTGCTTGGGCATTGCCCGCCGGCCGTTGTGAAGGCGGCGCAGGACGCTCTCGCCCGGGGCGTACAGTTCGCCGCGAACCAACCGCTGGAAATCGATCTCGCGCGCGAGATCATTCGTCTTGTGCCTTCGGCGGAACGCGTGCGCTTCACCGGCTCAGGCACAGAAGCCACCTTGCTCGCCATTCGCCTTGCGCGCGCTGCGACGGGCCGCAGAAAAATCGTGCGCTTCGCCAGTCACTATCATGGCTGGCACGATCACGCGGCGTCCGGCTATGCGGGTGAATTCGACGGCTCGCCTGCGCCGGGCGTCTTGAGTGCGATTGCGGATGAGACCGTTCTGCTGCCGCCGGGAGACGAGAATGCGCTCGCGGACGCGGTCGCCCGTTTCGGCGGCGATATCGCGGCCTTCCTGATCGAACCGGTCGGAACGCATTTCGGCGTCGTCCCGCTAAACCCCTACTTCCTGCACAAAATCGAAGCAGCAGCGAAAAACACTGGCTCGTTATTCATCTTGGATGAGGTATTGAGCGGCTTTCGCGTCGCGCCGGGAGGCGCGCAATCAATATACGGCCTTGCGCCAGATCTCACGACACTGGCGAAGATTCTTTGCGGCGGGCTGCCGGGGGGCGCCGTGGCTGGCCGCGCCGACATTCTCGATTTGCTATCCGCCGATCCCGCACGGCGCGGCGGCAAGACCAAAGTTCTGCATCAGGGCACCTTTACAGGCAATCCGGTTTCCATGGCCGCTGGCCTCGCCATGCTCGCCGAACTGCAGCGCATAAATGCATGCGATAGGGTCAATGCGCTTGGCGAACTCGCGCGACGCCGGCTCAACGAAACCGCGCGCTCGGAAAATCTCCCATTTCATTTTTACGGTGCGTTTTCGATTTTCCATGTTTTATTTACGGAAACGCCTTGCGCAGATATGACCTACAAGGATTACCTTCCGCGCCCGCAGCCCCTGACCAACCGGCTGCGCATGGCCCTCAACCTGCTCGGCGTCGATGTGAATACGCGCTGCAGCGGATTATTGAGCGCTGCGCATGAAGAAGCCGACATTGAGACGCTGTGCGCCGCGCTTATCGAAGCCGGCAAGATGCTTGAAGCGGAAAATCTCCTGCCCCGATAAGGCCGGTCAGATTTCATCCCCGGTCAACCGCGCCAGCAGTTCAATCAGGGTTTTCTTTTCCGCCTTGGTCAGCACGCCGGCGAAATTCTTTTCATGCATTTCAACTTTCGGCTGAGCCGCGGCGATCAACGCCTCCCCGGCCGGCGTCAGGCGCAACGAATAAACCCGGCGGTCTTCCTTGCGGCGCACCCGTCGCACCCACCCCATCTTCACGAAACGGCTGATGATCGGCACAATAGTTGATCGGTCAATGCCGGTCGCTTCGGCCAGACGCATCTGGCTGAGGCCCGGATTGAGACCGATCAACAAGAGCACGCTGTATTGTCCCGGGGCAAGTTGCTCCTCACGCAAGGCTTCGCTGAAAGTCTGAAACAGCACGCTGCCTGCGCGGCGTACGCGATAGCCGACCAGTGTCGGCAACGACCCAAATTCAATGTCAGTCGACGCCTCTTCTTCGGGCTCGCTGGCGGCATTGGGTTTAGCGCGAGCGGGTTTGGCCGACTTGATCTTAGTCTTTGCGTTGGCGGTTTTCAACTTGCGTCCTGTCGTTGTCCCTGACCGAATGGCTGGCCTTAAGCGCACCATGTCATATGTAGCGCCGTGTTACCGCGATCCCCGCCGGATGGCGAGAGGGAAGCCGCTAAAAACAGACTCAATCATCACTGTCAATTAACCGGCATCTAACTTTCCACCAGCCGAACGTATACAATAAAGCCGAACGCGACCCATGCAAAAACCCCGCATCCGCAAGAGCAGATGCGCGGGCTTTTGTTTCTGGCGCCTGCTTGAGCAGGCGAAGAATGGCCGGAGCGCGCTTGTCGCTCCGGCCCGACACCCCGGAGAGAGGTCCTTAGAAGTCTTTGCGCAGGCTGATCCCGATCGTTCTCGGGCGGTTGACGTTGACCTTGTCGAAACCGCTGATGTTGTTGACCAGAAGGCGCGCCCGCTTGTTGGTGGCGTTTTCAACGAACAGCGTCGCCGTCCAGTCGTTGAACTCTACGCCGCCGCGAAGATTGAGCAATGTATAGGCCCCGTTCTTACGGTTCAGCGGATCTTCCGGACGGAACAAGGTGTAGCTGCCGCCTGTGTAGGAGAAGATCGGTGTAAAGAACGCGTTCAACCCATCGCCTATCGGCGCGCGGTAATGCGCCTGCAGGGAGAATGTCTGCTCAGGCACCAGCGGAAGGCGATCACCCGCAAGGCCCGGGAAACTTCCCGGCCCGAAAGCACAGCTCGGGTTCATAGTGATGCGCTCGTCGGCCGTACACGAACCAGGCTGATCCTCGTCGATCTCCGCCTGCTGAATGGAGAACGTTCCAGCGAGGCTGAGGTTTTCCGTGATCTCGGCGTTCAATTCGCCCTCGAAACCGATAACCGACGCCTTGCCGGCGTTGCTGGTGTAAACGAACGCGCTTTGCGGTCCACCCAGCGTGCCCACTTGCACGTCAGACCAGTCGGTATAATAGGCCGCAAAATTAGCGGTCAGACGACCGTCCCACCAAGTCGTTTTGGCGCCGATCTCATAAGTGCGCAGAGAGTCAGAACCGAACTCATAAGGAATAGATCCGGTCGGATCGATTTGCGCGATAGCGTTGAAACCGCCGGCGCGGAAACCTTCAGCCAGCATCGCGTAGATCAGCGCATCTTCAGACGGCTCCCAGGCGAGCTGCGCCTTGAAGACCTTGGATGATTGGTCGATCTGGTTGCGCGTGTTCGGATTAGGATCAAACGGCGCCGGATTATCCGCGGTCGTCGAGACTGTTCGGTCATATTTGGCTATCCGCCCGCCGGCAGTCGCAGTCAGCGTATCGGTCAGATGGAAATAGACCTCACCAAAGGCGGCGTATTCAGTGTAGTCGAGCTTGGTGAAAAGATCGAAGAACAACGACTCGTCAGGCAGGTAAACTTGCTGACCGGTGTCGCCGAACTCATCGCCCGTATGCAGGAAGAAGCCGCCGACTGTATATTCGAACACACCCGGCTGCGATGTCACGCGAACTTCCTGGCTGAACGTCTTGTCGTTTCCAAAATTGTAAATTTTCGCACCGTAGCCTTCAAGTTCGGTGATGTCCTGCTCGCCGATGCGGTCGGTGATGAAATAGGTTGAAGACGACGTGACCGTGGCGAAGCCCAGATCGAGATTGCCGGTCAGGTTGTAAATCTGTAGCTGGTCCTTGCTGTATTCATTAACCGCCTTGATCGTTTCGAACTCGCCCGGCACTACACCAGTCGGAAACCATGGCCGCATCAGGAAGGGCGGAAAGCGCGACGGCGGCGCCATGAACCCCGGCGTGTCCTCGTTCAGGGAATCCGAAGTTTGATCCTGGAAGAATGCTGTGAAACTCAGATCGAAAACGTCGTTCGGCGTCCAGCGCACATTCACGCGCCCGCCCTGTACGTCGCTTGAGTTGACGTCTTTTTCACCAGTCGCAACATTATCGATAAAACCGCTGAGGTCTTCGAAATAACCAACAGCGCGGATGGCGAGCTTGTCTTCCACCAGCGGGATATTAACGCCGGCATTGACAAAATAATTCTCACCGCCCTTGTCGGTCGTGCTGAGGCGCCCTTCGACAAAACCCTCATATTTCGTGGAATCGGCCTCTTTCAGAATCGTCTTCACCGTGCCGCCCATGGAGCCGCGGCCATAAAGCGTGCCTTGCGGACCACGCAGCACCTCTATGCGCTCCACATCGTAAAGGCGCACATCAGACTGAGTGCCGGCGCTGATTGGAAATTCGCCGACATATTGCGCGACGAGCCCGCCCTCGATCAAGCGGCTCGAATTGATGCCGCGGATAATGTATTGCTTCCTGCCCGGACCGTAATCAATGACCGCAACGCCCGGCACCGTGCGGAAATAATCGTTGAACTCAACCGCGCCCAGGCGCTGAATATCGGCGCCGGAGATTGCGCTCACAGCCAGCGGCGTATCCTGCAGCGATTGTTCGCGCTTTTGCGCCGTGACGACAATAACATCGTCGGTTTCCGCCTGCGCGGCCGCCGGCGCGCAAAGCGCGACGAGACCTGCCGCCATTAACAGGTTTTTCTTCGTGATCTTCATGCCTAGCCCCTCTTTGCAGACGGCGCTTCGCTTCTGCGCGCACCGCCCCCTTTGCCTATGAAAAGCACCCTAACGAATATTAGATGGTAATGCAAACTGTTTTTCTAGCCATCTATTTAGGTCACAGCAAAAAACGCCGCCCGGCAGGGAGCGACACATGAAAGTCACAAGCTTCTAAAGGACAAAAGATGCGCGCCGCCTAAGCGACTGCGGTCACCCAGTCGAGATGTTTTTGATCGCGGCCGCGCACGCATTCGCTGTAAGCGGCCTGCATCATACGGGTGATCTCGCCCGGCGTCCCGGCGGCTATCTGTCTGTCATCAATTGCAATTACAGGAGTGACTTCTGCCGCTGTGCCGGTCACGAAAATCTCATCGGCGCAATAAAGCTCATCACGGGTTAACTGTCTTTCGTGAACCATCAGGCCACGATCGGCAGCCAGCGTCATCACCGTGTCTCGTGTGATGCCTTCGAGTATATTGACACGGTCCGGTGTCACGATTTCGCCATTCCGAATAACGAAAATATTCGATGTGGAACACTCGGCCACATGCCCCTGCGCATCGAGCATCAGGGCGTCCGTATAGCCAGAGCGGCGCGCCTCCATCACCGCCATCATTGAATTGATATAATGACCATTGGCCTTGGCTTTTCCCATAACCGCATTCACATGATGACGGATATAAGAAGAGGTTTTCACCGTGATCCCCGCCTCCTGCGCATCGGCGCCGAGATAAGCGTCCCAGGCCCAGGCTGCAATAGCGAGATGCGTGTCGTTGCCGGCGGCGGAGACACCGACAGTCTTGCCGTCATAATAGCAAACAGGCCTGATATAACAGCTTTTCAGCCCGCTCCGGCGCACCACATCGATTTGCGCGGCGCTGACCTCTTCGTGCGAAAACGGAACCTCCATGCCGAGGATTTTCGCTGAGTCGAACAACCGTCTTGTGTGATCGTAGAGCCGGAAAATCGCTGGTCCGCGCGCACCGTCATAAGCGCGCACGCCTTCGAAAACGCCGGCGCCATGCTGAAACGTATAGGACAGAATATGCACCTTCGCTTCCGCCCAGGGCGTGAAGCGACCGTCGACCCAGATATCGCCGGCGCCTTCTTCCATTGAGTGCATGACAGGGATTCCCTTTCCGGATTGCTTGCAAACAACGCCGGCTTTCCATAATTAGTTTTGGTTACCATCAAATTACAAAATCGTCCAGCAAAAGCAGGCGTTTGAATTTTTGTTTGCATTACCAACTTTTATACAGGATAAATGCTTCCCTCCGCATATCTCCAAACCGGGAAGCGACAAAAATTTTCACCGCGCAAAATGCGCGCCTCACAGAAAAACAACACAGAGGTACTATGTATTCGGCCAGCATGGCGCTGTTGACAGCTCTCGAAGAAGCGGGCGTTGAATTCATTTTTGCAAATTTCGGGAGCGATCACGCCGGTCTGCTCGAAGCAATTGCAGAGGCGCGGCGCCAGAACATAAACTTACCGCGCATCATCACCTCGCCTCATGAAGCCGTCGCACTGAGCGCCGCCCATGGTCACGCCATGGTGTCAGGAAAAGCGCAGGCCGTATTCGTGCATGTGGATTGCGGCACGCAGTCTCTTGCAGGCGGAATGCATAACGCCGACCGCGGCCGCACCCCGGTTTTCATCTTCGCAGGGCTCTCCCCTTTCACCCAGGACGGCGAACTGCCGGGCAGCCGTAACGAATTTATTCAATGGATTCAGGACGCCCACGACCAGACCGGCATTGTGCGCGGTTCGGTCCGCTACGCCAATGAAGTTCGCACGGGCCGCAACATCAAGCAGATCACCAATCGTGCGCTGCAATTCGCGCAAAGCGATCCTCAAGGGCCCGTTTACGTAACAGCAGCCCGAGAAGTTCTGGAAGAGACCGTCCCTCCCTGCTCAGTCGTCGCCGAAAAGTGGCGTTCTGTCAGCAACGCCGCGCTTCATGGCGATGACGCCCGCCTGCTTGCAGAAAAACTTGCAGGAGCGCGCCGCCCGTTGATCGTCACCTCTTACCTTGGCCGCAAGCCGGAGGCTGTCGCCGCCCTTGAAGCGCTGAGCGAGACACTGGGCGCGGGAGTGCTGGAATCCGTCCCCAGCCGGATGAACTTCCCTCACGATAACCCGCTATACCAAGGCAATCAGTGGAACGAACCGCAGCAGAACGATGCGCTGGCTGAGGCCGATGTCGTACTTGCAATCGACACCGACGTGCCCTGGATCGCCGCGCATAACCGCCCCGGCGACGAAGCGGCTGTCTTTCACATAGACATCGATCCGCTCAAACAGCAGATGCCGCTGTGGCATATCGGCTCCCTGCGCAGCTTCCGCGCCGACGCCGCTGTTGCGCTGGAACAAATCACGGCCTCGCTGCGCGAACTGACGCTGGACGATGCGCTTATCGCCGAACGGCGTAATTATTTTGAAACGCGTCATCACAAACGCGCCGCGGCCTTACGCGCGGCTGAACAACCTGCGGAGGGCGTCACCGCCGCGCATTTCGTGTCGCGTCTGCGCCGCCACGCCAGCGACAACACCATTGTTCTGAACGAATCGATCACGGAATATAAAACCATCTGTGATCACATGATGATGACGCGGCCCGGCTCTGCTTTCACCAGCGGCGGCGGATCGCTCGGCTGGAACACCGGCGCCGCTCTGGGCGCCAAACTCGCAGCGCCGGATAGCGAAATCATTACAATCGGCGGCGACGGCAGTTATATGTTCTCCATCCCCTCAACCGCACACTGGATGGCGCGACGCTACAAGCTGCCCTTCCTCCAGATCGTCCTTAACAATAATGGCTGGAACGCACCGCGTCATTCCATGCTGTCCGTACATCCGTCAGGAGAAGGCAGCCGCGCTGACGATCTGGACATCAGCTTCGCCCCGGCTCCGGATTACGGCGCTGTCGCCGCAGCAGCAGGCGGCGCCTTTACACGCCAGGTGCGTGAAAACGCCGAAATCGACGACGCACTAGAGGAAGCATACGCCGCGATTCGCAAGGAAGGACGCTGCGCCGTGCTGGGCGTCCAGTTGCAACCACGCTAACTGCATAGATACGCCAATGGAAAATATGCGGGAAACGACATGAAAAAATTCATTCAACGCTACCTTCTGCCTGGCGCGATATTCCAGTCCGTTGTTATCGGCGGCGGATATGGCACAGGCCGCGAACTGGCGGAATTTTTCATGCCGCACGGACCACTCGGCGGCCTTTTTTCCATGATGGTCGCCACGGCGATCTGGGGAACTGTGCTGGCCGCTTCGTTCGAGTTCGCTCGCGTCACCGGCAGCTACGACTATCGCAGCTTCTTCCGCAATTTGCTGGGACCGTTCTGGATCCTATTCGAGATCGCCTTCCTCCTGTTCATGGTCATCGTGCTTTCGGTCATTGGCGCAGCGGCGGGTGAGCTCGCTCATGCGGCCTGGGGCTTGCCGAAATTCGCCGGATCAGGCGGCTTTCTTCTCGCGGTCATCGTGCTGGTTTTCTATGGCTCAAACCTCGTCGCCGGCTTCCTCTCGGTCTGGTCGCTGTTGCTCTACGTCGTCTATTTTATCTTTCTCGCAACGACGCTCGCCAAAGCCGGCAACGTCGCGATCGCAAATCTCAGCACGCAGCAGGTTACGCCTGGCTGGCTCTGGGACGGCGTGCGCTATGCGGGTTACAACATGTCAGTTGTTCCCGTTGTCCTGTTCGCAATCCGACCGCTTAAAACCCGTCGCCAGGCGCTGACTTCAGGCTATCTTGCCGGCATCATCGCCATCGCGCCCGCAGTTTTCTTTTTCATCGCAATGACCGCCTATTACCCCGACATCACATCGGCGGCCCTCCCGGCGTCGTATATTCTCGACGCGCTGGGCATCTTCTGGCTGACGATCTTGTTCCAGGTGATGCTGCTCGGCACTTTTGTGGAAACCGGCGCCGGGTTGATCCATTCCGTCAACGAGCGAATCGCGGCGAACTTTGAAGAACGTGGCGCACAGATGTCGCGTTTTGTGCGTCCCGCCGTCGCCTTTGTCATGTTGACCGTCTCAATCCTGCTCGCCATGTCTGTGGGGCTGGTCGACCTTATCGCCAAAGGCTACGGTATTCTGACCTATGTCTTCATCGCCATCTTCATCTTACCGCTGCTGACAGTGGGCGTCTGGAAGATCATGCAAGCGGACAAGCGGTCCAAGACCGCGGGTTGAACAACGCTAACCGCCGGCGACAATCGCCGCGAGCCCGGCGCCGATGAAATTCGCGATCACATAGCCAAACACGCCGCACACGATGCCGGGCGTGACCAGCGCCCGCCAGCCCATGGCGCCCGCCATGGCGGCGGCTGTCGCCGGCCCTAGCACGCAAGCGTTGGAGCCGATCGCCACTTCCTCAATCGTCAGCTTGAACAGCCAGCCGCCAATGAAGACAAACACCGTATGCACTGAAACGATGATGGCGCCGAACAACAGCATGTTGAAGGCCGTTCCCGTCAACGCGCTGATATCAGCCGCCGCGCCGATGACGAAGAACAGAAAATAGAAAAGCAGCATGCCTATGGCTTCATCTCCGGTCAGCTTTGACAAGAGCTTCGGAAAAAAATTGGCGAGCGCGACTGAAATAAAGGTCAAAATCAAGATTGCATAGCTTGGATGGCCCGCCGCATTGGCGGCGAATGTGCTAATGGCGCAGATGGCGGCGCTAAGGCTAAGCCCCATGGCGATGTTCCACAGATCGGTTTTTGCAGTGTCGATACGCGCTTCTTCAGGTGCAACCGCGTCCGCAGCAATCGCATGCGCGCCTTTGCTCTTGGCGAACAGCCGATGCGCCAACGGCAAGGCCGTGAACGCCGTCAACAGGGTGAGATAACTGAGGCTCACCACATTGTCTGCGGCGACCGCGGCAGACATCGCCGTCGCATCATCCAGCCCGGTGGTTTTGGCGACCGCGATCATATTCATCGACCCGCCCGTATAGGTCGCCACGAACACGCCCAGCAATTTGTCGCGTAACGGGCCGAGATCGAGCACCATGAACCCGATCAGACCGCCGGCAATCGTGCCTAACGCACCAACGGAAAACGCGATCATGGTGCGTCCGCCTTCGGTGATGATGCGACGCAAATCAGCTTTGAACAGGAACAGCGGAATCGCCAGCGGTACGAAGATATCGCTAGCAATGCCATACATCGGCGCTGCATGAGGGATGATCCCGATATTTGCGAGAATGAGACCGGAAACAATGCAGAACACCGCAGCGGGAAAAATCCGCCCCATCGGCGTGCGCTCCACAAAAAGACCAAGCGCGATGGCGCCCAGCGTCACGGCGGTGAGCAGAAGATGGTTTGAAGGATCAATCATGCGCATCGCCTTTTGCTTTTGTCTGGAACACTACAATCGCGGCCTTTCTTATTCTGGCAGGCCAGCGTCTGCGGCGGACTGATCGCTGACGCGAAGGAAAGGCACGTTCTTCGCGCGGCGGTCACTGCCTCTGAAGGCGGCAATCTTGCCCGAGCCGTCGCGTATGAAACGGATATGGCCGAAGACGCCACCTTCCACCGCGAAATCATCGGCGCCGATTGGGCGCAATTGGCCTGGTCCCGCGCGCCAATGACGAACCTTAAGTCCTTCCTCCGTCAGGTCGATGAAGTAGGAAGTGTCGAGCGTCGCGCTTTCATATTTGCCCACATATTCGCCAACATAATCAGGCAGGATGTTCGGCGCTGTGATCCGGCGACCACGAAACTCATGAGGCCCGCGGCTGAAAACGAATTCGTCATATCCATCGCCGACAGACGTATCGAAGGCAAGGACGCCTGGCACGTCGTCATCGAGTGTAATGAAACGGCCTTCACTCGCCTGCGTCAGCTCCAAGCCGGGCCAGAATTGCGATGCCATGACGAGTCCGTCTTCGCTTGCCGTCACGTTCATCACCGGGCCGTCAGCGAGATGAAACTCACCCTCATAGGCGCGGCGCGTCTCCGCTGATGGAATATCGCCGAGTGCAGCGCGCGGATCAGAGATCTCCGTATCAGCCAGCAGCAACGCGCTGACAATCTTGCGCGCGCGGATCGAGGTGTCGCTGTCGCTGCGATTGGAGAGCACAGCGACGCCGAAATCTTTTTCGGGAATGTACATCACATGAGCGCGAAAGCCCGCATCCGATCCGCCATGCTCGACAACGCCGAGCCCGTGAAAATCCGAAAGCTCCAGTGCAAACGCATACGGAACCTCACGCCCGTTATTCAGCACGGCCTGTTGCAAAATCATCTGCTTCATCGCCGGACCGCCAAGCGGCGCGTCCGACAATAGGTTGCGCAGCCAGCGGGTCATATCGTTCGCCGTTGTCTGTAGGGAAGTCGCCCCGTAATTGTCGAAATTGAGCGGAACCTGACGATACGTCTCACCGTCCGGGTCGTATGACATGGAGCGCCCTTCAAGCGGTGCATTGCGGATTGAGAATACGGTCGTGCGATCCATCCCGAGCGGCGTGAATATCTGCTCATCCACGACCTGCGGGAACGGCGCACCGGCAACCTTGCCGACCACTTCAGCGAGCACCGAATAGCCCATATTGGAATAGACGAAGGCCGAGCCAGGCTCGAAATTCAGCTCATTCTGCTGCGAGGCCATCGTCAGGATATCGCGCTGGCTGATCACTTCACTTGGGCGAATGCCGGCCATGCTGGCGAGTGACCATTGATCGCGCAATCCGCTTGTGTGGTGAATGAGCTGCTCGATCATCAAGGGCTCTTTGATCTGCTTCACCGCAGGCACATAGTCCTGCGCTCTGTCGTCCAGCGACAGCTTGCCCTCATTGATCAAAAGGCCGGCGGCGTAGGCGGTAAACTGTTTCGAGATCGACGCCACATGAAGGCGCGTATCCGACGACATCGCCATCCCCGTCTCCAGATTAGCCATGCCGTATCCGTGAACAAAGGTTTTGTCGCCATAGACCACCGCTACCACGCCGCCGGGCCCGCTCTTGCTGTCCCAATCCTCGAACACCGCATTGATTTGCGCGATGTCGTCCCGCGAAAAAGACGGCGCGGCGGTCTTATTCGCTTCTTGCGCGCATGCGCCGAGGAGCCCCACCGCCGCCAGCAGCATGGCGCCCATGGCGATGCTCGTCCGTCCAAAACCCGTCATTGTGAAAGTCATGTTTCGCTCCATGGCGTCTGCCGGGAAAGACCGGCGTTCAATTCGGCCCCGCGCTCATATTGCGCGCGCCATAAATCGGCTGGCTGATACAGCCCGCCGGTCGTCCAGATGAGATGGGTCGCCTGCGGCAGGCTTTTCTCAAGTCCGTATGCGGCGAGATAAGCGCGCCCCTGCAGCGTTTGTGTCAGCAGGCATGGCCCCAGTGCGCCCGCGAAGGCGGAAGGCTCCGCCTTGATCCCCGCCTTTTCACTGGCGAGAAACAGGGCGCGATAAAGATCCTCGTCAAGCACTGTAAAAACGCCCGACACCAGCGGCGCGATCAGTGCGGTCGTCAGCTGCGAGGCTTTGCTGACCGCAAGGCCGTCGGCGATGGTGCGATTGTCGAGACCGTAATCGTAAACCGAAACCGGATCGGCGCTGCCTGTCGATAATTGCAGATAGACGCAAGCCGATGCCGCCGGCTCTGCAAAAAAACAGTGCACATCATCGCCAAAAACCTGCTTCAGTCCGAAGGATACGCCGCCTGGAGCACCGCCAACGCCGCAGGGAATATATACGAACAAGGGATGGCGCCGATCGACAGCGACGTCTTGCTCGCGCAACTGACGCTCGACTTCTTCGGCCGCTGTGCTGTAACCGAGGAACAACTCGGTTGAGGCCTCATCATCGATGAAAAACGACGTCGTGGAGACATTGGCGTCCGCGCGCGCAGCCTCAACCGCGCTTGTGTAGTCGCTGTCATGCTCAAAAATTTCGGCGCCCAGCTTGCGCAGCCGCTCTTTTTTCCAGGCGCTCGCTTCACGCGACATATGGATGACTGCGCGGAAGCCAAGCGCACGCGCCGCGGCGCCGATGCCCATGCCAAGATTGCCGGTGCTGCCGGCGATGATTGTATGCCGCGCGAAAAAGGCGCGACATGATTCCGACAGAATCCCCTCCGGCGGCTCATCCGGCGCCAGCTCGCCGCCGCGTCGCGCCAGCTTTTCCGCCAGCGACACAACTTCGTAGAGCGCGCCGCGCGTCTTCACCGATCCTCCGACAGGCAATGCATGATCGCCTTTGACGAACATCCGGCCGCCGGAGGCGCCGTCAAATCCCAGCGCGGCGGCGAAAGCATCCGCCGCGATTAGCGGCGAAACCACCTCTCCGCCCGCCTCGCGCAATTCCTCGAACAAAGCCCCATAGAGCGAGCGAAAGGAGACAAGCCTCGCGCAGGCCTTTCGCCAATCCTCGCGCGTAAGCGGCGATTTGCGCTCAATATCATTCCAGGGGCGCAGCTCCCGGTTGGTCCAGAACGACCTCCCGCCCGCCAGCGCCAATGACTCACCCGCCCTCGTCATGGGATTATTTTCTCGCTCCGCCCGTATTCGTTTGGTATACCATCAAAATTGCGCGCTCCGTGCAAATTCTAATTCTTAAGGGCGAGGGTAAGGTCATCTTATGAGCAAGGCGCAGATCAGCCCGCAGCAAGCCGCAAATCTGTATGTCTTCGAAATGGTGGTTCGCCGCTGCTCCTTCACCCAGGCCGCCGCCGAACTTCACCTCACGCAAAGCGCCGTCAGCCAGCGCATTTCGACGCTCGAAAAAGCGCTCGGCTTCGCCTTGTTAAAGCGCGGCGCCTCATCCTTCGAACTGACTGCCCATGGCCGCGAGCTCTATCAAACACTGGCGCCGCTTTATGAAAGAATGGGCGACACCATCGACATGCTCCACCGCAAAGCTGAGGAGCCTACGCTCACCATCAGTTGCAGCCCCTCACTCGCGCTGGAATGGCTAACGCCGCGTCAGGCTGCGCTAACCCAGGCGCTGGACGGCGTTTGCGTCCGCATCGTCGCCGAACATGACGCGCCGAAAATCCGTCAGATGGCGGCGAAAAACATCAATGTCGCGATCCGTTATGATGACGGGCGCCATGACGACTTCCATGTGGAAGAGATCGCCGAAGAAATCCTGATGCCCGTATGCGCGCCAGCATATCTCACCCTTCATCAAAATGGCGCGATGCCCGACATGCTGGCGAACATGACGTTGCTGCATGACAGCGAACCCTGGGATGGCGCTGCGGAAAATGAGGAATGGCGGCGCTGGCTGGAAACACAGGGCCTTGCGCCGGAACTCGCTCTGGGCGGTCATTTCGCCAATCTTGCGCAAGTCTCGATCCGATCCGCACTGTGCGGACAGGGCGTCGCGCTGGGACGCAGCATGCTCGTTTATGAGCATCTGCGCGCCGGAACACTGGCGCCGCTGGCGCCTGATGCAGCCGCCCCTATCGGCGCCGCCTATCGCGTCCTGACGCCAGTCGCGCCAGCGCCGCATTCGCCGGAAGCGAAGCTGATCGGCTGGCTGCGCCGGGAAATGGCCTTGTCCCTAACGGCTTTCCACGACAATTATCCCGCCAGGTGCGGACGTCTGCTCGCCGCTCAGTGATTACCGTGCGACGCGGCCTTCCCAGCCGGGCCCGCGCACGACCCTCCCTGGAAGCGCGCCGGTTGGCTCGCCGTCGCGCAGAACCGCCTCTCCGTTCACAAACACGTCCACCATCCCGGTCGCATATTGATGCGGCTCGGCGAAAGTTGCGTTGTCGGTGATCGTGTCCGGATTGAAGATGGCAATGTCAGCGTAATAACCAGGCGCCAAAAGCCCGCGCTGTTCGATGCGCAGATTATGCGCCGGAAGCGAAGTCATCTTGCGCACCGCTTCCTGAAGCGTCAGCGTCTTTTCCTCGCGAACATATTTACCGAGAAGGCGCGCAAAGCTTCCATAGGTGCGCGGATGGGTCATGGATTTCAAGAACACACCTTCCGTCGCGATCGCCGGGGAATCTGAACAGATGCTCATCCACGGCAAGACCAGCGCTTTTTTCACATTCTCTTCCGACATGGCGAAATAGATCGCGTCGATCCGGCTATTATCCTCAATCAGCAAGTCAATGATCGTATCTTCCGCCGAGGTTCCGCGCTCGGCGGCGACTTCAGAAAGGCGTTTGCCGGTCAGCGGCTTCAGGGCATCGGATTTGAAGCCAACCAGCATGATATTTTCGGGCCCGTTCTGCGCAAGATATTGCGCCCACCGATCAGTCGGCGTGCGCATGTCTGCGATAATGCTGGCGCGAATTTCAGGATTTTTCAGCCGGCGTATAAACTCTTCCTGTCCGCCTTCACGGCTCCATGGCGGGAGCGTCGTATCAAGACCGGTTGATGAAGCGTTGTAGGTGTACATGTCTGAAGTGATCTCAAGACCTTCGGCGCGCGCCGCCTCGACTGCAGCAATTGCTGCATCGATCTTCGGCCAGTTGGCGCGGCCAGCCTGTTTGAAATGGTATATCTCCGCCCGCACGCCAGACTGGCGCGCAATCTCAATCAATTCATAGACGCCCTCAAGCAAGGCGTTGCCTTCGCTGCGCAAATGGGACGTGTACATGCCGCCGAATTCGCCGGCGGCGCTCGCCAACGCGACAAGCTCGTCGGTTTTTGCATAAAAACCCGGCGCATAGATCAGCGCTGACGCCACGCCCAGCGCGCCTTCACGCATCGCCTCGCGCACCAGCTCCTGCATCGCGGCCAGCTCTTCCGCAGTAGGCGCGCGGTCCTCTTCGCCTATTACATAATTGCGCACAGTCGTCGCCCCGATATAAGAGGCGAAATTCGGCGCGACGCCCCGCGCCTCCATAAATTCGAGATAGTCTCCCAACGACGTCCATTCGATATCGTATCGGATATCGCCCTGCGAGCGAAGCATCTCCTCCTTGGTGCGCTCATTGACCGGCCCCCAGGATTCGCCTTCTCCGAAGACCTCCAGCGTGACGCCCTGACGGATATCGCTCTGGGCGCGGCCGTCAACCATAAGCGAATCCACCGCCCAGCTCATCATGTTGATGAAGCCAGGACTGACGGCAAGCCCAGCGGCATCAATTTCCGTCCGGCCGCGGGCGCCGGAATAGTCACCAATTCCTGCGATTTCATCACCGTTTACAGCGACATCTGCTTCATAAGGCGCCCCGCCCGCGCCGTCGTAAATCATGCCACTCCGTATAATGACATCATATTCAGGAATAGCCTGCTCCGGACCTCTTGAGCACCCCATTAGCAGCGCTAAGCCAACCCATAAGACGATAATATAAACAAATCTGTATACGAACATACTGACACCCAAAATCTTCTGCCGCCAAAGCGCTATAGCAGAAGAAAAGGCGCGTCCACCATTTTTGTTTTTCTCCAGACCTTGAAATAACCTGACAAAACCATCCGCGCAGCCAATGAGGCTGCTTGCATTATCATCAGTAAACTGATTTCTTTTTTCAAAACCGCGACGACATCAACTTCAAAAATTAGACCATCGGGTGAAGCGCCAGACCTATAAACACAGAATTACCCGGCTCGCTTTCCAAAGAGCGCAAAAGTCCATTCGTCGGCAACATTGAGCTCGATGAGCTACTTCCCTTCGCGAGGCCTGAACGCATTCGAAAATCCCAGCGGCGGCCTCTCCCGCCGCTACTTGGAGAAGGCGAGTTGTCGAATACGGATGCCCCGGCAAGCGTTACATTTTCTAAAAATAGCGACGGCATAAGCGATCATAACCAAACCGATCCGGGTATGTGCGACAACGCAGCGCGGGTGAACTATTCCGCGGTTGAGGAGCGGCATTCGCAATGAGACGCTGCCGCCGCGGCGCTCGAAACGGCAAATGCGCGGCTGCTGGCGCTGATCGAGACGACCGTGCATGACCGGATTGCGAAATTCCCGGCGAAAGGCGAACAATGATTGCAAAACCTCTGTAAAACCGCCTTAAGACGGCGACAGCGAAAAGCGCTACAAGCCCTTGTTTTTATTATGGTAGCGGGGGGCGGATTTGAACCGCCGACCTCAGGGTTATGAATCCTGCGCTCTCACCAACTGAGCTACCCCGCCAAAAGGGTCCCGGGCGCTTCAGCCGCGCCGCCGGGAGCGGAGGTCTATAACGGGCGGCGCAGGCCCCTGCAAGAGGCCATGAGGCCCGATCTCTTCCACACCGCCCACCTGCGCCGCGATCACGTCAAAAGCGCGGGATGAGCCCGCGCCTTTTCCCCGGTTTGTCGTTGAAACGAGCCCCGAACGCGGCGCGCCGAGCCTAACCAGAAGCGCCCGGCCCCGCCGCCTCTGATAGGCTCAAACACGACCTTCAACCTTTGCGCTCGCGCCTCCAGGCCAATGGAAAAACAATGATGAACCGGACAAGAACACTCGCCATACTCGCAAGCTTCTCGCCGCTCTTACTCACCTTTCAGACGCCGGCATGGGCTGGCAATGGGCAGACGAGTCTCGAGGCCGCAACCGACAAGGGAGACGTTCGAGATCCGCGCGCGGGTGAGGCGTTGGCGAAGCTTGATTTTCTGGTGGGCGACTGGAGCATCAAAAGCACATATTCACAGGCCGACGGCTCCACCGTTGAATCACAGGCGAAAATGAACAGCCGCTACACAATGGGCGGTTTCGCTATCGAGGCGGAAAGCATCCATGCTTTTCCTCGCGATCCGGCCAACAATATATTTGTCAGCACGCACATCTTTATGGCGCATCCGAAAACGGAACGCATCGCCGCAATCGCCATCAATACGTTGGGTAACCGCAAATTCAACGATGGCGAGTTCATAGAGAATGATTTTGTCGTGGTGGCCTCAGGCGAAATGTTCGGCGGAAGCGATCATCTTGAACTGACCAGATACACAAATATCAGCGACAGCCGGTTCGAGACCAGATCGGAAATCTCCGAGGATGGCGGCGCTACATGGCGCGATGGCGGATACTCAGCAGTCTATACACGCGTTAAATAGCGCGCCGCCGGCTCTGTCCTTACAACAGCGAGACGGCGTGCTCAGCGACCGCGAGCGATGTCGTCAAGCCCGGCGATTCAATCCCATAGAGACCGAGATAGCCGGGCACGCCATGAAGCGCCGGCGTGGAAAAGAGAAAATCCCCCTCTTCGCCCGGGCCTTTCAGTTTGGGACGGATGCCGGCGTAGCCGGGTTGTAGTTTATCTTCGTCGATATCTGGCCAGAATTTTCGCGCCGCTGCGGCGAAGGCGGCGCGGCGCGTTTCGTCAACAGAATAATCCGTATTCGTATCAACATATTTAAGATCCGGCCCGAGCTTACCCTGCCCGCCGAGATCGCGTGTATAGTGAACGCCCTGACTGTCCGGCGCCGGCAAGGGATAAATCAATCGCGAAAACGGCGCCTTGCCGGCATAGGTGAAATACTGACCCTTTCCGTATTTCAAATGCGGGATGGTTTCATCAGGAATGCCCGCGATGGATCGCGCAACACGATCCGACCAAAGCCCTGCGCAATTGACGACCGTCTTTGCTTTCAACGTCACGGGATCGTCGCCCCCGACATTGAGTTCAATTCCGTCGCTTGCAACACGCCCGCCGAGCACCGGCGAAGACAGCGCCAACGCGCCGCCGTGATTTTCAACATCGCCCAACAGCGCAAGCATCAATCCATGACTATCGACGATACCGGATGACGGCGAGAGGATGGCGCCGTAAGACTTCAGCCCCGGCTCCAGCGCCGCCGCTTCTTCTGCGCTGATAATGGTGAGGTCATCAACGCCGTTTTTTTCAGCGTTTTCCTTGAGCGCGGCAAGTTTTGGAATGTCGTCTGCGCTGGTCGCAACCAACAGCTTGCCGCAGCGGGAATGATTGACATTATGCGCCGCGCAAAAAGCATAAAGAGCATCGCGGCCTTTGACCGCCAGCGAGGCCCGCACACCGCCGGGTTTGTATTGAATGCCTGCGTGAATGACTTCCGAATTACGTGCGGAGGTCTCTTCGCCGAAAGCGTCATTCTTTTCGAGGATGAAAACGTCGCGCCCGGCGCGTCCGAGGGCGCGCCCGATGGCAAGGCCGATGACGCCTGCGCCGATAACGACTGCGTCAACCGCCTCGGCCATGACGCCCTAGTCCGTGGTGGCGATCCAGTCCGGATCGTCCTGAACTTCGCGCTCCCATTTCAGGAACTCATAATAGCCGCAGCGCTTTTGTGTCGGAAATTCGCGGCAGATTTTCATCCGGCCTTCATAGATGGTGCAATTGCGTGTGTCCTTGTCGAGGAACATGCAGGACGTCACAAAATGCTCATCATCCGTATGGCGAATGACCCGCGGATTTTCCTTGTCACCCTTTTTGGTGAACTTCTTTTCGGCTTTTTCTTCCGAGATGCCGTGGAACTTGGCGAGCCGTTTAACGTCCGCCTTGTTCACCGGAATATGAGTATAGGAACAGCAATAAGCCGAACACTTGACACAGTCATAAAGCTTTTTCGCCATCATACGCCCCGCGCAGCAAACCTAATCCATCCGGTAGTGGACGAAGTCGCTTAATGTTGCAACCTTATCATAGAGTTTACGCGCGGTTTCATTGCCTTTGTCGGTATGCCAGTAGACGCGCGAGAGCCCTCTGCTTTTTGCTTCTTCATAGACAGCATTGATGAGCTTGCGGCCGGCGCCGCTGCCACGCGCTTCGGCGTCCACATAAAGATCCTCAAGATAACAGTATCCTGTCTCGGACCATGTCGATGGATGCGGCAGGCCGTGAACGAAACCGATCACCTCGCCGTCCTGCTCCGCCACAAAACCGAAATAGGGCTCGCCCTCGGTCAGGCTGTGGAAAAGCCTGTCGGCATGAGCCTGCGGCAGCTCCATCTTGTAGTAATCAAGATAGTCCTCCCACAGGCGATGCCATGCGTCTTCATCGCTCGAGGCGATTTTGCGAATAAGCGTCATGCGGCGGCTTTCGTCGCGGCAATCCAGCCGCCCCCAAGGACACGGCTGTGAGCGGCGTCGGGCGAATAAAACACGCAAGCCTGTCCCGGCGCGACGCCCTCTTCCGGCGTCGCAAGCTCCACCGCCCACCCCGTTGGGCTGGCGTCCTCCCACACAAGCCTTGCCGGCGCGGGCGGCCTCGTGGAGCGGACTTTGACTGCGATTTCAGCGCCTTCGCGGGCGGCGGCTTCGCCTTCGCCGTCCCCAAGCCAGGTCACTTCTTTCAGAACGATGCGACTGACCATGAGCGCTTCTCGCGGACCCACGATGACCTGACGCATGGCTGGATCGAGACGCACCACATAGAGCGGATCGGCCGCCGCAACGCCAAGGCCGCGGCGCTGGCCGACCGTGTAATGGATGACGCCCTGATGGCGCGCGAGCACCGTCCCGTCCACATGAACAATCTCACCTGGCTCAGCGGCGCCGGGGCGAAGCCGCTCAACGACGCTCGCATATTTGCCTTCCGGCACGAAACAGATGTCCTGGCTGTCCGGCTTGTCAGCGACGACGAGACCAAGCTCGCCAGCGATCCGGCGCACTTCAGATTTCGGCATCTCGCCGAGCGGAAAGCGCAGATAGTCGAGCTGTTCTTTGGTGGTGGAGAACAGAAAATAACTCTGGTCTTTTGACGCGTCATGGGCCCGGCGCAGCTCAGGCCCGTTAGGGCCCTCGACACGGCGAATATAATGCCCGGTGGCCATGGCCGCACCGCCAAGATCGCGCGCGGTTTCCAGCAGATCCCTGAACTTCACCCGCTCATTACAGCGCACGCAAGGGATCGGCGTCGCCCCGGCGAGATAGGTGTCTGCGAAATCTTCCATCACCGCTTCGGAGAACCGGTTCTCGTAATCGAGAACGTAATGGGGAAAGCCCATGGCCTCGGCGACCCGGCGGGCGTCCTGAATATCCTGGCCCGCGCAGCAGGCGCCTTTTTTCTGAATGGCGACGCCATGATCGTAAAGCTGCAGGGTGACGCCGACCACGTCATAGCCAGAAAGCTTGGCCAGCGCCGCCGTGACGGAGCTGTCAACGCCGCCCGACATGGCGACGATCACGCGCGCGCCGGCGGGCACGCCGAGGTCAATCCGCGGCGCATCGATAGTGGATATGTCCAGCAATTTGCTCATTTGCGGCACTACATAGTGCCTCGGTGATTAAAGGGCTAGTGCGCGATCCCGGCGCCCTGGCGGTCCTGAAGCCGCTAGCAATTGCCTGTCTCTTTCAGAAAGGGACCGGCTGGCTATTCCTCGCCCATATATGCGCCTGTTGTGAGATCGACGCCGGCCTCCTCCAGAGCCACGATCAGCGGCGCCAGCAGGTCGCCATAGCGCTCAAGAACCCTATCCTTTTGGCGCGCCAAAGGCGAGCGGACCTGCGCCGCGCTGAATGTCGCCACCGGACGCTGCGCTTTGTGAAATTCCAGACACGCATCGGACCAATCAAGGCCGCAATGTGCGATCAGCTCACGCGCTCGCTGCTCAAAATTTTCAACGAAGTCCTCATATTGAAGCAGCAGCACTTCATCGTTCAGCTCGCGGCGCCAGTGCTCCATTTGGCGAGCGTATTCTCCATAGTAGTGAGCTGTATCCGACAGGCTGCACGCAAAAGGCCAGCCGCTGCTGAAGTCATTCCGGAAAATCGAAAAACAGGTTTCAACGGGATTTCGGCGAATGTGAACCAGCGCCGCCTCCGGGAAGAGCGCATTGATCAGTCCGACGGAACGAATGTTCAACGGCTGTTTGTCGATAATATACTTTTTCTCCCCGATTGCAGGCCACCCAGAGACGTACTCGTTACGCCAGGCCTTTCGTTGCTCTTCGGGAATATCCCCAAATGCCTCAACGCCAGCCTGACCTGCCCAAGCTACCGCCGCATCATGAATGACGGGCAAAGCGCCCAGCTCTCCCGCGCCGAAGGCCTCGGGATGGGCGGCGAGAACGCTTTCAATTAGCGTGGTTCCGGACCGCGGCGCGCCAAGAATAAAGATTGGAGTGGCGGGAGCTTTGTCTCCAGCCGAAGATGTTACGCCACTCTTAAAAAACGCGAGATCACGCCGACGCTCTTCTTCGGCCCTTGTCTGGTCATAAAGGCTGCCCTCCAACGCAAGCAGATCCGTCGTCAGCGCATTGCCTTTGATAAAAGCCTGCATCGCCTTTGGATAATCGCTGCGCCTGTGCAGCGCCGCGCCAATAGCCAGAAAAAGCGCCGCTCTATGTTCTGCTTGCTTTCCGGAATCGTCCGCCATGCGCTGCATATTGGCCAGCATTGCGTCGTCGATATCGCCATTTTTGATTGAAACGAGATGCACATAAGATTGCGGCATATCCGGGTTCAACTCGATCGTCCGTAAGAAATGACGCTCTGATTTTTCGAGATCCCCTGTAAAAAGATCATACCGGGCCTGTGCAAATTGAAGCTCAGCGTGATCCGGGGCCAGCTTGCGCACTTCCCCAAGAACGCGCTCTGCCTCAGCGTAGTCAAACGCCGCCAGACAAAATCTTGCATAGGCCGACAGATCGGCAACCGCTGGCGCTGCAACCTTGATCACTGGCTCGAAAGCGTCGCGCGCTTTTGGCGCGTCACGAAGCTGCATATAGGCGTGTGCGAGGCTGCGACAAGCGTTCAAATCCGATGCATCGGCCCGGCGCCACAACGCGGAGACCTCCAGAAGCTCACGCCAATTGCGCGCTTGGATCGCCGCCGCGCAACATAACTTCAACAGCGATATATCGCCGGGCCATTTTCGCCGGGCCGTTAACGCGGCCTGAAAAGCCTCTGCCGTGGAGCCAACCAGCAATTTCGACCTGACGAACCCTGCAACCGCATCCACCCGGTCAGGGGCAAGGCGACATACTGTTTCGTAGCTTTCCGACGCAGCTTTGTTGTCGCCAATTTTCACTTCCGCCCGGGCGAGGCGCATTCGTATGGTTGCATCAATGGGCGCACGCTGCGCCGCTATCCGAAGATGCTCCACGACTCGCTGAAAATCGTTGCGCTTTTCATGAATTGCGGCGGCATTGATCCGAAAGATTGGCTCATCCGGATCAAGCTCCACAGCACGTTCAATAAACGCCAACGCCTTGTCGATGTCTTTCTCCGACCACGCCACCAATCCAAGAAGGTGCAGCGCATCGGGATAATCGGCCTGCAGTTGCAAAGCCTTTTCGCCATACATCCGGGCGCTCGCCATATCGCCAGACTGGTGCGCGGCGAATGCACTATCGATCAGAGAGGATGCTTGTTCTTTGTCTTGCATCAGTGCGGTTGGACGGAATTGACGCCGGTCTGGAGTTGAAACGATTACGAAGCTCAAAACCTATAAGGACAATCCACGCCGGACACAAAAAGAGGTGGCGCGTCCCCACGCCGTGGCTTTTATAGGCGTTAGCCGGAAGCCGACCCACTGAGGCGATCCCCCCCCCTGAACTCCTTCAATTCGTAACTAATCTCTTAAAGTTCGCGTAACGGGCGCTCCCTAACATTACCGAATAGAGAGAAAGCCAGGTGCGAGTTGCGTGATGCGCCCCAGAAAACCAGCCCGAAAACCGGCGCCTGCTAAGGCCGCCGCTAACGGCAAAGCCCCGACAAGGCCCAAAAAGGCAATGAAGCTGCGCTCGAGCGCGCTGACGATCGCCCTCACGATTCCTATCGCCTGGGCGGTTGCGAGCACGGCGCCGCACGCCTTTGCAGCCCCCAAACAATATGAGGGCGTCGTCACCAGGGTCGTCGATGGCGACACCCTTTATCTCAATAATGTCGAAACGCGCATTCGCCTCTGGGGCCTGGACGCCCCGGAGCGGGGTGAAAAAGGCGGCAACGCCGCCACCCGCGCCTTGCGCGAAATCGCCCATGGCGAACGCCTTGTCTGCAAAGAAGTCGACATTGACCGCTATGGCCGGATTGTCGGCCAGTGCTTCCTCGCCGATGGCGGCGATGTCACAGCGTTGATGATAGAGACCGGCAAGGCGCGCGAATATGTTCGCTATTCCGGCGGCTATTATTCGACGCGATAAATGATGGCGGTTGGGCTTTCGCCGATCCGGCGTCGCCCATCAATCCGTCGTGAGTCAGGCGGCGCGTTTCAATTTCAGCGCTGTCCAGACATCGTCGAGGGCCTTGATGAGATCGCCCATGTGATCATCCGTATGCAGCGGCGTCGGTGTGAACCTCAGACGCTCCGTTCCCTTGGGCACGGTCGGATAGTTGATGGGCTGCACATAGATATTGTGCTCTTCAAGCAGGTAATCGGAAACGCGCTTGCACTGCACCGGATCGCCGACTTTCACCGGTACGATGTGGCTCACCGAGTCCATCACCGGGAGGCCTTCATCGGCCAGCAGTTTTTTCAAATGCGCCGCGCGCTCCTGATGTTGCTCGCGCAGATGGTTTGAAGCTTTTAGCGTTTCGACGCTGGCGAGCGCGCCGGCGACGAGAACCGGCGAAAGCGCCGTCGTAAAAATAAAGCCCGACGCATAAGAGCGGATCGCGTCGATAATGTCGGCGTTGGCGGCGATGTAACCGCCCATAACGCCGATCGCCTTCCCCAGCGTGCCTTCGATAATGTCAATGCGGTGCGCAACGCCGTCGCGTTCTGACACCCCGCCGCCGCGAATGCCATAAAGGCCAACCGCATGTACTTCGTCGAGATAGGTGAACGCGTTGTAGCGTTCGGCGAGATCACAGATCTCGGCCATTGGCGCAATGTCGCCGTCCATGGAATAGACGGATTCAAACGCGATCACTTTTGGACGTTCAGGCGGAAGCTCCGCCAGCAATTCTTCAAGATGCTCAAGATCGTTATGGCGCCAGATGCGCTTGATCGAGCGTCCGCCGCGAATGCCCTCAATCATGGAGGCGTGGTTGAGTTCGTCGGAGAGGATGACGCAATCGGGCAGGATGCGCGAAATCGTCGACAGCGTCGCCTCATTGGAGACGTAACCGGACGTGAAAAGCAACGCCGCTTCCTTGCCGTGAAGGTCTGCGAGCGAGCGCTCAAGCTTCATATGATAATGGGTTGTGCCGGCGATATTGCGTGTGCCGCCTGCGCCTGCGCCCACTTTCGCGAGCGCTTCTTCCATGGCCCCTACAACCGCAGGATGCTGGCCCATGCCGAGATAGTCGTTGGAACACCAGACGGTGATCTCACGGGGCTCACGTTCGCGCTCATTATGGCCGCCATAATAGAGCGCCCTCGGAAACTGACCGCGCATGCGCTCCAGATCCGCAAACACCCGATAGCGCCCCTCGGCCCGAACCGCGTCCACCGCCGCCCGGAATGCTTCATTATAATCGACCATCGCGCTCTTTCGGCTTAACGCCTCGTTTTTCCTCAGAATGACACATAATCAACTACCGCCGGTAAATGCCAGTGCAAAGCCGCCGGACCGAACGCCGCATGCGCTAAGGCGCATGGCCTGTCCCGGCCATAGCGCTGGAAGATCAGATGTTTTTTCCGGCAATACAATGCGTCCCGTCGGCTTTTGCCCATAGATTATATTGATGTCGTCTATTGGCGCAGCAACACAAGGCGCGCGCTTGTGCATCAGGAAGAAAAAGAAAACGCGCCTCCCGGAAGGAGGCGCGTTCCACACACCAGTTGAGAATGATTCTTAAAAAGTTGGCTTACAGACGATAGCGAACCTGGTCCGCCCAGAAGCGCTCAAGACGCTGCAGCGTTTTGTTGGTGTCGTCGATAAGCTGGCTGTTGACGCCGCCCACCTGCTCCACCGACTGAAGCTGGCGCTCGAACAGCGCGTTGATAGCGTCGCGCACTTCAAGGCCTACATCGGTCAGCGACACGCGCTTGGAGCGGCGGTCCGTATTGGAGCGCTCGTCCTTGATATACCCCTTCTCCACAAGCTGCTTGAGATTGTAGGAGACATTGGAGCCGAGATAATGGCCGCGCGAGCGCAATTCGCCCGGGGTCAGTTCAGCGTCGCCGATATTATAGAGGAGCAGCGCCTGAACGGAGTTGATATCCGTCTGGCCGAGCCGCTCCAGCTCATCCTTGATTACGTCGAGAAGTTGCCGGTGAAGCCGTTCCACCAGATGTAAAAGCTGGAGATATCCGGACTCCAGCGCTTCAGGGTCTTTGCCGACCGATGTCGCGCTCTCGCCAATAACTTCTCGCATTGCCCCGTTAACCGTCATTATTATTACTCACTCAACGAAAACCTGTACTGCGGTTATAGGAACGAGGTCTAAAAGCGCCGTTAAGCCGGACTGTTCAATTTGAAATCAAATTATAAGGACCGCGGCCCAGGCTGGGCTTTCCCGGCTGTTGAGAATAATAACGGATTATGAACAAACGCCCTCTCGCCCCTTTGGCTCGCTTCCCCGCCCTGCGTCTGCGCCGTTTACGGCGCACGGACTGGTCCCGCCGCCTTCATGCGCAGACGCGCCTGTCGGCTGACGACCTGATCTGGGCGATTATCTTAAAAGACGGAAAGAATGTGCGCGAACCGGTGGCGGCCCTGCCCGGCGTCTACCGGCTCTCGCCTGACGAAGCCGTAACAGCCGCCTTAGAGGCGCGCGAGCTCGGCATCCCCGCCCTCGCCCTCTTTCCCTTCACGGACGCCGAAGGCCGCACGCCCGGCGGCGAGGAAGCGGTCAATCCGGATAATCTCATGTGCCGCGCGGCTCGGGCGATCAAAGCGGAAGTTCCCGAAGTCGGCCTGATGGCCGATGTCGCCCTCGATCCCTATACCGATCACGGCCATGACGGACTGATGAGAGACGGTGAAATCCTGAACGATGAAACTGTCCAAATCCTCGTGAAACAATCCGTGGTGCAGGCGCAGGCCGGTTTCGACATTATTGCGCCATCGGACATGATGGACGGGCGCGTCGGCGCCATCCGCAAAGGTCTCGACGAGGCCGGTTTCCAACATGTGATGATCATGGCCTACGCCGCGAAATACGCCTCGGCTTTTTACGGCCCCTATCGCGAGGCGATCGGGTCATCAGGCGTCCTGAAAGGCGACAAGCGCACCTATCAGATGGACCCGGCGAATAGCGACGAGGCGATCCGCGAAGTGGCCCTCGATCTCGCTGAAGGCGCTGACTCGGTAATGGTCAAACCCGGCCTCCCCTATCTCGACATTGTCGCCCGCGTGAAAGATGAGTTCGGCGCGCCGACCTTCGTCTTTCAGGTCTCCGGCGAATATGCGCAGATCAAGGCCGCCGCCCAGAATGGATGGATCGACGGCGACAAGGCGATGATGGAGTCGTTGCTGGCGTTCAAACGCGCCGGCGCTGATGGGATTATTACTTACTTTGCAGCTGAGGCGGCAAGGACGTTGAAGCAATCGATACGGTGATTGCGGCTTGTAGCCACGCCTTTGTCATTGCTCACATTTCACGTTAAAAGACGGAAGCGCCTGCTGCATTTATGCAGTTGCGCTGTTCGCATACGGGGGAGACCAAAATGGCAAAGCTTGGAAACGCGGCGCTAATTCTTGCCGCAATGGCATATATGATCGTTGTCGGCGCCGACCTGTTCGGACAATTAGTGCTCACGGCGATGACCTTTAGTGAACCGCCGCGGTCTTTGCACATGTACCATGGTCCGGTCCCCTATGACAGCGCACCCTTTTGGCGGACATTGACCATGATTGTATCTTTTCTGGCGGCCATCGCGGTCGCTACGAACTGGACCAAAACCCGTCGAATGTGGGTCGCAAGTTTTTTTGTCGCGTGGCTGGTATTGAACGCGGCGTCTTTTGCATTCGTGTTTCCGGAATATCAGGCGATACAAGCAATTCCATACGCTGATTATGTTGACCCAGAACTTGTGAAACGGGCTCAGGCTCAGGAATTATTGGGCTTCGTCAGGTGGATGTTTGCATTGGCAATCGGCATTTTGCCGTTCATTGCGCTAACGATTCCAAGAACGCGATATTAGCGCGAACGGGAAGAATGCTTATTTTTTCAAGAGATGCAGTGCGGACAGTGGCGTGACTTATTTCTACTGACAACAACCTGCCGCACCCGACTAAATCCCCCCATACCCGCCTTTCGGCTTCAGGGGTTTTCGTAAAAATCCGTATACGGGCAAAAATAACAGCGCGAAAAGCGTCTTGATAGCGAAGTCGCCAATCATCCAGTTCACCCATGGCGCGCCCGATCCCGCATAGACGCCGGGAAAATAAATCAGCGCATAAATTCCATAGCCAAGCAGCGCACCATAAAGCGGCGCGCGCCACCAACGAGCCCCGCCGCGCGAAATGTCATAGGCGCTGGCGGCCACATATTGCGCAGCCATGGCGCTCGCCGTGAAAAACACCGTGAAGCGAACGCCCGGCAAATCGCCATCTTCCAGCGACGGAGCCAAAATTGACAATTGCGCAAAGATCGCCGCCGCCGCCACGCCCCAGGACGCGGTGACCGCGCGCGAGGCTTCGTCGCCGCCATATTTGCGCGCGAAGAGAATGACCGCCAGCGGCGCCATCGACATGATCACCCCGCCCCGCGACAGCCAGTTGGAGGGGCGCGAGGCAATGTGGTCCCCGGCGATCCAGTCAAACAGATGGACGGGAATGTCGACGGTGAGAATCGCCGCCAGCAACAGCGGCGTCAGCATCACCGCCAGCATCACCATGCGCATGAAGCCGGTCATGAACCCGCCGACATGGCGCGCCAACCGCTCCATCGCCGTTTCCCGGGGATTATGCTTTTCGACCGCGCTTTCCATCCGTCCTGCTTGGGCGTTCCTCTTGCCGGGGGCTTTTATACAGACTCGCCGCCGATCCCCAGAGTCCGGGACGGAAAAAGAACCCACCGCCGGAAAAGGGGAGCGCAATAGAAAACGGGGCGGGCCCGAAAGCCCGCCCCGTCTTGAAATTCTTGAGAAAAAGCGCCTGCGCTTAAGACGCTTTCGCCAGTTTGCGCTTCAGTTTCAACGCATTCGTTGAAAGCTTGCCCTCATCAGCCTTGGCGAGGAAAACGTCGAGGCCGCCCATATGGTCGACCGTGCGGAGCGCCGAGGCGGCGATGCGAAACTTGAAGCCCTGGCCGAGCTTGTCCGAATGCAGCGTCACGTTGCAGAGATTCGGCAGAAAACGCCGCTTGGTCCGGTTTTTCGCGTGGGAGACATTGTTCCCGACTTTCGGGCCAATACCCGTCAATTCACACCGCCGCGCCATGGGTCTTACCTTGCATTTTTAGGGGCCCGCGCCATATCTGGCGGCGTCCGCCCGTTCCGAGAAACCTTGAAATTGAGCCGCGCTCTGTAACTGAGGCCCGGGAAGGCGTCAAGCATATGCAAGGCAGATTTGAGCCATTAACTGCGACTCTCCTATAAATAGTCCCGTAATCGCCGAAAGCCATTAGTTTCCGTGCCCTCCTCCCCCTCTTTCGATGAATTCGCGCCCTGTGGCGGTGGGCGGCTCTGCGCGGTTCTGGGCCCGACCAACACCGGCAAGACCCATTACGCGCTGGAGCGGATGCTTGCCCACAAATCGGGGATGATCGGCCTGCCCCTGCGGCTCCTCGCCCGGGAGATCTATGACCGGATCATCGCCATCCGCGACCCGCGCGAGGTCGCCCTCGTCACCGGCGAGGAAAAGATCATCCCGCCCAACCCGCGCTACTGGGTGGCGACGGTCGAGGCCATGCCCCTGGAGCGCGAGGTCGATTTTCTCGCCATCGACGAAATTCAGCTCGCCGCCGATCCCGAGCGCGGCCGGGTCTTCACTTCGCGCCTCCTCCATGCGCGCGGGCGCGGCGAAACATTTTTACTTGGCTCGCACACGATGCGCCCGATCCTGCAGCGTATGTTCGGGCGGATCGAATTCCTGTCGCGCGAAAGGCTTTCACGCCTCACCTATACCGGCCCGAAAAAGGCGACGCGCCTGCCCCGCCGCTCTGCCATTGTCGCTTTCTCGGCTGATACGGTTTACGCGCTGGCAGAACTCATCCGCCGCCAGCGCGGCGGCGCAGCGGTTGTGCTGGGCGCCCTTTCCCCGCGCACGAGAAACGCACAGGCAGAACTTTATCAATCAGGCGAAGTCGATTTTCTGATCGCCACCGACGCCATCGGCATGGGGCTCAACATGGATATTGACCATGTGGCCTTCGCCGCCTCGCGCAAATTCGACGGACGGCGTCCGCGCAACCTCAATCCATCGGAACTTGCACAGATTGCCGGCCGCGCCGGACGTCATATTCGCGACGGAACCTTTGGCGTCACCGCCGATTGCGGCGCCTTCGATGAAGAGCTCGTCACCGCGATTGAAGATCACCAATTCGATCCCGTGAAAGGGTTGATGTGGCGCTCGGAGCAGGTCGATTTCTCATCGCTCTCGGCGTTGCGCCGGTCGCTCGATAAACCGCCGCCGCGCGATTATTTCATGCGCTCGCGCCGTGAGGATGACGAAGATGCGCTCCACCGCCTCTCAGCGCGCGATGACATCCGCGATATGGCCAAGGGCGGCGCGGCGCTTGGACTGTTATGGGACATCTGTCAGATCCCCGATTTCCGCAAGACCGGCGGCGACCAGCATGCGCGGCTTCTGGGCGATATCTATGAGCTGTTGATCGCCGGCGGGCGGCTGGACGCCTGGCTCGAACCCCGCATGGAACGCCTCGACCGCATTGACGGCGATATTGACGCTTTGTCAGCGCGTATCGCCCATATCAGGACATGGACATATCTTTCGCACCGCTCCCACTGGCTTGACCGCGCCCCTTATTGGCAAGAGCGTGCGCGCGCGATAGAAGACAGGCTCTCGGATGCGCTGCATGAAAAACTCACTCAACGCTTTGTCGACCGGCGCACGGCAACCCTGTTAAAGCGTTTGAAAGATGATACGCCCCTATTGGCGGGTGTCACCGACGACGGAGAAGTGATTGTGGAAGGCCAATTCATCGGCCGCCTTTTAGGGTTCGAATTTATTGTCGACCCGCGCGCGACCGGCGCCGAAGCGAAATCCTTGCGCGCCGCTGGCGAAAAGGCGCTGCGCCCTGTGCTCGCCGCGCGCGCCGCTGCGCTTGCGAACGCCGAGGCTGGCGAATTGCGTCTCGACGATGATGGAACCGTCTGGTGGCGCTCTGCGCCTGTCGGGCAGTTGCAAAAAGGCCCGGCGCCGTTGCGTCCATCGCTCGCGATCACAGGCCTTGCCGAAGTGACGCCTAATTTGCGCGGCCGCGTCGAAGACCGCCTGAAAGATTTTGTCGCCGCAAAGATTGAAGGCCTGCTCGGTCCGCTGGTCGCATTACAGACCGCCGCCAATTCAGAAAGCGAAGACGGCTTGAAAGGTTTGACCAAGGGCGTCGCCTATCGTCTGGTCGAAAATTTCGGCGCGACCTCGCGCACGCAATTTGGCGACGACTTAAAACAGATTGATCAGGAAGAACGCGCCAAGCTCAGAAAGCTTGGCATGCGCTTTGGCGAATTCACCCTTTACATGCCTGGAATTTTGAAACCGGCGCCGGCGTCCCTGCTCACGCTGCTTTGGGCGCTGTGGACCGACCGCAAGCCCGGCGATGTGCCGCCGCCCGCAGCGGGCCGCGTCTCCATCGAAATGAATGAAAGCCTGCCGCACGCTTATTACTACGCCAGCGGCTATCGCCCGTCCGGCGTACGCGCCGTGCGCATCGACATGCTGGAACGCCTTGCGGGTCTGATCCGCACCGCGCGCAATGAAGGCAACACAAAAGAAGGCTTCGAAATCAATTCACAGATGATGTCGCTGGTCGGCTGTTCCGGCGAAGACTTCGAAGCGATCCTGCGCTCCCTCGGCTTCCGCAAGAATGTGGTGAAGCGCAAGAAGGTCGAGCCGAAAGTGGAAGCAGCGCCCGTTGCTGAAACCAAACCCGACGAATCGCAACCGAGCGACCCTGCCCCTGAGGCGGCGGCCGCGGCGGCGACCGACGCCGCTCTTGAAGCGCCACAGGCTGGCGTTGGAGAAGTCCAGCCGCCTGAAGCTGTAACGCCGCCTGCTGATGTCGTGCTCGACACCGGTCTCAGCGCCGGGCAAGTCGCCGCGCAAGGACTGGAACAGGCCTCACCTGAAGCCCCGTCTGCGGCCGCGAGCGCACCGCAGGGCGGTGACGCGCTTGAGAACGCCGCCCCTGCGTCAACGGCGCCGGAAGCCACAGCCGCCGAGGCCGAAGAAATCGAAGTCACGCTTTGGCGCCCGGCGCCGCGCCGGCCGAAGCCCCAAGGCAAACCCCACGGCAAACAGGCGCGCCGCGACGGTGAACAACAAGGCGATCGCGGGGGCGACCGAAGCGGCAATCGCACCGGCGGCAAGCCGCGCGACGGCGATCGCAATGATCGCAGAGGAAACAAGGGCGGCAAAAGCGGCCCTCGCCGCGGCAAGGAACAGCGCAAACCCGCCGTCTACAGCGCCGGACCGAAGCGCGAGAAAAAGGCTGATCCCAATTCGCCTTTCGCAGTGCTCGCTGGCTTGAAAGCGGAGCTGTCAGGCGCTCCCGGAAAAGACGACAAGACCAAAGCCACCGAGAAGGCTGAATGACAGGCGACAGCGCCGAAACGGTCAACGCGTCCCAGCGTCTCGACAAGTGGCTATGGCAGGCGCGGTTTTTCAAAACGCGCACCCTCGCCGCAAAATTCGTCAGCGACGGAAATGTCCGCATCACACGCGGCGAAATTACTCAACGCGCCGACAAGCCCAGCACCGTGACCCGCCCGGGCGACACGATCGTCTTTACCCGGAATGACCGGTTACGCATCATTTATATTCTCGACTGCGCCGAAAGACGGGGACCGGCGTCCGAGGCGCAAACGCTTTACGAAGACCGCTCTCCGCCGCCGCCGCCAAAAGGAGAAGCGTCGCCGCGCAAGGCCTTCGCACGCGACAAAGGCGCCGGCAGGCCGACAAAAAAAGATCGCCGCGCGCTTAGCGCGCTTAAAGCAAACTGACGCAAGATTTAAGGAACGCATGATGTTCGACAAACTGTTTGACCGGTTCAAAAACGAGGAGCCTCAAGCTGGAGCTGAGAACCGACTGGAGCTTGCCTTCGCCGCGCTGCTGGTCGAAGCCGCACGGGTAGACGAAGATTACGCAGACAATGAAGTCGCGCTTATCGACCGGGCGCTGATGAAACGATTCGGACTTGGCGCGGCCGAGGCCGCCGCCCTGCGGGCGCAGGCTGAAACCGCGCAAGAAGGCGCAACCGACATCCAGCGTTTCACCAAGGTCGCCAAAGCGATGACGCGCGAGGAGAAAGTCGAGCTGATTGAAGAACTGTGGGAGATTGTCCTGTCCGACGGGACGCGCGATCCCTATGAGGAAACCCTGATCCGCCAGATCTGCGGCCTCATCTATGTGGATGACCAAGACTCCGGCTCGGCCCGGGCCCGCGTCGCGGCCCGGCTCAAATAAGCTCAAGAGAAAATGACGATCCGATCAGGAAAGCTCGCTTGCGTCATGGCGGTGAGCGGGTAAGAAAGGCGAAAACCGCCGCCGAGAGTAAGGAGCGCGAGCAACATGACCTATGTGGTGACTGAAGCCTGCATCAAGTGCAAATACACGGACTGCGTGGAGGTATGCCCCGTCGATTGTTTCTATGAGGGGGAGAATATGCTGGTGATCCACCCGGACGAATGTATCGATTGCGGCGTGTGTGAGCCTGAATGCCCGGCTGAGGCCATCATTCCCGACACCGAGTCGGGGGCCGACAAATGGCTCGAGATCAACACGAAATACGCCGCGGAATGGCCCAACATCACCCAGAAGATCGACGCCCTGCCCGGGGCGGACGATGTCGCCGAGGAAGAGGGCAAATTCGAGAAATATTTCTCCGACAAGCCTGGCAAAGGCTCTTAAGCTCCACCCCGATAGGTTTCGTCAGCGCTCCGCACAGCACCGAAAGCTGTAGCGGAGCGTGCAATTTTGTGCTAATATTCTGGCTGAATCTTGGATCGTTTTGCGGCGCGCACCGTTAATCCGGAGTCTTCGGACTGGGCTATAACTCCTTGGCATTACTGGGAATATCGTTTCCATCTTAAATGGGCGATAACCGGTTTTCGCTAAGGTGGCGCACCGTTGGGTCAAAGGCAAAGCTGGGGAAAACTCCTCCGGCGCCACTTTGACACACCGCTTGGCGAATCCACCCACGATTGCCCGCCGGGCCCACCCGGCGCTGCTAATTTAAGGTCTCACATGGCTACGAAATCGACGAAAAAGAAAGCCGCGACAAAAAAAGCTCCCGCGAAGAAAACTGCGGCCAAGAGCACAGCGAAGAAAAAAACAGCGGCGAAAAAGGCCGCTCCGGCCAAGAAGGCCGTTAAAAAGGCGACGGTGAAGACCTCGGCCAAAAAGGCCGCTCCCGCCAAGAAAACCGCGAAAAAGGCGGCCGTAAAAACATCAGCCAAAAAGGCCGCCCCGGCCAAGTAGGCCGTCAAGAAAGCAACTGTGAAGACATCAGCCAAAAAGGCCCCCGCAAAGAAGGCGGCGCCGAAAGCCGCAAAAAAAGCGACCGTAAAAACCTCCGCCAAAAAGGCTGCGCCGGCGAAAGCGGCGAAAAAGACCGCATCGAAGAAAGCGGAGAAAAAAGCGCCGCCCAGGCCTAAGCCGGTGAATGTAGGTCAGGCCCCGCGCAAGACCACCCTCGCCGCCTCGATCCCGACGCCGAGCATGGCCCCGGTGAAAGACGCGCCTCAGGCCGACGCCGAGGCTTCCGTCAACACCGAAGCCTCGCAAAGCGCGAAACAGAATTTCAAGGTCAACGACAAGATCGTCTATCCCGCCCACGGGGTCGGCAAGATCACCAATCTTGAAAAGCAGCAAGTCGCAGGCATTCCGATTGAGCTGTTTGTTATCGCCTTCGATCAGGAGAAGATGAAGCTGCGCGTGCCCACGGGCAAGGCGAAAGCGGCGGGGATGCGCCCCCTCTCCGACGACAAGACGGTGAAAGACGCCATCTCCACGCTGAAAGGCCGTGCGCGGATCAAGCGCACCATGTGGAGCCGCCGCGCGCAGGAATATGACGCCAAGATCAATTCCGGCGACATGAAGCTTGTGGCGGAAGTTGTCCGCGACCTTTATCGCGGCGACGATCAGCCGGAGCAGAGCTATTCCGAACGTCAGCTTTTCGAAGCTGCGCTTGACCGCATGGCCCGCGAAGTTGCGGCCGTGCGCAATGTGGATCTCGGCAATGCGATTGAAGAGCTTGAAAGCGTTCTGAAAAAGAAAACCGCCGCCGCCACGGCCGCCGCCTAGTCCAGCCGCTCAATCTGCAAGGGATGTTTGAGGTCGATCGACGGACCGTTGATCGCCTCAACAAATCCGCGCACGCGGATATTTGCGCCGTCAAACGCCGCCAGGTCCACGCCGCTTTTCAGCCAGCGCGTATAAAGCCGTGAGGCGGCGCCGGCGGTGAAATCCTCGCGAAAGTCCTCGCCGAAATTGAGATAAAACCGGCTTCCATGCTTTTCGGCGCGAAGGACTGTTCCTTCAATGAGGTTGTATGCGCCGACAGCGCCATACGCCTTGTCTGCGTCGAAGATGCGATAGTCTTGCAACGCCCAAAGTCCGGTTTTCCCGGTACGCGCCTCTTGTTCAAGCGCAAGCAGACGCCGAATGAAGTCATGATTTTCTGTCTGCGGCGTAACACGCACGGCGCCGGCCCGCGTTAAGGTCTCCTGCAAGGTCTCCTCTGCACCGGCAACCTTCACTATAACTGGCTTTACGCCCCACCGCGTTGGCGGCAGCGCGTCTTCCACGTCCACGCGGCTGGACAAAAGAGCCTGCAAGGCAATGCGCGATCGCTCAAAATAAGCCGGCGCCTGATCGCCCAAGACATAAAGCGGCGGCGCCATCACATCCGCCAGCAAATATTCAACGTCACCAGCGAGGAAACGGCTACCCGATAAAGCCTGTGCATTGGGAACAATCGTTTGCGCAAAACTGCGAGACACGCCAAGCGCCAGAACGCCGCCAAGGAGATACCGGCGCTTCACCCGGAAATCACGCGCACTTTCGAGCGCGACTTGCGCCCCGCCCTGTCGACAACGGTGACATCGTAAAATCCGGCTCGCGACGGCCGCCACACATGCCGGCCGCTGGTTTCTTCAAGCGTCAACGGCTCGCCATTGACATACCAGCGCAGATCGCCCTCACCGCCACGAGCCGCAAGCGAAAAGCCGCGCTCGTCCTTGCCCATAAAAACCTCGACGCCATCGCGAGGAAAAACGATCTGAGGCGGCGCGGCTGATTGTGCGCGCTCGAACCGGGCCATGGCGAGCAAAGGAGCCTCGTCTTCCATGTCTTCGATGTCGCCTTCCGTGGCGCCGTCGCGATCAAGCATGTCAAAAACGTCGAACAAGAGCGGCGCCGCAGTGTTGCGGCCGGTGGCGCCCGGTCGTGGCGCGCCGTCGGCGCGTCCTACCCAGACGACGATCGTGTATCCCCCGCCATGTCCCGCAGCCCAGGCGTCGCGATAGCCGTAGGACGTGCCCGTCTTGAAAGCGACGCGTGTCGCCTTGCGCGCCAGATCAGCCGGCACCCGGCCTTCCAATGCCGGCGCCCCGGCGAGAATCGACGAAATACGCGCGGCGGTGTCTTCGGAGAAAAGACGATAGGCGTGTATGGGCTGTTTCTCGTCCGCCGCCTTCCAGACCAAGGGCGCGACTTCACCGCCGCTGCCGAGCCCGGCGTAAAGCGCTGCAATCTCGCGCGCGGTAACCCCGGCGCCGCCAAGCGCCAAAGCGAGCCCCGGCGACTTGGTCGCGCGGTTCGGCGTCTTGAGATCGACCCCCGCCGCCCGCATCAGCGAAGCGAAACGCGATGCGCCGACACGGTCGAGGGCGCGCACGGCGGGAACATTCAAGGAGTGCTGCAAGGCCTCGCGCACACGCACCTCGCCGCGGAAAGTGCGGTCGAAATTCTCGGGGGCATAATCCCCGAAGGCGCGCGGCATGTCGTCGATCACGGTGTTCGCAGACGCATAGCCCGCTTCAAACGCAAGACCATAGATAAACGGTTTTAACGCAGACCCCGGCGAGCGCGTGGCGGCGGTCAGGTCTATCCATCCTCCTTTGACGTCGAGACCGGAGGATCCAACGCTCGCGCGCACGGCCCGGGTTTTGTTCTCTACGATAATCAGTGACGCTGTGGCGCCGTCATCGAACTGTTTCACATATTGGCTGAGCGCCTTTTCCGCACGCGCCTGAAGTGAAGCGTCGAGTGTTGACCGGGTAACGCCGGGCTTTTCAGCGCGCGCCAGCTCCTGCGTCGCATGATAGGCCAGACGCGGCAAGGGGTGGCGCGATTGCGGCAAACGCGCCTCACCCGCTTCAGTCATATGGATTTCATCCATGACGCCGGCGGCCGCCAGTTTTTCCAGTATTTCCTGACGCGCTTGCCGCGCCGCACCTGCCCGCAAATCCGGACGGCGCGCTTCCGGCGCTTGCGGCAGTGCGATCAATAAAGCCTGCTCAGCGTCGGTAAGGCGCGTCGGCTCCTTGTCGAAATAAATGCGGCTCGCGGCGCGCACCCCTTCTATGTTGCCGCCATAAGGCGCCAGCGTCAGATAAAGCTCAAGAATTTCGTCCTTTAACAGACGCCGCTCAATCTGGAGCGCCCGCACCATTTCTGCGAATTTCGCGCCGACATTCCGCTTGCGGGGCTCAAGGAGACGCGCCGTCTGCATGGTGATTGTCGACGCGCCGGAGACCACATGACCCGCTTTCGCCGAAGAAACGCCGGCGCGCATCACCGCAAGCAGATCGACACCCCAGTGCTTGTAGAAACGCTTGTCTTCGACAGCAATCAAACGCTCGACAAAAATCGGATCGATCTGATCGAGATTAGCTTCAAACCGCCAGCGCCCTTCCGGCGTCGCGAAGGCATGCAGCCATTCGCCATTCCGGTCCGTCACCAGCGGCGACAAATCCTGAGCCCGCTTGAGCGGCGGCGGAAAAAGCAGATCAAGCGCAGCAATGGCGGCGAGGACCGCCAGCACCAAAAAGACTATTCGGCGCTGGCGCGTTTTCATGATATCGCGCTCCGCAATCATTCCGCGGCGGCGATGGAAATGCGCCCGACCTCGGTCCGGGCGAATTCTCCGGGGCGGTACATATCTTCAATGACGGCGCCCGGCATCACGAAGGCGCCAGGCGTGACTGCACGCACCACATAAGCAAGGGTGAAGCGGTTGCGCCCATTCACATCGACGGCGGCGACAAATCGGTCATCGCGCGCTTCAGCGACTTTCGAATAGGAAAGGGCGCCAACCCATTTATAGGGACCATTATTGCCAGCCCCACCCGCATCATCAGGATTAAGGACGGTCTCGATCTCAAGCCCCGCAGGCAAGAGGTCCGCAATCACCGCCGGGTGAAGGCGCTGATCCGTCGCTGTCCCGCTGATGACGACAACAAGCCGATCGTTCTGGCGCACGGTCGATAAATCCGCCGGGCGACCGTCACGGGTGGCGATGCGTTTGGTCAGGGAGAACCCTTGGGCCGCTGCAGGCGGCGCAGCGGTCGGCGAACCTGACACTGTCAGGGAACGGAATATCTGTCCCTCACCGTCATTGCGATAGGAAACGCCAGCCTCAATTTCCGCATCCTCCGGTGCAAAAGACGGCGCCGGCGGCAAGTCGGTGAGGCTCTGACCGTTGACGGTCAGCTCCACCGCCTCCGATGTCCGCAAAAGCGCCTGTGCTGCAAGCAGCGTGAACGCTTTTTCCTGCGTATGCATACGGCTCGGCTCTTTCATATAGATTTTGAGCTGCTCGACGAATGCTTCGGTCTTGTCGGTCTGGCCGGACTCAACCGCAAGCGCCACAAGCCCGGCCACATCACGCAGATTGGTCTGGTAGTAATCGCCGCGATTTTGCCAGCCCACCGCCTGCATCGCTTGTTTGAAGGCGCTCTCTGCGCGGGCGCGGTCGCCCATCATGGCGAGCGCCGCGCCGATATGGGCCCGCGCGAGCGGGCTCGGCGTGCCTTCAAGCAGCGCATCATGGAAATAGCGGAGATCGGAAAGGTCAGCCCGTCCTGCGCGCGCCAATACATAGAGCGCATAGGCTGCAGAGCGGCGTTTCAGGAATTCACGCGTGTCGTTGTTATTCGCAAATTCCGGCACACTGGTCTGGTAACTTGCAAGGTACCAGCGATCGACGCGCGCAATATCGGCAAGCGACTCATAAGCGCGGTCGAGCGCTTCATCCGGCACCGCATAACCTTCGTTCTTGGCGCGATAGAGGAAGTCGGTGACATAGGCGCCGAGCCAAGGCGACGCCCACCGGTCGCCCACCCGCCACAGACCGAAAGCGCCGTCGGGCGACTGCCGGTTGAGAAGCTCGTTCACAGCCTTCTGTACACGCGGCCGCACAGCCCGCTCCGGCCCCTTGCCCACTTCGCCGCCGAGCACATCAACAAACAGGAGCGGCATCGCTGAACTCGTCAACTGTTCGGAGCAACCATAGGGGTAGCGATAAAGCGCATCGAGCAGCGGCCCCGGCTCGATCCCGTCAAGACGAGAGAAGGACACCGCGACATCCGCTGAACCGGGCACAAACGGTTGGGTAACCGCGTCGGTAAGCTGGAACGTCTCACCGGGCTCCAGCGCGGCGGTTCGCACTTCCGTGACGGGGAAATAGGGCGTGCGCGACTGGATCGGATAGGAACGCGAAACCGCAAACCCGCCCGGCCCTTCAACGCTGAGGCTGACCGCCCCGATGCCGACTTCGCCGGTTGTGAACGAGAATGCTTTGGTCTGCTTCTCGCCCTGCGCCAGCGTGAAAGTTTCGGCGGTTGAAAGACCAACCGGCCCCTCACCCGCAAGCGAAACTTTATAGTCGCCGGCCTGCCCGTCGACATTGTCGATCAGGAGCGTCGCCGTCGCAGTGTCGCCGGGTGCAAGGAAGCGCGGCAGGGAAAGCTCCGCCGGCACGGGATCGCGCACGGTCAGCGGCTCAGAATCCGAACCAAGCTTATCCTTCGACCAGGCGACCGCCATCAGGCGCAATTCGCCGTTAAAGTCAGGCACCTCAATGGGAACGCTCGCCTTACCGCCAGCGCCGACGGTTACGGGTCCGGTAAACAGCGCCACCGATTTTGTCGGCACGACGGTCAATCCTTCGCCGCCAATGGCGTCGCCGCCAAACCGCGCCGCAGCGCCAAGATTGGCGTCAAGGATGCGGCCGTAATCATCGCGAATGGAAACACCGAGACGTTTCTTGCCGTAATAATAATCGACCGGATCAGGCGAAGCGAATTTCGTCAGGCGCAAAATGCCCTCATCCACCGCAGCCACAGTCATCATCACCGTGGAGCCCGGCGCGGCGCCGCCGACCGTCACCGGCAGATCGAGCCGCTGGCGCGGACGGAACACCTCGGGATCGTCAATCGCAACATTGAGTTTACGCGCCGACATATCGAACGGCACATAAGAGACCGCCATGGCGCGACGTGGCACCGGCCTGTCGCCGGGATCGCGCGGCGTCACCACCGTCGCCATGACATAAAAGCCCGCACCCCAGCTCGGGTCCGTATCGACGATAATCTCGCGGCCCTTCGCTTCAACGCCCATACGCTGGACGAGGTGCACCTTATCCGTGGCGATCACGATGGTCGCCTCGCCTTCATAGGGCGGATTAAGGAACAGACGCGCGCGCGAACCGGGCGTCACCTTGTCTGTCTGCAAGGTTAGCGCCGCCTGATCGGGCGAATCTGCGCCTGACGCATAAGACCGCCAGCCGACATAAAACCTGATATCGCTTTTCGCCTTGCCGCCCGCTTGGGACACAGTCAGGCGATAGGTGCCCGGATCGACCCGCTGGCCGACAAGGGTAGCTATCTGCTCAGGGCCCGTCTTGCCGCGGCCCTCAGCGATAAGGACATCGCGGAAAGACCGGCGCCAGCGCCACTGGCCATTTTCACGATACCAGTCGAACCAGTAATCTTCTTCGACAAGACGCCATTCGAGATCGCCCTCAATGGGTTGACCCTGCCAGTCGATCAGGACGGCGTTAACGCCAACCTCTTCGCCCTGACCAAAGCTGGTCTCGTCATTGGCAAGCTTCAGACCCACATAAGCATTATCAGGACGCACCGGAATGCGCGCCGATTCACGCACAACGCGTCCGCCGGGTTCTACGACGCCGACAACGACATCCGCCCGCATGGGCGCGCCATAATCTTTCGGCGCAGTGTCGACATTGACCGCGATGCTCGCCTGTCCTTCGGCGTCAGTGGTTGTGTTCGGCAAGGTCAAAAAGCGTTCATCGAAACGGCCATTGACCGGACCGAACCGATAGCTTCCAAAATCCGGAAACGGATTAGGATCGAGACGCAGACGCGCCTCGGCTTCAACCGCCAGCCCGCTCGCTGGCGCGCCGTAAAGGAAACGGCTTTCAACGGAAAGTTCGCGCGCTTCACCGGGACGGATCGGACTTTTTTCATCGCCCTCAAGTTTCACCTCAAGGCGCTGCGGAACAAAATCTTCAACCGAGAACTGTTCCGAACCGACAAAACCGTCGACGCCATCGGCTTCGACCTGAATAGACCACATGCCGCGCGGCGCCGACGCCGGTACGTCATACTCAAAAGTAAAGCCGCCAATCGTCAATTCATCGATCCGGCGCTTGTCGGCTTCCGTGCCGTTGGGGCGGCGAACCGTGACCGTCAGCGGACGGTCTTCAATAGCTTTTCCAGCATCGTCGCGCAGAAGACCGGACACATGAACCGTTTCGCCAGGGCGATAGATCCCGCGATCCAGATAGACAAACGCATCGACTTTCGACGGCGCAGAGCGCCCGCCCACATCTCGGTCCGACAGATCGAGCGGCGCGCGATCGAGATCAAGCGCCGCGTAATCGTCCTGCGGGCCATAGGCCATCAACATGCGCGGCGTCAGCGGATAATCGCCATTGACCGCCTCCTCGCTGAAACGCGCACGGCCGTCGCCATTGGTGATGGCTCGTGCAAGAATATCATTGTTGGCGGCGATCAGCGACAGCTCGACGCCCGCCATGGCGCGCGCCGTCGAAATCGAGCGCACGAAAACATCGACGCCATCGGCGCCGGAATAAGTTGTCAGCGCCATGTCGGTAAAAACAATCCAGCGCCAGGCCGATGCGGCGCGCCGATCATCCGCGCCGGGCGACACGTCTTTAAGCCGCAGGAAATATGCGCCCGGCTTCAACTCGCCGAGCGCTGCGCCGAGCGCGAAGACCGTGGTGCTGGTCTCATTGCGTTCACCCGCAGTTGCAAGCTCGCCGGACCAGACTTTGACGCCCACATCCTGACCGTCTTCCTGATCCCAGACATAGGAATACTTGTCTTCGCCGCTGGCTTCACCTGCGACAATATTCTTCCTTGCTAGCGACCGGTCGGAAACGCGGTAGACGGTGATCTCCACCTTTTCCACATTGACGGTCTCGATGCCGATCCCGTCCGCTTCAAGGCGCGGAAGGATGACGCCGTCACCGGCGAAGCCCGCATAGGACGGCTTATCGCCAAAAGCGACGGTCACTTCCTCTGTGCGTTCAAGCCGTTCGCCTTTGGCTGAAGGCAGTCCGACGCGCAGGCGCACACGATAATCCTTGTCGAATTCAAGGCCGGTGAGGCAAAGCGATGTCCCGTCAATCTCGATGGCCGATCCGTCGGCGGGGCTAACGCGGACAAAATCGCCATAATTGACGTCGCCGCCATCATTCAGCTCGCGATTGAACTGAAGGCAGGCTTTCGGGGTCGCGGTCCCGGTGTCGAGGCGCAGGCGCCGATAGGCGAAGTTCTTCGCCTCGAGGACCTCCGGTCTTTCCGCATTATCTGACCGGCGCTCTTGGAAGGGCCGGCGCTGGGCCTGGCCACGCGTCTCGGCGGAAACAACGGGCTGGCTGTTGGGCGCGCCCCGCGATCCCGAATCGGGGGCGATGGTCCGCCCGAGAAGAAGCCCCGCTGCAAAGGCCGCCAGAATGCCGGCCGCCGCAATCACATATTGTCTGCGCGCAATCATATCGTCTCCCGCCTAACGCCACTCCGCCCGGATGGTCCCCGCCGGATACCGCCAGCCAATTATGGCGGTTAATCAACTAAAGGAAAACGATTCCAAGACGTTTTCGGGAAATTTAGGCGGCCAGCCCCATGAATGGTTTTGGTGCAGCGCGATATGGGCTAGAAAGCAGGCCGCTAGCGTCCCCGTAGCTCAGCAGGATAGAGCACCAGATTCCTAATCTGGGGGCCACAGGTTCGAATCCTGTCGGGGACGCCAGTTCAGTTTCGATCATGCCGCAAGAACAAAGGCCGGGCGCTATTCCAGCTCGACAAGCAGGTCCTTGGCGTCAACCTGATCGCCGGCGGCGACGGCGATGCGTTTGACCACGCCATCGGCCTCCGCGGCGACTTTCACTTCCATCTTCATGGCCTCAAGGATGACGAGCGCATCGCCGGCCTTCACCTTGTCGCCGGGCGCGACACGAATCTCGCTGACGGCGCCCGGCATCGGCGCACCGACATTTTTCGCATCTCCGGCTTTCGCCTTTTCGCGGTGAACGCTTTTGTCCTCGCGCGCGGCGTCGCGAATCTTGATGGTGCGCGGCTGACCGTTCAGGGAGAAGAACACCCGCGCCAGCCCTTCCTCGTCAGCGTCAGACACAGACTGGCACTGAATGATCAACGTCTTGCCATGTTCGATCTCGACGGAGATTTCCTTCTCCGGCGGCAGGCCATAGAAAAACTCGTCCGTCGGCAACACGCTCATATCGCCATAGTCGTCGCGGAACTTTGCGAAGGCCGAAAACACTTTCGGATATAACAGCGCCGAGGCGAGATCATTATCGCTGACCGCCACCCCAATCGCCTCTGCGGTCTCAGCGCGCTTCGCCTCTAGATCAACCGGCGCCATATGTTTGCCCGGCCGGTCGATGATCGGCGTTGCGCCTTTCAGGATTTTCTGTTGCAGCGCTTTGGGGAAGCCGCCATGGGGTTGGCCGAGATCGCCATGGAAGAACGACACGACCGATTCCGGGAAGGAAATGTCCTTTTTCGGATTTTCGACATCCGCGCGCGTCAGCCCCGCCGACACCATGGACAGCGCCATATCGCCGACCACCTTGGAGCTTGGCGTCACCTTGACGATGTTGCCGAACATCTCGTTGACGTCGGCATAGGCCTGCGCCACCTCATGCCAGCGCTCTCCCTCAATGCCGAGAGAGCGCGCCTGTTCACGCAAGTTTGTGAACTGCCCGCCCGGCATCGCATGGAGATAAACCTCCGACGCGCCGGAGCGCACATCACTTTCAAAGGCGGCGTAAAGATCGCGCACAGCCTCCCAGTAAAAGCTCAAGTCGCGGATCGCGCCGTCATCAAGACCGGGATCGCGCACATCGCCTTGAAGCGCCGCCACGATAGACCCTAGCGGCGGTTGCGCCGTCAGTCCGCTCATGGAATCGAGCGCCGCGTCGACCACATCAACGCCCGCATCAACCGCCGCCAGCACCGACGCAGATGAGGCGCCGCTGGTGTCATGAGTGTGGAAGTGAACAGGCAGCTTCGTTTCTTCCTTGAGCGCCGCCACGAGCAGTTTGGCCGCTCTTGGTTTGGCGACGCCCGCCATATCCTTGATCGCCAGCATATGGGCGCCATGAGCCTCAAGGTCTTTGGCGAGCTTCAGATAATAGTCGAGCGTAAATTTCTTTTCGTGTTCACTCGTCAGATCGCCTGAATAGCAAATCGCCGCTTCGCATACGGCGCCGGTTTTCTGCACCGCGTCCATGGCGACATACATATTCTCCGCCCAGTTGAGGGAATCAAACACGCGGAAGATATCGACGCCAGTATCCGCGGCGCGCTCAACGAAATATTGCACCACATTGTCGGGATAGTTGGTGTATCCGACCGCGTTTGAGGCGCGTAAGAGCATTTGCAACGGAATGTTCGGCGCCGCGTCGCGCAGCAGCTCCAGCCGCCGCCACGGGTCTTCTTTCAAAAAGCGCATGGCGACGTCAAAGGTCGCCCCGCCCCAGCATTCCAGCGAAAAGAGATTGGGTAGACGCCGCGCATAATGCGGCGCCGCCTGAACCATGTCATAGGTGCGCATGCGCGTCGCCAGCAGTGACTGATGCGCATCGCGCATGGTTGTGTCGGTGACGAAGACCTGTTTTTGGTCCCGCACCCATTGGCCGAATGCCTCAGGCCCCAACTCTTTTAGCTTGTCGCGCAGGCCCGCCGGAACAGGGCTTCCCGCAACGTCCGGCAATTGCGGATCTACATGGCGTGCAGGCTCCGCCCTGCCCTTCACTTCCGGATTTCCGTTGACATTTACGTCTGCAAGAAAGCGTAAAAGCTTTGTCGCGCGATCCTTGCGTTTCGGAAACTCGAACAACTCCGGCGTTTCATCAATGAAGCGCGTTGTGTAATCGTTCGACCGAAACTTCGGGTGATTGACAAGGTTCGCGAGGAACACGAGATTAGTCGCGACGCCGCGAATACGGAACTCGTTCAGCGCTCGCGACATGCGGTTGATCGCTTCGTCGGGCGTCGGCGCCCATGCAGTCACTTTTTCCAAAAGCGAGTCGTAAAACCGCGTCACCTGCGCGCCCGCATAGGCGGTGCCGCCATCGAGCCGGATGCCAAAGCCTGTTGCCCCGCGATAGGCGACGATGCGGCCATAATCGGGAATGAAGTTTTCTTCCGGGTTTTCCGTCGTCACCCGGCATTGCAGCGCATGTCCGTTGAGATGAATGTTTTCCTGCGCCGGAATGCCGCTTTCCGGCGAACCGATCGCCTGGCCCTCGGCGATGCGAATCTGCGCTTTGACGATATCGACGCCAGTGACCTCTTCCGTCACCGTATGCTCCACCTGAATGCGCGGATTGACCTCAATAAAATAAAAGGCGCTCGTCTCCGCGTCCATCAGGAACTCAACGGTCCCGGCGTTGTTATAGCCAACCTCGCGGCCGAGCTTTAACGCCAACGCGCATAGCGACTGACGCTGCGCGTCATTGAGATAGGGCGCAGGCGCACGCTCCACCACCTTTTGATGACGGCGTTGAACCGAGCAGTCCCGTTCAAAAAGATGCAGAAGATTTCCATGGGAATCGCCGATCAGCTGCACTTCCACATGACGCGCCTGACGCACGAGCTTTTCAAGATAGACATCGCCCTTGCCGAAAGCCGACAAAGCTTCGCGCCTGCCCGTATCGACGGCGGCGAGCAGCTCCGACTCGTCCTCAATAATACGCATGCCGCGACCGCCGCCGCCCCAGCTCGCCTTGAGCATAAGCGGATAACCAACACCGGCTGCCGCCTTTTTAATTTCAGTTTCGTCTTCTGAAAGAACGCCGGTCGCAGGTACGACAGGCACGCCAGCCTTTTTAGCGATCGTCCGTGCCGAGACTTTATCGCCCAAAGACCGCATGATCGACGGCGACGGACCGATAAAAACGATCCCCTCCTCTGCGCAACGGTCGGCGAAATCCGGATTTTCAGAAAGAAAGCCATAACCGGGATGGATCGCGTCGGCGCCGCATTTGCGCGCAATACGCACAATGTCTTCTATGTCGAGATAGGCTTTGACCGGCCCCAGCCCGGCGCCAACCTGATAGCTCTCATCCGCTTTGAAGCGATGCAGCGCGAGCTTGTCTTCTTCAGCGTAGATCGCAACGGTTCTGATCCCAAGCTCCGCCGCGCCTCGCATCACACGGATGGCGATTTCACTGCGGTTTGCGACCAAAATCTTCTTAAACTTCAAAGCGATCCCCATAGGCTTATTACGCGCTGGGACACTATGACGAAATATGCTGCGGTGCAATTTTCCGGCGTGACAGTATTTTACCCAATTAGAGTTCGCCGTTGATAAGCTTCATAACGCCGGAGAAATCGAGACTATCCTTTCCGGCCGCCTCCATCAGCGCATAAATCGCTTCGGACTGCGCACCGAGCGGCGTTGCCGCTTTTGCTTTATGCGCAGCTTCCTGCGCCAGGCGCATATCCTTCAGCATCATCGCCGCCGCAAAGCCAGGTTGGTAATCGCGATTCGACGGCGCATTCGGCACGGGCCCCGGCGCCGGACAATAACTCGTCATGGACCAGCACTGCCCAGAGGCCGTGGACGAGATGTCAAAGAACGTCTGTGCGTCGAGACCCAGCTTGTCTGCAAGGTTGAACGCTTCGCAGGTTGCAATCATCGAAATGCCGAGCAGCATGTTGTTGCAGATTTTTGCGACTTGACCGTTACCCGCTGCGCCAGCATGAAAAATATTCTTGCCCATTTTCTCCAGCGCAGGTTTGGACCGTTCGAAAGCGCCCGCCTCGCCGCCCACCATGAACGTCAACGTGCCAGCCGTTGCCGCGGCGACGCCGCCGGAAACCGGCGCGTCAACCATGGCGAAGCCCTTGTCACTCGCGGCGGCGATCACGGCGCGCGCAGAGTCCACATCAATCGTCGATGAATCGATAAACAGCGCGCCGGGTTTGGCGTTTGCGATGACACCGTAGCTTTCCGTGTAAACAGAGCGCACATGGGCGCCTGCGGGCAACATGGTCACGACTATGTCGGCTTCCTTCACCGTATCGGCAACAGTCGCGCCGCGCGCGCACCCCGCCTCGACAGCGCGATCAACGGCGCCGATGGAAAGATCCGTCGCGGTCACCTCAAAGCCCGCCTTTGCGAGATTGGCCGCCATCGGCCCGCCCATATTGCCGAGCCCGATAAATCCGATTTTCGTCATGGCGTTCTACCCTTGATATTCTTTCAGCAAATCTCTGGCGACGATGACGCGCATGATTTCATTGGCGCCCTCGAGAATCTGATGCACGCGCACATCGCGCAACATCCGTTCCAGCGGATAGTCTTTCAAATACCCATAGCCGCCATGGATCTGGAGTGCTTCATTGACGATGTTAAATCCAACATCGGTGACAAAACGCTTGGCCATGGCGCAGTGGCGCGTGGCGTCCGGCGTTTTATGGTCCAGCTTCCACGCCGCCTGATAGAGCATGATGCGCGCGGCCTCTAACTCCGTCGCCATGTCAGCGAGTTTGAACTGCAACGCCTGCTGTTCGTTGAGGCGCTTGCCAAACGCGCGGCGCTCATTGGCGTAGTCCAGCGCCACTTTCAGCGCCGCATTTGCTGTACCCAGCGAGCAGGCGGCAATATTGAGACGCCCGCCATCAAGGCCCATCATTGCAAATTTGAAGCCCTCGCCTTCCTCACCAACACGGTTCGAAACCGGAATACGGCAATCCTCGAAATTAACGATCGCGGTCGGCTGCGCGTTCCAGCCCATCTTTTTTTCATTGGCGCCAAAGGAAAGCCCCGGCGTTCCTTTTTCGACGAGCACGGTCGAAATGCCTTTCGGCCCATCGCCGCCAGTGCGCACCATGACGACATAAAGATCGGAAACCCCGGCGCCGGAGATAAACGCCTTCGACCCGTTCAACACATAATGATCGCCGTCCTTCACCGCTTTGGTTTTAAGCGCCGCCGCATCCGAGCCTGAACCGGGTTCGGTAAGGCAATAACTCGCCACCATCTCCATCGAGGTTAGCTTTGGGCAATATTTCTGGCGCAGTTCTTCCGACGCAAACCGGTCGATCATCCACGAACACATATTATGAATGGAGATATAGGCCGCCGTCGCGGTGCAGCCGGCCGAGAGCGCTTCAAAAATCAGCGCCGCATCGAGACGGCCGAGCCCCGAGCCGCCGACATTCTCTCGCGTGTATATGCCAGCAAGGCCAAGCTCCGCGGACTTCTTAATCACATCGACGGGAAAGTGCTTTTCCTCGTCCCATTTCGCCGCGTTCGGCGCGAGCTCATCCTCGGCGAAACGCCGCGCCATTTCCTGAATGGCTTCCTGTTCGTCGGTAAGTGAAAAGTCCATGCCTCAGCTCACTCCATCGTCGGAATGACGAACTCAGAGCCTTGCACATCTTCCGGCCAGCGCTGAGTGATGGTTTTGATCTTGGTCCAGAACTTTACGCCTTCGGGGCCGTGCTGGTTTGTATCGCCGAAGCCTGAGCGCTTCCAACCGCCAAAGGTGTGATAGGCGACCGGCACCGGAATCGGCACATTGACGCCGACCATCCCCACATTCACCCTCGCGGTGAACTCGCGCGCGGCCGCGCCGTTACGCGTAAAGATCGCAACGCCATTGCCATATTGATGCTGCGAGGGGAGCGCGACCGCTTCTTCAAAGTTGCTTGCGCGCGCAATCTGCAAGACAGGACCAAAAATTTCTTCGTGATAGGTTTTGTGGCCCGGCTTTGCATGATCGAGCAGTGTACCGCCAAGGAAGAATCCGTTTTCATAACCCTGGAGTTTGAAATCGCGACCGTCGACGATGCATTCCTGACCTTCGTCAATAGCCATCTGAATGTAATTGGCGACGCGGTCGCGGTGAGCCGCGGTGACAAGCGGGCCAAGGTCTGAGTCTTCCGACATCGACGGACCGATGCGTAAGGATTCCACTTTGGGTTTGAGCATAGAGATCAGCTTGTCCGCCGTGCCCTCGCCCACAGGCACTGCGACCGGTGTCGCCATGCAGCGCTCACCAGCCGAGCCATAAGCGGAGCCGATAAGATTGTTGACCACATTCTCCATATCCGCGTCGGGCAGGATGATCATGTGGTTCTTGGCGCCGCCAAAGGCCTGCACGCGCTTTCCGTGTTTTGCGCCTTCCGCATAGATGTAATTCGCGATGTCGGAGGAGCCGACAAAAGAGACCGCCTTGATGCGCGGCTCGGAAAGGATCGCATCCACCGCTTCCTTGTCGCCATTGATGACATTGAGAACGCCTTCCGGGGCGCCAGCTTCCATCATCAACTCGGCAAGACGCAGCGGCACGGACGGATCGCGCTCGGACGGTTTGTTAATGAACGTGTTTCCGCAGGCGATGGCGACGCCGAACATCCACATCGGGATCATCGCCGGGAAATTGAAAGGTGTGATGCCGGCGACAACGCCAAGCGGCTGGCGCAAGGAGTAAACGTCGATGCCCGGGCCTGCGGCTTCGGTGTATTCGCCTTTTTGCAGATGCGGAATCCCGCAGGCGAATTCGATCACTTCAAGTCCGCGCTGCACATCGCCGCGAGCATCGGGAAGAATCTTACCATGCTCTGACGAAAGCATCTTCGCCAGATTGTCCATGTCCTTTTCCACAAGGTCCTTGAACTTGAACATCACCCGGGCGCGGCGCTGCGGGTTGGTCGCGGCCCAGCCCGGAAAGGCTTTTTCCGCCGCATCGACAGCCTTCGCCACCTCCGCAACGCTAGCGAGGCTGACTTTGCCCTGAACTTCGCCTGTAGTCGGATTGAACACATCGCTGGTCCGGCCGCTCGCGCCCTCGACTGCTTTGCCGTTGATGAAATGTCCGTGAAGCTGCATCGCCATTCTCTTTCTCTTGCCCGGGCCATAGCCATAGGAGATCTTGGGGCTTGCAGCATACCGCCAATAATGCACATTTGAAATTGCAAAAATGCAAAGCCAGTTGCACGGCAAGCAAGGCGGAGAGCCAGCCGGTATGATTCAATGGGACGATTTCAGGTTTTTCATCGCCGCGGCGCGTAGCGGCTCCTTTTCGGACGCCGCCCCCCTCACCGGCGCTGATGTCGCAACGGTGAGCCGGCGGGTCGCAAGGCTGGAAACCGCGCTCAAGGCGACGCTTTTTGTGCGCTCGACCACCGGGCTCAAGCTGACGGCGATCGGGCGGAATGTGCTTGGCGACTGTGAGCGCATCGAAGCGCTCGTCAGCAGGTTGCACGAACCTGTCTCTCAGCAACTTGTCGCCGGCACGGTCAGGGTCAGTGTGTCGGAAGGGTTTGGCAGCGCCATCCTGGCGCCCGTCATCCCGGCGCTGATTGAGGATAACCCGGCGCTCTCAATCGAACTTGCAGCGCATTCCGGATTTTTATCGCCGTCAATCCGGGAGGTCGATATCGCCGTCACCTTGAGCGCTCCCGTCGATTCACGGCTCATCGTCGAACCTTTCACCTCCTACCGCCTCGGGCTTTATTCCTCTTCCGCCTATCTGGAGCGCAACGGCAGACCGCGTAAGATCGACGACCTGCCCGGTCACCGAATTGTCGGCTATGTGGACGATCTTCTTTATGCGCCCGAGCTGCGTTATCTCGACGAAATCCATCCCGGCCTGAAACCGTCGCTCGCCAGCACGTCAATCAACGCCCAGCGCGAGATGATCCATCATGGCGGCGGCATCGGCGTATTGCCGAATTTTCTCGCGAGCGGGCTGACCCGATTATTTCCACAAAAAATAGCGCTTGAACGACGGTTCTGGATCGCAACCCACCGCGATGTCGCCGACACGGCCCGGATCCGGCATGTCAAAAAATGGATGCGCGAAATTGTTGAAGCATCAGCCTCTACACTCGCTTAGGAAAAAATACGCCCAAGCGCGTTCTGGCCATGATGCGCTATTTTGGCGCCGCGCCCGCATGCGCAAACTCAGTAGCTGGACAATAAAGCGGGGCTCGGGTCGTCGAGCGGAATATCTTTCGCCTGCATTTCCAGCTCACGCGCCCGTACATTTCTCTGCTCATCAGTCAGAAAGGCGTGGATCGCATCAGCGTCTTCAACGGAAAACAAATCTCCCCATGCAGGCATGCCATTGTCGACCAGCAATCCCTCCAGCAGGATGTCATTGAAAATCTCGTGCGTATAAGGCTGCATGCGGCGTAAATCCGGCGCAATCGAGCGATGCTGGTTGGAATGGCAGATAGCGCAATTATCATAGAACAGCGTGCGGCCTTTTCCGATGAGATCAGGGGAAGCATCCGCGAACAACCCTTCCGGCGCCGCCGGCGCAGGCTCCAGCGGCGGCAGCAGGTCAGGCTTTGGCGTTTCGCCGCCGCCCAGCTTGAAAACCAGCACTCTCCCTTCATTTTTGCGCTCATAAGCCGCGCCATAGCGCGGCACATAGGACCAGCCGCCGCCGCCCCACCCCGCGGTCACCGCTACATATTGAACGCCATCAATTTCATAAGTCGTCGGCGCCGCAAGAATGGACGTGCCGGTGTCGATGGATTTCAACAGCTCACCCGTTTGCGCGTCATAGACATTGAAAAAGCCGCGCACATCGCCGGCGAAAACAAGCCCGCCTGACGTCGACATGACGCCGGAACGGTCCTGCCAGCCGGCGTAAGGCGCCGCCCAGACCGTTTCCCCCGTCAACGGGTTGATCGCGCGCAGCTCCGACTTGGCCGGACTTTCCTCAACGCGGCTCCATTCAGGAAGCGCCTTGACCGCTTCCTGCACAAAAGGCGGCAGCATGGGCAAAACGTCCGGCAGGTTGGGCCCAAAAATAAGCGACGCATCGGTGTTCAGCCCTTTTGATTTATACGGCTTCGTTTCCGGCGCCGTCATCAACAGGTTGCCCATATCCAGAACGGCGCCGTAATACAGGCCCGTCTGCGCATTGTAAGAGAAGGGATGCCAATTGCTGGCGCCAGGCGACCCCGGATAGACAATTTTAGGGCCAGTTGAATAATCCGCATGCTCCGGCGTCATCACAGGGCGCCCGGTCTCCATATCAATGCCTGACGTCCAGTTCTGAAAAACCAGCGAGTTGGCGCACAAGAGTTTTCCGTCGCGCCGGTCCAACACATAAAGAAAGCCATTTTTAGGCGCGTGCAGGATGACCGGCGCATCTTCGCCGTCGATATTGAGTTGCGTCAGGGTCATCGGCGCGGTTGCGGTGTAATCCCAGCTATCGCCCGGCGTTTCCTGATAATGCCACTTCACTCGTCCCGTCTTCGGATCAAGCGCGACAATCGACGACAAAAACAGATTGTCCCCGCCCGCAGGAGAGCGCTTGGCGCGATGATAGGGACCGCCATTCCCGGTCCCGATATAAACAACATTAAACTCCGGATCATATTGAATGGCGTCCCAGACTGTGCCGCCGCCGCCAATATCCCAGCGACTTTCCGGATCCCATGTTTTTACGGCGTCTTCGAGTTCAGGATTTTCCTGGGGCCCTGCTTTCGGATCGTGCGGCACGGTGTAAAAACGCCAGCGCCGCTCGCCGGTTTTCACATCATAGGCGGTGACGAAACCGCGCACATCATATTCAGCGCCGCTATTGCCGATGATGACAACATCCCCGGCGACTTCCGGCGCACCGGTGCTGCCAAGGCCACGCCCCGATCCGTCATCGGTGTCAGCTTTCCACAAAACCTTGCCGGAGCTGAAATCGAGCGCATAGAGAACGCCATCAAGCGCGCCCACAAAAACCCGGCCGTCCTGCACCGCAACGCCGCGATTGACCATATCGCAGCAGATGACACGGTTCGCCTGCATATCGATCTCAGGATCGAAACGCCAGACCTCTTCGCCGGTTACTGCATCCAGCGCGACGACACGGCCCCCTGTGCTGCTTGTCACCAGAACGCCGTCAATCTCAACCGGCGTCGCTTCCTGTCCTCTGTTCGTGTAAAGAGGATATTCCCAAGCGAAGCCGAGCGAAGAAACATTGGACCGGTTAATGCTGTCGAGCTCAGCATAATACGCGCCGTCGGAGCCGCCACCGCGATGACTCACATCACTTACAGCGTCGGCTTGCGGCGCTTCCTGCATTTCGGGCGCCGAAACCTGCGCTTCCGGCGCGAGATCCTGGGGCTCTGATTCCCCGCCTCCGCAAGCCTGCAGAAGCAAGGCCGCCACAAGAAAAACACCACTTGCTTTTTTCATCTCTGATCCCACGGGCTCGGCATTTTATAGGGGACGTTGATAAAATTCGCCTCAATCTGGCGAATAGCGCCGTCATCAATTTTGAAGAGTTCCAGCAGATAGAAACTGTGCGGCCGGCGGAATGGCGATGTCAGAGGCGTCCCATCGGTTAATTGATAATCGCCGAGCCGGCCGGCATGGTCGATAAACCCACCCGCCAGCACAAGCCCGCGCTCTTCGTCAATTAACGGAAACCGCCGCGCGCGAAGTTCGTCATCATATTTATACTGCCCCAGCTTAAACTGCGCCTCGCAACCAAGCGCGGCGATGGGGTAATTCGCCGCTTCCGCAAACGCCTTGTTGTTAGTGCTTTGCGTGCCGTTTTCCACGCGGTCGCAGTCCGGGTGAAACTTCGTGAAAATTTCACCGTCATTGAGCTGCAACGTATCGAAATATCCGTCAGCAAGGGTGATCATCCGCTCACGCTTGCGTCGACGCTCAGGCGGAACGATCTCATTCAGAACCGGCTTGTCCCAGAAATTTTTATTGGCGAAAATATCGATGCCGCCAAAGGCGATACGGACGACAAGCGTCTCCACTTCCGATATCCGCCCGTCACGCTCGACTTTCAGCCGCACCGTGAATGCGGAGGTGTCGTTGGTTTCCTCCACAGCGCCGAAAAAGCCAACCTGACCGGTTTTAACGTCAGCAAACCGCAGATCATAATCACCAAGGCCCGTGATCGTCCCCCACAGTCCGTCGCCGACCTCAATCGCCACATTGTCTTCCGTGTTGAAGACTTCGTCAGCCCACAGAACTTTTGAAGGATCTTTGGCCGCCAAGGCGCCCAGATAATTGTCGAGGCTTTTATACAACGCTTCCCGCGTATGCGTAGAAGGCGCAGCGTTTTCAAGCTTTGTGCTCATTCAGATACCTTGCATGTCTCAGAAAGTCGCGTTGACGCTCCCTGCGCCGATGAAAGCCTTTTTCACGAAGGCCCTTTTCGTTTACAAATCACGCCAGCATTATCCGCAATTGCGCCGGACGTAATTTTCTATCATTTGGTAGGATTATAGCCTATCTTGGGCCAACCCGCAATTCGGGGCCACTTGCATGGGAGGAATGGAATGCCGCGATCCGAGGAAGAACAACAAAAACTCGATTTTGTTCTCGCAATGTATAACGAGGTGCTGATCGGTATGAATCCCGACGCGGTCGATCGCTATATTTCACCAAACTATATTCAGCACTCTTCTCTCGCCCCTCCCGGCGTTGATGCGCTGAAGGAATTTCTGGTTAAAATCCGCGCAGAATCGCCAGACGCAGAGCAAACGATCAAACGCGCCTTTGTAGATGGCGACCATGTCATCACCCATGTCCATGTGAAGCGCTGGCCTGGCGATCCGGGGCTCGCCGTCATCGACATATTCCGCGTTGAAGACGGCATGATTATCGAACACTGGGACGTCATTCAGGAAGTGCCTGAAAACCCGGTTAATCCAACCCCAATGGTGTAGTGATGACGAAAAACAGATTTTCGGGAAAACACGTCTTCATTTTCGGCGGCAATAGCGGGATTGGCCTGGCCGCAGCGGAGGATTTCGCCGCCGAGGGCGCGAGCGTGTCTCTCACAGGGCGCAGCCGGAAAACGCTGGACGCCGCCGCAGAAAAGACCGGAGCGCTCGCAATACAGAGCGACATGGCCGATGCCTCAGCAAGCGCATCGGCGATCAAAACTGCTGTCGAACAAAACGGCCCGCTCGATGTCGTTTTTATTAATGCCGGGGTCGGCGGTTTTGCCCCCGTGGACCAGGTCACCGAGCAGTTTTGGGATGACATCCAAAACATCAATCTCAAAGGCGCCTTCTTCGCCGCGCAGGCGGCGCTGCCGCATTTACGCGACGGCGGCGCGATTGTGTTTACCGGCTCCATCGGTTCCGTTCTTGGGATACCCGGCAACGCCGTTTACGCAGCCGCAAAAGCAGGATTGCGCGCCATCGCGAGAATTTACGCCGCCGAACTGGCGCCGAGACATATCCGAGTCAATGTGGTGAGCCCAGGCCCAACGGAAACGCCGCTCTTTTACCGCAATCCGGGCATGACCGATGAGGCCGTCGAAGGCATGCGCGGACATATGCGCGAAGTCGTTCCATTGAAACGCATAGGGGAACCGCGAGAGGTCGCCCGCGCCGTTCTGTTTCTCGCCTCGGACGAAGCCAGTTACATCACCGGCATTGACCTCTTCGTGGATGGCGGCAGCGTCGAGCTTTAACCCGCCAACGCCGCAGGCGCACCATCGAGCAGGATGGTTTTTGTCTCCAGATAAGCGGCCAGCCCTTCGGCGCCGCCCTCCCGGCCAATACCGGACTGCTTGAAGCCGCCAAAAGGGAGGCTGAAGTCGGCGCGCATGCCATTTTGCGCGACGCCGCCTGACCGCATTCTCCGCGCTATAGCATAGGCGGCGTCATGATCATGGGTCAGCACCGATCCGTTGAGCCCGTAATTGGACTCATTGGCGATCCGGATGGCGTCTTCTTCATCCTCGCATGGAATGAGGCTAAGCACCGGACCGAAAATTTCTTCCTGCGCAATCACGGATTGGTTGTCGACATTTGCGAAGAGTGTCGGCTCAACAAAATAGCCGCGATTGAGGTGGCTCGGCCGCTGACCGCCCGTGACAAGGTCTGCGGTCTCTTTTCCCTTCGCGATGTAGCCTTCAACGCGATCGCGCTGACGCGCCATGGCAAGTGGGCCGAGCATGGTCTCGGGATCTTCGCTATAGCCAATTTTGACTTTCTTCATTTCTCCCGCGATTGCCTCGGCCAGTTCATCATGACGGCGGCGCGGAACGAGCGCGCGGCTGAGCATTGCGCAGACCTGACCGCTGAAAATGGTGATAGTCGATGTCAGCAATTTTGCAGCATCTTCCGTACTGTAGTCATCGCGCACAATCGCTGCGGACTTTCCGCCGAGTTCAAGCGTGCAGCGCGCAATACGTTCGCCACACACGCTGGCGATGCGTTTTCCCGCAACCGTTGAGCCGGTGAAACTTACTTTATCGACGCCATGATTGCAGACGAGATGATCAGACGCGGCCCGGTCACCGCAAACGAGATTGACAACGCCCGGCGGCAACCCGATCTCTTCGGCCGCCTCCGCGATGATGTAAGCTTCAAGCGGCGTTTCCGGAGACGGTTTCATGATGATGGCGCAACCAGCCGACAGCGCAGCCACAACCTTGTTTAGCATGATCGTGAAAGGCGCATTCCATGGCGCGATGGCGGCGACGACGCCAACCGGTTCGCGTACTATAATCGCCGTATTGGCTTCAGAAGAAGGGGCGCTTTTTTCAAATTCGTAGCGCTCAGTCACTGCGGCCATATGCGCAACCGAAGCAGCTCCGCCGCCCACAATGAAAGGCGCCACAGCCGCCAGCATCCCTACTTGCGCGGTCCACGCCTTCGCGATCTCCGGCTCGCGTTTCTTCAAGGCTTCCGCAAACAGGTACAGATATTTCGCCCTTTGCGCAGGTGACGTCGACGGCCAGCTTCCCTCATCGAAAGCTTTTCTGGCGGCTTCCACCGCACGGTCCATATCCGCTTCGACAGCCTCGGCAACGCGCCCGACAGGCTGTTCAGTATTGGGGTTGATAAGCGTTATCGTCTTGTCTGTTGCAGGCTTCATCCATGAGCCGCCGATAAAGACCTTGTCCGGGTTCCGGATCGTCACGCCTTCCGGCAATAGAATATCTGACATCGACGGCTCCTTTATTGAGCTTGATAGAGCTGGTTAAAAGTCAACGCGAACAGCAACGCATCAACCCTCTTTTGCAGCTTTGTCCGAAAGCTCTGACCAATTGTCCAACTGATTGTTCAAAAGGTTCACTATGCGCTGCAGTTCTGTTCGGTCTTTCTTGCTCAAGGGCTCAAATAGCCGCGAGGAAACAGATCTGAAATAGGGAAGCATCGCGTTATAATTACGCCAGCCTTTTGCGCTGATCCTGAACGGGCGTCGGCGGCGGTTCTTCTCGTCACCGACGAGCTCGATCCAGCCTTCATCATGAAGGTTCGTCAGCGCGCGACTGACATTCATCGCCGGCATCGACATGAGCTGTGAAATTTCCTGCCCCGTCAGCGTTCCCTCACCACTCATACAGATAAGCACTTTGAGTTCATGACGCGTCAGATTGTTAGGTTCACTAACCTCTTCCACCATCGGCTGGCTGATCAGGCTGGAACATTTCAAAATCGAAATCAAAAGCTGGATATCAGACCCAAGGCTCGACAACGGTTTTACTTTTTCGCTCATGACCATCTCATAGTATCTTGACCCTGCCGGCCGGACTGATTTGTTGCTGCGCAGCAATCTCCATTATTTCCCGCCCGCTCCTTACAGTCCATAGGAACATTCGCGGATAAATCCCATTGATTTCCGTCAGCTTCCGCAGGATAATACCATTTGGTAGAGTTTAGGCAATGCGCATGATCACACGCCCTGCGCAGCAGTTTGCGGGTGGGGAATCAATCGCGCCGCGTCAGGCGCGCCTCACATCGAGAGGCGATCTGTTGAGAAGTAGCGATCGCTATTCCGAGGTGAGATAATCGGCAATCGCCTGAAGCTCTTCGTCACTGACTTCGCCGCGCGTGATGACCGGCATATTGCCAATGCCGATACGCGCCGCCTGAATGATATAATCAGCATTCAAATCAGAGCGGTCCTCAAGCTTGGCGACGTCGACGCGCCGGGCAAGCAGTCCGGTCCCCATCCCCATATCGCGATGACACATGGCGCAGCTCCGCTCGAACAAGGCTTTACCCGACCCTGCGGGCGCTTGAGACGTAACAGGCATAACCTCCTGGTCAGCTTTCGCCATGGCAGGCGTTTGCGTTTCAGACGATGTCGCTGTTTCTTCAGTCTTGTTTCCGCAAGCCGCCATAAGAAAACAAAGACACGCGGCAGATAACAGTTGCTTCTTCATCACTGCTTCCTTTCACCAGCCAGTCGCGCAGGCCAGATGCCGCTTTTTCCCGGCGCAATAACGCCATTAGGGTCGAGAGCGTTTTTGACCTTCTCGTTCAGCCGCAACAAGGCGTAATCATTAAAGTCAAAGGTCGATGCGACGAGATCCATATAGTCAAGATGCGTCCGGTACTCGCCGTAACCTTGTTTCCAGGCGTCTGCGACAAGCGCGCGGAAAAACCCGTCAACCCGCCCCATCATGTCTGGATTATCCTTGTCGAAAAGCACCTGATTGACATTGGTGATGTGACGTTCGCCGAGCGCAAAACTTCCATGATAATCGAGACCGTATTCATCATAGAGCGCTTTGGTGCGTTTAAACTGGTCAAGCGCGCGTCGGCCATTCGCCGGCAAGGCCGGTGAATACCCAACATGTCCACCGCGCCCGCCATGCCAGTTTGCGTTCTGCAGCGGGAAGGTGATGGGCACGCCGACCCATGCGGATTTTTCCAGCGGCTCGCCCTGGCGCCACGCCGTTTCCTTGATCGACTGAAGTTTGCGGCCATTAAAGGCGTCTTTGACGGTTTTTGCGGCGGCGGCGTTCACGCCTTCATAGCCATAAAACCGGATATTGGCGCTCCACCAGCCGATATTGAACCGCTCTCGGATCGCCGCGACTGTCGCATCGGTTAAGGGCCCCTTATCGTCCTGCCATTCCGACCGCGTCGTCAGCACAGCCGCACCGCGAAGCCAGCTGCCGATGGACGGCGCCTGTTGTACGAGTTTTTCGCGACGGAACTTCGCCAGAAGATCGACAACCCATTCAAGATCGTTCTCTTCTGGAAATTCCATATCCAGCCCGTAGACAGACTCCGGTTCGGGCATCATCCAGAGGCCCATCTTGGTCACGACGCCGAAATTCGACTGACAAAACATCTGATCCCAACCGGGACCGAACCCATAAGGATGAATGTTCCAGTTCGGCGAACCTTCCATGGCGCCCATGCCCGTGCGCACTAGTTCGCCATCGGGAAGCACAACCTCAAGCCCATGAATTTGCGCCGCGTGATCGCCATAGGTCGTATAGCCGACACCGCGATCCAGCGCATTGCCAACCACCGAGCCCCAGCTATTGCCCGGCACCGACATCCACAGTTTGATCTTGTTAGCCTGAAGATAATCATAGAGGTCGTAGAACCCGACACCCGGCTCCAGCAGCGCCACGCCGTTTTCTTCATCGATCTCGATCTTGCGCATGCGCGAAAGGTCGAGCACGACCGAGCCGGAAAGCTGCGGCGCTGAGGCGCCATAGCCAAGATTTTTGCCGCGGCTGATCGGCCAAAGCGGAATTTTGTAGTCATTGGCGATCCGCACCGCAGCCTGCACTTCTTCAGCACCGCCAGGCGCGATGGCGCCGAGCGGAATGTGCTTTGTATCATCAATCGCAAATTTGTCGCGATACGCGTCTCGATCTAGGTCATCAAAGAAGACAGCGTCCGCACCTAGCGCCGCTTCAAACGCCTTGATCGCCTGCGCGGCGGAAGCTGCATCAACGCTGGGAGGAAATTGAGGCTCAGCCATTGGCGGCGGCTCCTTGTCTATCGCGGATGTTGACCACCTGCCAGGCGACCGGCATGACACACAGGATCATGATCGCGCCCATATAATAAGGCGCGTCCATATTGAGAGAATAAATCAATCCAAAAAGCGGCGGCGCAACAATGCGCGACAAAGCGTTTGACGCCATCAGCAAGCCCATCACACTGCCCTGCCTGTCAGGCGGCGTGCCGCGCGAGAGAAGCGCTCCGGCATTGGGGAAAGCAAGAGAGTGGCCCATCATGAGAAGCGACATCAGGGCGACCGCCGCCGCCGGTGCGCGCAAGACAGGCATAAACAACATTGCCGCGACCAACAAACCAAGCCCACCAACAATGACGCGCGCCTCACCGAACTGCTTCACCAAAGGGCCAATGAAAAACACCTGCACCACCATGCCCGCGGCGCCCACGGCGATAAAGGCAAGCCCCACCTCCCTTGCCGTCCAGCCGAAGGAGCTTTCCGTCCATAGGCCGAAGACCGCCTCCATTGAGGCGAAGGCTGCGATGCCGCAAAAGGAGATGATAAAGAGGCGCAACAGCAGCCCTTCGCCGCGCACAAAATTCCAGGCCTCAACAAATTTCGGCATCGGCCTCATGGCGCCGGCCCGCGTATCTTTCAGAACAAGGAAAGACCAGATAGCAGCCCCCGCAGCGAGCCCGGCCGCGGCAAAAATAGGCGGGCGAAATCCCGCGAGTCCCGTATCGGGTATGGCAAGCAATCCGCCTATGGCGGGCCCGACAGCAAAGCCAAGATTAAAAGCCGCGCCGAAATAGCCCATATTCTTCGCCCGCGATTCCGGCGGCGTTATGTCGGCGATATAGCCTTGCGCCACGCCAAGCGTGCCGCTGAAAAAACCACTGACCACTCGTATAAGAAGCGCAGCGGCGTAAGTCGGCGCAAAGGCGAACGCGATATAAGTAAGCGCTGCGCAGGCCATGGCGCCGCTCAGAACACGCTTGCGTCCTAGCTTGTCAGAAAGGCGCCCCCACCAGGTTTCACCAAAGACATTGCCGAAAGAATATGCGGCGAACAGCAATGCGATCTCTATAGGCGACGCATTGAATTCCTGTCCGTAAAATGGCAGGAGCGGCAGTATTAAGCTGAAACCGGCGATGTTGATGAACACCGCGACCAGGAGGGCGGCGAGAGCGGGCGTCATCCTGCATATCTCGGTTCTGCAACGCCCTTTGCGCCCAACCCCTCAATCACAAACATCGACCCATCGAGAGGATCGGCCTCACGTCCCAGAAAAGCAGGCGATAACGAGGGTACATAAAGAAGATCGAGATCCGGTCCGCCGAAGATAACGCTCGCCGGACATTTCACCGGCGTTTCAACAATGCGTTCGACTTTCCCATCCGGCGTGAATTGAACGACCTTGCCGCCCTCGCAGATCGCTATCCACATGCAGCCGCCAGCATCGACAGTAGCGCCGTCCGGAATGCCGCCGAATTCTTCCGTCGAGGCCCATGCTCGCCGGTTCGCAACCTTCCCGGTCGCAATGTCATAGTCATAGGCGTAGATCGTTTTTCGGATAGAATCGCTATGATAAAATGTTTTGTTATCCGGCGACCAGCATGGCCCGTTCGATAAAAAATAGTCATTGTCGATTTCACGCAAGGCGCCGGCTTCAAGCGAGTATAGCTTTCCGCGCGGCTCCTTCATTTTACGGTCGCTGGAACCGACGATAAATCGCCCTTTGCGATCAACTTTCCCGTCTGCGAGCTGTACGGTTTCATCAAGATCGTCATGGGTTGCAAGCAGCGAACATTCGCCCGTTTCAAGATCCAGCGTATGGATGCCGCCCGCCAGCGCCGCGATAACCCCGCCGCTTTCTCGCACCGCCATGGAACCGATCATGTCCGGCACGTTCCATGTTTTTGTCTTGCCCCCTGCTGCGTCGTAGCGATGAATCTTTTTCTCAAGAATGTCGATCCAATACAGCGCCTGTTCCGCGACATCCCAGACCGGCCCCTCGCCAATCGTCCCCTGAGGAACATCGAGCTGTGTAATCTTCATGAAAATCGCTCCCTATTGACCCTTTTTTCGAAATTTTATACGGTCGTATAAATTTGAAATCAAGGGCCTAATAGATGGCGGCCGAAAAGCTGAAACAATCCGGTTCGGAAGACACCGCCAGCCGCTATCTCGACGCCGCCGAAGCGCTGTTTATCGAACTCGGCTATGAGGGCGCGTCTATCGGTGCGATTTCGGCGCGCGCCGGCATGAACAAGGCGACGGTTGTTTATTACTGGGGCGCCAAGGAAAACCTGTTTCGCGCTGTTTGCGAACGCCGCTTCGGCCCTATCCAGACCGAACAGCTGCGGCGGCTAAGAGCATGCGAGCGCGCGCCCAAGCGATCTCATAAAGCGGCGCTAGAGGAAATCATCCGCGCCCTCGTGGAACCGCCGCTGCTGATGCCAGGCGAGGACGATGCGGAGACAACGCGGCTTCTCTATGGCCGCGTCCTGACCGATCCATCGCCAATCGTTTTAAAGGTGACGGCTGACTTATTCCGCGATGCATCGCTCTTGTTGCGCAAGCTTATACGAAAACGCCTCCCCGGCCTCGATGAAGAGGCGTTCTATTGGCGTTATACCGCCGCGCTTGGCGCCTTCGCTTTCACGCAAGGTTTTGGTGAGCGTGTCGCCTACGCCGCAGAGTTCAAAACCCTGACTCTCGATGTGCGGCGCGCCGCTGACGAAATTGTCGGCTTTATGCTTGCCGGACTGATCCGCTGATAGCAGGCCCAACCGGGATCAGGTTGAGCCGCATATGTTTATCGCTCAGGCCGCCAGATTGGCGGCGTCGACCCAGTTGCCATGCAAGCCCTGACGCAAACGAATGGGCAGTTTCGCCAGGGCAATCGGACCTTTGGCGAGGTTACACGCCTCGAAAACGCACAAATCCGAATAGTTGGTGATGTGATTATCAACGAGGGCAACGAGATAGCCGTCGCCCTCCTGCACGCCGGGACCGCGCGGGATAAAGCACGGCTCCTGTATGCCGCTATCGGGACCGGCCCACCAGCTTTGCTCAACGCCGGTCTCAAGATCAAAATGAGTCAGTGAATTCAGAACACCCGCAAACGGGCCCGCCGGACCGTTGTAAGGCTTGTCAAAATCATAAGTGACCATCCAGCCATGACGATAAGGCCGGCCGGCATAGCGGTCATCAATGCGCGGAAATTCGCCGCATGTCTCGCCAATCTTTTTAATGTCGCTTAATTCATCGCTGTTTGCAGAGACATCCACCGTCAAACGCGACAGATAAGTCCGGGCCGCCATTGGATCGAACGGTTTTCCATTTATATCCGGGAAAAACGGCAGGCTGTTATTTTGAGAGATTGGCAGATCAAGATGGATTTTCGTTCCTTCCTGAAAGGCGTTCATCACATGACATCCGCAAAAGCTCGGTTCTTTTTTGAACCAGCGGATATCGCCGCCATCGCCATCGCGGCGCAGGACGCCAAGATATGACGGCAGGGCCGGGTCATACATGAAATGCGACGCATTGCGCTCGAGCTGTTCCCAGCTTGATGTGTAAGGGGAGATATTAAAAACCGCATAGTCTTCAGTGATCGCGAAATCATGCAGCATGGTGTAATACGGCGCTTCGAAATCGATCTGTTTGACGACCTTTCCCGCCGGATCGATTTCAAAATAGCTGACATCCGTCGTCAATGGCCCCTTGGTCGCATATCCAAACCCGCAGAAATTGCCTGTTACCGGATCGATTTTCGGATGCGCCGTAAAGGTCGGCAGCGTCAGGTCGCCGCCAAAATCAGTATAGCCTTCTGTCTCCAGCGTATTCGGATCCATGAGAAGGCATGGGCTATCCTCTTTCATGGCGAAGAGTTTGCCAGCGTGGACGAGAACATTTGTGTTTGCGGTGCCGCGAATCCGCCCCTTGACGCTTTCATCATCAGTAAGGGGATTGCGGTACGCGCCAAAGAGGGCGCGACCGGCCTCCCGCTCCAGTTTGAAGCGATCCGTATGCGCATAACGCTGGCGAAAATCGATATGTCCGTCGTGAAAGCGGAACATGGAGACCATGCCGTCGCCATTAAAGAACTGATCATCATCGAATTTTGGCGCAAATTGTGGGTCGGGATGCACTCTGTAAAACGCGCCGTTCAGATCAGCAGGGACCTCTCCTTCAATTTCGAGATCATGGATGTCCCCCTCTAGCCGGACGAGGCGCAACACGCTGGTGAAGCCGGGATTGTCAGGAAATTTGGCCATGAGGCATTCTCCATTCTACCATATGGTAGAACATTAATGCATGGCGCTACGAAATGAGTTTGACCCAGATCAATAATGTTCAGAAGAAAGTTTAATCGCCACGAGTCCCGCCGAGAGAGAGAGTCCGTAATCGGGTTTTGCGCGCCAGATAAACATGGGCAACCAGTAAGCCCGGTACGGCAATAGTAGAAAAATATTTAGCGCCACGGTCGCGACGCCGAAGACATATTCCACAACGCCCGGCTCCAACACGAAATTCCAATAGGCGATAACGAAGGTGATCGGCGCACAAGCCGCCATGGTCAACGGCATCGCGCGATTGAGAAGAACGAAAATGCCGATAACGATCTCGGCGAGCTTCACCCATGTCATGAAACCGCTGTGGATCAATGCAAGCGTAAATTCCTGCGTGAGCGGATTCTCGCCGATAGGCTGCAGATCATAGGGAAGAAAAAACTCAATCCCGGCGTATAAAAACCAGAGACCGAAAACAATCCGTCCTACATGATAGGCGATTTTCATTTCTGCATCCCTCCCCTTTAGCGCTCAAAAATGAGGCTTGCCTCTTTATTGAATGGTGACGCCGCCATCGGCGCTGACGAGTGCGCCAACCATGTAGCTCGCCTCTTCCGAAGCCAGAAACAGAACAATGTCGGCGATTTCTTCCGGTTCCGCTATACGGCCGATAGGCGCGGCGGCGCCAAGCTGTTCCTCCGCGCCTTCCATCGACAACGCTGGCGCCATCATTGGCGTACGGACAAAACCGGGGCAGACCGCATTCACCCGGATTTTCTGTTTGATGAGATCAAGCGCCGCCGCTTTCGTCAGCCCGGCGAGGCCATGTTTGCTGGCGACATAGGCCGCCATATTCGGCGCCGCGACCAGACTGGCGACCGAAGCGGTGTTGATGATTGCCCCGCCCGTTTTCATCGCCCTAGCTTCCGCTTTCATGCAGTAAAAATAACTATTCAGGTTCACGCCAATGACCTTGCGCCAGTCATCGCCGGAAAACTCAGAAAACGGAATGGAAATATCCGTTGGTATGCCGGCGTTGTTAAAGGCGATGTCAAGACCTCCAAAGATCTCAACGCTGCGCGCCACCATGGCTTCACACTGACTTTCGTCAGAAAGGTCGGCGACAAAACTCACGGCTTCGCCGCCATCAACCACGAGTTCCGCTGTGACCTGCTCCAGAAGCTCGCCGTTGACATCGCAAAGTAAAAGTTTTGCGCCTTCTTGCGCGAAACGCCTGGCCGCCGCGAGGCCAATCCCCCCGGCGGCGCCGGTTACGAGCACACTCTTTCCCTTGAAACGCATTAATGCGCTCGTAAATTCTGCGTCACTGCTGCGGCGACGGTGGTTGCGTTATGCGCCCTCATCCAGCGGCACGGAGTTGACGATATGCGGTTGCGTATATTCATAGAGCCCTTCAATGCCGAGCTCACCGCCCATGCCGGACTGCTTTGAACCACGGAACGGCAGATTTGCATCGATCGCGAGATGCTGATTCACCCAGACCGTGCCAGCGTCAATGCGCATGGCGACGTCGGTCGCGCGCGCAAGATCCTTGCCCCAGACGGTGCCGGCGAGACCATATTCGGAGTCATTCGCCCGCGCGATCACATCTTCAATGTCGGCATATTTCAGAACGGGAAGCACCGGACCGAACTGCTCTTCTTTCACGAGCTTTGCATCTTCCGGCAGGTCGCGAACGATTGTCGGCGGAATGAAAAAGCCTGGCCGGTCCATCGCCTCGCCGCCAGCGAGCACTTTCCCTTTTGCGCGCGCGTCCGCGAGAAACTCTTTTACTTTTTCGTACTGCATGCGGTTTTGAACAGGACCGATCTGCGCGCCCTGTTTTGTTCCTTCGTCGACGACAGCGTCATTCGCAAGCTTTGTCAGCTCCTCGCAGAACTCGTCATACATGGCTTCCGGCACATATGCGCGCTTGACGGCGACACAAATCTGGCCGGCATTGGTCATGGCGCCATCGAACACCTTCTTCGCAACGGCTTTGGGATTGACGTCATCCATCACAATCGCGGCGTCATTGCCGCCGAGCTCCAGCGTCACACGTTTCACCGTCTCCGCCGCGGATTGCATGACTTTTTTACCTGTTGCGGTCGATCCGGTGAACGCCACCTTTGCGATATCAGGATGGCTGGTCATCAACGGTCCAAGCTCATTCTCGTCGCAGACAATATTCAAAACACCCGCCGGCAGAATGTCCTTGGCAAGCTCACCAAACAGAAGAGAGGTCAGCGGCGTCGTCGGCGCAGGCTTCGCAACCATTGTGTTGCCGGTCACGAGACAAGGCCCGAGTTTATTCATCAGAAGGATCAGCGGAAAATTCCACGGCGTGATCGCCGCCACAACGCCGAGCGGCGTTCTGTGCTCAATCACTTTATTGCCGCCTTCGTCGCGGAGCGTGCGTTGCTCAAGCTTCATACCGGCGAACGCCCTGAGGGTGAAAACGCTCCCCATGACTTCATACATGGCCTGATCAACAGGCTTGCCTTGTTCCGACGTCAACAGCCGCGCAAATTCATCCGCACGCGCTTCAAGGGCGTCAGCAAGCTTGTTCACCAGCGCTGCACGCTCATCGAGCGATTTTTTGGACCAGCCTGGGAAGGCTTCCTTGGCGGCTTTCACCGCCTGCTCCAGTTGATCGACGTCAGCTTTCGGGCATTTGGCGAAAGCTTCCCCGGTCGCCGGGTTTACGACGTCAAAAGTCGACGCACCAGACGTCAATTTTCCGTCAATGAGCAGATGAAATTCGTGCGTCATGGAACCTCCCAGGGTGTTTATCGCCGGCGCCCTTGTGCGGCCGCGCTTGGACAGTGATAATAACGGCCGTTATAAAAGAGGCAATAGGACCGAATGAGAAGCGTCACATGCCCGAGAAGCGAACCGCCGCAGCGCCCCACCCTCTTCCGAAAGGGCATGGAGAGAACGCCTCGCCCCGGTTCGCTTACGTCAGCCAGATAGATAAAAAGCACAATGAACAAGACTAAAAATAACAGGTCACTGTCGCCTCAGGCAAGCGCGAACTCCGTCGATCCTTTCGAAGTGCTTCACCGCCTTTTGAAACTCGGAAACAGGCTGAATGCGCCTTTCTCGGAACATCTTGAAAAGCGCTTCCGCGTCACCATGAATGAATTTCGCGTGATCATGCTTATCGGCCGCCTTGGCTCGTCCGCCTCTCATGAACTCGCCGAAATTTCCGGCGTGAGTACCATGAGCGTCAGCCGCGCCGTCACATCGCTCGAACGCAAAGGCTGGATCACCTGCAGCATTGATGAAACCAACCGCAGAAGAAAAATCCTGCGCCTGACAAGCGAAGGCAGGCGATTGTACAAGCAAATGCTCCCCACGGCGGACAAAGTCGCGCAATATTTGTTCGACTCACTGCGTGAGGATGAATTTCTTGCTTTCGATCACTATGTCATGAGGCTTATCAAGAGCCTGGAAGCAAGCGATGAAAAAGGGCGCTCGATTTTTCTCGAAAAGACGCGCCCCGAGGCCTGACGAGAACAAACCCATTTTTTATTTTGCATTTTTAGCCTGCGCCGGACTGGCTTTTAGCCGTCCAGAGGATGACTTCACGCGCGTGGACCAGCCATCCACAAGCGCCTCAATGCTACGCATGGCTTCGTCTTCTACGCTCATGATACTGTTTAAAAATGGCGCATTGGAGCTTTGTTGAAAAGCCCCCCAGCCCGTCACCAACGCTTGCACCGAAGATTGCATGACCGTGGCTGTTTGTTTCTCAATTCCAAATTGCGCCAGCTTGTCTGCAATTTCATTCGCCAGACTGCGCAACCGTTCTTCATGCACGCCGCCGATAATGATAAGCTTGGCGGCGTCGCGAAGGCTTAGCTGCGCCTCCCATAGCGCGCGCCCATAGGCGCAAAGCCATTCCCGCCAGTCTGAACATTCCGGCATAGCGTCAAGACAAGATCGGAAGACTGTTTCCGACATCAGCGCATGAAGCGCCGCCTTGTCCTCCACATACCAGTAAAGAGACGGCGCCTTGACGCCGAGTCTTTCCGCAACTTTGCGCAAGCTAACCTGCTCCAACCCGACATCGTTGAGGACTGCGATCGCCGCATCGACGATGGCGGCGCGGCTCAGAGGCGTCTCGCTCATAAATCTTCCTTGACTCCGGCCCATCAGCGGTCAACTAATAGCAATCTTACAGTGTAAGTCTATAGGGAGGCATACAATGTATCCTTTTCAGGAGGGTAGTTTCGCCGTTCGCAACGGGTGGTATGTGGCTGCATTCTCAAATGAGGTCGGCCGCGAGCTTTTGCCCCGCACAATCCTCAATGAGCCTGTCGTCCTTTATAGAAAAGAAGACGGAGAGGCCGTCGCCGTCGGGGGACGATGTCCGCACCGGCACTTCCCACTCGGCGCCAGTTGCCTTGAAGGAGATTCAATTCGCTGCGGCTATCACGGAATCGCATTTGGGCCGAACGGCGACTGCATCGATATTCCCAGCCAGGAAACAGTTCGGCGGAACATTCGAATCCCATCCTATCCTCTCGTGGAGCACGGTCTATGGTTATGGATATGGATGGGTGACAGGGAAAAAGTGAACACCTCCCTGCTTCCTGACCTCAACGAGATTGGTTTAACTGTAGAAGGCATGATTGCGCGGCCGTTCTATGCACAGGAAGTCAATGGCCGCTACCAGCTTCTAAACGATAACCTTCTCGACCTAACCCATCTTGGCTATCTGCATTCGAGCAGCATCGGCACGCCGGAGAACGCATCAACGCCGGAAGAGATAACGACAAAGCCGGGATTTCTCTCAAGCCGTCGCTATATAAAGAACGCTGATGCGCCGCCGGTGATGGCGCATATGGGTCATAATGTCGACAAGATCGACCGTGTTGTAGGGATGGATTTCTACCTGCCGGGCTTTCATGCCGGTATTGGCGATCAATGCTATCCCGAAGATCATCCTGAAAAACCTGGAGAGGTGATTTCAAAGGCGCGCGTTTATCACGCCGTAACGCCGTCAACATATAAAAGCTGTCTCTACTTCTTCGCCATGGCCTCCCCTGACGAAAAAGGCCTCGACGGCATGTATGAATATCTGAAACCGGTGATTGAGGAAGACAAATTCGCGACCGAAGAGATTGAGAAGATGCTCGCACTCACTGGAGGTGTGCCGCAAGATCTCTTGATCAAAAGCGATCGCAACGCCGCAGAAGGCCGCCGGATGTTGCAGGAGATGATGGACGCCGAAGCCTGAGCCTTAAAAAAATATACCCTATGTTTTCTTGCCAGATATTGCTACCTTTTGGTAGTAATTGCACTACCACAACCATAATGGCAGGAAACAACGATGCCCGGATTCCCGAATACGCCGGACTTCACGGAACTCAACACCCCGGTGCGCCAGGAGCTCGACCTTCGCAACCTGCCCGTGGAAGGGACAATCCCGCCTGAGATCAGCGGGGTCTTTTTCCGCGCTGTTCCCGACCCGGCGCATGAGCCCATGCTTGAAGATGACACCGGCCTGTCCGCAGATGGGATGATCGCCCGCTTTTTGATCAATAGTGGCAATGTTGATTACGCCATTAAATATGTAGAAACGGCCCGCTATCTGGCGGAGCAAAAAGCCGGCAAGGCTCTGTTTGGGCGCTATCGCAATCCCTTCACGGATGACCCAAGCGTGGAAGGCGTCGATCGCACTGTCTCAAACACCACGCCTGTCTGGCACGCCGGCCGTCTCTTCATGACCAAGGAGGACGGCCGAGCGTATGAAATTAATCCGAAAACACTTGAGACGATTGGCTCATGGGATTTTCACGGCGCTTTGAAATCCCAAACAATGACGGCGCATGTGCGGATCGACCCGGAGACCGGCGAGATGTTTTTCTTCGGCTATGAGGCTGGCGGTCTGTGCACAGATGACCTCGCCTATTGCATCGCCGACAAGAATGGCGAGCTTGTTTACGAGCAATGGTTCAAACTTCCCTATTGCGGCATGATGCACGACTTCGCCATTACTAAGAAATACGCTATTTTTCCGCTCTTCCCGACGACCGCCGATCTTGAGCGCATGAAAGCAGGCGGTCCCCATTGGGCCCATGATCAGGATCTCGAATGTTGGATCGGAATCATGCCGCGTTATGGCGATGTGACATCGCTGCGCGCCTTCAAAGGCCCCAAAGGCGTTTCAGCATTTCATATTCTGAATGCGTTTGATGAAGACGACGACCGCGTGTGCCTCGATTTGCATACGGCGGAGACCAACATGTTCCCGTTCATGCGCGAAGCCGGCGGCGTCACAAAGCAGAACTGGGAAATCCCGGGCTCGACGCAACGCTGGACTTTTGATCTGTCAAAAGATGACGACGCATTCGAAATTATCGACATCGGACCGCCGGGCGATATGCCCCGCATCTCCGACGCCCTTCACGGACGCGCCTATGATCATGGCTGGTATCTCAGCATGAATCCCGAAGGGGGCCCTCCACTAATTGGCGGACCGGTCGGGACAGCATTCAACGCCCTGCTTCGGCTTGAACCCGAAACAGGGCGTCTCGACATGATGTCGCTGCCTTTTGAAAGCGCCATCAATGAGCCCGTGCATATTCCTGCCGATGACCCCGATCATGAGGGCTGGCTGCTCGCCGTCGTCGACCGAAAGACTGGCGACAATGAATACAAGTCAGAATTGTGGGTGATCGACGGCGGTAATATTTCCGCCGGACCGGTTGCAAAAGTCATCATGCCTTGCCGCATGCGGCCGCAGGTTCATGGCTGGTGGGTGCCGATGGCCACTTACAAGGATGCTGCCGCGGTATAGTTCGTCGATTTGGCTCAGCTACTTTCCGCGGCCTATTCATTATTCCGCGTAAGGTACTCGGCGATTAGCTCCAGCTCGGCGTCGCTAACCTCAACACGCGTCAGCGCGGGCATCGTGTTCAGTCCATGCCTGACGACCGTTGTGACATAGTCTTCTGTCAGGTCGGTGCGGTTCGCAAGCAACGCATCTTCTTCGCCAAGACGCCGCGCAAGCGTAATCGTGCCAGGGCCCAACTGAACGTGGCAATATTGGCAGCGCGCCAGAAAAACCGCTTCCGGATCGCCCGCGGCCGCATGTGCGAAAACGCCTTTCGCCTGCTTCGCCGCCGCCCCTTGCGAGGAAACTTTGGTCATGTCCGACGCATCATGCGCCGCCGCAGTTTCGGTTACTGCATCAGTGGCGATTTCTGTAGAGGCCTGCTCCTCAGCCTGCATCTCTTCCCGAGCTTCAGGTGCGGGCGTTGCCGCCTCTTCTTTATTTCCGCAATTCGCCAGCGCGAGCATCGAGGCGGCGGCTACAATAAAGCGGGCGGGGAAAGCGCTCTTGTTCATTACTTGCTCCCTTCGCGCAAACGCGCGGGCCAGACGCCATTCTTGCCGGGCGCTATCACACCATTCGGATCAAGCGCATCCTTAACTTTTTCATTAAGGCGCATCAACGCATGGTCGTTATAGTCATAGGTCTCGGCAACCGACTGCATGAAGTCGATATGGGTGCGATACTCGCCATAGCCTTCCTCGCGCGCATCCTTGATCATCTGTGTAAAGAGCGCGCGCGAGCGGCTCACCATATCCGCATCATCGCGATTATAAAGGATCATGTTGACGTTCGCGATATGGCGGTGACCAACCGTAAAGCTTGAATAATAATCAAGGCCCGCTTCTTCAAAGCGCCGCTTGCGCCTCATGAAAGCATCATAGGCGAGTTCACCTGACGGCGGCAGAATGGGTGAAAACCCGATATGGCCGCCGCGCCCACCCATCCAGTTGACGACGTTGAGCGGCAACACCATCGGCACGCCGACGGAAATGCTGAATGGTTCGCGCGGCTCGCCCTTTCGCCAATTGCGCCATTCGAGTTTTTTACCAAGCTTCGGCTCGAAGGCGGCGCTGACGATTTTCTGCTTCGCTTCAACAAGGCTGCCTTCACCAAAGATCGAAAGATGGAAGGTCCACCATCCGACATTGTAGGTTTGCTGAATTTTTTCTGCGACCTCATCGGGAATAGGCCCCTCGCCTTCATACCAGTCGGCGCGGGTCGTGAACGCGGAAGCATCATGCAGATAATTGCCGAAAACCACATTATGTTCGATAATTCCGCGCAGTCTCAGATCGGCGAGAATATCCATCGCCCATTTAATATCTTCCATCTCCGGAAGATTTACCTGGGCATGGGCCGTCAATTCCGGCTCCGGCATCATCCACACATTGGCTTTTGTGACGACGCCAAAATTGGATTGAACGAACATCTGGTCCCAACTCGGCCCGAAACTATAAGGGTAATGCGCCCAAGATTTATTTCCTTCCATGGCGCCCATCCCGGTGCGGACAATGTCGCCGGTAGGCGTCACGACTTCCAGACCGCAGAGCTTCGTTGTGTTGTCGCCGTATGGCGTATAGCCGATGCCGCGCTCCAGCGCGTTGCCAAGCACAGACCCCCAGCCATTCGCCGGAACCGACATCCACAGCGGAATGTTGTTGTTCGTTAGGTGCTCATGAAACTGATAAAAGCCCACGCCAGGCTCAAGCGTCGCATAGGCGTAGCGCTCATCAACGTCCAGAATCTGATTCATCCGGGTCATGTCGAGAACAGCGCTGCCGGCAAGCATCGGCGACGCCGCGCCATAGCCGAGGTTCTTGCCGCGCGCCACAGGCCAGAGCGGCAGCTTGTGTTCATTCGCAATGCGGACGATCGCCTGAACCTCTTCAACGCTTGTCGGCGCCAGCGCAGCTGATGCGGCATGATCAAGACCGTCGCCAAGCGCGTAAGGGTCGATATAAGTGTCGCGATCAAGCTCGGTGTCGAAAACCTTGTGTTCGCCAAGCGCGCGTTTCAACGCTGCAATGGCGCTGTCAAAACTCGTCGCATCCAGTCCCGGCGGAAGGATTCTCTCTGCCATTCCTTTGCTCCAGCTTACGACGCAATGCAGCGATGACCGCGCTTGACGCGTCTTTCTCTTGTTTCGTCCCTATTGCCATCATCATAACGATCGTTATAATTGATGCAACCGGGAATTCAGCGCAGGGCGCTTGTGCAATACGCCTTTCGCACAACAAAAACTCGCTGCGATAATCACAATATCCGTGCCTATGAATTGGGAGATCAAAATATGCTGAAAATGAAGCGGCGGGATATTCTTGTAGGGAGCGGCGCGGCAGCTACCGCGATTCTCGCGTCGGGTTCAGCAGACTCGCTCGACGGCGCCTCTACAAGCGCACCCGTTCTTACTGTTTATACAGATGATATTCCTTCAGCGCGCGACCTCGCCCTTAAGACTGTGCAAGGCGCAAACAGCATCGCTGCGCTCAAGGGTGATCTGGTGCAGCTCTGGAAAGAGCGCATTGGCAACCATCGGGGCGCCATCCAGGGTTACACAAGCTGGAGCGACTATATCCTCATGCGCGGTCTCGGCGAAGAACAGGGCTTGCGCCTGCGCGCCGAAGCGCAACTGCGCCATATCGGCAAAAAGCCTGTGTTCCGTTGGGTTATGGCCTGATGACGGCGATTCCGAATATTCCTTTAGACGGCAGTTCCGGCCCTCAATCGCCAAAGCTGGAATTCGTCTTTGAAATCGAAATCAACTTCGCCCGTTATGATTCCATTCCCGATATGCCGAGCGGCGCAGGGCGCGGTTTTGTTTATATCGACAGCGGAAAAATAACCGGCCCGAAACTCAATGGCGTTGTCCTGCCTGGCAGCGGCGGCGACTGGGCCCTGTTCCGGCCAGATGACGTGCTCTCCAGCGACGCCCGATATATGCTGGAAGCTGAAGACGGAACAAAAATCCTGATGCACAATCGCGGCTTCCTGTGGGGGCGCGAACCGGACACCCTTAAACGAATGCAAGATTGGATGTTTCGCGACGGACCCGAGGTTCCGTTTGAACAGTTCTATCTGCGCTCCTCCCCAACCTTCGAAACAGAAAAAGGCCCGCATGAGTGGCTGATGCGTCATATTTTTTTAGGCATCGGCCGACGGCGCAAAGACGGCAATACGATCCGATATTACGCCTTGCTTTGACCTCTGGACATTAGGGCTGCTCAGGACGGCACAATCGCGCAGCCAACGCTTTTGATTTTGCCGTTATGCAAGTGGTAATGAATATATTGCCGCATTTCCTGAACCTCGCCTTTCCTGATCGGAAAGAACGCGCCCATGCCGTTTGCTTCAAGCGTTGCGGCATCGAGGTCTTTTATCCCTTCCACCCGGATAATGCCTTCAACCGCGGCTAGTTCATCGCTTGATGCAAACTTTTCGATCCTGATCGTTTCCTTCACATAGGTATGCAGGAAACTATAGAAATCCGTCAGTTCCTTACGGGTCCGAATTTCAATACCGAAAAATGACAGTTCCGGATTCTCATCATAAAAATCAAACACACCATCATAATCGCGCGCATTAAACTTGCGCGCGTAGTCTTCATATTGCTCGCGGTTCACCTCTATTCCCTCCTGGACTTCTTTGCAGCGGCTATCTGACTGCAGCTTTGACGCCTTGAGAAAACGCTAACGATCGTTATAGTCTGTGACAAGACAATCGTTGCAAGCAATATGCAGGGCGGAGGCAAAATGGGAAAAATTGTCATTACCGGCGCGTCTGGGCAATATGGCCGGATGGCGACCGACAAACTTATAGCCAAAGGCGTCGCCCCGTCCGATCTCATCCTGATTACCCGCACGCCCGCAAAACTCGCCGAACGCGCCGCACAGAACTGCGACGTTCGTTATGGCGATTTTGACAAGCCGGAAACACTGGCCGGCGCCGTCAAGAGCGCAGAGAAAATGCTGTTGATTTCCGGCACTCGTGTTGGGGCGCGCATTCCGCAACATAAGGCTGCGATCGACGCCGCGGCCGATAACGGTGTGAAACACATTATCTACACCAGCTTTGTGAATGTCGAAGAAGACAACCCCGCTATTGTCACGCTTGACCATCGCGAAACAGAAAATCTCATCAAGGCAAGCGGTTGCGCCTGGACGTTTTTGCGTGACGCTCATTACGCTGACGCCATGATCCTGAACGCGGGTCCGGGTTTCATTGCTTCCGGGGTCTGGATGACAAGCTCCAATGGCGGCCGCGAAGCCATGGTTTGGCGGGAGGATTGCGTCAACAGCGCTGTTGCCGTGCTAACGCAGGATGGTCACGAAAATCAGGCCTACCCCATCACCGGTCCCGTTAGCGAAACCTTTGAAGAAGTCGCGGCCATGCTCAGCGAAATTTGCGGCAAAGAGATCAAACTCGTCGAAACCGACGATGACGGCATGTACGCGCATTTCGATGCGCTCGGCATCCCGCGCGAGCCAGTCGATGACCAGACGGTCGCCGGCATTCCCTGGAACAGCGATGACATGGTCAGTTTTGAGCGCGCATTGCGCGAGGGGTATCTCGACATCTGCACTGATCACGTTGAAAAACTGACAGGCCACAAGGCGCGCTCAGTGCGTGAACTGATCGAGGCGAATGCAGATTTTTTGAAACAAGTCGCGAAAGACAACGCCGCCTGATTTTTTACGACCCAAGCACAGAGACAATCCGTGAAAGAAAGCGACTATCACCAGTACGTAAAAGCCTTTAACGCACGCGATTACGCAACGCTGGAAACATTTTTCGCTGACGATTTCGCGCTTGAGAACGCCGGTTTCATCGTTAAGGGAAAGCCCGCTTTCCGCGCCTTTTACAAATTCTTTCACGAATATTGCCGCGAGACCGTGAGGTTCAAAGGCTTTTATAACGGCAATGAGGGCTTTGTCGCCAATGTCGTGATCAGTTTTGAAGGCCTGAAAGATTTAACGCCTGCTATATTGGAAGAAAAAGGCTATCCGGGCATGACGCCGGTGGCAAAAGACAGCAAGGTCGATCTCGAATTTCTCATTCTTTATGAATTGAACAGCGACGGCCTCGTCCAGCACATTAAGGGTGCGGTCTACTTTCTTGCTGAAAAACAAGCCTAACCCGCGCCGCCAATATCCGCTTTTTGTACGCGCCCGCTGAGCGCTGCAAACGCCATGCAGACCAAAACCGGTACGGCACACACAAGAAGATAGGACTGAGGCGCATAGTCCCGCGCCACAAGCGCGCCCCCGATTAAGGGCCCTGCGATAGCGCCAAGGCGCGCGACAGCAACCGCAAGCCCTATGGCTGATGAAAAGAGATAGGGCGGATAGAAGGAGGCGCTTAACGCCATGATGGCCAGATGCGCGCCGGATACGCCGCCGCCGATGACCAGCAACAGCAACGCCCATAACAACGCGCTGCCTGTCGCAGCGCCGGTTGCGTAAAAAGCGACGATGACCAGCGCATAGCCAATTGTAAACGCCGCAACGCGCCTTCCCCGGTCAATGAACCATGAAATGACGAGCCCGCCGACAAGGCCGCCGCCTTGGAAGAATGCGGTCAACTGGGACGACGCATCGAGCGAAAGCTTTGCTTGCGTCAAAAGATGCGGCAACCAACTGACGATCATGTAGAGAACAAACGCATTCACCGTATAGAGGCCCACAAACACCGTGGTCGCCAACAAATAGCGCGGGCTCAATGGCGCAAGGATCGATCCGCGCGCAACCGGAGCGGCGGCTTCAATTTCCGACGACGGCGCCGCCGCAGGCAGCGTCATGAACAACACACCCGCGAGGACGAAGATAAACGCCCCCGCCACATAAAATATCAAGGGCCACCCACCGACCGCCACCAGCATTGGCGTAATGAGGCCAGCAAGAATGCCGCCGATCGCGATCCCGGCGGAAATGAACGCCAGGGTCGTCGCCTTTTTCTCCGGCGGCGCCAGTTCGGCGGTATTCGCTGTGATGTTAGGCAGGCAGGCGCCGAGTGCGAGCCCGGTCAGAAACCGCCAGACCACAAATTCCGTGATCGATGAGGAAAACCCCGTGCCAATAGTCGCCGCGCCAATCAGCGCCAATGACAACACGATCAGCAACCGCCGTCCGTAACGATCCCCTAGCGGACCGATCAGGAGAGCCCCGACGCCAAGCCCCACAAGCACCGCCGACAAGGCGCCGCTGAGCGCACTCGGCTCAATCCCCATATCCTTGACAATATATGGCAAGGCTAGCGGCATTGCGGCCAGATCATAGCCGTCAATCATCATCACCATGAAAAACAATGGCAGTATCAATCGCGCCATAATTCGCCGCTCACCCTGCACACCAAATCTCCAGCCTTTTACACAGAACCATTATTACGGCGCCCGGTCACCGGATTCGGATAATGATAGGGCGGGATGAAAGCTTCAGGCCAGGCCTCATAGTTGTAAGTAGACGGCGCATCGGGTTCGAGCCCTTTAAAAGACCGTACAAGCTTGACGCCGCCCTTGTCCCAGCCGCGATCATATTCGGAATAAAACGTAATGAAGCCGTGCAGTTTGGCGATGCGCCAGATCCCATCGACCTTCACATATTCATTTTCATAAGTGGCCTCTCCCCAGCGCGCCTCAACGTCAAGGGTCGCGATCTGAATGAAGGTCCGCCAGCGCCCTTTCGCCGTTCCGGATTCTGCATTGATTGTGATGACCGGTTGCAGCTGCATATGGTTGAAAAGCACGCCGCGCTCATATTTCGGGAAGTTGTTCATATATTGCCGAACACGGTCCTGACCTTTGTAAACGCCGCGCCCCGCAATTTCGAGGGTCCCGTTTTCAGCGAACAGGTCGGCAGCGTCATCCCATTGGCCTTTGTCTACATAATAGCCGTAAGTCCGTTGCAGGTTGGAAATCGCTATATAGTCGTCAGCCGCACCTGCGCGCTTTTCCAGTTCGCTCATCTTGTTTTTAAGGCTTTCCACTTCGCGTTGCAGCGCGACAAGCATGTCTTCCTGGCTCACGTCGTTGACTCCCTTTGACTTATCAAAAGTCTGATTGAAACCTTCACCCCGAGCAAGCGCCAACTAAACTACCCTACCGAGAATACGAACCAACTTCAGAATTGAAGGCCTATAGAATCATTCAGAGCACCATATAGACCGGTTCCGGCGAGGCTTCTTCATGCTAGGAAAATGAGGCGTTTGACCGGGAGCGATGAAATGACCGATACGGAAGAACTGAATGCGCTGAGACAGGAACTGTCCGAGATGCGCAATGAAATCGGCGCCTTGCGGGACAAAAACGAGATTCGTGAGCTTCAATACAAATATGGCTACTATCTCGATAAATGCCTCTATGACGAGGTCGTGGATCTGTTTGCCGAGAACGGCGCAGCGACGTTTTTGAACGGCGTTTTTCGCGGCAAGGAAAGCATCCGGCGGCTTATGTGCGGATGGTATCGCGAACTCTTCACACAAGGCCATAACGGGCCGGTTTACGGCTTTTTTCTCGATCACCTTCTGCTTCAGGACATCATTACGGTGTCGCCCGACCGGCAAACCGCAAAGGGCCGGTTTCGCTGCCTGATGCTTGCCGGCACGCATGAGAGCCGCCCGCAAATTCCGGGCATGCCGCGCGCCTGCTGGGAAGCTGGAATATATGAACATAGCTATGTGCGCGAAAATGGCGTCTGGAAAATCGACGTCTATGACTATTCCCTTTTGTGGCAGGCGGATTACGCGCAGGGCTGGTCGGTTGGCGGCGCCCTGCTTCCACCGCTTGAGAAAACCTATCCGGAAGACCCAAACGGACCGGACGAATTACTTAAGGAAACACCGCGCGTCTGGCCTGAAACTCGCGTTGTGCCTTTTCATTATCCGCATCCGGTCACCGGCGAAGACTGGGCGGGCGATCCGGTTGGCAAGCGACCGGAGGGCATGAAAGATCGCTGACAAGCGGGCATTTAGTTAAGCTGCGCTGGCGTCGACCGATCTTTCTTCCTTGGCCAATCGCTCCACAAGTTTGTTAAACATCACCACACCGCGGTCATGCGCCGATGGGAGCACCCGCGGGGTTTCCGTCTTGTCCAGTATCGCCTGCTGCGCCTCGATCATGGTTTTGTCTTCGGCGAAGGCCTGTCCCGCAACGCCCATCAAGATGTCACGCAGGGCTTCATCGCCATGCTTCACATGCGGTCCCCAGGAAAAGAAGTATCGCGATGTTTTTTCCGTCATGGGCGTCACCGCCTGGCTGGTGAAGGTCACCCCTCTGATCGCGTCATCAAGGTCTTGGGGAGGGCCGTACTTGCATTCTTCCGCATAGCCTCGCTTAAAACTGCCGCTCCACATGAGCAACACGCCTGGGATCAAATAGTCGTAACTGCTCCAGGCATCGATAAGCTCATCATTGCTGCGCGCGGCAGGCCCGGCGGTGCCGGTAATCCATCTTGAAAACCGTACGCCTCTGTCTAGCGCAGCGATATTCGGCGCTGTTTTTGCAAAATCATCGCCTGCGCCGAAGCTGTTCGCATGAACATAAGTCAGGTGGCTAAAGTCGCACAAATTATCGCTGATCAGACGCGCCTCCGCCGCATAATCAAAGTGGCCGCGCCCAAGTATGTAATTGGGATCATCGAATCCCACCGCTGGCGGGATAAGCGCTTCGTCCGCTTTATCGGGATCGCCCATCCAGACCCAAATCCAGCTATGTTTTTCAGTAACCGGGTAGCTCTTCACCTTTGCACTGGCGGGAATAACGTCCTGACCCGGAATTTCTGAAACATGCCCGTCTCTTGAATAAAGAAAACCGTGATACATGCAGCGCAATTTGTCGCCTTCGCACCGACCCAGCGATAACGGCGCCAAACGGTGCACACAGCGATTTTCCAGCGCCGCGATGTCGCCTCGCTGGCTGCGCCAGATCACAACAGGTTCGCCAAGCAGATCGATCGCCAAGGGCTTTTCAACTTCAAGATCCTGCGTCCACGCAGCAACATACCAGGCGTTGCGAACATAGATCATGGCTTGCTCCTTCAAATCCACCCTTCTATAACATTGTTATAGATTTTTCAGGAACCGCATGTCAACACGCGCCAAAACTCAAAAAAAATCCGCCAGACCCGTTACCCGGGAGGCGGTTATCGAAGCTGCTTTTTCCGTCGTCGAAAGAGACGGGCTTGCCGGACTGAACATGCGCCGGCTGGCTGATGCGCTGAAAGTGCAGGCGCCGACAATCTATTGGCATGCCGGCGACAAGGCTGAAGTTATCCGGTTGATGGCGGCTCAAATTTACGACGAGGCTTATGCGGCCGTCCCTGATATGGATGACTGGCGCTTATGGCTTCGCCGTTTCGGGCATGCCTTTCGGGCCTCGCTTCTGAAGCACAGAGACTCCGCGCAGATTTGCGTTATGGCGCGCCCGCCTATCGACGATGTTGAAGACAATGCGGAAGCGATTTCGGCGCCGCTGGTCAATGCCGGTCTGGACCGCGCAACCGCTCTGTCCTGTCTGGCTTCGGTTTTATCCTTCACACTCGGCTGGGCCTGCTATCAGCAAAGCGACGCAATGCATGATTACCTTTTGAAACTGATCGATTTTGACGACAGTTTCGAAAAAGGCCTCAATGCGCTGATCAACGGCTTCTAAGCGTAAGTCCGCCAGCAAATGGCACCCCTTCGGCGCTGCGGCAATAATTATTGCAGCGCAATATAACGACGCTGAGCGCAAGGGTGCGCTGGCAATATTTCTCCGCATGCGCTGCCTCCGGTCGCAACGTTGCACAATCCCCACGCGGGTCAGATTTTTCGACAATCAGCGCTTTACCGCTGTGCAAGCCGACCTAAAACCATTAAATACCATTTGGTAGAAAACATAGACCGGGCCATTCACCCGGCGACGGATCAGAATTCGCAACCGCAAGGCGGGTGTAATTGTCCAGGGAGGGACGTGATGAGAAGCATTTCCAAAACCACAGCGTTATGGCTTACGGCGTCGGCCGCCGCGCTTGGCTCAACCGCCGCGAACGCACAGCAAGGCGCCTCAGGTCGCGATGAAATTATCGTTACGGCGCAAGGCCGCGAGCAAAGCCTTCAAGACGTGCCGGTCTCGGTCAGCGTTGTCTCCGGCGAACAGCTGGAAGATTTCAACATCACCAATCTCACCGATCTCGCGGCGCGATTGCCGAACGTCAATATCGCTGAAGCGCCCTCCTCGGCCCTCAACATTCGCGGCGTCGGGTCAGGCACCGGCAATTGGGGATTCCAGCAATCCGTGGGCACATTTGTTGACGGCATTTATCGCAGCCGCGCCCATTCAATCCGCGCAGCGCTTTTCGATGTCGATCGCATCGAGGTTCTCAAAGGACCGCAAACGACTTTCTTCGGCGCCAATTCAATCGCAGGCGCACTCAACATCACCACACGCGGCCCCAGTGATGAGCTCGAAGCCAATGGCAGCGCCCTCTATGGCTCCCATGGCGAATATAATACGGAGCTCGGCGTATCGGCACCGCTCACCGACACGCTTTCTTTCCGCCTCGCCGGACAAATCAGCGGTATGGATGGATATATCGAAACGCCAACCGGAGACGCGCCAAACCGTGACTCATGGCAAGTTCGGGGCTCCCTCCGCTTTGAACCAACTGACAGGCTGACCTCTCAACTGCGGGTCGATCATGGCTCATCAGACGCTATCGGCAATCTGGCGTTTCAGGTTGTGGGATGTCCGCCTCCGGCGCCCGCGGATATTGTCGGCGACGGCTGTGCTGACTTCCTCGCACAAAATGGCGGCGTCATTGATGACGAACTCGATTATCATTCCGATACGCCGCTCGATTACGCCTATTTCGATTTCACCGAAATCGCCTGGACCAACACGTTGGAAGTCTTCGACGGTCACCAGTTGATCCTGAGAACCGGTTATTACGATCACGACTCTCAACAACAATTCACCGGCATCCCCTACCCGATCACATCCGGACCTGCAGGCACCACAGACGGCCTGCCAGTCCGCACGCAAGAACTTTACGATCAATTCAGTCAGGAGATCCGGTTCCAGTCAGATGAAGGCGGCTTCATCGACTATATGGTCGGCGGCTACTACGCCAAGGACGAAATGAATTTCACAAACAATGTGGGCTTCTTCTTCGCTGATTTCGGTCTTTTGACCCAACTTGTCTCCTTTGGCGTCATTCCGACGTCGCCCTTGCCCGTCCCGGTGCTGACCAACCAGGCCCTTCCCGGCGACCATGTGTCTGCGGAACTGTCTAATGACGCAGAAAATGAAACCATCTCCGCCTTCGGCGCCGTCACGATACGCCCGATTGACCGTGTCCGGATTAACCTTGGGGCGCGCTGGAGCCGGATTGAGAAATTCGCGACGCGCGCGAGCACACGCGGCGTATCGGACAATCTGCGGCCGGGCACATATGTCGAGTATAATGAAGACACGCAGCTTCTTCTGAACTCGCTTCTTTTAGGTTCGGCCGAGGACTTTGGCGGCGGCTCCATGCCCGGGCGGCGCACGGACAAGGACTTCATGCCATCCGCCAGCATTCAGGTCGACGCGACCGACAATGTCATGGTGTATGCGAGTTACGCGCAAGGCTTCAAAGCTGGCGGCTACAGCACGGCGAACTTCCCCGTGACATTTGAGCCGGAATATGTGGACGCCTATGAAGCAGGCATTAAGGGATCATTCTTCAATGGCGATCTCGACGCCAATCTGGCCGTGTTCCTGAATGACTACCAGAATCTCCAGGAAAGCGTTGTTCAGACACTGCTCGTTGACATTGGCGGCGGCAACTTTGTCGGCACGACGAATTCGATCATCGACAACGTCGCATCATCGGAAGCAAAGGGCGTTGAATTCGATTTCGGCCTTCGCATCAATGATTACATCACCTTGAACGGCGCGGTCGCCTATCTCAAATCCGAATATGATGAGTATGTCGGCGCGCCCTGTAACGAGGTGCAACTCGCCACCCAGGCCGTTGACGCCATGGGAACGCCTCTTTTCACCGGCGGACCAATGCCGTCTCCGGTCACCGTCTGTGATCAGATGGGCGGCACGCAAGATCTTAGCGGCCAGCAGCGCGCTTTCGCACCCGAGTGGTCAGGCAATCTTTCCGCCCATGTGGAAATCCCGCTCGATAACGGGCTGAACTTCACGCTCGATCCGGTCGTCTATTTCAAGGATGATCATTTCCTTTCCGCCACCGCTGATCCAACAGCATCTCAGGACGCCTACGCCAAGGTCGACCTGCGTGTCGGTATTGCGGCGGCGGAAGGACGCTGGTCGCTGGCGCTGATCGGGCGCAACCTGACAAACGAAGTTACAGCCAGCTATGCGGCGCCAGTTACGGGCGCAACGGGCAGCCAGCGTTACATGGTGGAGCGCCCGCGCTCCTTCGCGGCTCAGCTCTCATTCAACTATTGAGCCTTTTGCAAAGTGAAGACTAAAAGCGGCGCCCTGTGCGCCGCTTTTTTTACACATGCAGCCCGCCAACTTGCTCTCGACTGGATAGCGCGGCGATAGTCCTCATGGCGGGAATAAAAACTGACCAGAAGTGAGCGGTCTCAAGAGAACGCTTCCTGATCATCGCGATACCCGCATTGAATATATTTGAAGAAAATGGCGCGAGTGACGAGACTTGAACTCGCGACCTCCGGCGTGACAGGCCGGCGCTCTAACCAACTGAGCTACACCCGCAAAGACTGGCCTCAAAGCCGGTCTGAGCGCGCGGTTTAAGATAGGGGACGGCGGGCGTCAAGCCGGAATCTGGCAAGAATCCAAAGGGAATACACGCCACCCCCGAAACGGGGCCAAAAAGGCTCAATCGTTAACGCAAGCTCCTCAAAAATTTGCACAATTTCCCGGAATCCGGTGAGATCGAAACTGTCCGCCTTGCCTTGCATAATGGCGGGGGTTTTCCCCAAGGACATTCTCACCTCCTCCGCCCACGGGGACAGATCGAAAAGGACCAAGACTTCCATGACCGGCGTTAAGGAATTTCTGGACGGGCCCCATGGCCGCCTCGCCTATCGCCAGCGCGCCGGGGAAGACGCCGGCCGGCCCGGCATCGTCTGGCTCGGCGGCTACCGCTCTGACATGCTGGGAACGAAGGCTGAGCATCTCGACCAGTGGGCCCAGGCGAATCGCCGCTCCTATCTGCGTTTCGATTATTCCGGTCACGGAGAATCCGAAGGCCGTTTCGAAGACGGTTCCATTGGCGACTGGGCGGCAGATGCGCTCGCCATAATCGATGCAAAAACGCAAGGATCGCAAATACTCATCGGCTCCTCTATGGGGGGATGGATCGCCGCGCTGACAGCGTTGAAACTCCCTGATAAGGCCGCCGCTATTATATTTATCGCCCCGGCGCCGGATTTCACGGAGAAGCTGATGTGGCCGTCTTTCACGGCCGCACAACAAGAAACCTTGATGCAGGACGGCAAGCTGGAATTGCCGTCAGACTATTCGGACGAGCCGGACCTTTACACCCGCAAGCTGATCGAAGACGGACGCAATCATCTGATCATGGACGGGCCTGTTGCGATCCGCTGCCCTGTGCGGATCCTTCAGGGCATGAAGGACGACGCCGTGCCTTACATACATGCGCTCCATTTCGCCGCCCTGCTTGAAAGCGACGATGTGGAGATCCTCCTGACCCCGGGAGGCGATCACCGCCTTTCGACCCCTCCCGATCTCGAGCGTCTCACCCGGACCCTCGATCGCCTGTAGCCTGAAGCCGTCTCCGCTTCGCCGCAAAATCGGCTCAACTCACCGCAGAATCCGCCGGAAACCCGCATGATTGCTTGCGACAACTGTCGCAAAGCGCTAGGCTGGCCACATATGTCGCAGGGGGCTGTTGCGGCCCCCTGACTTCGCAATGAATCAGGGCTGCCGCCAATGACCGATGTTAAGGGGACCGACCCCACCAAACCTGAACTCGCCATTTTGAAACTGCTGTGGCGATCGAAGGAAATGAACGCCCGCGAGATCCATCGAGAGATCGAAAGCGATTTCGGCTGGTCCTACTCCACCGTGCGTACCGTGCTCGAGCGTATGGCGGACAAAAAGCTGATTTCCAAAACACCGGTCGACGGCGTCAACATTTATGAGCCGCAAGTGGGTAAGGTCGCCATGCTCTCGCGCATGATCGCGGACTTTTCAAAACGGGTTCTCGAACTCGACACGACGCCGGCAACCGCTTTCTTCGCAGATTCAAAACTTCTCAGCGACGATGAACTCGCCGAACTCGAAGACGTTCTAAAAAAGACGGAGGCTGAATGATGGCCGCGTTAATTGAACCGTTTTTCTATTGCCTGCTTGCGTCGCTCATTTGGGCGCCGGCGGTCTTAATCATCGCATCAAGCCTGACTGGCAGTGAGAAGAACCCGCTGCATACAAACGCCCTCTCCAGAACAATATGGCCTGCGGCGCTGATTATCGCCGCATTGCCTGTGCTCCTGGCGCCCGTTGCTGCAGCCCTCGGCCTTTCCTTGCGGGCCCCCGCGCCTCTTCCGCCCATGATGGAAGCGGCAGGACCAGTCATGATCGCGACGGAACAACCCGTCATCGCCGCTTATGAAGCGCCGAGCAGTGTTTCTCTTGCTGATATCTTGCGGATGACGGCGGTGCTTTATTTCTACGGCTTCATCATGCTGTTTGCACTGGCCGCGGTGCGTCATATCTGGTTCTCCTATCGCCTCAACTATGCATACAAGCTGGATGAACCGCGCCTGGAAGCTGAGCTTGAGGCCTGGCGGACGCGAATTGGTGTCAAGCAGCGCCCGCGTTATGTCTTCTCGCATATCGTCTCCAGCGTTTGCGTCTACGGATTCTTCCGTCCCGTTATTGTTATGCCCATGAACCTTCTCGACCGGATTTCCATCGAGGATGCAGCGTTGATGGGCGCCCATGAAATGGCGCATATCAAACGCGGTGACGTAGCCCTGTTTGCGCTTTGCTCGGTTGCGAAAGCTGTGTTCTGGTTCAACCCGTTCATGCATCAAATATGCGCGCGTGCAAATCTGACCGCTGAACAGGGCGCTGATGCGCTGGTGTTGGCGCGCGGCGTCAACCGTCGGCAATATGCTCACTGTTTTGTGCAAGGATTGCGGCTTGCCGCCGATGCGCGTCACGGTTTTGCAGGCGAGCTCATTCCCTCTTTCACGCCCTTCGACAAACGCTCCCGGCGCCAGCGGCTCGATGCGATCCTGTCCGGCGCGCCTGAAGGCGGCGCCATGTCGCTGACCACCAAAATCGGTCTTGGCGCCAGCGCGGTTATGGCGGCCTGTCTGGCCGGCGCGCAAGCCGCCTTCGCTGTCGCTCCGCCTGCTATCGAAGAAGCTCTCCCGGTTCGCCCTGTTAAAGGCGATGTGACTCTGGGCTATGGTGAAAAGAGCAAGTTCTTGAGCGGGAACCGCCCAACCCATGAAGGCATCGACCTTAGGGCAGCGCGCGGCGAGCCTGTCTATGCTTCCGGCGCTGGCAAAGTGATCGCCGCCACGGACAATTATCAGGGGCATAAATCCTGGGGCAATGTTGTGGTGGTCGATCATGGTCACGGCCTTGTCACGCGTTACGCCCACCTCGATAGCTACGCCGTCGAAAGAGGCGATCGCGTGAAGGCCGGAGATGTCATCGGCGCGGTCGGGTCGACAGGCGTCGCCACTGGTCCTCATCTGCATTTCGAAGTGATCTCGGAAGGCGAGACCGTCGACCCGGCGCCGATCGCAGCGCCTGTTCCTGCGCCGTCGCAAAAAGCGCGCGCCACCATGACCCGCAAGGTGAAAATCGCTCCGTCCCCGACAGGGTTAGCCCCGATTGAACCGGCGGCGCCCGTCGCCAATGCATCCGCGTCTGCATCAGCTTCGTCTTCCTCATCAGCCGCCTCATCGAGAGACAGCAATAGTGAGGTCAATGAACACAAGCTGGAAAAGAAACTACAAAAACTCGAAGCAAAATTACGCCGGCAGTTCGATAGTTTCGAAGCATTTGACGGCCTCAAGGATATGACATTCGAGTTCGGGGATCTTGAGCTTGAAGGGTTCGACGGCGCGCAAGACTGGGCTGAGCTTTTTGAAAACAGCCGTGTAGAACTCGAAGGGCTTGCGAAATTTGCGATGGCGACGCCAGGCATGAAAGAACTCGCCGGCGAAGAGTACTTTACCGAGGAAGAGATCGAAGCGTTTCGCGAGGCTCAGGCCGACGCCATGGAAGCCGCCGCAGATGCGATGGAAAATGTGCAGGACCGCCTCAGAGAACAGCGCCAGGCGCGCAATGAGGCCTTGCGGGAAATGCGCGAAGCCGCCCGCGAACGGGCGCGTGAACAAAAAGAACATGAACGCGAGATGAAGCGAGAACGCAAACGCCATGAAGCTGAAATGGAGAGAATGCGTCGTGAAGCCGAACGTGACATCGCCGAAGCTGAAGATGAATGGGCCTCGGAATTCAGCGGCGTCATAAGCGAACGTGAACTGCTTGAGCAACGTGAACAGGCTTTGCGCAACGCAAAACAGAACCTTGAACTTGAGCTCGCGGAAATCGAACGCCGCCGTAAAGAGTTAAACAAGTCTGAATAAGATGAAAGAAATGACGCCTATCAGTTCTTGAGGCGTTGCAACACTCATCAGTTCGCCGCAACAGACAAGCGCCTTATCGAATAGCTAGTGCGCGGCGGTTTGAAAAAAGCGACACTCTAAATACACACGCGATTGCAGCCCAAGCTGACAAAGCGCTGCGGGAAGCGTGCGGATGACGTCCGCCGTCGATATGGAACGACTTTTTCAGGAGCGACCAAAATGGGGCTAACCCGGCTTTGCCTTAAGAACCCGGCGGCGGCGGCGGTCGTGCTGGCGCTGATCACCCTGTTGGGCGCTCTATCAATTTCCCAACTTCCCGTGCAGCTTTTTCCCGCTATCGAGCGCCCGCAGATAGGCATCTGGACCGGCTGGCGCGCCGCCTCCCCGCGCGAAGTGGAAAGCGAAATCACCGAACCCATCGAACGCGAGCTTCGGGGCATGCCAGGCGTCACCGTAATGCAATCCTGGTCCAACCAGGGCGGCGCGTGGATTTCACTGGAATTCTCGCTCGGCACGGACATGGACACAGCGTTCTCAGAAGTGAATGCGCGTCTGCAACAGGTGCGCGGACTGCCCGCTGACGCTGACCGCCCGCGTATTAATCTAGGCGGTGGCGGCGGCGATAGCGGTGAAACGCTGATTTTTCTGTTCCTTCAACGTCTGCCGAATAATCTGAATCAGACCTTGAAGCTCAGCGAGTTTGCAAAACAGCGCATCCAGCCAGAGCTCGAAGCCATTCCCGGCGTCGCCAGCGTCGATGTCAACTCCGATGACGGCGAGAAAATTCTCAATATCGAGTTCGATCCGTTTCTTGCCGCGCAACTTGGCATAACGCTCGATGATATCGCCCAGAACGTGAACCGGTCATCGGACGTCACCGGCGGCTCCGTAGAAGTCGGTCGGCGCAATTACACGATGCGGTTTGAGGGCCGGTTCACCGCCAGCCAGTTGAACGAAACCATTCTCGCCTGGCGTGACGGCGCTCCGGTCCGGCTTGGCGATATCGCCAGCGTACGGGTTGGCCCTGATCGCCGCAGCGTCGGTGTTGTCTATCAAAACGGCAATCCGGCGATCGGCATGCGCGTCTTGCGCGAGCCCGGCGCCAACACGCTTGAAGCTATTGATGCGCTCACAGAAGTGATCGACGAATTGAACGAAGGCCCCCTCGCCGAGATGGGCTACGCCATCCACAAAAGCTTTGACCCTTCAGTCTTCATCAAGCGCGCCATCTCGCTCCTGACCAGCAATCTGCTGATCGGCATTATCCTGGCCGTCGCCGCCCTATGGCTATTCCTGCGCCGTACAATGGCCACTCTCATCATCGCGGCGGCGATTCCGATCTGCCTCATGGCCACCATCATCATGCTCAATATGTTTGGCCGGTCGATCAACGTCATCTCTCTTGCCGGCCTCGCCTTCGCCACGGGCATGGTGCTTGACGCTGCGATTGTTGTCCTTGAAAACTTCGTGCGCCTGCGCGAGGAAGGCCGCTCTCCCTTCGAGGCTGCGGAAGCTGCAGTGGGTCAGGTCTTCGGCGCTTTGTTCGCCTCAACTGTCACCACAGTTGCGATCTTTATACCGATCATGTTTTTTGAAGATGTCGAGGGACAGCTTTTTGCTGACCTTGCGCTCACCATCGCGATCGCTGTTTCCTTCAGCCTTGTCGTCGCCATCACATTACTGCCCACTGGCGCGCGCTATTTCATCAAGAAAGACACAAGCGGCAAGCAACATGGCGAGAAGACAGCCGCCCGCATCGCCGATTTCATCATTGGCCTCACCTCCACCCGAAATCGCCGCCTTGGAATCATTGGCGGATTAACGATCGTTCCCATCGCCACCGCCTTTTTGCTCTGGCCTCAGCTCAACTATCTGCCGCCGGTGAAGCGCGACGCCGTTGACGCTTTCGTCAATTTCCCGTCCGGCGCCAGCGCTGACATGATCAAAAAGGAATGGGCCGAAGTCGTTGTCGACCGGTTGCAGCCATATATGAATGGTGAAAAAGAACCTGCCCTCAAAAACTACTATCTTTATTCCGGCAATTGGGGCGGCAATATCGGCGTCCGGATTCTCGACCAGTCGCGCATCGAAGAAATGGTCAAGATCGTCAATGAGGAAATCCTCGCCGGTTTCCCGGATACGCGCACCTTCGCGCGACAGGGCGATCTGTTCGGCAATTTTGGCGGCGGCGGCGCCATCAGCCTTGAATTACAGGCCGCAGATTTTGACGCTCTCGGCGCGTCAATTCCGGCCGCAACAGAGATCATTCAGGAAGCGCTGCCGGGCGCACAGGTTTGGCCCAATCCGGATCCGCAAATCGTCACCCCTGAATTGCGCCTTCTTCCTAATGACCGCCGCATCGCCGAAGTCGGCATGACCCGCGACAGCGTCGCCCGCGCCGTGCGCGCGCTCGGCGACGGGCAGTGGCTCGGCGAATTCTTCCATGAAGACGGCCGCATCGATGTTATCCTGCAGGCCAAGCAATGGACGGAGCCGGAATATCTTGAAAGCGCGCCCATCGCGACACCGACCGGGATCGTTGTTCCGCTGGGAGAGCTCGTCACCATCACACGCAATGTCGGTCCGCAGCAAATCCGCCGTGTCGATGCGCGCCGCACGATTTCTCTCGGCATTACGCCGCCGGAAGGGATGGCCCTCGGACCTGCGGTTGACGCCCTGAAGGCAAATGCGCAATCGCGGCTTTATGAGGTTTTGCCGCAAGGCGCCTCTCTCAAATGGGGCGGTGACGCAGACGCGCTTGCCCGCGCAGTTTCAAATCTCGGGTCCAACTTTCTGCTCGCCGTCGTCATTCTTTTCCTGATCATGGCGGCGTTGTTCAAGTCGGTTAAGGATTCAGCCCTTGTGATCGTCACCCTGCCGATGGCGGCCGTTGGCGGCGTTCTCGCCATGCGCCTTCTCGACTTGTTCAAATCGACGCCGCTCGACCTGCTCGGCATGATCGGTTTCATCATCCTGCTGGGGCTTGTCGTCAACAACGCGATCCTGCTTGTCGCGCAAACCCGCGCCTCCGAAGCTGAAGGCAAGTCTCGCTCCGAAGCGGTGCGTGAAGCGCTATCTTTGCGCATTCGTCCGATTTTCATGTCAACTTCGACTTCGCTCATGGGCATGCTGCCGCTGGTCCTCGCGCCCGGCGCCGGCAGCCTCATCTATCGCGGCCTCGCCACTGTTATTGTCGGCGGCATGGCTGTGTCGACCTTGTTCACCTTGTTCCTCCTGCCGGCGCTGCTGCAGCTCGGCGCAGAAAAAGAAAAAACATCGCAGGCCCATGGCTTCGCCATGCAACCCGCGGAATAAAAGGAGCTATCATCTCATGAACCGCAAATTCCTATTCGCCGGCGGCGCAGGAGCCGCCCTGATCGCAGCGGCCGCCGCCGCCTATCTCTATGGTGGATTTGTTAGCGCACAGCCCGCTGACGCCGCCGATGGCGCACAAGCGCAACAGGGTCCACCGCCTGCGCCAGTCACGGTCGCCAAGGCCGAACAGAAAAGTCTCGCACCGCGCGCCGAAACACCGGGCGCAGTCGTCTCCTTGCGCGACAGCCGCGTCGCCGCCGCCACCTCCGGAAAAGTTGAATGGGTCGCCGAAGTCGGGGCTGAGGTCAAAGAAGGTGATGTGATTGCACGCCTGGAACAGGCCGATGCAAAGTTCACGCGCGACGACACGGCGGCGCAAGTGCGGCGCTTGCGCGCGCGCGCCGACTATCTTGAAAGTTTCTATCAGCGTTTTGTCGGCCTCGAAGAAGCCGGTGAATCCGAAGCCTCCATGGATGAAATGCGCTCAAACCGTGATGAAGCAATTCAGGCCCTGCGGCAGGCTGAAGTCGCCCTGCAGCGCGCCGAGATAAACCTGGAACGCACCGAGGTGAAAGCGCCGTTCACTGGCCGTATTGTTTCCCAGGAAACGCAAATGGGCGAATACGCCAATCCCGGCACGGAACTGATCCGCCTCGTTGACACGATTCACCTCGAAGTGACGGCGCGCGCGCCAGCCGGCCTCACCCGTAATATTTCGCCAGGTGAAACCATTCGCGTTGCGAACGGCGCGGACATGCTCGACGGAAAAGTCCGCGCGGTTGTACCTGTTGGCGACGACCGCTCGCGCATGCTGGAGATCCGCCTCGAGCTTCCCGAAACAGACTGGTATATCGGCTCGGCGGTTCGCGTGAACCTGCCTTCCGACCGTCCGCGCACGGTGACGGCGGTGCCGCGCGACGCCCTTGTCCTGCGCGCCGACCAGATCAGTGTTTTCGTCATCGGCGAAGATCAGACCGCCAAGCGCGTCAATGTTGAACTTGGCGCCGCAGAGGGCGGCTTCATTGAGGTCATCGGCGACATACTGCCCGGCGACAATGTGGTGATCCGCGGCGGTGAGCGTCTTCGCGATGGTCAGTCAGTGAGCCTCTCGGCCATTCCAGCTGAGCCTTCGGCTTAGTCTTTTTCGCCGAAGCGATCCTGAACAAGCTTGACGATAGCGTCGACCGCTTCGGCGGCTTGCGGGCCTGTGGCGGAGATTTCAAGCTGGGCGCCTTTGCTCGCCAGCAGCATCAACAGATCAAGCTGTGAATCGGCGTAGGCCGTGCGATCATTATTTCGCACGGAAACCGTTGCATCGTAGGATTTCGCAAGCGACGAGAGATAACGCGACGGGCGGATGTGAAGGCCGAGCTTGTTGCAGACCTCTACAGTTTCGACAACCGGCTCTTCTTGCCCTTCAGACACTCTAATCCGCCGCCTCTCCCGACAACACCCAGGAGGCGACGTTGATATATTTTCGTCCGGCCTCCTGCGCCGACTTCACCGCATCGGGAAGATCGTCTTCGGCGCGCGCAGAAGCGAGTTTTATGAGCATGGGCAAGTTGACGCCGGCGATGACTTCGGCGTTCGCTTTTTCCATTACCGAGATAGCGAGATTGGAGGGCGTGCCGCCGAACATGTCTGTGAGAATGATGACGCCTTCACCGCTGTCCACCGCTTTCGCCGCGTCGAGAATATCCTGCCGGCGCTTTTCCATATCATCATCGGGGCCGATGGACACAGCTTTTACTTGCTCCTGCGGTCCGACAACATGTTCCGCTGCGGAGAGAAACTCTTCCGCAAGACGACCATGGGTGACGACGACGAGACCGATCATGCTGTTTGCATCCACTCATTCAAGACACCGGATATGGTGCGTGTTTGTTCGCAGATGTCCACAAAAAAATAGAAGAAGTTAACGGCCCGGAAGCTCCACCACAAACCGTGCGCCCAGGCGGGCGCTATCAGCAAAATTGGGGTCTTGAAGGCGGTTTTCGGCGTATATGCGCCCACCATGGGAATTGACAATTTGTCGCGATATCGCAAGACCAAGACCGGAATTGTTGCCAAAGGCCGAGCCCGCGGGCCGCTTGGTGTAAAATCGCTTGAAAATCGATTCCAGATTGTCGGGTGGAATACCGGGTCCGTCGTCTTCGACAGTAATGCGCGCGAGCCCATTACGCGCGGTTGGCACGTCGAGCGTGATCCGCACTTCCCCCTCAGGCGGGCTGAAAGAACGCGCATTGTCGATCAAATTACGGATCACCTGACCGAGGGCAGCGGGGTTTCCTAATATGTAGGTGTCTCCCAATGGCTCATTAAATGTGACTTTCGCCTCACCTTCTTTTTGCGTATCGCCATACATGGACACAATGTCCTTGATGAGCCGACGGAGATCGACCGCATCACGACTTTCGCGAGCAAGCTCCGCATCGAGGCGGGATGCGTTGGAGATGTCAGTGATGAGCCGGTCCATGCGCGCCACATCCTTCTGGATGACGGCGAGAAGTTTTGCCTGCTGCTCCGGTGTCTTCGCAATCTGCAGCGTTTCGGCGGCGCTTCGGATGGATGTAAGCGGATTTTTCAATTCGTGAGAAACATCCGCGGCGAAACTTTCAATAGCGTCAATCCGCGCATAGATGGCCTGCGTCATGGATTTCAGTGAGGCCGAAAGCTCGCCAATTTCATCTTTGCGATTGGTGAAATCAGGAATACGCGCGCGACCGGCGGCGGCGATCCCTTCGCGCACTTTGTCCGATGCGATTGCAAGCTGGCGGATCGGCTGCGCGATCATCGTGGTGAGCAGGAGCGAAGATAAAATCGCGGCGGCAAAGGCCCAGCCGAAAAATGGCAGGATCGAGAGACGCGCATCCTCGACGAGCGCATCGATACCGCCGCTTTCTGCGGTCACGATGCCATAAATAGCCTGCACCCGCCGGATCGGGACTGAGACCGAGGCGACAAGTTCACCCTCTTCATCAAGACGCACCGACGCCGCCCCGCGCTCCGCCGCAAAAGGCGAAGAGGCAAGCGCCGCATTCAATTCGTCTTCGATAGAATGTCGCGCCGCCTCAGCGCGATAACTGCGCGAAAAAAAGCGCGAAACCCGCCGCCAAAGACCTTCTTCTTCGATGGTGTTGATGAGGGACGATTGATCATCAATGGGCGGCAGGCTTTGCGCGACAATTTCATCCTGTCGCAGAACGACATCTTCGAGGAGCAGGAGTTTGGCGTCGGTCACCGGCGGCGTCGCAAAAGTTTGGGGCGCATTGAAAATCCGCACCCTGCCCTCAAAACTGTCCCATACGCGATTAAAAACCTCACGCACATCACGCTGACTTAGAGAGAGCGCACAAACAGCTTCGTTCTCTTGCCGGGCGATATCAGACGCCTCGACCGGCTGGCATGTGCTTTCATCAATCGCCACCTGCGCGAGAACATCGGCAATGATTTGAGCCTGTGCGCGGACGCCTTCCAGCTTTGCCTGAATGAGGCCGTCGCGATATTGCGTCAGCGCGAATGAGCCCAGGAGAAGAATGACAAGACCAATGAGATTGGCGAGGACAATGGTCAGCGTCAGCCGCGACACCGCAATGGGCGCGCGTCTTCGCCGCGCGATGCCGCCCTCTTCCTCCATCCCTTATGAGGCGTCCTTATATTTGTAGCCAACTCCGTAAAGAGTTTCGATCGAATCGAATTCCTTGTCGACCTGACGGAATTTTTTACGCACACGTTTAATATGGCTGTCGATGGTCCGGTCATCCACATAGACCTGATCATCATAAGCGGCGTCCATCAACGCATCACGGCTTTTCACAAAGCCCGGCCGTTGCGCGAGCGATTCCAGGATAAGGAACTCGGTGACGGTAAGGACAACCGGTTTGCCTTTCCAGGTACAGGCATGGCGCATGGGGTCCAATGTCAGCTCCCCACGGCGCATGATTTTCTTTTCTTCTTCCTCAGTCGGCGTTTCGCTTGCCTGCCTGCGGCGCAAGACAGCCTTCACCCGCTCCAGCAGCAGCCGCTGAGAGAAAGGTTTTTTGACATAGTCGTCGGCGCCCATGGTGAGCCCCAGGACTTCATCGATTTCTTCGTCCTTGGAGGTAAGGAAGATGAGCGGCAAGCTGGAGCTTTGGCGGATACGGCGCAGAAGCTCCATTCCGTCCATGGTCGGCATTTTGATATCCGAGACGATCATGTCCGGCGGCGTAGCATTGATATAGTCCAGCGCCGCCGCGCCGTCCTCAAAGGTTTTTACCGTGTGTCCCTCCGCCTCAAGAGCGATGGATACGGAGGTCAGGATGTTTTCGTCGTCATCGACAAGCGCGATTGTCGCCATCTTTTATTCAATCCCCTTGTGAATTCAAAATCTTACTAGATCGAGCCGCGGGCGTATAGAAGGCGCGGGCAAGGCGTTTTTGTGACCGGCGGCCTATTCTCTCAGTCATCGTCGCCAGCAGCCGCGTCTATAAAGGCCGCGAGGGCCGCATCACGCTGTGAAAGCCCGCCTGCATCATGGGTCGTCAGGGTGATTTCGACCCGATTATAGACATTAAACCACTCAGGATGATGATCGGCCTTTTCGGCGGCGAGCGCCACCCGGCTCATAAAGCCCCAAGCGCCGTTGAAATCATCGAAAACAAAGCTTTTCTTGACCGCATCCCGATCCTCCAGGGGGGCCCAGCCCGGATGATCCTTCAGGAAAACCGTCCGCTCTTCGGGGGTTAATTTCGCTACCATGGGACCTCCAAATGACTGACTCACGCGTCTCATTTAGGGGCGGCCGGGGTGTTTGTCATGCCTCTTGGTGGACTTCAGGGGCTAGCGCCCCAACCGAGAGCGTGGAGCGCCGATAAACGACCATAAAAGGAAAGGGCCGCCCGAAGGCGGCCCCGCGATTTCCTCAGCCATCAGGCCTCAAGATCTCGTCAAATCCGGCGGTCAAACACTGTTCGAAGGCTGCTCCGAACCGCGTTCTTCCCACAAAGACCTCATTGGCTTTAAGAAATCACTCGACATCGGATCACCTCCTCTCGTTGATTGAAACCTGACAGCAGCATGGCCCGCGCCGCGCCTCATGGCAAGGGGTGAAAGGTAAACGGGAAGGCGTTTGTGATAAGTGTTAACAAGCGCCAAGGGCCGATGGAGAGCGCTGAATACAACGTACACGAATAAAAAAACGGCCCGGCGTTTCGCCGGGCCGTTTTACATTCTGGTTTCGCTGTATTTTTATGAAGTCCCGACACCAATCATCGGCGCGATATAAGGAAGCCACAGCACTGAGTAAAAGATCACGACGAAAATACCGATGGGGCAAACCCAGCGGATTAAGAAGCGCCAGCGCTTGAACCAGACTTCAGACTTAAATCCGATCGCTTCACGCGCCGTTGAGGTGGACACTATCCAACCTGCGAAAATCGCAGTGATAAATCCAGCAATGGGAAGAATGATATCTGTTGTCGCCGAAAGGAAGCTCAACAACTCCATGTCCCTGAACAAAACAACATCGCCGAACGGATGCCAGGTGTTCCAAAAGCTCGACTGGTCCTCACCATTGGGGCCCACCGCCGGCACCTGGCTCAAGGCGTTGGCGACGCCAATAAGGAATACGACAAACCCGATGCCGCCAGCGGAAAGAATGCGCTGATCGCTCTTGGTTTGCTCATCAGCCCATTTCGTCGATGTCTCAAGAAGCGCGATGGACGACGTAATCGCCGCAAAAAACGCCAGCAGGAAGAAGGCGAGCCCGAAGAGACCGCCAACTGGCATGCCATGAAACGCAAGCGGCAAAGTTTGGAACATCAAGGTCGGCCCGGAACCAGCGGCAAGTCCCATCGCAAAAACGATCGGAAAGATTGCAAGGCCCGCTACGATGCCGACGCCAGTATCCGCTATCGCCACGAGGCGCGCCGACCGCGGCAAGTCCTGATCCTCACGCATGTAAGCGCCGTAGGTCGCCATTAGCGCAGAACCAAGACCGATAGAAAAGAACGCCTGCCCCAATGCAGCGGAAATGACCGAGCCATCCTGAATGCCATGGAGAAGTCCACGCCGGATCGTTCCGTCAGCAAGTTCCGTGTCACCCAAGCGAACGCCAAGGAGAAAGTCGAGCCCCTGTGAGCGGTCGCCAGTCGCGATCGCGTAAAAGAACAATACGATGAGCAGAATAAAAAAGGCGGGCATCAGATAGGTGACCGCCGCCTCAATGCCGCCCTTGATGCCCCTCATGACGATGAGAACTGTGAGCACCATGAATAACCCATGATAAAAAATCATCCGGGTTGGATCGTTGAGAAGTTCGCCCAGCTTGGCGCTCACCTGTTCGTCGCTGAGACCCTCGAAGGCTGGAGCCGCAAGACCCGCCAGCCCTTTCGCGCCGATGGAGGCAAAAAGGTCGCCCCCGATCATTGTCACATAAGCCAGGACCCAGCCGGCGATGACCGAATAAAAGGTCAGGATAATGAAGGCGCCGAGCATCCCGATCCAGGACTGGAGAGACCAGAGCGGTGAGCGCCCTTCGGCTTTGGCGATCTTCACGACGCTGCCCACCGCCGACATGCCGCCCCGGCGGCCGATAAACAGCTCCGCGACCAGCACAGGCACCCCGATCAGCGCCACGCAGATGACGTAGAAAAGAACAAAGGCCCCGCCCCCATTCTCCCCTGCGACATATGGAAAGCGCCAGAGATTGCCGAGACCGACCGATGAGCCGATAGCGGCCATGATAAAGGCGGCCCGTGAGGACCAATGGGCGCCTTCGCCCGCAGTGCCTTGCATAGGTGTTTCCCCTTGAAAATTGTGAACGCCAAAGTGGCGTATTCCGTTATTTTAGACAAATTTTTACGTTTGTTAGCAAATATTGCTCAATCGCCCACCCTTAAAAGGTTAGGCGGGAAGCCCAACTAGAGTTCGGACAAGGTGCGGGATAAGCGCCAGACGACGAATACGGGGACCAGGGACGTTGACGGAAACGCAGGTGAACCATAGTTCGGCCATTGAATTGGGCCAGATCGACAGCCTGATTTCGGCGGCAGGGGTCGATGGCACGCGGTCTATTCTTGAGGCTTTTCAACGCTCTACAACAGACCTCTTAAAGCTTTTGTCAGATGGCGTCGAAGACGGCGCGCTGGAAGACGCCTATCGCACCGCTCATGCCGTCAAAGGTTCAGCCGCGAATGTGGGCGCGCAGTTGCTGGCCGAGACGGCCGCCGCCATCGAAAAGGCCTGCCGCTCGGGCGACGCCGCCAGCGCCGCCGCCAAGCTGGCCGACGCCCAATCCCATTTTGACCTCTTCTGCGTGCATTTCGAAGCGCATCTCGCGCAATTCTGAATTTATAAAGAATCGCCCGAGCGATACATGTCCTGATCGCGATGGACATGGGCGCTCATCACCAACCCAAAACCGGCCATAATGGTCAGCATCACCGTACCGCCATAAGAGACCAGCGGCAGCGGCACCCCAACAACAGGCGCGAGTCCCATCACCATTCCCGTGTTGATCAACACATAGAGCGTGAAGGTAGCGACGACGCCAACAGCCATCATTCGCGCGAAATGAAGTTTCGCCTGCATAGCTATGGAAAGGCCCACAAAAATCACCGCGAGATAAACCAGCAGAAGACCAATGGCGCCGACAAAACCGAACTCTTCACCAAACACAGTGAAGATGAAGTCAGTCTGCATTTCCGGCAGGAATTTCAGCTGCGCCTGCGTGCCTTCCATGAAACCTTTTCCGGTAAGGCCTCCGGACCCGATTCCGGTTTTCGACTGCAACAGGTGATACCCCTGCCCCAGAGGATCACGCTCAGGATCAAGAAACGTCGTAATCCGCCGAAGCTGGTACTCTTTCAAAATATCGAACCGATAAGCGGCGTAACCCGCAGCGACGCCCCCCAAAATACCAAGGAAGCCGATCCGCCAGGAAAGTCCGGCGACAAAAATCATGATCGCGCCGGTGGCAGCTAGCAAAAGCGCTGTACCGAGGTCGGGCTGGATGAAAATCAGCCCGACGGGCGCGCCAACCATCAGCGCCGGCGGAATGAGATAGAGAATATGCGAGACCTGCTCGGCCCGAAGGCTGTGATAATAACGCGCCAACCCCAATACGAGACCGATCTTCATTGCCTCTGACGGCTGGAACTGGAGGCCGCCGAATTCAATCCAGCGCCGTGCGCCCATATTTACTTCGCCAATGAACGGCACAAGCGCGAGCGCCAGCAGCGCTGCAAAGTAAGTGGGATAAGCCAGCGCCATCCAATATCGGATCGGGACCATGGCGACGCCAGTCAGAATGCCGAGCGCAGCGAGATAGCGAAGACCATGCTTTATCGCCCAGGGCTCCCAGTTGCCTTCCGCTACTGAGTAAAGCGTGACGACCCCGGCGCCCGCGATCATTGTCAGCAGGATGATCAGCGGCCAGTGAAGCCTTGAAAGTTTGTCGCGCACCCCGCGGCGGCGGCCAGGAAGAATAATCGCCATCGCCTAGCCCTCCCTGACGCCGGCAGCGCGAGCGAGCGAACGCGGATCAAGCGGCGTGCGCGAGGCGGGATCTTTTTCCGCCACGGCTTTCATAATGTCGCGCGCTTTCGGTCCCGCCGCACGGGCGCCGCCTATGCCATGCTCAACGACCACCGCACAGGCATAGCGTGGATTTTCAAAGGGCATGTAACTGACAAACAGCGCATGGTCACGGCGCGCCCAAGGCAGATCTTCAGGCTTGGCGAGACCGTGAGCGCGATCTTCCGCCGTGATCGCATATACTTGGCTGGTCCCGGTCTTGCCCGCCATCTGCCATTCCGGGTCTTCGAGCCGCGAGCGAGCCGCAGTTCCATATTCGTTGGTGACCGCGTTCATGCCGGCGCGAACGACGGCGAGGTGCTCCTGATCCACATCGATCAGCGGCGCTTCAGGCGCCGGCAGAACGAGATCACCCACGGCGCGCACCAAGCGTGGACGCACGGCCTTTCCGGTTGCGACGCGCGCCGACATCACAGCAAGCTGCAGAGGCGTCGATGTCACATATCCCTGGCCGATGATGCAGGAGAGAGTCTCGCCCTGAAACCATGGCTGCTGCGCCGGATTGCCGGAAAAATATTCCCGCTTCCAGTCCCGGTCGGGAACAACGCCGCGCTGCTGCCCCGGGATGCCAAGCTCGTATGTCTGGCCAAGACCAAATTTACGCGCGGTGTCCGCAAGAAGATCGATCTCCAACGTTTTGGCGATGTCATAATAGAAGACGTCACAAGAATGTTTGAGTGAGTTCTTCATATCCACGTGGCCATGGCCGCCGCGTTTCCAACAGTGGAAATAGCGATTGCCGTACCAGATGCGCCCATTGCAATGGACGCTATGGTTTGGCTTCACCCCTGCGCGCTGCGCGGCGACGGCGGAGATCACCTTGAAGGTCGAGCCCGGCGGATAAACGCCAGACAAAGGCTTGTTCAAAAGCGGCTTGTATGGGCTGGCGTTCAGGTCCCGCCACAGATCAGGATCGATACCCACATTGAAATCGTTGGGATTGAACGCCGGTGTTGAGGCGAGCACGAGGATGTCGCCGTTGACGACGTCCATCACCACCGCGGCGGCGCTCTGAATGTCCTGGTCGACGCCCGGCGTGGGCTCGGCCAGCACCTTCATCGTGTGGGCCTGCAATTCTGAATCAATCGTGAGCGTCAACGTACGTCCCTGCGTGGGGGGGACGGCGCTATCGACCATTTCTTCAATAACGCGGCCATGAGCGTTGATCTTCACATTCATCGCGCCCGCGTCGCCGCGCAGCTCATCTTCGTAGGTGCGCTCAAGCCCCTCACGGCCGACCTTGAACCCTGGCTGCCGCAACAAAAGACGGTCTTCATCGCTTTCTTGCGCGGAAAGATCGCGCTCGGTGACCGCCCCCACATAGCCGACGACGAAAGCCGCATCGGCCCCGTAAGGGTAGTCCCGGGTCTCACCGACATCAGGCAGGACACCCGACAAATGAGGCAATTCGAAATTGAGTTTGGAGAAATCTTCCCACGACAAATTATCGGCGATCTGCACAGGCGTAAAAGCGCCGCGTCTGCGAATTTCGCGCATCACCCGCGCCCGCTTGTCTTCGCTGACAGGCGTGATCTTGTTGATCTTGTCGAGAATGGCGTCGACGTCACGCGCCTGCTCGGGCACCAGGAGCACACGGAAATTCTTGCGGTTCGACGCCAGCGGACCGCCAAATCGATCGACGATTTCCCCGCGCAAAGGCGTCAATACGCGCCGGTTGAATTGATTTTCCTGTGCGAGATCGAGATATTTCTGATGGTCGGCGATCTGGAGCTGGTAAAGCCGCGTCGCGATCCCGCCAAAGAGCAAACTAACGCCGCCGCCGAGCAGCACTGTACGGCGAGAGACCGTTTCCTGGCGTTCCGGATCGTGCGCGTTAACTCCAGCCATCGCGCTACACCTCCACCAGAACGCGGCGGTGCAGTTCGCCAAAGACGGCGCCAAACAGCGGATAAATGGCCGCCGTCGCCGCCAGTTGCAGCATAAGGAAACGCAGGGGCAATAACTCGCCGGACATAAGGCTCATCACAAGCCATAAGATAAGCCCTGCGCCGAGCGCTGCAAAGGCAAAACCGATCCAGACCACCTTTTGTTCACGGCCCAGAAAATAGGCGCGCTGAGACATCACAATGAATTGGGTCACAAGGTAAACCGCGGGCCACAGCCCCAAAGGCCCGCCAGTTAACAGATCCTGTAAAAGCCCTATGAAAAAAACGCTTAAAGGCGGCAGATAATCAGGCCCGTAGACAGACCAGAAAAAGACAATCACGAGCGGGATGATCGGCGTTGGCGCCACGCCCTCAAAAAGCCGCACCGGAGCCGCCAGAAGAAAGACGCCCAGCACGCCGAGAAGGGTCGGCGCCGCCGCTTTCAAAAGCCGGAAAAGATTTTCCGCGCGATAGCCCATCAGGCTTAATCCTCCGCCGGGGGTTCAGAGGCCGCATCCGCCTGACTATCCGCTTCCTCAGCCTCGGACGCCTCTTCCTCATCGGAGATGTGATCCACCACCGGGAAAGCGTAATTAATGACGCGCACCATGCGTGTGCGGGCGTAATTTGCGTAGAGATCGACGGTAATATCGCCGCGATTTTCGCCGGTGACGACGCCAACAGGCAGCCCGCGCGGCAACGCGCCGCCGGCGCCCGAGGTCAAAACGCGCTGGCCCGGCTCGGGCTCAAGGTCATCGGCGCTCGCCGTAAAACTGATTACGGGCTGCGCACGGGTATTGCCCACGAGAATGCCTTCAACATTCACGCCCTCCACATAAACCGGAATCCGGCTTTGAATGTCGGTAAGGAGAAGGACGCGGGAAGCCCCGCCGCCGGCCTCGACAATCCGGCCGATGAGGCCGTTTTCATCGACCACCGCCTGACCCACTTCAACATTATTGGCGCGGCCGGCATTGACGATCATGGAGCGCGCAAACGCGTCGTTCGATTCGCCAATGACAAACGCGCTAATGGGTTGGGCTTCCGGCGGCGCAGCATAGCCTTGAAGCGCTTCATACACTTCAATGGTTTCACGCAGTTCGAGCGCTTCATTCATCCACTGGCGCAGCTCGGCGTTTTCTTCTCGCAGAGCCTTGTTCTGCTCCATGACATTGAAATAATCGCCGACCGAACCGACGACGCCGTTTACATAGGAGATAGGGCCGGAAAAAAGCGACAGGACGGGCGAGGCCACGTCCATGACGCCCTCACGCGCCTTTTTGAAAACAGACGCCTGCGCCGAGTAAAGGCTCGACAGCAACAACAGCACCGAAACGAGAATAAGCAATACGAGGACGAAGCGGGAATGCGCTTTCCGTCCCAGCCCTTCCCTACGGTCCTGCCCGAGAAATTCCATGTCTAGCGAACGTATTCCGTTTGGTCGCGCCGTTCCCGCTCGCTAAAACCCGGGCATACGCCCTAGATTGCGGAAGAGAGAACGCCGCGCATTGCTTTCGTGTTTTCAAGCGCCGCGCCGGTGCCGAGCGCCACGCATGAGAGCGGGTCGTCAGCAACTGAAACCGGCAAGCCGGTCTCATCGCGCAGCACCTGATCGAGGTTCTTGAGGAGCGCCCCGCCCCCAGTCAACATGATTCCTGTATCGACGATATCGGCGGCGAGTTCCGGAGGCGTCGCCTCGAGTGCGACTTTCACCGCCTCGATGATAGCGCTGACAGGCTCTGCAAGGGCTTCAGCGACCTGCGCTTCGCCAATGCGGACTTCCTTGGGCACGCCATGCATAAGGTCGCGGCCTTTGATCTGGATCGTGGTGCCCGAGCCTTCGGTCGGGATCATCGCCGAGCCGACTTCCTTCTTGATCCGTTCCGCCGAGGCTTCACCGATCAGGAGGTTGTACATGCGGCGGATATAACCGACGACCGCGTCGTCCATTTTGTCGCCGCCGACCCGAACAGAGCGAGAATAGACAATGCCGCCAAGCGACAAAACCGCAACTTCTGTGGTGCCGCCGCCGATGTCGACCACCATGGAGCCCGTGGGCTCAGTGACCGGAAGCCCGGCGCCGATCGCGGCCGCCATGGGTTCTTCAATAAGCTCCACCTTGCGCGCGCCGGCGCTGAGCGCTGATTCCTGAATGGCGCGGCGTTCAACCGCCGTAGCGCCTGAAGGAACGCAGACAACAATCCGCGGCGATGCAAAGGAGCGGCGATTATGAACCTTGCGAATAAAGTGTTTGATCATCGCTTCCGCGACTTCGAAGTCAGCAATCACACCGTCACGCATCGGGCGGATCGCCTCGATTTCGCCGGGGGTCCGGCCGAGCATTTCTTTGGCTTCATTGCCGACGGCGCGGACAACCTTTCGACCCTGACGGGTCTCGATCGCGACGACGGAAGGTTCGTTGAGAACGATACCGCGGCCTTTGACGTAAACGAGCGTATTGGCCGTACCGAGGTCGATGGCCATGTCCGCGGAAAGCATGCCGAACAAAGTGGAAAGCATTGGGCTGGTCCTATTCGTGGGTACTGAAATTCACGGACGGTCTTATCCTTAATGCGTTCCTAAATCGTCAACAAATGGCGGAAACGTGCGGTTTTTGCTGATGAGATCATACTGACCTGTTTACGATCTACCAAGATTCTTTACCCCGCGCAGACATTCCTTAATAAACATTTCCCCGCTTGCCCCGGCTTCTCGATCAAGCCCTGAGCCGCCGATAGACCCAGCGCATCAGCAACAGGAACGCGAGCCAGCCGACAATGACCAGAACAATAAGCCCCAGATCGCGCGGGTCCCGGCTCGTGAAGAAGCTGAGAACATTGTCCATTTCCAGCTGAAGCGCGTTCGGGTCCGGGAAAAACGCGGAAAGCACGGCGATCAGGGCGATTTTGGGGATGATGCCAATCCCCGTACCAATCCAATACTTCCATAAGGCGATATGGGCGGCGCCTGCCGCTGCATTGACGACAATGAAGGGCGCCGACGGCACCACTCGAACCAGTCCGCTCGCCAGAACGCCATGGCGGCCGATGAAATCGATCGTACGCTGCACCCGGTCGCTGCCGATCCGGTTCACCCAGCGTCCGCCAAGAAAATGGCCAAGGGCGAAGGTGAGAGTCGCGCTCACCATGGTGGCGATCCAGGAATAAATCGCCCCGTTTTTCGGCCCGAAAACAATCACCGTCACAGTGATGAGGCCGATCTGGGGAAATCCGGTCAAGGCCAAGAAGGCGAAGATGGAAATCACCCCCAGCACCGCCCAGCGCGATTCCGCCGCTTTCATCAAAAGGCGACTAAGCTCCCCATCCTGCTCAAGATTGAGCCATTGCTGGCCATAGGCGAGCATCACAATGACGAACGCCAACAAAAACAGCGACACCGCCAGGGAAGTGATCGCCTTGGCGTCCATGGACGTCAGAAAGCGCCCCAATCGGCGCAAAAACTCGACCATACCCTTAAGGGCCCCGATTTACACTGAACCGGCCGTAGCGCTCCCCGCCTTGCGATCTGCCCGGCGCGCCCGACCGAATCCGGATCAGATGCTAGTTTACCTGTTCACTGCGCCTTCTCCATCCCCGAGCGAGCAGCTTTTGGAGTGTGATTAAATAACGCCATCTGCCAATGTTTGCAATCTGACGTTAACCATTCCCGATTGGCGATTTGATCTTTGAGCCTATAGTGGCCAGCATGGCCATGGGGAAAACACGGCTTCGAAACGATGTCTGATCGATGTGGGGGAGACTCTGATGCGCATCCAGTTATTCATCTGGCTTTTGCTTATTGTTCTGGGCGCAGCCATAGGCGACCGCTACGGCCTTCCCGGCTGGGCGCGCGGCCTTACCGACCGGGGATTTTCATCGATTGAAAGCTGGTTCGGGCGGCTTGATGAACCCATACCCGCCGATGAGGAAAATGACGAAAGCGACTCTTCAGCCGAGGACGAAGCAGCCAGCCCTGATGTCGAGCCGACAGCTTCAGCGCCGGAACCGGCGTCAGGGGATTTGGGCAACGCCGCCAATGCCGGCCTGCGCGTGAATGACGCTGGCCTCACCATCATCAAGGCAAGTGAAGGGCTGCGGCTGGAAGCCTATAATGCCGGCGGTCAATGGCTCATTGGCTATGGCCATTCACGCACCGCGACAGTCGGCATGACCATCAACGAAAGCGAGGCCGAAAAATTGCTGCGCGAGGATGTGCGCGCATCGGAAGACGTCGTCAAAAAAATAGTGCTGGTCCCTTTGAACGAAAACCAGTTCTCCGCGCTTGTCTCTTTCGCCTACAATCTGGGCGCCGGCGCCTTTTCGCGCAGCACCGTTCTCGACGCCCTCAATGCTGGCGACTACACACAAGCAGCGGATAATTTCCGCAATCATAATAAAGGCGGCGGCGAGGTCATTCCGCATCTTGTGGAACGCCGGGAAAAAGAACGCGCCCTGTTTCTGGCGCCCGCTTAGTCAGCTTTCTCAGGCGCAGAATTTTCAGGCGTTGGACCGGAATTACCGATATCAACGATGAACTTCCATCCGTCAGACTCTTTGCGCCAGATAGAGACATATTTTCCGTACGATGAGGTTTCTCCATCTTCACTCTGAGCGGTGAAAATATAAGTACCCCATGTATAACCGAAATCGCCGCTTGATGCTGCGACGCCGTCCATAGGGGCCCATGACAAAGTTGCGCCTTCGGGCCAGGTTGAAAATCTTTCAATGAGCTTATCGCGGCCTTGATAAGGCGCGCCGCCTTCTGGAAACATGCGCACATCATCTGCCGCATAAGCGGCGAAGGCTGCAGGAACGCCCTCAGCTTTCGCCATCGCTGCAAAATCGCGATCGGCGTCCAGCATCTCATCTAGAGGCCCGGCCAGTGCGCTTGAGATCAATGTTGCAACTGCGACTAACGTCGCGAGAACTTTTTTCATGACATTTCCCCTCAGACTATCGGCGACAAGATAGCCCAATAAGGGCGGATGAAGGCTCACTTTCCAGTGATATGCAGCATTTCCCGCAGGCGTCTTTCAGCCTCCTCCGCACTGGCCGCACGAGGCCAATCCGGCGCCTGATTCCGAAACCATGTAAGCTGACGCTTGGCGAAACGCCGCGTGTTCTGCTGCAATGTTTCAAGCGCAGTTTTGGCGTCGACCTCGTCGCGGAGCATAGCGGCGACTTCCGGTACGCCAAGCGCTTTCATCACAGGCAACGACGGATCGAGATTGCGGGCCAGAAGCGCCCGCACCTCGTCAATGGCGCCCTCCTCCATCATCATAGCGGCGCGCGCATCGCAACGCGCATAGAGAACATCCCGAGGCGGCTCAATAATGATACGCGCATCAACACTGCCCACGATCGGTGCACGCGGGCGCGCCTGATGCCAGGATAAGGGTTTTCCTGTAGCGCAAAAAACTTCCCATGCGCGCAACAGCCGCTGCGCGTCTCCTGCCGGAAAACGCTCCATTGCAGGATCCTGGGACACAACCTCATCCCGAAACGCTTCAGGGCCCAGCTTGTCGCGACGCGCCTGCGCCAGCGCACGCACCTCTGTCGGCATTTCCGGCACAGGCGACAACCCTTCTTCCAGTGCGCGAAAATAAAGCCCGGTGCCGCCGCAGACCAGTGCAACTATTCCGTGTGCCGCGCATTGATCAAGCGCAACTTTTGCGAGTCGCGACCAGCGCCCTGCGGAGCAACGCTCCGACGCATCCAGTGCGCCATAGAGGTGGTGCGGCGCTATGGCCTCCTCTCTGGCCGTCGGCCGGGCTGTTATGATGTTCAAATCATTATAGACTTGCATGGCGTCAGCGTTGATGATTTCGCCGTTAAGGGCTCCGGCGAGCGCTATCGCAGTTGCCGATTTGCCGCTGGCGGTCGGCCCTGCGATGAAAATGAGACCCGGCTTATTCACGGTTTGAAGTTCGCATGAGTATGAAGTTTGTTCTATCGATCATCGCTAATCCGTCAAAAACGCCTATCGATTCAGCACTGATTGACGAGTTCCGGAACGCGCTTGGTCCTTACGTCCGCGTTGGCTCATCGGCAAAGGAGCTTGCTCCTGCTGAAGCTTATGACATAGCGCTAACCGAACATCCAAGGCCGGATTTTCTGCCGCGCATCGAGGCTGTGGCCATTCGCGCGCGCATTGACGCCAATGTGATTCCCGTCGAGAACCGCCGCAAAAAACTCCTGATCGCGGATATGGATTCCACCATCATCCAGCAGGAATGCATCGACGAGCTCGCGGAATACGCAGGCAAGCGGAAGGAAATTTCCGACATTACCGAACGGGCGATGCGCGGTGAACTCGACTTTGAGGGCGCGCTCAATGAACGCGTCGCCATGCTCGCCGGCCTTCCTGAAAGCGTGCTCGAAGAAACATTTGAGAAACGCCTTACGCTAACGCCGGGCGCCAGGACACTTGTCGAAACCATGAACGCCAATGGCGCCGTCACCGCCCTTGTTTCAGGGGGATTCACCTACTTCACGTCACGCATCGCCAGGCGGGCCGGGTTTCAACATCAGCAGGCGAATGAATTGTTGATTGAAAACGGCAAGCTGACAGGAAAGGTCCAGATGCCAATCCTGGGCCGCGCCGCAAAACAAGAAGCGCTGGAGACCATCGCCGCTGACAATGGCGTCGCGTTGAGCGAAACCATGGGCGTGGGTGATGGGGCCAACGACCTTTCCATGCTGTCGCGCTCGGGACTCGGCGTTGCATTTCACGCCAAGCCTGCGGTGGCGCAATCAGCGGAAACACGCATCCATTACGCAGACCTGACCTCCCTACTCTATCTGCAGGGCTATTCAAAATCGGAATTCACCGCCTGACGTCTACGGTCGCTCTGTTTTAAGGACGGAGTGATTCGTAGAACAACAGATCGCCGCGCTGGACATAAATCTGCACAGGCCCGCTATTGAGGTTTCTCAGCTTACCGAGCTTATCCACTGCCGCAGAAGGGCGCGTGATCCGCTCCCAGCCGATTTCGAGGATAATATCGCCTGGCTGCAGCACGATCGCGGCCGTGCTTTCCGGATCGACGGCGGTAACGACAACGCCTTGAACGGTGGGCGGCAGACCATAAGCCTGGCGCACTTCATCGGTCGGCTCCTGCAGCGTAAGGCCGGAGCCGCGCGCTGCATTGGCGGGCAAAATGCTCGACCCGTTAGCCGCGAGCATACGGGTTTCACGGCGATCGACACGAACCTGCACAGTCACCTTTCGCCCATCGCGCAGCACTTCCATAGGCACTGTCGTGCCAATCGGCGTATCGGCGACGGCGCGGGTCAGATCGCGCACGCTTTCAATTTCACGGCGGTTAAACAGAAGAATGACGTCATTGGGTTCAAGACCTGCGTCTGACGCAGGGCTGTTCGGGCGAACCACCGTCACGACAGCGCCTTTCGGCACGCGCAGCTTCAGTGACGATGCAAGCTCCGGCGTGACATCATCAATCGAAACGCCGAGCCACCCGCGGCGGGTTTCGCCATAATCCAGAATCTGCGTCACCACGGTTTCCGCGAGATCGGCAGGCACGGAGAAGCCGACGCCAACCGAACCGCCCGTCTGCGAATAAATCGCCGTGTTCACGCCAACAACTTTGCCGCTCATGTCAAACAGCGGGCCACCCGAATTGCCGCGGTTAATAGCGGCGTCAGTCTGAATAAAATCATCATACTGACCGGAATTGATGTCGCGATTGCGCGCGGAGACGATGCCCACCGTCACGGTGCCGCCAAGGCCAAAAGGATTGCCTATGGCGATCACCCAGTCACCGACGCGCGCCGCATCGGAATCGCCGAAACTTACAAAGGGAAATTTGGAGCCGCCTTCGAGTTGCAAAACAGCGAGATCGGTTTCGCGGTCGCGGCCTTTCACAACTGCGGTGAATTCGCGCCCGTCATGAAGGGTCACTGTAATGTTCTCGGCGTTATCGATGACATGATTGTTCGTCACCACGATACCCGAGGCGTCAATGATGAAGCCGGAGCCGAGCGAAACGGCCGGTTGATCGAATTTGCGCTGAAGCGGCGCAAGTTCGCCGCTCGCCCTGCCGCTGCGCGAACGCTGGGCGGAGGAAATGTTCACCACCGCCGGCGTCAGTTTTTCAGCAAGATCTGCAAAACTTTCCGGCGCGCCCCGCGATGGCGCCGCTGCGACCGTTCCGGTCACCAGCGCACCCGACGCGAGAACGCCAACCAAAAGCCCCCGAACAACGCCCAAACGAGCCATAATCGCCTCTATCTTTCCCCGAAACCAAACCTTTAGATCGATCAGGTTAACGCAAAGCCGCCCGCCCGCAAATCACCTTGCGGGCGGGCGGTGCATTTTCGCTTCAAATTGACCGCAAAGGACAGCGCCTTACTGGCGAGCCCCCTGCAAATTATTGAAATATCTAAAGAATTCGCTATTCGGCGAAAGCAGGATGGTTGTGTCGCCTTTTTTCATCGCCTCCTCATAAGCGATGAGGGAGCGATAAAATGCGAAAAATTCCGCATCCTTGCCATAGGCGGCGGCGAAAATCGCGTTTCGTTCGGCGTCGGCGGCGCCGCGGATTTTCTCCGATTCCTCGTTGGCCTCGGCCTTGATCTCAATAACCTGACGGTCGGCCTGGGCCTTGAGCTGGTTCGCCCGCTCACTGCCTTCTGAACGGTATTGCTGGGCGAGCTGGTTGCGTTCGGCGATCATCCGCTGAAACACCGCTTCGGAGTTTGTCTGCGGCAGGTCCGCGCGCAAAATTTTCACATCGATGATTTCAACGCCGAGCGGCCGCGCCGATTGGCTCAACAGGTCACGAATACGGATCATTAATTCACTGCGTCGTTCGGAAATGATTTCATCGACCGTCACTTCGCCAAGGACGGCTTTAATAGAACGGTCAAACTGTGGAGTAAGACGGCTTTCGCCATTCGTCTCCGAACGGACCGATTGATAAAACAGCAACGGATCAGTGATGCGGTAACGCGCGAAAGCATCAACAATCAGACGCTCCTGATTGCGCGCGATGATTTCCGTCTGCTCCTGCTCGAGGATGCGATTGCGCCGGTCGATAAAATCAACGGTTTCGAAAAACGGAACTTTGAATTTAAGTCCGGATTCGAGATACTGACTTTTCGGCTCACCAAAACGAAAGACCAGCGCCGAATGCGTTTCCGGCACTGTAAACGCCGTGTTTAACAAGATCACCAGAAAGGCGACCACAGCAACGCCGATAAATGGAAGGGATGCGTTTTTCATCTTAATTGTCTCCCTGCTGACGGCGAACTTCGTTCAGCGGCAGGTACGGGACAACGCCGGAACCCGCCCCCTCCTCGATAATAATTTTGTCCATATCTGAGAGCACGCGCTCCACCGTTTCAAGATACATACGCTGGCGCGTCACTTCGGGCGCTTTGCGGTATTCCTCATAGATATTGTCAAAACGCTGGGCCTGACCACGCGCCTCAGCTGTGACCCGCGATGCATAAGCGCCAGCATCCTCAAGGATGCGTTGAGCTTCACCACGCGCTTCCGGCACGACCCGGTTCGTATACTGACGCGCCTGTTGAATGACGGTCGCCTGGTTTTGCTCCGCAGCCTGAACATCGCGAAAGGCCTCATTGACCTCATTGGTTGGCGGCTCCGTGCCAGTCAAAAGCACGCTTTCGATCTGAATGCCTGCGTTATAGGAATCAAGCGCTTCCTGCATCAGGTCCTGGGTCTGCTGCTGAACCTCAAGCCGGCCTCCCGTCTGAAGGAAGTCGAGCGTGTTGCTGCCGACAACTTCGCGCATCGATGCTTCACCCACGGTGCGCACCAACTCTTCGGGTTCATCAATATTGAAAATGAATTGAGCGACGCCAGGCAATTTTTCGCCTGCTTCCGGCACAGTGTCGGACTTGATTTTCCACTGCACAGTGAAGGCGACATCGACGATGTTCTTGTCGCCCGTCAGCATCAGTCCTTGTGAAAGCCCGCCAGTGCGACGGTCCCGTGCCGGGATCGACATGTCGAGCACGGTTAGCGCCGGTTGCTTGATCACGGACTGGATAGGCGTAATTTTCCACCGCAAGCCAGGGCCGGTAACGTCCGTATATTTTCCGAATGTCGTGACAACCGCCAGTTCATTCGGCGCCACCTGGTAGGCGCAGCTGAAGACATAAAGCACCGCAAGCGCCGCAGCGATGAGACCGCCTGTAGACCGGTTGATCTCAAACCCGCCGCCGCCCCGTCCGCCAGCGCCGTTGCCGCGTCCGCCGCGAGGGAAAGCCCGCTTCAATCGCTGCCGTGAGGCCTGAAGCAGATCCTCAAGATCGGGGGGCTCGCCGCCACTGCGGCCGCCGCCATTATTGGGGCCGCCATTGCCGCCGCGGGGCGGTTGGCCCCAGGGTCCACGGCCACCGCCGCGATTACCGGAATTGTCTTGCCAGGGCATTCAAGCCTCTCTCTCATGAAGAATTAGCGCCTTGCGGCCCTTTGTCGGGCGGGCGCTGGTGGAAGAACCAGATTTGCGACGTATATATGTGACCGATTCCATCGGGCGCAACGCGTCAGATGCGTTTTTTTTAAGTATTTCAAAGGGTATTCCCCGTGTCTGGCAGCCTTGTTTTACGTGTACGCGCCGCTCTATCGGCAATTAAAGACCCCTCCTCGGGCCGCAACATAATTGCGGCAGGCGCTGTGGGCGGCCTATCGGCGGATGAGGACGGCAAGGTGCGGTTCACGCTGGAGGTCCCTGATGGGGACAGGCGCGCCGCGGAAGCGCTTCTCAAAGCGGCTGAGAGCGCCGCCGCTTCCGTACCCGGCGTCACCGGCGTCGCGGCCGTGGCGACAGCCCATAGCGCCGCTCCCCACCAGCAACAGCAGCCTGCAAAAGGCGGCCATGACAACCCGTTCGGCCTCAAGCAGAAGCCTCGGATTGAAGCCGCCGGCGAGCAACTCTCGGGCGTGAAGTCCATGATCGCCATCGCCTCGGGCAAGGGCGGCGTCGGCAAATCGACCGTAGCAGCCAACCTCGCGGTTTCCCTTTCCGCGCGCGGGCTCAAAACCGGCCTCCTCGACGCCGACATTTACGGCCCCTCCCTGCCGACGCTTTTCGGCATTAAAGGCAAGCCGGAAATGCGGGACAACAAGATCGTTCCGTTCGAGGCGTTCGGCGTCAAACTCATGTCGATCGGTTTTCTCATCGACCCGGATGAAGCGGTCGCCTGGCGCGGCCCCATGGTTATGGGGGCGCTCCGCCAATTGATGAGCGATGTGGACTGGGGCGATCTCGACATTCTCCTAGTCGACACTCCGCCGGGCACCGGCGACGCACATATTTCTCTCATTCAGTCGAAAAAACTCTCCGGCGCCGTCATCGTCTCTACGCCTCAGGAAATGGCGCTGGCTGATGTGCGCCGCGGCGTTCAGTTATTCCGGCAGACAAACACGCCTTTAATCGGCGTTATTGAAAACATGGCTTGGATGGAAGGGCCTGACGGATCGAAACAGTTTCTCTTTGGAGAAGGCGGCGCCGAACGGGCCGCAAAGGATCTCGGAGCGCCTTTCCTGGGGGCGGTGCCGCTATATCCCGATCTGCGGCAGGCATCAGATGACGGGCTGCCCGTCGCAGCAACGGAACACGCCGCTGCAAGAACATTCGATCAGCTTGCAGATCAAATCGTTAAATTCACGGAACGAGCGTAGCCGCGCTTTACTGCGCCGGATCGCTAGCTGTGTGATCATGCACGATTTTCCATGCGCCGGCGTCGCGGCGCATGACAAGCGAAAAGGCGCCGCTTGACGTTTCCGCGCTGCGGGCAAGATTGAAACGCCCGGTGACGACAGCGACATCATTGGTGACGAGCTTCACTTCAAGCTTTTCAAAACCGAGCTGGCCCAACCCTTCTCCACCTGAATAACGGTCGCGGTACCTTTTCATGGTGGCGTTCCAGCCCCTGGTGACATTGACGCCTGAAACAAATTTCAACTCGTCACTTTTCCAGTATGAGTTCATGAAGCCATCAAGATCGCCCTCGTTCCAGGCGGCGGCTTGAGCCATCAAGGTGGCGCGGATGACATCGGCCGGTGTGCGAAGCTGTGTCGACGGCGCCGGTTCTGGCGCCGCGGCTTTTTCCGGCTGCGGCGCCGGAGTTTGCACTTCGGCGGGCTTAACAGGTTCAGGCGCTGGCACAGCGGCTGTTTCTGGTTGCGGCGCAGGCGCAGCCTCCTGAGCGCTCGCTTGCGTAATCGCCGTCGCCTGACGCGGGGCGTCAGGTTCGGCGCCCACAAGACGGCCAACCGGCGAGGCCTGTGGACGCGTCGGCGGCTCAGCATGTTGCGCCACCAGTTGCGCCGGCCCGTTAGCGGCTGCCTCAATCGGCGGCTGCGCCAGTATTTTGCTCATTTCATCTTCGAGGGCGGCAGAAGGCGCACTCGTCTCAACGGGGCTCAACGCGGCAGGTTCAGACGCTTGTGCCAATTGCTGAGGTTCACCTGGCGGCGCGGCGGCCGGCGCCGGCTCATCTGCAATGGTTTCGGCAACAGCGGCAGGCGCAGGCGACGGCGCGGGCAATGGCTGCGACGCCGCTTCCGGCTCAGGCCGCCTGGCCTCTACCACATAATCGGAACCTGCGGTCGAAGCGTCTGCGCGCAAGGCCGGCGCAGACTGTACGCAAGCGAATCCGGAAAGCGCGAGACGCTTCACCATGGCGTCCGCTTTCTGGGAACAAAAACTGTCGGAATTATCCGCGTGATAAGGAACGGAAACATTCGCGCCGCCACCGCGCGTATAGCGTACATCACAGCTTTGACCGACTGTGCCGGGCGTTATCACTTCAATAACGCGCGCGTCAGACCCGCGTGTGCAAGTTGTTTTCGCTGCGGCGCCTTCAATCGCACTTGCAGCGACAGCCATGATCGCCAGCGCCGATGCTGATGCCACCCGTTTCATATCCCCCTCCTCACTTTCCTTCGGATATTCCCGGCGCCGCCGGAGACTATCGCGTCAACTGTATGCCAGAAGATCAGCCAGTTGCAGCCTAAACGCCGGAATTGCTTATACTATCGCGCGATCCATGAATGCGCCGTCGCCAAAATACCTAAAAATTACCGCTCTTTGGCGGGGATTCGGGATCTCCGGTCGAGAATGAAAAATTGGCAAGCATGCTCATTCCGGTCATTTTTTTCGCAGGCGCCCACCAATCGCTCAGCCCAGTCACGCGAATCAATCTCGGGAAAGCGGACATCGCCCTCAACATCGGCGTCGACGCGGGTGAGATAGATCCGCTGGGTGCGCGCCAGAGTCTGGGCGTAGATCTCGGCGCCGCCAATGATAGCGATTTCGTCAGCGCCGCTGGCGGCGGCAAGACCACGCGCAAGCTTAATGGCCCCCTCAATCGTCCGGGCAATGAACGTTCCCTCCGCAGAGAAGGACGGCGCCCGCGTAACGACAATGTTGTCCCGGCCTGGCAAGGGGCGGCCAATCGAGTCGAATGTCTTGCGGCCCATAATGATCGGCTTGCCAATCGTCGCCGCCTTGAATGATTTCAGATCGTCGGAAATTTTCCAGGCAAGACCGCCTTCGGCGCCAATGACGCCGTTTCGCGCCACCGCCACCGCCTGACACAAACGCGCAGTCACTTCGCCGCCTTCGCAAGCTCGGCGAGTGATGGGCCCGTCAGGCGATAAACCGTCCACTCATCCATGGGCGCCGCGCCAAGCGATTTATAAAACGCAATGGATGGCGCATTCCAGTCAAGGACCGACCATTCCATGCGCCCGCAATCATTCTCGATCGCAATCTGCGCGAGCGCAGCAAGAAGCGCCTTCCCCGCGCCGCCGCCGCGAGCGCTTTCGCGGACAAAAAGATCTTCGAGATAAAGCCCGTGCTTTCCGAGGAACGTCGAATAGTTGAAAAAATAAAGCGCGAAGCCGACCGCCGCGCCGTCATTTTCAGCAATGAGAGCGAACGCTTTCGGCGTTTCACAAAAAAGCGTGGCGCCGAGATGCGCCTCTGTCGCGACGACTTCATGAGAGAGTTTTTCATATTCCGCGAGATCGCGAATGAAGCCTAAAATCAAGGCTTCATCACCCTCAACGGCGCGCCGGACCATCATGCTCACACCGCCACCGGCGCTTTAATATGAGCCTGCGCCTCATAGCCTTCGATGGCGATGTCTTCGAAGCGGAAGCTGAAAATATCTTTGACGGCCGGATTAAGTACAAGCTTCGGCAATGGGCCGGGTTCGCGCGTCAACTGTTCACGCGCCTGGCTCACATGGTTCGAATAAAGATGCGCATCGCCGAGCGTGTGAACAAAATCGCCCGGCTCGAGATCGCAAACCTGCGCAACCATGGCCGTCAATAATGCGTACGACCCAATATTAAACGGGACGCCAAGAAAGACATCGCCCGAGCGCTGATAAAGCTGGCAGGACAATCGCCCATCCGCGACAAAGAACTGAAACAGGCAATGACAGGGCGCGAGCGCCATTTGTCCGAGATCGGCGGGGTTCCATGCGCTCACGACGAGGCGGCGAGATGTCGGATTGGTTTTGATCTCGTTCACCACCCATTCGATCTGGTCGATGGCGCGTCCGTCGGGCGACGCCCAAGAGCGCCACTGCCTTCCGTAGACAGGACCAAGATCGCCTTTCTCATCGGCCCACTCATCCCAGATCGAAACGCCGTTTTCTTTCAGATACCGGATATTGGTGTCGCCGGAGAGAAACCACAAAAGCTCATGAATTACCGACTTCGTGTGCAGCTTTTTGGTCGTCAAAAGCGGAAAGCCGTCGGCGAGGTCGAACCGCATCTGATGGCCAAACACGGCGCGCGTGCCGACGCCGGTGCGGTCCAGCCGCGCATCGCCTGCTTCGAGAACGCGGGCCAAAAGGTCTAGATACTGTCGCATATACGCTGCGAATCTCCTGTTTCCGGCGCAGTGTAACGATTGAGAGCGCGCGGCCAATGGAGCTTTTTCCCCGGCGCGGCGGGTGTTATCGTCAATACCGCCAGAGGGGCGAAAAAGCGGGGATTCAGGGTGAGCGGCAATCGGGCGAATGATCAGGCATTTTCGCCTGAAACCAGTGGAAAAGGGCTCGCGCTGCCGGGTCTCGTTATCGGGTTACTCACGGGCCTCGCAGTCTATGCCATTGTGGAATACTGGATCGACGGCCGCGACGACAACCCGCTGGCGCTCTCTGTTCTCTTTTTCACGGTCACGGCGTCTGCGGCGTATCTTCTACTGGCGGAGTCCGGGCGTTTTCTGCGCCCGCTGATTGGCGCGCTCACTATCGCCGCCATCCTGTTTGGGCCTGATTATTTCATCTTCAGTGCAGTTGGCGGCGACGAAACCCATTTGACGCCCTTCCCGGCGGTGTTCTGGATGGCGACGCGCGGTCTTGCCGCTTATCTCCTGGTTACACTCGTAAAAGCCGCACATGAAAGCGGCGCTCCGCCCGCCTATTCGCCGGTCTTCTTTCATGGGGTGACTATTCCGCTGATCGCCGGAGGCGCCAAACTCTTCGCAGCGCTCGCCCTTATTCTTCTTTTCGCCTGGGCGCGGCTTCTCAAAGAACTCGACGTCACCTTCTTTAACAAGCTGTTTCAGGAACCGTGGTTCATCCTGCCGTTTCTTGGCGGCATCGGCGGTCTTTCCATTGCGCTGATGCGCGGCCTGCAATCACTGCTCGGCGCACTGCGCTTCGTGCTGCTTCTCCTGGCGCGCATTCTCATGATCATCACTGCGCTTTTCACATTGACGCTTCTCATCGTTTTCGCCGTCAACGGTATCGGACTTGTCTTCGACAGGCCCTATCCCAGCGCATGGATGATGGGGCTGGCGCTATTGGGCATGTTGATCTTCAACGGTGTCTATCAGAACGGTGAAGGCGGCCCGCCGCCGTTATGGCTGCGCCTGCCGACCCTGATCACGCTGATCGGCTTCCCGGTATATGCAGGGCTCGCCTTTTACGCCTTTTACCTGAGGATAGACGCCTATGGACTGACGCCGCCACGCATCGCCGGCATCGCCATTAACGGCCTCATTGCAGCCTATTCAATCGTCTGCCTTGCGGGGCTTTTAACAGAAGTGAACTGGCGCGGAAAAAAATGGATGCCATTAGTAGGGCCCTTGAATACCGCCATGGCAGGACTTTGGATCGCCGTCCTGGTTTTACTGGCAAGCCCGTTCATCAATCCCTGGGCCATGAGCGCCAACAGCCAATACGCGCTTCTCGCCAAGGAACGCATTGCAGCGGAGGACTTCGATTTCGGCTATTTGCGCTTCAGTCTCGGCAAGGATGGCGAGAGGATGCTCGACAAGCTGATGACGCTTGAGGCGCACCCGCAAGCTATGGAGATCCGGAACGGGGTCGAACGCGCCCGCAGCGCCGACAGTTACTGGACTTACAAAAACCCGATCAATCCGGCGGGACCAGAAGTCCTGCCGTTCAATCCGGAAGGGGCTGAAACCGGTCCGGATGATCCGGATTCCGCCTCAAACCCTTAAGCGGTTTCTACAACCTTCAAGGGTTTGTTGTCTGCTTTTTCCAGCATGTGAATCTTGCGGTTCGGACCGTTATAATCCTCAACCCCTTGAGATATCGCATAGCAGGCAAGCCGCACTGAACGCGGAATTTTTACCTTGTCGCCGTCGCGCTCGCCTTTTTCATAATACTGGATCATGCGGCGTTTCAGGCCGAGAAGGTGCGCTGCGTCTTTCTGGGACAGGCCCAGAGACTTTCGCCATTTCTTGAAATCGCTTGATTCCATCTCGCCCGGCTCCATCGAAAGCGCCCCCTGACGCTATGCGCACATAATGCATGGATGTTACAGAATCTTGACATTCTTGCCTTTTTTAGAGGCCTTTGGGCCACGGGTCTTTAATTCTTTACGCGCCGGGCCTATATCTGGGCTGCTCGCGCAAGCGGGCTATGGCGATAAATGACCCGTGCAATAACCGTATCGGACCCGGGGGCGGTACCCGGCGGCTCCACCAAATCCCCTCCTTCCGGGGAGGTTTCGGCGGGGCCGAACTAGGATCGACGAGCGTCTAAAGACGATGTTTTCGCCCGGTTTGCCTCCGTTATTTGGCTAAAACTGAATAGTTGCTAATGACAACAATTCGGAAGGGCTCGCTCTTGCTGCTTAATGCAGCGGGGTAACCCGAACACTTAAAGTCCTGACGCCATCCAAGCGTCAGGCGGGGCTCCCCCGGCGCCTGGCAACAGAAGCCGGGGACTTTATTTCCTCCCACTATGCAAATTGGCGCTTTCTCGCAGGCGCCGGGGATTCTTTAGAAATGCGGGCGTCCGCCCGCGGGAGCACCTGGCAACAGAAGCTCCCACTTTCATTTCAACCGCAATTACAACAGGTGCTCCCTAGTTTTCGACGTGCAGGCCTTCGCCCGCGGGCCCGGCTCCTGGCGCCAGAAGCCGGGGACTATATTTTCCTCAATTTCCATTCAGCCGGTTCTGCTGGCCTCATGAGAACAACCCCGCTACAACATCGGCGCATTTTGACGACCCGAAAGGCTGTTTGCGGTGAGTGAAGACATCGAGCTGGACTACAACGACCTGATTCAGGAAGCCCAGAAGCGGGCCTACCGCTTTCTCATGCGCGATGTACTGAAGCTTGTGGCGGAGCTCGGAGATGCGCCCGGCGAACATCACTTCTTCATCGAATTTCTGACCGGCGCTCCAGGCGTCTCCATCCCTGACCATCTCAAAGAACAATATCCCGAGCGGATGACCATTGTCCTCCAGCATCAGTTCGAGAACCTCACCGTCACCGATGACGAGGTTGGCGTCACCCTGTGGTTCAAAGGCAAGGAGGCGCGGCTTGAAATCCCCTTCGACGCCGTCACCCAGTTCGCCGACCCGAGCGCCCAGTTCGGCGTGAATTTCGACGTCTCAGAGCCTGAGAACGAAAACGGCGGCGCAGAGACTTCAGCCGCGCCCGAAGCCGAGACCGAAGAAGCGGCTGAAGAAAAAACTGACAAGAGCGAAGGGGCGGACATCGTCAGCCTCGATTCCTTCCGCAAGAAATAGCGCCGCGACGACGCGCCGCTTGCACGCCAAGCGGACGCCGTCATAAACCGCGCTCACCGCCCCTCTCCTGCTTATTCATATAACTCCTGCCGAAAGATCTCATCATGGCGAAAACCCGCACCGAATCCGACAGCTTTGGCCAACTCAAGGTTCCAGCCGACAAATATTACGGCGCGCAATCGGCCCGTTCGCTGATCAATTTTCCGATCGGCGAGGAAACAATGCCTGCGCCGCTGGTCCGCGCGCTAGGGATCGTCAAACTGTCCGCAGTGCGCACCAACATGGCGCTAAAATCCATGCCGGCGAAAACCGGCAAAGCGATTGAAAAAGCCGCCATCGAAGTGGCCGAAGGAAAACTGAACGATCATTTTCCTCTATCGATATGGCAGACGGGCTCCGGCACACAGTCGAATATGAACACCAATGAAGTGATCGCCAACCGCGCGATCGAACTTCTCGGCGGCGTCATCGGTTCGAAAGATCCGGTTCACCCGAACGATCATGTGAATATGAGCCAGTCGTCCAACGACACCTTTCCGACCGCCATGCATATCGCTGCGGCGGAACAGATTGTGCACGAACTGGTCCCGGCGCTTGAACATCTTCATGAAGCGCTCGCCGCAAAACAGAAGGCTTTTGCGAAGATCATTAAGATCGGCCGCACCCATTTGCAGGACGCGACGCCGGTAACTCTCGGTCAGGAGTTTTCCGGTTACGCCGCCATGGTGAAGAACGGGATCAAGCGCGCCAAGGCTGTCCTTCCGGCGCTTTATGCGCTGGCGCAGGGCGGCACCGCCGTCGGCACCGGCGTCAATTCCAAAAAAGAATTCGCGAAAATGTTCGCCGCCGAAGTTGCGGCTTATACGAAGCTTTCTTTCGTCACGGCGCCGAACAAGTTCGAGGCTCTCGCGACGCATGACGCGATGGTCGAAGCGCATGGCGCGCTCAACGAGATCGCGGTGAGCCTTTTCAAGATTGCAAACGACATCCGTCTGCTCGGCTCCGGTCCGCGGTCGGGGCTCGGGGAAATCTCGCTTCCGGAAAATGAACCGGGCTCCTCGATCATGCCGGGCAAGGTCAACCCGACGCAATGCGAAGCGATGACCATGGTCTGCGCGCAAGTGATGGGCAACAACACCACCGTCAGCTTCGCCGGCAGCCAGGGCCATTTTGAGCTTAACGTCTTCAAGCCGGTGATCGCCTACAACACATTGCAGTCGATCCGTCTCCTCGCCGACGCCTCGCGCTCCTTTACGGATAAATGCGTCACCGGCATCGAAGCGAATGAGACGCGCATCAAGTCGTTGATGGAACAGTCGCTAATGCTCGTGACCGCCCTGGCCCCGGAAATCGGTTATGACAACGCCACCAAGATCGCCAAAACGGCGCACAAAAATGGCACAACCCTGAAGGAAGAAGCGGTAAAGATGGGCCTTGTCAGCGCCGCCGATTACGACCGCATTGTCCGTCCGGAAAAGATGATCGGCCCCAAATAGGGCTGAATTTCGGGGATTTTCGCGTAAATTTTCCCCGGTTAACCTTTTACGCAGGCGTTGGACCGGTTCTTGCCTTACCCTTCGGGAGCGCGCACAGCGCGTGACGCATTTTGGGACAAGGACGTTACGACATGGCCGATAAACCTTCCGACAGCCAGCTCCGGCTCCTCCTTGCGCAATTTCTGTTTGCGCATGATGTGGACATCGAGACGCTTTACACCGCCCTTGGCGCAGACCTTTCAAGCGCCGATTCCGAGGCCGTCTCGCACATGGCCGGCATTATCGATGGCGTAACCCTCGCCACTTCGAAAATCCGCGCCCACGGCCTTGACAACTGGGCCAAGAGCTAAGCTCAGACGACTTTCCGCTTGCACAGCGCCTGAAAACCGGTTTCCTCACAAAACAGGGGAAGCCGGTTTACCTGTTTGAACAATGCGCAAAAGATCCATCACCCTCAAAGGCCACCGCACCAGCATCGCTCTCGAAGCAGAGTTCTGGGACGCGCTCGACGCCATGGCGGCGACGGACAACCGCACCCTGCCCGCGCTGATCGACTCAATCGACAGAAACCGTCTCAAGCAAAGCCCGCCGCCGGGGCTGGCGTCGGCGATCAGGGTTTACATTCTGAAGCGTCTGAAGGCTTCGTGATCAGCCCGCTGCGTGCGAGGCGATGTTCATGCACGGTCGACCGAGCACGATCTGCGCATAGCTGCGCGTCACCTCATCCGCATAGCCGCGCATCATCGGGCGCACCTGTTCGAATTTCTGAACGCCCGCCGCGCGCGCGATCAGCCCGCCGAAACGGCGCCGCACCGGCGATTTCAAGGGATCGCTCCAGCCGCTCAGCGCACGCGCAAGCTGCAGCCGCGACCAGAACTGGCGTGCGGACGAAAGCGATTGCGCGGTCTCTTCCGAGATCAACCCGGATCGCGCCATGGCGTCCAGCGCTTCCGTCGGCGTGGCGTCCTGAACGAAAGGATGCGCAGACGCGTGTTTGTAGATCAGCGTCGAGATCACCAGTTCCACATCTGTGCGTCCGCCTTCGAGGCGGTCGATATCCCAATCCGAAGATGCGCGTTCACGGCGCATGCGCTGGGCGCGCGCGCGATCGAGATCACGGAAAAGAATGTCAGCACGGCGCGCGCCGGCGACAACACTGCGTAAAGCGTCACGCGCAGCTTCCTCAACCTTGTCATCGCCAGCAGCGATGACGCGGCCGCGCGCCAGCATGATCTGTTCATGGGCGACGGCCTCGGACTGAACATAGCCCTTGAACGCCTTGAGATCGGGAACCATGGGGCCCGCCAGACCGCAAGGACGGTGTGTTACATCCGGTGTAATGGCAAAGACGCCCTCACCCAGCTCGTTCAGAGCGTGCAGATAGCGCTTGGCGAAAGCCTCGCCATCATCACCTGCTTCTTCACGGGCGATAAAGCCCACATGGGTGGCTGCGCCCGGCAAATGCGGGCCGTCAGATTCGAAAACATGCAGCGCGATACCGCCGCCGGCTTTTTTCTCTGCGGCCGGCGCCGCCTCTCGCGTGATGTCAAACGCGTTAGTCAGCGTGTGAATGTGGATTTGCTCAAAAGCCTCTACTGCGGCGTCAAAGCCGGTGGCGCCTGTCGCTACATTATAGGCGATGCGCGCCATCAATTCCCGGCGCCAGGCCGCAAGATCGGCAAGCGCGGTTTTGCCTTTGGGCGCCGGCGGCGTAAAGCGGCCCAGCCATTCCTTACCCGACTGCGGCGTCTCCGCTCCGGTTTGTTCGAAGAGAGTTTCCGCAAGCTCCGGAGACTTCGTAAGCGGCTCAACGACAGCGCCGAAGGAGCCGAATGCATCCACAAGTCCATTACGCGCTGCTGCGCCGTCGCCCACAAGTGCGAACACGTCGTGCTTTTCGCCGGCTGTCTCAAGCAACTGATCAAACAGGCGCACCGCATCATTGGGATGCTGGGTCTCGCCAAAATCGGTCAACAGGCCCGGAGCATGCGCGGAGAACCGTTTCCCGCCGAGGCGCGCTTCAGCGCGGCGCGCCCAATTGTCCACCGCTTCGGAAAGGCTTTGTCCGTTCAGGAAGCCAAGATCTTCAAGCTTGTCGGCGTCGCCTTCCTTTTCGGTCTCCCCATTGCGGTACAGCGAAATCTCCTGCTGAGGACCGGCGGCGAGACGGCGCAACGTATTCGCAGCGTCAACGCGTGCGCCATTGAGCGCAGCTTCAAGATCCTGATACTCACAAAAACCGCACAACAACGCTAAAGCGTTCTGTTCATCCTCACGCTCCACGCTGGTGACGGCGGCGCCCTTCATGATTTGAAGGCGGGAGACAGCAATATGCGCCAGCTCCTCGCCAGCAATGAGACGGCGCGCGGCGTCTTTCGACAAGGTGCGCGAGTTCGCAGCCGTATCGAAAATTTCACGCGCGGAAGCTGTGCGGAATACCGGGCGCAGACCGCCAATGGCCAGGCGGCAGAGACCGGCGACGCGGCGGAAGGCGCCGCGCGGGTCCGTATCTTTTTGCGCGACAAAGCTGCGCAGCGCTTCCATGGCGATCGGATTGTCAGACCAGACGATCTGTTCCATCTCTTCGAGAAATGCGCCGCCCGCCGTGCGGTCGCCTGCGACGACCCGCGCGGCGCCAAGCCACATTTTCAGGGCGTCCGCCTGAGGCCCGGAGGCTGTCGCCTTCACCCGGGCGATACTGTCTGCGTAACCGGCGCCGCCAACGCCTGAGCCCAAGGGCGTTCTCAGCCCATAAAGCGGATATTCACCGGGTTTGCCTTCAAACGCCTCGCGTAATTCAGCGCCAATGCGAACGAAGATGCGATCGGCGCCGCGCGCCGTCGGGCCGCCAAACGCCTTCTCGTCATAAAGCACAATGATGTCGAGAGGCCCAAAGGGCGAAAGATCTTCATGGGCGAAATCGCTGCCCGCGACAACGAAAACGCCGCGCAGGAAATTCTCGGGGTCCTCAACGGAGAGTTCACCTCTTTTGACGGCGGCGCGCACCAGCCACCGCAGGCCCGTCTCCACCATGCGTTCGGCGAAATCGACGCGGGCGGCGGTCGCATTCGCGACACTCCACTCTCCGCTCATTTCAGCGATGGCGATGGCGACATCGACCCGGTTTTTGAGCGGCGCCAGCGCCGCATGCAGCGCATCCGGCCCGCCTACGCCGCGATCAAGCGCCGTCATGTCGCGAGCCGCTTCAGCCAGCACCGGCGATGCGCCATCAATCAGCGCCGTCGCTGCAGCGTCGGGGTGAGTCATGCAAAGTTCGGCGAGACGGCGCGTAGCGCCAAAGACGCGAAGCATTAAAAGACGGCGATCGGGCCGGTCGAGCGGCGCGCCCGGATCGCCGCCGAGAGCGTCCGCGACAGCTCGCCGCCACCGCTCAAGCGCTGCGGGGGCGCGGGCGGGATCAATCTTGTCCGCTGCTGTGCGTGCTGCTTGCGTCGTCGGCGCCGCCATAATCATCCCCGTGCGTCATAGCTATGGATAGACCGCAATGATTGCAAAGCAGGGTGAATTCGCCGTTAAACAATTCATGACATTTAGACTTCGCTCAGAATGCTGATATGAACGAAATTCATTAACTATAACGATCGTCATGCCGCGGAAGATTGCTCGCATCCTCATCGCCTTGCGCAAACTGCGCCGCCGGCTCCAGCGGGTGGATGTGCTTCGCGTCTGGACCCTGGCCGTCCTGATCGGCGCCGCCGCGGCCTATGGCGTGATCGGATTTCGTTTCGCCATCGATGCGGTTTCCAGCCTTGCCTTTGGCGAAGATGAAGGCGGCGTTGTCAGCGGCGCGGCGTCCCTCACCACATGGCGCGCCTGGGCGGCGCCAGTTATCGGGGGCTTCGTCGTTTCCGGCATTCTTTACCTTGCCGACAGGTTCAAATGGCTGACAGGCGGGCGCGGCCAGGGGGTCGCCGACGTGATCGAAGCGCGTGCGGTGACGGGCGGGCATATCTCTTTGCGCGCAGGCCTTGCCGCCGCCACAGTCTCCGCTGTCTCTATCGGCGCCGGCGGCAGCGCCGGCCGTGAAGGCCCGGCCGTCCATCTCGGCGCAACCATCGCATCCATATTGAACCGCAAACTTGGTTTCACAGCCAAACACCGGCGCGCGCTTCTTGGCTGCGGCGCAGCGGCGGCGGTCTCGGCGAGCTTTAACGCGCCGGTCGCCGGCGTTCTCTTCGCGCTTGAAGTCATTCTTGGCAATTACGCCTTGTCGATGTTCGGCCCTATCGCGGCGGCGAGCGTCGCTGCGGCGATCGTGACGCGCATTCACCTTGGCGACTTTCCCGCTTTCGCACCGCCGGACTATGGGGCGGTCCATAACACAATTGATGTTCCCCTCGCCGCACTTCTCGGTGTTTTCTGCGGCCTTGTTGCATCCGGCTTCTTGCAGGCGGTCGAAAGAATGACGGTCAGCGTGCGCGAGTTTGCACAGAACCGGAACATCTCCTACCTGCTGCTTCCACCCATTGGCGGCGTCATCGTAGGCTTTATCGGAATTTTTTATCCGGAAGTGTTCGGCGTCGGCTATGAAGCCGTAACCAAAGCGCTCAATGGCGATTACGCCATACATCTTCTGGTTATCCTTGTGCTGATGAAAGCGGCGGCGACGGCGGTGACGCTTTCCTGCCGCTTTGGCGGCGGTGTGTTTTCTCCGGGGCTTGTGATCGGCGCTTTCATGGGCGCAGCCTTCGGCGCCGGTCTCAGCCAGATATTTCCGGGCGCCACGGCCAGCCCCGTTTACTACGCCATGATCGGCATGGGGGCCGTCAGCGGCGCCATTCTTGGCGCGCCGATTTCAACAACGCTTATTGTCTTCGAACTCACCGGCGAATATGGCATCACCGTGTCGCTGATGGTTGCTGTCGCTATTGCAACGCTCATCACGCAGTGGACATGTGGCCGGTCATTCTTCCACTGGCAGTTGTCGCGGCGAGGCTATGACCTTTCCGAAGGCCCCCAAGGCATCATCCTCAAAACCATGCGCGTGCGTGAGGTCATGGAGAAAATGCCGCCGGGCTCGCCCCTGCCAGCGGACGCCGATCGCCTTGAAACCGGACAGTCGCTTGGCGCCGCGCTCGCAAAACTGAACGAAGCGGAAGAACACGGCCTTCCTGTCGTCGACGCTGCGGACAAGGATCAGATCGTCGGCTATCTGTCACGGGTGAAGGCGCTGGCCGCCTATAACAAAGCGCTGATCGACGAACATATCGAGCACCACACCTGACGCCTCAAAAGCGTGCGAAAGCCATCGCGAAAAAAAGCCTGGCGCGCTTGCGCAATGGCGCCCGCGTCAGACCATTGCGCAGATAGAGCGGCGTCAACGATAGATGAAGAAGCGCCGGCGAAAATTCCGGCTCCGCTTTCGACAAAGCCGTCGCCGCCGTTTTGTATAGCGCCGCGGCATGGGCGCCGATTTTATCAGCAAGTCTGGGCGCCATGATCCGGCCCTCTCGCGCCATGGCGAAAGCAACTCCCGCGCTCGCGGCGGCGGCGGCAAGCGCTTCGTCGCCGCCAGCGATCTCAACCGCCAGCGCATCAAGCGCACCTTCGCTCTCCCCCAACCACTCGCCAAGATCTTCGACAGAGGTAAAGCCTTCGCCATATAGCGAACGCGCCGACACATCGATGACCTTATCCAGCCGCCCGGCCCAGCGCGCGTCGACAAGCGGCGTCGCCGCCGCAGCCTCCAGCACCGGATGGGCCTGAGGAGCGGCGCCATCCCGAATTGCTTCCAACCCTTCACGCCACCACTGCAACCGGATTTCGCCAAGCGGCGGTTCACTCACCTGCGACGGAATGCGCCGCAATTCAATGCGGAGCGCTGCCAACGCCAGCAAAGCATTTTGCAGCGGGCTTTTCGCATATTGTGCGGCCAGCCAGCGATCTTCGTCCTGCTCGCGGACGAGGCTGGAACAATGATCCCGGCTCAGTGTTGGTGTTTGTGACATCCGCGCCAATCAATGACAGGTCGGCGGCGGTGTAAAGAGAACAACTTTTCATGAACATTCGGCGAGGCTTAGTTTTTCTATCGACAGCGCTGAAATGACCAAACGAGATGTCAAAAAGCGCGGTTGCACTGCAGCGACGGCTTGCATAGATAGCGCGCATAGCAAATGAGAGGCGAAAATGGCGATCAACTTACCTGATCTTCCCTATGACAAGAGCGCGCTGGCACCGCATATTTCGAAGGAAACGCTCGAATTTCACCACGACAAACACCACGCCGCCTATGTGGACAAAACCAACGCCGCTATCAAAGGAACAGACCTTGATAATGCGTCGATTGAAGAGATCGTGAAAGCGGCCGCGGAAAAAGGCGATCAAGGCCTTTTCAATAACGCAGCCCAGACCTGGAATCACACATTCTACTGGAATTCCATGAGCCCAAAGGGCGGCGGCGCTCCTTCAGGCCAGCTTGCAGAATTGATCAACTCCGCTTTTGGCGATTACGAAGGCTTCAAAAAGGCTTTCGCTGACGCTGGCGCTACACAATTCGGTTCAGGCTGGGCTTGGCTCGTGGCCAAGGACGGCAAGCTTGAAGTGCGCAAGACGCTGAACGCCGAAACGCCGCTGACCGAAGCTGGCGTCACGCCGCTCCTCACCATGGATGTGTGGGAACACGCTTATTACCTCGATTACCAGAACAAGCGGCCGGATTATATTTCGACCTTCCTCGACAAGCTTGTGAACTGGGATTTCGCCAGCGACAATCTGCGGAACGCATAAGCATTCCGCATTAGCCAATCATTGAAAGCCGTTTCGCGCCGAGCTTAAGCTCCGACCGGAACGGCTTTCGACCAGTCGCGTTTGACGCCTGTCGCGAGCAGGAAGGGCGATGCGACAAAGATCGACGAATAAGTCCCGATCACAATCCCCCAGATCATAGCCAGCGTGAAACCGCGCAAAACCTCTCCGCCGAAAATCACCAGCGCCATCAACGCGAGCATCGTCGTGCCGGACGTCATGATAGTGCGGGTCAGCGTGTCATTGATGGAGAGGTCGAGAAGCTCCGCCAGGGGTTTTTGTTTGAACTTGCGCAAATTCTCCCGCACGCGGTCATAAACGACGACCGTGTCGTTCATGGAATAACCGACTATGGTCAGGATCGCGGCGATAATCGCGAGATTGAACTCAAGCCGCGTCACCGCAAACATGCCGAGCGTGATGATGACGTCGTGGACCAGCGCGATGATCGCGCCCAGAGAAAACTGCCATTCGAAACGCAGCCAGATGTAGATCAGCATCATGCCAATCGCGAGAGCAACGGCAAGCGCGCCTTTCTGAACAAGTTCACCGGAAACCGTCGGACCGACAACTTCCACTTTGCGGAAGTTGACGCCATCGCCCAACAGCGTGCGCATTGCGTCCTGCACAGCGATAGACGCCGCCTGTTGCGCCGTCTCTCCTGCGGTTTCGTCGTCGCTATCGTCGGCTTCCTGTTGCGAAATGCGGATCAGCACCGCCTCATCCGCATCTGCGAAGTCTTTGATTGTCTGAACGTCGACGCTGCCAAGACCGAGATCGGAAACGGCCGTCCGCACCGCCGCAACATCAATCGGCTCATCATCGGCGACCTCAATCGTCACCCCGCCTTTGAAGTCGACGCCAAAATTAAGGCCGAGGGTGAACAGCGCGCCAAGCGACGCGACCACCAGAATCGCTGAAAAGACGAGCGCTATAAAGCGCATCCGCGTAAAACCGATGGAGGTGTTGTCCGGGATCAGTTTGAGCAACATCGACCGCCCCTAAAGTTTGATTTCTTTTGGACGCTTGGAGAGGAGATATCCCCCAGCGAACAAACGCGTCAGCACATAAGCGGTGAAAACCGATGTCACGACCCCAACCGCAAGCGTAATGGCGAAGCCGCGCACAGGTCCGGCGCCGAGCTGGAACATGATCAGCGCCGCCAGGAACGTCGTGATGTTAGCGTCGATAATCGCCGAACGCGCCTTGTCGTAGCCGGTTTCAGCCGCCTTGATCGGAGTCTTTCCGGCGAAGAGTTCTTCGCGGATACGCTCAAAGATGAGCACATTGGCGTCCACCGCCATACCGATGGTCAACACGATGCCCGCGATACCCGGCAGTGTCAGCGTTGAGCCCAGCAGGGATAGAACGCCCGCAATCAGGATGACGTTGGCGATCAGCGCGAAGTCGGCGTAGACGCCGAAACGGCCATAGCTGATGATCATGTAAATGATGACAGCAAGGAAGCCGATGATCAGCGCCTTCGCGCCGGCCTCGACTGAATCCTGCCCAAGCTGCGCGCCGACGGAGCGCTGTTCAATGGTGTTGAGTTCAGCCGGCAAGGCGCCGGACCGGATCAACAACGCGGTGTCAAAGGCTTCCTGCGCGGTGAAACTACCGGTGATGCGACCCTGGCCTTGCGTAATCGCAGACTGAATCGTCGGCGCCGAGATGATCTCATTGTCGAGAACAATGGCGAAGATCGAGCCTATATTATTGCGCGTATAGTCAGCGAAGCGCCGCGCGCCACGGTTATCGAAACCGAAATTGATCTGGAAACCACCGTCGGGGTCCGGCGCCGATGACGCATCAACAACCATGTCGCCGGTGACTTCCGCGTCTTCGTAGAGAACCAGTCCCGGCCGGCCCGACCCTTCGAGGCTCGCGAATTCGACATACATACGTCCCGGAGGAAGAAGGCCCGCCTGCGCGTCGGCGAAACTCACCGTCGGATCCATCCGGTGAAAACTGAGCTGTCCCGTGCGATTGATCAGCGCTTTCAGCGCTTCCGGATCATTATCGCCAGGCACCTGCACAACGATGCGATCAACGCCTTGAGGCGCGATCAGCACTTCCTTGTTGCCGGCGGGGTCGATACGCCGGCGCACGACTTCAATCGAATCGCGCACAGCTTCGTCAGACCAGTAACGCGCCGCCTCCGGCGTCATCGCAACTTCAAAACGCTGCCCGTCAACATTCAAACTATAAGCGCGGATGCCAAGCCCCAACGCGCCGCCAACACCGCCGCGGGTCAAGCCGCGCAAGCGTTCTTCCGCCTGTTCAGCGTCCGCCGGATCAGCGATCAGCAGCGTGATCGTGCGGGTCTCGTCATCGTAAGAAAGGCTTTCAACCGAGATACGCTCTTTGCCAGCCGCCCGGTTAGGCCGCAATTCCCGTCGGACATCCCCCATCAGCGCCTTCATCCGGTCGTCGATCACCTTCGCCGTATCGACGCTGAGCATGAGATGCGAGCCGCCCTGAAGATCGAGGCCGAGATTGATCGTCCCCTTGGGCATGAAGCCCGGCAGGCTATTCCGGGCGTCCCCGGAGAGAAGATTGGGAACCGCGAAAAGCGCGCCAAGAAACACAATCAGCGCGACGCCGGCAATCTGGAATTTTGAAAACTGAAGCATGAGGATCAGCCCGGTTTCGGCGCCTCAAGCGCCGTATTTTACTTGCGACGCGATTAGTCGTTGGCGGGCGGCTGCGGCTTGGTGCGAACGTCGCTGAGCGTCGATTTCACGACTTTCACCGTCACATTATCAGCCAGCTCGACCATCACCTCTTCGCCTTCGAGGACTTTTGTCACCTTGCCGACAATGCCGCCCGCCGTGACCACGATATCGCCGCGGCGAACATTCGACACCATTTCCTGATGTTTTTTGCGCGCCGTCATCTGAGGGCGGATCAGGAGGAAATAGAAAATCACGAAAATCAGAACCGGAAACGCCAGATTGAGAATCGGGTTCGGCGCGGCGGCCTCGGCGGCCTGCGCATAAGCGGGCGAAAAGAACATCAGCAGATAACTCCCTCGGGAAGCGGACCGGGCCGCCAGGTAATTTGTTTTCTTATGGCCCCATCATACAAACACATGGGCCCGGTAAGGTCCGCGGGATATATAGCCATCCAAGGTCCGGTTGCAATGCGCCCGGCCGCCCTTTTCCCCTTCCCCGGCGGACGGCGCAGGAATTGCTGGCCATTGCCGCCGGATCATTGAAAGACCGGCATGCAAAACAGGATCAACGTTAAATGGGCGCAATAACCCTCATTCTAGGCCTCGACGGCGCCGACAACCGCCTGATCGACCGGATGATCGCGGGCGGTGAGGCGCCCAATTTCGCCCGCCTGAAGGAGCGGTCTGCGACGTTTGAGCTTGAAAACGATCCGGGTCAGGGCAACGTCCAGTACTGGACCTCCGCCGCCATAGGCGAGAACCCCGCCCATCACGGCCATTATTTCTACCTGCAATTCCGGCCCGACACCTATGACATCGTCGCCGACGATGAGATCGGCCTGCCCCAAGTGACCCCCTTCTGGAAACAGCTCGACGGCGAAGGCTATCGTGGAGCCGTCGTCGACTGGTACGAGATGCCGGTGACCCCCCTCGCCCATGGAGAGGTGCTGCATCGCTGGTTCGCCCACGAGCCGCTGACCCACACGGTCTTTCACCCGCCTGAATTGCAGAAGGAGACGGCGCGATACGCCGAGGGCGATCCCATCGCTGAAGGGTTCGCGAGCCGGCCGCGCGAGGGCGCCGCCGCCATGCAGGAATTCCTCACCCGCGTCTTCAAGCGCGTGGACATCAAGACGTCCTTTTTCGCCGATCAGCTGCGCGGGAAGCAGTATGATTTTTACATCGCCTGCCTCTCCGAGGCGCATAATGTCGGCCACTACTACATGGAAGTGGAGGATGAACTGCACGCCCTCCACGATCCGGAAATCGCCGGCGCGATCGGCAAGCCGCTGACAGAATGTTACCGCCGCCTCGACAAGGCGATTGGCGCGATCATCTCAGCCGCCGGAGACGACGCGAATATCTTTCTGCTTGGTGGGCCGTGCATGGAGAAGTTCATCAGCGCCAATGACGCCCTGGACGAAATCGTGCGGCGCGTGGATGTTGGTTATGCGGCGGCGCTGACGACTGCGGAAACGGCGAAGAAAACCTATCACTCGCTGATCCCGCAATCCCTTCGAAACCGCGTCGCGCCGCTGGCGCGCTGGGCGCGCCGCCGCCTTGCGAAAAACGCCTATGAGGGCCGGCGCTTTTTCGCTGTTCCGCATAATGACAATGCCGGCGCCATCCGTATCAATCTCAAGGGCCGCGAGAAATTCGGAACCGTCGCGCCCGGCAATGAATATCAGTCCGTGATCGAAGAAATCCGCGAAGGCGTTTCCTCTTTCATTAACCCTGCAACCGGTCGCTCCATCGTTGGCCGCGTGATCGACACGTCGAAAGAATTCGACGGGCCGTATCGCGATCTCCTGCCCGATGTCTTTATCGAATGGGACCGCACCGACACCCATGGCGATTTTTCAAGGCTCGTCTCCCCGTCGCTGGGCGAGGTCGAGGTCACGCATCATGCGCGCACCGGCGATCACAGCCCGCTGGGCTTTTTCTGGGCGCCTCCCGCCTTCGCTGACGCCATTGTCGCGCGCCCGAAAGACGTCACCGCGCCGATCCTCGCCTGTGTCCGCCGCGCGCCGCCCCGTCCCTAGACGCTGCGCCCCTCTTTGTTAATCATGTCATCCGTGGCAGGCTTTTTGCTGCGATACGTCTTTTGATGACCGCAAAACGGGACTCGGGGAGAATTATGCCGGCGAAAATACTGATGTTTGGCTTTGACGGGGCTGATCCGGCTTTCATGGACTCGCTGATCGAGGCCGGAGAGCTGCCCAATTTCAAGCGCATCAGGGATCAGGCCGCTGTCCATCCGATCGAGAATGACGCCGCCCAAGGCGCCGCGCAGTTCTGGAACAGCGCCTCCATCGGCGCCGGGATCGGCCATCACGGCCATTATTTTTTCATGCAGTTCAAGCCGGACACCTATGACATCCTGCCGAACCATGAATCCTCCATTCGCGACATCACCCCTTTCTGGAACCGCCTCGACGACGAAGGCTATCGCGTCGCGGTCGTCGACTGGCATCGCATGCAGCCCAAGCCCATGCGCAACGGGCATCTGGTGGACAACTGGCTCGGTCACGATCCGCTGACGGAGACGATCTGGCATCCGCAATCGCTCGCCGAAGAAGGCGCCAAATTTTTCAAGGGCGACGCCATCGGCGGCGGCTTTGAATTTAAGCCGAGAGAAACGGCGGAAGAGATTGGCGACTATCTCCATCACCTCTTCAACCGCATCAACAGCAAAACCGAGTTCTGCTGCGCGCAATTACGCGACCATGACTGGGATATGTTTATCTCCTGTTTCTCGGATGTGCATGATGTCGGCCATCACCTTTATCATCTCGAAGATGAAACCCATGAACTCTATGATCCGGAAATCGCGCGGATCATCAAAAAACCATTGTCGGATTGTTATCGCCGCGTCGACGCCGCCATCGGAAAGATTATCGACGCGGCGGGCCCCGGCGCGCAACTCTTCGCCTATGGCGGGCCCGGCATGGAGCCGCTGATCAGCGCCAATTCGGCGATGGAGGAAATGCTCCGGCGCATTGACTGGGGCGTCGAGGCGCCGCCGACCGTTGCGGAAACCGCGAAGAAAAGTTTTCACTCGCTTGTGCCCGTGAGCCTGCGCCGCAGGCTGGCGCCGCTCGCGCGCGCCGTGCGCCGGAAAGTCGCCGTCAGCGACTTCGCGCGCCGCCGCTTCTTCGCTGTTCCTCATAATGACAATTCCGGCGCTATTCGCATTAACGTCAAAGGCCGCGAAAAGCACGGCGTGGTCGAGCCCGGCGCCGATTATGACGCTGTCGTCAAAGAAATCACCGACGCCGTCATGACTTTCAAGAACGCCGACACCGGCTTGCCGATCGCGAAACGGGTTGTGCGGATGCGCGGGCGGTTTGACGGTCCCTATGCGGAAGATCTGCCCGATCTGTTTGTGGACTGGGACCGCAGCACGGCGCCGAAAAATTTCAGCAAGATTGTCTCCGACATGTATGGCGAGATCGACCTGGCGCCGGTGCAGCGCACGGGCGATCACAACCCGAGCGGCTTTTTCTGGACCCCGCCCGAATTGGGCGACGTCAGCGCCGCCCTGCCCGAGCATATTACGGCGCCGATCATGGACGCCGTGCGGCGGCGTTGCGAGCCGTCCGGACATGCGGCGGCGAGCCAGGCGGCGGAGTAGCGCACTTCGGACTTTCTGCGCGCTTTTTACCCCGCATTTTTGCTGGGGTTGCGGCGAGTCTGGCGCCATTTGATATTTTCTGCTCCTGACAAATCGCATTGCATTTACACCACTGCACGGGGCTTCACCGCGCCATCAGCGCCGGAACCCGTTTTTTGAGCCGGACAGCATCATAAGCCCGTCCCGGAGGTGGTGGATAAGTCTTCACCAAACCTCAAAAAACCGCAGGAATTCATCAGATTTGAGGTGTTTTTCCCGTTATTGGGGTGGGCGAAATTCGCCAAGCAGAACGCGATGGGGATGGTGGAAAAGCTGGTGAGCTGAATCGAAATTATTGCGCAAACGCCAAGAGCGGCACCCGCCTCCAGCACCGCATATCCTACAAGGTGTGAGTGATAAAATCGTCTCTAGTTATGGTTTTGATTGCCTGCCACGATCACCGGGTAAGAAATCTGAACTATTCCGGTAAGGGCTTTAATCCGACTGTAATGATGGCGTCTCGCGGTACGCTATTGTCAAAGGCCGTACTGATGCCAGAGCCAGCGCGCGGTTTGTCACCGAATGAAGCGGTGCCAAGCTCTGAAAACCGAGATAAATCAGACTGTAATACCCTCGCAAAGTTGGCATTTTCACCTTCGACAAAGACTCCGAAGTTAATGACTTCGAGCGATGCCAAAGACATTCGCGAATCTAGCACTTTGATTCCTGCTAACTTTAGCGCAGCAACCATTTGCCCTCCCAGAATGGCAGCTTCGGCGTCCATTGAGTATGAGCGTACTTCTACGGTCGCCCCCCCTAAACCGAGCCCACGAACTCGCCAGAGTCGCGACTTCGTCAGTATCTAATCTTCTTGGTGCAAGCTTCTTTTCAAGTTCAAGATTGGCCGCCTCCAGCTTAGCGGTGCGCTCTTCTGCTTTTGCCGTCTCAGCCGCTAGTTCGCCAGTGCGTTCTTCTGCATTTGCTGCACGTTCGTTCGCTCTACTCGCCTCTAGGACGGCAGCACCTGCCTCCTTCCCAGCGAGAACGCCAGCGTCGTATGCCTGCGCAATCTTTTCCTGGTTGTATTGTTCTTTCAGTGCGGAGATTTTCTTTTCCGCGCGTGTAGTGAACAATGCAATCAATACAGCTATCACACCAGCGGCCGCGACGAGCTTAAATCCGTGCGCGCTAAGAAATGATGCGAGAGCGGGTAATGCTAATTCTGATTCCACGTCAACTTTTGTCGATTGGCCATTTTGTATGGCCGTTTCAATCTGATCGCTGCTAGCCATAGTTCTTCTAATCAACATTATTGGTCAGATAAACACAGGCGTTGGCAACCGCCCGCGTCAAGACTCTGCAGAAAGAAACCGGCAGTAAACGAGGCCTATCCGATCTAGTTAGACATATACTTGGCACTCTCTTCTATCCCTATGCTTTTCAGCATCTCCGCTAGAGCTTCATAACTCAAGCTACGGCGCGGCATTGCGAGGCGAGCCAAGCCATTGGCCCGCTCCCTCCATAACCCCTCACCACCATCGCCTTTCGAAAAATGAGTGAGCGCTCACTTGACTTAGCGTCCATCCTCCTTATTTTACCCATGTGAGTGAACGCTCACACCGGCGAGATTGGCCAATCAGACCGGCCAAATCAAGGGAGGACGGCCCATGCGGGAGAAAACCGGCCTGAAAGACGTTGAAGGCGTGACCGAGGGAGCCTCCGGCGCCAAGGCCCGGATTGAGCGGGCGGCGCTGGGCCTGTTCTGCGCCAGCGGCGTCGACGCGGTCACCACCCGCGAGATGGCGGCGGCGAGCGGCGTTTCCGAAGGCGCGCTCTACCGCCATTACCCCAGCAAGGAATCGCTCGCCGAGACCATGTTCTTCGCGATCCACGCCCGCCTCGCCCGCGAGGTGACGGCTGCCGCGCAAGGCGCGCGCGGCATTGAGGCGAAGGCGCGCGCGATTGTCGGCGCCTATGTCAGGGTCGCCGACGAGGACTGGACTCTTTTTTCCTATCACCTCCTGACGACGCACCGGTTTCTTCCCTATGCGGATAAATCTGCGCGCGCGCGCGAATTGAACATTGTCGCGATTGTCGAGGATGTCATCGCCGCCGCTGCGGCCGCCAAGGAAATTCCGGAGGGCGATGCATCGCTGAAGGCGGCCTCCGCACTCGGCGTCGTGCTGCAGGCGGCGCTTCACAAAATCTATGGGCGCGTCACGGGTAAGCTCGCCGCCCATGAAGACGCCCTCTCCCGCGCGGTTATCGCCGTGTTGAAATCATAAAGGGGACCGGCATGATCACGACCATCCGCTCTGTTCTGTTTCGCGCGCTCTATCTCCTCACTTCCGTTTTTTACGTGCTGGGCGCGGCGCCGCTATTGATGTTGCCGGGGCGCAAAGCGCTGATGCGCTGGATCCTCGGCTACACCCGCGTCATGTGTTTCTGGATGCGCTGGGTCGCCGGGATCAAAATCATCGTGCGCGGCAAGGAAAAAATTCCGGAGGGCCCGTGCATTATCGCAGCCAAGCACCAAAGCTGGGGCGACGGGTTTTTGACCTTCTCCCAGTTTGAAGATCTCGCCTTCGTCACCGGCGATCATCTGGAGAATTTTCCGCTGGTCGGCGGCGTGTTGCGGAAGATGGGCGCCATTGTTGTCGATAATTGCGGCGGCGCCCACGCCCGCGCGCGGCTCGTGGATGAGGAGCTGAAAAAGGCGCAACGCCACAATCGCCGCATCCTGATCTACCCCGAAGGCCATCTGGCGCCCGTGGGCCGGCATTACCGCTATAAAAAAGGCGTGTTTCACATGTATCAGGCCTATGGCCGGCCGGTGGCGCCCGCCGCCACCAATCTCGGCCTCAGATGGCCGCAACAGCACTGGCGCCTGACGCCCGGCGAGGCGGTGATCGAATATCTCGACCCGATCGAACCCGGCCTCGACAAGGAGACTTTCATGGCCCGCCTTGAGCGCGCGATCGAAACACGGTCTATTGAACTTCTGGGCGATGAAGCCCCCAAAGACATAGAGCTCGGCGCGTTGTTGCCCGACCCGCGGAGTTAACCCCTGTGACAATCCCTTCGGACCGCGCCGCCAGGCTGCCCCTGTTTTTCCAGCGGCGATTTCTGCCCATGTGGACGGCGCTGTCATTCGGCACCTTCGCCGACAACACACTGCGCCAGGCGTTGCTGATCGGCATTCCGGCGGGGATTATCTCCGTGCCGATGTTCTCCAGCGCCGATGACGCAATCCCGGTGATCGGCACGCTATTGCCGGCGGCGATCCTGCTTTTTTCATCCGTATCGGGACAATTAGCGGACAAATATGAGACATCCTTCATGTTCCGGCGCACCAAGTCGACCGAACTGCTTTTGATGATCATCGCGGGCGCGGCGTTTGCGTTAGGATGGGGCGGGCTCGCCATCGCCATGCTGTTCGCCATGGGCGCGCAGTCGGCGTTTTTCTCACCCGTACGCACCTCCGCCATGCCGAAATATCTCAGCGCCGACGAACTGGTGCGCGGCAACGGTCTTTGCAACGCCGGGCTGTTTTCCTTTATCCTGCTGGGCTATCTCGTCGGCGGCACGCTGATCGTTGCGCCCAATGGCGGCGCGCTGGTCGGCGCGACGCTGGTGACGGCGTCGACCATAGGCCTCGCCGCCGCCTTCTTCGCCCCCCATGCCGAGGCGAACGCGCCGGACCTCAAGATCAGTTTCAACGGTTTTCAGCAGACCGCGAAGATGTTTCGCCATGTTTTTGAAAGCCGCGGCGTGGCGCCGCCTTTGTTCGGCGCGGCGCTGTTCTATCTCCTGTCGACCGCAATCACCGTCGCCATTCCGCTCTATGGCCGCGATGCGCTCCACGCGACGCCGCTGGTATGGGCGGCGCTGAACGGATTTTTCGCGATTGGCGCCGGGCTTGGCGCCATCACCGCCGCCAGCCTGTCGCGCAAAAGCTCCGGCCTCGGCGCTTCGACGATCGCCATCGCCGGCGCCGGGATCATGAGCATCGCGATCTATTTCCTGACCCCCATGGCCGCCGGAACGCCCGAGGCGCCGTTGACGCTGGGCATGATGATGTCTTCGGCGGGCGGACGGATTTTGATCGCCGCGCTGATCCTCACCTCCGGGCTTTCGGGCGTTTACATCGCGCCCTTACAGGCGGCGATGCAGCGGCGCGCGCCGCGCGAAGTCCGGGCCCGGATCATGGCCGCCGGCGCTTTCACCTACGCCTCCTTCGCCATTCCCGGCTCGCTCTCGGTCCTCGCCATCACCCGCACCGGCGCCGATCCCCGCCTCGCCTTTATCGCCGCAGGGCTCGTCATGCTCTCGGCCGCCGCTGTGATGATATATCGCCGCCGGACCCTGCCCCACGGCCTCTATGACGAGGCGCTGACTGGCGTTCAGCGGGCGCTCTGATCTTCTCCGGGGGGACGCCGCTTTGGCTGTCGCCGGCCCGGTTCGCGTGATAGTAACCTCTGGTTAACCTTCCCGGCCCGCGCCGAAGATCATCAAGTCGAGCATTGCAAACAGCGGGTTAACGGGAAAGCAAGGACGAGAGGGTATTTTCCACATCGTATGGAACTGACTTTCGCCATCATCGCGACGTGTCTCGTCTTCGGCTTCATCGCCGCGCTCGCCTCGTTTCGGCCCAATCTCATTCCTGAGATCGGCACGAGCTTGCGCAATGCTGAAACCGTGAAAAAGTTTTCGCCGCGCAACACGCTTTTCATTATCGGTCCGAGCGCGAACCATTCCGCCTGCCGGATGCAACGGCGTTTGCTCAAACCCGCCATCGCCGCCCTCATTCGCGAAGACATCACGGTGATGGAAGTCTATGGCGATGCGACGCCGCGTCAGAATGGCGATCCCATGGACTGGCTCGACCCGGCGCTGTTGCGTCACGCCCTGCACGCCGAAGAAGGCTTTTTCATCATCTATGTGGATGACGACGGCAAGACGCTGTTCCGCAGCGAGGCGCCCATGGTGACCACCGACATTCTCAGCCGGGCGCGTCTCGACATCAATGCGCCGCCCAAACCCGGTGCCTCACGCAAAAACGCAATCCTCAAAAAACTCCGCGCCGCCTGACCGCCAGCCTTAAGGCTTGCCGTTACGCTTTCTGTGGACGCCCGATGGAATGATAGGCGATCCCGACTTCCGCCATTTCATCGGGGCGGTAGATGTTGCGCAGATCGATCATGATCGGCGTTTTCATCATCGACTTCACGCGCTCCAGATCGAGGGCGCGGAACTCATCCCACTCAGTGATGATGACAACGGCGTCGGCGCCTTCAAGGGTCTTATAGGGCCCATCCACATAGTCGATGTCTTTCAAAAGCCCCTGAGCTTCATGCATGCCCGCAGGATCGAAAGCGCGCACCTTTGCGCCAGCCGCCTTAAGCGCCGGCACGATGTCCAGCGACGGCGCATCGCGCATATCATCAGTATTGGGTTTGAAGGTCAGCCCGAGAACCGCAACGGTTTTGCCCTCAAGCGATCCGCCGCAGGCGTTAATCACGCGCGAGGCCATCTTCTTCTTGCGCTCATTGTTGATCTCGACCACCGCCTCGACAATTTTCGTGGGCGAGTCGTAAACTTGCGCGGTGCGCACAAGCGCCAGCGTGTCCTTCGGAAAACAGGAGCCGCCATAGCCCGGGCCGGCATGCAGAAATTTCGAGCCGATGCGCCCGTCAAGGCCGATGCCCCTGGCGACTTCCTGAACATTGGCGCCGACCTTTTCACAAAGATCCGCCATTTCATTGATGAACGTGATCTTGGTCGCGAGGAACGCATTGGCCGCGTATTTGATCAACTCTGACGTCGCGCGGTTGGTGAATACAATTGGCGTCTCGTTGAGATAAAGCGGCCGGTAAAGTTCGCGCATGACCTTTTGCGCGCGTTCGTCTTCGGCGCCGACGACAACGCGGTCCGGTTTCTTGAAATCCATAATCGCCGCGCCTTCGCGCAGAAACTCCGGATTGGAGACAACGGAAAAATCGGCGTCAGGCCGGACGCGGCGGATAATTTCTTCAACCTCTGTCCCGGTGCCGACGGGCACGGTCGATTTGGTGACGACGACGGTGTAGCCGTCCATCACTTCAGCGATTTCTTCCGCCGCCTTGTGAACATAGGAAAGATCGGCGAAACCGTCGCCGCGCCGCGACGGCGTCCCCACCGCGATGAACACGGCATCCGCATTCGGCGTCGATGCGGCAAGGTCGAGACTGAACGAAAGCCGCCCCGCCTTCACATTCTCGGCGACCAGCGCTTCAAGCCCGGGCTCATAAATCGGTATTTCACCGGCTTCGAGCTTGCGGATCTTTTCTGCATCCTTGTCGACACAGACAACGTCATGGCCGAAATCAGCGAAACAGGCGCCGGAAACCAGACCTACATAACCGGTGCCAATCATGGTGACGCGCATGGCCGCATTCCCATCGTCAAAGGCCGCCTCGGGGCCGGCGTGCGAGAATGGCGCGCCCGGGCGGCAAAGCTTGAAATATGAGGTGAGGTCTTAAACGGCGTTTTGGGGAAAGACCACTGCTTTCACGGTCAAAAACAGGATTTTGATATCGAACAAGAGCGACCAATTGTCGACATAGGCGAGGTCATATCGCACCCTGTCGGCCATCTGCTCCGTCTCAGAGGTCTCGCCCCGGAACCCATTGACCTGGGCCCAGCCGGTGATGCCCGGCTTCACTTTATGGCGGCCCGAATAGTTCTCGATCATCTGGGCGTATTGGTGATTATGCGCCATCGCATGGGGGCGCGGGCCAACCAGCGACATCTCTCCCCGGATCACATTGATGAGCTGAGGCAATTCATCGAGACTGTAACGACGCAAGATCGCGCCCAGCGGCGTAATGCGCGCATCGCCGACTTTCGCTTGCGTCACCACATCGCCGTCTTCGGCGACGGTCATGGTGCGGAATTTATAGACCTTGAAAACCGCATTGTTGAAACCATGCCGCTTTTGCGCGAACAGAATCGGGCCTTTTCCCTGCAATTTGATAGCAACCGCAATCGCCAGCATCAGCGGCGACAAAAGCACAAGCGCAATCGCGCCCAGCACATAATCTTCTATCGTCTTGAGTACGCCGCCCCAGCCTTCAAGCGGGCGCCGGTATAACGACAGAACGCGGACGCCACCCACATCGCTGATGGCGCCGCCGAGATGGTCGAGCCAGTGAATGTTCGGACAGATGGCGATAGACACAGGCAAAATCGAAAGCCGGCGCACGAGCCTCGACATGTCAGTCCCTGACGCGCGCGGCACAGCAATAACGATGTCGTCAATCTCGCCATTGCGCGCCGCGTGAGCGAGATCGTTGAGATCGCCTTTCGCCGCGTCTTCATGACCGTCGCCATTATTGACGAGACCGGCGTCATAAATTCCGGTAATATAAATGCCCGCCGGTGAATTGACGGCGTATTCTGCGAATTTAACGCCAAGCGCCGTTGCGCCGACGACAGCCACGCGCCGCGCAAAGACGCCGCCGTCCTTGCTCATGCGGCGCGCCATCTGGCCCGCCGCAAGGCGAACGGCGATAATGGAAACGAGCGCGGCGCCAGACCATGCCGTCAGCCAGACCCGGGAGAAATTGTCGGAAATCTTGAGCGCAAAGCCGAACGCGAGAAGCCCCAGCAGCACAAGCGCCCACCGCGAAATGATCGCCCTGAACATTTTGGACGCGGATGCGATCTTGTCGAATTCGTAATAACCGTCGCGGCGCAGGAGCGCCGTCAGGCCCGTAGCGCCCATAATGCCGGCGGCGGTGTAATTTTGAAGATCGATGGCGGTTTTCAAAAAGAAGAGATGATAAATCTCCGCCACGACGACAGATGTGATGATGACAAGAATGAAATCGATGAACTGGATGATGTCGCCAAAAAGCGCGCGCGCGACCGGCCCCCGGCGGCGCACGCCGTCGGTGGAGAAGCTGTCTATCGTGTCCTTAACGCCCGGTTCGGCCATTCGCTGGTCTGTCCCCACTCCGCTGCTGCCGCCGATCCATTTCCGGTCAGGATCGCCTGTCTGATTTGGGAGGGCCGGAGCCGTCCTTTCCCAATCCGGCGCGGATATCAACCGGCCCGAAGTTTGAATGTCAATGAGGGCCGGTTTAAGGCTAATTTACGTCAAAAAGGTTACTTGTGCCATGTCGAAACAGTTTGCGGCGTTTCATGTCAGCTGGCGGGACGCCAAGGTCCGCCCGCTGGGCCTTGTGGCCGACGAACGCGACTATGGCCGGGCCGCCGCCGCCGCGCTTCAGGCGCGCCTGAACCAGCTCGCGGATGAGGGCTGGATCGTGCAGGAAATCCTGCCTTGCGGGGGATTAACCCCACGCCAGACCTCTGGTTTCACCATCGTCGCCTTCCGCTAGAACGCGGCACATCACGGCTTGCCATTTTGCGCCGGCTCCGTCATGGGTGAAACCATGACTGATGCTCCTTTCTCCGATGAAACACTTTCCGAAACGCTTTGCTCCCTCGCGATCAAGGCCGGCGCCGCCGCCATGGAAATCTATGCGCGCGAAGTTGTCGCCGAGACCAAGGCTGACAAATCGCCCGTAACCGAGGCGGACAGAATGGGTGAGGAAATCATCCTCGCCGGGCTCGCCGCCGCCTGGCCGCAAACGCCAGTCCTCGCCGAAGAAAGCGCGAGCGAAGGAAAAATTCCGGAGCTTGGCGATCGCTTCTTCCTGGTCGATCCGCTCGACGGCACCAAGGAGTTCATCACCCGGACCGGCGAATTCACCGTCAACATCGCCCTGGTTGAAAATGGTAAGCCGGTTTTCGGCGTTGTCTATGCTCCGGCGATCAACAAGCTTTTTGTCGGCGGACGGGGCGGCGCCTGGAAAGCTGTCGTGGACCCCAAGGGCGTAATCGGCGAGCGGAAAACCCTCCGTGTCCGGACGGCCCCCGCGGACGGCCTGATCGCGGTGGCGAGCCGGTCACACCGCTCCGCTGAAACCGACGCCTATTTGAATGACCTCAATGTCGCGGATTTCACCGCCGCCGGTTCGTCCCTGAAATTCTGCCTCATCGCCGAAGCAGCCGCCGATATCTATCCGCGTTTCGGACGCACAATGGAGTGGGATACGGGCGCAGGTCAGGCGGTGCTGGAGGCGGCGGGCGGACGTGTCGTCACCCATCCGGAAGGCGACCCCCTCGGCTATAACAAAAAGGCGCGCGGTTTCGACAATCCGTATTTCATCGCCTTGGGCGCATAGCGTCAGCGATAAAGCGACTCTGACATCGAGAAGAGACCCGCCGGCGCGCCGGAATCGCGGCGCACCCAGATTTCCCATAACGCCGTACGCTCCACCATCTTGAACTGCGTATAAAGGAGCGCCTCGGCGCGGCCTTTGGCTTCAGCGGTTTTCGCATCCATCTCAAGGCGCGGCACAAATACGACATTCGCTTTTTGCGCGGCCGCCGGACCGTCCACCTGACATTGACGCGCTTCCGCCAGCACGCAAGCCGTGTCGGCGCTAGTGAGGAACGCAATGTCGAGCCCCTTGGCCGTGAGGGTGCGGGCCCGGGCCGCCGCTTCTAGGAGCATCGCCGACTGGTCGACCGGCGTCAGGGCGAAAAACTCCCGCGCTTGCGGCGTCGAGAAGCGCCCCTCCTCCACCCATTTCGCAATGGTTGGCCCGCCCGGCTGAACCAGCGCAAGCTCCGAGCGAATATTTTCAGGCGCGGTCTTCGTGGCCTGATATTGCAGTGAGAACTGACCAGCCGCGTGAATGGCGATGACGCCGGTCCAGAAAAGAGTCAGCGCGCCTGCGGAAAGCGCGCTCGCCACGCTGGCGCGGTCATGATCGCGGAACAGCCCGTCATAGAAGGGCGAGGAAACCGAAAAACAGGCCAGCCCCGCCGCCAGTGCAAAGACCGGAAGTGCATTGGCGCCGGCAAGCCGTGCGGCGAGAAGCCCTGCAATCAGCAATCCGGTCGCTGCCGCCCAGTTTTTCCAGTGAGGCTTGCCGCCAAAAACGGCGCTCATGAGAATGATCACACCGGCGCCAAAAGCCGCCGCGCCAAGACCAAAGGCGCTTCGTTCTCCGCCTGTGATAATGTTGTGCAGTGTCAATGTTTCCGGCGCTGCGGCGGCGCGCGCCGCATTCATCCCCGGCGTCAGAAATTCCGTCACAACCGCCAGCAGGACAAAAGCGCCAAAGGCAAAAACATACCGCCACAGACTGTAGCGCCCGGTCAGAAACGGACAAACCGATAAGAGAATAAAACCGATCAGGGCGAAGGCCGGGTTCAGCAGCCACAGGACGAAAAGAAGGCAGCCGCCCAGCGTGCCTTCAAATCGCGACCGCGACGCGCTGTCGTCGGCGGAAACTGAAACAAAGGACAAACCGCAAACAAGCAGCAAGGCAAGACCGAGCTCTGCGGGACCGGAGAACGGCGCTGCCGCGAACCCCGCAAGGGCGGCGGTCGCCGCCACGCCAAACGCGGTCGGAAAACGTGTCGATGCTAGATAGGCAAACGGATAAAGCACCAGAAAGGCGCCCATGGCCTTGGCGATGAGGTGCACCCGGCCCGGCGTATCCGCAAAGAAGTCCGCAGCCATCAACAGCATCAGGTAAAACGGAGACGATTGCGCGGTCAGATCGGCCTGGCCCGCCGCCGCCGCCCGCGCCTCGGCGACCGGCGCAATCATATCAACGGTTGGCGACAGGCTTAACAACGCCGGAGAGAGCGCCGCCGCAATGACGAAGATGATCGCCGCGCCGACCGACCATAAGAATGACCAGCCCGGTTCTCTCCATGAATAGATCGACATCGCCGCCTGGCGCGCCCGGGGCGCCGACGCCCGCCAGCCAAGCTCTGTTTCAAATGCGCCTTGTACACCTTGAGACGTGTTCATCTGGGACAACCCCTGACCGTTACCGACCCGGCGGGACGCGCCCGCCAATCCTTAACGGGGACGTTGCAAGTCGCCTGCCGGAGGCCAGGACGCCGGGAGAAAATCGCCTGAAAATAGCGCCTTACGGTTTTGCCATGAGATTGGCGCTGTTATCATCAAGGTTACTGCGTTAACGAGGCGCCATGCGCACCCTGTTTCATATGCCCCTTGATCCCGCCTCGCGGATGATCCGGATCGCCCTCGCCGAAAAGGGCCTGCCGGCCCAGCTCATTGAGATGCGGCCATGGTCGGACGAAGACGGCGCCCTCGCCGCCGTCAATCCCGCCGGAACCATCCCGGTGCTCACCGATGATGCGCCCACAGGAGAAGAGGTCTCGATCTCACCAGCCTTCGCCATCATCGAGTTTCTCGAGGAAGCCTATTCCAGCGAACCGCTCCTGCCGTCGACCTCGGCCGGGCGCGCGGAAGCGCGGCGCCTGACCGCATGGTTTCTGGACAAATTCGAGACAGATGTTTCCGCGCACACCCTGCGCGAGCGCATCGACAAAAGGCTGATGCGCCGGGGCCAACCCGACTATGAACGTCTCAAGGCCGGCGCCGAAGCGCTCTCCTGGCATCTCGATTACACATCCTGGTTGCTGGAGCAGCGCTACTGGCTCGCCGGTGAGCGGATGACCGTCGCTGACCTCGCCGCCGCCGGTCAGCTTTCGGCCCTCGACTATATCGACCTTGTGCCCTGGGATAAATTTCCGTCCGTCAAGGACTGGTATGCGCGCCTGAAATCGCGCCCCTCCCTGCGGCCGGTGCTGCGCGACCGCATCGACGGCCTGCCGCCGCCCGCCCATTACGACAATCCGGATTTTTAGCGCTCATGAGCGATGCGTTGACTTCGCGCATTACCGCCAAAGCGAAAGAGGCCGGTTTTGACGCCGCCGGTTTTGCGCCTGCGCACCTGCCGGACAGCGTGCGCGAAAGGCTGATGCGGTTTCTTGATCTTGGCCGTCACGGCGCCATGGGGTGGATGGAAGCGCGCGCCGATCAGCGCGCGCACCCGCAATCGCTCTGGCCGGACGCCAAAAGCGTGATCATGCTCGGCATGAATTACGGACCGGACAAAGATCCGCTGGAGGCGCTCAAAGAAAAGTCAAACGGCGTCATTTCCATTTACGCCCAGAATCGCGACTATCATGACGTCGTAAAAAAGCGCCTGAAACGCGTCGCCCGCGACATTGCGGAGGAAACCGGCGCCGAGGTGAAGGTCTTTGTCGATACTGCGCCGGTTATGGAAAAACCGCTCGCCGCGCGCGCAGGCATTGGCTGGCAGGGAAAGCACACCAATCTCGTCTCGCGCGACTTCGGCTCGTGGCTGTTTCTCGGCGCCATCTTCACGACGCTCGACCTCGCCCCGGACAAACCCGACTCCGACCATTGCGGCTCGTGCAGCAATTGCCTCGACATCTGCCCTACAAAGGCGTTCCCCGCGCCCTACCAGCTCGATGCGCAGCGTTGCATTTCCTATCTCACCATCGAACACCCCGGTCCCATCCCACGGGAGTTCCGCAAGGCCATGGGCAACCGCATCTATGGCTGCGACGACTGCCTTGCTGTTTGTCCGTGGAATAAATTCGCCGGGCGCGCCCGCGAGATTGCATTTCACGCCCGTGACGACTTGACGGCGCCGTCCCTGCGCGATCTCGCCCGGCTGGACGATCCAGCGTTTCGACAGCTTTTCTCAGGATCGCCGGTCAAGCGCACCGGCCGTGATCGTTTCGTGCGCAATGTGCTCATCGCTATTGGCAATTCCGGCGATGAAAGCCTGGCGCAGGCGGCGACGGACCTGCTTGGCGATGAGAGCGCCCTTGTCCGCGGCGCGGCCGTGTGGGCCCTATCGCAATTGGCGCCGCAACGCTTCGAGGCGTTGCGCGGCGACTACCTCCCGCAGGAACCTGACGAAACCGTGCGCGCCGAATGGCGGGCGGTTTAGATTTCCACCGTTACCTGCACATGGCCTTTGGTGAAATTGCCGTTGTCGTCTTCGACCCAGTACCAGAATTCATCTGATCCTGAATAATTAGGATCGGCTGCATATGTAAGCGTACCGTCGTCATTCTGGTAGATGGATCCATGAGTGGCGTAAGTGAACCCATCCACCGCAAGCGCATCGCCTTCTGGATCGAAATCATTAGACAAGACATCGAGAACGATAGATTCATCTGCACCGACCGTAGCAAAATCAGTGCGTGCGACAGGTCCGGCATCAGAAAGGTCAAGCACTCCGTTGTAACGCGGCGTTTCAGGAAAATCACTGAAGTTCCGTTCCCACTCCACGACAACGCCAGTCTTGTCGATGGCGCCAGTGGCGCGATCAGAATAATACTGATCGATCACTGTTACTTTGCGTCCATCTGGAAGCGTCCAATAACCTTCTTCGATCACTGCTTTCTGGATCGTGAAATAGTCAAACCGGATCGGGTCCCAAGTGGGAGACACTTTGTCGGGTCCGATTTCATCTGTCAGTGTGCCGGTAAGGTCTATATATCCGCGTGATTCCGGTGTTGGCGTGACAGGCACATTTTTAATATCAGAGTCGAATATGAGGCGGCCGTCAACGAGGTCCGCGCGAGTCATAAACCGGTCCTGCGGCAGAGTATTGTGAATATCCGTTGTAGCGCCGTCTACATTCACATCGATGAAGACGTAACCCCAATCCCCGTCAAAGGGATGATTCATGCCCGATGTATCACGCGTTAAATGAACGCCTGTTGGGAAGCCTACGATGTCGGCGCCGTTGATCACCATGGAAACAGTGGCGGGGCCAAACTCGATCCCGCGCCACACATGCCCGCCGGAAGACCCATCTGTGGCGAGTAAATCAATGTCTTTAAGGGTGTAATGTGCTGTATATTGAAGGTGGATGCCGGTGCCGACTTCCCAACCTTGAAAATCATCAATTACCGAACGCACGTCGTGATACTGTTCGGAGTTCGGCTTGATGACTTCAAGTCCAATGCCGACAGCGAATGCTTCATTTCCCTTGAAGGAGCTGATTGCGGGCAGGTGGATCGCAGATTCATCATTATACCGCAAACTTTCCGACATATGCGCTGTGTCGGTGTCGACAGGGATAGGTCCGCCAGCGTTACGCGACATATAAACGAAGCCATGTCCGCCAGGAACGCCTGCAGCAACGTTGTCCACCGCCTCCACAAGCCGGCCCTGAAACCAGAATCCCGCGCCTGTGCGGCCAAGATCGAAGGCAACGACATCCTCATGCCACTTTGCACCGCCGCCATTGCCGATAGACTTAATGGCGATATTGTGCGACCAGCGGCCGATTTCATTGCCCGTTTCCGCAACGAACGCCGCGCCGTAAACGTCATAGGCCGCGTTGTCCGTCATGATCGCATTTGAATCATGATGGACATAGCCCCAGCCCGGCGAGCCCCAGACCGCGTTGCCGACAATCATGGCGGGGTCATCAACATCGGTGACGCCGGCGCGGTGAATATGCAGTGAGTAGCGAGCCTTGACGTTGCTGTCGCTTTCGACGTGATCAAGGTCGGCGACATCAAAGGCCCGTTCTGACTTGTCCGTGCGGCCGAGTTCATAGAACTCCGCATAGCGCACATCGATATTGTCGGAATGCATGAACATGGTGTGTCCACGCTGATGCACCGGCACATCGTCGGCGTTTTCCGTCTCAAAGCGAGCATTGCGGCTGTAATTCGCCACATAGGCTTTAAGGTCCGCCCGCGGGCCATCATGATCGAACTGAAGCGGCGTGTCGAAGTAAATTGTATTGCCTTCAATTCTGGTGATGACGAGTTCTTCATCCTCGGTCTGGTCATCACGCGCTACAGTCGGCTCGACCTGTTCGCTTTCCGTCAAATGTGTGCCGGTTAACACCAATTTGTCGCCGACTTGCCATCCGTCCGGCGGCGACTCCAGCGTCAGGGACGTGTCGCCCATCATCGGGTCAGCGGCGACTTTGAGGAAAGTTTCCTTTTCAGCGCCGTGAATTTGCACATCGCCATGGCTGATAAGGCCGCGTGAAAGCAACATCGGGTCCCAGCTGACATCGATAGGACCATTGTCGGCAAACTGAATGACCGTTTCGACATTGGCGGCGACCGGATTATCCGCCGTCCCGATGGTCAGCTTGCCGGTCGGCGAGACAACAAATGTGTCCACCTCCATGAAGGTGTCGGCGTCAGTGGCGAAAGTGAGGGCGCCATCAACGCGGACTGTAAAGAGCGAGACTGGGCTTTCCCCGTCATAGTCGACTTCAACGCCGTCAGGGATCAGCACCTTCGCATGTTCGCCCGGCACTTCGCCGTTCGCCCAGGTGTTGGGATCAAACCATGAGCCGTTATTGACGGCGACATGAGTCGCCTCGCTCACCGGCACCAGATTAAGCACCGCCATATGCTCAGACGCTTTCATGGGGTCGTCAGGATGCACATGCGAATGATCTTCTTCCGCCGGCATGCCGCCATGGCCGTCATGGCCGCCCATATCCATGTCATCATCCGCGCCATCATTCACGGCGACATGGACTTCGACTTGCGCGCGGCTCAGATTGCCATTGCTGTCGCGAACTTCATATTCAAAGCTCGCCATTCCTTCATAGCCGTCGTCCGGCGTGAAATGCACCACCCCGTCGTGAAGCATCACCGTGCCATGCGACGCGCCAAAAACACGAACAAGCTGCGCGCTGACGCCTTCAGGAACAATATCGTTGGAGAGAAGATCGCTGGCTGAAATCTGGATGCCTTCGCCGGCGTCCGCATGGAACTGATCGTCGCTAACCGCTTCAATCGGGGCTGGCGCAACCGGAATTGTCGGCGTCACAGGAATCACCGGCGGCGTCGGCGCCCCGCCGCCATTGCCGCTGTTGCCGCCGCCATTATTTCCACGATCGCCGCCCGGCTCCGGTTCGCCGCGGCCTTTTAACGGTCCGTCATTGCCGCCAATCGTGTAGCAGCCCTCAAGCGCCAGCAAGGGAGCAAGCAGGCTGGCCTGCGCGAGACGCTGTTTTGACCTGTTTTTGCTGTTTTTTCGTCCACCCCTGCCCGGCGCTCGCGCATTGCGGCTTGCTTCATCAACCAGATCGGTGAAATCGAGACGGGCGGCGCTATCGCGGGCGGCGAAATCGAAACTCATACTTTGTCCACGCACATTGTTGATAGGCTGAGAGAGAGGATTGAAGACTAGCCGTCGACGGGGAAAAGGTTGATTGACGCGATTGTTAGAATTGTTCGGAAAGGGATGGATTCATGCGGGGTATGGCGCGAATTACACAGAGTTAATCGCCTTGCGCGGAAACTATTCGACCGCGCGCGTCAAGAGTTTAACAAGGTGTTGCCCGAAAAAATCAAATGGTTTGAGTTAAACAAAAACCATTTGCAAACAGTCTTTATGACTTGCTAACGCCGAACAGATTTGCGGTCGCGACGCCGCGTTCGACAAATTTCTGCTTATCCTGCTCCGGCGTCCAGCCAAGAACGGATTTCGCCGTTTCATTGGCGTAAGGCGACAATTGCGCCCGGGATTTCCAGTCGCGAAAACTGGGCTCCGTAAGGCCCTGTTTTTTGACGAGATAGCGCTTCAGCCAATATTTGACCATATCCACCATGTAATAGGTCCACAGCGGCGTCGGTTTTGCGCGCATCGCCACGCCATAGGCGTCTTCAATCGCCGCAAAATAGTCATGAGACGAAAGCATCGGCTCGCCAATCAGATTAAACGAAGCGCCCGCCGCACCATCCGTTTCCAGTGCGAGGACCAGACCGTCCGCAACGTCATCGACCAGCACAAACGGCATGATGTTCTTGCCATCACCCCACAATTTACAGGCGGTCGCGCCGCGCCACATGGCGATGCCCCAATGCTGCAAGGGGCCGCCTTCGCCGATAACGATACCGGGCCGGGCGATGACAAGCGGCAGCCCGCGTTCGCTTTCGAGCTTTTTCAACTCGGCCTCACACGCCGCCTTCGAGCGCGCATAGAGATTGCGCCGCGTCAGGTCGTGATCGAACGGCGTCTCCTCGTTGATGGGACGATCGGGTTGCGAGGCGTCATAGGAATCAATCGTGCCGGTATAGACCAGCCGCGCAACACCCGCCGCCAGACACGCTTCACCGATGCGCTTTGTGACGCCCACATCGTTTTCAAGATAGCCTTCCCAGCTTGTCTCCGTCGCGCGCGCAAGGTGAAACACGGAACGAACGCCTTCCATTGCGGCGCGCAAATCGTCGTCGGATTTCAGGCTGCCTGTAAAGACTGTAATGCGTCCGTCCTCGCGATCGAAGCCGCCGCCCGATCCACGGGAGAAAACACGCACATCATAGCCTTTGTCCGCTAGCGCATGACAAAGCGCGCGGCCGATAAAACCCGTGCCGCCAATCACAAGCGTGGTCTCACCTTTTGCCGGCGCCACATTGCGCGCAGGCGGCGGCGCCTTTGGCATGAATTGAGGGCGCGCAACATCCAGCGCCTGTTCAATCATCGCTGTCGCATTCGCCGCAAGCCCGGCGGATAAACGCCGGTCCACAGGAGCGCCCGCCTTCAAAGAAGCATAGAAACTGTCGACAGCACGCTGGATTGAAAGGCCATAGGGCGCGAGACCGTTCAGTGATTTCAACTGGCGAAACGCATTGGAAAAACCTGTCCCCATCGCCTGCCCCGCAACAGAAAGCTGGCGCGCAAGCGGTCCCGCCACAATGTCCTGCATGGATGCGCGCTCGCGCAGATAGGAATCCTCGGCGAAATTATAACTGGCGACAGCGCCGAGACCGCGCAGGCGAATGCTGCGGTTATCCTCGCCCTCGACCAGCGACAGGTTAAGCACGACAGAGGCGCCCTTCGCCACACCCGCTATGCGCCAGCTTTGATAATGACCGACGCCGCCCGGCAAGGTGACCGGGTTGCGCATGGATACGCTGATATTTTTCAACTCGCCAAAGAGATCAGCGACAAAGGCGAAAAGATGCGGGCCGATTTCAAACAGGATGTTTTCCGGCGCACGCAGCATCCACAGATTGTAAGGACCGGAGCGCAAGGGCGGCAGCGGGAATTGCCAGTTCGCCTCGAAGCTATCGATCGGACCGATGAGGCGCGTTTCGATATCCGCCTTCAACCGGTCATAGGACGGCAGCATCAGAAAGTTGTGATTGACGCCGAGCGCGACATTATTTTTTTGCGCGAGCGCTTCGAGACGGCGGCAATCATCAGAGCTGAGTGTGAACGGCTTTTCGACGAAGGCGGAAAGTCCGGCTTCAAGAATTTTCGCGGTTGCATCCGCATGAAGGTGCGGCGGCGTCAACACATGGACGCAATCCGCGACATTGGCGGCAAGAAGGTCGCCCAACGACGTGAAGACATGCGGTGCGCCATAGGCGTTCGCAATCCCTTCGGCGGCGCCGCGCGACAAATCGCAAACAGCCACAAGGTCAACGCCCGGCGTTCGCTTCAGAGCATCTGCATGCCATGATGATATATATCCGGCGCCCAGAAGCGCTGTTCTGATCGGCTTATTGTTCATGCTCATCGCGCGGTTCGCGGCCTCATTTATATTCAACAATGCCGATGTGACGGCCGGTCAACTTTTTTCGTTTGTAGTCGAGCATTCCGGCGACGGCCGGAAATTTCGACAGTGTCAAAAACTTCGCCGCCAGCGTCGCATGTTCCGGCGCCGCGCCTCTGGCGATCAGGCCGCGACGCGTTCTCCATAGCGAGACCGGGTAAAGAAGAAGCAAAGCCAGGCTCAGCCCATAGGTGAACGGCGCAGCGACAAGCGCTGCAACGGGAAGAATGAGCCCCCAGAACCAGGCGCGCCGGCGCTCGGCCAGAAAATATCCGGGATGAAGGTCACCCACCTGCGCAAAGGCGTGACCTGCACGAGTCATGCGCCGCCACCACTGGCCAAAGCGATGAATATCCGCATCGTGAAAGCACATATCGTGATCAAGGCGGACAATCTTCGCGCCCGTCCCACGCAGCCTGATGCAAAAATCGTCATCCTCCGCCGCGATCACCGCCGGATTGAAACCACCTATTGCGCGAAATCCATCCGCCCGCACCATGAAAATGCCGCCGCAGGCCTTGATCTCACCGAGGGGACCGTCCCACTCCATATCGCAGAGACGGTTGTAGATTGTCGCATCGGGAAACCGCTCGCGGCAGCGCCCGGTCACCGCGCCGTATGACGGATTGGCGACCAACGCCGCAACTGCTGCGCCTGTAAAGCCGGGCGCCAGTTCGCAATCGCCGTCGATGAACATCACATAGTCTGTGTCAGGCCATGTACGCGCGAGGGCGTCAAACCCCGCATTGCGCGCGCGCGCCGCCGTGAAGGGCGCAGCGCGGTCAAGCGCAACGACCTCAACGCCTTCGCCCTTAGCAAAAGCAACGCTATCATCGGCGGAGCCGGAATCCACATAGACAATGCGCGCGGCCTCTTTTTTCAAAGAAAGAAGACACCGCTTGAAGCGATCCCCCTCATTGCGGCCGATGGCGACAAATCCGATCGAAGGCGTCTTCGTCATTCGCCAGTCTCATCTTGATCGCGCTGACCTGGACCGTTTCGCGTCGGCGTCCATGTCTTTGCACTGGCCCGGCCCCTGGCGCCAAAGACCGATATTTTTGAAAGCAGAAAATCGAAAACGCCGCGCAACGCCGATGGCGGCAACGCTTCCTGTCCGAAACGGGCCCACGCCGCAACAACCGATACGCCAGCTAGCGCAAGCGCCCAACAGGCGAGCTGGAACGCGCCGGAAACGCCGGTCGCAATCCATGCGAAGAAACAGAAAATGACAAGCGCGACGAGCATAGCCGCAAAGATCGTCAAAGGCGGAATCATCAAATCGATGGCGGCGCCGATCTGCGCGAAACGCCCTTTCGCCAGGCCGTCGATCAGAGCGCCAAGGCTTTCCCGCGCGCTGTAGCTCAAAGAGCCGATGGACCAGCGCGCGGATTGGCGCGTCAATGCGGCGTCATCGGCGGGAAACTCACTTGTTACGACGGCGCCCGGAACAAAAATCGGCGCTGCGTTCTTGCGAATAAGCGTCATGGTGAGCGCCAGATCCTCGACAATCTCGCCCGAACCGAGATCGAGCCCCGAAAGCGCACGCCAGGGCGCGGCGAACCCGGCCCCGGTGAATCGCGTCACATCGAACAGCCGAGAAAGCCCACGCATGCGCACATTGTTGATGAAGCCCCATGCGAATTCAGCCACCTTCAGGCGGGGCCCTGCCTCCCTTGGCGCCGACATCAGATACAACGCCTGCGCCGGACGATCCTTGTGCGCCGCCAGCCCCGCAATCTGTTGCAACGCGCCGGGCGCAAACAGGCAGTCCGCATCCGTGAAGACAACAATCGCCGGCGGCGCAGCGCGCAAATGATCGAGCGCGAATTGCAACGCATAGCCCTTCCCCCGGCGGGAGACGTCGTTGCGTTCAATGACTTCGGCGCCCAACGCTCTCGCCGCCGCGGCCGTGTCGTCAGTGCAATTGTCAGCGACCACAAGCATGCGGTCGCCCTCGCGAAGCTGCGCGCGCGCATTCTCCAGCGTCGGCGCAATGGACGTCGCTTCATTATGGGCCGGGATAACGACAACAACCGGCCCGGCTGGCGGCATGTCCCCTGTGGCTTCATCTTTTCCGAGGATCGCCGCTGCGACCTCAAGCGCAAGGAACAGCGCAAGAGCAAAACCTGCGAGCGCGAGCGCATAAAGAAGGACAAGAACCAGAAAGCTCATGGAGCGAGAAATCCTATGAACAGGCGGCGTACGCCCGCAACAGCGTTACGCGCGCGACGGCCGGTCGCCGCCGAACCAGAAACGGATAACGCCGAGCGCTTCTGCGAAGCGGCCAAAGACTGCGCCAAACGCTTCTCCCCAGGACTTCAAGCGAAACGGTCCGCGGCGCAGAAGGCTCGCCAGAATTTTCAGCGCGTAAACCGCAGCGCCAAGTACGAGAATTCCCGCAGCGGCAAAAGGCGCCGGGGTCATCGGCGCAAACATGTTCGCAACGATCGCGCCCAGCACCGCCGCCGCGACAATGGCGAGCGGAATGAAAAAGCCCCACATCATCGCCCGTACGGTTTCACCGACACCGTGACGTTCAGGCGGGCCGCCATGAAGCGACATAGCGTAAGCATTGTCGAAACCGCGCAGGACCGCGCGCTTCCACCAATTGGTTTTGCGGGGCTCGTTGATCATCATATCAGTTTCGAGCCGCCAGATATGCGCGCCGCGACGGCGTTGGCGGATACAAAGATCGTCATTCTCGCAGGAAAGAAGGTCGCCGCGAAAACCGCCCGCCGCCTCGAACGCCTCGGCGCGCATAAAGGCGCCCGGCGCGATGACCGACACAATTTCACCCGGCGTTTCATTTTTGCGCTGCTCAGATACGGTGGGAAAAGCCACCTCATCGCCATTGCGCTGGCGCATGCGCCCTTCGATCACCGCAACTTCCGGTCGCCGCTCCATGAATTTTTCGGCGCTTGCAAACCAGTCGGGATCAAGCGCACAGGCCGCATCCATGAACTGCACATAGCGAATGCCGGGTATGAGCTTTTTCAAATGGCGGTAGCCCGCATTCTTGGCGCGGCCCGCTGTTTGCGGACCCTTGCCGATTTCCGCAATCTCGGCGCCTGCTTTACGCGCCGCCGCGACCGCCTCGTTCATGGGCGTGAGCGGCGCGAAGACCGCGGCGCAATCCTCAGGCAAGGAGCGGATTGCGGCTTCGGGAGAGATGCGCGGATCAAGCCCGATAATGACGGCGCCGATAATGGCTTTCTGCTGCGCAGGCTCGGCGGGTTGCGCCACAGGCGCTGGAGCCGGCTCGGGCGCGCGCTGCGGTTCCGGCGCCGGACGCTCCGCCAGCCGCAGCCCGGCCTCGTCAGAAGCCGGCATGGCGCGGCTTGTCACTTCAGCGCGCAGATCAGTCAGCGTTTTCACCGGAACACCGCTGGCGAATTCGTCTTCGCGCGCGTCCGCAAGATCATCCCTTTCCGGCGGTGTCGGAATATTCCGGCTTAGAAAGTCCGTGCGGTCGTCGACAAACGCATCTGGGCCTTCATCTTCATCGTCGGCGGCGGCGATTGGCGGCGCGCTCGGTTCGCGCGAGGCGATGCCGAAAACGCCGTAGGATTTCTTGTCACGGACAACGCTGCGGATGGTCTCCACGCCGACAACAAGATCTTCAGCCGAAAAGGCGTAAACCAGCGCTGTGTCGGCGATGACGTTAATGACGCGGGGAACGCCGCGCGATTGCTCCGCAATCAGGTCGATGGCGCGGTCTGTAAAAATCCGGCGGCGACAGCCGGCGATCGAAAGCCTGGTCTCGATATAGGAGTGCACTTCCTCGCGACTTAGCGGGGTCAGGTGGAAATCCGACCCGACACGTTGCGTGAGTTGCAACAATTCCGGCTTGTTCAGCACGCCTTTCAATTCCGGCTGACCAACGAGAATAAGCTGCAACAACTGATCCTTGCCGGCGTTGATGTTGGACAACAACCGAAGCTCTTCCAGCATGTCCGTCGAAAGATTTTGCGCCTCGTCAATGATCAGAACAATGCGGCGCCCTTGGGCGTATTCACTGATGAAAAACTGCTGCAACTGGGAAAAGAGCGCGACATGGGAGCCGCTCTCAAAGGGCTGCCCAAAGGACATCAGCAGCCAGCTCAGAAGATCGCCGCGCCCTTCCTGAACATTCGACAGCAATGCAACGGTGTGTGTGTCGGAAAGCTGATCGAGCAGCCTGTGAATAAGCGTTGTCTTGCCGCAGCCGACTTCGCCGGTGATGACGGAAATGCCCGCATGGTTCAACACGCCATATTCGAGCATGGCGTAGGCAAGCCGGTGCGTCCTTCCCCAATAGAGGAAGGACGGGTCCGGTTGAATGGAAAACGGCTTTTCTGTAAGGCCGAAAAACTGCTCGTACATTACGTCAACGCTTTCGATCGGCGTTAGCCAAACGGTTTAACGGCTTAAAAAGCCGCCTTTACTAAAGACTGGCCAGAAGCGCTTTGGCCTCATCGCCAAACGCCAGATTTGCGCCGCCGAGGCTCAATGCTTTCTCAAGATTGTCACGCGCTGCGGCCTTGTCGCCGCTGGCGGCTTGCGCTGCGCCAAGATGGTATCGCATCTCCGGATTGTCTTCAGCCGCGGCCACGGCCTGCGACAGATATTCAATCGCTTTAGCGTAGTCGCCGGCGCGGTAATAGGCCCAGCCGACAGTATCGCGATAATACGGATTTTCGATGCTCTCGATGGTTTTCGCCACCTCAAGAGCGCGGGCGATGCTCACCTCATCCTTCCGCATATCACTCGACAGGCTGACGAAATTGTTGGCGATGATGCGGTCGTCAGGACGTTTTTCAATAAGCTCGCTGTAAAGGTCCAGCGCACCCTCGCGATCGCCGCTATTGAGAAGCACATCCGCCTTGAAAACCTTCAGCGCGTCATTTTCAGGCGCAGCGCGCAAGCCCCGTTCAATCAGTTCTGAAGCGTCGGCCCGGCGGTTTTCAGCGAGATAATGCCGGTAAAGAAAATCGAACGCCTCGGAGCGCTGCGGAGCCGTCTCCGTCGCCTGCAACAAGGTGGCTTCATAATCGCTCTTTTCACCTCGCGCCAGGTGAATGCGCGCCATCTGCAGTTGCGCGGCGTAATTTTCCGGATCGGTTTCAAGCATGCGCGTCAGAAGCTCTTTGGCTTCGTCCGTGCGCTCTTCGCGAATGTAAGCGTCAATAAGCGCGCTCAGCGGGCGCCCTTGCAACGGCGCATCCTCATTCTGCTCGGACAAGGTTTCAATCACGCTGCCGAAATCCTGAAGACCGATATAGGCGGCGGATTTGATGGTTGAGGCGAGCTGGTTATCGCGACCGGCGTCCGCCAGCATCTGACCGACTTCCTCGGCGCCGCGCCAGTCTTGCTTGGCGAGACGGATTGAGGCGAGCAGGCGCAAATTCTCGACATTGTTCGGATGCACCGCAAGAGAATCTTTCAGAACCTCTTCGGCGCGATTGACATTCTTGCGGCGCAACAGGAAGCGCGCGAATTGTTGCGCCACTTCCGCGTTCTTCTTGCTCGCTTCGAAAGCCTTGGCGAGTTCGGACTGCGCGAAGCTGTAATTGTCCTGACGCTCAAAAGCCGCAGCCATGAGGATCATGGCCTGGAAAGTATCCGGGCTGTTGTCGATTACAGCGCGCAGATTGTTGATCGCCTGATCATATTCTTCTGCATCGATCTGCAACGCGGCCCGGCGCAACAGCGCCTCGGTGTTGTACTGGTCAGCGGCAAGGATTTCATCGACAAGCGCTGTCGCCTGTTCCGTCTCGCCTTCCGCAAACAGGATCGTGGTGATCTTGTTCTTGGCCTTCAACGCAACGTCCAGGTCCTTGCTGGCGGCGAGGCTGTCGAGAAGGCTGCTCGCTTTCTCATCCTGGTCTGAACCGATATAGAAATCAGCAAGCGCGAATTGCAATTCCGTGTTGTCAGGCGACGCCTCGGCGTAAGCGCGGAGTTTTTCCTCAGCGGCCGCCTGCCCCTCGCCCATATTCACCGCACGGACGACATCCAGCTTCGCGGTCAGGTTTTCAGGCTGAAGCGCGACGACGCCTTCAAGTTGTTCGCGCGCGCCGGCGAAGTCGTTCACTTTGATCAGCTCGTTCGCGTAAACGCGACGATAGGCAGGCTGATCAGGAAACAGCTCGATCAGCTCCCCATAGGCGGATCGCGCATCATCAGCGCGGTCGAGCATGGTGAGCGCATGAATGCGCAGAAGCTGCAACATCGCAATTTGCGGATTGATCTCGAGGGCGCGGTTCAGTTCCGCGAGCGCCTTTTCCCAACCATCATTGATCGAATATTGGGTCACCCGGACGGTCACCGCTTCGGCGTTCGCCGGATCTTCGGCGATCACTTCATCGGCAAGCGCCATCGCGCCGGCGCTATCGCCGATTTTCAGAAGCACGCCCGCTTTGAGGCTTTTCGCATCGATATTATTCGGCTCAATGGCGAGCGCCTTTTCCGCCTCTTCCAGCGCCGTCGTTTCATCGCTGCCGATCAGATAAAGCTTGCCGAGATTGACGTGAGCGTCGACGAGATTCGGATCAAGGCGAACGGCGCGCTGCAACAGGCCGAACATCGCCTGGAAGTCCTGGCGCTGTTCAGCGATCTCGGCGAGACCGAGCAAGGACGGCACATGCTCTTCGTTAATTTTGAGCGCGTTCTGATATTGAATAAACGCCTTGTTGAGATCGCCCTCTTCAAGGAATTCAGCCGCTTCGCTCGAATATTTTGCAACTTTTTCCTCTGGCGATGCGCAGGCGGCTGTTAGCGCCAGCGCTGAAACAGCAAGAAGCGTTGAAAGCCTCGAGGCTGCGCTTTTGCCTGATCGCCGTGTATTCCTGATTGTCGCCGTCATTATCTCCACCCTTCTTACTAAGGTCTGTGGGTTTGCCACTGTTGGAACCTTGTTACAATGTCTGTCCTAAATCGCCGCCTTACGCAGATCGGCCGTATCAGCAGCAGCGACTTCCGAAAAACCTGCCGCTGCGTAATTCATTCTGTTCGCCCGGAAAAGCGACTTGAGCCGGCTATTGGCGCCTAAAAGAGAAATCGCAGCGCCATGACGGCCGAGATGTTTCTCCAGCATCAAAACCTGTCCCAAAAAGGCGCGGTCAGCGGCCTCGACCCCAGTGAGATCGAGGCAGACTGGGCGCCCCAGCGCCGCTGCGGCGCGGAAGGCCTCGCGCACTGGCTTCAGGCCGCCATGGCCGAGCGCCCCCGCCAGACGGACAACCGTCCCGCCGGCGCCTTGCATCACTTCGGCCCGCCCCTCACCGGAAACAACGCCCGGCTGGCGTGACTGCGGCAAGAGCCCCGTCAGGGCGAGCCCCGCCAGCGCCGCGCCGTCATCGAAATAGCGGCGCCACAAAGACGGCTCTTCCTTGATCCGCCAGATCCATTCGAGACCGGCGCGCTGCACCCATTCCGGGGCGCGGGCGACGCCGCCAGCCGTGAAGTCTACAACCGCGCCGAGATGAGCGGTCACCGGCGCGGTCAGGCGGTCGCGATTATATTCAATCCAGGCTTGCCCCTTGGCGGCGCCGAGGGCGACCATGACAAAATCAGCTTCCGTGGCGTTGATCTTGGCGATCACCTCATCGGAACTCATGCTTTCCACATCGCCGAAACCGGGATTGTGCCAGCCCACAGCTTCAACACCGCCTTTTTCACGGTTGATGACGTCGAACGCAGTTTCAGCGGCGCCGGGACGGCCGCCGAAAAAGAAAACCTTAAGGCGGCGGCCCGCGAAACCGGGACGGCGACGCAGCGCTTCGAAAAGATCGGATCCGGCGACCCGCGAGCGCACAGGAACGCCAAGCGTCTTCGCCATCGCGACCAGCGGCGCGCCGTCGGCGAGGCTGAGATCGGCATTCAGAATGTCGCGGCGCGCGCCCTCGTCTTTCATGGCGCGCACGAGAAAATTCACATTCGGCGTGACAAAGGAGAGCTGGCGGCGCGTTCTGACGGCGTCATCGATCTCGGCGATGGCGCGATTGATATCCGCCGCATCCACGGCCAGCCCCATCAGACACCAGACATCGCGGTCGAAATCGTCCCGGCGCAGCGGCGCCACAGCGCCAACCGCTTCCGGGCTCTGCGCCGTCTGGTTCAAAAGGGGATCGCTCATACTCATCTGACGCCGTTCCAAAAAGTTAACCCGTTAACAGCGTTTCAGTTCGAAACCGGAAGCGCCGTAAACCAAAAATCGCTGGTCTGCCTGCCCGCATCACAGCAAGCCGCAGGCCAGATTCTCCCCTTGCGTGTCTTTTAGGGTTTTTTTACCCCACAACCCCATGAAAATCATGGCCTGAGGCTCGCGCGCCTATCGCGCCCTCAAGGTGGTGTTTTATTTAAGGAGTTGTTAGGCCTAATGTTTTTCCAACTCAGTAAGCTTAAGATCGGGCCAACAAGATTAACAAAGCAGCGTGAGATCGAGGCGGCAGGCCTTTACTTTACTGGCTGACGCCGCAAATGATCCGGCGCCGATCTTGCTGAAATCACGTCCAGAATAGCTGCGCGAGAGACGCAGTGACCAAAGACAGGGCCAGCCACAGGGGTTGTCCCGGCCAGAAAATGCAGGAAACACCCAGTCACATGTCCGAAACCAGCACCGCACAAACCTCCCCGTCCGGCGCAGGCTTTGAGGTTCGCCCTGTCTATCTGGTGGCGGCGCTCGCCGTCGTGACGGTGTTTGCGTTTTTCAACGGGATTGAAAATCTGTTCATGCGCTGGGGCGAGCAGGAGGAATTAAGTCACGGTTACTTCCTGCCGGTGATCGCGGGATGGATTATCTGGTCGCGTCGCGACGCCCTGAAAGGCAGCCTCGGCAAGCCCGTGGCGCTGGGCCTCGCCGGCGTCGCTGTTTCCGCCATTGTTCTGGTGCTCTCGGAACTCACCGTGACATCGCTGATGATCTTCCAGCACCTTGCGATGATCCTCCTGTTTTCGTCACTGGCCCTGGCGCTCGGCGGCTGGAGGATTTTCTGGCTCACCCTGCTGCCGATCGGCTTCATGCTGTTCATGGTGCCGCCGCCTTACTGGGTGATCACCATCCTGTCGCAGCATTTCCAGCTCTGGTCCTCGCAGCTCGGCGTCTGGATGATCGAGCTCCTAAACATTCCCGTTTATCTCTCCGGCAACATAATCGATCTCGGCGACTACAAACTTCAGGTCGCCGAAGCCTGTTCGGGTCTGCGCTATCTGTTTCCGTTTTTGAGCCTCGGCTTTCTCGCGGCCTATCTGTTTCACGCCCCCATGTGGCAGCGCGCAGTGGTGTTTCTGTCGACGATCCCGATCACCATTGTCATGAATTCCTTCCGTATCGCCGTGACGGGCCTTCTGGTTCAGCAATTCGGGCCGGAGCACGCCGAAGGCTTTATCCATATGTTTGAAGGCTGGGTGGTCTTTATCCTCTGCCTTGCGCTTCTGTTCGCCGTGATTTCGCTGCTCGCCCGGATATCAGGCCGCAAGTCCATCGGCGAATTGCTCGGTCTGCCCGACGTCAAGCCGCAGCCGGATGGCACGCAGTGGGACCAGAAGCGTTTTACCCTTCATGCGCTGATCGCTCTCGCACTTCTCGTGGCCGCCGGCTCCTATGTGCATTTTGCCACATCGAACATCCTGCGCGTGCCGGAGCGTTCCGATCTGTCCGGCCTTCCTTATGAATTCGAAGGCTGGAAGAGCTATGTTCAAGAAGTTGATGCGGACACGCTCAATGTGCTGGGCGCGGATGACTACATCATCACCAATCTGGAAAGCCCGGACAATGAGGCCTTCAACCTTTACATCGCCTATCTGAACATGCAGCGCCAGGGCCATAGCTGGCACTCGCCGCGCCAATGCATTCCCGGCGGCGGCTGGCAGATCGCAGCCCATGACTACGCCGAGGCGACGCTCAATGATGGCGACACCTTCCGCTACAACCGCATCATCATTGAAAATCGCGGCGTTCGCCAACTGGTTTACTACTGGTACGACCAGCGCGGACGAAAACTCGCCAATGAGTTCGTGATGAAGTCGTTCCTGATCCTCGACGCCGTGAACCTGCGCCGGACAGACGGCGCCATGATCCGGATCATGACCCCTATCGCCCGGGACGAGCTTGAAAGCGACGCCGACGCCCGGCTGACGGGATTCATGCGCAAGCTTGATCCCAAGCTCGAGCCCTATATTCCGGGCGCGGACGCCCCGGCGACCCAGGAGTTCGACCCGAACGATTAGGGACCGAAGCGCCGTCTTCACATTTTTAATGCAAGGGGCGGTTTTTTTTCGGTTATTTCTTTTTTTGCATTTGCTAAGGTCCGCTTCAGAAAGTCGGCCTAGTCTCGCTGGCCGGACCCAGCAGCGAGAAAGTTAAGGCTGACCCCGCAAAATCGCCAGAAACGCGCCCAGTCTGGCCGAGCGCCTTGAAATCGGCGCAATATTTGCAAATCAAGGGGCGCATCAGGGCCAGACCAGGCCTGGCCGACAGAAAGCAGGATCACCCAGATGGGCGAAGAATTCTCACTTGAAGACATTCTGATCATCCTCAAGCGCCGATTCCTGGCCTTTGTTCTGCCGGTGATTGTGCTCGCGCCCATCGGCGTTGTCGCAGTAATGTTGCTGCCCGCGAAATACACAGCGCAAGGCACCATCCTTGTCGAATCCCAGCAGATCCCGACGGAATATATCCGCTCCACCATTAACTCCTACGCGCAGGAACGCATCACCACGATCCGCCAGCGCGTGATGACCCGCAACCGGCTGCTGGAAGTCGCAGACGAGTATGATCTCTTCCCGCGCTCCCTCGGTCTTTCCGAGAGTGAGCGCGTCAACCTGATGCGCAACCGCCTTCGCGTCGACCTCATCACAACCTCAGCGCAGGCCCGCAGCGCCGGGCGCGACAACACCATCGCCTTCACCGTCGCCTATACGGATCGCGACGCCAACAAGGCTTATCTTGTCGCCAACAAATTCATCACGCTTTTCCTGGACGAGGATGTGCGCACCCGCACCGCCGGCGCTTCGAACACAACGGAATTCTTCGAACGTGAATCCACGCGCCTTCGCGAAGAGGTGGCGAACATGGAAGAGCGCGTCTCGCAATACAAATCGCAAAACGCAAACGCCCTTCCCGAACATCTCAATATGCATCTCAACATGCTGGAGCGGGCGCGCAACAATCTCAGCAACGCTGAATCGAGCATCACCCAGCTTGAAGAAGAAAAGCGTTTTCTGGAAACGCAGCTTATCAGCGGCGCCAGCGGGGATAACAGTCTTTCCACTGAGCTCGCCCGCCTCGAGTCGGAACTCGCCCGGCTGCGCGCGACATACCGCGACACCTATCCGGAAGTCGTCGCCAAACGCGATGAGATCGCCTCGATCAAAGCGCGCATGACGCCAAGCACCGAAATCACCCGGCTGCGCAGTGAGCTGACCGAAGCTGATGACGCCCTTACAGCGCTTGAACGCGCCTCCCCCCCTGATCCGGAAGCAATCGCCGTAGCTGAGGCCAATGTCGAGGCCGCGCGCAACGCCCTCTCGGACCGCATATCCGATGAGACGCGCAAAGGCTCTTCGGACATGGCCGGGGTTCAGATTGAAGGCCGTATCGCCGTTATCGAAAACCGCATTCGCATGCTGACGAAACAGTCGGAAGCATCGATGAACGAAATCGCCGATCTCGAAGCGCGGGTCGCCCGCACCCCGGAAGTTGAACGCGGCATCACTGCGCTGACCCGGGATTATGAAAACCTGTTTCAGGAATATCAGGATATCCTCGCCAAGCGCGGCACCGCCCAGCTTGCAGAAAATCTCGAAGAAAATCAGCAGGCGGAGAAATTCTCCATCCTCGAACCCGCCCTGCAGCCCGACAAACCCTCAAGCCCGGACCGTCCGAAGCTTATCGTGATGGCGCTGTTTGGCGCTTTCGGCTTGGGCGGAATGGTCGCGCTCGGGCTCGAGTTGCTGCAAGCGCGCCTGCGCGGACGCAATCACCTGTCCTCCATTATGGACAGCCAGCCCATCGCCGTCATTCCCTTTATATATAGCGAGACGGACAAACGCGGACGATTCCCCACCCTTCGCCCGCCGAGTTTTGGGCGCGGCGCCCGCAAGACCAAACGCCGGCACGCAACTGAGGCGACACCGGAGCCTGCATTGTGAACCCGATGCAAAGAGATTTGAGATAAGGCGAACCCATGGACCGAATTCGCAATGCAGTCACCCGGGCGCGGGAAACGCGGGAAACCGTCACACAGGACGCAGCAGCCGCAACAAAGCGTCTGCAACAGGCGCAAGCGCTGGCGAGCGCCAGCGCTGCAAAAACCGTAACCGCGACCACCGGGCCGGCGACCGCCGGACCTGCGACGACGGGAAATGACGATCCCCTGAACCTGCCTTCGGTCCAGTGCAATTTCGAAAACTTCGCCCGCAACCGGATCATCGCCAATGAGCAGGACCCGGTGCTGAACGCCTATCGCGTATTGCGCACAAGAGTGCTGCAGAAGATGGACGCTGAAGGTTGGAAAACCATCGCGGTCGTTTCGCCCGGCTCAGGCGCCGGCAAAACCGTCACCGCGATCAATCTGGCCATCGCGATCAGTTCGAAGCCGGGTTCACGAGCGACCCTGGTGGATCTCGATTTCTATCGCCCAAGCGTCGCCCGCTATCTCGGCGTCACCGATGCGCCGTCGTCGCTGGACTTTTTTGAAGGCAAATGCACGGTCCGGGACGTTGCTGTGCGCCCCGGCCTGTCCGATGTGGTGCTCATCGCGAATGAACGTGTGACCCGTCGCGGCGCTGAACATCTGACCTCGTCCCGTGCTGACGAGCTGATCAACACGGCTGTGCACGACTTCGGCTCCCGCGTGGTCATTTTTGACATGTCGCCGCTGCTCGGCTGCGACGACACCATCGCCTTCCTGCCCAAGATCGATTGCGCCCTTCTGGTCGCCGCCAGCGGCGACACAAGGGCCGACGACCTCAAGGAAGCCAAGCGGATTCTCGGCAAAACCAACATTCTCGGCACGGTCCTGAACAAGGCGCCCGCCGCCTTCATGCCGAACCAGTATTACTGACCGCCCGCAACGGATGAAATGCGTTGTCCCCAGGGCTCAGCTGACTGCATAAAAGCAGCCAAGGGCGGGCCTGCGCGCTTGAAGACCGCAGGTAAACTCACCAGTATAGTGAACCATGAAGGATTTATTCACAGAATAGGTCTTTAACTCCCTGTTATCCATCTACCCCAAGAGCCGGCCTTATGAATGTGTCTCAGTCCGTCAAACTCGCCGGCATTTTCGTCGCCCTGATCGTCCTGTATTTTCTGGTGCGCGGGCTCTTTGGCGGCGGCGCAAGCGATACTGCGCCCGAGGCCGCGGCGGCCGAAAATTTCACGGTGGTGGTCGACACGATTTCTCCGGCTGAATGGCGCGACGAAATCGTCGTGCGCGGACGCACCAAGGCTGAACGCAAGGTCATTGTACGCGCTGAAACCAGCGGTATGGTCGTGGAAACTCCGGCGACGCTGGGCGCACAGGTTGCAGAGGGCGATGTTTTGTGCCGGCTCGATGTGGACGCGCGCAGGGCCCAGCTTGCCGAAGCGCAAGCCGCCTTCGCCAAGGCCGATCTCGATTACAAGGGCGCCACGAAGCTGAGCGAAGGCGGGTTTCGTTCCGAAACCGCGGTCGCCACCGTTAAAGCCGCGCGCGATCAGGCGGCGGCCGCGCTAGAGCGTGCGCGCCTCGAACTCGGCAAAACCGACATCACGGCGCCTTTTGCCGGCGCTTACGACGAACGCCACGCGGAAGTCGGCGCGTTTTTGAGTGTCGGCGATCCTTGCGCGACCGTCATCAAGCGGTCGCCGTTCCTCGTCGTCGGCGCCGTCTCTGAACGCGACGTCGCCAAAGTGCAGCAAGGCGACAAGGGCCGCGCCCGCCTCGCCACCGGCGAAACCATCGAAGGCGTCGTACGCTTCATCTCATCAAGCGCTGATCCGTCGACCCGCACCTTCGACATCGAACTCGAAGTTCCGAACGAGGACGGCGCGCTTCGCGACGGCGTCACGGCGGAATTCACGGTCTTCACAAGAGAAACGAGCGCGCATCGCGTTCCTCGATCCGCCCTTGTGCTCAATGACGAAGGCGAAATTGGCCTGCGCAGCCTCGACAAGGACAATATTGTCGTCTTCACGCCTGTGCGGCCCATCGGTGAAAGCCCCTCAGGCTTTTGGGTCTCCGGCGTGACCGGGGATATCCGCCTGATCGTCACCGGTCAGGAATATGTCACCGTCGGGCAAGAAGTCGACGCGGTTCCGGCCACCGAAAGGGCCGGGACATGAACGGTCTGATCGACGCCGCCTTTTCGCGCACGCGCGTCGTCATGACGGCCCTTGTCGTCATGGTGTTTTTCGGCCTTCTCGCCTATCGCACCATCCCGCGCGAAGCCGATCCTGATGTCCCGGCGCCGTTTGTCGGCGTCACCATTCCGCTACCCGGCATTTCCCCGGAGGACGGCGAACGTCTGCTCGTGCGTCCAGCGGAACTAGAGCTTCAGAATGTCGAAGGCCTCAAACAGATTGACGCCTTCGCTTATGACAGCGCCGCGCAGTTCATTCTGGAGTTTCAGGCGACCGTCGACATCGATCAGGCGGTGCTGGACGTGCGCGAGGCGATGGACCGCGCGAAATCGGATTTTCCCACCGAGGCGGAAGAACCGCTTGTTCGGGAGTTCAACGCCCAGACCCAGTTTCCCATCCTGACGACCATCATCTATGGCGACGCGCCCGAGCGCGCGCTGCTTCAGGTGGCGCAGCGTCTTGAAGACAAGCTCGAAGGTCTGTCCGGCGTGCTTGAAGCGCGCCTCACCGGCTCTCGCGAAGAACTGCTCGAAGTTATCATCAATCCCGAGACCCTTGAATCTTATGGCCTCACTGAGCTTGAAGTCATCAATGCGGTGACCGCCAACAACCAGCTTGTCACCGCCGGCTCTGTCGATCGCGGCGATGGCCGCTTTACGGTGAAAGCGCCGGGTCTGGTGCGCAACGCCGGCGATCTCGCCGCGACGCCCGTGCGCGTCAATGGCGACAATGTGGTGACCATCGGCGATATCGCCTCCGTGCGGCGGACCTTCAAGGACCGCGACGGTTATGCGATTTTCAACGGCAATCTCGCTATCGGCGTCGAAATCTCGAAACGCTCCGGCTTCAACATTGTGGAGACCATCGAAGACGCGCGCAGGGTCATCGAAGAAGAATCCAAAAGCTGGCCCGCGACGATCAGCTATGAATTCACCAGCGATCAGTCCGTCTTCGTAAAAGACAGCCTTGAAGGGCTGACGGCGTCTGTCATGACCGCGATCCTTCTCGTGATGATCGTCGTCGTCGCGGCGCTTGGCCTGCGCTCCGCGCTGATGGTGGGCGTCGCGATCCCGTCGACATTCCTGATGGGTTTCCTGTTGCTTTCGGCTTTTGGCTACACGTTGAACATGATGGTGATGTTCGGCCTTCTCCTGGCCGTGGGGATGCTGGTTGACGGCGCCATCGTGATTGTCGAATACGCCGACCGGCGCATGGCCGAAGGCGCGCACAGACGCGAGGCCTATCTCGAAGCCTCAAAGCGCATGTTCTGGCCTGTAATCACATCAACGGCGACCACGCTCGCCGCCTTCGTGCCTTTTCTTTTCTGGAAGGACATGGTCGGCCAGTTCATGAAATTCCTGCCGCTGACGATGATTTTCGTTCTGACGTCCTCCTTGCTTGTCGCGCTGATCTTCCTGCCGGTCCTCGGCTCGCTGTTCGGCATTCCGGACTGGATGAAGAAGAAGTTCCACATGAAGGGCAAAACCGAAGTCGCGGAAAAGAAATTCGAAGTCGACGAGATCGATCCAACGAAACTCGACGGCCCGATCGCGACTTACGCCCGCATTCTGAAAGAGCTTGTTCAACGTCCGCTGCTGGTGGGCCTTGCTGCGGGCGCCGTGGTCGTTCTCTGCATTTCCTCCTTCATCGCTGCGGCGCCGGAGGTCGAGTTTTTTATTCGCAATGATGACGATCAGGCGAATGTGCTGGTGTTGGCGCGGGGGAACCTCTCCTCCGAGCAAAAAATCGAGATCGTCAAGGATGTCGCCGCCCGCATCGACGACCATCCCGCAATTGGGCACATCTATATCCAGACCGGCCCCGAACTCGCCCGCGGCCGGGAGGCGCCTGTGGAGACGATCGGGCAGATCGGCCTGACGCTCGTCGACTACACCAAGCGTGAACATTCCTATATTGTGCTCGATCAGTTGCGCGAACGCGTGCGCAATGTGCCTGGCGTTCATGTGGAAGTGCGCCAGCGCGCGCAGGGCCCTGATGTGGGCAAAGACGCGCAACTGGAAATCTCGTCACCGGATTTCGACGCCATGGTCGCCGCCGCGAAGAAAGCGCGCGCGTTCATCGACAGCACCGCCATTGTCATCGACGGTCAGGAAGTGCCGACCTATATGGACCAAGAGGACACGCTTCCCCTGCCCGGCATAGAGTGGAGCATCGAAATCGACCGCGCGCTAGCGGGCCGCTACGGCCTGTCCGTGCAACAGGCCGGCGCCGTTCTCCAGCTCGTCACCGATGGCCTTCTCGTCGATAAATACCGCCCGCAAGACGCAGATGACGAAGTTGATATTCGCGTGCGCTATCCGGAAAAGAACCGCAACATCTTCGCGCTTGATCAGGTGCGGGTGCAAACGCCGCAAGGGTCTGTGCCGCTGTCGAACTTTGTCTCGCGCGTGCCGAAACCGCAGGTAGACCGCATCATCCGCCGCGACGGCGCCCGGATCATTGAAGTGAAGGCGAATGGCAATACGCGCGTGAAGGGCCATGAAGTCAGTCAGGACCGCGCCATAAACCACTTAAAAGAGTGGCTGGAAACCGGCGCGCTCGGCCCCGACGTCACCTGGGTGATGCGCGGCGCCGACGAAGAAACCGCAGCGGCGGCGAGCTTTTTCCAGAACGCCATGCTCGCGGCACTGTTCATGATCGCCATGATCCTGCTGCTTGAATTCAACAGTTTCTACCACGCCGCGCTGACGCTCTCCGCCGTGGTCCTTTCCGTCTTCGGCGTGCTGTTGTCGATCGCCGTCACAGGACAGTATATTTCCGTCATCATGACCGGCACCGGCATCGTTGCGCTGGCCGGCATCGTTGTGAACAACAACATCGTCCTGATCGACACCTATCAATATCTGCGGCGCAAAGGCTTGTCCGTTGAGGACGCCGTTGTGCGCACAGCGGCGCAGCGCATCCGCCCGGTCCTGTTGACCACCGCGACAACGATCCTCGGCCTTCTGCCCATGGTGTTCGAGATCAATGTGAATTTCGCCGCCGGCACGATCACCCATGGATCAACGACCTCCGACTGGTGGGTGCTGCTGTCATCCGCCGTCGTTTACGGTCTCGCCTTTTCCACCGTGCTGACGCTTATCCTGACGCCGGTCATGCTGGCCGCGCCGACGGTGCTGCGCAACCGCACGCCCGCCGCCGCCGGCTGGTGCAATCGCCGTTTCAAATGGGTCAAGACGAGACTCGGTCTGAAGCCGGCCATTGAAACTCCGGCAGCGCCTGGCGAACGCGCGGATCAGGACTATCCCCACGCAGCGGAATAGGGGCGCTAGTTCGCCCCTTCTTCTTCCGTTTCCGCAGCGTCAGGCACATCGAAAATCTGGCCGGGATAGATCAGATCCGGATTACGGATCTGGGCGGCGTTCGCTGCGTAGATGATGGTGTATTGGGCGCCGCTGCCATAGGCGCGCCGCGCAATCCGCCAGAGACTGTTGCCGGGCTGAACGATCACCCTTCCATCGCGCAGTTGAATGTCGTCCATGCTGGCGCGCTCAAACGGCAGCTCGATTGCGTATTCCGGCCGACCCGTTTCATCGAGCTGGATCACCAGAAGATCATAGACCCCCGGCGCAATCTGCGCTTCCGGGGCGATGGTCCAGCGGCCTTCATCATTGGCGGCGACGCGGCCGATAAGCTGACGATTGATGTAAAGCTCGACGACAAGGCCCGGCGTCGCGCGGCCGGAAAAGATCACGGCGCCGGCGTCATCATAGTCGATGACATCAAGCGACAACGGTCCCAGCCCTTCCGGTCTTTCACTTGGGTCCTGAAGGACTTCCGTGGCGCCGCCCGGCGTCGTCCGCAGCACCAATGGCAAATCGCCTTCGCGCTCCGGCACATAAATCACGATGGTATCTTCAGACCGGATCACAGTGCCGTCTTCGGTGCGCATCGACAGGCTCAGCTCAACCGGCCCGGCGTCGAGCGGCGTTTCCGTGGCGATCACCCAGGAGCCGTCCGGCTCCACAGGAACTTTTTCAAGCTCCGCTTCATTTGCGTAAATCGTGACTTCAGAACCCGGCTTTGCGCGCCCGGCGATGACGGCGTACCCAGTGCGATCAACGCGCACGATGTCAAAACTCGGCAGCGCAGGCTCCGCCGGCGTTTCGCTCTGCGGCTGATCGGCGTCAGGGACCGCTAGTTCGGCGACCTCTTCGCTCGGTCCTTCAATAATTTTAAAGCGTTCGGCGGCTTTCCAGCCGATAAAACCGAGAACAATCAGTAACAGGATTATGATGATGACACGCATGAATAGCCGCTCCTTAACGCTTTGTTCCCGGCTCAAAGGGTACTTTACCCAAAGGTAAATCGGCGTACAATGCCACCCCAACAACAAGAAACGTGTAAGCCCATGAAATCATTATGTGTTTATTGCGGGTCACGGCCCGGCACTGACCCCGCCTTCAAAGAAGCAGCCATCACCGTCGGAAAAGAAGCAGCCAAGCGCGGCTGTCGCATCGTTTATGGCGGCGGCAAGCTCGGGCTTATGGGCGCGACAGCGGGCGCGGCGCGCGACGCCGGCGGCCCCGTCTTCGGCGTCATCCCCGACTTTCTCGTCGAGCTTGAAGGCGTGCTTGAGGGCGTCGATCATAAAATCGTCACCAACATGCATGAACGCAAGATGATGATGTATGAGGAGTCAGACGCCTTTCTGACTCTTCCCGGCGGCATCGGCACGCTTGAGGAACTGATTGAAGTTCTATCATGGGCGCGGCTCGGGCTTCACCGCAAACCGCTCATCGTCCTGAACATCAACGGCTTCTGGTCGCCGCTAAAGGAACTTCTCGATCACTTCGTCGAAAAGGGCCTTGCCGATTCAGAACTCGTGAATGACCTGAAATTCGTCGACTCTGTTGACGAAGTCTTCGAGGCCGCAGAGCGCAGCATTCTTCGCGAACGCGCGTAAGCCTCAGGCGCGCTTGCCCGACAAGCGCGCCCTCGCCTTTTCAGCGCCGATCAGGGGAAACAGCGCGGCCATCTCCGGTCCGCGCTGACGGCCGGTCAGCGCCAGGCGCAATGGCATAAACAGGTTCTTGCCTTTGGCCCCGGTTTTTTCTTTCACGGCGTTGGTGAAGGCGCCCCAGCTATCCGCATCGAGAGTGTCAGGCACAAGCGCCGCCGCTTCGTTGGCGAAGTCGGCGTTTTCAATCACCGGCTCCACGTCGCCATCGACAACTTCTATCCAGTCGGCGGCGTCTTTGAGGCGAGTGATATTTCCCTTCACCGCATCCCACAAAATCTCGCTGACGCCGAGCGTTTGCAGCCGCTCCGCGACGTTTTCATAAGGCGTTTCATGGAGGATTTTGGCGTTGAGCGCTTCAAGCTCGCTCATGTCGAAACGCGCCGGCGCGCGGCCCACACGGTCGAAATCGAAACTTTCGGCGAGCGCCATCAAATCAGGCTGCGGCAACACGGGATCAGCCGTGCCAAGCTTTGCCAGAAGGCTGGTAATCGCCGCCGGCTCAAGCCCGTCCTCGCGCATCGCCTCAATCGACAGGGAGCCCAGCCGTTTCGACAACCCCTGCCCGTCGGCGCCGACCAGCAAGGAGTGGTGTGCGAAGGCTGGCGGCTCACCGCCAAGCGCGCGGATAATCTCGATCTGCACGCCCGTATTGGTGACATGGTCCTCGCCGCGCATCACATGGGTGATGTTGGCGTCAATATCATCGACACAGCTCGGCAGGGTATAAAGATACATGCCGTCCTCGCGGATCAGCACCGGATCGGAAACGCTCGCCGTATCCACCGTTGTCTCACCGCGAATAAGGTCATCCCACTTCACGGGCGTTTGCGAGAGCTTGAAACGCCAATGAGGCTTGCGGCCTTCCGCTTCGTAGTCGGCCTTTTGCGCCTCCGTGAGGTCCAGCGCCGCGCGGTCATAAACCGGCGGCAAGGACCGGGCGCGCTGGATCTTGCGTTTACGGTCGAGTTCTTCGGCAGATTCGTAACACGGATACAAAAGCCCCTCGGCGATCAGCTTGTCGCGCGCCGCATCGTAACGGTCAAAGCGCGCTGACTGGCTGAAAGTCTCATCGTAATTCAGACCGAGCCATCCGAGATCGGCGCGGATGCCGTCTTCAAAGGCTTGAGTCGAGCGCTCCTGATCCGTGTCGTCAATCCGGAGCACGAAAACCCCGCCGGATTTCCGGGCGAAGAGCCAGTTCCACAGGGCGGCGCGCACATTGCCAACATGAATCTTTCCTGTTGGGGACGGCGCAAAACGGACTTTGACGGTCATGGGGGTACCAGGGGCTGAAAAAGCGACGCCTTAACCCTTCCCCGCAGCCGGGTCAAACCTCCCCGCTGTGGTCAGCGTTCAGCGGCCCTGAACTTGAAAGGCAGGGGTCGGAACCCGCCGCCAGGCCTGTCAGGAGTATCAAGGTGTCCCGCATTAAAACAGTTTTCGCCGCCCTCGCGCTCAGTATCGCCGCGCCGGGCCTCGCCAACGCCGCAACCGTTTCCATTCGCGACAATCCGGACAATGGCGGGTCGGTGTTCGCTAGCGGCTTCAACCGCTCCATCAGCATCCAGCATGACGGAACCAACCGGAACGTCCAGGCCGGGGTCTTTTCCCTTCAATATAACGAAGGCGATGGCTGGGTCGATTTCTACACTTTCTGCCTGCAGCTTTCTGAATATCTGTCCTTGCCGCGCGAGCATGAGCGCGTCGCCGGCGCGGACTATTTCGCCTCGGGCGACGACCTCAACGCCCTCGGCGTTCTTTACGGCTCGCTGATGACGACAGACTATGTTTTCAAAAACGCCAACACCGCCGCAGCGGCGCAGTCGATCATCTGGGAGATCACCGAAGACGGCGCATCCGCCTTCGATCTCGCCGCAGGTGACTTCAAACTGTTCACAGCCGATGTCCTCGCCGAAGCGAACGCGCTCTGGGCGCTGATCATTTCCGGCGACTTCGCAGCAGAGGCGTTCGACGTCTTCGCCGCGCGCGGCACGCAGGACCTCATCACCTCAAGCGTGCCCATTCCCGGCGCGCTGCCGCTCCTGTTTTCAGGACTCGCCGGTCTCGGCTTTGCAAGCCGCAAACAAAAGGCTCACGCCTGACAGAGTTTCCGTGGGGGAAACACGAGTGCGCCTCGTGAGGGGCGCTTTCGGGGGAAGAAAAGGCCGGGCAAAGCCCGGCCTTTTTGTTTTACGCCATGCTTTGCGGCGCATCACATCCAAGTATCAGTAAAGGCCATCGCCGCCACAAGCGCGGAGAAAAGCGCATAGGAGAAAAATCCGTAAGCAAAGAGCGCCGCCATCCGCCAGACAATACGGCATCGGTAAAACGCAAAACCGAGAAACCCCGCCTGCGCCGCGAGGAAGCTCACAAGCAGCGGCGTCGCGGCGTCTCCATCAAGCTGGCCGCGAAAAACACCGGCGACAAAGACAATGAGCAGGCTCGCCGCCGGCGAGCCCAGAAAAATCAACATGTCCTTGCGACGATTGCGGAGCCACAAGACCACCGCCACGAGAAGCGACGCCATCCCGGTGAAGGGAACCAGCAACAGCCATTCAATGCTGGGCGCAACAAACATCATTGCAAAGGCGGTCGCGAACCACATGGGCGCCGTAAACATCAACCCTAGCGCTTCCAACATCAGTCGTTACCCCTCCCGGTTTTGAGCGAGAAACGCATCAAGTAATTCGTAGTAGCGGGGCTGATGCCTGATCGTCGCATGAATCCGGTGGGGGGCGCCCTCAATCATTTCAACGGTCGCATCGGGGTTTGCCGCTAAAAAGCGCGACTCATGTTCGGGCGTGAACCCCGGCCCTAATTCCGGATCGGCCCGCACGAGCATCGCCGGAACTTTTAGCGGTTCATCGCCTTTGAAGCTTTCAAACACGGCGGTCGACTTCGCCGGGGTCCAGCATGCAGGGTCCTGACGCATCAGACCCGAGGCGGCGCTGAGGATATGCCGGGCGCTTGAGTGATCGGCCTGAACGCCGCCCTGCGGCGCCGGCGCGTCTCCCGCGGCGCTTAAATATTCGCCGAGCCCGGCGCCCTTTTCGCGCATTGCGATCAGCATTTTCTGGACAGCATCGAAACGTTTGTCATTGCCTGACTTTGCAAACTCAGCCGCTTCGCCAAAATAATATGGCGGGTCTTCCATGAACAACGCTTTCAGGAACGGATGCGGTTGCTGCGCCAGAAAAGCGCCGGTGACGGCGCCGAGGGAATGACTGACGATGATTGTCGGCCGACGGATAAAATCGAGCGCAGCGGCGGCGTCCGCCGCGTAATCTTCCACCAGATATGACTCCGCACGGTCCGAGTGACCATGGCCGCGAAAATCCAGCGTCCAGACCTGAAAGCGGTCTTCATAACGGCGCACCGTCTCCTGCCAGGTGTCGCGCGCCCCGGCGATGCCGTGCAGGCAAAGAACAGCCGGCGCGCCTTCAGGCCCATAGACCGAAGCCGCCAGATTGAGATCGCCGTTTTTTATGGTGAGGTCTGTCATCGGCGCTTTCGTTTGTTCGGTTATCGCTAAAGCTATGATACGTATGTTTCCCATGAAACACACGAGACGCACAATCTTGCAAGGCGGCGCCGCACTGGCTGCGCCCTCTTTAGCGATGACCACGGCGACAGCCCTGCCGCGCCAGTCAAACTCCGCAGCTGACGATGAAGCCTATTGGCGCGAAGTCGCAAAGGCCTATGACGTCAAACAGGACATCATCAATCTGGAAAACGGCTATTGGGGCGTCATGGCGCGCCCTGTCGCCGAGCGCTATGTCGAGCAGGTAAAACGCGTCAATCACGACAATTCCTATTATGCGCGCCGCACCTATGGCGACGACTATAGAGCCGTGATCGCGCAATTGGCGTCGGCGCTCGGCGCTGACGAAGAGGAAATCGCCCTGACGCGCGGCGCGACGGAAGCCTTGAAGGGCCTCATCGCCGGCTATAACAAGCTCGAGCCCGGGCAAGCGGTAATGTATGCCGATCTCGATTATCCGGAAATGATTGCGATGATGGACTGGCGCGCGAACCAAAGCGGTTGCGATGTCGTTCGCGTCACTATCCCTGAGCCTTCAACCCATGAAGAGCTGATCGCGTTTTATCAAAAAGCGCTTACCGACAATCCGTCCGTGAAGCTCCTGCTGCTCACCCATATCAGCAACCGCACGGGCCTCGCGATACCTGTGAAAGAGATTGTCGCCATGGCGCGCGGGCGCGGCGTCGATTGCATTGTCGACGCCGCTCACTCATGGGGCCAGATGGATTTCAGCGCCGAGGACATTGGCGCCGATTTCGTCGGCTATAATCTGCATAAATGGATCGGCGCGCCGGTTGGCGTCGGCATGATCTATATCCGCAAGGGCCGTCTCGGCGATATCAGCCCCGATCCGGGCGCGCCGGATTATGATCTCGATCGCGTCGCCGGGCGCATTCACACGGGCACAACAGATTTCGCCGCCGTCCTGACCCTGCCCGAAGCGTTGAAATTTCATCTCGATGTGGGCCCGGCGGCAAAGGCCGCACGATTTTCCTATCTGCGCGATCTCTGGGCGGAACCGTCACGCGGGGTTTCAGGCGTCGAAGTGCTGACGCCGGACGATCCGCGCCTGCATGCCGGCATCACCTCGTTCCGCCTGACTGGAAAAACAACGCCGGAAGACAATATCGCCGTTTCAAAACGGCTCCTCGACGAGTTCAACATCTTCACGGTGCATCGCGTCGGCGTCGCGGCGGGCGCCTGCGTGCGCGTCACGCCCGCGCTGTATAATTCCCCGGATGATGTCATGGCGTTGACGAAAGCGTTGAAGACGATGACCGCCTAACGATCCCGCCAGCCATTCGTAATCGGATAGCGCCGGTCTCTTCCGAAATTGACGCTTGCGACTTTCGGGCCCGGCGGCGCCTGGCGACGTTTATATTCCGCGACGTAAAGCAGATGCTCGATTCGGCGCACGGTCTTTTCTTCATAGCCCGCCGCAACAATGTCCTTCACCGCCATTTCCTTTTCGACCAGCATTTCAAGAATCGGGTCGAGCACATCGTAAGGCGGCAGTGAGTCTTCGTCTTTCTGGTCTTCGCGCAGTTCGGCGGAGGGCGGCTTGGTGATGATGCGTTCGGGAATAACCTCGCCCTCAGGGCCTTTCAGCTCCGGCGTGTGATGGGCGTTGCGCCAGCGCGACAGCGCAAACACCTCCAACTTGTAGAGGTCTTTCAGCGGATTGAAGCCGCCATTCATGTCGCCATAAAGCGTCGCGTAGCCCACCGACATTTCCGACTTGTTGCCGGTCGTCAGCACCATGTCGCCGAATTTGTTGGAGAGCGCCATCAACAACACGCCCCTCAGCCGCGACTGGATGTTTTCCTCGGTTACGTCTTTCGCCAGATTGTCGAAAGCGGGCGCCAGCATCTTGTCGAAGGCTTCGACTCCCGGCTCGATCCCGATGGAGCGATAGGTGACGCCCAGCGCCTTTGCGCAGGCTTGCGCGTCTTCAAGGCTTTCCGTTGACGTGTACCGCGACGGCATCATCACGCAGTGAACGGCGTCCGCGCCCAAGGCGTCCACGGCGATCGCCGCCGTCAGCGCAGAATCGATCCCGCCGGAAAGCCCGATGACGACGCCTTTGAACCGGTTCTTGGTCACATAATCATGCACGGCCATGGTCACCGCGCGATAGATCATTTCCTCAGCCCCGACCCATTTTGCTTCCGGCCCCTCGACACAGGCCCAACCGGCGACATCTTTTTTCCAGCGGGTGATCGCAACCGATTCTTCGAATTGCGGCGCGCGATATTGAACGACCCCTGCGGAGTCCATCACGAAGGATGCGCCCTCGAACAGGACTTCATCCTGTCCGGCGAGCTGGTTCAAAAAGATCAGCGGCCTGTCCGTTGACGCCACCCGCGCGCGCGCGGCCATGGTGCGTTCTTCCAGCGCGGTTTTGCGGAAGGGCGATCCGTGCGGAACAATGAAAAGCGCGGCGCCTTTTCCGGCCAGATGTTCAGCCGCGCCCAGCAGCCACATGTCTTCGCAGATCATGAGGCCAAGCTTGACGCCTTTGAACTCCGTCGGATCGGGATAGCCCGCCCCCGGCGTAAACCGGCGGGGCTCGTCAAACACGCCGTAATTGGGCAACCGCACCTTGTCGCGGCGCGCGGCGATCTCGCCATCCGCCAACAGGAACACGGAATTGTAAAGCGCGTCCCCTTCCTTCCAGGGAGAGCCGACAATCATCGCCGGTCCGCCATCGCCGGTCGCCGCCGCGAGCTGCTCCACCGCCTCCATGCAATGGCGCTGATAGGACGGCTTTTGCACGAGATCTTCCGGAGGGTAGCCGGAGACCACCAGCTCGCAAAAAACGGCGAGATCGGCGCCGTTCGCAGCGGCCTCGGCGCGGGCCTTCAGGATGCGGGCGATGTTGCCGTCAATGTCGCCGACTTGAGGCGCGATCTGGCAGAGGGCGATGGAAAGGGTGTCGGTCATGGGTTCCTACTTATGCTCTTTTTGAGCACATGTGAAGCGGCTACTCCGCCGCTTCTTCAATAGCGTGCATATCCTCATCGGAAAGGCCGAAATGATGTCCGATTTCGTGGACCAGCACATGCGTGATCAGATCCTCGAGGCTGAGGCCGCGGGTTTGGCGCCATTCGGCCATGATCGAGCGGCGGTAAAGATGGACATGGTTGGGAAGCGCCTCTTCCGCCGCGCCGAACTCGACCCCTTCGAAAAGGCCGGAAAGCTCCAGCGGATCGGCGATCCCCATCTCGTCGAGAAGCTCCCGCTCAGCCTCCTGCGCGACATGAATGACGACATTGCCGCAAAGCGCGCGAAACGCCGCCGGAAGCCCCGCATAGGCCGAGCGCACCAGACGATCGAAGGTATCAAGGTCCGGCTCGTCCACCCCCGGCGCGCTCACCGCGCGGCTTCTCCGCCGGGACCGTCTTCGGGAAAGCCAACAGCGTCATAAAGCTCTTTCAGCAATGGCGCGACTTCTTTCATGGCGGGGCGGCCGCGGACCATCCCCGTCCGGACAACAACCATTTTCTTGTCGGGAATGATGAAAACATATTGGCCTTCATGGCCTGCGAAGAAAAACATCTCTTCAGAAACACCGGAGAAGAAACGCTCTCTGCCATCTTCGCCATCCTGGTTCAGCCAGAATTGCGCCCCATACTGACGATCCGACGCGCCGGCGGGTGTTTTGACGTAATCTTTCCAGCCTTCGGGCAACAGACGTTCACCGTTCCAGACGCCATCCTGAAGATAGAGCTGGCCGAGCCGCGCCCAGTCCCGCGCCGTCGCATAGACAAAAGAGGAGCCAATGATAGAGCCCGTTGCGTCAGGCTCCATCGTTATGGTTGCGACGCCAACGGGTTCAAAAATCGCCTCTTGCGCAAAAGCGTATATGTCGACGCCCTCATGCTCCAGAACCTGGCGCAGGGTGCGGGCGATAAGATTGGTCGTTCCGCTCGAATAATACCAGACTTCGCCCGGCGCATATTCAACAGGGCTCCGCGCCGCCATGCCGCCAGCATCCGCGCGTTCGAACAGCATGCGGTTCACATCCGAACGCACCTGATCGTAATCCTCTCCAAACGCCAATCCTGACTGCATATGCAGGAGATCATTCCAGGTGATTTTTGATTTTTCAGAATCGCCTTCCCATTCAGGAACCGGGGCCGGATCATTGATATCAATGAAGCCGCGCTCCACCGCCGCACCTACCAGCGTCGCAGTCACGCTCTTGGCCATGGACCAGGAAAGGAACGGCGTCGCCGCGTCAAATCCATCCGCATAACGCTCGTCAATAATCTTGCCGTCCACCGCCACAAGCACCGCACGGTGGTTCGGCCCGTTGTCTTCAAAGGCGCGCGTGAGCGCGAAATCAACGGCGCCATAATCAACGCGCATCAGCGCTTTGCCGGAAACCGGCGGCGCCTCCGCCCAGGGCTCGATGGCAAACCCGGCCGGCGGCGGCGGCAACGGCGCAACGCGGCCCGCATTCGCAAGCGTACAGCCATAGCCTTCGCGATAGATCGCACGCGCAGCGCCGAAACCAAGCGGGCCTTTTGCGCGGACCGTTTTCGCATCGCTGTCGACGACAACTGAAATCTGCTTCATGGCATCGGGCATGCCGTCAAATTCATGGGGGATGACAGCCCCGCGCTCACGGCCGGCGACAAAGAGTTCCGAACAGGTAATCTTCGCCTTGTAGCCGGCGCCGATGCGCGCGAGCCGGTCGGCTTTGAGGCCGGCCTGAACGAGAAAAGCCGCAGCAATGGCCGCCGCCCCGATAAGAATATTATTTCGCAAGGACATGAACAGTTCCGTGTTATTTGGGCGGAAAGCTTACCGGGCCCGAGCCATCCTGTCAGCGGCAAGTTGCAGATGCGCGCGGGGCAGGTCTCAGGCTATCAGCGGTTTTGGAAGGCGCTCGCCCACATCGACGGCGAGCTTTAACTGCCGCGCCCAGCCTTCTATCAGGTCGAGCTCCTCGCGATGGCGATCCTCGAGCGAGCGCTCATCACGGGAGCGTTCTTCAGGAGTATATTCCTGATCCTCGAATTTCGAGTTTTTCGAAAAGACGGCGCCCACATTGGCGGCGAGTTTGTCGTCCGGCAGATCGAGCTTCAGATGCGCCGCCGCCGCTTTCAACACGCCTTGCGGGTCTTTCAGAAGATCGCGGTAATAAAGCGAGCGAACATTCGCCGCGCCAGAGGAAAGAATGCGCGCGAACATTTCCATCTGATGGCGCAAGACCAGCGCCGCGATCTGTAGATCGGTAAAGCCGAGCGCCTGCCGCTCCGGGATCGCTGCGACGCCCTCCCCGTCGAGGGCGAAGATCGTATATTGTTTGCGCGTGAACGCCTTGCACGCCTCGCCTTTTTTCAGGACCGACAACAGGAACCCGCGCAAGTCGCCGTAAAGAAGGATGACAGGCGCGCCGGAAGCGACAATGAGCGGCGCAATATTATTCGCTGTGTTGGTGGGCTTTATCAGGATGCGCTCACCCGGTTGGTGCGGCCGCGCCAGCAGATTGACGGTCGCAGAAACCGTCTTGCGCGCAGTTTCAACCCCGGCGCCCTTCGCCATGCGCAAGACATTCGCCGCCTCCATCAGGACATTCGGTTCTTTCAGCGCAAGAACAGCGCCGTTTGCATCAAGCGCTTTGGCCATGAGCGTGGAACAGCAAAAAGCCGTATGAAAGATAAACGACGGCATCGGGTTCGCCGGCGCCGCCGCGGCAAGATCATCAAAAGACGCGGTCATGGAGCCGGTAACGGATTTCTCCATGCGCTGGTCGAGAAAAGGTTCGTTTGAAAGTCCGTTACGATCAATCCGCGCGAGCGCGAGAAGGCGCCGGTTCGCGTCAAGAGCGTGGGGAAACCAGGCGGGATCGCGGGCCAGCGCGCCCACATCTTTCGGCGTCGTATTTGTCGCGGTCGTCATTGCTCATCTTGTGGACTTAACAGCGCTTTTACGCTAGTGCAAAAACCGAATTTGGAGCTTGCCCATGAAAAAAATTTACCCTGACGCCCGGGCCGCGCTGGACGGGCTGACCTTTGACGGCATGACAGTCATGTCAGGCGGTTTTGGCCTTTGCGGGATCGCTGAAAACCTGATTGTTGCGCTTCGCGATAGCGGCGTCAAAGACCTGACCGTCATCTCGAACAACGCCGGCGTCGACGATTTCGGCCTCGGCCTGTTGCTGCAAACACGGCAGATCAAAAAAATGATTTCGTCCTATGTCGGCGAGAACAAGGAGTTCGAGCGGCAATATCTTTCGGGCGAATTGGAGCTTGAGTTCAACCCGCAGGGAACCCTCGCCGAGCGCTGCCGCGCTGGCGGCGCCGGCATTCCCGGTTTTTACACCAAGACCGGCGTCGGCACGCTGATCGCCGAAGGTAAGGAACATAAAGAGTTCGACGGCGAGACCTATATTATGGAGACCGGCCTTGTCGCCGATCTTTCCATTGTCAAAGCCTGGAAAGGTGACGAACAGGGCAACCTGGTTTTCCGCAAGACGGCGCGCAACTTCAATCCGATGATGGCGACCGCCGGCAAGGTCACCATCGCCGAAGTCGAAGAGATTGTGCCCCTTGGCAGCCTTGATCCTGATTGCATTCACACCCCGGGCGTTTACGTGCAGCGCCTGATCAAGGGCGATCATGAAAAACGCGTCGAACAACGCACTGTCCGTCAACGGGAGACTGCATAATGGCGTGGGATAGAAATCAGATGGCCGAACGCGCGGCCAAGGAACTCGAAGACGGCTTTTACGTCAATCTCGGCATCGGCATTCCAACGCTGGTGGCGAATTACATTCCGGACGGCGTCGACGTTACGCTGCAATCGGAAAACGGCATGCTCGGCATGGGCCCCTTCCCCTATGATGACGAGGTCGATCCTGATCTCATAAACGCTGGCAAGCAGACGATCACGGAATTGCGCCGCACCTCTTATTTTTCATCGGCGGATTCCTTCGCGATGATCCGCGGCGGTCATATCGACCTTTCCATTCTCGGCGCCATGGAAGTCTCTGAAAAAGGCGACCTCGCCAACTGGATGATTCCGGGAAAGATGGTGAAAGGCATGGGCGGCGCGATGGATCTTGTCGCGGGCGTCAAGCGCGTCGTTGTGGTGATGGACCACGCCTCCAAGGCGGGTGATCCGAAACTGCTTCACGAGTGCTCGCTGCCGCTGACCGGTCAGCAGGTGGTCGATATGGTGATCACCAATCTCGGCGTTTTCGAGATTGAGCGCGGCAAAGGCATGAAGCTGACGGAGCTGGCGCCCGGCGTCACGATTGACGACGTGAAAGCCCAGACCGAGGCCGACTTCGAAATTGCGGTTTAAAACGACGCCGCCAGCGGCGTGACGGTGTTTTCGCTATCGTGCACTTCCTTGTGCACGATGCAGCGCAAGAGATGAGCGAGCGCTTTTTGATCGCCGCTCATCTTCATGCGGGACTTCGCTTCTTCAGTCGTCAATTCCATCCGGAATGACTGCATGATCGTCGCCACATCGGAAATGATGGTCGCCACAGCAGGGCCATCGCCGCCGCGGCGGACAGTCATTTGCCCATTCATATTATAGATTGTGTACGGAAAATCGTCGATCAGGATATGCGCGACGTAATTATTCTCGGGCTCCGGGCAATAGGCCGCGAAAATCTCGATCGCCAGCGCAACGGAGTCAGGCTGGAGATTGTCCGTATAAATACATTCCCGCGCCGGACAGGATTCAGGCCGCTCGAAGAAATACATGATCGACCATTTCATCATGGTGCGGATGGAAGGGCGCAACGCCTCGCCCGTATCGGTGAGACGATACCGTCCCCGCGCATCGCCGGTGGAGACGGCCTCAATCAACCCGGCCTCTTCGAGTTCTTTCAGCCGCTTGCTTAATAAGTTGGCGCCGATGCCCGGCAAGGCCGCCTGCAAGTCGCCAAAACGCTGGGGCCCTAAAAACAGATCCCGGATGATCAGGAGCGTCCAGCGCTCGCCCAAAAGGTCCAGCGCATGGGCCAGAATGCAGTCCTGATTATATGTCCGCGCCATTCGGCGTCCTCCCGGCCCGTTTCCAGGCTATTTTTCCTGATCCTACTATGAGTACGACTAACTTGTCGTGCCTGTAACAAGATCGTGAGCTAGGTGCAAAATATATTTGACACTTCATTTGTATATAGTAATATCCATATTGTTTTCAATCGGTGAATAAAAACAGCGCTACGCCGGGCGCACGGAAAATGGAGAAACCCTATGCGTAACAATATCCTAGCTGGCCTGGCCCTGGCCGCAGCCGCTTTCGCCGCCCCCGCACAAGCCGAAGACTGGAGCGCCCATTTAGACGCCTGCGCCGCAGCCGCTGAAGCCCAGGGCGTCGTCACCGCCGGTGAATATAAGGCGAAATTCCTCACCGGTTCCGGCGGCTCCATGAAGCGGATCTCTCTTGAGCTTATCCCGACCGCCGGCGAGACCATCAAAGCCGAATGCAAAGTCAAACGCGGCAACGTCAAGGAACTGACCATCAAGGTCTGACCTTCAAGACTGAGCGGCCAATTGCTGGCCGCCGCGACGAAATTCCGCTCGGGCCGGGCGTCCCTGTTTCCACCCTGCCCGACTCGAGCGGGATAAACCCTGAGAAAATCCCTGATAACTGAAGCGCCCTTTTGCGAGGGCGCTTTTTTCGTCATCTGAAAATCCAGAGATCGTGCGCGCGTTCATGTCCCGAAAATAGCAATAAGTCGCGAACCGGAATTCCCCCGCCCGGGGCTTGTTGCGGCGCCGTCTTCCACAGGCTAAAGACCTTTTCCGTAAGGAGTTTTTGACATGACCTGGACGCCTCAGAGCTGGCGAGAAAAAGCCGCCCTGCACATACCGACCGACTATCCGGAACCGGCCGCCTTAACCGAGGTGGAAAAGCAGCTTGCGACCTATCCGCCGCTGGTGTTTGCGGGCGAAGCCCGGACTCTGCGCCAGTCGCTGGCGCGTGTCGGACGGGGCGAGGCGTTTCTGCTTCAGGGCGGTGATTGCGCCGAAAGCTTCAAGGAATTTCACGCGAATAATATCCGCGACACCTTCCGCGTCCTCCTGCAAATGGCGGTTGTGATGACCTTCGGCGCCGGCGTGCCGGTCGTAAAAGTCGGCCGCATCGCCGGGCAATACGCCAAGCCCCGCTCCTCCCCCACGGAAACGATCGAGGGCGAGACGCTGCCGAGCTATCGCGGCGACAACATCAACGCCATGGAGTTCGAGGCGGGCGCGCGGGCGCCGGACCCGCAACGCTTGTTGCGCGCTTATGGGCAGGCTGCGGCGACGCTGAACCTTATTCGAGCTTTCGCTTATGGCGGCTACGCCGATCTCAGAAACGTCCAGAAATGGAACCTCGAATTCGTTTCCGGCAATCCGCAGGAAAATCGCTATCGCGAAATCGCCGACAAGATTTCCGAATCGATCACCTTCATGGAAGCCTGCGGCATTGACGGATCGACAGTGCGCGCCATTCGCGAAGTTGATTTTTACACAAGTCACGAGGCGCTGCTGCTCGGATTTGAAAGCGCAATGACACGCGTCGATTCGACGACAGACAAATGGTACGATACCTCGGCCCATCTTCTCTGGATCGGCGACCGTACGCGTCAACTTGACGGCGCCCATGTTGAGTTCTGCCGCGGCGTCGAAAATCCCATCGGCATGAAATGCGGACCGAGCCTTGATCCCGACGAACTCATCAGCCTGCTCGACGTTCTCAATCCGAACAATGAGGAAGGCCGCATCGTTCTCATTTCGCGTTTCGGCGCCGGCAATGTCGAAGACGGCCTGCCGCCGCTGGTCCGGGCTGTTCAGCGCGAAGGCCGCAATGTCGTCTGGTCATGCGATCCGATGCACGGCAATACGGTGAAGGCTGGCACGGGCTACAAAACCCGCCATGTGGACGCCATCCTGTCCGAAGTCGGCTCTTTCTTCGATGTCTGCTATGGCGAGGGGGCGATCCCGGGCGGCGTCCATTTCGAGATGACCGGCCAGAACGTCACCGAGTGCCTGGGCGGGTCCCAGGAAATATCGGAGGCGGACCTCCATTCGCGCTACCACACCCATTGCGATCCACGCCTGAATGCAAGCCAATCCCTTGATCTTGCGTTCATTCTTGCTGACCGCTTCAAAGCCCGCCGAACCGCCGGATAGGGACAAATAAAACAACTATTGCTCTTAACACCTGCCGCGAAACAGGTGGAAATATAGTGTGAACGCCCTAAACTCTACTGGTGCTTTCCTGCGCTGCGATGCAGGTTAGTATCATGAGACAAGACTGGGTCCGGCTTTTCTCAGGGGGGCTGGTCCCGCCGGTCAACGGGGCGCAACTGGCGGAGCAGTATTTTTGTGACCAAGCGTATCAAAATCGGCGTCGCTGGCGCCGGGGTTTTTGGCGGATATCACTGTGGAAAGGTCGCCGGGCTTGATGGCGTTGACCTCACTTGTGTTTATGATCTCGATCCTGAAAAGGCGCTGATACAAGCCAAGAAGCATAATGTCTTGGCGGAAACGGATTTCGACGCGCTGCTCGATCGTTCAGACGCAGTCGTCATCGCGGCGCCGGCTATCGCACATTACGATCTGGCCCGTCGGGCGTTGAGCGCAGGCCGCCATGTCTTCGTCGAAAAACCGGTCGCCCTGACGCTCGAAGAGGCGGACGAACTGGTCGCCTTGGCGGTGGTGCAAGGACTGATCCTGCAGGTCGGACACCAGGAACGTTATGTCGCTGAGGCCGTCGGTCTTTTTGACCGCAAATCATCGCCAGTGAAAATCGACTGCGTCCGCCACACATCCGCCAGCGGACGCTGCGAAGACGTGTCAGTCGTGCTTGATTTGATGATCCATGACATCGACCTCATCCGGAAGCTCACCGGCGCAGAAATCAAAACTCTCTCCGCATATGGGAACAGCAACGCCGCCGATGCTGAACTCACGCTCGACAATGGCGCGACGGTGTCGCTGGCGGCGTCTCGCCGAGACGGGGCGCCCGAGCGCCGCATGACTTTGGTCTATGAAGACGGCGTCATCGAATTTGATTTCATCAAGCGCGCAGCGGAGAACACAACGCCATCGCCGCTCCACGCCTGTTTCGACGGCGAGGATGCGCCGCTCTCCTTTACTGATCCCCTGGCTTATGGCGCTGCGGCCTTCGCCGCCGCCATTGCGGCGGGCACAGCGCCGCAAGTCACCGGCGCGGACGGGCGCATGGCCCTCGACTGGGCGCTGCGCATCGAAGAGGCGGCCGGAATCGAGATGGCCTCCCATCAATACAAGACCCCGGAAAGGCGGCGAGCATGAACAGTGTTGTGAATCTATCCATTGCAGGCAAATCGGCTGTCGGCGACATCGCGTTTATTGATCTGAAAGCCCAGCAACGCCGCATTCGCCCCGCCATTGAAAAACGATTGCAGGCGGTGCTTGATCATGGCCGCTACATCGCGGGCCCTGAAATCGATGAACTTGAAGAAACGCTTGCCGAGCGCACGGGCGCCTCAACGGTAATTGCTTGCGCCAGCGGCACGGCGGCGTTGATCATTCCGTTGCTCGCGCGCGGCGTCGGCCAGGGCGATGCGGTCTTTGTTCCGGCCTTCACCTACAACGCGACGGCGAACGCCATTCTCCTTGCCGGCGCGACGCCGGTATTTGTCGATATCGACGCCAGAACCTTCAACATCGATCCCAAGGATCTCGAACACCGGATCGCGGCGGTGCGCGCCGAGGGCAAGCTTCAACCGCGCGCCGTCATTCCGATCGACCTTTTCGGATCGCCCGCGGATTACCGCACCATCGCCGCCATCGCCGCACGCGAGGACCTGTTTGTGCTTTCAGACGGGGCGCAGAGTTTCGGCGGAGAGCTGGACGGGCGCGAAGTCGGCGGCCTCGCCCCCGCGACCGCCACCAGCTTCTTCCCGGGCAAAGCCCTTGGCGCTTATGGCGACGCCGGCGCTATCTTCAGCATGAACAGCCTCGACCGCGAACGCTGGGCCTCCATCCGCTGGCACGGCACAGACGAGGCCCGCAAGGAATCTGTGCGCGTCGGCTTCAATGGCCGCATGGACACGTTTCAGGCGACGATCCTCCTCGAGAAACTTGCGATCTTTAATGACGAGCGCGATGCGCGCCGCCGGATCGCAGCCGATTACGACCGGGCCTTGTCCGATATAGCCCGTCCGCAAACGCAGATCGAAGGCGCCAATTCCGGATATGGCTATTATTCGCTCTGTGTCGATAACCGCGATCAGGTCGTGAAAAAACTGAAAGCCATGGGCGTGCCGACGGCGATCTATTACACGACGCCGCTGCACCTGATGCCGGCATTCGCCAATTATGCGCCGGCGAATGGCCTGCCCGCGACGGAGAAAGTCGCTTCTGAGATTTTCTCCCTGCCGATGCATCCTTACCTGACCCCCGAGCAGGTGGATTACATCTGCGACGCGGTGCGTCAGGCTGTGTCTTAGGCCGATTTTTCCGGGCTCTTATAAGGTTGATGGATAAAATGCCGTCCTGCTTCAGGGCCGGAGTCGATCTGCGCCAGCAAGCGCTCGCGATCGATGGCTCTGAATTGTTGAATGTAATCCTCGATCACACCCGCTTCCAGCCCCATGCGCGATAGCGCCTCGCGCGCAATCAGGATGCTTGATTCAAGCGTCTCGCGAACGATCACATCAGGACCGAGTTTTCTCAGCTCGATCTCATGCATGCGATCATGGGCGACAGCGAGAATAGTCACATTGGGAAAGCGTTCCCGCAGAATGATCACGGCGGCGTTCACCGCTTTCGGATCGTCCATACACAAAATGATCGCGCGCGCGTCGGCGGCGCCGGCAGCCTCCAGCATGTCGAGCCGCGACCCGTCGCCATAATACACCTTGAAGCCAAACCGCTCTGCGTTGCGGATATGACCGGGATTGCGATCGATCGCGATAATATCGACGCCAGAGTTCTGGAGCACCTGCGATATGATCTGGCCCATGCGCCCAAACCCGGCGATGATCGCATGATTGCGCCCGCCTTCAGGCTCCGCCAAACCGTCAGCGCTTTCAGCGCTATCGCGCGCGAGCCGTTTGGCGCCGAAATAAAGCAACGGCGTCAGGGCCATGGAGAGCGTGACAATCGCCGCCATCAGGCTCGCCTGTCCATCGGTGAACAGGGCGGCGCTGACGCCCAGCGTGAAAATGACGAAGGAAAATTCGCCGCCTTGCGACAAGGTCGCCGCGCTTTTCAGCGCGTTGCTCCGGCCCGCCCCCATCACCCGCGACAGCGCGTAAAGAATAGTGGATTTTACCGCGACAAGCCCGAAGGCGCCGCCAACAACCAAAAGCCATTGCTGCGCAATTATTCCCAGATCGAGGCGCATGCCGATCGAGATAAAAAACAAACCGAGCAACAGACCGCGGAAAGGTTCGATATCGGTTTCGATCTGATGCTTGAAAGACGACTCCGCCAGAAGCGCCCCGGCGAGAAATGCGCCGAGCGCCATGGAAAGCCCCGCCCAGCCGACAGAGAGCGACACCAGCGCCACCACGAACAACGCCGTTGCAGCAAACGCCTCACGCGAGCCGGAGCTGGCGACAAGTCGGAAGACACGATCAAGACCGAATTTCCCGACAAGAATGACAATGGCGACAACGCCAGCAGCCTTGATCGCCGCATCGACGCTATTTTCGCCGCCGCCCGCTCCCGCAACAAAAGGCACTGCGGCAAGCAGCGGAATAACCGCCAGATCCTGAAACAAGAGCACCGAAAAAGACTGCGTTCCGTAAGCGCTGTTCAGCTCGCCCCGGTCCTTCATCCATTGCAGCGCAAAGGCCGTAGAAGAAAAGGCGAGTGAAAAACCCGCAATCGCAGCGGCAGGCGCGGGCATCACGCCTGCCAGAACAAACAGGCAGGCGATAACCGCGCCGGTCACCGTCATCTGCGCGGCGCCAAGTCCGAAAATCTGTTTGCGCATGGACCAGAGCCGCGAAAACGACAACTCAAGTCCAATTACAAAGAGAAAAAGCACCACCCCAAGTTCGGCGATATGGAAAACTCCCTCCGGCTGATGCAGGAGGTTGAGGCCGAACGGGCCGACAGCAACGCCGGCGGCGAGAAAACCGAGGATGGAACCGAGCTTTAGGCGATTGAAAAGCGGAACGGCGACAGCGGCGGCGCCTAGATAAGTTGCAGACTGAATGAGAAAGTCGCTTTCCGTCGCCGCCATAGGCCCTGTAAATTCCTTCCGCTAAAGAATGCCTTTCAGTTCTTCGAGACCAAGAGCGAGATTGATATTCTGCACGGCCTGGACCGCCGCGCCCTTGAGGAGATTGTCCTCGGCCGCAACGACGACCGCATGGCCGCCTCCCCCATTCGGAGAATCTTCGCTTATGGTGAAACCGCCAAGGAGAACGCCTTTGCGGTTCGTTCCATCTTTAAGTTCTGGCGGCGCATTGCGCAAGGCGATGAGCGGTTCACGCGCGTATTTTTCTTCAAAAAGTTGCGTCAGCGCAGCGACATCCATTTTGTCCGCAAGCGGAATATGCGCCGTAATGACAATCCCGCGAAAGGCGGGATGCACATGCGGGCTGAACCGAACCTTTGTTCCAAGGTGACGCGTCGACTCGCGCTCATGATTATGGCCGGTGAGCGCATAAGGCATGAGATTATCTTTCAGGCGCTCGGGATCGTTCTTCGGGCTCGGCTTGGTTCCCGCACCGGAATAACCGGAGACGCCGAACACGGACGGAATCCCGCCAAGCTTCGGAACGAGCGGCCCAATGGCGAGCTGGATCGCGGTTGCATAACAGCCCGGATTGGCGATGCGGGTTTTGCCGGCGATGTTTTTCCGGTTGAGTTCGGGCAGGCCATAGGCCCAGTCGTCATTGAACCGGTAATCGGCGGACAGATCGATAATGATCCGTCCCGGCGCATGGGCCTCAATCGCCTCGACATAGGGCGCAGCGGCGCCGTCCGGCGCGGCGAGGATCACCACGTCGGCGCGACGCTTGGCGACTTCTTCGGGGCTCAGCGCTTCAAAAACGCATTCGTCTTTATCTTCCGGCGCCACTTCCGCCACCGGGCGGCCCGCAAACTCCCGGCTCACCGCATAAGCGAGCATCAGCTCCGGATGACCGGCTATCAGGCGGATCAGCTCGCGGCCCGTATGGCCGCGGGCGCCGACAAGACCAACAAGAAACGGCGTGCTCATGATGCGTCATCTCCCACAAAGGACGCCGGCATGGCGGCGACGCGCTCGGCGATGCGTGAAATCCGCGCCCAGTCTTTTTCGCCCTTCCAGAAAACCGTCCACGGCCCCGCCTTCACCGAGCCGTCGGCGCTGTCGTGGTAAAAGGCGTTGAAGCCGTTGGTGGTGCGCGAACGCCAGAAAAAGGCCGGATTGTCTTTCACGAAACCGCGCCAGACGGTGCGCGACAGTCCCTCGCCGCGCGCATCCTCGACCACCGCGAATTTATCGAGATAGATGAAGTCATCGATTTTGGTCAGGATCGCCCCGGCGCGGTAACTCGCCGACATATGCACCTGATGCAGATCGAGCCCGTCCCACCAGGAACCTTTAAGCTTGCGGCCAAAGGCGTTCTCAACCAGCGCTTCTGTGCGGTCGCGATCAAGCTCTGTCTTGTCGGTGACAAGCTTGATCATCTCGCCCATGCGCACCAGCGTGCCCGAGCCGCCATGGGTGAAGAGTTCCTGGATCAGCCCCGACGGCGTGGTGATGGAAACCGAGGTCGACAAAGGCGACGCTTCGAGGAGGCGCTTGATCTCGGTCAGCTTCAGCCGCATGCCGCCTTCGACCCAGCTTGCCTTCATCAGCTTGTCGAAGTCGGAGGCGAGGTTGATGGAGTGCATGACGCTGCCATGCTTGTCCAAGAGCCCACCGACGCCGGTCAGAAACACGATCTTCATGGGCTGGAGCGCCTCGACGAGCGCGCGCGTCGCCGTGTCGCCATTCACATTGACGATCTGGCCGCCCGGCGCGATGCCGAGACAAGTGAGAATCGGCATCGCGCCCGAGCGCACGACCGAACTAATGAGGCCCTGACGGATCGTCGTCGGCTCGCCGACAAAACCGAGCTTGTCCTTGTCGAGATAATCCGCCTCGATCACGCCGGCGATGAGGCCTTCCGCCTCGACGCCCTGTTTGCGCACGGCTTCCACGAGTTTGATGTTCTCGCCAATGAACACATCGCGCGCGACGTCGAGCGTATCGGCGTCGGTGACGCGCAGCCCGTCGACTTTCTTGGTTTCAACGCCGCGCTCTTTCAAGGCGAGATCGAGCTGCGGCCCGCCGCCATGCAGAACGATGGGCGTCAGGCCGACCGTATGGAGGAAGGCGAGCGCTGAGGCCGTCTCTTCGAGCTGTTCATTGAGGATCGCGCCGCCGATTTTGATGACCGCAAATCGCGACTGATCGACCTCGGAAAAGCGCTGGAGATAGGCGCGAATTTCCTTGCCGTCGCTCATATTGGAGAGCAACTGGACGATCGTCTGGCGGGTGAAGGCGGTCTGGGTCACTATTTTATTCGCTATATATGTTTTCAATGACGAGGATGCGCGCCTCGCCTCTTGGATGGGCGACATGCTCTTCGCCATCTTCAATGGTCAGCGCATCGCCTGCTTGCAAGGTCATCATTTCTTCTTTGCCATTCTCGCGGTAATGCATATCCACGGTCCCATCGACGACCATGAAGACCTCCCGGCCAGTATTCTTGTGCCAGCGATAGGGCTGGTCGGTCCAATGCGCTCTAACGGATATATCTCCGAAAAGCGCTATCAACTCGCTACCCCATGCACTGTCAGCCTTGAAGGATTTTGTGTGCGTGAGCTTCACGACGACACCAACGCCTTCATGATCGCCTTTTGCACATGCAGGCGGTTTTCCGCCTCGTCATAGGCGATGCAGTTTGTGCTATCGAAAACGCCGTCGGTCATTTTCACATTGCGCCGCATGGGCAGGCAGTGCGAGACCAGCGCATTGTTGGTCTTCGCCATCTTCTCTTCATCGACGATGAAATGGCGATACTGATCGCGGATCGGTTTTTCCTCTTCCCATTTCCCGAAGAACGGCAGCGCGCCCCAGCTTTTGGCGTAAACGACATCGGCGCCTTTATAGGCTTCATCAATGTCATGGGTGACATGGACATGGCGGCCATTGGCTTTGGCGTCCTGTTCCGCCTGGCTCATGTACCGCATGTCGAGAAGATATTCCGATTGCGGGCAGAGCAGCGTCACATCCATCCCGAACTTCGCGGCGATCATCAGCGCGGAATTGGCGACCGCCGTGTTCAAGGGCTTGGGGTGATAAGTCCAGGTGAGGACGAATTTCTTGCCGTCGAGCGGCCCCAGCCTTTCCTGCAGCGCCATCACATGGGCCATCTCCTGACAGGGATGGGTGATGGTCTCCATATTGATGACGGGAACGTCGGCATATTGGGCGAAGGCGTTAAGGATTTTATCCTTCCGGTCTTCCTCCCAGTCGACGAATTTCGGGAAGGCGCGAATGCCGATCATGTCGCAATAGCGCGAGAGGACCTTGGCCGCTTCCTTAACGTGTTCCTCGGCGTCACCGTCCATGACGACCCCGTCCTCGAACTCCAGCGGCCACATGCCGCCGGACGGAGACAGGACCACCGCGTGCCCGCCGAGCTGCTGCGCGCCGACATCGAAAGAGGTCCGCGTCCTCAGGGAGTTGTTGAGGAACAGAAGCGCGACCGTTTTACCTTTCAAAACATCACCATAGGGCGATGTCTTCAGGCGTCTCGCCTCGTCGATCATGGCTTGAAGTTCCGGGCGGGACCAATCAGCGGTGTTCAAAAAGTGTTTCATCCCGGCTGTTTAGCGGGACGCCGCGATGAAACCAAGCGCTCCTTTTGGGGAAAATCGTCGGTCCTCGCCGCGCCGATTCGCAGGTGACAGTCAGCGGCGAAACAGAATAGTTTCCAATTCCTTAACCGGCAGGCTCGATGGCGTCTGGCGTCCGGGGATGGTATTTTCAACAACTGGAGCGCGAGGGGCCTCGTCCAGTTCACTCATCAGGCGGCGTCCCGAATTAATAAGCGGGCTCCGTCAGGGCCCGGCGGCGGAAACAAAAATGGCGGATGAGCAGCAGCATCTGGACGGGGAAAGACTGGCCGCGCGCATTGACGCGCTAAGCCCGCGCCGTCTCGCCGCCCTGACAGGCGCCTTCCTCATCGCCCTCGCCGCGCTGTTCATTTTTGAACTCAATGAAAAAGCGCAATTGCGCGAGACCGAAACGCAGCTGCGCCTTGCACAGGCGGCGAGCGACGGCGCCGCAGCGCTTAATATTTCCATCATGACCGGCGCGCCGGTGCGCGAGACGATGACGAGCGTCCGGCCGGGCGGCCTCACCGCGCTGTTTCACCTGTCGCCTTCGGGGGACATTCTGACCGCAGCAGGCGCTACGGATATTATCGACATCCCAGCAGGGACGCTGCGCTCCCTCGACTTCGACAACGCAAAGGATGCACGCCTCGATCTTCCCGGCGGCGATATCGCCGTCGCATGGCGCCGGCTCGACAATGGCGACGCATTGCTGGTCGCCGCGCCCGCACGCGACATGTTTGATCGCTCGCGCGTCTGGATTTTATTCGCGATTATTTTCGGGGCCATCACTTTGGCCATTGCGTCGCTCATGGCCGCATTCATTCGCCAGTCGCGCGCAGCGGCCTCTGCGGCGCATGCGCTGTCTACCCTGACGGAATTCAATGCGGCGCTGACCGGCGGGCGCTGCTCGCCATGGTTCTACGACCACAAGGACCGCATGGTGCATCTCACCAAAGCGTTCCTGCAGCCGCTCGGCCTTTCCGCCCGCGACCGCAAATTCACCATGCGCGAGATTTCAGCGCTAGTTCATCCGCAAGACCTGCGCACCGCACTCGCGGTTCTTTCCGGCGAGCCTTCCGGCGTTTCCGAAGGCGTGGTGCGCGTGCGCGAGCCCGGCGGCGGCTGGGCCCGCTCCTATTTCCGCACCTCACCGGAAGCGACGCGGTTTCATCGCGCGGGCGTCGCTTTCGATCTTGCAGGCGCATCGACCCTGGCGCCGGGCGCGGCGATCGCCGAGACCCGCCTTAAAGACGCCATTGAGAGCATCCCCGAAGCCTTCGTTCTCTGGGATGCGCAGGAACGGCTCGCGATCTGGAACAAGCGCTTCGCCGCGATCTTCCGCATTCCTGCAAAGATGTTGAAGCCGGGCCTGACGATTGAGGAAGTCGTCACCTGCGCCGGCGTCGCCGGTGATGTGCTGGCGTCGCATTTCGGTCCGCTTGACGACAAGCAACAGGAAAATGTCGAAGTCGCCTTGCCCGGTTCACGCTGGGCCCATGTCTCGCGCCGCAAGACCGCCGAAGGCGGCTATGTTTGCGTCGCCACCAATGTCACCGACCTCAAACGCCGCGCTTGGGCGCAAAAGCGCAAGGAACGCGAATTGCGCGACACGGTCGAAGATCTCGAAGCCTCACGCAAGGAGCTGTCCGAAGCCTTGCGCAAATATGAGTATGAGAAATACCGCGCCGAAGAAGCGAGCCGTTCCAAAAGCGAGTTCCTCGCCAATATGAGTCATGAGCTGAGAACGCCGCTGAACGCCATCAACGGCTTTTCCGAACTGATGCAGTCGGAGCTTTACGGGCCGCTGGGCGATGACAAATACAAGGAATATGTCACCGACATTCTGTCGAGCGGGCGCCATCTGCTCGAACTCATCGACGACATTCTCGACATGTCGAAGATCGAGGCCGGGCGCCTGACCCTCGAGCCCAAGCGCATCGAGCTGGAAAAAATTCTCAACGAGTCGACCCGCCTCGTCGCCAAGCGCGCCTCGGACGCCGGCGTCAAACTCACCACCTCTGTCGCCCACGCCCCCGCCGTCTGGGCGGACGCACGCGCGGTGAAACAGGTGGTGCTGAACCTGTTGTCCAATGCGCTGAAATTTACGCCCCATGGCGGCGAAGTCACCCTCACCGCCGAAGCGGATCTCGACGGCGTCACCGTGATCGTCGCGGATTCCGGAACCGGCATCGACCGCGCGAAACTGACCAAACTCGGCGCGCCGTTTGAGCTCACCGAAAGCCATTTCTCTCGCACAGGGTCCGGCTCCGGCATTGGTCTGGCGCTGTCGAAATCGCTCATGGATATGCAGGGCGGCATCCTCGCGCTCGCCTCCCAGCCGGGCAAGGGCACCGTCGCCTGCGCCACCTTCCCGCGCCGTCAGGCCGCAAAAGTCCGCCTGCCGCAATTCATCCGCAAGGAAGCGCATATCCTCACGGGGCGCGACACGCAGCCCGTTACGGTCGTCGCCACACAGGCGGCGGAGTAATCCGCACCTTATTGGCTTGAATCATGCCGCCGCCAGAACAGCTTTCCCAATTATACTCTAAGATTGAAAGCGGCAAAATTGATGACAGTTTTTCTGTTGTTGACCTTCTAATTCGTGCACGAATCTATTTGGAGGCATCAAGACCATCTGAAGATGGCTTTGATAGCCTTAGATTCTTTGCCGACTATATTGCTCATCCAAATATTGACCGATCACGCGCGATTAGCTTCTTAGAAGAGGCTTGCAATTTTATCGCTGCTCAAGGCCCTATGACTTTAACAGACTTCCGACTACCCGCACTCAGACAAGAGCTAGGGAAACTTGTTGAGGCAGAGCCATATTATGGGCCCATAGTAGAATCTTCGAAAACTGAAAAATTTGGATGGATGAAATTCTATTCAATTTTACTCGAAGAGCTAGTGAGTCGCACGATTGGCTTCGGCGAGCACATAAGTAAATGTAGCGACACAAGATTACGAAAAACATTAGAACGCCTACAATCAGCCTACCAAGACTCTTTTGTGCATCATGGCCACGTGATGGGCTGGCCTTTGAGCGAGACGGGCCCGCCATTTGGTTTTCGATTCTATATTTACCGCTTTGAACCAATGCCTAAGGGCGGATACTTGATGATGGGTGCGCGTCCCTTAATTGCACCAGATGGGTTTCGCTACATTCCTTGGTTGAATCCTCCGCCCCATCTTTTGGATAATGCATAGCATTAAACTGAAAATGTAATGGCCGGTTTTACGCCGCGTTACCGCCTGCCCGCGAGGATTGCGCCCCCATAACAAAGGCGCCGCCCATGCGCGTTGATATCGACAAACAGGATATTGCGAACGCCCTAGCCGACACGCGGAAAAAATTCGACCGCGCCAAGGCCGGGTTGATCATATCGTTCAACCTTCTTGGTGTTGTTTTCTGCGCCGCCATGTTCGGGCTTTGGCGCGCCGTCACGGCGATTACGGCGACGGCGCCAGCATTGTCCGTGGACGGCGTTCTTAACGCCTTTCATGAAAATCCCGCGCCGTTTTACCTGTTCTGCGCCAGCGCGTCTTTCGCCATCGCCGCCATCCTGACGGCCGTCGCCATCTTCAAGGCGCGCCGCAAGCGCGCCGCCGCGCACAAGGAAGAGGCCTTAAATCACAGCCTGAACGCCGGGCGTTTCGAGTTCATTTTCTCCGCTGAAAAGCTGACGATCATGGGTCCGCTCGCCGTGAAGAAAATCAGCTGGCAAAACATCAGGGCGATCGAAAAACGAAAATCCAGCATCGTCTTCCACCGCAAGGACGGCGGATATGATTTCATCCCGAAAAACGTCATTCCCAATGACAATTTCTATGACCTGATGATGGTGAAACATGGGAGCCTCATCAACAAGGCGTGCCCCTATGAAGAGGCGCATCTCGCAAAGCCCTTGAGCATCGTCTATGAGGCCGTGCGCGGCGATCTGGACGATTATTATGCGCAATATTTCAAAAAGCGCGACGGCAAGCTTTTTTTCATCCGGCGGCTTTGCGCATGGAAGCCCTGGGCGCCGTTCCTGTTCCTGACCTTCGCCGCGCTCGCCGTCGCAAGCGGCTTTGTCGCGTTTCAAACCTACAGTCTGGTTCAGGCTGGCGCCGCCATCGCCGCCGCGCTCGCGGCTGGCGCGATCCTGGTGACCAAGTCGAGCTATTTCCGCGGGCCCGCACATCCGTTCCGCAAAAACGCCGACTGGCCCTATGCACAAACCGATCTGACGACGGTGAGCCTTAACAAGGAAGGCGTCTTTCATGCGCGTCACGGCGCGACCGACATCATCAAATGGGGCGCCTTCAGCGGATATGCTGAATCAAAACGCTTCGGCTATCTCGTCATCGCGCCGAAACAGGTGATCGCTCTGCCCAAACGCGCCTTCCTCAACAAGGCTCATTTTGAAGATTTCACGCTTTACGCCAAACGCAACATCACCCTTGCCAAGAAACAAAAGAGCGATGCGGAACACGGACGGATGATGCGCTCCCTCGGCGACAAAGAGGCGCAACAACAACTGCCCGCCCCTGTCCCAAAAGCAGTGGCGGCGCCAACGCAAAAACCCCGCCCGGCTCCCGCAGTGGCGGCGATGGCGAGACCTGGCCCGTCGCCGCAAGCAGCGCCGGCGCAAGTGAAACCGCAAATCAAACCGGCGCCCAAAGGCGCGCAAGCAAAGCCTTCTCCAAAGCCCGCGCCTCAAACCGCCCCAGCGAAACCTGCGCTCGTTAAACCCGCGCAAACGCCCACACAGGCGCGCCCCGCCCAACAACAAGCGGCTCCCACGCCTGAAGCGCCGGAAAAACCGCAAACGTCAAAACCGGTGAAAAAACCTGCGCCGAAAATGCCTTCGGAAACCGCGGCGATTTTGAACTCAGCCCTGAAAAAGGCCGCGCAACTGGAAGCCAAGGCGAAGCAACAAGAGGCGGCGTCAGCGCAGCAAGCCGAAACGCCGCCAGAGAAGAAAACCGCCGCGGAATAAATTAAAGATCGCGCAGCATGGCGATGGCCCGCCGCGCCGACCGCGGGATCGATGTTTGCGTCGCGCCTTCGCGCAACTCTGCAAGCTTGCTTTTGTCGAGCCACTTGCCGCCGATCATCACCGCTGATGGATTTTCAATGACGCTGACATCGCGCAAGGGGTCGCCGTCGACGAGGATTAAATTCGCGCGATATCCGGGGGCGATGACGCCCGTCTTTTCAAAACTCAGGATTGAACCCGCATTGACGGTGGCGGTTTGAAGCGCCTCATAGGGCGTCAGCCCCGCCTTAACGAGTAATTCCAATTCGCGCGTCATGACCGATCCCGGCAGGTTGGTGAAGATGCCCGCATCCGTACCGGCGACGAGCGGAACGCCGGCGTCATGCAGGGCCTTTGTCGCCTTCAGATAGAACGCCGCCCGGGGCGCTTCGCGCGGGGCCGGGTCCATGCCGCTCCAAAATTCGTAGGTGCCGCTATCAAGCATTTTCAAGAGCGGGTTAATCGTGTCCGCACCGGGGCGGTTCAGATAAGCGCCTTTTGATTCCGCCACGCGCACCAGATTGTCATGGGCGATCAGCGTTGGCGTCACCGCCTCGCCGGATGCGGCGATCTTTTCGGCAAGCTCATCCATCGCCGCCTCGTCCAGCTGATCGCGCAGCCCATGCCAGACGATCGATTCCACATGCTCGATGGTGGTGAAGCCGCGCCCCAGCGATTCTTCAAAGGCAATGTCGAAAGGTTTCTCGTATGGAACCCCGGCGGCGCGCACGCCTTCGGGCGTGTGTCCCGAAATGCTCATGCCGCGTTTCGCCGCTTCGTCGGTGACAGCGTCATAGGCTTCACGGTGAAGATTTGAATAGACTTTGAGGGCGCGATAGCCCTGCTCATATTGTTTGGCGACCGCCGCCCTTGCTTCTTCTGCGGTGACGACAAGCTGATGATTGTCCTGCTGATTCTGACCCGGGCTGTTCAAAATAGGCCCCGTGGTGATGAAATCAGGCCCGAGAATGCGTCCCTCCTCGATCCGCTTTTGCAGCGGCAGGTGAAACGGCATGCCTGACATATTGCGCACGCCCGTCACCCCATGGGCGAGATAACCGGCTAGCTCCGCTTCGTCCCAGATGTGGACATGAGCGTCGATCAGGCCCGGCATCAACGTTTTGCCGCCGCCATCGATGTGAACGATATCATCCGCCTTCAGATCATCGGGGAGCGCAATTGCGCTTGCATCGCCAAATCCTGCGATCACACCATCAATAACCAAAAGCGATTGCGGCGCACTCTCAGTTTCCGCCTCACCCTGCGCCACACTCTGCGCCATGGTGAGAATGCTGACATTATCGATCTGGATAGCGCGCGGCGCCGCCTTTAGCGGCGTTAATGCGCGCGGATAACCCGTAGCGGCAATCCCGAGCCATATCGCCGCCGCAACCAATAAAATTCCAATCGCCCCAAGGCCCCGCCGCACATTCATTATTTTTCCTTCCCTGTCGGGGCTGCCCCCCGCCCGCTTTATTGCGGAAAATCTATTTAGGAAGAGAAATGCGCTCTGTGAAGGTGGCGCCCTCACTAATAGCGTTTGCGCCGCATTTCCGAAGCAGCCATCCATGCGGTAAGCATGGGTTGAAAAAACAGGGAGAAACATTATGGCCAGGATCGTCGGCGGGATCGCCACATCGCACACGCCCACTATTTCTTTCGCACAAGACGCGGGGAAACAGAACGATCCCGTTTGGGCGCCGATCTTCAAAGGCTATGAGCCGGTGCAGGACTGGCTCGCCGAGACAAAGCCTGATGTTCTTTTCTACATCTACAATGATCACATGACGTCGTTTTTCATCGACCATTATTCTCATTTCACTCTTGGCGTCGGCGACGAATATTATTCAGCCGATGAAGGCGGCGGGCCGCGCGCGATCCCACCAATAAAGGGCGACCCGGCGCTGGCCGAACATATTGCAAAAGGTCTGGTTGCGGATGAATTCGATATCTCCACCTTCCAGAACAAAGGCCTCGATCACGGCTGCTTCTCACCGCTCGGGTTGCTGTTGCCCCATGAAAACGGTTGGCCGCTGAAACTGATCCCGTTTCAGGTGGGGGTCTTGCAATTTCCGGCGCCGACCATGCGCCGTTGCTACAAGCTCGGTCAGGCGATCCGCCGCGCGATCCAACACTATCCCGAAGACATCAAGGTTGCGATCGCCGGCACGGGCGGACTGTCGCATCAGGTCCATGGCGAACGCTGCGGGTTCAACAACACGCCATGGGATATGGAGTTCATGGAGCGTCTTGAAAAAGACCCCGAGGGGCTGCTCGACATGACCCATGCCGAGCTCGCCGAACTTGGCGGACTTGAAGGCGCCGAAATTGTCATGTGGATGATTATGCGCGGCGCGCTCTCGAAAAAAGTTGAGACGACGCACAAGGCTTATTATCTGCCTTCCATGTGCGCGATCGCAAATATGGTGATTGAAGAGCGCTCCGACGAAAAACCGGAAGAAATGGACGCGGCCTATCTGAAGCGCATTAACCACCAAGTCGCGGGCGTCGAAAAACTCGACGGCACCTATCCTTTCACCATAGGTCGCGGGGTGAAAGCATTCCGTCTCAACAACTATCTGCACAGTCTGGTGGAGCCGGCGCATCGCAAGCTCTTTCTCGATGATCCGGAAAAAAGCTTTGAGCAAGCGGGGCTCACCGAAGAAGAAAAAACCCTGGTGCGCGAACGCGACTGGCGCGGGCTTATCCACTATGGCGTGATCTTTTTCATGCTGGAAAAACTCGGCGCCGTGGTCGGCACGTCAAACCTGCATATCTACGCCGCCATGCGCGGCGAAACGCTGGAGGACTTCCAGAAAACCCGTAACGCACAGATCATGTATTCCGTGGCCGGAACAGATAAAGGGAAAACCGACTGGGATAATAAAGAGCCGGCGAAATAGACCGCTGTCTAATCGTCTTCCGGCGGCGGCGGCATATCGTCAGGCGGTGGGGGCGCCGAGGCTTTGCCCAGCGGCGGACCGCGCCGTTCCATGCGTCCGTCTTTCCATTTCTTGCGCCGTTCGGCCCTGCGTTCATTTGCGGTGTCGATAAGGCGCTTGCGCTCCTCAGCGGGAAGGCTTTCAAAGGCGCTCATAAAGGCTTGGTTGAAGGCGTCGCGCTGGCGCTGCTGCACCACGTCGATTTCCTTCAGCTTCGCCGTAATCGCCGCCTCATCCCATTCCTGCGCGCTCATAAGCACGCCAAGCTCGCGGCGAAGAGCGCCGACCTCGCCATGGCTCGACCGCATGACGGGAAGTTGCTCGCGGAAGGCGCTGCGAAAACGCTCGCGCAACTCCGGCGACAGCTCTTCCGCGTAGCGCATAATCTTGAAGGGATCTTCAAAACCGCCACGGGGACCGCGCTCGCCGGTGTGATGCGGGGGACCGTCACCGCCGGCGATCATCCGGCCGGAGACATGACCGAGCGCAAAAATATTGACCGCGAGCGACAAAAATAAAAGCGCGGCCAGTCCAATGATTACTCCGCGTCCCATGAAAGGCCTCCGTCGTCGCTAAGCTCGCCAAGGGCGAGATCGTCCATATAGGCGAGCGCTTCATATTCCGGCGTCAACGTTTCCTGCGCGGAAGCGCTCATCACGCCGGACGCCATGCCGAGCGCGCCAATGCCGGCCAGCGCGCCAGCGGGCGCAAGACGCATGACCGGCGCAAGGCTGCGCAGAAAATCAAACAGGCCGGCTTGCGCTTTTGGCGGCTGATAATTCGCCATGACGCGGTTCATCAGATCTTCGCTCATGCGCGGCGCTGTCGCCGCATTCAAAAACCCGTCCAGCGTGCGCGCTTCAGCAAGGACAGCCGCAGCTTCATTCGTATCGAGAATGTCAGCGAACTCGGCACGGCGCTCCGCTGGCCAGCGCGCCGGATCTCCGCCGAAAGCATCGGCGCAAAATTGCAACGCTTCGAGGCGTTCAGTTGATATGGGCGCCATGTTCATCATCCATTTTCCCCATCAAATGCTCCCGCATGGGCGCAAGACTTGTTCGCAAAGCGCGCCGTCCCCGCGCCAACAGCGATTCCAGCGCCTCAACGCTGACATCCATAATCTCGGCCGCTTCAATATTGCTCATTTCCTGATAGTGGCAGAGCGTAATCGCAAGCTTTTGCCGCTCAGGCAGCTTCTCAAGCGCCTCGTCGATGGCGAAACGCCGCTCGGCTGCAAAAATTTTCTGGTCCTGCCGGTCGCCGCTGTCGGCGCGCTCGGGCGCAGCCTCTTCCGGCGCCTCGCGCTTCGTCTTGCGCAGCTGATCGAGGCAATAGTTCATGGCGATCCGATACAGCCATGTTTCAAATTTCGCGCCTTGTGGTTTCCATTTCCCCGCATGACGCCACAAGCGCAAGAAGGTCTCCTGCACCGCATCTTCTGCGGCGGCGGCGGAGCCAAGCATGCGATAGCTTGAGGCGTAAATCATCCGTGTATGCCTTTCCACAAGTTGCGCCGCCGCGGCTTTGTCGCCGAGACCCGCGCGCCGCACCAGCGCTTCATCGCTATCCGTTTCCTGCTTCAACAAAGCGCCGGTCTGGTTTTGCCCGGCGCCGCGCCCCCAGCAGGCGCAGCGCCAGAAAGTTATAGACGATTAGTCTTTCTTGCCGCGACGGCCATGATGACCGCGGCGGGAACGCTGTTCGTCCTCACTCAGGACGCCATTGCCGTCCTTGTCCATTTTGTCGAACCGTTCCTGAGCCGCGTTGACATATTCGGTGCGGTCAACAACGCCATCGCCGTTTTTATCGGGATTGCGCTCGGCGCGCCATTCTTCGCGTTTGGTTTCATGAAACGCTTTCATTTCGTCCTTGGTGACCGCGCCGTCGCCGTCAGCGTCAGCGTCGGCGATAAACTGCGCATGCTTGTCGGACATTTCATCCGCCGTCAGGACGCCGTCGCCGTTTACATCCATGCGATCCCAATGACCGCTCCAGCGGCCTTCACCTTTGCCATCGGCTGCGAGCGCGCTTGCGGCGATAAGAGCCGCGCCGGCCGCAGCGATAGAGCCAATCATGATCTTCTTCATAAAGGGGTTTCCTTTTCCAGGTTTTCGCCTTCCAGCACCCCTTTAACGGCTCAGCGCCGAAAATCCGTCGCGAGACCTTGCGTATAACCCTGCTCATCGGCGAACGCCTTGGCGAGGGAGCTTTCCACCGTCTCGAGCCGGGCCGCCGGAAGCCGCGGCGCAGCCGGGTCAGAAGAGGAGATTTCGTAAGTATTTCCAGCACTTGCCGCATCCATATCAGCCAGTGCGATAACTCTTTTTCGGGCGGGCGACCAGGCGCAGCTGGTCACACGGCCCTGGGGTTTTCCGTCGCCGAAAACCGCCGCTCCGGGCGAGGCCTGCTCGGCGTCAATGGCGAAGGCGCGCAGGCGCCGCCGAGGCTTCCCGGCCTTTTCCAGCAAGGCCCGCCTTCCATTGAACCAGCCGCGATCAAGGGGCGCGAGATGGGCAAGGCCCAGCTCCTCCGGCGTTCGCGGGCTCGCCCCGGCCCGGCCCGCCGGGGTGAAGTCGAGGCCCGGGCGCGGCGCACCGGCCTCAAGGCGCAACACCTCAAGCGCGTCGAGACCGATAGGCGCGCCGGCGCCGCGGCGGATAATGCGCTCCCAGATGGTCAGCGCCTCCTCTTTCGGGAAGATCAACTCGACGCCCGGCATGGCGCCGAACTGGATCGGCCGCGCAGCGGTTTCAACGCCGCGAAGCACGCCAGAGGCCGCTGTCGTTTCATTGACCGATTTCAGACCCGCGGCGGAAAGAACGCCCGCCGTCTGGGGCCCGAAGATACCAAGTGCGGCGACATCGCCAGAAATATCATTCGCCTCCACCGCCATGCCGCGCGAAGCGAGTGCGATGTGACGCGCATGCGGCGCCGGCAATGTCAAAAGAAAGAGATCATCGGATAGCCGTGAGACCTCCGCAAGGTCGATCACGTAACCGGCGTCATTGAGCATCAATCCGCGAGCGCTTTCGCCCACATGCAGATTGACGGCCGGCGCCGTCGTCAGACGGCCAAGAAACTCCGCCGCTTCGGCGCCGCGCACCGCATAGCGCGCAAGCGGCCCGAGATCGGCGAGCGCTGCGCCGGATTTCGCCGTTTCATACTCATTCGAAACAGAGGAATAAACGCGCGCCGCCGTCCAGCCATTAATGGTCGTCCAGAGATTGGCTTCGCTCTCGGACGCAACAGCCGAAAAAAGCGGCGTCGGGCGCGGCGCGTCAGTGAAAAAATCTTCCGCTGGAAAAATCATTCCGCCCCCTTTTTATAGACGCGCAGGGCGGCCTTGGCCGCTGCACGCCCGGCGGCGCAGGAAAGACCAGCGCCGATCTGCGCTTCCGGGCCGCAGAAATAAAATCCCCTGATCCGGGGGCTTCCCGTTACGGCGGCGGCGAGCGCCCATTGCTGCAGAACATCGGGCTTGGCCGCGTAAGCGCCGGCGCTGGCGCCCGCAGCGGCGGCGTCGTCATTCACAAGACGCAAATCTTCAACTTCAATGCGGCCGGAAAAACCCGCCGCAAACATTTCAATAGAGTCGAGGATGGCGGATCGGATCGCCTCGCGGCGGTCTGCGTCAGGCGCCTCGTCAAACGGCAAGGGATGCGCCATCACCGACATCACCTGGCGTTTGTCGAGCGCGGCGCCTTCATCAAGCGCGGTCGGAAAAATCGCTTCAACCATGACGCGTTCAGGAACATGGCCAGCCCGCGCATCCATGAAGGCTTTCGAAAGCGCTTCAGGCGACGGGGCGTAAACAAGCCGGCGCATCATGTTTTTGCGTGTCGCCTCATCCTGGGCGACGCCTTTCAGAATGATCTGCATGCGCGCTGACGCAATCTCCGGTTTGCGCGCCGTCAAAACCCGCTGCAACCCGATATCGAGAACGCCGGGCCCTATCATCTTCTGAAAGACGTGCTCAGCATCTATTGCGGCGATCACGATCGGCGCACGCAACTGGCCGCCATCGGCCATCACAACACCGGCGACGCGATCGCCCTCGATCAAAATCGATTTCACTGGCGAACCGGCGCGCATATCGACTTTCGCGCCTTGCGCCGCCCTGCGCAGAGCGTCAATGACAGAGACGGCGCCGCCTTTGGGATAGGCGGCCGCACCTTGCAAACCCGCCGCCTCTCCCGCGTAGCGGCGCAGAAGCGACATGAAACTGAATGGCTCATGGGGCGCTGCGGCGGACCGGAACGATGTTTCTGCAAGCAATAATGTGCGGAGTTGGCCATCGTCGAAACGCGTGCGCAGAACATCATCCGCGGTTGCAAAAAGATAGCGCTGGATGCGCGCCGCCATTTCCGGCGGCGCCTGGTTGACGGCTTTTTCAAGCGCGCGTTGTTGGGCGCCGCCTGCCCCGCCATAACCGCCGCCATGAAACGCCGGCCGTAAAAAAGCAGCGGTTTCGAGCACATCGCCCATAAACGCTTCGAGCGCCTCACGGTCGCTGTCATCGTCGAGGTTCAGCAGCGCCGCCTGGGTCAGATCGCCATCGAACCGCAACACGCCGCCATTTTCGAAGAAATAGGTTGTATCGAGTCTGCGCGCTGCGAACTCGACGCCGTAGCGATAAAGATCAAGCTCTGAAATGACGTCGGGATCGAGCACAGTGATGAGATGTTCGCCGTCAATGCCCGTCACCCCCGGCGCAATCTCTCTTGCGGCGATGCGTCCGCCAAGCTCCGGCCCCGCCCCCACCAGCACCGTGCGCAATCCCGCTTTGCCGAGATAGGCGCTCGCGGCAAGCCCATCGGCGCCCGCGCCGATGACAACAGCGTCGATGCCGCCTTCAATGCGGTTTCCGCTTTTATTGTCGTTGTTCAGATCAAGAGGATTAGTCATCGCCGGCGATCACCTGATCGATCAGCTTCACCGCAGCGCTGATGGCGTTGTGACGATGGGGCTGAATGATAACGCGCTCACAATGAGCGAAAGGCGAGACGCCCGAGGGCGGCGCCGACAATTCGGTTTCAGTGCGGCGGATATGCGTGGCGAAGCCCGGCATTCGGCTCGACAATCGCTCCCTGATGATTGATGCGGCGGCCTGGCGGTCCTGCCCGGTCCACGCGCGCCATTCGCCGTCTTCAAAAAACGCCGCCGGGAGATAAGAAGAGCGCGCAATCACCTCACAATTGCCCGTAAATTCAAACTCCACCGGCATCCGATCGCAAAGCTTGCCCTGAAGCGCCGCATCCCGGGCGGCCTGAATATCCGCGCCGTCGTCAATCACCTGAAAGATGGCGCCTTCGTCACCAAGCGGCGCGTCGACCTTGTCATTGAGCTTGAACCGCACGGTGAAATCCGCATGGCCGCCGTCGCCGACACCCCATTGGCGCGCCGAGGCCGGCGTCGCAAAGAAGATATGCTTCACCTTGATCTTGTCGTCGCCGTCGAAGGTGACGTGCGTGAATTTGCCATTCGCGGCGGCGTCGACAGGTTTCTTCAGCGTCGTTTCAACGCCCGCATCCTGACAGACCTGCTCCAGCACCGCGCGCAATGCAGCGCCGCCATTCGGGACGCGCACACGCCAGCTATCGGGATCAACAAACGCCGTCAGGGCCTGCGCCGAGCCTGCTTCCCGGTCGCCCTGACCGCCCGCCGCCAGCGCATGCGCCGACAAATGCGCGCGCAGTCGATCATCGGAAAAATAATCATCGAGAACGCCGGCGCATGATCCGAACAGACGCGCGGCCTGCTCCAGCAGGGCCGGGTCAGACAGCAAGGCGGCGAACGCCTTGACGCCGGGAACGCCGGGTTTGTCATAGCCTTTGGGGGCGTAGGCCGGCGCTCCGCCCAGCACTGTCATCTCTTCAAGGAAATCGCGCCATAACAGGTGATCGGGCGAGCCTTTCTCTGCGAGACTGTCCGCCGTGTCGCGCGCGCTTGCATAAGTGGTGACAGGCGCGCCGTCTTTTAACAGGGTGACGCGCGCGCTCACCGGCTCCAGTGTCAGATCGTAATCCTGAAGATCAAGCCGGCGCCAGACAAAATTCGCAATGGCGGGCGATGCTGGGCTCGCGCGTTTTTTCCGATCGCCGGATGTCAGCAGGGCGACGCGGGCATGCGCTTTCGCCGCCGCGGCGGCCGCGGCGAGGCTCGGCTCATCATCGCCGATCACCAGAAAGTCAAACTGCCCGTTCATCGTCCTGCGCGAACCTCCCCGTCCCGTCCCATTCGTTTACCCTTGGCGAGCACGGCGCTCACCAACAATTATAGTAAACAGACCGGACGCCTGCGCAGCCAAATCCAGCAATTTTCGTTCCGCTTTTACAATTGTATCTTCTCCGCATACGGACGCCATACGCGCAAGCAGCGCTTCTCCCGCCTTTTCCGGCGCAAATACGCCGCCCACAGCGGCCCGGCTCGCCTGCAGAACCGCCTCAAACACCCTATGCGCCGCCATTAAAGTTTCCGCGTCTTCCTGCGCCAATTCGCCTGTTTTCGCAAACCACCGCAGCGCATCCGCGACCCCGCGTGGGGGCCGTCCCTCACCCGAACAGCTGAGCGCCAGCACCTGAGAGATGAACGCAATATCTGTCAGTCCGCCAACAATATTCTTAACGTCCCACACCCCGGCGGGACGTTTCGCCTGATCGAGGCGCACTCGCATATCGGCGGCGTCAGCGCCAACCTCACGGCGGTCACGAGGGCTGGCGATGATGGCGGCGATCTCATCCTCGACAATTTTCGCGAGCATCCCTTCGGGCCCGATCACCCGCGCCTTGACGAGCGACATCGCCTCCCAGGTCCAGGCTTCCTCAGCGTAATAGCGGCGGAACGCGGCAAGACTCACCGCTGCGGGGCCGGCCTTGCCCGAAGGACGCAACTGCATGTCGACTTCATACAGCGCGCCCTCCTCTGTCGCCGCGGAAAGCGCCGTCACTGCGCGCCGCACCAGACGCGTGAAATATTCGACGGCGCCGAGAGGGCGCGCGCCATCCGACTGCGCATCAACAGCGGCGTCATAAATGAACATCAGATCGATATCGGATGTCGCGGTCATCTCTTCCGCGCCAAGACGGCCAAGTCCGACAACCACGAACTCCCCGTCAATCACACCATGCTGGGATTGCATTTCCTTGATCGCCGCATCGGTCAAGGCGCGGATTGAGGCGTCGGCGATCGCCGTAAAATGGCGCGAGGCCTGCGCCGCCGCGAGCATGCCCACCGCCAGTTGCGCCGTGATCTGGAATTTCTGTTCCCCGGCCCAGCGCCGGACAGCATTCAGCGTCCCTTCATAATCAGGCGACGCCTCCACCGCCGTACGACAAGCGGTTTCATAGCTTTCCAGTTCCGGCGGCGGCTCGGACCAGCGATTGTCAAGCAGGCGCTCCACAAGATTGAGATGTTTCGAAAACTCCCGGCCAAGATAGGGAGAAATGGTCATGATACGGATCAGCGTATCGAAAATTTCAAGATTGTTCAGCAGCAACGAAAAGACTTGAACGCCAGCCGGAAGCCGCGTCAGAAAATCTTCAAACGCGAAAAACGCGTCATCAGCGTCGCTGGCCTTGGCCAGCGCTTCCAGAAGCGGCGGCACCAGCTTCGTCAGCAACACGCGCGAGCGTTCGGTGCGGGTGGCGCGAAGCCCGCCCTTGTGCCAGCGCATGATCGCGGCGCTCACCTCCGGCGCCCGTTTGAAGCCGAGTTTCTCAAGGGTTTCCATGGTCGCCGGGTGCTGCTCCACCCCCGTAAAGACAAGCGGCCCGAGCCTCGACTCGGGCACATCCGCCGTTTCGAACAACCCATCATAACGCTCGCCCACGCTCTCCAGGGTCGCCAGCATTTTTCCGCGAAAACTATCGGCGTTTTCTGCACCGGAAAAAACGGCGACACGCGCGATGTCCTCGCGCGCGGAGGGAATGCGATGGGTCTGTTCGTCATTCACCATCTGTAAGCGGTGCTCAACATGGCGCAGATAAAGATACGCCTCACTCAAGGCGTCCCGGTCGGCGGCGTCGATGGCGCCCGCCTGCGTAAGCGCCGCCAGCGCATCAAGGGTCGCGCGCTGGCGCAGCTTTTCATTTTTGCCGCCAAGGATGAGCTGCTGCGTCTGGGCGTAGAACTCGATTTCGCGAATGCCGCCGCGCCCGAGTTTGACATCATGACCTTCAAAGGCGATCTCACCGCCGCCCTTGGCCGTGTGCATCTGGCGCTTGACCGCATGCACGTCTTCGATCGCAGCGTAGTCAAAATATTTGCGCCAGATAAAGGGACGCAAACTTTTCAAGAACTGCTCACCAATGGCGAGGTCGCCTGCCGCGGGGCGCGCTTTGATAAAGGCCATACGCTCCCAGTTCTGACCGAAGGTTTCGTAATAGGCCTCCGCCGCACTCACTGTCACGGCGAGCGCCGTCACGCCCGGATCGGGCCTGAGACGCAAGTCCGTGCGGAAGACATAACCGTCCGCAGTCTGCATCTGCATCAGGTTGATGACATCGCGGGTGACGGCGACCGCGTGTTTTTGCGCAATATGGCGGTCGCCCGCCTGCATGCGCTCGGGATCAAACAGGACAACGAGATCAATATCGCTCGAATAGTTGAGTTCAAAGGCGCCATGCTTGCCCATGGCGAGAATGACAAACCCTACCGACGTCTCCAAAGGCGAGCGCGCAATCGCCGCGGCGAGCGCGCCTTGCAACGTGGCGTCAGCAAATTCCGACAGGGCGGTTGTCGCCTGCATCACCGGCCAGGCGCCGCCGATGTCGCTTAACGCAATCAACAGCGCCGCTTCCTGTTTCAACAGGCGCAGCGCCCGGATCTGGTCATCCACGATTTCCTGGTCAGCGATTGCGCGAGCGTCAAAATTGATGCGGCGCATGGTTTCATCGGGCGGCGCCGCAAACAGCGCCGGCAAGTCATCCTTGCGCTTTAACGCGAGACGGCGGAGATAAGGCGAACAACCGGCTGTCCCTTTCAACAGGGTTTGCGCCGCTTCTGGCAGGGCTTGAAAATCGCCGCCAAGCTCGTCAACAAAATGCGCCGCCGCGTCCTGGTCAAACGCGTCTGGCGCGCTAACGATCATCTCCGCTAGGGTTTTCATGTCTCGCAAAATGCCATTTCCGACCGGCGGAAAGCCAGCAAAAAGAAACGCGCCTCAGCGCCAGACCTGTAATTGACCTGAATCAAGCGCCGTCTAACATCCCGCCGCATCTTTGAGCGCCGAAGACGGGCGAAACCGCAGAGACTTCGACTCCTTGATGTCGATCTCCTCTCCGGTGCGCGGATTGCGGCCCTTGCGCGCGGACCGTCTTGAAATGGTGAAGGTGCCGAAAGTGCCAATCGTATATTTTCCGTCTTTCCTCGCCCGCTTAAGACCGTTTTCGATCTCACCAAAGACAAGCTCCACAACACGTTTCGCATCAGCGTTGCTGAGGCCGCCCGCTTCCGCGACATTGGCGATGAATTCGGTCTTGCTCATGTGACTCCTTTCAAGGTTGGGAAATGCTGGCGTTAATCCGCCGGGGCGAAGGTCATGACAATGCGCAGGCCGCAGCCTTCATCGTTTTTATGTTGCAACCCGTCCTGCAACTCAAGCGTTGCGCCATGGGCGCGGGCGATGGCCGACACAAGCGAAAGGCCAAGCCCGGACCCCGGCGTCGAACGGCTTTGTTCGAGACGCACGAAGCGCTCAAAGATGCGATCGCGGCTTTCCGGCTCAACGCCCGGACCGTCATCGGCGACGGAAAGAACGGCGCCGCCGGTTTTGGCCGGCCCCACTTTAAGCTCGATGCGCGTGCCGCCTTCGGCGTATTTCAGGGCGTTATCGAGAAAGTTTGCGATGGCCTGACTGACCAGCTCACGCGAGCCTTTCACGGGCGGGGTCGGCGCCGTGATGAAGACAAATTCGAAACCGGCGTCCTGCGCCGCCGGCTCATAAAGCTCGGCCATTTCCTCGGCGATCGCGACAATGTCGATGGGCGCCATCACCCCGGCGCCTTCGCCGGATTGAATCCGGGCGATGGAAAGAAGCGCATTGAACGTCGCCAGCACCTTTTCCGAATCGTCGATGGTCGCGCGCAAGGCTTCGTCCTTCGCCTTGTCGTCACCTTGAAGCGCATCATTGAGACGATTGCGAATGCGCGTCAGCGGCGAGCGCAGATCATGGGCGATATTATCGGAAACCTCACGCATCCCGGCCATCAAGCGCTCAATCTGATCGAGCATGGAATTGAGGTTAGACCCAAGATCGTCAAGCTCATCGCCCGAACCGGTCGTCGGCACGCGCTGGCCAAGATCGCCGCCGCGGATCGCCCGCGCGGTTTTGTTGACCACCTCAACCCGCCCCAGAAGGGAGCGGGAAAAGACAAGACCAATCACCACGCCAAGCGCAATCGTCACCATCGCGGCGCGAGTGACTACGCTTTGCGAACGCGCGCGCAAAAACTCGCGGCTGGCGATATCGCGTGCGACAACAACGAGATAGGATTGTTCGGCATCGGCGGAGGCGCGAAAGCGCATCATCTTGCCGCGCGCCTCGCGCTGCTGAATGCCAACTTCGCGGCCCGCCGCATCGACGAGCGGTTTTTCGAATTTGAAATTGAAAAAGTCGCCTTCCGCGGTCAGCGCTTCCGGAGGCAGCGCCGTCAGATTGCCTGCCAGCACGGCGCCCGACGGCGCCCCGATCAGCATATAGATCGCGTCATCCGACCAGGCTGTGCGCTGGCGGATGACGCGGGTGAGCATGCCGGAACCGCTGGTGGAAAACAGATCAGCGAGAACGCTGATCTCGCTGTCGATGACCGTGTCGGTTTGCTTGGCCGCCTCGCCAAAGGTGGCGCTGTAGAGATAGGCGCCAAGCAGGGCCACCGCGCCCGCAAAAAGCACGACATAGATCAGCGTAAAGCGAAACGATGTCGTGCGAAGAATGCGGAGCATGAAAGTCCTAGTCTGTATCCGACAGTCTGTATCCCGCGCCCCGGATCGTTTTCAGGAGCGGTTTATCGAAGTCCTTATCGATCTTCGCCCGCAAACGCGAGATGTGAACGTCAATAACATTCGTCTGCGGATCGAAATGATATTCCCAGACATTTTCAAGCAGCATGGTGCGCGTCACCACCTGGCCCGCATGGCGCATGAGATATTCAAGCAGCCGGAATTCGCGCGGCTGAAGGTCGATTTTACGTTCATCGCGGCGCACGGTCCGGGTCAGGACATCCAGTTCAAGATCGCCGACCTTGAAACGGGTCGTCACTTCCGTTGGTCCCGACGCCCGGCGGCGCCCAAGCGCCTCGATCCGCGCCAGGAGTTCGGAAAAAGCATATGGCTTTACAAGATAATCGTCGCCGCCGGCTTTAAGCCCTGAGACTCGATCATCGACTTCTCCGAGAGCGGACAGAAACAACGCCGGGGTTTCATCGCCGTCGCCGCGCCGGTTTGACAGCAAGGAAAGCCCGTCCATTTTCGGCAGCATCCGGTCGATGACATACGCATCGTAACCGCCGGACGTCGCCATATTCAGACCGCTTTCGCCGTCGAGGGCGTGGTCAACCACATGCCCCGCCTCACGCAGGCCCTTTGCGACATACGCTGCCGCCTCCGCATCGTCTTCAACCAGTAGAATTCGCATGTGGCCACCTTAGCCTGATTTCACTTGATACAAAACGGCGGCGCCGCCGAACTCGCGGGAGCGCCGCCGGAACTTCACGGGGTCCGCCGCTAGTCGTCGAGCGAGAGCGCGCCGAACTGGCGGTTGGAGCCGAGCTGCATGCGCAGGAGCACCGCATCCTTGCCGTCTTTCTTGGCGTTCGAAATCTTCGAGCGCAAATCGTCCCCAGAGGTCACCGCCTGCCCGTCAAGCTGGAGAATGACAACGCCTGGCTGGAGCCCGGCGTCTTCGGCCGGACTGCCGGGGCGAACCGCCGTCACGACAACGCCGTCCACATTATCCGGCACGCGGAACTGCTGGCGCAGAATGTCGTTCAACTCGGCGACCCGGAGACCCACATCCGCCGCAAGGCTGTCATTGTCATTGGACGGAACATCATTGTCGGCGACCGCGCTATCCTCGTCGCGCTGGCCAAGCGTCACCTTGATATTGCGGATCTTGCCATTGCGCTGGATTTTGAGATCAACTTTCTCGCCCGGTGAATAGGACGCAACCCGGCGCGAAAGTTCATTCGCGCTGCCGACATCGGCGCCAGCGATCCCGAGAATGACGTCGCCGTCTTCAAGGCCGGCCTTTTGCGCCGGCGTACCGTCGATCACATCGGCGACAAGCACGCCGCCTTTTTTATCGAGACCAATAGCGGCGGCTATTTCGGTCGTCACTTCCTGAAGCTGAATGCCGAGCCAGCCGCGCGTGACCGACCCATTGGCGATCAATTGAGCGACCGTTTCCTTGGCGACGCGCGCCGGGATCGCAAAGCCGATGCCGACACTACCGCCATTAGGGGAAAAGATCGCCGTGTTGACGCCAACAACGCGGCCTTTCAGATCAAAGGTCGGCCCGCCGGAATTACCACGGTTGATGGGCGCGTCGATCTGGATGAAATCAAGATACTGGTTCTCGCGATTCTGCCCGCCAATGGCGGAGACAATACCGCTCGTCACCGTGCCGCCAAGACCGAACGGGTTGCCCACCGCAACGACCCAGTCGCCAACACGCAAATTCACGTCATCGGCGAACTCAACATGAGGCTGACCCGATTGCGGCTTTATTTTGAGAACGGCGAGGTCCGTCAGCGGATCGGTGCCGACCACTTCGGCGTCCACTTCATCGCCATTGGCGAGGCGCACCTGAACCTTGTCGGCGTCTTCGACCACATGATTGTTGGTGACGACATGACCTTCATTGTCGATGAAAAAGCCAGAGCCTTGCGCTTCCATGCGGCGCACGCCGCCTTCGAAATCTTCCGGGGCGTCGTTATCGTCGGGCGTGCCAAAACGGAAATTGAAAAACTCCTCAAGTCCTTCCGGCATGTTGCGGCGCATATCCACTTCGCGCTCAACCAGAACACTCACCACTGCAGGGCTGACCCGCTCCACGAGATCGGCGAAAGAGAGCGTGCCGTCAGCGGCGAGCGGCGGCGCCATCAGACGCGGCGCCTGAGCGTCTGCTGTGGAAAAGCCGAGGCTTGCGGCCGTCAGCGCTGTTGCGGCGACGCCAGCGGCGAGAATACCTGCGCGGCGAAGTTTTGATTTTCGAAAATACTGTGTCGTCAACGTCATCATCCTTCTATGCCTTTTCAACGGAAGCGCGCCCCGCTTCATTTGACCATAATGTAATTAATGATGACGCGGGCGCGGCGAAAGCGCTCCTCCGACATTAAAAATTGTTAAAAATATCAAGCGATTCGGGAGTTTACCGTCACGCCGTCGGTCAGCATCCGGTGAACCGGGCATTTATCTGCGATTTCGAGCAGCCGGGCGCGCTGCGTCTCGTCGAGATCGCCTTCAAGCCGGACCTCCTTTTCGAGGACCTTGGGCGCGTGGGAATCCCCCGCCGGGCCCCGGCGGATGCGAATCTCCACGGATTTGACGTCCCATTTCTTGCGGCGGGCATACATCTGGATGGTCATGACCCCGCAGGCGGCGAGCGCCCCCTCGACCGTGCGGGTCGGATTGGGGCCGAGATCATGGCCGCCATCGGCGGCGCTGGCGTCGATCACCATGGGGTGGCCGTCAATGGATAGCTCAACGGCGAGCGGCTCGCCCTTCATCGTGCGGGCGAGCGCGCCGCCGGTGAATTGAGGCGCGGAGGTAGTTTCCAGCGCATGCGGCGCCGCGCCGATATAACGGCCCGCCCAGGCGGCGAGCACCGAGGCGGCGTAGCGGGCATCCGCCGGGTCCGACAACAGATGATCGGCGCTGTCGAGGCTGACGAAACTTTTGGGATGTTTCGCGGCGATGAAAATCTTTGTTGCATTGTCGACCCCGACGGTCTGGTCGAACGGCGCATGCATGATGAGAAGCGGCTTCTTCAGCCTCGCCGCGCAGGCGAGCACATCCTGTTTTTCGAGATCATCGAGAAACTGTTTCTTGATGGTGAAAGGCCGACCGGCAAGCGTCACCGTCGCCATTCCCTTCTCTTCAATCTCGTCGCGATGCTCAGAAATCTGCATGGCGACGTGATCGGCCTCCGCCGGCGCGCCGATGGTGGCGACGCCTTTGACTTCCGGAATGCGCGTCGCCGCAACAATCGCCGCCGCCCCGCCGAGAGAATGACCGATGAGGATCGACGGCGCTTCATAGGTCTCGCGCAGGAAATCCGCCGCCGCGACAAGGTCGTCCACATTGGAGGAGAAATTGGTGTTCGCGAATTCGCCTTCGGATGCGCCGAGCCCGGTAAAGTCGAACCGCATCACCGCAAAGCCTTCGGCGCGCAGCGCCCGCGCAATTTCCCGCGCCGCCTTGATATCTTTTGTGCAGGAAAAGCAATGGGCGAACAGCGCATAGGCGCGGGGTTTGTGCGGAATATCCAGCGCCGCGGCGAGCGTTTCCCCGCCTGCGCTTTGAAATTCGGTTCTTTTGGTTTCGCCGGTCATGTGTCTCTCAATGCTATAAAGGCTGTCGTGTTCCGCGAAGGGGAACGGTCATCGCAACAACAAAATGACGTAACGCTAAACCGTCACCGCCGCAGCCGCGGCGCGATCACGGATCAGCCCCGCCTCATCACTTTTCAGCAAGGGCTCAACGATTGAGAGCGATTGTTCGAGCAGCCGTTTCGCGGCCGCCCGGTCGGCGCCTTCCGCCGCGCGAATTTCCGCCACGAGATCATTGGCGTAAGTGCCCGCATAGGCGCAGGCGTCCGCCAACACCTTTTCGCTAAGGCCGGGATCGGAGCCGAGGCGGCGCGCATCCGCAGGGGCGTCATTGAGGAGCGCAACGGCGCTTTTTGCGTCGTCAATAACGCCCGGCGCAACGGGGGCGGCATAATCGGGCCGGGGCGCCGCAAGACGGCTAGACCCGCGCGCTGCGCGCACCGGAAGGGCCGCGCGCAAGGCGCGGAGCGCCTGTTCCACAAAGCGCGCATGAGCCTCGCCGGCAATATCGCGGCAAGCCTCGATCCGGTTGAGAACGACATTGTCGCCGGCCTTTTGCGCCTGGCGTGCAAGGCCTTCGGCGTAATCAATGAACCAGCCAAGCCGCGCCTTGGCGCTCTGCACCTCAAGGGCGCCGGCGCCGGCTTTTTCAAGGGCGCGCGCAATTCCTTCAAGATCCTCGAACAGGCTTTCAGGAAGCGCCATCACGGTTTCGCGCGCAGGGGTCAGCCGCTCATCCGCGCTCCGGGCGAGGTGATAATAAACGCCGAGCGCGCGCCACGGCGCCTCCAGCCGGCCTTTCAGCGCAAGCAGCAGATAGCTCGCAATCGACGGAGACTGTTCGTAGACGGAAAGAAACAATTGCCTGAGATCGTAAATCTGTTCTTCGCTCAAAGACGGCGAATGGGAGGGCACGACAATGCGCAGTGTGCGCAACGCTTCCGCCGCCTCCATCAAGTCACGGATCTCTTCGAAATCGGCGAGCGCCGCCTCTCCGCCGAGCGTTTCGACAAGGCTCGCCCGCGTCGCTTCGGTTTCTTTGACGCGCGTAAAGAGTCGCGCCAGCCCCGCCTCGGCAGCTAAAAACAGCGACCGCTCCAACTGCTTCGTTTCGCCGCCCGACCGATACGCATCATCCAGCGCGGCGGCGGCCATCGCCGCCTCGGTCAGCGCCGGGTCGGTCATCATCACCCGCCAGATGGGATCGAGCGATGTGCGCGCAATCTGCGCCTGGCGTTTCTTACCGCTCCTTACACTGACGAAGAAATCTTCAAAGGGCTCAAAGAATGTGCGTTTCGCGCTGGGCCTGCGCACTGGCGCCGCGCCCCGTTCACGCAGCTTGCGCCTGAGATCATCGAGCAGCGCATTATGGGGAAGACCTTCACCGCCAGCGTCGCGATCACCCTCAAGCGCGGCGAAAAGCTTTACGGCCGCAGCGACCGGAAGCTCGCCCAAAAACGCGCTCAGGCGCTCACGCTTGCGTTGTGATAATCCCATGAAGTCGTTTGTCCCGCCGGATATCGTCTTTACTCGTACGATTGAAAAGGAATGAGGTCAAACGCCTCCCGCGCTTGCGCGCAATAAAACTACTTGCTTGCGCGCAGTAAAATCATGCGCTTATGCGCCAGCGAAGTCCCGCCGCGCTTTTAGATCCGCGCCCTTCCATTTCTTGACGAATTCTTCAAGCTCCTTGTCGCCGCCTTCCGGCAGAACGATTTTCAGCTTCACATATTGATCGCCCGCGCCGCCGGATTTTTTAGGGGCGCCGCGGCCCTTCAGACGCAGCACAGTTCCCGAGCTTGAATTTTTCGGCACATTGACGGAAACATCGCCGGCGATTGTCGGCGCCGTGATCTTGCCGCCCAGCACCGCTTCCTTCAGCGTGATGGGCGTTTCGATATAAATGTCGTCGCCCTTGCGATCGAACAGCGCATGCGGCTTTACCTTGACTTCCACATAGACGTCGCCGGCGCCGCCGGGCCCACGCTCGCCCTGCCCTTTGAGGCGCAAGGTCTGGCCGTCTTCAAATCCCGCCGGGATCGTGAGATCGAGTGTTTTGCCGTCAGGCATGGTGACGCGTTTCTTGGCGCCGTTCACAGCGTCAAGAAAATCCACTTCGAGGCGATAGCGCGTATCGCGCCCGCGCCCTTGCTGGGCGCTGTGGGCGCGCGCCTGACGCGCGCCGAAAATGTCGGAAAAGATGTCCGAGATATCGTCGAAGGAGGCGCCGGCGCCAGGGCCGCCGCCGGGACCGCCTGCGCCTGAAGAATACCCGCGCCCACCGCCCGCGCCGTCGCGCTGGGTCCATTGATGGAACGGGTTCGGACGTTCGCGCCCGTCATCGTCGATCTCGCCGCGATCGTATTTCTTGCGCCGTTCAGAATCGCCGAGAATATCGAAGGCGGCGGAGACTTCCTTGAACTTGTCTTCTGACTTCTTGTCGTCAGGATTGCGGTCGGGGTGGTATTTTTTCGCAAGCTGACGGAAGGCGGAGCGGATTTCCGCATCCGTCGCTTTCGGGGAGAGCCCGAGCACTATGTAAGGGTTCCGCGCCACTGCCGGTTAAATCCTTGTTAAACCTTGCTCTATGGGCGGAGTCCGCCCTCCCGCATAGAGATAGGTGATTTTCCCCGGAAATGAAGAGTTTAGCGTTAATTTTGGCAAGGGATTTGTCGCCAAAGCCGCCCGGAGAGGCTTTTTCAGGGCGGCCGGATTGGAGTATGCCGAAACGTAACTGCTCATTGAGGGGATATTCCGTGAAAAAACGTATTTTTCTGACGCTCGCCGCCGCGGCTGTGCTCTCGGGTTGTGACGCGGCGAAGGACGCCGCCGCGACGACAACGCCGTCCGATGAGGTGGCCGCCGTCGCCGACGCCTATATGGCCGCGATCGTGGAGATTTCGCCTTTCGCCATTCTCTATTCCGGCCTCGGCGCCGAAATTGAAATCCCGAATGACGCCTTTGACGATATTTCGCCCGAAGCCAATGCGCGCTTCGAGGAAACGGAGGACGCGCTGCTGGCCCGGCTTGAAAAGATCGATCCCGCAGGCCTGACCGATCGCGCCGACTGGGTCGTCTACGAAACCGTAAAGGAATACATCGTCTCGAGCGTCGGCGTGCGCATTTGCCATCAGCCCTGGCAAAGCCTCAACCACATGTTCGGCTGGCAGAACGGATTGCCCATCATCGCCTCGATGCAACCGGTGGAAACGGATGAAGAGCGCGCCGAAGCCATGGCCCGCTGGGAAAAACTTGCCCGTTATATCGCAGCGGACAAAGCCAATCTCGAAGAGGGTCTCGCAGAAGGCTACTCCGTGCCGAAGCGCGTGGCGAACCGTGTTCTAGCGCAGCTCGACTCGCTCCTCGCCGCGCCGCCGGAAAGCTCGCCCTTCATCGCTTTCGCCGCGCAGGGCGATGACGACTTCAAGGCGGCCGCTACGGCGCTTGTTGCTGACAAGATTAATCCGGCGATCGCCGATTACCGCGCCTTTCTGAAGGACGTTTACATTCCGGCGGCGCGTGACGATCTCGCCATCACCGCCAATCCGGACGGCGCCGCCTGTTATGAGGCGCTGTTGCGGAACTATCATGGCGCGCCCATCGGGTCGGAAAAAACCTATCAGCGCGGACAGGAAACCGTCGCGGCGAACACCGCCGCGGTGATCGAGCGCGGCAAGGAATTGTTCGGCGTCGAGGACTTCGCCGAAATTCTGGAGCGCACGAAAACCGCGCCGGGCAACCGCTTTGAAAGCGAACAGGACCAGATCGATTACACGCGCGCGCTGGTTCCCGTCACAAAGGAAAAATCGGCGCCGTTCTTTTCGAACCTGCCCGCACAGGAGTTGGTCGTCGAGCCTTACGCCGACTATCTCAAAGGCACCGGACAATCCTCGCGCTATGAATCGACCCCGGCATCGGAAGGCCCCGCCACCTATCGCATCAACACCGACGAATGGGCGACGCAAACCAAAGGCGAAGCGCAGATCGTCGTCGTGCATGAAGGTTGGCCCGGCCACCATTTGCAGATCGCCACCGCCTCCTCCATTGAGGGATTGCATCCCATCGTTCAGCTCTTGAGCTCCACGGCCTATGTCGAAGGCTGGGCGCGCTATTCAGAAGCGCTGTCAGAAGAGGCCGGGATTTACGACACGCGCTATGGCGAAATTTCGCGCCGCGCCTGGCCCGCGCGCGGCATGGTCATGGACCCGGGATTGCACGTATACGGATGGACCGAGCGACAGGTGAAAGACTTCGCCATCGAAAGCGGCCGCTTTGACGAGAAAAGCGCCGAAGCCCTGCTCGACCGCCTCGCCGTCATTCCGGGGCAACTGACCGCTTACGACACCGGCGGTCTTGAAATCTTCGCGCTCCGCAAAGAAGCGGAAGAACGGCTGGGCGAAAAATTCGACATCAGGGAATTCCACGACCGCATTCTCGAAAACGGCGCCGTTCCGCTGGGCGCGATGAGGGAGCATGTGGAGGAGTGGATTGAGGAGAATGAGTAAGCGCGACGGTGAGTCCTAACTCCATAAATGGGCGCCAGACTAGTTTGCGGATGCTGCTCCCTATGGCGCAGCATCCAGCAACGCTCCAACTCTTGAGCGGATATCCGCGTCCAACTTTGGCAAAACCCTTTCCTCACAATCCGGCCAATAACCGTTTATTCCTCTCAGAATAACTGCGCCAGCGTGCTCGGCCTTGGAAACTGGCACACCTTGAGATCTTAATTTTGCGTCAATAGCTTCAACCTTGCTCAGCAAGTCGTCGTTCAGCTCGCCTTCCAGCAAATAGCCGCGCATGCTGTTTGAGAAGACAGCGTCATATCCAACACCGGGGACACGTTCTTCATCATCGTCTCCATCGAAGAGAAAGCACCGCAGCTCCACTCTTACAATTTCATCAAGCGTAAGATCATAACTCCGCCAATCGAAATAAGGAGAATAATGAAGGCCATCTGTATGAACGATCCTGCGCCAGTTGACGTCGAGCGCCGTAAAAATAACCGCAGCAATGCCCAGAAGAACACTCGCTTTATAGATGAAACCGCTGAATTCATCATACGCCTCGCGAATGAACTGCTGCGGATCAATCTGTTGATCCGGATCATAACGGCGCTTGCGCACGAACCGCGTGAATATTTTCGCATAAGACTGCAATGGGCGCGGCTCTCCATTCATGCTATTCCAACCGCATCGCATATGGAGATATTCGCCGAAACGCTGGTGTCGTTTACCCAGCCATTGGAAGACGGCCCAGTAGGCAGTGCTGGCAAATAGAAAACTGAAAGCAACACCGCCAATGAAACCAGGCCCAAACGACGATATAACGCTTTCTTCCGGGATGCCCGAAACCTCAACGGCATTGAAGAATTCGGCTTCAAGCCAAAAAACAAGAACTGGAAGCGCTAAAAACCAAGCAATCAGACCTAGCACTGCGGACCAATACAGCCAGCTGTATGATGCAGGGAAGCTTGCGTCCGAGATGTAGTCATCGATACTTTGAAGACTTTTTTCGATAAAGGTTCTTTCCTGTATGGATAGCGACCGATTCACGTCCTCGCCAGCCGCTGACCCAGAGCCAACAGCTATCCTTTCGATGACAATCTGGATCAGGAAGAAAATTGAATAGACGAGGATAATGATGACTGGAATGTAGAGGATTTTCCAAAACACGCCGCCTAGCACGTCAGGTATTCGAGCGAAGTCTATATCCGCGCCCTCAAAGATGACCCGCACCATTAAAGCGCCATAGAAAAAGAACAGTACGAGCAGTACGATCTGGAGCGCAACAACGATCCCAATGTGCATTACGCCCGTCACCGCCGCAGCCGGTGACAATGATTTCAATTCGTAGAAGTCGGCGGGTATAAGCGGCTCATTTACCGCTTTTTCAGCGCCATCATCCTGTATTTCATTCGCATCTTTACTCGCTCCATTTTGCGCGAGGAGTTGGAACAAATTCAGAAAAGAAAGAACAGGAAACGCCAGCACCCAAGAAAATTTCGGGTCGCCAACGAGCAATGCCTTTCCGCCAAGCCATCCGTTGAGCATCAACGAGAAAAAAAGCAACGAAACCCAAAATTGGCTTGTGCTTTTGCTGGCGGAAACGATCAGCGAAAACAGACCTATGGCAATCCAGTGAGCTTGAATGAGCACAAAGGAGTCGCTGCCCGGTGGTTGAGAGACAAAAATCGGCTCTATTTGGTCAAGAAATATGCCAATCAGGATACATGCGATCCCACCGAGCGCATTGATAGCGCTGAAGAACTGTCTGCCGCTGATCACTGAACCGCCACCCCTATATCACTTGTAACATTTAATACTTGGACTAGGTCAGTACAATATCTCTTCGCGCCTCCGCTCCCTCTCCCACCGCATCGGAAACTTGAGCGACCGCGAAGGTGAGCGTCGCACCGGGGTCGCTTGATCCGAAATCGGCGAGGATGTCCGCCGCGGCGTAGGCGTACTCGCTCGTCGTTGTCTCGACGGTGCGCACGGGGCTCGCGCCGTCATAGATGGTGACGCGGTACCGCTCGTCATATTCGCTTAACGGAACCTCGCCCTCCCATGAATCGCCGCCCTCTCGCGTGCGCCTGATCCATGACAGGCGAATGTCGCTTCCCGCCCACGCGGCGCGCAAATGCACCGGCGACAGGGGGATGAGCCCGCGCGCGCTCATGGTCAGCGTCTTGGTCGTGAAATTATCCGTATCGGGAAGGTCTCCTTCCGGCCCCGCCTGCCAGACGAAGGAAAGCCCGCGGGCGTTCACTGAAAATGCGGCTTGCGTCACGGCGGAATTGAGCAACACAAAGCGCGCATCGACCGACGCGCCCGCCATCGCTTGCTGCTCGCTGCCTGCCTGTCCGCGCAACAGCCCCGACAGGCGCCAGCGCCCGTTCTCCAACAGCTCAGCCGTTTCAAACTGACAGATCTCCCAGCCGCCATTGTCGGCCTCGACCGCGAACAGATTGGCGCCGGCGAAGACATCCTCTTCCGATTTCGACGAGAGCGCGCCGAATGCAAGGCGCAGATCCACATGGCGATAAACACGTCTTCCCGATCCCGCGGGCGGCAGGGCGGTCTTGATCCGGCCCATCACCGCGCGCGAGGACGCAAGTCCCGCCAGCGCCGGGGCGCCTTCGCCCGCGCTGCGATAAAGCGCGGCGCCGCCGGGCCACGGATCGGAAAACGCGGCGAACCAGGGAGCCGCCGGGTCGTCGCCGCTCCGGAGCAGCGGCAAATCCATCAGCGCCCAGATCGGCGCCGAATAGATATTGATGTCGCCCGACGCGGCGTAAGCGGCTGTCGACAGGGGCGCGTCATAAACTGCGGGCGCGACGCGCAGCAGAGATGCGTCCCGCGCAAAGCCGTCCTCAATCTCGGTCACACGATACAAGCGCTCCGCCCCCAGATCATTGAGGATGATCGCGTCGCCTGGCTCCAGCGCGGCGGCGGACGGCGGCAGGGCGAAGGACAATCCCTCGCGCATCACCCACGCGTCGGCGAGAATGGAGCGCGCCCGCGCCTCCGCTTCCGATGCGGGCATCACCGCCGCGATGTCGGCGCCCGCCTCGCGATGGGGACGCGCGCCGGGATCGCGCGCTTCGGCGACGGCGGAGGCGAACCCGTCCTGCTCATCGAAAAAGCCAAGCCGGAATGCGGCGGGCAAATCGGTCTCCTGCGCCAGCGTCAGGGTAAAGGCGCCGTCCCGCCGTTCCGCGAGATCGGCCGTATCAAGGATCATCACCGGCGCGCCCGAGCGCGGCTGGAACCGCAAGATGTCGCCGGATTCCACCACATCGAATTGATAGACATCCGCGAGCGGATCGATCATCTCGCGTGCGGACATGGGCCGGTCGACCACATAGCCGGTGGCGACGCCTTCGAGCCCGCCGGATTCCACATTCGTAAAACCCGCCTCGGCGGCGAGCGCCGTCACCAGCAAATCGAGCGGCGCGCGGCCAAGGCGGCCATTCAGCCAATGCCCCTTCTCCCAGTTCGGAGTATCGCCCCAGACATCGGACCGCGCGGGAAAGTCCGGAAAGGGCCGCGCATCCCACGCCCACACATAACGCCGGTCGATATCCACCATGCGCGCTCCGTAAACGGAGGATGTCGGGTTATTGGCGTGTTTCGACCAGTAACGCGTCTGCGCCTCCAGGAAGCGCCGTTGCGCCATGTCATCGCGATGACCGGAGGAAAAGTGCGGCGTCGCGCTTTCAGTGCTTTTCGGATCGACAAAAACATTGGGCTGGTTTGCGCCCTTGTCGATTGCGGGACAGCCTGTCTCCGTAAAATAAATCGGCTTCGATTGCGGAACCCACGCCGTCGGCGCTCCGGCCTTCACGCCGCCGGGACGGTTGTAATGGGCGTTGCTCCACCAGTTCAGAAAATCCTTGTTGCGGAACACCCAGTGCTCGCCATAAGCGCCATCGGTGATGGCGGTGCGTGTTTGCGCCGCGCGGTCGGCGTCCGAGGCGTAATGCCAATCATAGCCTTCGCCGCCGCCGATATTGTCTTGCAGATATTGCAGATCATACTGGCTCTTGGCGCCGGCGAGCGCGTCCGTGTGGGCGTAACCGTCGCGCCAGTCGGCGGCGGGCATGTAATTGTCGACGCCGATGAAATCGATGTTTCCGTTGGCCCACAGCGAATCCAGATGAAAGAACACATCGCCCGATCCGTCGGCTGGCTGATGGCCGAAATATTCAGACCAGTCGGCGGCGTAGGAAATCTTCGTCGAGGGCCCGAGGATCGCCCGCACCTCAGCCGCAAGCGAAATCATCTGCGTCACCGCCGGATAGTTGTCGGCGTTGTCCCGCGTCGTCGTTACCCCACGCAGTTCAGAGCCCAGCAAAAATGCATCGACCCCGCCCGCAAGCGCGCAGAGTTTGGCGTAATGCAGAATGAACCGCCGGAACGACCATTCGGCAGGGCCCGCATAAACCACCTCGCCATTGGCGATGGAAAAATGCGCCGCGCTCGCGGTTCCGAAAAAGCTGGCGATAGCGCTTGTGGCGCCGGCGGTCTTGTCCGCCGCCCCGGCGTCAATGCGCCCGCGCCACGGATAGCCACTCGCATCCATCAGGATGAAGGGATGGAACATCACCTTCAGTCCCTTGGCGTTCAACGATTGTATGGTCTCGACGATGTTTTTGTCGGCGGGCGTCCCGCCGTAAGCGGCGCCGCCATCATGGGTGGAGATCAGATGCGCAGCCGAACGCGTCACCCCGCCCGCCTTCCATTCATAAGGCGCCGTTTCCTTGTCCGTGGTTTCAACGCCCGGACGGATTGTGCAGGATGCCGCGTTGAGGGAATTCCCGAACCACGCTGACACCAGCGAAACATGTTCGAGATTGGGCGCCGCGTCGATCAGCGCATCGATGGAGGCGCGGAAATCGGTGACGCCCGCCGTATTGTGAATATTTTCACTCGCCGTCACGCCCTCTTCGATGACGCGGTTGACCCCCGTGGTCCCGTAGACGAACTCCCCCGAGCCGGGGATCAGCGAGACGGCGGTGAGCTTGTTTTCCAGGGCGTAGGGTTCGACGGTTTTCAGGCTCTTTTCGATCTCGAAGGAAAGCTGGGGGATGCGGTTGCCGAAATCTTTCAGCGGCAAATCCTCGAAGACGATATAGGCGAGCCCGCGAAAACCCGGCGCCGCGCCTGTTCCTTGGGTTGCGAGAATAAGCGCGTCGGGCGTTTGGCTTTCCGTTCCGCGATAGACGCGCACATTGTGTTTTGAAACATCGAACGGCTTGCCGTCGGCCCAGACGCGGCCCACCCGGTCGATTTCTCCCTCACACAAACCCACCGCGAAAGAGATGGAATAGAGATATTCCGTATAGGTTGTTTGCGCGGCGGGGCGGCCGCCCTTGCCGCCGCTCGACTCTGTTGTTTGCGACGACGTCTCCTTGAAATTCGCCGCCCAGATGAGTTGCCCCGCGACGCGCGCGCGGCCGAAAACCCGCAAGACAGGCGCGCCCTCCTGTGACGCCTGCAGCTGAAAACTATCGAGGCGCGGGCCCTCCACTTTGCGTTTGCGCGGCCCGAAGATGAGACGATCGGCGTAACCGGCGGCATAGGATGCAGCGGTTGTCGCGACGGTGCGCGCGAGGAACGCGCCGATGCCGCCCTTCGCGACAGCGCCCGCCGCCCCTTGCGCAGCGGTGAGAAGCAACTGTGCCATCAGAGAACTCCGGTTTTGGATCGCTCATCCCGGCCCTTCATCCTGAGGAGCCAAAATTCCTTCGCCCTTCGAGACGCGCGCATTTTCATGCGCGCCCTCGGGATGAAGGAATTTTGGCGTCTCGAAGGACGCCGGGATGAGCGGTCAGAAAATTCAGTCATTGCGTCACTCCCGGAAAGGAAAAGACGCCGGCGATGCGGCTGCGCCACCAGCGGTTCATCCAGCTCTCCACCACCGCGCGGCCCGCATAAGCGTGGATGAAGGCGTTTGGCGATGTGGCGATGCCGCAATGTTTCGCGGGACCGTCCGTAACGACCCGGAAAATAATTACGTCTCCCGGTTCGATTTCGCCGGACTGTTTTTCGATGAGATTGCGGCGCGCGGCGGAGAGCAAAGGCTCGTCTTTTTTGCGTTCATTCCAGTCGGGCGTGTAAGGCGGCGGCAATTCGGGCTCGGCGCCATAAAGATCGCGCCAGACGCCGCGAATGAGACCGAGACAATCGCAGCCCGCGCCCTTCGCGCTCGCCTGATGCACATAGGGCGTGCCGAGCCAGCCTGCAGTCGCGGCGAGGATGTCAGTGCGGTTGATGAGATTCGAAACAGGAGCAGCGCTCACTTCAATCTCCCTCCTGTATTCTTCTCGCTCTTCAGAGGATAGGAGATCGCGAAGTCATTGCCCGGCATGAAGGGAAAGCCGCGAAAGTTTGCGGCATTTGAAAATTTTGCGCGGCAGGTATCGAAGCGTTTGTCACAGCCTGCGGTGACGGTGAATTGATCGCCCACTTCAATCGCGGCGCCCGCAGGCAGCCAGAGCGAAATGGCGCCCGATTGCGTCTGCGTTTTCACATGCGCGGCGAGCCCGGCATTGGCGCCCGTCATCCAGGTCAACAGCCCGTGCGCGAACCATGCGTCCTCGAAGCTCGCAAATCCGCTGCCGACGAAACTCTGCGCATCACGAAGCGCGGTGACGGCGCCGGATGTCTTAAACGCCGCTTGGGTCAAATCGACGCCGCATTTGGTTGACCCCACATTGACGTCGCAAAGCCGCTGATAGACGCGGCCAAGCGGTTGTTCCAATGCATGCGAAAGCCCGCGCAATTCCGCGCGAAAGGCCGCGCCCTCGCGCTTCACTTCGCCGATGACGCCTTTTTTGAGGAGTAAACGCTGGTCCGCATCCGCCCAGTTCACGCGGAAGACTTCCACTTCCGCGCTGTCATAACGCCCCGCCGCAAGGTCTTCGCCCGAGAGCGCAGACGCAGACAGCGCGCCCTCGATCTCCGCATTGTCCGCAGCGAGATCGGCAGAGGAAGATAGTGCGGAGCCAACGGCGCCTGTATCGGGCAGGAATGTCGTTCCGTCAAAAGTCAGTGCGCGATCATGATCGGTAAAGCCGAGCACGAAACCGTCGCGCCGCGTCACCCGCCAGCAAGTCGCGAGTGTCGTCGCGCCCGTATCGAGGTGCGCCTGTAATCCTGTATCGACCGCGCGCATCAGACCAGAACCTCAATCAAGGGGATCGAGGGAATGTCGCCCGCCTGAAACGCCGCGAGATTGATGCGCAGTTCATCCGTGTCGAAGCGCACGGGCGTGTCGAACAGAAATCCGGCGGTAATCGCCGCCGCGGCGGCGGGCGGCGACGCAAAACTCACAACGCCTGTCGTTTCATCGAAAGTGAAGTCAACGCCTTCGCTTTGTTCAACGCTGTCCACCGCGACGCGCACCGACCCCAACACCGGTTTCCGGATCGGCCGCGCATAGGCCGCCGCGCCAGACGCATAGCGTTTCAGCAATTGGAAATCCGTTTCGCTTCCATCGCCGGCGCCAATGGTCTGATCGTCCGGCGCAGGGCTTTCAGCCATGCGGCAGCTCTTAAAATCGAACGGATCGCGAAAACGAAACCCGTAAAGCCGCCCGTGCCGCGCCTCGAAAAATGCGATGACGTCTTCGATGTCGGCGATGGACTTAACGCCGTAACCGGCGTTGAACGACCGCCGCGACCCGGCCCAGGGGGAATTGCGCTCCTCATGGCCGGAAACGAGCGCGACAATGTCGGTCTTGCGGGTCGGCCCGCCTTCGGAATTCAGCGCAATATCGACGGGGAATAAGATTTCGTGGAAAGACATAGGTTGTTACTCAACTGATGGTTGGCGTCACAAATTCCGCTGGCCGCGCCCGACCGCACGCGCGAGCGCTGCGGCCACTTGCGTTTCGGAGCGTTGGAAACTTTGAACATCGGTGACGCCCGGCAGGGAGATGTTCACCGTCATGGCGCCCGTCCCCAAAGGTCGGACCGTTCCCGCGCCGCCCGGCGTAAAGAGTTCCGGTCCGCGCTCCCCCACAAGATAAGCCGCGCCCGGCGCCACCGGCCCGCCGCCCGCGCGCGCTCCGCCAAAGGCGGAGGTCAGCGCATTTGAAATGAGGTTGTGCACCGGCTGGCGCACAAGACTGTCGATGGCGAAGCGGCGCAGATCCTTCAGCAACGCGCCGGTCAGTTTCTTGAGGGAAAGCTCACCGCGCTCGGCGGCGCGGGCGAGATTGGACTGGATGGAATTCGCCGCGGTCTCAAAGGCTTCGTCGATCAATGCGGCGGCAGGTGCGATCCGTTCGCGGGCGATGGATTCGATTTCGCCCGCCGCCTCTTCGACGCGGGCCGTGTTGACGGTGACATTGATATGATCAGGCATTGGTTTTCCCGTGAGTGTTGATGAGCTGCATCAGCGCATCGCGTGTCATTATTTCGTTTTGCGGAGCAGCGGCTTCGAGCAGCGCGCGCCATTCGCAAACCGACAGCGCCCAGAACGCGTGCGGCGTAAGCCCCAGCCGCAAGACGGCGAAAACAAGCATCGCGCGCCACGCCTCTAACCCTCCCCCGATGCGGACTTTCCCGGCGGTTCATCTCCGCCGAGACTTTCAAAAGCCTGCGCAATGGCGCGCGCCGCTTGCGCCAAATCGAGATCGCTTGCTTTCAGCGCCTCCATCGTCAGCGTGGCGCCGCCCCCCGCCAGCAACGCGTGAAGGATCAAAACAATGTCGGCGATGCGAGGCTGTTTCAACCGCGCCTGCAACGAGGACAGATCGCCCTGCCCAAGCTTCTCCTCGATGTCAGCAAGCGCGCCGAGAGTCAGACGCAGGGTTTTCTCCTCACCGTTGATCCTGATCGATACGTCGCCGCGCGGATGCGTCATGCTCAACTCTCCGGCGTAAAGGTCAGCGCGCCAGCGGATTCGAGCGCGAGCGCCATGGACGCTTCGCGGTCATGCTCTCCCGCATAATCGAGATTGGCGATCAGAAACGCGCCCTCGATGGTTCCGAAGCCGGGCACGATGATTTGCCAGTTGCGCGCTTGTGCTCCGAAGAATACGGCGCGCGTCTCTTCCGCCGCCGCATCATTGAGGAACACACCCGCGCCGGAAATAGACGCCTGGCGCACCCCCGCGCCGGCGAGCAATTCGCGCCAGCCGCCGGTCGACTGTGAATGCGTCACGTCAACGGTCTGCGCGTTGAGAGACAATGTCTTGGTGCGCAAACCGCCGATGACGGAAAAGGTTTCGGAGACTTCGCCGTCGCCGAGTTTCAACAGAAGGTCTTTGCCTTTTTGGGCGGGCATGGGTTGGCTCCTTTTACTGCGCCTGCGTCACCGCGCGGAAGCGCGCAACGCCCTGATAGGTTTCGCCGTCAGTGCGCCGGAACGCATCAGCGAAGACAAAACGAATATGAATGAGGTCATGGCCGGAGAGCGTCAGCGCCGCGTCATGCAGTGCGTCGTAAACCGAGGAGAGAATGCGCTTCACTTCACGCCGCCCGGCGTAACGGGAAAACACATAGAGCCGCAGATCATGCTCAAGCCCGCCGTTGACGCCTTTCCAGTCGCTGGCGCGCGCTTCGCCAAGAGTGAGATAAGGAAAGACCGCGTCCGGCGGCGGATCGTCGAAGATGCGCGCCGGGTCTCCCACCTCCGCCTTGATGGCGGCGTCTGAGGAAAGCGTCTGGTAGACCGCCTTTTGCAATTCCCATTGGGCGTTGGTCATGACAGAACCTCCTCGCAGATGAGCGTCAGGCGCCGGTCACGGCCGTCATCGCTCTCGATACTGACGGTCTCGAACATCACGCCCTCAAAAGTGAGACGTTGCCCCAGCGCGACCTCGGCGCTGAAACGGATGGTGACGGCGATGCGTTTCAGCCGGTTCGCGCGGTCGCCCGCAAAATCACGGGTCGAGGTCAATCGCTCCACCGAGGCCCAGACTTCCGATCCGGCGCCCCAGGAAAGGCTGGCGCCGCCGGCCTCGTCACTGGCGCGCGAGACATCGAGCAAGATGACTTTATGACGAAGGGCGCCGATCACAGACGCACCTCCCGGAACGGCGCCATCAGCGCGTCCACCGTCTGCGGGAAGGAATAGACGCGGCGCTCGCCCGCCGCCTCGCGATTTTCGTAGAAAGCCGCCGCGAGAATTTTCACCGCGAGTTTCAATTGTTCGGGAACCGCGTCGGCATTCGCATAGCCTGCGCTGAAATCGATCCGCACCCCGCCGACAGCGGGAACCGGCAGCGGCCAGGGCCCGGCGGGACGGATGCGCGGCGTTTTTCCGAGAACCGCGTCATATAAAGACGCCGCGACCGTTTGCGGCGCACCCTCCCCGTCGATCACCGCAACCGCGTCAAGCGCGGAGACCGGCGACAACGGTAGAAACAATGTTTCTTCAGGAGCCGCATCGAGCGTCAGCCGCCATTGTTGCGGCATCAGCGCGAGACCGCCGCGCGCCTCGACCGCGCGCACGGCGGCGACGAGAACGCCAGTGATCAGCGCGTCTTCATCGGAATGTGTGACGCGCAGATGCGCTTTCAAGTCAGCCAGTGTCACCGGCTCCGCCGCCGGCGGGGAAAGAAGAGTAAGGGACATAACGCAACGCGTCCTTTTTTGGTTTCTAGTCCAACTCTCTCCCCGCTCACCCCCGCGAAAGCGGGGATCCATGAAACACAGAACTGCTCTGTGCGTCTGGATTCCCGCTTTCGCGGGAATGAACGGAGAAAGGAATCGTCTTTAGCTCGCCGCGAATTTCAGGAATTTGAAAGCGTCGTAATCCTGAACGCCGCCGCCAACACGTTTGGTGGTGTAGAAGAGAACGTAAGGCTTCGACGAATAGGGATCGCGCAAGACGCGCACGCCGACGCGATCGACAATGAGATAACCACGGCGGAAATCGCCGAACGCAATCGAATGGGAGTCTGACGCAATGTCCGGCATGTCTTCGGCTTCCGTCACCGGATAACCCATGAGGCGCGCAGGCTCGCCCGGCTCGTCATTCGGCTGCCAGAGATAATTGCCTTCGCTATCCTTGAACTTACGAAGGGCGCCGACAACCGACCGATTCATGAGGAAACGCCCATTGGCGCGATAGGCTTGTTTCGGCGCATAGATAAGGTCGAGCAGCGCATCGGACGGATTGGACGCAGCGAAGGCGCCGTCCGCGCCCGACGGCAGATAGCCGATTTGCGTCGCGGTTTTCGAAGCGTCAGCGGCAATGGTGTAGGAAAGGATGCCCTTCGGCGCGGTCGTGCCGTTGCCGGAGATGAAAGCGGCGGACTCTTGCACCGCGAATTCCGTCTGCACTTCGTCGGCGAGCCATTGCTCGATATCGACGATGGCGTCATCGAGCAGCGTCTGCGACGCCGCCGGCATGGCGTAAAGCTCCATGGTGGGGAAGTCGATGGCCGTGAGCGTCGGCGCGGTCGTCGCCGTGCCGCGCGCCGTTGTTTCCGCAACCCAACCCGCCACAGCGTCGCCGTTGGAGACCGGCTTGCGGAAAACATTGCCGCCAATATCGCGCACGCTCGCAATCTGGCGGATCGGTGAAATGTCTTTCACCGCGGCGGTGATGAGCCGCTCCACTTCCTCCGGCGCGAGATAGCCGCCTTCCGAATCCGTACCGGCGTTTACCGATTTCGATTCAAGCGAGGCGACGGAGGTGGCGTCGCCGACGCGCATATAGCGCATGAACGCGGCTTTGCGTTCATCGGGCTCGATGATGGCGTTTGGCCGCGCGGCGGCGCCGATGCTTGGCCGACCCTGTTTCAGCGCCAGGCGGTCGACAGCGGCTTTTTGCTCGCTCACCGCATCGTTGATGCGTTCGATCTTCTCATTGAGGACGATGTCGTCGGCGCTTTTGGCTTCAAGCGCGGCGAGGCGTTCGTCATTGGCGTCTTTGAACGTTTCGAACGCGCTCAGGAACTCACGCATGGCGCCGCGAATTTCCGCATTAGGCGCTTCTGCTTTGGTCTCGATGGTCATTACTCGTTACTCCTATACTGACAATGATTGCGCCGCAGCCTTCGCGGCCTCGACGACGTGACGGGCGCCCGCCCCGCATGTGGGGGGAGGAAGAGCGGGCGCCCGCTTCCTGGTTCGCACTCCGGCAGGTGTGGGGGAGGATGGAATGCGAACCGATTGGGTGAAAAGTCGGGCGTAATCTTGCGCGTCATAGTCTTCGCGAACGGGACCGATGCGCGTGACCCGCGCGCCCGGCGCCATAGGGAAGGTCACAACAGACACTTCCCAGAGATCGGCTTGAAGAATGCGCCGCCCGGACGGAACGCGCATCGACCGCACGGTCTGATAGCCGATGGAAAGCCCGTCCATGGCGCCGCCTTCAATGAGCGCATGCACCTCGCGCGCGCGCGGCGACGACAAAATCAACTCGCCTTTGACAAACAGGCCGCGCGCATCCTCACGGAAGGACAGCCAACGCCCGATCGGCGCCTCCGCCGCGTGTTGATAGAGCAATGCAGGCTTCGTGTTCTTTTTCAGCGACTGCGCAAAGGCGCCCGGCGCGACGATGTCGCCATTCAAATCGGGAACATTGAAGATGGAGGCGTAGCCTTCAATCTCGGCGATGAGCTTATCCATCACTCGCCCTCCCTTTTCGTGTCGATCTTGTCTTCGATGCGGATCAGCGTGGCGGAGACGAACCGCACCTGTTCTTCAAGGCGCGCCGTGCGTTCGATGATTTGCGTGTTGTCGTCGGCGCGGCGCTCAAGTTGTGCGAGCCGCTCGGACGCCGCGTCCGCCCAGATCAGGCCGAGGCCCGTCTGCACGATCACTGCGGCGCCAATCGCCACCGTGACGCGCATCTCATAAGGTTTTTCGAGCGGCGCTTTGGGGAAGGAAACGCTATGCATCGCCGCCCTCCCTTGCCGGCAAGCCAAGCGCGCTGCGTTTTTCATCTTCACTGAGGAAATCCGCGCGGGAAACACGCATCCACATCGCATCGCGCTCCGCTGACAGGGCCTCAATATCCGTCGTCTGACAGATCACTTGCGCGTCCGGCCAGACCGGCGCGAACCAACCCGTCAGCGCGCTCGCGGTTTTCTTGACCAGCGGCAACACCGTCTGTTTCCAGAAAGCGAGATTGGCTTCTTTATAGTTGGAATAGGTGTTGTCGCCGGGAATGCCGAGCAGCATCGGAGGCACGCCAAAGGCCAGCGCGATCTCGCGCGCCGCGGCGTGTTTGGCCTCGATGAAATCCATGTCGGCGGGCGACAAAGACATGGATCGCCACTCAAGACCGCCATCGAGCACCAGCGGACGCCCTGCGTTCGCAGAACCCTGATAAGCGTCTTCCAATTCAGACTTCAGCCGGTCGAACTGATCGCCGGTGAGGTTTTCCGCGCCTTCCGGTCCCTTATAAACCAGCGCGCCTGACGGCCGCGCGGCATTGTCGAGCAATGACTTGTTCCAGGCCGACGCCGCGTTGTGCAAATCAACCGACGCGCTCGCCGCTTCCAAAGGCGACAACCCGTAATGATCGTTGGTCGGGTGAAACAGTTTCAGATGCAGGATCGGCGAGAGCGAACCATCATCCGGCTTTCTGAACGTCACCGAACGACCTGCGACGGAGTAATCATAGCCTTCAGCCCAGCCGGACTTGCCGGGCCGCACCTTCATCCGGTCAGGACGCAGCGCGTAAAGCTCGCGCGGGAGACCGTCGAGCGTGACGCCTTCGAGATAGGCGTTGCCGGCGGTTTGCAGGAAGCCATAAAAGCTCTCGAGCAATTCCGCGCCCGACTGTTCCGGATTGGGTTTCGCCAGCAGCGTTAACAGGGGATGGTCAGCCATCACGGCGCCCGCCTCCGCCACCCGCAGCGGCGCCGACGCCGTCGCCTCGGAAACCAGCCGGATACAGCGATAGGCGATAACATTGCGCTCATAACCGGCGCGCGCGAGCGACACATAATCGCGCGATGTCCAGACCGGCGCGCCGGTGCGGTGCAGCGCGATTAACGCTTTCGCCGCTGAGGCTTTTCGTTCCGGCGCTTTGCGCACGAAGATATTGGGAATGAAGGACATTAAGGATGTCTCCTAATTCAACTTCCGAACGCCGGGTTTGGGCGCCGGCTTCGACAACATGAGATCGGTGATGGCCCAGACGAGTGCGTCGAGACGGTCGGGACTTTTTGATCCCTCGCCTGTGAACGTCGTCATCTGGTCTTCGAGTTTTGAAAACGCGCCGACGTGACGAACGCGTCCTTGCTCGTAAAGCGCGGCGACCGGTTCGGCCCTCAGCTTTTTGCCGCGCGTTGCGTGCACCCCGCGCACCGGCGCCTGGCTGTCCACTTGCGCGATGACGGCTTTGGCCATGTCGCCGCCCTGATTAACCTCAACGACGATGCGGTCGGCGGAAAATTCGTGATAGGCGGCGGCGGTTCTCGACGCCCATTGCTGGGGGGAAAGTCCCGCCGCCGACCAGTCCGCGAGAACGAAGGCGGTTTTCACATCGCCGCAATAAGCGACGCCGGCGATGACGATGCCGCATTCGTCCGCGTTTTCGCCGCCCGTCGCAGGGGGATCGACAGCGACGACGATACGATCGAGCGGCGGTGCGGCGGAAATCCGCGACGCTTCGATCAGATTCCATGTCCACAAAGCGCCAGCCACATCGTCGACGATTTCGCCCATGAGTTCCTGACGCCCAAGCGCCGTGCCTTCATAAAGCGCCGCGATCTCGGTGAAGAATGCTTCCGATAGATGCGCGCGATTGTCGTAAGTCGAGGCGCGCACCGTTTCCGTTGTCGGCGAGGCAATCAATCGCTTGAGCAGCGCCATAGGGCGCGGTGTCGTCGTCACGATCTGGCGCGGCTTCTCACCGAGGCGCAATGCAAGCTGGAGGTTCGACCAGGTTTCCTCCGCATATCGCCATTTCGCAAACTCGTCGCTCCATGCGTTAGTGAACTGGTAGCCGCGAATGCCGTCCGGGTCTTCCGCCGAAAACGCGTAAGCAACGGCGCCGTCAGGCCAGACAAGACGTCGGCGCGAGGCTTCATATTGCGGAACTTCCCCGGAAGGGGACACCGCGCGAATGCCGGATGGTCCCTCGATCATGACTTCCCTCGCATCGGCGTATGTTTCCGCAACAAGCGCGATGGCGCCGCCCTTGTTGTCGTTTGCAATCTGGCGCACCCATTCGGCGCCAGCGCGGGTTTTCCCTGCCCCGCGGCCGCCAAGCAGGAGCCAGGTTGTCCAGTCGCCATCGGGCTCTTTTTGATGATCGAGCGCATTAGCGTCCCAGTCCTTGTCGTAATGCGCCCGGTGATATTCCTTCATCGCCTCGTCCCTCAGCCACGCGATCCTCTTCTTCAATGCGTTCAATCTGGCGCTCGAGCTTTCGCTTGAGGCCGCGGATGGCGTCGTCGGTGATTTGGGGCGGCGCGGCGCTGTCATGCGTTTCAAGTTCCTTTGCTTCGTCTTTCTTCATGCGTTCGGAAATTTGCGCCGCGCTCATCAGCGTACGCAGGGCGCGGGCGCCGCGATCGAAAATGTCGTCGTCATATTCGGTGAGCAGGGAGCGCGAACGGCGCATCACAAGTTTCTGGATGCGGCCCGCAAGCGCGTCCCAGCTATCGTCATCGGGCGTCTTATCCTGCGCGCCGGACGCTCCCGCTTCGGTGATGTCGATTTGGTTTTTCATCATGGAACGGATGATACGGCCGCTCTGGAAGTGGTGGATAACTATTCACCAAACCTCAAAAAACAGGCCTTTTTCATCACAAATGATGAATTTTGCAAGCAGGCGTTCGCGTTATTGGGGTAGGATTTTGAGAACGGATTTAGCGCTCTCTTACGATCCGGCTTTCCAGCAACTCATCCGTGATCTCAAGATCGTTTTCAGAAACGAGATCCGGCGAGACGGATATTTTCGCGCGCGTCACGCTGTTTGGATCGCCAGTGCGCAAGGGATGCCAGGTCGGCAGTTTCTTGCCTTCGGCGAGACGGCGATAGGCGCAGGTCGGCGGCATCCATTTCAGCGCGCCCACATTGTCCGGCGTTAACTGCACACAGTCGCTCACCTGTTTCATGCGATTGGCGTAATCGGTGCAGCGGCGGCGCGCCACATCGAACAGCTTGCAGGCGATGTCGGTCTCGAACACTTCGTCCGTGTCTTCATTGTGCAGGACATAGATGCAGCAGCGCCCGCAGCCGTCGCACAGGGACTCCCACTCCTCGTCGGTCATCTCGGAGAGCTTTTTCTTTTCCCAAAAGGGTTTTGGTTGCGCCATTCGTGTGTCCTAAACGCTCCGGCGCCCCGGCGCCAGCACCCTAGCGGTAGCACGAACCGCTTATTTCGAATTTTGTTGATATCGCGCTAGCAATCATTGAAAATGAAAATGTCGCCAAACAGGAACCGATGCGATCACGACACTTGACTTTCTGCAAGGCGGAGATCGCCTGGGGCGGCTGATCCGGGAAAAAGACTGGGCTGAGACGTCCCTCGGCGAGCCGACTGGCTGGCCTGATTCCCTTAAACTGAGCATCAGACTGATGCTCACGACGCAGCACCCGATGCTGATTTTCTGGGGTCCGGACCATCTTTGTTTTTACAATGACGCCTTCGCGCGATCCCTCGGGCCGGAGAAAGACCCGGCCGGCCTTGGCGCTCCGGCCAAGGTCATGTGGCGAGAAACCTGGGATGAGATCACCGGACCGCAAATTCAACATGTGATGAGCGGACGCGGCGCCACATGGCACGAAAACCAGCTCGTGCCGATCGACCGGCATGGGGTTCGCGATGAGGTTTACTGGACTTACAGCTTTAACCCCATCAACCACCCTGAAGCGCCGACTGGCGTCGGCGGCGTTCTGGTAATCTGTACAGAAACGACCCATCAGGTGAAATCCGAACAGCATGAGCGCGCTGAATCGGCGAGAGCCCATGTCAACTTAAAGGAAACGCATCATCGCGTAAAAAACAATCTCATGACCATCATGGCGATTGTCGGTCTGGAACGTCGCAAGCTTGATAATCCCGAGCTCCGGCAATCTCTCGACCGTATTCGCGCCCGTCTCGACAGCTTCGCCCAGCTTTATGAAATGATGCTGGTGGCGGATGATGAAGACGCCGTTGACGCCGGACAGTATATACGCCGTTTATGCGAAAAGCTTAGCGAAATCACCATGAGCGGTTCTACAACGAAAGTTGATTGCCGCGTACAGACCATCAGTGTGTATCTGAATCCGGATGACGCTATCTCCCTTGGCGCTATCGCGGTTGAGCTCACCAGCAACGCCGTCACCCATGCTTTTCAGGACCGGAATTCGGGCGTAATTGACGTTAGGCTGTTGCGTGATGGCGATGATTTCTCCCTTATTATTTGCGACGATGGCATTGGCGACAATGAACGAGCGCATGAACAATCATCGTCCTCCACCGGCATCGGCATGGAATTGGTGAAGCATTACGCACAATCCCTGGACGGATCGCTCACAACTGAAGCAAGTGAGAGCGGCACCACAGTGACGCTGCGGTTTCCGGCGTCAAGAGAAGTCGCCGCCACATAATCCCCTGCGCAGCGCAGCATTTTCCCGCCTATTGTTTCCGCGCTGGCAATGGCCCTACACTCCTCACCACAAAAACAGGAGGGGGCTCCATATGATCCGTTATCTGAAAATCATTCTTGTCGTGTTTGTCGGGCTTCAGGGCCTCACCTACGCCGCCGGAAACATCATCAACTGGGAGGAAGCGAAAGGCTTTGTCGGCTATGTTTTATCGCTTGAGGGTCACGAGGTTTATCCCAATGACCTCGCACCGGCGATCACCAGTCCGGCGCTGGTCACGCTTACATTGATGGTCATTGTCACATGCGAATTTCTGGTGGGCGCGGTGTCGATGATCGGCGCACTGAAAATGCTCGGCGCGGCCGGAAAGCCCGCCGATCAGTTCAATGCCTCCAAGAGTTTCGCTATTTTGGGGTGCGGCATCGGCGTCGCCCTGTGGTTCGGCTTGTTCACCGTTGTAGGCGGCGGCATTCTCGGCATGTGGCAGACGCCGCTTGGCGACGGGTCCATGGACGGCGCCTTCATCTATTTCATGTCGAGCGGGCTGGTGATGGTGTTCGTGAATATGAAGGACGATTAGGCGCCCCTCACCCGATACGCACACCGTCTTGCGCCGGCGAGGATATGTTCTTCGCGGGTGACGGTCGCGCCCTTGCCTAACACGTCGGAGAAAACTTTAAGCTCACCCGCGCAAAGCCCGGTGCACACCTTTGCCGCTGAACAGATCGGGCAATGGTTTTCGATCAAGAGCCAGTCGCGCCCGTCTTTTTTGGCTTCCGCCATATAGCCTTCATCGGAGCGCGCCTTGGCGAGTTTCTTCACGCGCTCGCCCAGCGTCTTCGCCCCGGATAATTTTTCGCCATAGGCTTCGCGCTGCATGTCGCCATGTTTTTTGATGAACTTCTGCAACCCTTCTGCGCCGAACAGCTCCTCGACCGACTGGATCATCTCCACCGCCAGGGACTGATGCGCATCAGGAAAAACCCGCGCTGACGCCGCCGTCAGCGACCAGTATTTCACCGGGCGCCCGCGCCCCTTTGCTTGCGACCTTGGCTCAACAAGCCCCTCCTCCTCCAACGCGTAAAGCTGCAGCCGCGCCGCCATGGGCGTGAGCGACAACGCCGGACCGATGTCGGACGCGCAAAGCTCTCCCTCGCGTTTCAGCATGTCGAGGATGGCCGCGCGGGTAGCGCCGGTCTCGCCTGAGGCCGCTGTGTTTTTTGACTTATCGGCTTTCTTGATGGGCGTATTCGATATTTTGCTCATGCCCTATTTATAAAAGTTCTTGCTTTCAAAAACAAGGGTCATTATTGAAAGCCTATTCTTTCATAAATAAGGGAGACGACAATGACGAAAGAACTGGAGAAACCTGAAGCCAAGCCGGTCACGGCGCCGCGCATCGAACATGTGAACCTCATCGTTACGGCCATTGACCCGACGGTGAAATTCCTGACCGCCGCCTTCCCCCACTGGGCGATCCGCGGCGAAGGCGGCGGCGAGTGGGCGGGAATTCCGCGCCGCTGGGTGCATGTGGGCGATGACGCCAATTACCTCACCCTAAATGAGTTCCACCTGCCGACGGCCGCGCGCGGGCGTCACCGAGAATTGCAGAGCTCAGAGCCCGGTCTTGCCCATATCGGTTTTGAAGTCGCCGATCTCGACGAGGTCGTGCGCCAGCTTAAAGACGCCGGCCATGAGCCCGATCATCTCGGCGAGACCCATCCGCACCGGCGCAATCTCTATTACATCGACGCCGAGGGGCTCGAGTTCGAATTCGTTGAATATTCCAGCCGCGTTCCGGCGGAAAAAAATCTCTATCAATAGGAGGCGGCGATAAACACGACGATCCTTCGAGACGAAGATTTTCCTTCATCCTGAGGGCGGCAAAGCCGCGTCTCGAAGGACGAAGGAAAATTTTCTCCTCAGGATGAAGGGGCGTGTAAGCGATATTTTTCTGGAAAATTAGAAATGGTGACTGATATGACCAAACACATGCATGATGGCGGCGATCTCGCCGAAGCCCTGCGCCGCGTGATGGAGCGCAAAGGCAAATGACTATTCTCTCCATTCTCGGATCGAGCCGCGCTGACGGAGATACAGCGCGGCTCCTTAGCGCCGTCCTCGCACATCTTCCGGGTACAGAGCGGGTTGATCTCGGAACATTGCGGATCGGCCCCTATTCCTACAGCCACGCAAACGCCGATGACGATTTCCTGCCGCTTGCGCAGGCCATGCTGAAAGCGCAGGCGATCGTGCTCGCCAGTCCGGTTTACTGGTACACGATGAGCGCACAGATGAAGCTGTTCTTCGACCGCCTCTCGGACCTCACCGATCCGCCCTATAAAACCATCGGCAAACAGCTTGCAGGCAAGACGCTCTTCGTCGTCGCGACCGGCTCCGATCCGAAACCACCCGAGTCTTTCGTTCATCCCTTTGAAGACAGTGCAGGCTATTTCAACATGCAATGGGGCGGCGTGTTTTATCGCCCCGGCGCGCCAGCGCTCAGTGATGAACATGAACGCGCCGCCCATGCGTTCGCGAGCGACATCGCCGCTGCGCGCTGACGGGCGCCTGCCCTGCATCTATCTTTTTTCCGGCGCGAAATCGCCTCAATCGCGATGAATGCTGTTCCCTGGTCAGGCGCGAAGGCGCCTGTCACTGGGGGAGATACAGATGGCCATCAGCCGTCAATTCATAGTGCGTCCGGCGCGTTTCCAGGGCTTTTTTCGCCTCAACCGCAATTTCGCACCCCCCTGTGATCTACATCACTCACGCCCGGCCCCCGCCGGGCGTAGCGTCAGCCTATCAACAGGGGGCATCCTATGAACTGGCTCATTCCACTTTCCGCAACGCAAACGGTTCTGCTGGCCGCGCTTGGTCTTAAAGTCGTCGCCATCGACATGCGCACAGACGATATCGCCGAAGCCGTCAAGGCCCAGCCATCGCAACTCCAGACGCAAGCCGATCCCGCCGCGCTGTCATGGGACAATGCTCGTAGCGCCTCTTTAAGCGGCGAGGAAATGCGCAACATCCTGCGCGAAGAGATCGCCGCGCTCGAAACACTGGCGCGCGCCACATCCGCGCCAGCGCAGCCCGTCAAACCGCAACACACGCCGAAGCAAATCAAAACCGCCGCGACGGCTGTGGATCGCGAGATCAATTATTTCAGAAGCCGCGGCGCCATCGACGAAGTCGAAATGGCGAGCCTGCAGGCGAAGATAGCAAAATTACCTCTGGCCGAACGGCGCGCCGCGCTTTCGAGCCTCACCAAAGCCATGAGCAAGGGTGAAATCGACGGCTGGATGTAATGACACCGGAACCTAACAGAGGGAGATACTAACATGACACTGAACCGTAAATATCTGATCGGCGGCCTCGCCGCAGCCTTCACCTCCACCGCCGCCATCGCCGGCATGGTGCAGCCCGCGCCCGTGGATGTGGACCTCACTACGTTCTTCGCCGGCGGCGACATGCTGAGCGCCCGCTACGCCCCGAACAAGAATGAGTTCATCGGTTGCGGCGTGCGCAAATTCGATGATGGCGTTGGCGGCGCCACGGCCTTTGGTTTTTGCCAGGCTGAAGACGCTGACGGCGAACGCGCTTTTTGCAACACCGACAATGAAGACCTCCTCGACGCTATCGAGGCGAGCGCAGACTATGGCTATGTGACTTTTAGCTGGGATGAAAAAACCGGTCAGTGCACCCGCATCGGCTTTTCCAACCAGTCCTTCTATGTGCCGCCAAAAGTCGGCAGCAATCTTTAAGCACTCAACTGAGTTTAGTTGCGTAAGCGGCGCCGGGCGGGTCAATCCCATCCGGCGCGCAGCTTTGTTGTGTGTTTATTTTTCGCCGCGCCCTTTCCTGCCAGATTGACAGCATTGCGGCATCGGCCCTAAATGTCAGTCAGGTTGCACGATGGGGGACTTCTGTTGCAACGCGGCATCAACTTTCAACGCCTTGAGATGCGCAAAGCGCTTTTCGGAAATCTGCGCTCCGCGCGCAGGAAATCGTCGGCATGCCGCGCCGGGAATGGCGATGGCTGCTTATGAAATGGCTGGTCCCGCTTTCGGCGTTCCAGACGCTGTTGCTTGTAATGCTGGGGCTTCACGCAATAAAGCTTGATATGCGTACGGATCAACTTGTTGAGTCAGTTGACACCCTGAACAAAGACTTGCAGCAAACCTCGCCCGCCGCGGCGCCGATTGAATGGGCAGAGGCGGCTACGGTCGGCGCCAACCTCACCGCGGACGACATTCGCATGATCATCCGCGAGGAGTATCAGACCATCGCCGCCGAAGACGGCGCCGTCGCACCTGTGCAGCGCGCAGCGAGCGCATCGCCCGCGCCGCAACAGACGGCGTCCTATAACCAGGGGCAAACCCTGCTCACGCAATCCGCGATCGATCAGGACCTTGAAATTTACAAAAAGCGCGGCTCCATTTCCACGATCGAAATGGACCAGCTGCATGCACAGATAGCCGAACTGCCGCCAGAGGCCCGGCGCGCAGCGTTGATCCGCCTGACCAGGGCGATCAACAGCGGTGAGATCAAGGGCCAGTTCTAACACCGGATATTTTATCCTTGGAGGGAGACCATTATGAAATTCAAATCTAAAATTCTCGCAGCCGGCGTCGCTGTCGCATTCATATCGACCGCCGCTGTCGCCGGCTTCAAACAGCCCGCACCGGTTGATGTTGACCTCGTGAATCGCTTTGCGCAAGGCGACATGGTCTCGGCACAGCAAGCGAAAGACGATGTGACTTTCATCGGCTGCGGCGTCCGCAAGATTGCGACTGGCGCAGGCGTTGTCTCCACCGGCTTCTGTCAGGCAGGCGATGCGGACGAGGAGCAGTTCACCTGCTTCACGCAGGACCCGGACCTGCTCGCCGCGACGGCGTCGACCGCCGATTTCAGCTTTATCACCTTCGCATGGAATGAAGACGGCGAATGCACGCGAATCGGCTTTTCGACTCAGTCATTCTACTTGACCGATAAAATGGTCAAATAGCGCTGGCGTTCTAAGACATTGTGCGGGCCGCAAGACAATGTCTTGCGGCCGGTTTCTGTATCGAACCATACCGGGCCATCCGATAACGGACGATCCCGCCTGTCGCCTTCGCCCCTGAGCCGTGCTATATGGTCGTCAGGCAGGGGCGGGAATGAATAATCTTTTCAAAGAACTACGGCGGCGCAACGTGTTCCGTGTCGCTGGCGTCTATGGGGTTGTCGGCTGGCTCCTGGCGCAGGTCGCTGCGACGCTGGAAAACGCGGTCGGCCTGCCCGCCTGGTTTGACGGCATGGTCGTCAGTCTCCTCCTGATTGGCTTTCCCGTCGCCATGATCCTCGCCTGGGCGTTCGAGATGACGCCAGAGGGCGTCAAACCCACCGCCGCCGTGCCGGAGGGCGCGAGCATTGCGCAAAAAACCGGCCGCAAGCTCGATATCGCGATCCTGTGCGGGCTGGCGCTGGTCGCCGCCATGATGGTCGCTGACCGGCTGATGCCGGAAAAGATAATAAGCGGTGCAGGCGATCCCTTATACAAAGAAGGCGCGCAGGCGACAGACGCCTCTATCGCCGTTCTTCCCTTTGCGGATTTATCGCCCGCCGGGGATCAGGAATATTTCTCGGACGGCATGGCCGAAGAGATCCTTAATGTTCTCGCCAACGTAAAAGGTCTGGACGTCGCCTCGCGCACCTCGTCATTTCAGTTCAAGGGACGCGAGCTTGGCGTTCCAGAAATTGCAAAGCAGCTAAATGTTCGTCATGTGCTCGAAGGATCGGTCCGCAAAGCCGGTGATACGCTGCGGATCACCGCGCAGCTCATCGACACTCAAACAGACCGGCATTTGTGGTCCAAGACCTTTGACCGGCCGTTGACGACGCAAAACGTCTTCACAATCCAGGATGAAATCGCGCAGGCGATTGTTGATGCGCTGGATGGCGCAATCGGCGTTGAGACAACGCCTAAAATCACCGTTGAGGCAGTGACCGAAAATCTGACCGCATACGAATTATACCTTCAGGCGCGCAGTCACTTTCTTGCCCGCCACGATCTGGACAAGGCTGACGCCTTATTAATTCGGGCGCTCGAACAGGACCCGAAATTCGCCAAAGCGTGGGAAATTCGCGCAGCGTTGCAGTCTCTACTGCTCGAATATAGCTACGTTAAGACACCGCGAGCCGAGGTTGATGCGCACACAACAGAGTATGCGCAGCGGGCGCTGAGGCTCGACCCGAAAAGCGCTACAGCGATTGCAGTGCTCGCCAAACTGAAAGCCAACACCGCTTTTAGCGGGCGCGCCAAAATCGACTTTGCGGCGGTGATCGCCGATTTTGACCGCGCGCTGGAGATTGAACCGCGAAACGCCTCGGCGCTTTTGTGGCGCGGAATCACGGTTGCCGCAGTCGGCGATTTTGAGGATTCTCTGATAAGCCTAAGCAGGTGCCTCGAGATCGAACCGTACTACGTCCCCTGCGTCGAAAACCGGATCGCCTTGCTTTCGGCCATGGAACGCGATGATGCGGCGCTCAAATATTATGAAGAAGCGCTCAACACCAGCGCGGCGAAAGTTATTTTCGCACCGTTCACCACACTTGCGCGGCGCGGAGAAAAACTCGCTTTCATGTCGGCAACCAATTCGCCGGACCTGCTCCTTGGCTGGCGCCGGCATGAGGACCTCTATGAAGCCATTCGCCATCCTGAAAAAACATACCCGGATCTGGTCGCCGACATTCACCGGTTCCAGGCGCAAACCAGTCAGGCTGGCGAACAGGATTTCACCTATTTTCTCGCAGCGCTCGGCGACTATGACGCGACGCCGTTCACGGTCGATTATTGGGGGGCCAACTTTGCTGGCTACCGCCAATCGCAGCAATTCAGGTCGCGGATCAAGAATTACGGCATCCTCGACTACTGGCGTGAACACGGCTTTCCAGATTTCTGCAAGCCTGTCGGCGCTGATGATTTCGAATGCGCCACATCGCTTGAAACATCCCAATAACGTCAGCCGATTTTTCAAAAAAGAGAGACCATAATGAAAAAACTAATCTCCGCCCTCGCCTTTCTCGCCCTCGCCGCCTGCGCAAAGCCATCGGCGCCGAACACCCAGCCCTCGGGTGACGCCTCGCGCGCTGTGGTGCAGGAAGTCTATGCCGGGTTCGAGGCCGGCGATATGGACAAAGTCACCGGCGTCATGGCGGCGGACATTGTCTGGAACGAAGCTGAAGGAAATCCCTATGCGGACAATAACCCTTATGTCGGTCCGGAAGCGGTGCTGACGGGCCTGTTCGCGCGCCTCGGCGGCGAGTGGGACGGCTTTGCCGCCATCCCGTCGGAATTTGTCGCCGAAGATGACCGCGTCATCGTCTTTGGCCGCTATAGCGGAACCTATAAGGCCACCGGTAAATCCATGGACGCCCCCTTCGTTCATTCATGGACCGTCACGGACGGCAAGATCAGCGCCTTTCAGCAATATACGGACACGGCCGAGCATGCGGCCGTCATGAGCGATTAGCACGATGCTACTTCGCCGCGTCATAGAACACGTAAAGGCCCAGAACTGGACAGCGGTCGCGCTCGACTTTTTCATCGTGGTTTTGGGCGTTTTTATGGGCATCCAGCTTGGTAACTGGAACGAGGCGCGACTTCAGCGCAACACTGAGCGAGAGTTCCTGGTTCAGCTTCGTGATGAAATTGCCGAGAGCGTCCGCGTTCTGGAGTTTCAATCGCGTTATGTTGGAGGTGTCGTCGAAGGTGGACGACGCGGGCTCGCCTTCCTCAACGGAGATAGCGATTGCACGCGCCAATGTGAGGCGCTCCTTGTCGATTTATTCCACGCCTCGCAGGTGTGGGGAACGCCTTACGACTACACAAAGTTTCAGGAGGCCAAGCGCATCGGCTTTCCGTCGAGTCCAGCCGTTTCAGCCAAGGTGCAGGAGTTCTACTCGTACTTGAATGGGTGGGACACGGTAAATGGCTCTGCGCCCCCTTACCGGGAGCGTATACGGAGTTATCTGACGCCCGAGGCCGCCGAACTCCTATGGACCGAGTGTATGCGTATGCCTGGCTCCGTCATTGAAGAACTGACCCGCAATTGCATCGACGACCTCAAGGCGCTTGATGTCAACGCCATGCTAGCAGAGATCCGCGCCGATCCGGAACTGGCGAGGGAGCTGCAATTCTGGCTAGGCCAGAATATCTTCGCCCTCACCGGCTATCCGGACATGATTCGCTATGCCGAGGCTGCGAGCGCGGCGATTACCGAAGAAATCGGGGACGCCCCATGATCCTCCGCCGCATCACCGAACACGTAAAGACTCAAAACTGGACGGCGGTGGCGCTCGATTTCGTCATTGTCGTCATGGGCGTCTTCATCGGTATTCAGGTAAGTAACTGGAATGCCGCGCGGATCGCCGACGCACAAGCCGGAGACCTGTTGCAGCGAATGATCGCGGAGGCGGAAGATGCGCGCGCCGACATGGCCGGATACCAGGCCGATAACCACGTTATTCTGAACGATGCTTTGAAGCTGGCGGCGCGCCTTAACGAGACCGACGCATGCCTTCGTATGGATGACAATATGAAGGAGCTTGTTCTTCGTGTCGGCGACTTCCCCCCGCCGCGCTTCTCGCTGGCGACAGCGCGCGAAGCGCTTGAGTCCGGAAACTTGTCCGCGCTCGACGCGGCGGAGATCCGCGACAGTGTTCGAAAAATCGCCGACGAGATGAATTTCATGGACCGCCAGTGGCAACGCTACATCCGCATCAAACAGGACATCGAACAGAAAATATATCCTGCCGCCGGGCTTAGTCTCACTGGCGATCAGGCGCTCAAAGTTCTTCCGGGAAACGAATTCAGCGGCCTCGAACAGTTTCGCCTGCAAACCCCTGAAGGCGTTTGCGGACAACCGGTCATGATCGCCTACGCTTCCAATGCGGCCCTCACCCAGCATATTTACACGGCTTATCTCGGCCAGGTCTCCGACAAGCTCGATGCGTATGCCGCGCTTTTGTCAGCCTACTCCAGAAATGGCGCCCGACCCGCAAACACGGAGACCGCGCCATGATCCTCCGCCGCGTCATCGCGCATTTTCGCAAACAGGAATGGACCGCCATCGCGCTCGATTTCCTGATCGTAGTCGTCGGCGTGTTCATCGGTATTCAGGTGTCGAACTGGAATGACGTGCGGCGCGAACGTGCGACCGAAGTGAGCTATCTGCAGACACTCCAATCCGACTTTACGATTTCCGTTGGACTTCTCGACGAACATCTTGCTCATATCGCGGAGCGTCAGGAGGCGCTTTCAGTTCTCGCTAATTCGGCAAAGGAAGACGTCAAGCCGGAAGACTTTGACGGCCTGATGCGCATCGGACTTTACGAACTTCAGTTTCTCAATGTCCACCGCGGCGCTTATCAGGCGCTGGAGAACGCCGGCCGCATTGATGTTTTGCAGGATATCGCCTTGCAAAGGTCGCTTGTCGATCAGAGCAACCAGATTGCTGCGATCCGCGAATATGAAGCCGACATGGCGCGGTTCCAGCATCGCTGGGTCGATGAATTTCTGCTAGCCGAATATCGTTTGGGGAATGTCGTCGACTTCGACGGTGTGGAACAAAAAAAGCGCGGCGGCGGCGGTGAGGACTATCGCGATCTGTTGGACGACCCGCGCATCCGCAACCTGTCGGCGTTTCTTTACGACATCCTCAATGAACAGCGCGCACACGGCGTGAGATTGCGCGACACCTATGACGCGTCCGCCGGACAGGCGATGGCGCGTCTTGAACAACTTGGAAATCACCGCAAGCAACCCTGAAAGTAAGACAGATATGAACAACGCAATGATCGTGAAGTCCGCCGTTTTGGGAATCAGCATCCTCGTCGCCGCCGCCTGCTCGCAAGCCGGGGAACAAGCGGCTCAGGTGGCTCAGGCGGAGCAGAAGAACGAACTCGGATACAAGACCGGCGACCCCGCTGACTGGCCGGCGGAACTGGACGCCGTCGCTGCGGCGCCGGGCAATCACAAAATTTTGCTCGAAAACGAGTCCGTCCGGGTGCTCGAAGTTTCCATGGCGCCCGGCGAAACCGAACCCCTGCATTCTCATCGCTGGCCGAGCGTGCTTTACATCCAGCAAGCTGGCGATTTTATCGACAAAGATGCAGACGGAACTACGATCTTCGATACGCGGGAGCTGGATACGCCGCTGACCTTCCCGCTCACGATGTGGAAAGAGCCCGAAGCGCCGCATTCTGTCGTCAATCTCAGCGACGATCAGTGGGTCCGGCTTATCAGAGTAGAAATCAAGGACTGATCCATGCTCCTCCGCCGCGTCACCGAACACGTCAAAGCGCAGAACTGGATGACGGTCGCGCGCGTGCTCGCATTTAAACTCAGAAAAGATTTTGGGAGAAATGCCAATGTATAGAACTGTTTTTAGCTTAGTCTTCGCGTTTGCGGCGTTGGGATGCGGTAATGGCGATAACGCGGCAACTGGGGCCGCTCCATCGGTCGCCGCACCATACGCATTTACCGATGCAACCCTGTTTCCACCCGACCGGACGTTGACCCATGCCGAAGACGGCGTGGTTCTGTCTGACGGGAGCGTTCTTGTCGGCGATTGGGACCATGGGCTTGTCGTCCTCGCGCCGGACGGGACCCATCGCGCGTTCGGCGATTTCGCCGCCGCCGGATTCAAGTCGAAACCGGCGCCCGATTGGAACAGCCCGAATGGCATTTCATTGGAGCCGGACGGCGCGCATGCACTGGTGGCTGATATCACGTCAGGACACATCTACCGGGTAAACGTCACGTCTGAAGCGGTCACACGCATTTACGATCATCCCTTCGGCGTCAATAACGTCGTTCGTGACCCGTCCGGCGCGATCTGGTTTACACAATCCACCACAAACACCGAGGGTGAAGGCTCAGAAGCACGAATGTTCGCGGCAGCCGATCGGCCGTTAACGGACGGCGCCGTCTTTCGCATCGCACCGGAACAGATAAGCGCGGGCGAGATACAGCCTGAGCGGGTTATTGACGGGATGGCGTTCGCCAATGGAATTGCCTTCGACGCCGCCCGCAACCGGCTTTATGTGGCAGAGTTGATGGCGCACCGCGTTCTCAGTTTTGACGTTGACGCCGGGACCGGCGCGCTTTCAAACCGTCAAACGCTCGTCGAGGTTGTAACGCCGGACAATATCGAGCTTGATGAGGGCGGCGCCTTGTGGATTGCATCGCCAGCAGCGAATGCAGTTTATATCGCCGATCCAGAAACCGGCGCTATGCGAACATTCTTTGAGCCGTCGCCGGAGACAAGTAGGGCCCTTGTCGCACAAGTGCGCCAGCGTGCGGAGAACGGTGAAGGCATCCTCGACCTGATCGGCCCTGAAATGTTCGAGCCGATGCCGGGACTGTTAACCGGAGTCATTTTATCTCCTGACGGCGGGCCTGTTTATGTCAGCGGTCTTGGCGACGCGCTTGTCAAAATCGATCGTGAGTGACTAATGCTCCTCCGCCGCATCTCCGAACATGTAAAGGCGCAGAACTGGACCGCCGTTGCGCTCGACTTCGTCATTGTCGTTGTCGGCGTTTTCATCGGTATTCAGGTGTCGAACTGGAATGCCGCGCGCGTCGACCGAATTCGCGCGCAGGATTATCTCGCGCGCATCGGCGCGGATCTCGATGTCGACATCGCCGCAATCGATGACCGCTTGAATTTCTGGGGTCAGGTCGCTGATTATGGCGCGCAAGGTCTTGATTATGCGGAGACCGGCGATGCGAACGGCCACACACAATGGGAATTGCTGCTCGGCTATTTCCAGGCAAGCCAGGTCGCCGAGCTTATCCCGTCACAAGCAACTTTTGATGAATTAAAAAGCGCCGGCGAGCTGGGATTGGTATCCGATCCTGCTTTTCGCAACGCGCTGGGCGACTATTACATGTTCTCCGCCTCTGCGACGGTGACTGAACGTCCGCCCTATCGTGAGCATATACGCGGCGTGATCCCGCTCCGCATTCAGAACTACATCTGGGAAAACTGCTACGCCTCTGATGGCTCGGAGCTACAACAGCTGCTCCCCTGCCCTTCGCCGGTTGACGAAGCCCGCGCGGCTGAACTTGTCGATAAGATCAGCAGTGATGCGGCGCTGATGGCGGAGCTTCGATACTGGATATCGAGCATGCGTGTGGCGGAACTGATCGGCGAAGGCAGGATGAAAAAAGCGGCCGCCCTGCGACAGTCCGTGAATGAACAGCGCGCAGGGCGATGACGGACGCCGACATCAACCGCGCCGCGCCTCTCACATTTCGCGCGTCTTTGGGGGAGAAACTTTTCGTCACCCTCACCGCTGTCTTCATGGGCGTTCTCGCGCTGTTCATGCTGATCGCTACGGTCGGCGGCTTCGTCGCCGGGCTTTTTCTGGGTCTGTTTCTTCTGTTTGTCGCGCTGGTGATCATCGCCCTCACTTTTCTCGTCGCCAAGGAGGCGTTCTCGCGCTGGCGGCTTTACGCCCATCTTGAAGGAGGCACGCTGACAGCATTGTTGCCGCGGCGGCGCGGTTTTATCGATCAGCCGCGCGACAGGGTGACGATTGCGCTCGCCGATATTGAACGCATCGAGACGCGGCACGAATCCTTCGCCAGCATCGGCGTCACCACGGGACAGCAAGCCTACGCAATCGTCAAACGCGACGGTGAGCGGATATTCCTCGGCGCTGACCGCGAATGGGTTCCGCCCTTTTTCGGAAGGCTCGCCAGCGAGATCGCTGCGCGCGCCGGGCTGACGATTGCCGATCTCGGCATGGTCGATGGCGACTCAGGGTTTCTCCTCGTCGCCGCTCAATCGGTTCCGGACTGGGCGGCGCCATCGCTTTCAGCGCCGGAAATCGCCTTGCGCGGCCGCCGCCGCGCCCGCACCGCTGCCATCATGGGCGGCGTTGCGCTGCTTGTCGTTCTGGCGCAGCTTCTGTCCCGGCGCTGAGTCGTTTCATCCCATGACGTCTTGCGGATTTGTCATCAACGCCCCTGAAACGCCCGCCTTGCGCCCGTATTTGCGCCCTTTTTCCGCCCGGTTTGGCTGACATGGAAGCTTCGTTTGCAACAGGCCCGAATGGGCCAGTATAAGACTTGCAACCAGCGTGGGGCGGATGGCGCATCGGGGCGCCGGTATAGTTGACGGCGGAACGGGCATGGCGAAACGGCAACATGACAAAAGCGGGCTTTCCGCCGTGGCCGCCAATCTATGGGCCGATTTGAAACGCGGCGCGGCCGGGTTTCACAACGACTTCCTGAAGTTATTCGGCTTCTCGCCAAAGCCGCCCGTGAAAGAGCCCTTTCCGGAGAAATCGAAATATCCCAAAGCGCCGGGCGACGGCAAAGCCTGGCGCAATCTCTGGGGTTCGGTTGCGCTTTCCGTCGTCTCCGTCGGTTTCCTGGGCGCGGCCTTCGCGCTCGGTCTCGCCTTCATCTATCTGGCGCCGCAAGTGCCGGACAGCGCCGATCTGTGGAACGTCAACCGCCAGGCGGCGATCATCGTTCTTGACCGCAATGGCGAGGAGATCGCTGCGCGCGGCGCCCGCTATGGCGAACATGTGGACCCGGCGGAACTGCCCGAACATCTGATCAACGCAATCCTGTCGACCGAGGACCGCCGCTTTTACGATCATGGCGGCGTCGATCTGCGCGGCACCATGCGCGCGGCCCTCGCCAATCTCAAAGCCGGCGGTGTCGTCGAAGGCGGTTCGACGATTACACAGCAGCTTGCAAAAAATCTTTTCCTGTCGCCGCGCCAAACCTATGAGCGCAAGGCGCGCGAAGCGTTGCTCGCGTTGTGGATTGAAGGCCACTACTCGAAAGACGAAATCCTTTCGCTTTATCTGAACCGCATCTATCTCGGCGCCGGCGCCTATGGCGTCGAATCCGCCGCGCAAACCTATTTCGGCAAGTCGTCCCGCGACGTCACGCTTGCGGAGGCGGCGATGCTCGCCGGTCTGCCGAAAGCGCCGTCGACCTATGCGCCGACGCAAAATCCGGCGGGCGCCCAGCGCCGCGCCAATGAAGTGCTCGACAATCTGCTTGAAATCGGCGCCGTCGATCCGTTCGCGGTGCGCGACGCGCGCCTCCACCCGCCTGTCATCACCAAACAGAATATCGATTCTGGGCTTGGTTATTTCTTCGACTATGTGGCGTCACAGGCGAAAGCGATTGCGCCGGACGCCACCGGCGACGTCATTGTCAGAACCACCATCGACCAGAAACTGCAACGCGACGCCGAAGCGGCGGTGAAGACGGCGATGACCGTCGAGGCGCGATTGAAAGGCGCCGATCAGGCCGCGCTCGTCGCCTATGATCAATCGGGCGCCCTTCGCGCCATGGTCGGCGGGCGTGACTACAAGGAAAGCCAGTTCAACCGCGCTGTGCAGTCCAAGCGCCAGCCGGGGTCGGCGTTCAAGCCTTTCGTCTATGTGGCGGCGATGGAATCCGGCCTGACGCCGAATTCCAGTTTCATCGACCAGCCCATCGACATCGCCGGCTGGAAGCCGACCAATTACACGCCCGGTTATGCGGGCCGCGTGCGCCTGACCGAAGCGGTCGCGAAGTCGATCAACACCATCGCCGTGCAAGTGACCGAACGCATCGGCCGCGGCAAGGTGGTCGAGGCCGCCAAACGCCTCGGCATCAAATCCGAGATTGCGCCGCACCGCTCCATCGCGCTCGGCGCGGTCGATGTCACGCTTGAAGAACTTGTGGGCGCCTATATTCCCTTCGCGCGCGGCGGGCTTGAACCTGAACCCTACACCATCGAATCGATTGAAACGCGCGAAGGCGTCATCCTCTACGAACATCCCGGCGATGCGCCCAAACGGGTCATGACGGCGGATGTGTCAAAGAAAATGAATCATCTGCTCTATCAGGTGATGCTGAACGGCACGGGCCGCCGCGCTGCGCTCGGGCGCCGCCCCGCAGCGGGCAAGACCGGCACCACCAATGACTGGCGCGACGCGTGGTTCGTCGGCTACACGCCGCAGATCATCGCCGGCGTCTGGGTCGGCAATGACGCCTATACGCCGATGGATAAAGTGACGGGCGGGAACATCCCCGCCTCGATCTGGAAAGAGTTCATGCTCTCCGCGCATCAGGGCCTGCCGGTGCTGTCGCTTGACGGCGCTTATCCTGCCGTCTCCTACGCCGCCGAACCGGTGTTGCTTGATTTTTACGCCGAGGTCTCCCGCGGCCTCAATCGCGTGCGCCGCGACGGCAATGAACGGCGTTACCGGCGCTAGGCTTTCCTCAGTTTCGCAAACCCGAACAACAGGGCCTCGGCGCCAACCAGCCACGGAATAGAGCGCGCGACAAAAACATGCGCCTGTTCAACAAAGGAATGCAGCGCTGGCGCTTTTCGTCACTCCGATGAAGGACGATTACCGACCCATGTCAGCAGCGCGTCCAATGCCGGGCATAGCGCCTGGCCCCATTCAGTCAGGCTATATTCCACCTTTGGCGGCACCTCCGGATAGATCGTTCGCTTGACCATTCCATCCACCTCCATCTGGCGTAGCTGCTGGATCAGCATCTTCTGCGAAACTTCCGGAATCGCTCTCTCCAATTCCGAGAAACGCAGGATTTGCCCTCCAAAAAGATGAAAGAGAATGATCAGTTTCCAGCGTCCGTCGATCATTCTGAGCGCGGTTTCAACGCCTTCCGTCGCGGTTTCGCGCGTATATTCTTGAGGTTTTTCCGCCTGACCGTCCATGGCTTACTTTCGGGTAAGTGCCTAACTTTATTGTGCGTTCTTGCCGTGTTTTCAGTCAAGCCGCATATGGCTCCCATCACTATTCAAAACGGAGACATATGTCATGACCGACACGCTTCCTCTTCCCGTTGTGCGCTATCTCGCCGCCAAGACCCCAACCGAAATCGCTGAATGCTTCATCGAAAAAGGCGTCGCTGTGGACGAGCAGCAAACCCGCCGGGGACGGGCGGAAATTGTGAAATGGCGAGAAGATGTCGCCAAGATCAATTATCGACAGGATATCCTGTCGGCAACGCACCACGGAAATCAGGCGACCGTGACGTGCCGCATCACCGGTGACTTCAAAGGCAGTCCGGCGCAGCTCGATTACCGCTTTGATCTCGCCGGAGATCTGATCTCCCGGTTGGAGATCGCGTGATGGCGCTCGATCTCGACCTTGCCGGAAAAAGGGTTCTGGTCACGGGCGGCACGCGCGGCGCCGGCGCGGCCACAGCCGCCTTCTTTGCTGAACAAGGCGCGCGGGTCATCGCCACTGCGCGGCGCCTGCCCGAAGATCCTCCGGCGGATGCCGTCTTTGTCGCAGCGGATGCAATGACGCCGGAAGGTTGCGACGCTATTTTCGCTACCGTCCGGGACCACTTTGGCGGTCTGGATATTCTGGTCCATGTTCTTGGCGGATCGTCGGCGCCGGCCGGCGGTTTCGCCGCGCTGTCGGACGCCGATTGGGAGCGGGAGCTTTCCCTAAACCTGATGGCGGCGGTGCGGCTCGACCGGCGTTTCCTGCCCGGAATGATCGGCCAAGGCGCAGGCGTCATTGCGCACGTCACGTCGATACAACGCCAAATGCCTCTGCCGGAATCGACGACCGCTTATGCGGCGGCGAAGGCCGCCCTCTCTACTTATTCCAAGAGTCTGTCCAAAGAAGTCAGTCCCAAAGGCGTGCGTGTGGTCCGCGTGTCGCCAGGCTGGATCGAAACGGAGGCGGCGCTGGCGCTCGCCGATCGCCTGGCCGCCGAAGCGGGAACAGACCGCGATGGCGGCAAAGACATTATCATGCAATCGTTGGGCGGCATTCCCCTGGGCCGACCTGCCCTACCGCGCGAGGTCGCCGAACTCATCGGCTTCCTCTGCTCAGCGCGCGCCGGTTCGATCACCGGCAGCGAACACGTCATCGACGGCGGCGTCGTGCCGGTCGCATGACGCTCCGTGCAAGCTGCTGCGCATTATCTCTTGCCGACCCGCGACGCCGCGAACAAAAGGGCCTCCGCCGCGATCAGCCACGGAATACAATGCGCGACAAAGACATGCGCCTGTTCAACGAGGGAATGCAGCGCCGGCGCCTTGCCCGTGGGCGACGGAATTGAAAACCAGTCGAAAACTTTCAGTCCGGTTCCATAAGTCCAGACGGTGATGGGCCCCGTCACGACTAAAAACACCACCGCCGCCGCGAGCGCCGCCAGCACCGCGATGCTCACCTTGTCGGCAATCGTCGCACTGGCTGAGCTTCCCGCAAATAACCGCCAGCCAATGTAAACAAGTAGGACAGGCGCGGTCACTGCGCCCCAGCCCACATGATTCCAGATGGCGGCGATCATCGCCTCGCGCCCCGCGTCGGGATCAATCGCTGCGCCATTGAGATATAGCCAGATCAGCCCGCCAAGGCCGGCGATAAAAACCGCAAGCGAAAAGGGCGCTGCGAATGATATGGCGCTTGCAGTTTTCATGCGGCGCTCCTTTTTTCAATGCGTGCAATTTGTTGTTCGAGCCAGTCATGATGACTTTCGAGTTCGGCGACGAACCGCGTATCCGACGGCGCATCGGCAAGCGCCTCTTCTATCCATAATCGCAACACCCGCTCCTGCATCATCAGCCAGGAGATCAGGCTTCGTTCTTCGGCGTGACTGCGGATCATGGCTTCTCTCCTCTTTTCTCCTCCCCCGCTCGCGGGGGAGGTGTCTGCGAAGCAGACGGAGGGGGTGTAACGGTAAAGCCCCCTCCGGTCCTTCGGACCACCTCCCCCATAAATGGGGGAGGAAATCCTTTCCTAAAATCCCTGACGCCAGCTGATGGCGGCCTTGAAGTTGCGGCCCGGCTGGCTGACGCCCGCCGCAACGACCGCATAATCCGCGTCCGTGACATTGTCGGCGCCGAGATCGATGCGCAGGCCCTTCATGGGTCCCTCCATTGGCTGCCATACGGCGTAAACATCGCCGACCGTGTAGCCGTCCCGCGCATTGGTCGGGTCATTCACCTTGTCGAAATCCGACGCGATGGAAACACGCGCGCCAAGACGGAAATCGCCGCCGAAGAACTTCACGCCGCCATCAAGGAAGATCGTCCGGGGACTGAGGATGCCCACATAATCGCCGCTGTCCACATCGCGCCCGTCGATGGTCGAGAAATTGCCGCGCAGCCAGGCGAAGCGGCTGTCATATTGCGCTTCAAGCTCGACCCCGTCGAGTTCAGCGTTGGTGACATTCACATTGCGCGAATAATTGCCGAACGCCTCCCCGGAGCCGCAGACCGGCGCGCCCGGGAACAACTGATCGGGCGTCAGGAAACAGGTGAAGGGAATATTCACCTCAAGATCGATGAGGTTGGTGACGTCGGACTGATAATAGGAGCCCTTGGCTGTGAAACTGTCGCCGTCAAAGAGAACATTCTCAAAATCGACGCCGGCGCCGACTTCCCAGGTTTCCGACTCCTCCGGCACAAGGTCAGCATTGGGAATGAAGAAGTTCGTGACGAAGGCTGGCGGACCGAAAGGCCCGAGCGGTCCCGGCACGGAAAAGTTTGGAATCTGGAAGTGAATATTGTCGGCGTAAATTTCGTTGAAGGACGGCGCGCGGAACGCTTCTGACCAATTGCCGAACAATAACAGCTCGGGAACCGGTTTCCAGGTGGCGCCGACTTTCGGCGAGACCGCCTCGTCTTTTGTGGAGGCTTCGCCGACGGCGTCATTTTCAAACCGGTCCCAGCGAACGCCGGGAACGAGCGTGAACACGCCGACCGGACCTTCAAGCGACAATTCAGCCTGCGCAAAGGCACCGTAGAATTTCGCCTTCGCGTCCGGCACCCCGCCGCGCGTCATGTCGGCCGTCATGTTGTCGCGGCCGACTTGCTCATCCTGATAAAACTCACCGCCATAGGTAAAGGTCAGGGCGGCGGGGCCCGATTCAAAACGCGAGCGGTTGTCGAAGGAAAGGCCGAAAGTTTCAACGTCGCGGCTGACGACGCGCGTCGTGTCCAGTTCGTCTTCCGTCACCGAATTCTTGGTGAAATAGCCGACCAGATTGGCGTCAATAAGCTTGGTCGCGGGGTTAAAGTTCACGGTTCCCTGAAGCGTGTTCGAATCGATGTCGCGATCGACATTTTCATTGCCGGGACCGGCCGGGTTATTGCCTTGCGGGTTGTTGGGATCGATGCTGTTTCCGCCATAGCGCATCCATGACGCCGACAATGTCCATTCGTCACTGGGGCGGAAAGTGGTTTTCAACAGCGAGGACAGGATTTCATCGTCGGCTTCAAGCGTCAGGCCGCTGCCCAGCTCTATGTCGCTGGAATTGCGAAGCGTGAAATTGCCGACCACATCTACCCGGTTATCCTCGCTGCGCCAGACGCCGGTGGCGCCGACGCGCCATTCGTCATTGACGCTCTGATAACCGGAGGAGACTTTGACTCCGGCGCGCTCTCCCTCATCGAGGAAGTCTTCCGCGGTGATCGTCCGTACAGCGATCACCCCGCCAAGCGCGCCGGAGCCGTAAAGCGCGGAAGTGGGCCCCCGCACCACCTCAACCGCGCTGACAAGTTCGGGGTCCACAAAGAAGCGGCCGTCATGACCGGACAGATAGCTTTGACGCGCGCCGTCAAACAGGATCAGCACGCCCTCCCCCGACAGGCCGCGCACATCCGGCGTCATGCCCGACCGGCGAGGCCCGCCGCCAATCGCGGCGCCCGGCACGGCGTCAAAAATATCGGCGAGCGTCGACGGATTGAAATCATCGATCAAGTCTTTAGGGATGACCGAGACCTGACCGGCATAGTCGAACGCCTCGATCGGATTGCGCGTCGCATAGACCGTGACTTCATCGAGGTCTGTCGCGGCCATATCCGCCAACGCGCCGCCGGGTATCCCCCCGGCAAGCAGCGCTGCTGTCGCCGCGGCCCCCTTCAATACAGACCCGCGCCATTGCGTCGCGCCCCGCCAGTTTCTGTCTCGATTGCCGCCCATGATCCCCGTAACTCCTGCTTATCTGTTGCGAATGACTCTCAATTGCGATTTTCTAAGCGACATCAAATGCGATTGCAACTTAGAATCATTCGCATTATGAGAAGAAATGGAGAAATTGATCCGGCGCGGCCGCGTCAAGGGGAGAGAGGAAAGGAAAGCAGCTCAGGCGCAGCCTGGGGAGCCGCCCTCGCTTCCGCCGACCGAACACCGGACCAGCTAGTTGTCATCACCAGAGGGAAGATCAGACCATGAAGATCAGATTCATCGCCGCCATCGGGCTCGCCGCCGCCGCGCTTGGCGTAGGGCTCGGCGGCTGCGCCACATCCACAGCGCAGAGCACAACGCCGGGCGCAACATCAAGCCATCGCAACGCCGATTTCGAAGCCGACAGAAAAGCCATCCTCGCCATGGCGGGGAATTATCATGTCACCTTCGATTTCATCGAAACCGTCGCCTTTGAAAAAGGCTATGAGCTGAAAGACCGCAAACTGTCCGGCGGCAATGAGATCGTGCGTATCATCGCCGATGACGGCGATTTCATAAGCCTGCAGCATATTCTCGTTGTCGGCGGCGACGACAAATTTCCCGTGAAGCACTGGCGTCAGGACTGGCGCTATGAACCGGAAAGCGTGCTGGTCTTTACCGGCGCCAACACCTGGGAAACGCGCGACCTCAGCAAAGCCGATGTCAAAGGCAAATGGTCTCAGGTGGTGTATCAGGTTGACGATGCGCCGCGTTATGGCGCGGTTGGCGCATGGGAACATGAAGACGGCGTTTCCGCATGGACGCCGCCGCGCGAATGGCGCCCCCTGCCCCGCCGCGACGCCACCAAGCGTGACGACTATCAGGCCGTTGACGCCATCAACCGTCATGCGATCACCCCCGACGGCTGGGTGCACGAACAGGACAACACAAAGCTGGTCCTCAAAGGCGGCGAACCGCACGCCCTCGTGCGTGAAATCGGCGTCAACACCTATAAGAAATTCGACGATTTCGAGATCGCCATTGGCGATGATTACTGGACGGCGACCGAAGACTACTGGGCCGCTGTGCGCGCCGAGTGGACCCGCATCGAAGCCGAAAATCCGAGCTTTGGCCTGACGGTTCAGGGCGAGCCGGAGGCGGTCTATATGCCGATCCTCGATCTTGCCGCAGCCGTCGAAGACGGAGAAAAAACCAGCGAAGCCGCGGCGGATGAAGCGCGCGACATTATCGCATCCTTCGTCACCACCAGCCCCGCCGGCCTGCAGGCAAGGCTCGCCTCCGCCGACTAAATCAACCTTCGGAGACAGGCGCGGCGGTGTTCTTCCCGAAATGCCGCGCCGGACCATCGCCCGCTTGGGTCGCACCCCGCAGTGTGCGGCCCGGCGGGCGATGGTTTATGATCTACATCCCTTTCACATTCGCGCGCGCTGGCGCGCTTGTGAGTGGAGCGCATAGGGTTTCGCGGCTAGCGAAGCGCCATGGATGTGCTCGACGATATTCTGGCGACGCTGGCGCTGAAAGGCGCGCTTTATTTCCGCACGAACTTCACTGCGCCCTGGGGCGTGACCGTTCCGGAACTGAAAAGCGCGGCGCGATTTCACCTCGTTGTGGAGGGCCGGCTTTGCGTCAGGGTGAAGAGCGGACCGGCGGTGACGCTCGGCCCGGGCGATCTCATTCTAGTGCCGGCGGGGCGCAGTCACATACTATCCGGCGAGCCGATCGAAACCGCACCGCCCCTTGAAACCGTGCTGGCGGACGCCGGCTACGATGGCGGCGGCGTTCTGGTCGCCGGCGGCGGCGAGGATGAGGCGGCGACGCAGATGATCTGCGGTCACTTCACCTTTCGCGACGGCGCAGATCACCCCTTGTTGCGCGCCCTGCCCGATCATCTTTTGTTGTCGGCGTCGATGCGAGCGCGCGAGCCATGGCTCGATGAAACCCTCCGGCTGTTGACGCGCCGCATTTTTGAGGCCGGGCCCGGCGCGGGCGCCGCCGTGACGCGGCTTTCCGAAGCGGCGTTCGTCGAAATGGTCCGCGTGGGCGCGACCGCCGCGCCGCAAATGGCGCCGGTGCTGTCTGCCCTCTCCGACAAACAGATCGGCCGCACCCTGACGCTGATGCATCAGCGGCCTCAGGACGTCTGGACTGTCGAAAGCCTTGCGGGCGAGGCCGGCATGTCGCGCAGCCGCTTTGCAGAAAAATTCCGCGAGATGATCGGCATGAGTCCTCTCGCTTACTTAAGCGAATGGCGTTTGCAAAAAGCGCTTGCCCTTCTCGATAATGCGCAATGCAGCGTGCAACAGGCGGCGGCGCAAACCGGTTACCTTTCGCCGGCCGCCTTCACCCGCGCCTTCACCGCGAAATTCGGCGCCTCCCCGTCGCAATATCGCCGCCAACATGCATAAATATTGCAGATCGTCCCGAAGACTTTGCGGAAAATCCAGATCTCCGCCGGGAATATTGATCCAAACGCCCGGACGCCGCAGATGGGTTTCGTTCAACAACGAAACGCGGACCGAAAGAAACGATCCGCCCAAAGATCAACGGAGAAACTCATGAATACGAAACTCATCCCGCTTCTGATGCTGGCCGCCGCCAATATCGTCAGCCCGGCCTTCGCTGCGGACGAAAACAACACGGCGCCGGGCCTTACCGCCGCGGGCGCGCCGCTCGGCCTACACGGCGCCGACCCGGTCGCTTTCATCGATATCGGCAACCGCATCGAGGGAACAGCCGCCTTCACCGCCGTTCATGACGGCGTCGCCTATTACTTCGCGACGCGCGACAACATGAATGCGTTCAAGCGCGCGCCGCAGAAATACCTGCCGCAAAATGGCGGGTTCTGCACCTTCGGCGTGTCGGTGGCGAAGAAGTTTGACGGCGATCCGCAATATGCGGACGTCCATAACGGCAAGCTTTATGTCTTCCTCAACGAAGACATCTTCCGGATGTATCAGAAAGACAAAGACGGCGTGATTGCGAAGGCGGAAAAGAACTGGGCGAAGATCCAGCACGCCTCCGCGCGCGACCTTTAACCCCCCTCTTTCTGAACGCGGCGCGCCTTTTCTCCCATGAAGGCGCGCCGCAACACCGGAGACAAACATCATGACCATCATCGATCATTTGAGCGTCGGCGTGCCGGCGATTGAGGAGGCTGCGCGATTTTACGACGGCCTCATGGAAACGCTGGGCCTGAAAAACCTCGCCCAGACGGAGGGTTTCGCCGCCTATGGCGCAGCGGCGCCCGCGTTTCTCATCATGAAACCCGAAAACGGAAAAGACGCCGGCGCCGGCAATGGCATCCACATTGCGTTCTCAGCGCCCGGCAAAACCGCCGTCGATGCGTTTCACGCTTTCGCAACCAGGAATGGCGGCGCCTGCGCCGGCGCGCCCGGTCCGCGGCCTGGCTATCCCAAAGCCGATGTCTACACCGCCTTTGTCCGTGACCCTTACGGCAACAAATTGGAAGCGATCTTCAACGGCTTTGCATCCTGATTTCAAACGTAAAAAAGCGGCTCCGCCAGAGGGCTATGGCGGAGCCGCAAAGAGCGTTTCTCTGCTAGGAGTGACGAAGGTCGCAGGATCAGAGAAACGCAGCGATGGCGCTGAAATATCCGGTGAGGACAAGGGCGATGACGCTCGTGGCCGCCGCGCGATACATTAGGGTGTCTCCTTTCTCGATAATCTCGTTGTTGCGCGCTTCATATGCTGACGCGCCCTTCGAACAACAAGCGATCAAAACTGGATTTTATGATCGTTTTTTCCTATCGAAATCGAATGTTATTGCGGCGATGAAATGGAAAGATCCTTGAACCTGCGCGCAACAACGTCACGGATCACGCCGGCGATTGTGCGATAGGAGTCGGCCCGGCCGGCGCTTTTCCGCCAGATGAGACCCACGCTGCGGGTGACGGTGCGTCCTTTCAGTTTTCTGACAACCACTTCACTGCGCGCCGTCAGCTCTGAATGAACGTAAAGCGCTGGCAAAAAAGCGGCGCCCATGCCCATCCCAACCATCACACGCAGGGCGTCAAGACTGGTGCCCTCATAATCGCGCACCAGCCTTGCGCCGAAAGTATCGCATAGAGAAGAAATCTGGTCGTAGAGGTGATAGCCGGGGCTTAAACTTAGAATATCGAGGCCGCGAAGCGCCGACACTGAAACAATTTTTTCTTTCGCTAATGGATGATCGCGCGCCAATGCGAGATAGAGCGGCTCATCGAAAAGCTTTTCAGCCACATGCTCCTTGCTCGCAGCAGGAAGTTGCGTCAGCACCATGTCATGAACGCCGCGTCCGAGTTCGTCTTCGAGGAAGCGCGGTTCGCTTTCGCGCACATAGAGGCGAAGTTTTTTGTGCGAACGATGCAGCGCCGCCACTACATGAGGCAAAAGATAGGGGCCAAGCGTCGGCTTGGAGCCGAGACGCAATACTCCTACAAGGCCGTGCTGGGCGCCCGCTGCAAAATCGGCGATACCCTGGACTTCATTCATGAGACGCCGCGCGCGCTCCGCCACCTCCCGCCCCGCAGGGGTTAGGACGACGCCTGACCGGCTGCGTTCCGCAAGACGCAAGCCCAACTCGGCCTCAAGATTTTGAACCTGAACGCTCAGCGAAGGTTGCGTCATGCCGAGCCGTTCAGCGGCGCGGCGAAAATGGGCTGTCTCCTCAACCGTAAGCAGGCACTGCATCTGTTTCAGGGTGATCATGGCGGAGTCTCCGGATTAATAGATAGGAACTTTCTATCGAAATATAGTTATTGATGGCCTTTTCAATAGGCTGGCGAAAACCACGTTCTTCCCGAAGCCATCACAGGATGAATACCATGCTTGATTACGTCGCCTCGTCTCCCGCAAGACCGCCCGCTGACAGCCGCCTTGGTCAAGATGAACATCGCATACTCGACCTTCTGGCTTTATGGAACGAAGATTGCGCCGCGCTCAGACGGGCGATTGAAGATCAGACCGACTGGGGACCTTTTGAACTCGCGGAGATGACCCCGGCTTTCTACGATGTGTTCGGCGCGCGGCGCATTCTTTGCCGCTTCATTTTTCACGTTGACGCTGACGCACGCGAACCGTTTGAGTGCGATCTACGCCGCAGACTTAATTCAATTACAAGCTGGAAGGACGCTCCCCGGACGCGATTGCTCGACACAACACACACGGAAAACACCTCATGACAATCCGGAATTTCACTCAGCTCTTTCGTGGCGATGCTTTGGTCGGCCTGATTTTGATCGTGGCGGCGGCGCTAGCTTTATTGGCGAGCAACGGCGTATGGGGCGATTTTTACGATCTGTTCCTGCTGACGCCTGCCGCGATCAAGATCGGCGCCTTCGCTATCGAAAAGCCGCTATTGTTGTGGATCAATGACGGGTTGATGGCCGTTTTCTTTTTTCTGGTTGGGCTTGAACTCAAACGTGAAATTCTGCGCGGCGAGCTGTCTTCCTGGGACAAGGCCGCCTTGCCGATCTTCGCCGCCATTGGCGGAATGGCTGTTCCGGCGTTGATCTATGCCGCCTTAAACTGGGCCGAGCCGTCATCTTTGCGCGGCTGGGCGATTCCAGCAGCCACAGATATAGCATTCGCGCTCGGCTTCCTCGCGCTGGTCAGCATGGGCGCGCCGACAAGCATGAAAATATTCCTGCTGGCCGTCGCTATTATCGACGATATCGGCGCCATCGCCATCATCGCGCTGTTTTATACTGCCGATCTTTCGGTCGAGATGCTCGCCTTTGCGGCGGCCGGCGTCGCCCTGCTCGCCGCTCTGAACCTGGCTGGCGTCAAGCGCGCCTCGCCTTATATTCTCATCGGCGCCGCGATCTGGGCCTTTGTCCTGAAGTCCGGCGTTCACGCCACCCTTGCAGGAGTCATCACCGCGCTGATGATCCCAATGGAAGGCAAACGCGAGAACGACCCGTCACCGCTCAAAACGCTTGAGCACGGCCTCCATCCCTGGGTTATCTTTCTGGTGCTGCCGCTCTTCGCATTCGCCAATGCGGGGCTTTCCCTTGCGAATTTGTCCCCCTCCGCAATGGTTTCGCCCGTGACGCTCGGCGTTGCGCTGGGGCTGTTCGTCGGCAAGCCGCTGGGGGTCCTGACCGCCGCCGCCGCAGTGGTGCGAGTGGGCTGGGCGAAACTGCCCAACGGCGCCAACTGGCTGCATATGGCCGGCGTCGCCGCTTTTACCGGTATCGGCTTCACCATGAGCCTTTTCATCGGCGGTCTCGCCTTCTCAGATGCCGCCATGCTTAACAATGTGCGGCTTGGCGTTCTCGCCGGATCGCTTGCCTCGGGGCTCGCCGGATGCGCGCTGATCTTTCTCGCCGGCCAGCGCGCCTCGGCCGCAAAAGCGGTTCGCGCGAAAAAAAATCCGAGCCGCGGATTTAGGCTCTCAACAGCCACATGATAGACGCTTTCCGCCCCATTTCGCCCGCGTCCTGTGCGCCCCGTCACAGCGCCGGGGCGGGCGAAGAATTATGAAGATATGGAAACTTGACGCCAGATTATGAACGCAATTTGAACCATCCGGCGCCATAAGGGTTCCCTATATGGGATGGGTAGCGACGACAGGGCAAACGGTATGGGTTCGTATTCAAAAGCCATCATCAAGGACGAGATTCGTTTCGGGACTTCCACATCCGGCGAGAATGCGCCCTGCGGCGAATATGAGTTGACCTGCAAGGACGGTTGCGTCGGTCTTTGCCACTGTAAGGACAAGCGCGCTTTCACGCTCTCCCTCGACGCCTTTATTCAGCATCTCAATGAAGGCCGCATCGCTGTCATTTGACGGGTCTTGACGCTTAGACTGCCAAAGCGCTTTCAAACAAAGGCATGGCCTCCGGCAGGAGCCATAAAATATCGCTTTTATCGGTTCGCTCGAACAGCGCGTCTGCATTGGCGATCGGCGTCAGCCAAAGCCGGTGCGACAGGCCGCTACGACGCAGGTCAATGTGATGCGCCGCATATCCCCGCGCACTTAGCAGGCGAAACAATTCATCCAGCTCGTTTCGCGGCGTTAGATGGCGCTGATATTCCGTTGTCATGACGGGGCGGGTTTTCTCGATCACCTTCAGCAAACCGGAAACCGCCTGGCGTTCATAGCCTTCGACATCAAGCTTGATGAAGGTGGGTTGGTCGGCGGACAGCGCATCCAGCAAGAGATCGTCGCCGCGCTCAACGCGAACCGTCGCTTCCTCTGTGACAACCGCCATCAACGGTCCATCGAGATTGGCCAGCGTTCCGGATTCGCTGCCGCCATCGAGCACCCGGAAGGTCAGATCGGCCGCCTCGTCCGAAAGTCCGCAAGCATGAACGATGATCTGGTCGAATCTGTTCATCGCCGCATGTTCGAGAATGCGCGCGCGCACGGTTTCGTTCGGTTCAAAAGCATGAACGCGCCCGCCGGGGCCGACGAGCGAGGCGGCGAACAGGGACAACAGCCCGATATTCGCGCCGCCATCAATAAACTGCCCGCCGGGTTTCAGGACGGCGCGCATGATGAGCAGCAATTCAAGCTCCTGATAGCGCCCGAGGAAATATGTCCCGCGCTCGAAGGCCGCGGAAAGATCCAGCCAGACATCGCCGGCGCCGCTTTTCAGCGTGAGCTTTTTCCAGCCCGCATCCGCCCAGCGTTGATTGTGGTCGAAGCCAAGGCCGGCGATGCGATACAGCTTTCCCCACCCCGGCAGTTCAGCGCGCGTCCAGGGAAGCACCCCGGCATGAAGTCCAAGTTGCGCTATTTTCCGCTGCTGAGGCATAAATTCCCACCTTGTGATTCCGGCAAAAAGGCATTGTGCAGGATTCGCGTCCTGCAAGATGCAGGCCCGGCGAAATAAAGCCTTATTGCAGGGGCCGGCCGCCTAGAATTCAAGCAATTCTTCGGGCGCATTCGGATCGGGCGCCGGCTCGCGCGCCGGACGCCAGCCTGTGCCGTCATTACAGGCCGCGCCATCCCATTCATGACGCTCTGAAAAAACATTAATGCGCTGCGTCAGCTTGCGGCACAGGATCGGCTTGCGCATGGGCCCGCCCGCAAGTTCCAGTTCGGAGCCCGGCGCCTTGATCAACAAATCGCCGAACACATAGCCGCGCACGACCCCGTTCGACGCGACCAGCATCCAGTTCTTGTCGCGCACGCGCCCAACGACTTCGACGCCCGACCCTGACGGCAGAACCTCAATCGCCTTGGCGCCAGTGCCGGGCCCGCTGCGGATGTTGGAGTTGCGCGTCAGCACATAAAGACCGAGATCGGTTTCAACCACATGGGCGAGATCAAAGTCGCCGCGCGCCGCATCGATCCGCGCGGCGGGGTCTGCTTTCAGATTGGCGAGCGCATAGGCGCCCGGCGTCACCACGCCTGTCGCGCGCCGTCCGCGCCAGCTTTGCGCCGCGCCCGTTTCCATGGCGCGCATAACGGCGTCGGAAAGCGCTTCACGATCGGCATTGTTTAAATTGTCTGCAACGGGCGAGCCTTGCGCGAAATTAACGCTGTCGCCGGAAAACGGATCAAGAGAGCCCATGCTTGAACAGGCGCCGAGCAATGCGGCGCCGAACGTCGTTAATGCAAATAATCGCAATGTTCGCAAGCCTTCAAAGATCATCATCCATCTCCTAATCGCGCTGTTGTCAGCGACACATTCTTTACCTTTGTTGCACACTCTCCGCCGAATGTGGAGGGAGGAAACGTGACGTCGGGAGCATCACGCCTGAACCAGCTCATGGAGCTTGCGCGCGAGGGGTCGCCCGAAGCGCGCCGTGACCTTTTGCGTCTGATAACCGACCTTTTTATGGCGCCGTCAGCACAGCATTCCCCTGCGGTGATGCAGCATTTCGAAGCCATCCTGTCGAGGCTTGCGGGAGACGCCGAACCCGCATTGCGGCGCGAAACCGCAGAGCGTCTCGCCGATGCGCCCGCCGCGCCGAAAGGCCTCATCAATCTCCTCGCCCGCGACAACATCGCGGTCGCCGAACCCGTTCTCAAGCGCTCAACAGCGCTCAGCGACGACGACCTTATCGCCATCATCACCCTGCGAAACCAGGGACACATCAACGCCATCGCGCGTCGCGCTGAAATTCCTTCGACCGTTTCCGCCGCCATCGTCGACCATGGCGCGGAAGCCGCGCTGATCAGCCTTGCAAAAAATCAGGGCGCGCAGTTCAGCGCCGCCGCGATGCAGGCAATGGTCGCCAAAGCGCGCAAACGCACCGATCTCCAGGTGCCGATGACCGGCCGTTACGACCTGCCGCCGCAACTTCTGACGCAGCTTTATTTCTATGTGGCCTCGCCGCTGAAAAAAGAAATCCTTCATCGTTCCGATATGCTCGATCCGGCGCTGGTGGATGTGGCGGTCCGGGCGAACCGTCACAGGCTGATGGATGAGATCGCTGACGAACCCCATGAGACGCAGGAATTCATCAGCGACGCAATCCGCATGAACGCGGTTCATGAAACGCTCCTGAAACGGCTGATCGCCGAAAAACGACGCCGCGAATTTCAATTCGCCTTTGCGCATTTTATCGGCGTCGATCTGGCGACGGGCCAAACCATTCTCAACGATCAAAGTTTTGAAGCGCTCGCCGTCGCCTGCCGCGCCGTCTCGGTCGAACGTCCGAACTTCGCGCGTTTCGTCATGGCGTTGCGTAAAAGCGGCGGCGAGGAAGCCAAGGCGCTGCGCATTCTCGATCTTTACGAGAAAGTGCCGGTTGAGGCGGCGGAGCGGATCATGCGGTTCTGGCGCATGCGCACCGAAGCGGCGGCCGGCGCCGCGCGGCTTGCGCGGTTTATCGAGGATGACGACGAACCAATGGTGCTGACGGACGGCAAGCGTTAATCCACAAAAATCCGGCCGTCGCGATCCTCGATTTCGACAATCCAGAGATCGGGATCGATCGAGCTTTCCTTTTCGAGCCAGCGGTCGATTTTCGCTTCGAGCCCGTCCGGCGCCTCTTCCCCGAAGGGCTCGCGCCAGACCATCTTGCCGTCGAGATCGCGGCTCTGGATGAACAGCTTCACCGCGCCCGGCCCCTGATAGAGTTTCACCGCGACCGCGCCCGCATCGGCGTCGCCGCGGCGGACAATGGTTGCAAAAGACCCGGCGCTGTGGGCGCGGCGGAGTTGTGCGGAAACACGGATTTCGGTTTTGACGCGCGGTTCGGTCATGCGTTCAGGGATTCCGCCAACTCAGACCATTCAGGGTATTTATTGTGCAGCTTCTTCAGCGCCGCCCTGTCTCCAGACTGATCATAAAGATAATACTCCATGCGCAAACGAATACGCGCATCATATGAGAGCGATTTATAATCTTCATTGCCATGTAGCGTTTCGAAATCGGAAAACACGCCGCCAAACCTGACGCCGCTGTCGAGAAAAAGCTTCCAGATCACCGGCGCTTCATAGACTGCTTCTGGAATGAAGAACCAATCGTATTGCTCAAACTCGATTTCGGAAACCTCGCCCAACAGTTTTCGCCACCCACTCACATAGGCGTCGTGCTTCTCCAAAGCGCCCAAGGCGCATAGTCTGGCGCGCCTTTCGTCCACGTCTTTGGGCTCCGCGAGGAAACTGAGCGCCGTTTCCGGGTCTGCCTTTGCCAGCGCCTCGTACGCTTGCCAGCAAATATCGCCGTCCTTGTACCGAGGGCAGAACTGATTGTCGCTTATCGAGTCTAGGATACATTCACGGTCCGTGACCGCGCATTTTTCGTCAGGATGCAGTTCAAGCGCCTTTTCGATATTGGCCAACGCATTCTCCAGATCGCCAACACGCTCCTGCATACAAGCGATTTCACGATAAGAGGCAGCATGGTCAGGATCGTAGGAAAGCGCTTTTTTGTATTCTTCAATTGCCGCCAGCGGCGCATTATTGAAATCGTGCACGTCTCCAGCGACATAATGGCAATCGACAAGTCGATCCATTTCTTCTTGTGTAGCAGGTGCAGCGACATTGAGCGCTGGGGTTAAAACAGTCCAGAACCACTCATATCCTTGCGCATGTGCTCGGGGAACCCCGCCATCGCTGACGAAGTTCAAAAGCTCATCTGTTGTTTCAAATTCAAGCGGCATCCAAGCAGTATAACGCCGCTCATCGAAATGGCATGTAAAATTGTTTACGCCGCCGCGCGGGTTTTGAGCGTGCGCAAGATCACCGCTTTCAGCGCCTCGGCGCGCAAGGGCTTGGTGATGAACTCGTTCATGCCTGAGGCGAGCATGGCTTCGCGCTCACCCGGCATGGCGTCGGCGGTGACGGCGACAATGGGAACATGCGCCATGGGCCCGTCCATCTTGCGGATCGCCTGGGCCGTTTCCATGCCGCTCATGCCGGGCATGTGCTTGTCCATCAGGACGATGTCGTAATCGCGCGAGGCGAGCCGTTCGAGACAGGCCGCGCCGTCATGGGCGAAGTCGGCGTCCGCGCCCCAGGCTTTCAGAAATTCGCTGACGACGAGACGGTTCACTTCATTGTCTTCAGCCACAAGCACGCGCAGCCCGGTCATGTCGTCGGCGGCGTCATAGACATCATCGCCGCCGGTTTTATCGTCAGCCACCTCGTTCACCTTGAGTTTCAACAAAAAGGTCGACCCGGCAGGCCCTGTGCGTTCAACGCCGATAGACCCGCCCATCAGCTGCGCCAGCATCCGGCAGATCGGGAGGCCGAGACCGGTGCCGCCATATTGCCGCGTCGTGCCGCGCTCGCCCTGTTCGAACTTGTCGAAGACGCGCGCCACCTTGTCGTCCGGAATGCCCTTGCCGGTGTCGGTCACGCGGAACTCCAGCGCATAACGCCCGCCGCCGCGATTAACGCCGTGAAGATGCAGGCTCACATGCCCTTCCGTCGTGAACTTGACGCCGTTGGACATGAGGTTCTGCAAGATCTGTCGGAGGCGCATGTCGTCGACAAGCGCCGAAGCGGGAATTTCGCCGGTGACATTGGCGCTGATGGTCAGGCCTTTTGCGGCGCCGTTTTCGCGCCAATTGTCGGTGACAAAGCGCACCAGATCGCGCAGATCCGTCGGCCGCGCCTCGATGGCGAGCTTGCCGGCTTCAATCTTGGACAAATCGAGAAGGTCATTGAGAATAAGCAAAAGCGACTCGCCCGACTGACGGATCGTGTCGGTGATGCGACGTTCATGGGCCGGCAGCGCGCCGGCGAGGAGCGCATCGGTCAGACCTATGACGCCGTTGAGCGGCGTTCGCAGTTCGTGGCTCATGGTGGCGAGGAATTCCGTCTTCACCGCCTCCGCGCTTTTTGCGCGGCGCACATTCTCCCGCATCGTCTCCAGCATAGAATAAAGACTCTCGGTGATCAGCACCGCAATGCCCGTGGAAATGAAAACGGCGAAGATGCCCTGCGCAAAACGGTTGGTCTCGCGCGTATAGTCATAGGGCGCCATGGCCGCCGGATGATTGAGAGAAACCCAGTAAAGAAACGATAATGTCACGACGGACGCCGCGCAGGTCCACAAGGCGACGCGCCGCCCCGCCATATAGCCTGTCATGACAGGACCGAGCGCCAGAAACGGCACCACCGCCGAATTGACGCCGGCGTGATCGGGCACGGCGGAGCCAAGAACGGCGCCAATCATCAGCAAACCGTAAAACATCGCGTAAAAGACTTCGTTCTTGTACCAGCGCACGAGCTGCATCGAAACGATAACCGTGACAATCGCGACAGAGACGATGGTGTGATCATAGACCCAGCGGCCATAGCTGAACCACATAATCGCCATGTTGCAGATCTGGGTGACAACGACCATCAGGCCGATAATCCAGACCGCGCGCATACGCGCCGCGAGCACGGGACGGCTAATCTCCGGAATGCGCAAAAAGCGCTCGTAAGCGTCAACCCAACTCTTCATGCCCGGATAGCTCTCCCGCCAAACATGGCCGTCCTAAAGCTATCGCGGGCAGTGTTAAAAAATGAATGAATGTCGCATCGCGCAACGCCAAAAAGAGCGAGCAGCTTAAGACGGCGTCAAGGAAACTTAAGCGTGGGTTAACGCCGGTCAGGCGGCGCTGCGGCCGTCTTTCGGATCGGCGCGTTCCTTGCGGAACTGGGTGACGCGATCGAGCTGGCTTTGAATATCGCTTGAGACGGCGAGACCGGCGCCTGACAAATCGCTGAGGCTTCTCGCGACCGGCAAGCGCAGGCTGGCGGTCGTGCCTTCACCCGGCGCGGAGGCGAGGTCGAGGGCGCCGCCGTGAAGCTTCGCCAGCGAAAAGGCGAGCGACAGGCCAAGCCCGGCGCCCGGCGTGCCGCGCACGCCGCTTTTGTGGAGCCCTGTGAAGCGTTCGCCGAGGCGCGCCAGCGCCATCTGGCTCATGCCGACGCCGGTGTCGGAAACTTCCATCACCAGCGTCCGGTCAACTTCCTTGACGCTGAGCGCAATCTCGCCCGATGCGGTGAATTTCACGGCGTTGGTGAGGAGGTTGATGAGAATCTGTTTGACCGCGCGCGCGTCTAGCATGCATTCGGGAAGCCCCGGCGCGATATCGACCCGCAAGGCGAGCCCGGCTTTTTCCGCCTCGCCGCGCACCATCTCTGCGCATTCGCGCACAATCGCGCCTGGTTCGGCAAGCGTCGGCGTCAGCTTGTAACGGCCGGCGTCGAGTTTTGCGCGGTCGAGAACGGAAGCGATAAGATCGGCGAGATGACCGCCCGAAGATTTGATATGGCCGACATATTCGCGATATTTTTCATGGCCGAGAGGCCCGAAGGATTCTTCCTTCATGGCGTCGGCGAAACCGAGAATCGCATTGAGGGGCGTTTTCAGCTCGTGACCGAGATCGGCGAGCAGTTCCGGCGAGACCCCGGCGCTGGATTGAGATACGGGCGCGGCGCGCTCCTCCCTGACGGCGGCAAGCTCGGGCCCGCGTTCACGGATCAGCACATTGATTCGACGCCCCTCGCGGGCGAGATGAAGTTCGACAAACTGCGCCGGCGCACCGGGGCGCTGGAGGCGCAAGGAGACCCGGCCCGCAGCCGCGTCATCTGGCGCGCTGGCGGCCTTCCCGAGGGCTTCTTTCAGGCCCGCCCGGTCTTCACGGCTGGCGAAATCGAGGAGCGACCGGCCGGCAAGCCCGCCTTCCGCCGCGATCAGGGCCTCCGCGCCGTCTGTAGCTGCGAGAATTTCCCCATCCCCGGCCACGGCGAGCACAGGATCGCCCGGCGCCGAGCGCCATTGAGGGGGCCGGCGGGTGGTTCTGAACAGGGCTGACAGGCTGAACGCCATGGACTTCCCGGGTTGAGCTGCGCGGCCCTGCGTAAGGCCGCGATTCGTTAACGCCCCTTCACCATGCGTCAGGCTGCGTTAACAAATGATAAATCGGAAAAACGGCGAAAATGTTAGGGTTCGGGACTTTCCGGGCCTTTTTCCGCGGCGAAGGATTAAAATTTAAGTTAAGGCGCGAAGACCTGTCGAATTTGATAATAATTCCGCTAGGATGATGAGCGCTGTCTTAAATTTTGGGGCGATACCGTGGCGGCTGCGTGTAAAGACCGTCATTTGGGAGAACTACTCTATGTCGCGTAAACGTAACGGGATGCGAGAAATCAACCGCGCCCGGCGAAGGGGATTACGCCCTCATCTGGCCCTTGCGGGCCTCGCCGCCGGGCTCGCCGTCACCACAGTGTCAGCCGATACGCTGGCTCAACCGAAGGACAACGCCCTTGAGCGTCAGGCCGCGAGCTATATTCAGTTTCGCGAGGATGTCGCCGCGATTGAGGCGATGCCGTTCAACAATGCGGAAGTGACCCGTGAGGCGCATCGCCGCCTCGCCGCTCACGATTCCGAATCACTCTCTGCGGGCTGGGTTGCTTATGCGGCGCTGGTCGCGGCCGACCAGCCGGGTTTCGTTGAGGCGGTCGAAAAAGAAATCAAGAAAAAGGCGAACAAGCGCAAAGGCGAGCTGGGCGGCGCGGACGGCCTCCTGTCTCATCTGGCGCAAGATCCCTCTTATCTGCGTCAACTGCCCGGCGCGAATGACGCTGTGAAGGCTGTCCTCGCCATGACCGTTCAGGACGGCGCCCGCATCGCCGAACTTGGCGAAGCGTTCAAATCGCAAGCCTACGCCATGCAGAAAACAAGCTGGGGCAAACAGAAAATCGGCTCCAGCCAGAGCCGCCTCGATGAAGCGGCGGTCTATGGCCGCAAACGCGGCGCGCCGGCGGCGCCCGTGCTCGCCCGCGCCGAAAATAACGGCGTTGTCGCTCCGTCGCTCGCCAGCGCCCGCGAAGAATGGGCCGCCGATTGGGGCGCCGGCGCGGACGAAGGCAAGATGACCGAGAAAAATGCGCAAGTCGTCATCGACCGCATTCTCAATCTCGCCGCGCGCTACTCCACCGACAAGCTGAACCCCAAAATCGTTGAGGTTTACGCCCAGAACACCAAATCCGAGCGCTGTCTTTCCATGGCGAAGCTGACACTCGACCAGTGCATCGCCGCAACGCGGACGCCCTATGAAGAAGCGTTCTGCCTTGGCGAACATGGCCTCAAAGACGTCGCCACCTGCACCGGCTGGGTCGCCGGCGCGGACAGCGCCAGCTAATCCTGCAGGTTCGTCCGTAGACTGACCTTGCATCGCTTAAACTGAAAAGGCCGTCCCTTCGGGGGCGGCCTTTTTAGTTTCAACACCATGCGCGATGCAACCAGCGCAACAGCAATGCGATCTTATATTTTCAAGAACGATTTAGCCCGCTACGACCGGTTTCCTCGCGAGAACAGTATCCTGCAGTAAATAGAAACAAAGCCAATAAAAAACACCCATGGGATCGCTCGGCTTAGAAAGCCCGTCAAATGCATTTTACTCAACATATAGGGCAGCATACAAATCATCACGAATATCGCCGCCGCCTCGATAATAACGATCACTAAAGGCAATCTGGATCGAAACAACATCTCTAAAATAGACATGAGGGGGCATTCCTTTCATGCATAAGATTAGCAAATAAGCTGACGGCAATCCGCACTTTCCATAACCTAAATCATAGCGACTTGGAAAAACGCTGACGCCGCCTTGTGAGGCGTCTTCCCGTTGGATTTTCACCATTTTTGATCTCTCCGGCCGAATAGGCTATTGTGCAGCGCACACAGGCGAACTTTCGCCTCAGTGAGGCGTTTTTCACGCGCCAGACACCAGCTTGGAAAGAACAATGGGCCGCCTCATCGCCATCTCGAACCGGACCGCCGTTGATCCAAAAGCGCGGGCCGGCGGGCTTGCCGTCGCTGTCTGGGAATCACTGAAAGCCACTGGCGGGGTCTGGTTCGGCTGGAGCGGCGAGATCGCCGAGAGCGAACACCGGGTGCTTCACGCCCATCACGACGAAGGCGTGGAATTTCTCCTCACCGATCTGACGCGCGAAGAGCATGACGGCTATTATCTCAATTACGCCAACCGCGTGATCTGGCCGGTGTTTCATTACCGCATCGACCTCGCCTCCTTCGATCGCGACGCCTTCACCATATACGCCGCCGTCAATCAGCGCATTGCGCGCCAGATCGCGCCGCGTTTGCATCCCGACGATGTCGTCTGGGTCCATGATTATCATTTCATGCTGATGGCCGACGCGCTGCGCCATACGGGCTGGGAAGGCCCGACCGGATTTTTCCTGCACATCCCATTTCCGGCGCCGGAAGTGTTTCGCGCGCTGCCTGAACATCACTGGATCGCGCGCGCGCTCTGCGCCTATGACGTGATCGGTTTTCAGGCTGAACGCGACCGTTATAATTTCGTGCAATATCTGATTGACGATTGCGGCGGCGAAGATCTTGGCGAGGGCCGCGTCAAAGCCTTCGATCAGACCATCACCGTCAAAGCCTATCCCATCGGCATCGACGCTGAAGGCTTTCGCGAAGCCAGCCGCAGCGCGAAAGCCGATGAGGCCGCGGAGCGCATTGGCCGTTTCCTCGGCGGCGAACGCGAGCTGGTGATCGGCGTTGATCGCATGGATTATTCAAAAGGCCTGCCCGAACGTTTCGAAGCGGTGGGGCGCCTGTTCGATAATTTCCCCGATATGCGCGGGCGCGTGTCGGTGACGCAGATCACCCCGCCGTCGCGCTCAAAAGTGGAAGAGTATCAGGAATTGCGCGTGGAGCTTGACGGCCTCGCGGGGCGCATCAATGGCGACTATGGCGATCTCGACTGGATTCCCTTGCGTTATCTCGCCCGCTCCTACAGCCGCGAGGAACTGGCCGGTCTCTTCCGCATCGCCCGCGTCGGCCTTGTGACGCCCTTGCGCGACGGCATGAACCTTGTCTGCAAGGAGTTTGTCATGGCGCAGGATGAGGATGACCCCGGGGTGCTGATCCTGTCGGAATTCGCCGGCGCGGCGGAACAGCTTCAGTCCGCGCTGATCGTCAATCCTCATGATACGGACAATGTCGCCGAGGCGATCCACACGGCGCTCACCATGCCGCTGGAAGAGCGCAAAAGCCGCTGGCGGCGCCTGCGTGACACCACGGTGGAGCAGGATATCGGCTGGTGGCGCGAAAAGTTCCTGAGCGATCTTTCACCCGGTGGGCTGAATTGAACGGCTGTTGGTCTTTTCCTTACATTTTAATGGTCTTTTACCGCGTATGAATTTGCCTCCGCCGCCCCTGCCGCTTCCCGGCGCCGCGCTGTTTCTCGATTTTGACGGCACGCTGGCGCCGCTTCAGTCGAATCCCGACGCCGTTATTCTGCCTGAAGGCGGCGGCGAAACCTTGCGCGCGCTGGCGGCGAAGCTTGGCGGCGCCCTGGCGGTGTTGAGCGGACGCGATATTCGCGATCTTTCCAAACGCATTCCGGACAATCTCTGGCGCGCCGGCGGTCACGGGCTTGAAGTCTGCGCCCCCGGCGACGCACCCGAAGACGAACCCAATGCGGCGCCCCCTGCGCTTGTGGACGCGCTCTCCCTCCTCGCCGCAGGCGTTGAGGGCGCGCGTCTGGAGCCGAAAGGCGAAGTCCTAGCGCTGCATTACCGCGCCGCGCCCGACGCCGGCGCCGTGTTGCAAAACGCCATGGAAAAAATCATCGCCGGGATTGACGGCTATATCCTGCAACCGGGCAAGATGGTGCTTGAAGCAAAACCCGTTCACGCCAACAAGGGACTGACCTTGATGCGCTTTCTTGAAAGACAACCCTTCGCCGGTCTGTCGCCGGTGATGGTGGGCGATGATGCAACCGATGAAGACGCCATGGCGGAAGCCAAAGCGGCGGGCGGCTATGGCGTCAAAATCGGCACGGGCGACACCCACGCCGCCTATGGGCTGGCGAGCCCGGCGGATGTGTGGCGATGGCTGGAGGCGGCGGCGCAATGACGGAACAGACGAAAACCGGAAAACCGAATCTCGATCTCGGCATTATCGGCAACGGCACCATCGCGGCGCTGATCGACAGCGACGCCAGCGTCGTCTGGATGTGCCTGCCGCGCTTTGACGGCGAGCCGGTATTCAACACACTGGTGGGCGGCGGCGGCGCCTTCGAGGTCAAGCTCGCGGGCCAGAGCAAGACGCGCCAGCGCTATATCAAAAACACCGCCGTGATCGAAACCATTCTCGAAGCCGATGACGGCTCGGCGATCGCCATCACCGATTTCGCGCCGCGCTTTTTCGACAAGGGCCGCACCTTCCGACCCGCCTCCATCGTCCGGCGCATCCGCCCGATCGCCGGCATGCCGAAAATCTCCATCTCCCTGCATGCGCAATCCAATCGCGGCGCCATGGATATTTCACCGGTGCGCGGCGTCTCCCATATCCGCTACAAGAACGATCATGCGGGTTTTCGCGTCACTACCGACGCGCCCGTCTCCTATATTATCGCCGAACGCGAATTCGTGCTCGACCGCGAAATCAATTTTATTCTTGGCCCGGACGAATCCCTGTCCGATAATCCCGCGGTGATCGCCGCCGAATGGGAAAAGCGCACCGCCGAAGGCTGGCGCGCATGGTCGCGACGGCTTGCCGCCCCCCCGGTCTGGCAGGAAGCGGTCATCCGCGCCGCGATTACGCTGAAGCTGTGCGTCTATGAAGAAACCGGCGGCATCGTTGCAGCGCTGACCACGTCGATCCCCGAACATGGCGGCTCGGAGCGTAATTGGGATTACCGCTTTTGCTGGCTGCGCGACGCCTATTTCACGGTGAATGCGCTCAATCGCCTGTCGGCTGTGGGCACGCTCGAACATTACCTCGCTTATTTGCGCAATGCCGTGGCGCATACCAAGGGCGGCCATATTCAACCGGTCTACGGCATCTCACTTGAGGAAGATCTGAAAGAAGAGATCGCGGCGGACCTCAAAGGCTATCGCACGATGGGCCCTGTGCGCTTTGGCAATCAAGCGGCCGAGCACATCCAGCATGATGTTTATGGTCATGTTGTGCTCGGCGCGAGCCAGGCGTTTTTCGACGAACGGCTGTTCGCGCAAGCGGGCGAATTGGAATTCGAACAGTTCGAGCTGGTGGGCGAGCGCGCCTATTCGGTCTACAACACGCCCGACGCCGGCATCTGGGAGTATCGCGGCCGCGCCGATGTGCACACATCTTCGGCGATCATGTGCTGGGCGGCCTGCGACCGGCTTTCAAAAATCGCTGATCACCTCGGCCGTGATGACCGCGCCGCCTATTGGCGCGGACGCGCCGACGCCATGCACGCCGTCATTCTAAAAGAAGCTTGGAACGAAGAACGCGGCGCCTTCACCGGCGCCTTTGGCGGCGAAGATCTCGACGCCTCGGTGCTTTTGATGGCGGAGATCGGCTTCATCGACCCGGCGGACCCGCGCTATGTGGCTACTGTTGAGCGCATCGACGATGAGCTGCGCGAGGGCTATCACGTCTATCGCTATCGCGCCGAAGACGATTTCGGCAAGCCGCAAACCGCGTTCACGGCCTGCACCTTCTGGCATATTGACGCCCTCGCCCGCATTGGCCGCAAGGATGAAGCGCGCGCCATGTTCGAAGATGTGCTCGCCCATCGCAATCATCTCGGCATTCTTTCCGAAGACATAGACGTCGCCAAAGGCGAGCTTTGGGGCAATTTCCCGCAGACCTATTCCATGGCGGGCATCATCAACGCCGCCGCGCGCCTGTCCCCGCGCTGGGAAGACGTGGTTTAACCCTCGCCGCTCTGGCTCCAGAAGTCTTCGACATGATCGAGGTCCCAGACCCATTCGCGCGCCTCGGTCAGCTTGCCGCCACCAAAAACGAGCATCAGGCAGGTCGGATTTTCGAGCTGTTTGGCGCCCCGCTGCGCGCGGCCGATGAAGTGAAGAAAGGCGCAGGTCTCATCCCCGACGAGCGCGACGCGCTCTGAGTGAAACGTCCCGCCGGTCATCTCCATCACTTTAAACAGGAACGCAAAGATCGCTTCACGTCCCCGATGATCGCCCGCCAGCGCGCCACGCTTGCCCGGAAATCGCCACACCGCATCCTCCGCAATCATCGCGGAGGCTGTCGCTGCGTCGCGGCGCGCGAACGCATCGAACAGCTTTTCGGTGAGCGCCGCGGCGTTCATGTTGCCGCCGGTCAGCCCGGCTTTTTCATGGTGACGACCTGTATGGAGGTTTTCTCACCGGCGTCCATCAGGATGTAATTCGTCATACGCCCGTCTTTTTCAAAGCCGAGGCGGCTCATCTGCGGCGTCGGATTATCCGCGGCGATTTCGCTCCATCCGGCGGCGGTCATGTCACGCTGGGCTTGCTCCGCGAGATCCGCGACGCTTTCATCGCTCATCGCCTGAACCATAAATCCATCTTGCTGACCCGGCACGGCGCTCGTCGAAATGATGGACCAGCCGCCATCCATCGGCACATCCGAGGGGAAACCATCCGGCAGATCGAGATTGCTGCCGACCGTCGCGCCAAGACCGTTGTTAATGCGCACGCTCGCAACATCGCCGTTGTCGTCAAGCTCCACATCGGCGTCTACGCCATGCTTGGCGGCTTCCGCCTCCATTTTTTTCTCACGAGCTTCCTCGCTCCCGCCGCCACAGGCGGTCAGCAGCATCGCAGCGCTTAAAACACTCAGAACAATCGTCGTTTTCATCAGGCTTCCCCCTTCATTGACCCGCATAAATAGCGGGGATTTTCACGTTGAAACCGTAACGGCGCCCGTCCGGGGTGGCAATCTTCGGTTGCGGCGCCCGACATCAGGCCCTATCTCCCGCCCATGGCCAGTTTTGACGACATATCAGGCGATTTCGCCTTTCTCGATGAGTGGGACGATCGCTACAAATATCTGATCGATCTCGGCCGCAATCTGGAGCCCTATCCGGAGGCGGTGCGCGACGAAGCCCACAAGGTGCGCGGATGCGCCAGCCAGGTCTGGCTTGATGCGCAACGCGACGGCGACGCGATTGTCCTGAAAGGCGACAGCGACGCGCATATCGTCAAGGGACTCGTGGCGCTGTTGATCGCGCTTTACTCGGGAAAATCCGCGCAGGAAATTCTCGCCACCGACCCCGAAGCCGCGCTGGCGCCGTTTGATCTTAAAGATCACCTGACGCCGCAGCGCTCCAACGGTCTCCACTCCATGATCAAGCGCATTCGCGCCATCGCTGAGCAGGACAAACCGGTCTAGGCGGAATAGCCGATCCGTTTTTGTTCAAGCGCGCCGCGCCGGAACAATCCGTCTGACTCGGCCTTGCGAATGCGATCACGCAACAACCGCTCCATATAGACAAGCTGGACTTCGTGGATCGGACTGTCGCGGCTGTCCTCGATATTGATGCAGGCGTGCGAAATCGTGGAGCGGTCGCGATTGAATTCGGTGGCGACCTCGCCCAGCGACAACTGCCCGACGACATGCGCGAGATACATCGCCGTCTGCCGCGCGCGGGCGAGCGCGGCGCCGCGCCTTTCCGCACTCATCAGCGCCGCATGGGGCAAACCATAGGCCTCGCACACGACCTCCTTCGCCATGCGCGCAACAAGCCGGGCAGCACGCTGAGAAAAACGATCCGATCTTTTCGGCATACATCCTCCCATAACTGGTCCCTGCGCAAGAAACGGGCCCATTTCGGGAAAGAATAAGACACGCAGAAACAGTGGGGATGCGCGCCGCGCGCATTAGGACGCGCGCGTTCAACCGGAAAGCTTTTTGCGGCCGCGAAACTCTTTAGGCGAGGAACGACAGGACCAGGACGAGCGCCAGTAAAACCGCGGTCCACAGCGCCATGAAACCGATTGGCCATGACCGCGCCATCTGTCCTTCCGGTCCGTGCACGGCGTAAATCCGCGCCATCAACGCTTGTATGCGGCCCGAGAAAATCCCCCATAGGGCGATCCATGTTGCGCGCGACGCACCAGTCGCCCAGCCGAGCAATTGCCGTCCCGGCACGCGCCATAACCAATCCGTATCAAGATTGGTCGACGGCACTTCCGCCGGGTACCATTTCAGGAGAATGAGGACAGCAAAGGCGAGCACCGCCCACAGGAGAAGTTGCAGCTGCTCCACAAGATGATAGGCGGTGTAGGGATGATAATCCGCGATCGCCGCCTGATCGGGCATCAACGCATAGAGCGGCTCCGGATAGACGCCAAGACCGATGCACAGGGCCGCCGCCGCTCCCATGGCGATCATCATGCCGAGCGGCGCATCCTTGGGCCGCTTGCCTGAATCATGGGCGAAGAAAGTGAAATAAGGGATCTTGATGCCTGCATGTTCGAGAACGCCGGCGGAGGCGAACAGGAGCGTCAGCCAGATCCAGAACATGTGCCCCTCGCCCGCCGCATCGATGATGAGGCCCTTGGTGACGAAACCGAGCGTGCCGGGGAAAGCGGAAATCGACAAGGCGCCGACAATGCAGAGCCCCATGGTGACGGGCATGGTCTTGTAAAGCCCGCCAAGCTCCGTCGCTTTCGACGTGCCGGTCCGGTACATGGCGGCGCCCAGCGCCATGAACAACAATCCCTCGAAAATGATATTGCCGAAGGCGTAGCCGGCGGCGCCGTTGATCGCGCCAAAGCCGATGGCGACCACCATGAAGCCCACCTGGTTGTTGATGGAATAGGTCAGAACTTTGCGGAGGTCGTTTTCAATGAGGGCGAAGAAGATCGGGAAGATCGTCATCACCGCGCCGATATAGACAAGCTCAATCGTGCCCGGGAACGCCCGCGCCAGCGAATAGACCGCAAGCTTTGTGGTGAAGATCGACAGGATGATCGCGCCGGTGATGGTTGATTTCGGATAGGCGTCCTGCACCCAGTTGTGCAGCAGCGGAAAGGCCGACTTGATCCCGAAGGCGAGGAACATGACGAGTGCGGAGAATTTCACCAGACCGTTTTCATCGCGCAGCCCGATAAAGTCGAAGTCGAGCGAGCCCGTCTCGCGATAGGTCAGGACGATGCCGCCCAGCAGAAGAACCCCGGAGAGGATCTGGATCGCCAGATAGCGCATGCCGGCGAGATAGGTGACCCGCGTGCCCGGCGCCCAGACGAGGAAGACGGAAGTGATCGCCGCCATCTCCCACCAGAAGAAAAGCGTGATGAGATCGCCGGCGAGCACGCCGCCCAGCGCCGCCGCCGGATAGGCAAGCGTTGCGTAATTTTGCGCGCGGTCGCGCTGGCCCCATGCGTAAATGATGTTGAGCGCTATGGCGATGTGAAACACCACCGCGAAAATCCGTGACAACGGGTCGACGCGCACGGTCGTCAACGTCTCGCCAAAGACGGAAAGCGCGCCATATTCGCCAAGGCCGAGCATGGAAAGCTTGACCGCAGAGAACGCCGTAACGAGCAGCATCCACACGCCCGCGAGATGACGCGGCAGCGCCAGCAACACAAACGCGCCGACGGTCAGAATGACCGCGGGGTTCGCCAGCAAAGCCTGAAAGAGCGCTGTCATCTATTCGCGCTCCTCATAATAGTTTTCCTTGCGGCCGACGAGCTTGCGCAGATGTTGTCCCGCAAGGACGATGAACATGAAAGCGGCGAAGCCCCAGACGGCGAAGAAAACGCCCCAGCCCTCAACTTCGAAATGCGGGTGATCCTTTTGCCAGGCGGGCACGAACCCTGCGACAGCGGCGGCGATGGAGGCGACAATCAGGAAGCCAAGAAATGCGTTGCGGAACGCTTTCTTGTCGGCCCATCCGGGTTGGGAGTCGTGATGATGATCAGACATCCGAAGCTCCTTTTGATCTCAAGAAGGCAAAATAAAACAAGCAAATCGCCGCGCCATAAAATACCGCGAACCCGATAAAGATGGCGCCGCCAATCATGAGCGCTCTCATTTTGTCATCAAAACCGAGCGCCATAACGCCAACGAGAATCGCCACGGCAAGAGTCACCATCTGGATGATGAACCCGCCAAACATACTCTTCAGTTCCCAACCTTTTGGCGCCGTCATCACTGCCCCCCGATCAGCGGCGAAAGGTAATTGTAGAGCGGGTCCGCAAAGAAGAAGAGCAGGAAAGCGCCCGTCGCGGTAAAGAGCGGCGGCGCGATACACAGGATCGGCGCTTCTTTGAGCGCGCCCCACTGGATCAGCGCGCCATTCGCGCCTTGCGGTTTGGCGCCGTCCTCAGCCGGGTTCATGTAGAACGCCTGCACCGGGATAGAGAGCAGATAAATCACATTGAGGATCGACGAGACCATCAACACCGCGATGACCGCGAGCTGACCTGCATCTGCGGCGCCGAGCATCAGGAAAAATTTCGGCCACGAGCCGGCCATGGGCGGCAGGCCGATGATCGACATGGCGCCAAGGAAGAATGCGCCGAAGGTGAACGGCATCACCCGCCCGAGCCCGCGCATTTCAGAGACCAGCGACTTGTGATGGGCCACATAGATCGCGCCCGCGCACATGAAGAGCGTCATTTTGCCAAGCGCATGCGCCGCAATCTGCATCGCCCCGCCCATGACGCCCATGGAAGTCGCAAGCATTGCGCCAAGCGTCACGTAAGATAGCTGCGACACGGTCGAATAGGCGAGCCGCGCTTTTAAGTTGTCCTTGTGCATGGCGATCGCCGAGGCAAGGAGGATCGAGCCCGCCGCGATCCACATGAAGGGAACGCTCGCGCCGGTGTCGCGCAGGAAATCAATGCCGAAGACATAAACGGCGACTTTGAGGATCGAGAAGACGCCCGCCTTCACCACCGCAACCGCATGCAGGAAAGCCGACACCGGCGTCGGCGCAACCATCGCGTTAGGGAGCCATGGATGGGCGGGCATCAGCGCCGCCTTGCCGATGCCGAAAGCGTAAAGCCCGAGCAACACGCCGGCGATGGGCCCGACGGCTTCGGCATGGGCCGCCATGATCCCACCTTCAGTGAAATCGGTCGTGCCGGTGATGGCGTAGGTCCAGACAATTGCGGGCAACAGCAAGCCAATCGACGTCGCCATCAGGACGCCGAGATAAATCCGCCCGCCCTTGCGCGCTTTTTCGTCGCCATAATGGGTGACCAGCGGAAAGGTCGACAGCGTCAGCACTTCATAGAAAATGAACAGCGTGAACAAATTCGCCGCATAGGCGACGCCCATAGCCGCGGAGATCGCCACCGCAAAAGACATGAAGAACCGCGTTTGGTGTTCCTCGCCATGGCCGCGCATATAGCCGATGGAGTAGATCGAATTGACGATCCACAAGCCGCTGGCGATGAGGCCGAACATGGCGCCGAGGGGTTCAGCCTTGAACGCAATGGGCAGGCCGTCGATCACCTCGAACAGGACATGTTCGGGCTGTTCGCCACCGCCGACGGCGCCGAAAATAATCAACGCCAGCACCAACAGGATCGCGCCGGTGATAAGCGTCGCCGCCTCGCGCAGATTCGGATGCTTGTCGAGAAGCCAGATCGCGAGACAGCCGATCAGCGGCAGCGCGAGCGAGAGCGGAATGGCGAGCGAAGCGGAAATCAATTCAGAAGGCATCAGGGCGCGCCTCCCGCCGCCATCATCAAGGCTTCAGCGGCGCGAGTGGCGATGTCGCCGGTCAGGTCCGTGCGAACGCCGAAATAAATATTCGCCAGCACCAAAATCCACATGGGGATGAGCATGGAGAGCGGCGCCTCTTCTTTCGCCATGGCGTATTTGCCTTCCTCGGCCGGTTCGCGCAGCAGCATCACTTCGGCGACGCGGCCCACATAGGCAAGTGCGATCAGCGAGGACGCCACGATCAAAAAGCCTGCATACCAGTGACCGGCGGAGAAGGCGGCGTTCAGGAGATACCATTTGGAAATGAAGCCAACGGTCAGCGGCACGCCGATCAGCGATAGGCCGGAAATGATGAAGGCCCATGTCGTCACCGGCATGCGCTTGGACAATCCGGCGAAGGCGTGGATCGAATGGGAGCCGGCGCGCAACACGACGCAGGCGACCGCCATGAACAAGGCGCCTTTCATCAGCGCATGATTGAAGATGTGAACGAGACTCGCGGTCAGGCCCTCAACCGTTGCGAAGGAAAGCCCCAGCAGCATGTAGCCGATCTGCGCCACCGACGAATAAGCCAGCATCCGCTTCACGTCTTCCTGGAACAGCGCCACCAGAGAGGCGGCGAACATGCCGATCAGGCCGAGCGGCAGCAGCACATAGGTGAAGGCCGCGCCGATAAAGGCGAAGTCGAAATTAAAGACGGAGAAGAAAAAGCGGATGATGACATAGACCGCCACTTTCGTGGCCGTCGCCGCGATAAACGCCGTCACCGCCGAAGGGGCGTAGGTGTATGCGTTCGGGAGCCACAGATGCATCGGGAACATCGCAAGCTTCAGCCCCATACCCACAAGGATGAAGGCGAAACCCGCCTGCACCATGCGATTGTCCTGGCCGATCAACTGTTTCGACAGGTCAGCCATGTTGAGCGTGCCGGTCGCCTGATACAAAAGCCCGAGACCGATGACAAAGAAGGTCGCGCCAATCGTGCCCATCACAAGATAGTTAAACGCGGCGGTGAGCGCGCGCCGGTCGCGCCGCGCGCCCATGGCGATCAGCGCGTAAGTCGAGAGCGATGAAATTTCGAGAAAGACAAAGACGTTGAAAGCGTCGCCGGTGATGGTGACGCCAAGAAGCCCGGTCATGCAGATCAGCATGGCGCCGTAAAACAGCGGCGTCTGGCGCTCATCCACCTCAAGCTGCACCGAGCGATAGGCGAACGGCATCACCAGCGCGGCGATCCCCGAGACCAGCAACAGAACCAGCGCATTCGCCAGGTCGATGCGATATTCAATGCCGATAGGCGGCGCCCAGTCACCGAGATGATAGGAAATCGGCCCCGACAGATCGACTTCGCGGAACAGCGCGATGCAGGCGGCGAAGGTCAGCCATGTAAAGAGACACGCCCATAAATGCGGCGCCCGGCCCTTTGGCAGGAGCAGCGTCACCGGCGCCGCCATGATGGGCACAATGATCGGCAGAACGGGGAGTTGAGAGACGATGCTCATCAAGCTGCGCCCTCCGCCGCCTGTTGCGCGCGGACGCCGGCCTGATGGCCGAACTCGGCGATATCGTCAGCGGCTTCAAGTTCGTCTTCTTCGATCGTGCCATAGGCCTCGCGAATGCGCACCGCGAGGGCAAGCCCGACGGCTGTCGTGGCGACGCCGACGACGATGGCGGTGAGGATCAACACATGGGGCAGCGGGTTGGTGTAGACAATCGCCTCCACGGCGCCATGCGCGGCTGCAGCGGCGGAATGCGCGGCGTCCCCGGCGGCGCCGTGCAATCCATCCGGCGAAAACTCAATGCCGGGAGCCGGCGCCGGCGGCGTCTTGTCCGTGTGGGAAAGCGTGTTCGCAATCTTTTCGCCTGCGTCGGGCAGATCGTGCAGCGAAGCGCCCTCCTCCGGTGCCGGGGCGTGTTTCAGCGCTTCTTTCAGATCATTGCCGTGATCGAGCGCCGAGTTATCGATTTTCGAGTGCAGCGTTTCTTTAAGATCGTCGCCATGATCGAGAGCTGCGTTGTCGATTTTCGACGGCGCTCCTTCGGCGGTTGCGTGCGCTGCTTCCCCGCCATGTGCGGCAGCTTCGGCGCCGTGGCCTGCTTCCGGCTCATGATGGGCCGCCGCGTCCAGTTCGCCGCCCATATAGATCGGCGCGGTGCCGCCGAAAATTTTGCCGATGGAGATGTAATAGATGAAGACGGATGTCTGAAAGATGTTGAGGCCGACAATCTTTTTCACGAGATTGCCGCGTGCAAAGACGATGTACAAACCGATCATCATCAACAGGATGAAGATCCAGTAATTGTAGCGCGCCAATATGAAGTCGAACCAGTCCATAAATCGCCTTCGCGCCTACCAGTCTTCCTGATCGATGTCCGGCTCGCGGCCCGTGAAGTGATAGAAAATCGTCAGCATTGTCGATGCGACCGCCACGCCGACGCCCAGCTCGACAACAAGAATGCCGTAATGCTGGCCTGCATGGTGGGTGGAGTTCGGGACCAGCGCGTCATAGCTGAGAAGATTGGCGCCGAGCAGCATCGTGACGAGGCCAGTGCCTGAATACAGCAGGAAACCGATCACCATGGCCACGGTCAGCGCCTTTTGCGGCAAAGCCTTTTTCGTCTCATCCAGCCCGAAACAGAAGGCGTGAAGGATAAAGGCCACCGCGAAAATGACGCCCGCCTGAAAACCGCCGCCCGGCCCGTAATCGCCGTGGAACTGAACATAAAGCGCGTAGAGAATGATCGGCGCGAACAACAGTTTCGACGTCACCTTGAGAATGAGATGATCCATCAGTCATCCCTCTTTTTCGTTTTTGCGTCGCTCACTTCACGGCCGCCGCGCACGGAGCCGAGCCCGAGGAGCAACATCACCGCCACGCCGGCGGTGAAAATCACCATGGTCTCGCCCATGGTGTCGAAGCCGCGATAGCTCGCCAGCACCGCCGTCACGATATTCGGCATGGGAATTTCCGACGCGGTGCGCTCCACATATTCCTGCCCCACATAGGAGTTCGCCGGCGCCTGCGCGTCGCCGAAGGCCGGCATGTCGATGGTGGCGTAAAAAAGCGCCGCGCCCATGGCGAGAACAACCGCAAGCGCCACTGGCGCGCGGCCCGGCGTTTTCGGTTTCTCGCGCCGCACGGTGAGCAGCATCCCGGCGAGCATCAGCACGGTGGAAATCCCGGCCCCCACCGCCGCCTCGGTAAAGGCGACATCGACCGCGTCGAGCGAAACGAAAAACGCGGCGGACAGCAGCGAGTAAATCCCCGACAGCATTACCACCGCGAACAGGTGACGCGATTTCAACATCGAAACCGCCACGAGAATAAGCATGGTGAGGAGCGCCAGATCGATCAGCACAACCGGCGACATCAACGGGCTGAAATCACTCATTCCGCACTCTCCCGGTATTTCAACTCCGGGCCCTCAAGCGGTTTCAGGCCCACCATCCAGGCGGAATGGGCGATGGCGTGAGTCGCGACAGGCGAGGTGAAAAACAAAAACGCGCCCACAAAGAAAAGCTTCACCGCGACGATCCAGCTCGGCGACTGCAACAGCATGCCGATGAGGATCATCTCTGCGCCGCCCGTATCGGTGACGCCCGCCGCATGAAGGCGCGTGTAAAAATCGGGAAAGCGGACAAGGCCCAGCGATCCGGCGATGACGGCGAGCCCGCCAAAGATGAAACAGCCCCAGCTCAAAATAACGCGGGCGAGTTCAAGATCGGACCAGACCTGCGCAATCATCCCGCTCATGCCGCCTCCTCCTGCGACCGGCGATAGGAGAAGAATCTCAGGATCGCGATGGTCGAGGCGAAGTTGATCAGCGCATAGAGAAGCGCAATATCAAGGAAATGCGGGCGCCCTGTAATAAAGCCCATCAGGCCGATCAAAAGCACCGTCTTGGTGCCGAAAGAGTTGCCCGCGAGGATGCGGTCATAAAGCGACGGCCCGGCGAAGGCGCGCACCAGGGTCAGCCCCATGGCGACGAAAATAGCGGCGGTGACGGCGGCGAACATCATTGCGCACGCCTTTCCGCTTTCGCCACGCGCTCACCCATATCGGTGATAGCGGGAACGTCGCAAAGTTCTTCGGTCAGTCCGTGAACGAGAATTTCGTTCTCGCGCAGGTCGATCGAGACAGTGCCCGGCGTCAGGGTGATGGAATTGGCGAAGGTCGCCTTGCCGACGCTGCTTTTCGGCGGATTAGGCACCGTGAAAAATTTCGGCGAGAGTTTCGGCTCAACGCTGAGCGCCTGACGCATGACGATGAGATTCGCCTTTCCGATCTCGCCGCCGAGCCAGATCCAGTAGCCAAGGATTCGCGGCATCAACCCCATGGGCACGCTGTCGTCGTCGAGAACGCCGGCCCGCTTCGCCAGCCACGCCGAGAACAGTACTGACACCACCCCGAAAAAGAGCAGCAACGGCACGTCGAAATAGCCCGATAGCAAAAGCCAGAGACCGGCCAGCGCCAGAACGAGGATGATAAATCGCCCCATCAGCCCTCTTTGAGGAACCTCTTCAAAACCCTGCGCATGCATAAACCAGCGCTTGATACAAAGGAAAGCCCGCGACAAAGGAATCCAACAGCCCCGGGCGGCGAAGCCGAAAATGTCGCAGATTTGGCGGAGAAATCAACGGCTTGACTGGGGAAAACCGGCGATTCAAGCACGCCGGGACCGAAGCCAGACCCTACCCGCACTCGGTCATTTGCTCTTCAAGCAGCTTCAACCCGGTCTCACGGTCATAGTCGGACAGGGTGAACTCGGCGTCGAGGCGCAAATACCCCGCACGGGCGTCGCGATAGAGCGCACAGGCCCGCTCCACATTCTCCGCGATCTCATAAATTTCACCGAGCAGGAAGGTCGCCGTCGTCACCTCACGGATGCGCGCCGGGTTATCGGGCTCGCCCGCCAGGAGGCGTTTTTCCACGGCGAGATTGCCTTCGCCGATTTCAATCGCCTCATCGTAACGGCCGAGATAGGCGAGCGTCGTCGCCTTTTGCTCGATGACCGATGTGCGCATACGCATGATGCCGAGATCGTCAGGGTCCTGCGCCAGAAATTTATCGGCAAGCGCTTCAGCCTGTTCGAGATCAGTAAGCGCCGCCGCATCATCGTCAATGCTGTAATCGATGAGCGACCGTTTGAAATAGGCGCCGATGAGATTGCGGCGCGCCGTCATGTCATCGGGGTCGGCGGCGTCAAGCTCACGGTAAAGCGCAATCGCACGGTCCATATATTTGAAGGCGCCGGCATAGTCGCCGCCTTCCTCCATATCGTAATGACGCATCATGGTTTCCGCGAGCGCGACATTCGTCGAGGCTGCAAGGGATTTGGCCGACGCATCGTCCGGATACGTCTCATAAAATTTTTCGGCGGCCTCCTGCGCGCGGGCGATGATCTCAATCCCGTCAGCGCCCTCGCCCATCCAGACGAGCGGCTTGCCCGACTGCGACAGCGCTTCTATGCGCGCGCGTTCATCCTGCGGGGTTCCCTTGCCTGACGCGATGACGCCCGCATAAAGCGCCTCCGCGCGGGCCGCATAGTCGCGCGCCGCCTCATTGTCGTCGATGGCGATGAACTGATAGACCGCCATGGAAAAAGAGCTTTCCGCCAGCGCGCGGGCGATGTCAGCATCTTCCGGCGCGGCTTGGTGCATGGCTTCAAGCGACGCAATCGCTGTCGCCAGATGCTCGCCCGCTTCCTCGCGCCGTCCGAGATTGGCGCCGATCGGATTGCCGGTGACGTCGCCAAGACGCTTGTAGCCAAGCGCCGTTTCCAGCCGCAATTCCTTCGATGCGCGCTTGTTGTCCTGCAAGGCGTCAAGATAAAGCCGCGATTTATCGGCGATGTCAGAGAGCGCCCTGGTCGTGCCGGGAATCGCCTCCAGCTGATCGTAGAGATCGAACAACATGAAATTCGCCAGCTCGCGCACTTCCTGAAAACGCGCATCGGCTTCGCGGCGTTCAGTTTCAGCGCGGGCGTAAAGCGCCGAAGTGACAAAAAGGCCCGCGATAACGCCGATAAGCGCAAGCGCCGATGCGCCAACCGCGAAGCGACGCCTACGGATGAATTTTCCGGCCACATAAAGACCGCGCGTCCCGCGCGCCTCAACGGCGCGCCCGGCGGCGTAGCGGTCGAGATCGGCGATCAGCGCAGACGCCGACTGATAGCGGTCTTCGCTCGCCTCCGCCGAGGCTTTGGCGGCAATCGCGGCAAGATCATCATCATTAATCGGCGGCGCGGCTTCCAGCATGTTTTTGAAGATCAGCCCAAGGGAGTAAATATCGCTGAGGGTTGTCGCCGGTTCGCCCCGCAGCCGCTCCGGGGCAGCGAAGCCCTTTGTCATGGTCATTTGCGGACCGACCGCGCTCTCCCCAAAGGAACGCGAGATCCCGAAATCGATCAGCTTCACCCGCGCATCGTCAGTCAACAGAATATTTTGCGGCGACAGGTCGCGATGAACAATCAGCTGTTGGTGGGCGTACTCCACCGCTGCGCAGATATCGCGGAATATCCGCAGCCGTTCAGCCTTAGTCTGCATGGTCTCTACAGCATCGCCGAGCGGCGCGCCGTCCACATATTCCATGATGAAGTAGGGCTCGCCACGCTCGGTTTCGCCACCGTCAAAAAGCTGGGCGATATTGGGATGCTGAAGCGCGGCCAATGTCTGGCGCTCATACCGTAGGCGCTCGGCGAGTTTTTCCGAGCGCGCAATCCCGCGCACGACCTTGATAGCGACGCGATGATCGAAATCGCCCGCATCGCGCTCGCCAAGCCAGACCGCGCCCATGCCGCCGCGCCCGAGCAGGCGAATGATGCGATATTGCCCCACCCTCTCGGGCGGCGCGTCCTCCGCCTCGGCGAACCAGTCGAGCGCGCCGCCAGTGACGAGCGAACCATCAGCGTCGTCCGCCCATAACAGCGACATGACGCGCTTGCGCAAGGCGGGATCGGCCGCCGTCTGGTCCATGATCCATTGCTCACGCACATCGGAAGGCTGGTCGAGCGCGTCTTCAAAAAGGTTTAGCGCCGCCGCTTCGAGCCGGTCGTCAGAGCTCGTCATTCTCCATCGCCTCCTTCAGCCAGGCGCAGGCCGCGCGCCAGGAGCGCTTGACCGTCGATTCCGATTTGCCGAGCGCCAGCGCAATATCCTCTGTCGTCATGCCGCCATAATAACGCAGGACCACAACTTCCGCCCGGTCCGGATCAATAGCCTTCAGCCGCATCAGCGCCGTCTCCAGCGCCACAAGCTCCATCGGGTTGTCCTGCGGTGCGCCATGATCGGTGTTGAGCGTGACAGTGATCTTGCGGCGTTTCTCCGCCGCGCGCCGGCGCGCGGCGTCGATCAGCACATTGCGCATGATCCGCGATGACAGCGCGAAAAAATGCGCCCGCTCGGCCGGCGGCGCCTCGGCCGATTGCAGCAGCCGCACCGCAGCCTCGTTCACAAGGTCATTGGTCGCCATGGAGATCGCCCGCCCTTCGCGCCGCAGCAAATGCGAGGCGATGGCGGATAGCTCTCCATACACGGCCTCATCAAGACGCGCGCGAGCGGCCTCGTCGCCATTTCGGCTCGCCGCCAGCAAGGACACAAACTCTTCGGTCTCTTTGACCACCCTGCGGGAGCCCCCTTAAAACCCTAGCTTTTTGATCTTAAACACAAAATCGTCCGGGAATGATCCCCCTAAAGGATCATTTGGAGCGGAAAAAACTTTTTTTCGGCCAGCCGTGACCCGTTTTCCGGACCATTTACGCTTTTCTTAAGTAGGGGGAGATGTGCGGTTCCAGGCCCGGATTGGGGTTGTTTCGTGGAGAGCGCATATCCCGCGGTCGGGCGGCGGCTTTCTTCGGGGGGCGCCGCCGCCCCCGCGGGCGCCCTTTGAAACACATTGGGCGCAGCACCAGCGTAGCGTAAGGGGCCTATGATTTTTCCAGCAGCATAAAAAAGATTTTGGCGGCCTTAGTAGTCCCAAGGCCGCCACATGTCCCGCGAGTTTGGGAGAGACTGTGTGGGACAGAGCGCGTCTGACGATAAACCGTCGGGCGCGCTCGTCGTTTGGGGTCCGGATAATTGCGGCGCCGGGAGTTGGAAAACGGACATTTGCGACGAGACTGAGGGCCGCTTATCGCCGCGTCAGATGATATTCAGCCTTAAGCGACCATGACTCCGCATCGCCGGACCGGTTTTCTTCGCGTAGGACCAACTCCTGCTCACCAATCCTTTCAAACATCAAACGCCTATGCGCCGATGCGGCCTCAAACGACTCCTCCCTCAGATAAGGAGCGAACTCATCAACGATGGCGAGTTTGTCGGCTTCCGCGAACACAGCGCCATCACCGGCGACATCAGAAACGAAATAGGAATGTGTCGTTCCCGGTTGATCATCGAGGCGAAAGATCACCCATTTTTCGAACCGATCATAATATCCGACCGCCAGAATTTCACGGCGATTTTGCGTTTCCAGCGCCGCAAGGACGCCGCAACCGTCAAGAACAAGCCCGGCGGAAAAGCGCACGGGCGTCTCAACTCCGTCCGCGTCCCGGCGCACGCCCCGCCAATCACCGGCAAGGCCGTCCATCGCGCCATGCGGTTCTTCCGTACACAGCGTTTTTTTATGAACGCCGGGGAAATCCGTTCCCGCATCGCCGAACGTATTGAGATCGCGGAGCCGCAGAAAATCCACCACATTCCACGTCAACCAGGTCGCTCCCCCGTCGCGCGTATTCGACCCGTCCCATCGGAAACTGACGCCTGGCCTTATATCGGTAAAATTGTAGCGCCGATGGGCGACGCTCAACGAACCGTCAGGCTGTGGACGTTCGGCGAGCGAATACATGGTCAAGCGGCCGAGATGCTCTTCCCCGATTAACTGGTCCGTAAAGGCGCCGCCCTGATTTTGCCCATTCGGCCAGTTCTGCGCCATCACCCAGCGTTCGCGCGCGGAATCGTAATAGCGGATGGAAAACCCGCGCTGGCTCGGCGCCTCCGGATTGTCGCGCGCCCATGCAAGCTCGATCAGCGCCTTGCCGCCAAGCACGGGAAAGACCCGCTGGCGGGTCCAGCTCCCTTCTTTCTCGTGATAAAACTCGCCTTCGGGCTGGCTTCGCCAGTTCGCCTCCCATTCGCCGATCCAGAAATCAAAAGCGCGATATTCCGGCGCCTCATAGGCGTCATCAACGCCGGAACCCAGCGCCGACGCCCAACTGTCCTCATCCGCCGATTGCGGGCTCTGCGCAGGTTTACAGGCGACAGCCAATACCAACATGAGAACAATCGCATAAGCCTGTTTCATGAATCTCGCGCTCCTGCTGCAATACTGTGTGCCGCCAACAATAGGCTGGCGCGCCGCCGGACGAAGCCGTAAACTCCGGCGAAACGTCAAATACGCAAGAACGGCAACCTCTTGATGCAACTATTGACGACACCGCCCCGGGACGCCGCCGAGCTTGACGCGCTTTATGCGCGCACGCCCGCGGAAGGCATGTTCTATTCCGGCGCGGTGCATCGCGAACGCTTCGACATCGCCAAGGATTACAACGAGGACTGGTCTTGCGCGGCGATCACCTGGCTGTCCGGCGGCATTGAGGAATATGCGTTGCAGGGCGCGCGCCGGCCGCTGCGGCTGCACTCTGCGGGTGCGCTCACCCTGGCGCGCGGCGCGCGTTACGCCTATGCCGCGCTGGGCGAGGCGCCGTTCCGCACCAATATGATTTCCTTTCCACACTGGATCACCGACGGCGCCGCTCATCGCGCGCTCGATGAAGATATCCATGGCGAAAGCCGCAATGGCAGGCGTCTTCAAACCCGGCTCATTCTGCCGGGAACGGATGCGCAGTCGCTGATGGACGAGATCGCCACGCGCACAAGACAAGGCGGCGCCGGGCGCGAATGGTACGCGGAAAAATGCGCGCTTCTTTACGCGGACCTGCTCGACGCCCAGGACGCTGGCGCTGCTGCGCGCGAGACCATCAGCGCCGTCAAAGCCTCAACCCGCACCGAACTCGCGCGCCGCTGCGCGCTCGCAAGGGATGTCATGTTGCAGCGCTTTGGCGAAGCGGATCTATCGTTAAATGACGTCGCACGCGAAGCCATGCTTTCGCAATATCATCTCATTCGCGTCTTCAAGACGATTACCGGCGCGACGCCGATGCAGTTTCTGGGCATGGTCCGTATGGATGCGGCCTTGCGCCTTGTCGCTGACACCAATCTTTGCATCAGCGACATCGCAAACGCAGTCGGCTATTCAGACCGCTCGGCCTTCTTCCGCGCCTTCCGCAAAGCCCATGGCTGCGCGCCATCAGCGGTTGGGAGATAACTCAACGCAGCGTCGTGCGCTTCGGCTCTTATCCAGCGCGCTTGGCTTTCGCCTTGCTGACGAGGCGTTCAACCTCGCGCAGGATCGCCTCATCGTCTTCCGCAGACGGAACGTCATTGGCGTCGAGATAGCACTCAAGCGCATCGAGAATGATCGCCTGGCAGGACATTTCCAGATCGCGTCCCGCGAGCCGCAACCGCACCAGATCGCGCGCAGGCATTTTCAACGTGACAATCGCCTTGCGGGCGAGCACGCCTGTGGGCGCTTCTGCGCCGCGCGCACGCCGGCGTTGCGGCGGGATGGTCCAGGTTTTCGGCGCGTCGCTGATAACGCGGCGGCGCTGGCCGGCCGCATGCAGAACCTGGACATTGTCATGAGCCGCTGCGGTCGCCCGCGCGATTTCACGTTCGCGCTCACGATCCGCCGCCGGATACATCGAACTGATCGTATCCTCTCCGACGCTGGCCGGGCCGCCCGGATTATTCGCCGGACTTAAGGGACGCATCTCGACATCGACGCCTTCATGGGCGACGGCGTCGACCGCGGGCAGCGCCTCGCCCTTTCGGGCCAGAAGGCTCGACGTCAGGGAGGCGAAATTGCCGCCGTTGGAGGAGGAGCTGTTTGGCGCGTATGCGTTCATTGCGCCGCCCTGCGTCCGAAGACGCGGTTTTGCGAAGCCCCCCCGCTCATCTCATCCTGGCGGTAACCGCCATCGGCGCGTTGCAGGCGCTCATGCAGATAGGACCAGAGAGCCGAAATTTCCTGTGCAGACTGACAGAAAGGATCGATTTCCATCACGGTGCGGCCATCAATCATGGAGGCGGCGAAATCGACGCGGTGATGAATGGTGACAGGCGCCACGGTGCCGTGCTGGGACAGGGCGACGGCGGCCTCAGAGGTGATGCGCGCGCGCTGGGTGGCGCCGTTGACGACGAAAATCAACGGCTTTCCGCGCGCTTCGGCGATGTCGACCGTGGGGCCGACGGCGCGAAGGTCGTGCGGGCTCGGCCGGGTCGGCGCAACGACGATGTCGGCGAAGCTCACCACTTCGGAAATCGCACGCGTGACCGCCGGCGGCGTATCGATAACGACGAGACGGAACCCCTCCTCGCGAGCGCTGTCGAGGTCGTAAAAAAGATTAGAGAAAACCGATTGAATAAACGCCGGCTGCGGGTCCTTACGGACATTCCACCACTTCGCCAGCGACCCCTGCGGATCGGTGTCGATCAACGCAACGGGGCCAGCGCCCTGACGCTCTGCTTCTACCGCAATATGTCCGGACAACGTTGTTTTGCCCGACCCACCCTTTTGCGATGCGAAGACGATTACACGCATCGAAGACAACATGCGTCCTCCACCTGTCACGCTCACTATGACGCAAGGACCATCATGCACGCGGCGCGTTAACGCAGCGCGTGAACTCAAGGGATAATTTGGTTTTAATTGTGCGGGAGAGGTTCAGCATGAAGGCTGAAAAAAATGCCGGCAGCAACCTAGATACGCAAGGCCGCCGCCAGCAGGGGGGTTATATGGTAAAGCCCTTAATCGAGGCTTAAAGCCGCCGGCGGTGAAAACCGCATTCGTTTTATCGGGTTCTGGAACGGGGTGCGCCGGATTTATGTTTAAACAAATGACGCCGAAAGATCGTCGATCGTATTGATCTTGAGATCGCTTTGAATGGCCGCCATCAACCGCGTGATGTGCGCGATGCGCGGATTGGTGTCCCAGTCCCAATATCGCAGGACCGCACGGGAGAAATCGCGCGCCATGGAATCAAACACCGCCAGCAGGTGATCGGCTCGCGCATTGGCTTCCGGGCCGTCGGCCGCGGCCGTTAAGAAAGCGTAAAAATCGTCCCGCGGCACGCCAAGGCTCTTGCACAGAACCGCATAAGGCTCGCCGCCGGCGTCGCGCAGAATGCGCCCCGACAGATCGCGGCTGATCCCGCCGAGCATGGAAACCGCATCGATGATTTCCTGCGCAGGATATTTACAGGCGGCCGCAAGCGTCTTGCGCACCACTTCCATAGAAACGGGCTCGCCATTGACGCCGCGCGGGCGGTGACGGCGCTCGGAAAGAATGAGGATATCCTTGACCACCGTATCGGGATCGCCGCCGCGGAAGACCCGCGGATAAAGATCGGCGAGCGCATCCTGAACAACGGCGCGATCGAGCGCAAAGCGCGTGAGAATTCGGCGGCGGCGCTCGGCGTCGACCCACCAGAACATGATGAAGCCGTGGGCGGGCTCCAGCTCGCGCCGGCGCAACAGCATCCCCTGCACTTCCTTGCTGGTGGCGCTCAACGCAACAAGCTTGTTCACAGCGTTCGGCGACAAGGTGCAATCGTCGCGTTTCAAAACCTGTTTGCAGACATCGATCTCGTCAAAAGCGAGACACGCATCAGCGACCGCGGTCGACAGATCGATCCGTCGCGCAATCATGACCCGGTGCGCCATGTTCCCTTCGCGCGCCGCTTCGATCAAAAGCGCTTCGGGAAGATTTTCAGCAGCAGCGATAATTTTTTCGGCTACCGCCACCTCATCAAGCAGCAGCATGCGCACCAGCGCCGGCGGGCATTCGGAAACCCGGGCGATGCGCCCGGCGACTTCCATGCGGATCGGCTCCTCCACCTTGTCGAGCACATGGAGAAGAATATCGGCGACAAGCGAACGCTCGTTCGAAGAAATCTTGGCCGAGGGCAGCACGACAATGTCCGTCAGCTTCCTGACCATCAGTGTCCGCACGCTGGGCCCGGAAGGCGCCAGCGGCGTGAGCATCGTCCCCACGTCCGGCTTCGGGTTCGGCCGGGCGCCGGCGCGGATCTCATCGGCGGCGTCAAAATCGGTCATGGATGCGGAATTCGCCTTTCTTGTGCGCAAAACTCCGGCGCAAAACCGTTGTAACCGGAACACCGTTAACGGGGGATTTCACTTTTGCGGCGGGTTTTCCAAGACCTCGCGGCCTTCGGGTGCTAAGGTCCGGCCCCGTAGCCGGAAGGAAGCAGAAACCTCGTGAAGCGCCATAAATCACTGATTTTAAAAACATTTTTCAAGCCCGCCTCGCAAACGCTCACGGTCGCGCTGCTCGCCGCTGCGGCGGCGTCCTGCGCATCGACGGCCGACATGGCGACATTGCGCGAATCGCCGGGCTATTCCGCCGGCTATGGCGACGGCTGCCTGACGGCGACGGAGGAAGACAAGAGCTTCTCCAGCAAGCAGGAGCGCGACGCCTACGCCTTCAAGAATGACGAGGCCTATCGCGCCGGCTGGCGCCAGGGCTATCTCGAATGCTCGACCCAGACCCCGGAAGCCAAAGACGGCGGGCGCATTCTCGGCGAGCGCAACGAATATTAACAAGGTCTGAACGCGGCGCCGGAGAACAGCGCCGCTTCAAGAACCAGCCTCTCGAAAAATCAGCCATGAAAAAAGGCGCCCTTTGGGGCGCCTTTTTTCAATTATGATCTGCGGTGAGATCTCCAGATCAATCTTGTGTATCCGTGTCTTCGGCTTCCGGCGCATCTTCTTCCGTCGCCTCAGGCGCCGATTCCGTATCGGACCCGCTTTCAGCCGGCGCGTTATTGCGGCTTGGGCGGCCTTGCGCTTTCAACGCCTCACACTCATTGCGCCGCGCTGCTTCACGCTCAAGCGCTTCGGGCTCAGGCGCGCGGTTTTGAAGTTCACGAATGCGCGCATCGCGTTCGAAACGGGCGTAATCGTCTTCGCAAAGTGCGATGTTCTGTTCCCAATCGAGGCGAAGGCCGGTCCAGTAGGTGTCGACGACCGCGTCGATATAGGTAATCCAGTCGCTGGCGCGGCGGCGCGCGTTGTCATAGGCCTGCGCGCGCACAAAGGCCTGACGGGCGCGCGCCCAGATCGCCGTATCGCTGGGGCCGGCCTGGCTGAAACGCGCGGTGCCGAGCAGCAGCCATGCGTCGCCGGTGTCCTTGCGATCCATGCCGCCCTTGTTCAGCGCCGCTACAAGCGCCCGCTCGGACGCCGCATATTGTTCGTCAGCGAGCAGCACCATGCCAAGGCGATAGGAAAGCTCACCATTGGAAGCGTTATTCGCAGCTTCACGAAGGATCGGTATCGATTTCTTGTGCTCGCGCGCCTGGCTCCAGAGCTGCGACAGGAGAATGAGATTCTTCTGCACGCGCTTGACGTTGCCGGCGTTCATTTCCCGCTCGAGCATTGTCGCGCCGCGATAAGGATTGTCGAAGAACGAATAATACTGAACGAGGGTCAGGATTTCATTCTCGGTCGAGATAAGACCAGCGCGATAAGCGACCTCAAGCACGGAGAACGCTTCACGGTCCTTGTTCTGCACCGAATAGGCGCCCGAAAGCTGGGTCCAGTAGCCTTTATCTTCCGGCCAGTAATTGACCATCCGTTCCAGGAGCGGCGCACGCTTGGCGTTGTCGCCGAGCTCCGAATAGATGAGGTTCAAAAGATCGAAATAACCCTTGCGCGGCTCCGATCCCATACCGGCCACAGCCTGTTCGGCCGGGCCAACCGCCTGGCGGTAATTCGGCGGCGAAATCTGGGTGTAAGCGGCGGCGAGCAGGTAATAAGCGTTCGGATCGACCGTCACGCCGCAGGTGCGGGCCAGCTGAATCCACTGATTGAGGCCGGTGATCGCCGTTTGATATTGCTCGATCTGGAAGTTGAGCTGGGCGATGTAATAACGCAGCTGGTTGTTACGCGCCGGCGGCAGACCATTGGTCGAAAGCGCTGTTTGAAGATCGCTCAACGCGCCGCGATAATCATCGCGGTTGATTTTCACGTTGGCGCGCAGCTCATAAACCGTCGACTTTTCATAGGCGCTCATGGAGTCGCCGCGGCTGGAGATCAGGGCGTTAAAGCCAGCAAGCGCCTCATTGAACTGATCGGCCTGCATGAACTCATAGAGCTTTTGAATTTCCTGGCCGATGCGCGGCGAGAGCGTGCTCGACGCACCGCCTTCTTCCGCATCGCATTGCGCCTGCGCCAGCGCAGCCGTCGGCGCCGCCGTCACCATCAGCGCTGCCGCTGCGGATGCGGCCGCCGAAAAACAAAGCTTACGATATTTCCCACGCATTTTTTTCATCCTGCGGTCTCGACCTCTGTTATTCGCAGCGTCGCGAGAAACACCGAAGCATTTTTCGCGGGCGGCGCGGCGTTCGCCGACTAGCCTTCAAGTACGAAGGTGACGACGGTTTGCACTCCACGGCGCCATTCCGGCGTATTATCAACGATCTTCGGCTGATACTTCCAGCGTTCCACTGAACGCTCCGCGGCGCGGTTAAGGCAGCTGTTGGAGCTTTCAACAGTCGTGATATTTGTTGTCTGTCCGTCCGGCGTCACGTCAAACTGAACGAGCACCGATTCGGTCGCCTTCGCCCGGTTCATGCAGCGTTCGGGATATTGCGGCGGAATGCGCACCAGCGGCTGAGCGTCACGGTCCGGGTTGAAGCCTGAACCGATGGAAAGATTAGCATTGATCTCCGGGATCGCGGCGGCGACGCCGTTCAGCGCCGGGCGGTTCGAAGGGTCGTTCACGGCCGGCGGCGGCGGCGGCGGCGCATCGAGCGTCGGCCGCTTGAACTCGCGATTGGCGTTGTTGATGTCCGTATCGTCGATCTGCGCGGTGATATTGATGTTGATCGCGTCCTCTTCTTCATTGAGGCGCGGATCCTGGCGGATCATCGCCGCCATGAAGAGGAACAGACCGCCGGTGACGATAACTGCGCCCGGCACGCCGATAATCAAGCGAATGAGGGATCCCATCTGCCGTTCTCCTTAAACGTCTTCCGTCGACACGGCGACGTCAGCAACGCCCGTGGACCGGATTTGCGTCACGACCTCGACCAAGAGCCGGGTTTTCGATTTGGCGTCAGCCTGAACGACGGCCGTGCCTTTGGGGTTTTCACGGCGCAGCTGTTCGACAACGGCCCGCACCTCATCCAGCTCAACGCGTTCCTTGTTGATCCAGATTTCGTCATTTTCCGAGATCGCGACGATGATGGAGGCGAGCTTTCTTTGCTCGGCCGAGACAGCGCCGGGACGATCGACTTCAATCCCCGGCTCCTTCACGAAGGTCGACGTCACGATGAAGAAGATCAGCATGATGAAGACGATATCGAGAAGCGGCGTCACATTGACGTCTTCTTCGTCTTCGGCCGCCGATGAAACATTCCGTCTAGCCATAATTCAATCCGCCTACGAACTAATTGCCTGACGCGCGGGGCGCGGGACTATTGAGCTTCCTTTTGCAGCGCGAGGGACACTCTCCCCCGAGCGCCGCCATCCTGCGCCTGATCCATCACCTCAACCGCAACACCGGATTCCGATTCCGGCGAGGCGCTGACCAGGACAACGCCCTGGGGCTCACGCGCGATGAATTCCTGCACCACCGGCTTCACCGAACCCGGATCGATGACGCGCACATTGTTGACGCGCACAAACCCGTCTTCCTGCACAGCCAGCAGCAAGGCTGGCGGCGGGATGGTGTCAGGCTGATCCGGGGTGTCCTCCGGCGTGTTCACGTCGATGCCCTTCTCGCGAAGGAAAGTCGCCGTCACGATGAAGAAGATCAGCAGGATGAAGACGATGTCGAGAAGCGGCGTGATGTTTACATCCGCGGCTTCGCTTGCATGTTGCGCCTTTTTTCTCATCAGCTCTACTCGATCAACAGTTCGTCAGAAATCTGACCCGTCGCTTTTTGAACATTGCGATCAAAAGCGTTGATGAAGATGAGGCCGGAAAGCGAGGCGACGAGACCGGCCATGGTCGGGATCGTCGCTTTCGAAATGCCGGCGGCCATCAGGCGCGCATTGGAAGACCCGGTCACGGCCATCACGTCGAACACTTCGACCATGCCGGTCACTGTGCCGAGAAGCCCGAGCAGCGGCGTCACCGCCACCAGCGCGCGGATCACATTGTTGAACCGCGAGGCCTCCTGCGAGGTTTCCGAGATCAGACGCTCGCGAACCGCATGCGCATACCAGGATTTATGATCGGTGCGCGCGGCCCAGGCGCGTTGCGCCCGTTTGGTGACGCCCGCATGGGCGCCGGTCCAGTACATGAGACGCTCGATAATCAGCGCCCACATGAAAAAGGTGACCACCATAATCGCGACAAGAACGTTGCCGCCGGCGCCCAGAAAATCCATGAGCGCATTGTAGGCGATCGCTGGGTTCAAAAGCTCCACGTGTCGTGACCCTTTCCCTTAACGGGTTGCCGGGGACCGGGCGATTAAGCCCGGCCGCCTTCCGCATGTTCGGCGATGATGCCGGCCGCTTGCTCTTCAAGAATTTGCGAGACGCGCTTGGCGGCGCCGGCTGCAAAAGCGTGCAGGAGAAGCAGCGGGATCGCAGCGACAAGACCGAGCACCGTGGTGACGAGCGCTTCGGAGATGCCCGACGCCATGATCTGCGGGTCGCCGGTGCCGAAGAGCGTGATCGCCTGGAAGGTGTTGATCATGCCGATAACCGTGCCGAGGAGGCCGAGCAGCGGCGCAACCGCGGCAAGCACCTTGATGAGGTTGAGGCCGCCTTCGAGTTTCGGCACCTCTTTGAGGATTGCGTCGTCGAGTTTGAGAGCGACGGTCTCCACATCGTTCGAGGTGGTGTTCTCGTAAGCCAGCATGACGCGGCCAAGCGGGTTGGCTTTGGACGCTTTCTTGCGGCGAACCTGAGAGCGCACAGCGCCGGCGGTCATGGTGAGCGTGACCCACTTATAGATGCCGAGGATGATGCCGAGGATCGCAGCGACGATGATCACCTTACCGATGAACCGGCCCTGATCGATCCGCTGACGCAGATCAGGCGCAGCCACCTGAAGGTTGAGAAGCGTGCCGAGCGACGGGTCGATGGCGCCTTTGACGAAGCCATCGCCGGAAGCCCGGGCGACGGCGCTCGCCGCGCCGGTGATGGCGCTGGACGGCTGCTTCGCGAGGAATTCCAGCTTGTCGTTCTTGTAGGTCAGATATTTGCCGTTGGAGAAGGCGACAAACGGACCGATGCGCGTGACTTCGGCTTCAGCGGATTCGCCGTTGGCCTGAATGATGCGCGAATTGAAGGTCACTGTTTTGCCCTGCTCGGCCATCTGCTGGATCATGATGTCCCAGAGATCGCGAAGCTGTTCTTCGGTCGGCAGTTTTTCGGTCCGGGCCAGTTCGTTGAGGGTCTGGCTGCGGCCGGGATACTGAGCCGAAATAATCGAGCGCTCGACCTGAGCGTTCAGATCGGCGGCGGCGGTGCGCGCGGCGCCGAAAAGCTCCTGGAATTCGCCCTGTTTCGATGCGAGCTCCTGATCGAGCTCGGCGATCGCGGCCTTGTTTTCTTCCATCACGCCTTCGAGGCGGGTGGATTCAGCGGCGGCGGCGGCCACCTGCTGACGGACCTGGGTGAGCAGCGCCTGCTGCTGATTGCGCTCGGCGCGGAAGCGCTCAATACGCTGTCTGTTTTCGGCGCTGACATCGCGGCGTTCCTGACGGACCGCGTTGAGGACCTGATCGAGCGTGACCTGCGCGCTCGCTGACATATTCACACTGATTGCGGCGACGCCGGCGACCAGGGAAATCGATGCAAGTTTGAAGAGTTTCATGACTTGTAATTCCTTATTACCCAAGTTCGCCGTTACTGTGCCGCTACCGGCGGTTTCACCGGAACGAAGAAGATATCGGGGGCGGTCTGTTCTTTCGCCATGCGCAGCGCGTATTTGACGTCCTGCAGATAAGAGCGGTTGAGGTTGGTCCAGTCGCCGGCGCCCTGATCGTAGATCAGGAGCGTCGAGTCATCAGGCGTCTTGAACATCAGCGCGATGCGGCCGATGCGCAGGAATTCGCCGGTCAGCTCTTCGCCATTAAAGTTCACCGCGCCGTCATAAGCGCCGATCGTGCGGCCATATTCGCCTTCGATCTGGTAAGCTTCGACGATCAGGCGGTAACGCTGAGCCGCCGACATTTCCGGGTTCTCAAGCACACCTTCAAGGCGGGCGGCGCGATCATTACGCTCAGTCGCGAGGAACGGCAGGTCGGCGTCGACCAGATCGCCGAACCGCGAGACCATGTCTTCCATCAGCGGCTGCATCGCGCGCTGCAGACCTTCGACATTTTCAATGTCTTCGCGAAGACGAACAACCTGACGCTCTTGCGCCTCAATGTTGCGCGTGAGTGAAGCATTGTAGCGGCGGGCCGCTTCAAGCTGCTTCAGGTTCGCACGGTAATCATTGAGCAGAGACGCCGTCTGGTCGTCTAGCTGGTCGATCTGCTGCTGCGCTGAAGCGGTTTCACGCGCCGTCGTCTCAGCCTCCTGCAGTGCGGAACGGAACTGCGCCTGGGCTGGCGCGCACAAAACAGCGAGCAACGCCGCTGAACCCAAAATCGCTGATCTTTTCATAAATGCCTCACCTACCGGATTGTTGCGGCTGATTGATACGGCGCCATCGCAAATTGGGCCGCGGAGCTGTGGCGCCTTGCGCCGTTTTGAAACACGTCCATTCGCATCGCTGGTCCGTACTTCAAGAAATCTGTGAACGATACTCTTCACCCAGAACTGTCCCCTGTTCCCCATACAACGTTTCAAGCAATCGTATATTTGCAGCACAATTGCAACGACGTTTTGATCTATGATCAAACGCCCTCCCATTTGGGCCGCCCATAGCCGATTACTGCAAGATTCGTGTCACCCTGTCTTTTGCGGCCTGGATGCGGAACAGCTCATCGCCCTCACCGTTCCCTGATACGCCGCCGACCTATACCCCGTTAGTTTGTAACAACAACTACCCGCGCTGGCAATCGTTAGAATTGCGCAAAATGACTCTGCGAATAAAGCATTTTCCGCCTCGAGGCGGGCGTGAGGGATTGACAGGCGCGCGAGCCTATGAACCGCGCGCCGATGATCAAGCTGTCTCTCGCATTATAATAGAGACGCAGCGCTGACGCCCGTTTCGACTTGTTAACCTTGAATATCTAACGAGCGCAGGCCCTTCTGCGCTCATGAATCAGGGCGCGCTCGCAAAATTGTGAGCGCCGCCGTTCAGATATGGGCTTTCAGATGCGCTGATCCGGGAGAAATGGCTGGTTTCTAAAGAGTTGGCTGGGGCGCCAGGATTCGAACCTGGGAATGTCGATACCAAAAACCGATGCCTTACCACTTGGCGACGCCCCAATGGCCCAGCCTCTGAGGGGCCGGGAGCGGGCGAGATAGCGCTTTCGCTCATCGCTTGCAATGGCCCGAATGCGAAAAATGCCGCCTCCCCGGAACCTTAGCGCGGCGCGCCCTCAATGGGCGACGTCTCGGCGATCGGCGCGGTGCAGAAATGCGTTCCGGAAATGCCTTTGAAACCGGCCCCGGGGGCGGCGCGAAAATGCGTTGCGCGCCAATTCGTCCATGGCTATAGAAGCGCTCCCGCAGGCGAGGCTTTATATATAGCCGCCGCCAAGAAATCGGAGTGTAGCTCAGCCTGGTAGAGCACTGTCTTCGGGAGGCAGGGGCCGGAAGTTCGAATCTTCTCACTCCGACCAGTCTTTTTGTTGTTGCCCTAAACTCACCCGTTCATCACCTCGGGATCGATGCGCGCAATTGCCTCGGCGCCAGCCGTCACGGCGTCGGTGAGCGCCACGGCTTCGGTGAGATAATTATCGGCGTAAAATTTCGTCAGCGCGATTTTCGATTCGTAATAGGCAGGGTCCTGCCCCTCATGCGCCGCGATGGCTGCCGCCTTGGCGCCATGGGCGAGATAATAGCCGCCAACCGCATTCCCGAATTGTTTGAGATATGGCGTCGCGCCGGCGAGGACATGCGTCTGATCTTTTTTCGTCGCTTCAAGCAACCATTCCGTAGACTGAAGAAGGGCGTCCGCCGCGCCGAGCAAGCGCTCGCCAATATGCACGAGGTCGTCGCGCTTCGCCGCCTTCAACATCATCGCTTCGGAATGAATGTCGGCGATGAGTTTTTTCGCCGCCGCGCCGCCGTCCCCTTGCAGCTTGCGGCCCACAAGGTCCATGGCCTGAATGCCATTGGTGCCTTCATAGATCGCGGCGATGCGCGCATCGCGCAAATGCTGCGCGGCGCCGGTCTCCTCAATATAGCCCATGCCGCCATGCACCTGCACGCCGAGAGAGGCGACGTCATTGGCGCGGTCCGTGGACCATGCTTTCGAAATCGGCGTTAAGAGTTCCTCCATCGCCTTCGCTTCTTTGCGCGTCTTCTCATCCGGCGCCGAGTGCGCGAGATCATAGGCCACAGCATTGGCGTAGCAGATCGCCCGCGACGCATCGGTGAGCGTCTTCATGGAATAGAGCATGCGTCGCACATCGGGATGCTCATAAATCGCGACCATGTCGCCGGATTTAACGCCCGGCGCCCGGCCCTGTTTACGATCCTGCGCATAGGCGAGCGCGCGCTGATAGGCGCGCTCGGCGACGCCGACGCCCTGCACCCCGACATCGAGACGCGCGGCGTTCATCATCACGAACATGTTGCGCAGGCCCTTGTTCTCTTCACCCAGCAGCGTGCCAATGCACTCGCCCTTGTCGCCAAACGCCATGACGCAAGTGGGCGAACCGTGAAGGCCCATTTTTTCTTCAAGCTTGATGCAGTGGGCGTCATTGCGCGCCCCGAGCGAGCCGTCTTCGTTCACATGAAACTTCGGCGCCAGAAACATGGAGATGCCGCCCGTCCCTTCCGGCGCATCGGGCAAGCGCGCCAGCACGAGATGAACAATGTTCTCCGTCATGTCGTGGTCGCCATAGGTGATGAAAATCTTCTGGCCTGAAATCCTGTAAGTACCGTCACCAACCGGCTCCGCCTTGGTGCGGATCGCCGAGAGATCCGATCCCGCCGAGGGTTCGGTCAGGTTCATGGTGCCGGTCCATTCGCCTGTGACCATTTTTTCTAGATAAAGCCGTCTCTGCTCTTCGGTCGCGGCATGCAGGATCGCCTTCACCGCGCCGGTGGTCAGCGTCGTGCCGATGGCGAACGACATGCAGGCGCCGTTAAGCGCATCGACCAGCGCCACGGCGAGCGTTGCGGGAAGTCCCTGCCCGCCCGCCTCTTCAGGGAAAGCGAGCGACGACCAGCCGCCCTCCACATATTGCTTGTAAGCTTCCTTGAAGCCCGGCGTCGTCCTGACCACCCCGTTCTCAAGCTTTGCGCCGTTGCGGTCGCTTTCCTCATTCAGGGGCGCGATCACGCCGTCGCAGAATTTCCCCATCTCCTCGAGGATCGCATCCACGAGATCGCCGGAAAGCTCCGGAAAGGCGCCCGATTTCTCCAGCGCGCCAAACCCCGCCGCATGATCGAGAATAAAACGCATGTCGCGGATGGGTGTTTTGAAGGTCATGGGGCGCTCCGGAAGATGAACAGGAATGGTGTTTCCGGTATTTAGGGCGCTGCTGCGCGACACGCCAGCATGGATTGCAGACGGATCGTTATTCCGGATGCTGGCCGGTGACGACAAACCGAGCGCCGGCGCCGTTGCTTTCTCTGGATATAGCGCCGCCAGCCTGTAGGGCGAAGGCTTCAACCAGATCAGAGCCGAGACTGGCTCCATTTCCCTGACCGTTTCCAGCGCCATTTTCAAAACCGCAGCCATTGTCGGCGACTGTGAGGCGCCAGTTTTCGCCGTCTTCATCGAAGCTGATGGCGACTTCGCCATCCTGCCGGTCGCGGAAAGCGTGTTTGGCCGCATTGGTGACAAGTTCGTTCACCACCAGCCCGATCGCCGCCGCTTTTTCGCGCGGCATTTGCGTTTCGTGAACATCGAGCCGGATTTTTACGTCGTCTCCGGCGAACAGGGCGTCAGACAGATGCGCCGTAATCTCGGCGAGATAGGCTCGCATATCCACAAGGCTGGCCACATCATCGCTGTTATAGCTTTCATAGAGCGATTTATGCGCGGCGGCGAAGCTATGGAGGCGGCCTGAAGCAATGTCGAGCGCTTCCTTTGCGCTGAGGCTGTCGGTGCTGCGCGACTGTAATTTGATAAAGCTTTCGACGATGGCGAAATTGTTGCGCATTCGGTGATCGATTTCCCGCAGCAACAGACCGCGAGCTGTAATCTGTTTATCGCGTTCCCTGACCGCCTCGCGCACCGCCCGCCGAAATATCTCCGCGAAGATTACGATCACAAGGGCGGCGGTTCCATTCACCACTGTCCGGGCGCCGTCGCCCGCCACTTCAAATGCGAACGATCCTTCAGTCGGCAAAACAAAGTACCAGGCGAACAGAAAAGATGTGAGCCACGCCGTCAGCCCCGCCTGCCAGCGGCCAAACAAGGTGGCGATCAGGATTGCCGGATAGATAAGAGAAAAAGGCCCCGCCGCATGCGCCAGAAAATCGACAAAGGCGCGCGCGCCAGCCGCCGCCAGGGTGCAGGCAAGCCCAAACAGAATCTGGGAAACAAGGGGCGGCGCAAGCTCATGGAAATGGTCGGCGACATCGAAATCGCTGATTTTTCTGAGAGAGGAGCGCTGTTCTATATCAAACCTGCTACGTGCGAAGACAAATGCATATTGTTTTCTAGCATATAGTAAGCTCGGCGCATATTAACATGGATCAAGCTGGTAAAGTCCGCATGTTTCCTGTGCGTGGCCGGAGCTTTCTCCTAATTTGCTACAATGCCTGTAGCTTCATGAGCGGCAGCCAACGCCCAATGATGCTAATTTACTCTCTTTATATGGCCGAATGCAGAAGGCGCCATCCGGGGGCGGACTTTTAGTACACCGCCCGGAACCGCCCCCAATGGGCGAGACGCATGGGAAAAGCTTCTCTAAGCGGGGTGCATCTCTTCGCCGGTCAGCGGCGCCGAGCTGGCTTCCGCATAATCGACACAGCGTAGCCAGGAATTCACCGTGCGCGTCAGATCCGCAGGCCCGACGATTTTTACATCACCCTCGCGGATCGCCTCTTTGTAACTGCGATGGCCAAGCCAGCAATCGGTCATGGCGCGCACGGTCGTCGTAAAATACAAATCCACGTCGCGGCCGGGATCCTTGACGCAGACATCCACCACTTCACGCTGCACGACCAGCCACCAGATGCGGTCCTTGCGCATATCCTCGAACTCGAAACGCAAGGTCGTTTCATCGCCCGGCAATTTTTCGGTCGCGATGGTACGCTCAAGATAAAGCATCAAAAGTTCGACGTCATAATCCTCGTCGACGAGATGCTCTTTCGCCCAGCGCATGCCCCAATCGCCGAGCCCCTTCAGAACCGGCGCCAATTCCTCGCAGGCAGGCGTCGGAAAATATTCATAGGTCTTCTGGCCGGGGATCTTGCGCTTCACGATCAGGCCGTTTTCGGTCAGCGTTTTGAGGCGGCTTGTCAGGAGCGCCGGAGATATCGTGCCGAGACCGCGCTGGAGGACGTTGAAGCGCCGACCGCCCACGAGTAGCTCGCGGACAATTAGCAGCGTCCAGCGATCGCCAAGGAGCTCCGTCGCCTTCGCGATGGGGCAGAACTGGCCGTATTGCATAGAACTCTCCCCCCTGGCTCGCCCTACTTCATATCAGGAAGCGGGCTACTTCAAAATCTGTAGCGCTAAGCTTCAGTCCGTGAAGCATCCCCGCCAGCGCCTGTTCCCTATGACCCGTTCATCGCTACGAGGCAACCGGAGGAACCCGCCATGACTGCTCATCTTGAACGCCTTACCGCTTTTCGGGGCGCATCCTTGACAGCAGTCTGGGCGGCGCTCCGGTTCACGCGCCTCGCCGGGGCCGCGAAGAAGACCGGAATCGCATCCGGCCTCGTCGGCCTCGGCGCGGCGCTGCACCTCGCCTGGCATGCGCTGCCTGTCTTTCAGGCGGCGACGGCGGGCGGGCTCGTCCTTGCCTGCCATTCATAACAATCAACGAAAGAAACAGGAGAAACCCATGACCATCAATGTAAACCCCACGGAAGTTTTTGCAGGACAAGTTGTTGGCGACGTCGCCGCCGCCATGTCCGGCGTGCTGACCAGCCTCGGCCACAAGCTCGGCCTCTATCAGGCGATGGCTGCCGCTGGCCCGATCTCGTCTGAAACGCTGGCGAAAAACACAAACCTCACTGAGCGCTATGTGCGCGAATGGCTGAACAACCAGACCGCCGGCGGTTATGTGACCTATGATCCGGTGTCGCAAACCTATGAACTGCCCGAGGCCCATGTTCCGGTGCTTGCCGATCCGGACAGCCCGGTCTTTCTGATCCCCGCGCTCGAAGTCGCGGCATCGCTGTGGTTCGACGAAGACAAGATCGCAAACGCTTTCCGCACGGGCGGCGGCATCGCCTGGTCCGATCATCACGAGCGTTTGTTCTGCGGTTGTGAAGCCCTGTTCAAACCGGGCTACAAAGCGAGCCTCATCGCCGACTGGATCGGCGCGCTTGACGGCGTCTCCGAAACCTTAAGCAAGGGCGGCAAGGTCGCCGACATCGGTTGCGGTCATGGCGCGTCTGCGGTGCTGATCGCAAAAGCGTTTCCGAAGGCGAGCGTGCATGGTTTCGACAATCACCTTCGCTCCGTGGAAACGGCGCGCAAGCGCGCGAACGAAGCAGACGCCGGCGACAATGTCGCCTTCGACGCCGCCACCGCGAAAAACTTTCCGGGCAAGGACTATGATCTTGTCTGCTACATGGACTGCCTGCACGACATGGGCGATCCGCTTGGCGCCGCGCGTCACGCCTACGCCGCGCTGAAGCCCGGCGGAACCGTGCTCCTGGTGGAGCCCGCCGCCGCCGACGCCGTTGAGAACAATATCAATCCGGTGAGCCGTCTTTATTATGCAGCCTCGACGGGGGTGTGCACGCCCTGCTCGAAGTCACAGGAAGTCGGCGCGGCCCTTGGGGCGCAAGCCGGTCCGGCGCGCCTGTCAGCGCTGTTGAAAGAAGCGGGATTCGCCAGCGTCCGCGTCGCGGCGCAGACGCCGTTCAATATTATCCTCGAAGCGCGCAAAGCCTGACGCCGCTTTAGGGGGAGTGAAAACGGCGCGCGCCCCGAGGAGACGGGACGCGCGCCGCCTGCTATAGGGCGCGCCATGACCGCACTCGACCACAAGAATATCCGCGACGCCGCCCGCATCATTCGTGATGGCGGGGTCATCGCCATGCCGACGGAGACCGTTTACGGCCTCGCCGCCGACGCCACCAATGACACAGCCGTGGCGCGGATCTTCGAGGCCAAGGGCCGGCCGCAATTCAATCCGCTCATTATACATGTTTCGGGCGTGGAGATGGCGCGCGCTTTTGTGGAGGTTTCGCCGCTCGCGCAAAAGCTGATGGCCGAATTCTGGCCGGGGCCGCTGACGTTGGTCCTGCCGCGCAAAAAAGACAGCAATCTCTCCCTGCTGGTTTCCGCAGGACTTGATACGGTCGGCGTCCGCATGCCGAAACACGACCTTGCGCAAGCCCTCATCAAAGCCGCTGACCGCCCGCTCGCGGCGCCCAGCGCCAACCGGTCCGGAACCATCAGCCCGACACGCGCGGACCACGTAAAAGATGGTCTGGGCGAGCGCGTCGATATGATTCTCGATGGCGGGCCCTGCCCCGTGGGTGTCGAATCGACCATCGTGAAAGTTGAAAACGATCGCGTCACACTGCTGCGTCCCGGCGGGATTGCGCGCGAGGCGATCGAGCGCAGCGCCGGACAGGCGCTCTCCTCCGCACACGGAAAGATCGAGGCGCCGGGCATGATGACGAGCCATTACGCGCCGGACGCAAAAATACGCCTCAATGCACAGGAACAAAGAGAGGGCGAAGCCTTTCTCGGCTTCGGCGAGATCGAGGGCGCCGGTCCGTCATCATTGAACTTAAGCAAAAGCGGCGACCTCGCCGAAGCCGCCGCCAATCTCTTCGCTTATCTTCGCGAGGCCGACCTGGCCGCGAAAACCCATGGCCTCAAGACCATCGCCGTCGCGCCCATCCCCATGGAAGGGTTGGGGGAAGCGATCAATGACCGCCTCGCCCGCGCCGCGGCGCCGCGCGACTGACTTATTCGGGCTTTTTGAATTTGTAGAGAAAACGGTCGGTCTTGCGCCGCACTTCCGGTTCAAAAATATTGACGTCGTAATTGTCGTCAGGATTGCGCAACACGTCGCTTTCGCCCGCGAGCATGAACCCCGCCTCCGTCACCATTTCGAGAACCAGCGCCGGATCGATGCGGTGCACGGAATTGCCTGCGCTTTTCGGCGAGCCGGGCGTCGCTGCGTGATCCAGCACGAAGAAGACCCCCCCGGGTTTCAAAATGCGCATGATCTCCGCAAAGGCGCCATTGTCATCGCCAAGCGCGGCGCCGCCGGGGGTGTAATAAAGATCATGGGGACCGAGAAGCCAGGTCACCATATCCATGGAGCCGTCTTCAGCATCGAGATCGTCGAAATTGGATTTCGTAACACGCACATTATCGAGACTCGCGACGCGGTTCGTCACGATATCGCCGAGAAAGGCGTCGAACGGCTCGGGGTTGTGGATGACGACCTCGCCCTTCGGACCCACAAGCGGCGAGAAAAGCTGCGTATAGTAACCGGCGCCGCCTTCGACCTCGAAGATTTTCATGCCCGGCTTGATGTCCATATAGGCAAGCACATTGGCCGGTTTTCTCAGCGCGTCATCGCCATGATCCTCAACCGGGCGCGACGGCAGCGACAACACCGCCGCGGCGCGCGCTGCCGGATCGTCGCCAGCGGCCGCGAGCGCATCTTCCGGCGCACCCTCTCCACAAGCAGCGAAAAGCATCGCCATCGCGCCAATCAGCGCGGCGTCAATTGTCCTGAACCTTACCATGAACGCCTCTCCCGCAACGTCCGGCCAGCCTCAAATCCGAAAGAAAGGCCGCCAGCCATCGCCCCCGTCTTTCGCAGGAGGTGATACGCCTCTTCGCGGCCGAAGGCAAAAACAACGGGCAGCTTGAACGCATGGCGCGCCCTCACTACACAAGAGCGAAAGCAAGTCGGAACGCCCTGATGTCCACGAAAAAACGCCCCGTCCCTTCCAGCGACAAGCTCGACGCCATCCGCGCCCTCGTAGGCGACAAGGGCGTCTTCGAAGGCGCTGACGCGGCGGCGTTCCTGTCCGAATGGCGCGGGCGCTGGCCCGGGGAAGCCTCGCTCATCGTTGCGCCCGCCTCCACGGAAGAAGTCGCAGCGGTCGTCAAATATTGCAACGAAAACGACATCGCCATCACGCCCCAAGGCGGCAATACCGGCCTTGTGGGCGGACAGATCCCGTTTGGCGATGAAATCCTCCTGTCGCTGAAACGCATGCGCAAGATTCGCGCAATCGAACCCTTGAACAACACCATGACGGTCGACGCCGGGGTGACGCTCGCCGAAGCGCAGGAAGCGGCGAAACAAGCCGGGCGCCTGTTTCCCCTGTCGATCGGATCGGAAGGCACCTGTCAGATCGGCGGCGTCATTTCCACCAACGCCGGGGGCGTCAATGTTTTGCGTTACGGCAATACGCGCGACCTCGTGCTCGGGCTTGAGGCGGTGACCCCGTCGGGCGACATCTGGCGCGGGCTGAAACGCCTGCGCAAGGACAATACCGGCTATGATCTGAAACAGCTATTAATCGGCGGCGAAGGCACGCTTGGGATCGTCACCGGCGCGGTGTTGAAACTGTTTCCTGTGCCGGCGGAAAAAATCACCATCTGCGCCGGACTGAAAAGCGCGGAAGACGCCGTCAGACTTTTATCGCTGGCGCAGGGCGCCACCGGCGGAATGACATCGAGCTTCGAATTGATGGCGCGGCTTTGCATCGATCTTGTGCTGAAACATATCCCGCAGACACGCGATCCGTTGAGCGAACAATATCCCTGGTATGTGCTCGCCGAATTTTCATCGGGTCAGAAATCAGGTTTGCGTGAAACCGTAGAAACCATGCTCGGCGATGCGCTGGAGCAAGGCCTGATCGCCGACGCGGTGATCGCCGAAAACGAAACCCACGCCCATGATTTCTGGCGCATCCGTCATTCCATTTCCGAAGCCATCAATGGCGAGGGCCTCGGCGCGCGCCATGATGTATCGGTCGCGACCAGCGATATTCCGGCGTTTCTCGAAAAGGCCGACGCCGCCGTTCTCAATCTTTCGCCGGGCGCGCGCTTCGCCTCCTTCGGCCATATCGGCGACGGCAACGTGCATTATGACATTCTCGGTCCCGAAGGATCGTCGGCCGATGTGCTGGAGCCGGTGCGTCCGCAAATCGAATCCGCCGTCTATGATGTGATCGGCGCGTTTTCCGGCTCGATCTCCGCCGAGCATGGGGTCGGACGCCACCGCCGCGACACGCTCGCCAAGCGTAAAAGCGCGGTTGAACTTGAGATGATGCGCGCCATCAAACGCGCGCTCGATCCCAAAGGGATTATGAATCCCGGCAAGATGCTCTAGCCTCGCCCAGCGCCTGTTCATACTCAGCACGAATTTGCCGCGCGTGAATGCGTTGACTTTTTGTCCGCAGTGATCGTAGCTGATGAGAGTCGTTTAGCAACATTGATTTTAATAATCAGTATCAGGATTTTTTATGAGCGAAACCAAAACCGTTCGCGTCTGGGATCTGCCGACACGGTTCTTCCACTGGTCGCTGCTCGTGCTTGTCGTGGTCAGCTGGTTCACCGGCGAAGAAGAAGGCGCTGCGTCGCTTATCCACCGGCTAAGCGGCGAAGCCATTGTCGGCTTGCTAGTCTTCCGCCTGATATGGGGGTTCGGGGGCGGCGAGTATGCGCGGTTTTCACATTTTTTTGCGCCGCCTGCCGAGATTATCGCCCACATCAAAGAACTGGTCCGATTTAAGGCCGCCCCAACGCTCGGCCATAACGCCCTTGGCTCCCTGGCGAGCCTTGTTCTCTTGCTGCTTGTCGCCCTTGTCGCAATCACCGGATTGCTCAGCGCTGACGGCGACCGAACCGGGCCGTTATCGGTGATTTTCAATGTCAATCTGAAGGATATTCACGAGCCGGCTTTTCGCGTGTTACAGGCTATGATTGTTGTTCACATATTAGGGGTGGCGGTCACCAGCTTCGCCAGCCGTGACAACCTCCCCCGCGCGATGATCACCGGCGCCAAGAAACGTCCCGCAAGCGACGCGTCAAAAGATGCAAAGCCCGCATCGATGCGCGCTCTTTTGGCGGCGAGCGCCGCCGCTATGATCGTCGCGGGCGGACTGATGTTGATGCCGCATCCGCCGGGAGAAGATGACCATACGCACGACCACGACGACCATTAGCCGCACGCAATGAAAATGATTTGCGGCCAAAACTTTCCCTGCTGATTTTCTCACAAATGTGTCATCTGGCGCCGAAGCGCATGTCAGGTTGATCTCAGTCAAAACAGGGTCTGCTCAATTTACGATAGTCAAAAGCAGCTTTTGACCCCCCACCCTCAGGAGAAGCAGACATGCGAATACTCTCTCAAAAATGGCCCTCTCAAAAATGGACCGCCATTCTCGGCGCCGCCCTCGCCCTCTCCATGACGTCGGCGTTTGCTCAGGAAGGGGCTTCGCCAAAGCCCATGCATTATGGAATCAAGGAAAAGTTTCGCCTCCATGACCAGAATGGCGACAACATGCTCAGCAAGGATGAGTTCGACGCCTGGCATGAGACAATGTACGACGCGCTCGCCGCAGACGGCGACGGCTTCACCCTGGAGGATTTTCTCGCCATGCGCATGGGCCCCGGCCCCAAGGGCGGCATGAATCCCGAGCGCCAACAGCAAATGCAGGAAAAAGCGGCGCAGCGCAAAACCGCGCGTTTTGAGGCCATGGACGCCGACGGTGACGCCATCGTGACGCGCGCAGAGTTCATGGACTTCGAAAGCAAGGTTTTCCAAGACGCTGACAGCAATGACGATGGACAGCTGACCGAAGCTGAGCTCATCGAACACCACCGCACCATGTAATCCGGATGAAGCATAAGCGTTGTCACAGCGCTTATGCTTTTTAACGCCCGGCGGTTGTTGAATTTTTCGCGCGAATCTGTATGTGCGTTAGTCATGATCATCCTTCTCTCCCCCGCCAAGAATTTGAATTTCGACGCCGCGCCTGACGCACCGCGCGCAACCAAGCCCGCTTTCCTGAAAGACGCCGCCGAGCTTTCCGAGACCACGCGCAAGCTGACGCGCGCGAAAATCAAATCGCTGATGAAAATTTCCGATAAGCTGGCGGATCTCAACTATGAGCGGTTTCAGGCCTTCGGCGCCGACGGCAAGTCGGAAAGTTTGAAACAGGCGGCGCTCGCCTTTAACGGCGATGTCTATCTCGGCCTCGACGCGGCGACCCTCTCGGCGGAGGACCTCGCCTTCGCGCAGGATCACGTGCGCATTCTCTCGGGGCTATACGGGCTTTTGCGCCCCCTCGACGCGATCCAGCCCTATCGCCTCGAAATGGGATCGAAACTGAAAAACCCGCGCGGGAAAAACCTCTATGCGTTCTGGGGCGACAAGATCGCCGGGGAAATCGACAAGGCGCTCAAAGGCCATGATGACCCGACCGTCGTGAACCTCGCCTCTAACGAGTATTTCGGCGCCGTCGACCTGAAATCCCTTAAAGCGCCGTTCGTGACGCCGGTGTTCAGGGAAGAAAAAGACGGAAGCGCAAAGACTATCAGTTTCTTCGCCAAGCGCGCCCGGGGCATGATGGCCCGCTGGGCCGCCGAAAACCGGGTCGAGCGCGCTGAAGACCTCAAAGGCTTCGATGTCGCCGGCTATAAATTCCAGCCCGGGGACTCAAAAGACGATCTCTGGGTGTTCTCCCGGCCCCAGCCGCCCTTGAAAAAGCCGGCCACAAAACCGGCAGGCGACAAGCGGTCACTGGCCCTCGCCTGACCGGCTAAAGCCGCGAAACGCCGTCACGAAGCCTCCCATCCGACTGTCACAAAGACCGTCATATATTGACGCCGATTCCCGAAAAATGGCGGATTCATTGGGGTTCACGCCCCTTTATACGTTACACTTTTATGTCAAAAGCGCATCATTTGCGCTTCTCCCCTTGACTTTGCGCATTCAGTGCGCAAGTATGGTGACAGTTTTATGACGGCCCCTAAAACAACAGGCGTTTACGCCCATAACACGCGGCCCGAGGAGTAAATATTATGGCGATTACAACCAATCCGGCGGACTTCGCCGTCCCGGCCTTTAAAGCCGGCCCGAAGACCAAAACCGTCGCTTTTTATGTCTTTGTCGCGATTGTCGCGATGGCGGTGGCCATTCCCGCAGCGCTCGCCACGGGCGTCTGAGGAATAACCGCAACTGACTGTCGCCAGTCGCTGGCGACGCCAGAAAGACAAGACCACAAGCAAACGCCGCCCCGTCCGGGCGGCGTTTGCTGTTTTGGGGCCAGTATCAGCTTTGATAGAGGCTGACCGAAAAGCCGAGGGTGATGATCAGCGCCAGCAGCGCGAAATAGACGGCGACGGAAATCACCCATTTCAGGAAGGCCGATATCCAGTTGGAGCCATAGGCCTGTCGGAAAACCACAAAGGGCTGGAGCCATCCCCAGATCAAGGGAATGGCGGCGAGCAAAGGACCGATCCCCGGTATCGTGCTGAGAACCAGCGCCAGAAACAGATACGCGTAAAGCGCCGCATGCATATAAAGACTGACGACGAAATGGTCGTAGACGAAAAATTTGCGGCGGTAGATATAGAGAAGCACCAAAATTAGCGCGTAAAAGACCGGCGCCAACAGAAGAACACGCGGCAGGTTTTCCTTTGACTGCGCGAAGAAAAGCCGCGGATCGCCCACCGCGCGCTGCGAGGCTTCAAACATGCGTTTGATATGCGGCTCCAGCCAGGCGGGGCCTGTGTAATTCTGCGAATCCCATTTCCGCTCCGTGTAGGGAACGCGGTTCTTTTCCTCTTCAGCCTCACCATCGCTTGCGCCATCTTGGGCCGTGTCGGCGGCGTCTTCTTTCAACCGCTCATTGGCCTCGCGCAGCCTCGCCGCCGCTTCCGGATCGACCGCCTCAACCTCGGCCAGCACTTGCTCGTTCAGCATAATTTCGCCCGCCTTATCGACATCGATGGCGTCGCCAACTGGCTTCGGCGTTCCCACGAGAGAAAAGGCGAGAAGAAAGAAAAAGACACTGCCAAAAAGATAAAGCCGGAAAGGCGGCGAATAGGTGACACGCTTGCCGTCGAGATAACGGCGCGCAAGACGTCCGGGCCGCCAGAGCAGAAGACCGATGGAGCGCGCCAGCTTGCCGTCAATCGCGAGCGTGTCCACAAGGAAATCCTGAACCAGGCCGACAACGACCCGGCGCGGCTCATCCGCGCGCTGGCCGCAATTGGAGCAATAATCGCCGGTCAGCACCGTCCCGCAATTCTTGCACGCGCCGTCAGGCGGAATCGGATCTTCCAGCTTCTTTGGTTTTTTCGGTTTCTTCGCCTTTGGCGGTTTTTGTTGTTTCGCGTTCATGATGCGCCCCCGCTTCACGAGAAAAGATGTTCAAGAACTAGCATGCTTTTCGGACAAGCGACACACGCCTGCTTATTCCGCAGGCAGCTGTTCCAGAAAGAACCGCACGGCGTTGCCGCCCATCACAGCGCGAATCGAGGCTTCATCAAGACCGACGTCCATCAGCGCCTGCGTCAGCGCCGGCAGCTCCGATGCATCGAATCCAGTCGTCACCGCGCCGTCATAGTCGGAGCCAAGAGCCACATGGTCGAGGCCGAGAAGATCGATGGCGTAGACAATTTGCGCTGCGATCCCTTCCGGCGTCGTGGAACAGGCCGCCGCCTCCCAATAGCCGACGCCCACGAGCCCGCCATGATCGGCGATCGCTTTCATGAGATCATCGGGAATGTTGCGCGCTGTGTCGCAATGGCCTTTGAGGCCCGTATGAGAAACGATCACCGGTTTTTCCGTGCGCGCCAGCACGTCACGCACCACCGCCTCGGACGAATGCGCCACATCGATAATCATGCCTTGCCGCACAGCCTCGTCCACCGCCGCTTCGCCGAACGCCGTCAGCCCGGCGCCTGATTGCCCATGCAGCGAGCCGCCAAGTTCGTTGTCGAAGAAATGTTGCAGTCCCATGACGCGCAGGCCCCGGTCGCGCAGGAGCGCAATATTGTCGAGCTTTCCTTCGAGCGGATGTGCGCCTTCAATGCCGTAGACGCCGCCGAGTTTTCCCTGATCGAGCGCGCCTTGGAGATCGCTCGCGCTGCGCACAAATACGAATTCATCGGGCGCATTGCTTTCAAGTTTCAAAAGCCGGTCCGCCTGAAACGCGGCGCGCTCATAAATTGAGAACCAGGTGCGCGGCGGCCAGCCCTGCGCCGCCATGAGCAAGGTCAGGCTGTCCTTGTCCGCCGCGTTTTCATCGAGGTTCATATCCGGCGGCACTTTCGTCACCGCCGTGAAAACCTGCAGCGCAACGCCGCCTTCGCACAGACGCACAAGGTCCGTCTGACCGCGCGACTGGCGCTTGGCCGGATTGCGTTTCCACAAAAGCGTGTCGGCGTGAAGGTCGGCGACGGGAATGGTTCCGTGCAGCATGCTCGCTTCATCGCTCACCGCATAAGGCTCATGCGCGAGCACAACATTGGTTTTGGCGTCAAAACGCTGGGGCAGCACGCCGTAAAAGAGAAAAAGACCGATGGCGATAATAACCGCCAGAATGACGCCGACCCATTTCATGTTGACCTCTCCCATTTGTACACAAGACTGGCTTGCGGCATGAGAGTCGTCAATGCGCCGAGGCAGCTGCGCCGATAATGGAAAGATCCTTTACCTCATCCACATCAGCGAGGGTTTCCAGCATCCGCACAGCGAATGAAGACGGCAGGGTTTTGAGCGTGTCTTTGAGCGCATATTTCGTCGACCAGCGAACGCCGTTGAACAAATCCGGCGCGGCGCGGCGGCGATTGAGGCCCACAAGCCAATAGCCGCCATCCACCGCCGGGCCGAAAACCGCGTCGGCGCCGTTCAGCGCTCCAAACGCCTGCCGCAAATGCCGGGCGCGCAGCCCCGGCGCATCGGCTCCGATAATGATAACAGGTCCCGGCGGCGCATTTTCGAAAGCACGCGCCATTCTTTGCCCTAGATCACCCGGCCCTTGCGGCATGCGCGCAACATGCGGCGGCCAGAACTGCGCGCTGAGATGGGTCGCCGCCGGCGGGTCGACAGCGAGCATCGTCCGCCACCCGCCTTTGACCGATTGCATCATCGTTCTTTGCATCAGCACACGGAACAGCGCCGCCGCGCGGCCAAACCCGATATCAGCGCCAAGGCGTGTCTTTACCCGTCCCGCGACCGGCGCCTTCACAAAGATGATCACGGTTCCGCGCATCAGCGATAAACCTTCGCCAGCGTCTCCGGCGAGGCGCCGCATTGGTAACGCGCAAAAATCGTCAGGTTCTTGAAGGCCCGTCGGAAATACCCATCGCGCTCATAGCGTTCGGCGGACGTCACAGCTTTTGCCTGCAACACATGCAAAACACCGCCGCCTTTTGCTTTAGTCAAACGGCGGATGAATTCCACATCCTCCATCAAGGGCATGTCTGCGTAACCGCCGACCTCCTCGTAAAGCCCTTTCGAGATCAGCAATCCCTGATCCCCATACGGCGCTTTGAGCATCTTCGTGCGGAGCATCGCCCCAGCGGCGACCAGCGCAGGAGCGAGGCCCTTCGCATCGAATTGAAGGGTGAAAACCGCCGCCTCATATCGCCGCTTGCTCATGAAGTCCGCAGCTTCCGCCGCCCAGCCCTCTTCCAGAACCGTGTCGGCATGAAGGAACAAAAGCCAGTCGCCGCGCGCAGCTTCGGCGCCTGCCTTCATCTGACCGCCCCGGCCTGGCGGAGCCGTGAGAATGCGCGTTCCGAAACTGTCCGCCATGGCGAGGGTTGCATCGCGCGAGCCGCCATCGACGACGATCACTTCCTTCACAATGCCGTCCAACGCAGAACTGACCAGCGCATTGAGGCAATCGCCAAGGCGCGCATCGGCGTTAAGTGTTGGAATAATAATTGAGATCATGACGACGCTATAACCGGGCGCCGCAATTTTGTCGCCTGCGCCCGGATCGAATTCGCGTGATCGTTAAAAGATAACCATCAAACCTGAGACGGCTGCGTCCGTTTCATTGGCGGCGTCAGGTCCCGGCTCCCCCGCCTTGACGCCCACCACCGCCAGCGCGACCAGCGCCGCGCCAAGACAGGCGAGAAGCGTTCCCTTCAGATGCGCCATACCGCCCTCCTTCAGTCTCTGGCGCAATCGCGCCGGCGCGAGGACGAACCGCCCGCAGAAAATCCACCCATTGCGACAAGCACAGCGACGCCAATCGCAAACGCAACCGCATTGTCTTTCAGGGCCGCAGACAGGGCGATAATCACCGCGCCGCCCATAATGCCGGCTCTCACTTGTTTACTCATGCCATGTCTCCTTTTTCAGGGGTAAAAATCTGTTCGATGGGCTGTTCGAAGATAGCGGCGATCTTGAACGCCAGCGGCAGCGACGGATCGTATTTTCCACGCTCCAGCGAGTTCACCGTCTGGCGCGAAACGTCGAGCTTCTCGGCGAGATCGCCCTGCGACCAGCCGCGCGTCGCGCGCAATTCTTTCAACCGGTTTTCCATCTCAGCAATCCCGCCCGCCGAGCAGGAAGCGGATCACGGCCCAGACGCCAATAAGAAAGGGCCCGAAAAGCGTCATGTCGTTTTCGACGGACATCACCCCAAAGCGCCGCAAGAAGCCGAGCATGATGGCGGCGAGAATGCCAATCGCCAGCGTTAGCGCCGCTGAATCGGCGGTTATCCTTTTCTGCATCTCATCCATATGGCGAAAGAAGCGGAAAAACGAGTACCAGGCCGCCAGCAAAGGCGCGATCGGAACAAGAGAAAGCGCAACCAGCAACGGGCCCGGCTCCGTTTGTTTGGCGACCGACAACGCGACCCAAAGGACTACACAGTAAAGCGTCATCGCAACCAGCATTTCGATGGCGTAACGACGTTTCGCTTTTTTGATGCGTTCTGACATGGCTTTCTCTTTTATTCTGTATACGGAAAATCAGGCGTTGCCGCGAAACGGCCGAAGCAGAAATTGAAAAACCGCCTTGCGGCTTTCGATCAACGTCAAGCCGAGCACCGCCGCCGTGGTCCAGAACGCCACTTCAAGCGCCACGGCCCCGGCCACCACGGCCATGGTCCATTGCGTTTTGTCGAGTTCAGCGGCGACATAAAAAATCGCGACGCCCGCCCAGATGAGCGCAGCCGCCGTCCAGACCGCCGCGACAATCCATTTTTTCATACCCATTCCATCTCTCCTTATGTGACAAGCACCCTTTACGACAAGTAAGCTTTACATATGGCGGCAAAAGCCGCCTGTCAAGCAAAGTTGACATTTTTCTTAATGCATTGAAATTACTTAAGTAAATCAGATCGCGGATATCGCCGCCCGCAATATGTCCAGCGCCCGGCCATAGCGTTTGCCGAGAGACAGCGCCCTTTCCGGCGGCAGAGCGGCGAGACGCGCCGGATCGCTATTGTCCGTCAGGTCCGCGATCTTGACCCGCATGGCGGACAGATCGCCCGACACCGCCAGACGTTCGATGCGCTCCAGATAACTCAGCCCCTCACCGGCGCGTTTCGTCACCGCCTCGACAATGGCGACGGTCCTTTCGCTAAAGCCGGCGCCGCGAAGGTCGCCGGCGCTGACGTCGCAATCTTCGATCGCATCATGCAGCAGCGCCGCCCGCTGTTCATCGGAACTGGCGTCGGGGAAAAGCCGCAACAAATTTTCATGCACGCGAAGCACATGACCGATATAAGGCGCGCCGGCCTTGTCCGTCTGGCCGCGATGGAGTTTTTCGGCGAACGCTTTGGTGTTCTCGATATCCGGCGGCGCCATGAACGACCGCTCCCTGATTAGTGGCAACTGCTGGCGTAGACGGCGTCTCTGGTTGTGTATTTCGTTCCATCAAGCGGATCGCAATAATAATCGACGCGTTCATCCGTGTAGCGCGCACGCGGCCCGCATTTGCCGCGGCCTTTATTGCCGGTCTGACATGTCCATTCATAGGTGCATTCCCCGGCCAAGGTGCAGCCGGGAATGGTCATGGACGAATAACAGCGCACCATGCGGCGATGCACTTCATTGCGGCATTTGTTGATCGCTTCCTGAACGAAGGGCGAATGCGGCGAAGGCTCCGGGTCCGGCGCCGTCATATCTGACACTACATCAACAGCAATCCAGAACGCAGCGAGCATGGCGAGCGTTTCCGCTGCGGACGGCTCACCCGTGGCTTGCCTGTTCAGGCGCGCCAGCTCCGCCTGCGCCTTGTCATAACCTTGCGCCGCGGATTTCTCGAACCACGCCAGCGCCATCGCCGGATCGCGCGGAACGCTGCGCCCGTCGCGATATCGTTCGCCCAGTGAAAACTGCGCAACTGCGCTTCCCTGCTCCGCCGCCTGGCCGATCCAATAGGCGGCGACGCGGTCGTCTTTCGCAACGCCCCGGCCCAGCCGGTAGGCCGCCGAAACAGAAATCTGCGCGCCCACATCGCCATGCAAAGCGGCCTGTGTGAACCAGTAAACGGATTTTGCAGTATCGATGGGCAGACCCGAGCAGGTCGCATAGGCCATGCCCATTTTCTCCTGCGAAAACCGGTCGCCCTGTTCCGCCGCTTTTGCGTACCAGCGCGCCGCCTTCACGCAATCGCGCGAAAAGGCGCCGAGGTCATATTGATAGCCAAGATAACGCTGCGCTTCGCGGTGACCGTTCTCGGCGATCCTGTGCAGCCATTCAAAGCGCAGATTGGCGTCGGAAATATCCTTACGCTCGATGTGATCGCGGCGTATGTAATATTCATCATCAACAATCACGCCCGCCTGTTCCATCCTGTCGAACCAGTATCGCGATTGCACAGCAGCCTCGCCGGCGTCGAGCGTCATACGGCCCATGGCGTACAGCATGCCCATCTCAAACATCGCGGGCGCATGTCCCTGTTCGGCCGCGGCCTGATACCATTGTTTCGCGCCATTGTAGTTTTGCGGCGCATCCCTGCCGGTCTCGTAACGCAAAGCCAACTCATACTGCGCTTCCGGATCGCCAGCCGCAGCGGCGGACCTCACTTCATCCAGGGGAAGAAAGCGCGGATTTCTCGCCTCGGCGGACAAACCGCTCATCGCCAAAACGAAAGCGGCGATCATGCACACGGCTCTAGCCGGCGGAAAAAATGATTTTTCATGACGCATTGCGGCCTCCCCGTTCGATAGGTCTTGGTGGCCCACCGGCCATTTGAAGTCAAAACCAAACCGGGCGCTAACCGCAAAGGTTAGTCCCGGCGTCGCGCCATGGCCGAACTCCACATTGTGCAAAAAATGTTCTTGCTTTGTTCTATTTTTTTGGTAGCGTTCCGTCATGGCCCGCGCCGCGCACCTTTCCTTTCACCCGACCCGCCGCCCCGCTGAAAACGTCCTTGGGGGGGACGAAGGGGCGGACGCCTCCGCCGCCCCGGAGAGCACCGCCCGGGTGACCGCCAGGGGAAAGGGGCGCGGCGCGCGGTCCAACGCATCGGGCCGCTACGAAAAAGACGTTCGGGAAGAAACCCATGACGGCTGGGATCTTGAGGAGGAGCTGCCGCCGCTGCGCACCGAAGTGACCTATGAGAACCCGCGCACGATCATCAATTTTGTGAACTCGCCCTACGTCGGTTTCGATCGCTCCATCAATCCTTATCGCGGCTGCGAGCATGGCTGCATTTATTGTTTCGCGCGCCCCAGCCACGCTTATATGGGCCTGTCGCCCGGGCTCGATTTCGAAACAAAATTATTTGCAAAACCGTCCGCGCCCAAACTATTGGAGAAAGAGCTCTCCAACAAGAATTACAAGCCCAAGGTTATCGCCATGGGCACCAACACCGATCCCTATCAGCCGGTGGAGCGCCGTTTCCAGATCATGCGCGGCATTATCGCCGTGTTTTCACGCTTCAATCATCCGGTTACGATCCTGACGAAGTCGCAACTCATCACCCGCGACCTCGATATTCTCGGACCCATGGCGGAAAAGAATCTGACCCGCGCCATGGTCTCCATCACAACACAGGACAAGGTGCTGGCCCGCTCCATGGAGCCGCGCGCCTCTGCGCCGAAATGGCGGTTCGAGGCGATCCGCAAACTGGTCGACGCCGGCGTCGCCACCGGAATCATGACCGGCCCGATGATCCCCGGCCTCAATGACGACGAGATGGAATCGATCATGGAAAAGGCCGCCGAAATGGGGGCGAGCTTTTCCGCCATGACCATCCTGCGCCTGCCTTTGGAGGTCTCTCCCCTATTTCAGGAATGGCTGGAGGCGTTTGCGCCGAACCGCGCCAAACGCATCATGGGCCATATTCGCGACATGAATGGCGGCAGGGATTACGATCCGCAATGGTCACGCGGCCGCGAGATTACGACGCCTTACGCCCAGCTCATCACCCAGCGCAATCGCGCCGCCCGCGCGCGCCTTGGTTTCGATCGCGCCAATGCGCCCATCGATCTCTCGCTTTTCCGCGTGCCAGTAGAGGTTTCGGGCCAGATGGACCTGTTTGGTTGACGCGCTCGCCGCATCCCCGCATCTTTTCACCGAGCGTCCGGGCCTGACGGCAAGCATGATCACCGGGGAATTTTTCAAAACATGGCCGCGCAGCGAAATGAGAGCCACAAGATCATCGTGCGCGAGGAGCGAACCGCCAAAAGCGTTCGCTACACATTCGATACGCCGCTGGAAAAGCCCGTCTGGTTCGAACTCGCCGGCGATCCGGCGCCGCCAACGCCGTTAACGCTCGACTTCGCGCTCCATGCGTCGATCTTCATGGCGATGCGAACCGGCCTCGACCTGCATGTCGAGGGCGACGTAACCGAAGACTGCATCGATAATCTGTACACCTATCAGGAAATCTGGACGACATGGCGCCCTGACCTCTACCGGATGGTCAAGCTCTCCGCGGACAGAACCATTTTCGCGCCGCGCCCCATGGAGAGAACGGGCGTGTTCGCTTTTTCAGGCGGCGTTGACGGAACCGCCGCATTGGCGCGCCATCTTGATGACGGCATGGGCGAGCGCCGCATAAAACCCGTCGGCGCAATGCTGATCAACGGATTTGACGTCCCCATCGAAGAGACGGAATGGTATGCGAAAACCGACCGGCATATCGAAAACATGCTCTCCTTTCTCGACTTGCCGATTTATCGCGTGAGCACCAATTACCGATCACTGATCGGCGCCAGATATGACGCCGATATCTGGGGGCGCGAGTTCGGTCCGTGTTTGACCGCGTCTTTGCATCTTTTTTCCGAAATCGCCGGCTTTGGCGTGACGGGCGACGATGAAGACCATAACCATATTATCTTTCCGGCACCGAGAGGGCCGGTGCTGGATCATCTCGGCGCAACGAACCGGTTTCACATCCGCACAGAGGTTTCGGATCTGACGCGCTGCGAACGCCTGGCGCTGATTGTCAAAAAGCAGCCCCGATTCGCCAGGGATATTCGCGTCTGCTGGGAGCGCATTGATTCCGACATGAATTGCGGGCGATGCGAAAAATGCGTGCGCACCCAATTGAACTTCATCGCCATCGGAGAAGAGCCCGTCGGCTTTAAGGAGAAGTTGACCCTTTTCAACATGTTCAAGGCGAGAGCCTTCACGAATTTAAGGCTGGTTTTCGTGCAGGATAATTTGATGACAGCGAACAAAAACAACATTGCCTTGAAATGGCGCCTCTTGTTTTTCGTGATGCTGGTGAAAAATTCGCTGTTCAATCTTTTGTGGCGCTGCAAATTGATCCGGGCGTAAACAAGATACTCGCGTCTAAAAGACGAAGACCGCCAGGGCTTTCGACGCCATCTCGCGCGCCTTGGTTTCAACCGCGCTTATGCGCCCATTGATCTCTCGCTTTTCCGCGTACCAGTGGAGGTTTCCGGCCAGACGGATTTGTTCGGGTGAGCGACAATCCCGTTATCGCTTATCCTGTGCTTGAGAAATCATGTGGCTGACGATTTGCCATTTTCCGTCCCGCCGCTCCAACACGCGCAAATGATTGATATGGCGGTCGGGCCGGCTCTCACCCGTATTGAATTGCTGTCCCTGCCGGACAAGTTTGCTTCTGATGAGCGCGATGTCCGGCGTGAGAAAGATGACGTCTTCAAATTCATTATCGGCGGAGTCCCCCGCCATCACGAAATCCAGACTGAAAATAAATTCCAGTCCTTCCTGCAATTCCTCTCGGGTCTGAAAGCGGTCGCCGAACGCGTTGGTCCAGTCTGTATCATCTGCATAATCCTGAACGGCGAGCGCGGCGTCCTTTTCGGCCCATCCGCGATTCCAGGAATCGAGCGTCGCCAGGACCGCTGCTTCGTCTCCTGCCTTCTCCGCCAAAGCAGGGGCATGAATGAATGCAAACACAATCGCACAAACAAAAATTTTTTTCATGACAATCTCTCCTTGTCGATGTGACTGAATGCAAATGCTCTCACAAACGGCAGATCAAAGAAAGACCGTCAAAAACCATATTTCGCCAGCGCTTTCGACGCCATCTCGCGCGTGCCCTGATGCTCGAACGGAAAGGCGGTGAAAAACTCCTTCTGCGTCACATTCGGATTGCGGGCGCGCACATTTGAAACCCATGCAGATGCTTTTTCGGGATCTCCATTGGCCGCATGCGCCACAACCGCGATCATGGCGATCAGAACATGTGCGCCCGGCGTGCGCGCCGATTCATCGGCCCAGCGCGCCGCCGCTGGCCAGTCCCCTTCGACAAGATAGGTGAACGCGCGCACGCCCAGCATGGCGTAGCGGAACGGATCGAGCGGACTGAGCGACATGGCGAGATCCACATCCTTGCGCGCCGATGTGCTGCGGCCTGTCACCGAGTCGGCCCAGGCGCGCGCATAAATCCCTTGTGCGTAATTGGGCGACTGGCGCACCGCGCGGTCAAGCCAGCCCGTACCGCTTGCGATTGCATTTTCAACCCAGTGGACCCGGCCCATCGCGAAATTCGCGAAGGGATCGAGCGGGTCGAGCGCCACCGCCTGCTCCGCATGGGCGCGGGCCGCCAGCCGGGCGGCGGCGACATCGTCCTTATACTGAATGAAAGCGTCCTGAAAACGCGATGACGACAGCCCCGCATGGGCGCGCGCAAAGGAAGGCTCCAGCGCAACGGACCGCTCGAACATGGCGGTCGCAATGTCATTGTCTTTCTGGTTGAAACGATAAAGATGCTGCAAGCCAATATGATAAGCGGACCAGGCGTCCAGGTTTTCCGGGCTTTTCAACCGCGCCTGCTGCGCCTCATTGACAGAGATCTGGATTTCCAGCGCCGAAACAATCGTCGAGACGATTTGCGTTCTGATATTATATATATCGTCAATGCCCGCCTCATAACGCTCCCCCCAGAGAACGCCGCCGTCGCGCGTATCCGCAAGCTCCACGGTCATGGCGATGTTGCTCCCGGCGATCTCAACCATGCCGGATAGGCAATATCTTGCGCCGAGCGCGCGCCCGACTTCGCCAACATCCGGGTCGGCGCCGCGAAACCGGAAGGACGAGCCCCGGGCGATCACAAACAACCAGCGCAGGCGCGACAATTCCGAAATCAACTCATGGGGCACGGCGTCGGCGATCGCGGCGTAAGGACCGGCGACGCCCACAAGGCTAAATGGCAAGACAGCGATGGAGGGCTTCTCCCCAGAGGGCGCCCCATTCGGCGCCGGCGCTTCCTTTACGGCGTAGGCGCCGCTGGCGGGGCTCGCCTCCGCTACGAAGCGGAACCCCTGTCCATGGAGAGTGCGAATAAATTTCTGCGCCTTGCCATCGTCGCCAAGGGCCTGCCGTGCGGATTTGACCCGGCTTGTGAGGGCCGAGTCGGAAACCGCCCGCCCGTCCCAGATCTTCTCAATGATTTCGTCCTTGGAAAGCAGGCGGTCACGGTTTTCAACGAGCAGCAAAATGAGTGCGAACACCTGCGGCTCTATGGGAACCGCCGTCCCGTCCCGGCGCAGCTCCATCGCCCGCGCATCGAGTTCAAATGTCCCAAACCGGTAAATCATCAGGGCCTTTATACCGCAATCCGGTAAATCTCCATGAATTCTCCAGATCTCCTACAGGATTTCCCGCCGCCGCCCGGTCTAAACCTCCCTTCATCGGGCCGGCGCACTCGCCAGCCCCCAAAGAAAATGGAGAAACCCAATGCCACTCGTTACCATCGACCTTATTGAAGACGTGTTCACCCCGGACCAGAAAGCCGACCTGATCGACAAGGTCACTGACGCCATGGTCGCCGTAGAAGGCGAAAATATGCGCCAGGTCACCTGGGTCCGGATCAACGAATTCAAGGGCGGCGACTGGGCCATTGGCGGACAGAAACTTTCCGCCAAAGAGGTGCATGCGCTCGCCGCAGGAAAGGCCGCCTGACCAGGCGGCTGACCAAGCCTCTCCCGGCCGCCGTCATACCAACCGCTGCCCTGACAATAATAAAAAAGGAGAAAGACATGACCCGCATGATTGCAATGCTGTCTTTTGCGGCTGTGCTGACGGCTGCATTCGCGCCAGCGGCTTATACCTACCTGCAGTTCGCCTAAGAAAAACCCGCCCGCGAAAAAGCGCGCCGCCAGACCCCTGGCGGCGCGTTTTTTGTTTAGGGTCTTAAAGACGTGAGAAGTGGCGGGCTGATCGGCATCGCCCGGAGGCGCGGATGCCATGCAATTATCTGCCCCCAGCAGCATACGGGCTGTAACCACAGCTAATGGGCAACGCAGCCCGGCTAAACCGCCCGGCGCCGCAGCGATCCTGCGTTGCAGGAAAATGCTTCTAAAATAGTCGCTCAAGCGCTTGTGTGTTCGCCTATGGTCCTCAAGCCGCTATCTGGTGAAAACGGAATAAAGAGAAAGAGGCTCCTCATGAGTGAAACCAACGATCCGTCCAAAAACCAGCCGCCAGGCTATGTCCCGCCGAAAGTCTGGACATGGGACGCGGAAAATGGCGGCGCTTTCGCCAATATCAATCGCCCGGTGTCGGGCCCGACCCACGAGAAGACCTTGCCCGTGGGCAAGCATCCGATCCAGCTCTATTCCATGGGCACACCTAATGGCGTCAAAGTCACCATCATGCTCGAAGAGCTTCTCGCCGCCGGTCATGCGGGCGCGGAGTATGACGCCTGGCTGATCCAGATCGGACAGGGCGACCAGTTTTCGAGCGGCTATGTGGAGCTCAATCCCAATTCCAAAATCCCGACCATGGCGGACCATTCTTTCGACCCGCCGATTCGTCTGTTTGAAAGCGGCTCCATCCTGTTTTATCTCGCGGAAAAATTTGGCGCGTTCTTTCCGACCGACATCCGCAAGCGCACCGAAACAATGAACTGGCTAATGTGGCAGATGGGGTCAGCGCCATATGTTGGCGGCGGCCTTGGTCACTTTTACAATTATGCGCCGTTCAAGATTGAATACGCCATCAATCGCTTTGCAATGGAGACGAAGCGGCAGCTGCATGTGCTCGACACCCATCTCGCCAAAAATGAATATATGGCGGGCGATGAATACACCATCGCCGACATGGCGATATGGCCTTGGTATGGCTCGATCATGCGCGAGGCCTATGGCGCCCAGGAATTTCTGTCGGTGCACGAATATAAAAACATGGAGCGCTGGGTGAACCTTATTGCGGGGCGTGAAGCGGTCAAACTCGGACGCATGGTTAACCGCACCTTTGGCGCGCCGGACACGCAATTGCGCGAACGCCACGACGCCAGCGATTTCGAGAAAAACCGCGAGGATATGGTCGAGGCGCGGGGCGGCGAAAGGGTTTGAAATTAAGGCGCTGTGCTATATGAGATCGTTAGTGTAGCATACAAACGGCTCCGCCCGGCGCGGAGCCATGCGCTTTTGAGGATTTCCCATGGCTAAAGTGATTGACGGCAACAAGGTCGCGGCGGCGATCCGAGGAAAATGTAAAACCCGCGTGGACGCCCTGGCCGAAAAAACCGGCGTGACGCCCGGTCTCGCCGTCATTCTGGTGGGCGAAAACCCGGCCTCCGCCGTCTATGTGCGCAACAAGATCCGCGCCTGCGACGCCGTCGGCATCAAATCCTACACCCACCGCCTGGCGGCGGACACCAAGACCGAAGACCTGGTGGTGCTGATCCATCAGCTTAACGCCGACGCAGGCATTCACGGCATTCTGGTGCAGCTTCCCCTGCCCGACCATATCGATATGGAGCGGGTGCTGGAGACGATCTCGCCCGACAAGGATGTGGACGGCTTCCATCTTTATAATGTCGGCGGCCTTGTGCTCGGCAAAGGCGACTTTTTCCCGCCCTGCACGCCCTATGGCGTCTGCAAGATGCTCGAAAGCGAAGACATCGAAGTCGAAGGGCAGAATGTCGTCGTTGTCGGCGCCTCCAATATTGTCGGCAAGCCCATGGCGATCATGCTGATGGCGCAGGACGCAACTGTCGCGATTTGCCACGCAAAGACGCGCGACCTGGCGCAATTCACCATCCTCGCGGACATTCTTGTGGTCGCGGCCGGTGTGCCGAACCTTATCGGCCCGCAAATGGTGAAGACCGGCGCCGTCGTCATCGATGTGGGCATCAACCGCCTGCCCGACGGTCGGCTGGTCGGCGATGTCGACTTCGAAGGCGTTTCGAAAAAAGCGTCTTACATCACGCCTGTTCCCGGCGGCGTCGGCCCCATGACCGTGACAATGCTGTTGGAAAATACAATTGCCTCGGCCGAACGCACAGCCGCGAAATCACAAAAATAGACTTTGACCCCGCGCGTCCGGGTCAACACATGACCGGCGCACCCTAAAAAGCGAAAGCGGTTTCGCCTCAAGCCCCCAAGACGCTCCCGGCCGCTCCCATACTGCAGGAACACGCTCACGCCACGATCAAGGGGAGCGCGATCAGGCCGCGCCGGAGACGTTCAAAATGGCGCCGGAGGTGAAAGACGATTTTTCCGAGACAAGGAACATCGCCGCCTCCGCCACTTCCTCGGGCGTTCCCGCGCGGCCAAAGGGAAAACGCTTGATCGCTTCTTCCAGACGGCCAGGCCGGTGCATGTCCGTGTCGATGGGCCCGGGCGAGACGGCGTTGACCCGGACGCCCTCTCCCGCAAGCTCGCGCGCCAGACCGATCGTCAAACTGTCGACGCCGCCCTTGGAGGCCGCGTACCAGACATATTCACCCGGCGACCCGTAATGAGAGGCGCGCGAAGAAATAAAGACTATGGAGCCGCCAGCGCCGCCGCGTTTTGTGGAAAGCCGTTTTGCGCTTTCGCGCGCCACCAGCATGACGCCAAGCAAATTAACTTCCATGACGTCGCGCAAGGTTTGCGTGTCCGCATCGGCAAGCGCTGAATTTTTGCCGGTGATCGCGCTGTTATAGACAATCGCTTTCAAGCCGCCGATATCGTCAAGTTTTGCAAACAACGCATCGATGTCGCTCTCACGCGCCGTATCCGCCTTGACGGCGTAGGCTTGACGGCCAAGCCCGCGAATCTCTTCGGCGACTTTTTCAGCCGACGCTTTGTTGTTTGCGTAGGTAAGCGCCACATCAAAGCCGTCGCGCGCGGCGGCGAGCGCCGTCGCCGCGCCGATGCCGCGGCTGCCGCCAGTCACAAGAAGCAGGGGCGTTGGCTCAACCATGATTGATCACTCGTTTTCAAAACTGCGATGTGCGGCGGGGCGCCGCGCGTAAAACATGCCCCGAAACACCACGAGGCGCAAAACCATTCACCCACAACATTAAAAAAGAGGAACCGGGCTGCATTGAGCCCGGCTCCTCCCGCGTCTCCAGGGAGGTCGGATGGACCGGAAGGCAGCCATCCTGAATTGTCGACGCGCCGGAGTCGTAAAGAACCGGTGTCAGTTTTTTCGTCCGCCGCTCTAGAAACGAACCCTCAGGCCGGTGCGAAAGCGCGTGCCGAAGGTGTCGAAATAGACCGGGTTGGTGGGATAGTTCGACCCGCCAAGACCGCCGCCGCCCGGCGCAACCGGAGGCTTTTTGTCGAACAGATTGTTCACCGACGCAAAGACTTCGAAGTTTTCTTCATTGGAGCCGACGCCGAAAGCATAGGACACTGCAAGATCGACATAGGTCGCCGCATCGACGCGGTTGGTGCTGATGCTGTTCGCCAGCATCGGATCGTAACCGTCATCTTCAGGCCCCGTATATTGAACCCCATAGATGCCGGAGCCGACGCGGCGCACGGTGACTGTCGAGTTGAAGCCGCCGTAATTATAGGAAACGAAACCGTTCCAGATCCAGTTCGGCGCCGGATTGAAGTCGCCGCCATCGAGAACCGGCCCTGATTGACCGGCATAGTCGGTCGGATCAACGGTCGGATCCGGCGTCACGACGAAGTCATATTGGTGGTTCGCCATCAACCGTAGATTAAGATCACCGGCAAGCCCGCTATAAAGATCGTCCAGCGGAAGATTGTAAGCGACTTCGAAATCGAACCCGCGCACCGTCAAGGCGCCGAGATTCACCTGACGCGCATCGACGAAAGTGATGTCCATCGGATTGGCGTAGGTGATGCGATCGCAGAAGAGATCATATTCGTTGCAGAAATTGACGATGCCCTGCCCCGTCAGCGTGGTCACCACATCCTTGATCTTGATCTGGTACCAGTCTGCCGAGAAAGTCAGCCCCGGCGCGAAGCCCGGCGAGACAACGAAGCCAAGCGTCGTTGTGTCGGCTTTTTCAGGCGTCAGCGAGAAAGCGCCGCCCGACAGGATCGGAGTCGGATCGTCGCCGCCGCCGCCCGGAGAGCCGGGGATAGCCGGGTTGTCGACAATCCCTTGTGACGAGCCTTCTTCGGTCGGCACGTTTTTGAGATAGAGTTCGCGGAAACCGGCCGCGCGAATGTCGCGCGAGCGCGAGCCGCGGAAGCGAAGCCCCTCGGTGATGTCGTAAATCGTCGACACTTTCCAGCTGGTGGCGTTAGAGACCTTCTCTTCGGATGTCAGACGGTCGCTGGCTTTATTGCGGGTCTGGCGGACAGCGCCGTTGATTTCCAGATAATTCGCCAGCGGAGAGTCGCGCAACAACGGCACATTGAGCTCGAAGAAGCCTTCCATGACGCTGATATCGCCCGCAAAGTCGAGACCGAATGTGAACGCATAATCATTGTAGTTGGGAATATCGCCATGGGTGACGTCGCCGCCTTCATCGCGATATTCGCCGCCGGCAGCAACGCCGATCGGGCCGGCGCCCCAGCCTTCGTAAATCTCGCCCTGAATGCTGCCCGCGATCACATGTTGGGTGTATTCAAAGTCCTCAACGACCGGACGATAGGCATAAGCGACCGCCGCCGGATCAAGATTGTCGAGACCGAAGAGATTGAAAGGAACGCAGCCGGTCGCAATCGGGTCCGGGTCCGCCTCCAAAAGCTCGGCGCAAACAATTTCGTTCGTCATCGGGTCGACGACAGCGTCGAGCGCGTAAATGAACGGCGTGTTGACCCGGGAATTGTCACGATCCTGATGGCGGTCATTTCGGCCATATTGATAATAGAGGTCCCAGCTCCAGCTATCGCCGAACGAGCCGTTAACGCCGACCAGACCGCGGAAGACTTCGGATTTCGCCGCATTGCGCGCCGGCACCTGATTGTCGATATCCTTGCCGAGGCTGAATTCCGTGCCGTTGAGCAAGCCCACCAGTTCAGCCGGCAAATAAGGGTTTGTCGGCTTCACAAAGAAGGTCGAGCGCGGCCCGGCGGTTACGCCGGAATTGCTGGCCGTGCGGTTGGCGTAAGTGAACTCGCCATAAACGTTCAGCGTATCTGTCAGCTCATATTCGCTGTAGAGATAGCCCACATAGCGTTCGACCGGCGTTTGAATATCCGGGTCGGCATAGGTGGAGGCCCCGTCCCCGCCCTGACGGGCGCCGAAGGTCGATGTGGAGACATAATTGCCAGTGTCGAAATCGAGAATGCCGGTGCCATCATCATTGAACCGCTTGTTGCGCGCAGCTGGATCAGCGGGCGCGCGGTTCCTGACAACGCCATGAGGATCATTGAACGCCTGTTTTGAATCAGGGCCGATGATAAAGTTCGGGAGGCCGTAACCCGGCGAACCCGGAATGTCGTAACCGGAAAGCATGCCGTTATCGAGGATGTTGCTAGCGTTGGTGAAGCGGTCCCAGCCTTCGGCGCACCACAAGCGCACATCGGCGCAATCGCCAATGCCTTTTTGATCCTGGAACTCACCGCCAATCACAACATGACCGCGCCCATCTGCAAAGCCGGTGCCGAGCGTGAGCGATGCGTGATAGGTTTCACCGTCCCCGCGCGAGGTCTGGCCGTAATCGACCTGGCCGCGGAAGCCTTCGAAATCCGTGTCGAGAATAATGTTCACAACGCCCGCGACAGCGTCGGAGCCATAAGCGGCCGATGCGCCGCCTGTAACCGTTTCAACACGCGAAATCATCGAGGATGGAATGATGTTGAGATCGACCGCGCCGCCATCGGAGCTCGGCACGAAGCGGCGTGTATTCACAAGCGTCAGCGTGCGCGTGCCGTTATAGGGATTGAGGCCGCGTAAGTTGGCGAAGCTCGCGCCCACATTCGCGCCGGCGGTGATGCCTGCCGTTGCATCGGACTGGAATGACGAGTTCTGCGGGATCAGCTTCAAGGTCTCCGCGGCGTTGATCTGACCGAGATCTTCGATGAGATCGCCCGACATCACCGTCGCCGGCGTCGGCGAATCAAAGCCGGTGCGTTTGATGCGCGAACCCGTCACGATGACGTAGTCATTTGTGCCGGCTGTATCAGCGCTATCAGCGTCTTGCGCCATGGCTGGCGCCGCCCCAAGCGCAAACATGGCTACAGATGCGCCAGACATCAGCGCGGTTTTCGACATGCGGTGCAGGAATGAATTTCGCAATGTACTGCCCTCCCAGGCGTTATTGATGCGCGTGTGTTTCCGGCTTTTGAAAAGACGGCCCCCGCGCGTTTGCCATGAAGAAGCTCTCACAGATGCGAAAAATGAGCTTGCACCGGAAGGCATATCGGTTTGCGTCTGACGGCATTGCTGAAAGGCAGTTGAAAACAGCGTCACAATACACGCACGCATATTGCAATGCAGCGTAATATAAGCGCTTTCCGGCTGCTGTGACTTAATGCGGCAGGAGGTGCATGCGGCGATATTCAGATGGCGCCATGCCGTATTTGGCGCGGAAGGCGCGAGTGAAATGCGCTGCGCTGTTGAACCCCCAGGAGAAGGCGATTTCCGAAACGGTCAGGCTGCGCCATGCCGAATTCGTCATCTGCGACGCGCATTCTTCAAGACGGCGGCGCAGGATATAGGCGGAGGTCGTTTCATTTTCCTCCGCAAACAGAACCCGTAGATAGCGCGGCGAGATTCGCATGGCGTCCGCAACACTGCCCGGCGACAGATCGGGGTCGGAAAGCTGCGCCTCAATATATTGTTTCGCCTGCGCCTTGCGCAGACCAACGACGGTGGAGTTGGTCATCTTGTGGCCAAGACTGATGGAATAGGCCGTGCCCAGAACATCAAGAAGATGTCCGGCGATGCGGTCGCCGAACTCTTCGGGGATGCCCTCTTCCGCTTTCATCCACAAACTATGCGCCATAGCGGACGCTGTGCCTGTAAGACCCAGTTCAGCAGGCAGGCGAAGCCCGCAAAGCTGCTCCGGACAAGGCAGGTGTGTCTTCAACATTTTCGGCGCGGCGCGAAGGATCAGGAACCGCGCGCCTTTCTCCAGTTGAATCCGGTGCGGCGCTGCATTGTCGCATAAGGTAAAGTCGCCAGCCTCAAGCCGGGTTTCGTTTCCATAGTGAGAAAACTGGGCGCCGCCTTGCGCCATCAGCAGAAAAGAAAAGAAATGAGATTTTGTTTCATTGATATGCGCTGCCGTGCGCTCAATGCTCGCGCCGTTCGTTCGCACATCTGCGAAGCCGAGAAAACCGAGCGATGTAACGCGCAGCTCAGCATCGAAAACATCTGAGGAAGACGGCTGAAACGTGACCTGCGCAAAGCGGCTGGAGTAGGTGTTGTTCCACGACGCCATGCGGCGCGATGCCGGAAAGTCGGCGGTGCGGTAATACTCCATACATCCCCTCCCAAGGGCTGACACGTCAGACTTTTTCCCCGCTTAAACGGATGTTTTTCTTTTGTTTTATACGCCCTTCGCACATCCGGCAATGTGCTTGCGCAGACTTGCGCCGGTTAACCGAAATAAAGTCTCAACGCCGTTTGCGAAATACGCCAGCGGTCGCGCGCGTCGGGCACCCAGCGGCGGAAACGGTCAAGCGCGTAGTCGAAAGTGATGCGCCCTTCATAACCAACAAATGGACAGTCACTGCCCCATAAAAGCCGCTCCGGCCCAACATGGGAGACAAGATCCCGCGCCAGATCATCCGCAATTTTGTCGGCGTCGCCATTCGGATCGGTTTGCCACGCCGCAGTGCCCAGCAGCCGGAACCCGCCGGATAGCTTCACCCAAGTGTTGCCGCGTTCCGCCGCCTCAAGGACCGCGCGATAGCCCGGACAATTGACGCCGAGTTTCGGGTCGGGATGGCCAAAATGATCGATAACGACTTTAACGCCGCTTTCCTCCAGCGCTGCGAGCACCGGCGGCAGCGACGGCCCCTCAATCGCCACATGCACATGCCAGTCTAGATCGCGCACGCGCCGGAACAGAAGATTATATTCTTCGCTGCGAAAATCCGGAAGCTCAGCCATGCGCGCAAGCTGTAACCTGATGCCGACAATGCCATCATCGCGCATGCGCTCAAGAGAATAACGATCCGTTGCAGCGGGAGAAACAATTGCTGTGCCACGCAATCTTTTATGCTTGCGCAATTCCGAAATCATATAGTCGTTGTAAAATCCGGTGATGCTCAACCCAGAAATGACGCCGAAATGAATGCCGTATTGGTCGAGCAGCGCAAGATAGTCATCGGCGGTGAAGGAATAATCGGTCCGCGTCCAGGCGTTGCTGCTCAGCGGCATATCTTCCTGAAAGATGTGCGCATGGCAGTCGACTACGGGCGGGAGATCGTCCTGTTCGCCACTTGCGGTCTTCTGTTCCTTCTCATCTGTCGCCATATGCACAGTCATGTTGACGCTGGACGCTCCGCACTGATCAGGCCCCACCCGCCGGCGTTGAAAATAATTTCACGCGACGGCGGAAAATTATCACTTAGCGCGAGAGCGCCAAAGACCGCTTGCTTCAAACGGAGATTTTCTTTCAGAAACACTTATTTCCGCTCCGTTGCAGAATCGCCGTCATCGTCATGACGCGACGAGATGGACCAGTTGAGTTTGAGCGCAGGCGCACGTCCGCTCACCGGATTGTCGAAATGAAAACCCATGGGCGCAATTTCGGGATAAGGCGCGAAGGTGACGCCGCGCAACGGCCCGTCCGGCGGATATTTGGCGACGCTTTCCGGCGTCGGCGCAAAGCGCATCGCCGAGCCTTCTTCGACCGCCGCCCAACCGCCGGTGTAGCTTGCAAGGAAAATGTAATCGAGATCCATCCCGGCGATCTTCCAGACGCCGTCCTCAAGCTTCACCTGATTTTCGTAGATGCCGGAAATATAAGAACCGTCTCCATCAAGCTGGCTGTTGAACTGAAACAGACGCAGGCGGATCTGCGCGCTCTTTCCATCCGGCGCCACCGTGACAAAAGGTTGGGTCTTTTGATGGATCGCCAGAAAGGTCGGCCTGCGCCCACTGTCGCCGTAACGTGAGAACAAGGATCCGCGCACTCGCTCCCTTCCGTAATAAGCGCCAATATAGGAAAGCTCTTTCCAGCCGTCTTCGGAAAAGAGATCGGCGGTGTCGTCCCAGCGGAACTCGTCAATGTAATAGCCATAGGCCGTAGAGATGTTTTCCGCGGCGTCATAGGCTTTGGCGGTGTCGATTTTACGCGCGAGATCATCAAAGCTTGTCGGCGCTGACGGATTGGCGTCGCGGGTCACATGGTCGGCGAAGGAAATCGCCGGGCTCGGCTGCTCTGGATATTCGGCGCCCGCAAGCGATGACGCCTTCGCGTCTTCCATCGCCGCGCCATGGGCTGGCAAAAGATCACGCGCCCAGCCAGTGTCGTAATCGGCGGCGAAGCGCGGATAGAGTTTTACCGACTGAATTTTCCAGACGCCGTCCTGCTTCACATATGTGTTTTCAAAAATCCCGAAGGCCCAGGCGGAAGCGCCGCCATGCTGGCCGGTCATCTGTAATTCAAAACCGCGGGCGGAAGCCGTTCCGTTTTCCGCCAGCGTGATCACCGGATCGAGCTGCAAATGATCGTTAAGTTCGCCTTGCTTCAGGCCCGCTTCGCCGAGCGCCAGAAACCGGTTGCGGATCGCTTCGCGGCTTTCATACGCGCCCTCACCCGCCACATCGAAGCTCGCATCTTCCGCAAAAAGATCGGCGACATCGTCCCACATCTTGCGGTCCACATAATAACCATAAGCCGCCTGAAGGTTTTGAACCGCACTTTCATCAAGCAAGGCGTCGGCGATGGCGTTGGCCTTTGCAATCTGCGCCGCAGCCTGATCACGCGACAGCGCAGGCGCATCGGTGACAGCGGGCGCAGGCGCGCCGGCGCTCGCCGGCGTGTAATGATAAGGCGTCAGCGGCACTTCATCGGCGACATTGCGCCAGCCTTTGTCATAGGGCCCCGCATATTGCGGGTAATAATGCAGCGTTGCGATTTTCCAGACGCCGCCTTCAAGAACATAGTCGTTCTCATAGATGCCGCCCGCCCAATTCGCTTCTTCGCCATACCGGCCTGTCATCGCGACTTCGTGCCAGCGGCCTATCGCGACCTTGCCGTCATCAGACAGCGTCACCACCGGCGACAGGATCAAGCGGACATTCAGCCGGTCCGGCGCAAGTCGGTCATCGCCGCCGCCCATCTCGTCGCGAAACCGCGCATAGAGCGCGTCGGCGCCGCTGATCTCAACACCCGGCTCAACATATCGTCCGTTTTTCGAGAAAAGCGCCGCCATCGCCTTCCAGTCACCCGCCTCCGCGTAATGGGCGTAAGCATGCTGCAGTCGTTTGACATCTCGCAGGGACTGCGCATTCTTGGCATCGGCCACAAGCCGCGCCGCGCGAGCGAGATCTTCTTTGTTCCACGCAGCATCATCGGCGGCATTGACAGAAGCGGGCGCCTCACGCGAGCACGCGCCAAGAACAACACACATTGCGACGATCAAGCCGGCCAGTAGGGGCGAGAAATTAAAGCGTTTCATGTTGCGACGCTGCACCGGGTCACCGCTCCTCAAGAACTTCGCGAATGATGCTGTCATCAATCAGCGTCGAAAGCTGTTCGCGAGAGCGCGCCGGGCGTTCATCAATTTTCGCCAACCATTGTTCTTCAGCTTCGAGCACGTCGAGGAGGTCGGGGACCAGATCCCCCGGATAGCCGTGATGTTTCCATGAGCGCTTGATGAGATCGAGATCAAAGCCCGTCGCCTCATGCACCAGCGGCCAGGCGACGCTCGGGTCTTCGTGAATCATGTCCGTCGCCTCAACGACCGCTTTCACAAATTCCTTGATACGCGCGCGTTTTTCCGGGTCCGCAAGATTGGCCGCTGTCGTGTTGAGATTGAACACTTCGCGATAGACCGCGCGTCCATCGAACTCCACCGCATCATCGCCGATGGCGTGCGCCGCATTTTCGATTTCCGGCTCCCAGATCGTCACCGCATCCACTTCGCCATTGGCGAGAAGTATCGGCATGTCGCTCAAGGGAATGACGCGGACGATCTCTACGTCAGCTTCGGAGAGCCCCACCGATTTCAGCATATTATGAAGGAAATAGGCGGAGGAGGTGTTCGGGATCGTGGCGATGCGCTTGCCTTTTAAGTCTTCAAGCGTTTCGATCCCGGCCGATTTGCGCCCGACAATGCGGTAATAACCTTCCGCGACCGTCATGATGATTCTGAGATCGGGATGCCTCACCGAATAGCGCAGCCCTTGCGTTTCCGCATGGGTCGCCACATCGGCGACGCCCGGCTCGCCATAACCGGGAATGCCCGGGTCGCCGACCAGATTGGGAATGCCGCCCATCTTCACTGTCGAAGGTTCGGGAAAAACCTGGTCCGACGCGAGAAGCACCGGCGCAATCTCAAAAGTCACCTTGTTGCCGTGAACCCGGAACGGCTCCTGTGGCGCAGGCGCCCCTGCACAGGCGCTAAGCGCGACGAGACAGGCGGCCGCGATCGCGCACCCGAATAAGCTCCCGCCCCAGCCAAAAGTGAGCCGTGATTGCATCCAGCCATTCTCCCTATGGTGCGGACGCCTTAAAAACCGCTGAGCGCCCTTTTTCTCAGAACACCGTCCCGGTTTTCAGCCCACAGGGTCAATATAAATGAGGGCGAGTGCCGGGCACGTACAATTTGGGCGCCGGAGCGGTCAAAAGCTGCACTGCAGCATGACCTTCCGTCGGCGCTAACCACGGCCCCATTTACCAAATTGGGCGCCGGCTCGTCAGCAGGACCGGCGGCAATCGCACCATCTTTTCAGGACGTTCATAAGCGAGAGTGCGCTTGGCAAAACCCCTCAGCCAAGGCTCAGCGCCACGCGAAAACCAACCGCCCGGTCGCGCACCGTTTGCGTGATGCGGCTGCGATTGGCTGAACGTAGCGCGGCGGGTTGCTGGTCTCGCCAGCTGCCGCCTCTGACAACCCGGCGCCCGCAATCGCCGGTCTTCACCGCAGAGCCATCAACCGGCGCCTCGGCGTAATTGTTGACATAACAATCCTCGACCCACTCCGCCGCATTGCCGAGCATGCCGCGCAAGCCAAATGGATTGGGCGCAAGCTCTGCGCCCGGACGCGTAGCACCCATAGCGACATGCGAACGGTCAAACCGGTCGCCCCACCAGTAAGCAGTGCTCGTTCCACCGCGCGCAGCGTATTCCCATTCCGCTTCGGTCGGCAGCCGATAGGCTTTGCCGGTTTTCGCCGAGAGCCATTTCGCATAGGCGTTCGCGTCGCGCCATGAAATGAAAATCGCCGGGCGCCCTTCCCTGCCAAAGCCGGCATCGCCGGGCGTGTAGGCGCCGCACCCGCCATCATCCACGCAAGCCTGCCACTGCTCATGGGTCACTTCGGTTTCGCTCATGGCGAAAGGAGCGACGGTCACTTCGTGCAACGGCCCTTCATACCCCGCACGCCCGGGTTCACCGGCGGGCGAGCCCATCATGAAGGCGCCGCCCGGCAGCGTCGCCATCACCGGACAGTTCTCGCAATCTGAAAACGAAGACGGCTGCCCCGGTTCGGCGAGCGCAGTCTCTTCGACTACTGCAACTTCCGTATCAGGCGCCGCATCTGTTTCTTCCGTGAGGACGGCGATATCTTCACCTGCATCCTGCAAAGCGTCTTCAGTCCCTGCAAGCGCAACCTCTTCATCCGAATTGTCGAGCATGTCTGTTGTGTCGACAGACACATCTTCCACGACATCTTCTTCGGCCGGCGCATCCTGAATGACAGGTTCTTCTTGCGCTGGCGTCACCGCTGCGATTTTTGTTTCCGCGCTGGCGTCACTCTTCATGAATTGCATGGCGCCAAAAACGCCGCCGCCAATCACGAGCGCTGCGATCGCAACAATCGCAATCATGGCGCCGCCGCCAGATTTTTGTTTTGGCGCCGGTTGCGGCGCCGCGGCTTTGGCTGCCGCAGGTTTTCTTGCGGGTTGAGCCGGCGCCGGCGCAGCGCGTTGGATCGGGCGCGGTGTTGGTTGGGGCGCAGGCGCGGCGGGCGCCGACGGTTTGGGTTGGGCCGCGCGCTGCAACGCCGCGAGGCGGTTGCGCGCCAGATCGGCGAAATGTCCTTCGGGGTAACGCTTCAGATAGGCTTCGAAATCCGCGCGCTCAGTCCCGTCCTTGATGGACGTCCAGAACGTATTCTCAATCGTTACATCATTCTTGTTGTCGGAGGATGCGCCCGGCGACCCGGACGCCGATGGCGCCGCTGCGGGCGGAGCGACATCATGGTGGCCGACAGCATTTTTCACGCCTTGCATAAACAGGCGCCAGTTCGGATCGCTTCGGTCGCCTTGCCAGTTGACGAGGTCCGCCGTCTGCACAAGTTCGAACCGCAGGGGCCGCTCGCAGTGATCGATCATCGCGGGAACGAGTTTTGAGAACCGCTCGCCAACAGTCGCCTCAGCGCGCACCCATTTTGAGTTCACCGAACGCTGCGACCAGAGCACGACAACGGCGCCCGCTTCGCGCAGGTGCTTCTCTGTCACTTCATCATAAGATTCGCCTGCGCGGAGATTGGAGTCCCACCAGACATCCAATCCTTCCGCCTGCAGCGCATCCGCGATCATCCTCGCCCGAAACTGATCTTCCCGGTTATAGGAGATAAATATATGCGTCACGGCTTGCGCCTCCCTCGCGGCTTCTTTTAAATCATCCGCTTAACAATTGAAAGTGTTGATTTTTAGAGAAAAATCACCCCCTATCGAGCCGCAGAACAGAATACAAAATAGGACGGAAGGCCGGTTTAATGGCGTATGTTTTCAACACGGATCTTCTCCTGAACGACCCCGATCAGGAGGAGGCCCGCAAAGAGTTTCCGAACATCTTCTTTGCGCTGAACAATCCGGAACTAAGGGCCGCCTTCCGACCCTTTGACGAACGCGCCAACACCGCCAAGGCGCGCAGCCGGAAATGGGGCGTTTTCGCCGTCCTGCTGGCGACGGGCGCCCTGTTGCTCGCGGGTGGTGAAATGCTGTTTCACGACCTGCCCAAAGGCCAGGTTCGCACCCTCGCTGCGATTGGCGGCATCGCCGGCATCGCCAGTGTCCTGATCGGCGTGTTCGGCATCATGTTCCGGGAGCGGAAAATGCGCTGGCTCGCTGACCGTCTGGCGACAGAGCGCATTCGCCAGTTTCACTTTCAGTCATTCGTGTTCGGCGTCAATGACATTCTTAAAGGCGCACGCGACAAGACCGCCGCCGACGCCTTTGTCACAAACCGCACCGCCAAATTTTCCAAATTCGAAGCCAATGTCCTGTCGACTGTCGATGACAAACTAAAAGAAATCGTTCATCACGATCACGACGAAGAGGGTCTTCTGTTCGAAGACGAGCAGTCCCCCGCACCTGAATCCGACCCCAATCTTGATGAATATTTCCGGGCCTATGTGCTGTTCCGCTTCGACCGGCAGATCAGCTATTGCAACCTGATCTTACGCGAGGGTGAAGGTTTCTGGAAACATGCGCCAAGCCAGCAGGCCAAAATATTGGGCGGCGTCGCGCTGGCTTGCGTCTTCGGCATCTTGCTGTTGCACGGGCTGGTTTTCTTCGGCGCCATCGCCAATATCGCCTGGATGAAAGGCCCGCTCGTCCATGTTTTCGCCATCTGGGCCGCCATCGTCGCGCTTTCCGCCAGAACCTTTGAGGAAGGCTTTCAGCCCGAGCGCGAAATTGAACGAATGCGCCAATACAGGCTGGCCTTAAAACGCATTTATGCGCGCTTTCAAAAGGCGCCGAATGTGGACGCGAAAATCGCAGCGATGATCGATCTCGAAAAACTGAGTTACGAGGAGATGGTTCTCTTCCTGAAAGGAAATTACGAAGCCGAGTTTATCATGTAAGGCAAACCCGGCGACGAAAGGCAATCCATGACCTTCCGCCAACACCTTCATCGCCAGCTCGATCCCGAAGCCTGGCCGGGACATGGACTGTCGCCGGTCAACTGGTGCGTTTTCGTGCTCATCTGGCTGTCGATCGTCTTCGGCGTCGCCGCAACGGAGCCGGCCGTCGCCAGCTGGCTCGGCAGGAAGCTTCGGCTCATCGATCATTTTCTGCTCGCGCTTTTCGCTGTCGAATATGCGGGCCGCCTGGCGGTATGCGGCCTCAATCCAAAATTCCGCGGGCCTCGCGGGTTCCTGCGCTACGTCGCAACGCCTGCCTCCATCGCCGACCTTGTCGTCATCCTGCCTTTATTGCTGCCGACGCCGCCCACCTGGCTGCTCATCTTCCGGCTGTTGCGCATTTTACGCTTGCTGCGTCTCGCCGCCATGCCGCACATCCACACCGCCTTGCGCGAGTTTTACGAAGCTCTCGCCGCAAAGCGCTTTGAACTGATCTTCACGCTGTTTCTCGGCGTCATCTTGATCCTGCTTTCATCAACAACGCTCTATCTTGTCGAAAGAGGGCTTCAGCCGGAAATTTTCGGATCGATCCCCAAAGCCATGTGGTGGAGCGTCGTCACCTTTACGACGGTCGGCTATGGCGACGCCGTGCCGATCTCAACGCTCGGAAAATTTTGCGCCGGGCTGTACGCTATCCTCGGGCTTGGCCTTGTAGCCATGTTGACCGGCGTGATCGCTTCGGCGCTCAGCTATGCGGCGGAACTGCATGTCCAAAATAAGAATGTTGATTGAGAGACCCGGCAAATCGCATTTTGCCGTTCCCTAGCCCGCGTCATATCCCCGGTCCGGGGTCGATCTTTGAACCATCCTTAAACCGGGCGAACCGGAAACGCTTGAGATCGTAACGCGGCGCCTGGCCGTCAATCATCTCCGCCATGACCTTGCCCGCGCCCGGTCCGATGCCAAAGCCATGGCCGCTAAAGCCGGTCGCGATAAAGAGTCCTTTAGGAGCGCGAAGCTCATCCATCACCGGCACCACATCGGGCATGGCGTCGATCATGCCCGCCCAGCTTTCGATGAAAGCCGCGTCGCGCAAGGCGGGAATTCTGTCGTTGAGATGCGTCCGCATCTTTTGAAGCACTGATTGCGAGGGCGCCGGGTTCAGGACACGCGTTTTTTCAAATGGCGTCGCCTCCTCGCCGCCCCAGCGCGGGCGGGGGAAAAGCGCCTGCGTCGGATCGGCCCCCAAGCCGAACCGCAATTCGCTGGCGCTTTTGAGCGCTGGGAGAAAACTTGCGCCATACCGGAAGCTGCTGGCGCCGATCAGATGCTCCGTAATGGCGCTTGCAATTGTGTATCCGCCATCCTCTCGCCGCCGGATAAAAATATCTTTCGCGCCCGCCGCCCCGTCAAAAACCGACGCCGCCGGCGCGGTGCGCGCAACGGTTCCGCGTACCGCAAGCTGCGGCAGGTCGACGCCCAGATTGCCGAGAAACATGTTCGACCAGGCGCCCGCCGCGCACAAAACAGCCCCGGCCTTGACCGCGCCATTTTCCGTAACGACGCCTGTGACACGTCCGTTTTGCACATCGATCGTACGGACCGCGCACCGTTCGCGAATCGAAACCCCCGCCCCCTGCGCCGCGCGCGCAATTGCGGGAACCGCCGTAAACGGCTCGGCGCGTCCGTCGCTCGGCGTGATCATCGCGCCTTTCCATGCGCCTTGCGCAGCCGGAAAAACATCAGCGATGTCACCCGGCGAAAGCAGCTTCGTATCGAGCTGGTTCGCCTTTGCAATGTCTAACCAGCCTTCACAAAACGCCATCTCGTCGTCGGTTTCAGCAAGCTCGATAATGCCGCGCCGTTGAAAGCCGATATCCGGACCCAGCTCTTCACCGAACGCTTCCCACAAGCGGAGACTTTCGATGGCGATTGGCGTTTCCGCTTCGTCGCGGCCATTGACCCGCACCCACCCCCAATTGCGGCTTGATTGCTCTCCGGCGATCCGCCCCTTGTCGCAAATCAGAACTCTGCGCCCGCTTTTGGCGAGAAACCACGCAGTCGTAACGCCGATGACGCCGCCGCCGATAATCGCGACATCGACTTCATCCGGAAGGTCGTCATGAAACGTCACCGGCGACTGATCTGAAAAGAGAAACAAACCTCGCCTCGCTCAAGCGTCTTTTATATGCGCGGCGAGATAGCGCCTTATATCGAGGCTTTCGTCTTCCATGGGCGCATAATAGCCATGCTCATGCGACGCAGAACTCATTCCCTGTTGCACCCTTTCGCAGACGGCCCAGTCCTGGCGATTGGTTATGTCCCAGAAGTCGACGGCGTCGGCGGGCTCGAAATCGCCGCGCGCCATTTCATCCGGCGCGAACAGAAACCGCACATCAACGCGCGTCAGGTTTGGCGCCAGCGGCCAGAGAATGAACGCCGCCCCATGATCCGCGCTCATGGACAGCAACAGGTTCGGATAGATCAGCTCGCCCTTGTGCAGGACTTTTTCCTTTTCGCTCAAACCCTCAAACGGCTTGCGGTTCGTCGTTCCCGTGAAAGTGTAGGTCCAGGCGCCTTCACGATGGGGAACGCCTTCTTCCCAGTCGAGGCCCAGCCCGGCGCCGGCGCGGAACACCGGCACCACATTGCACAGCTCCGGATGAACGCCGCCGCAGTGGTAACATTCATTGTAGTTCTCAGCGATGACTTTCCAGTTCGCGGCCACGTCATAGCTGATCGCCCGCGCTGTTTTCAGCCGCGCCAGCGGATAATTGCCGAGGCGGCGCGGCGCCGGGCCGATGTCATCTTCACCAAGCGTGCGCGAAACCACGTCGCCGTCACCAGGTTCGAGCTTCAGGAAGATAAATCCGCCCCACACCGCAATTCCTGCGGGGCGAAGGCTAAACGCCGCCGGATCGAACCCTTCGGTTTCCATAACATGCGGCGCATTTACAAGCCGCCCGTCGAGGCCATATGTCCATTGATGATATGGGCAGCGGATAAACTCACCCATGGCGCCGCCGCGAAGCGACAGCCCCCATTTCGAATCATCGGCGCAAATGCGCGCGCCGCGATGGCGGCAGACATTGTAATGCGCACGCAACGAACCGTCTTTGAGCCGCGCGACAATGATACTTTCGCCGAATAGCTCCATAATTTTCGTTGATCCTTGCTCCTCAACCTCTTCCTCGCGGCCGGCGCAGACCCAGCTGCGTGCGAACAGCTCCCTGCGCTCGCGTTCGAACATTTTGGAATCCGTATAGAAACTACTCGGCAAGGAATGTTCTAATTCGGCTGGCTTTTCCTCTTGAGGCATTGCAAAGTCCACGTTCACAAGACCCGCCCACCTTCACCCGCAAAATGCAAACTGTCCATAGATAAAGAGGACCGGCCCTGTGACCGCGACGGCAACCAAGTCGACTTATGACGCAATCATTGTGGGCGGCGGACATAACGGGCTGACCGCCGCCGGCTATCTTGCGCGCGCCGGTTTATCGGTGCTGGTGCTGGAGCGGCGCGGCGTTGTCGGCGGCGCCGCCGTCACCGAAGAGGTCATGCCCGGCTGCCGCGTTTCTTCCTGCTCCTATATAGCCTCGATGCTGACGCCGTCGGTCATTCGCGATCTCGACCTTGCGCGCTATGGGTTGAGAATGGTTCCTTGCGATCCCGCGCTCAACATGCCTGTCGCCGATGGACGCCTGGTGCGGCTCTGGGCTGACGCCGAAAGAACGGCGAGCGAATTGCGCCCCTATTCGGCGCGGGACGCCGAGACCTATATCCGTGTTGATGCAGAACTGAAAAAACTGGCGCGTTATCTTCAGCCGTTTTTTCTGGAGCCGCCGCCCAATCTCGCCGCCAAAGGCGTCGATCGCGCCTTTGAATTCATGCGACTGGTGAAACGCTTCTGGAATCTTTCCGGCGCCGACGCGGCAGCTATGGTGCGGTTTCTCACGGGCTCGCTTGGCGATTTTCTCGACCGCCATTTCGAGGCGCCGGAGACAAAGCGTCTTTTCCTTGGAAATAATGTCTATGGAAAACATGGCGGCCCTTATGACGCGGGCTCGACGCTGGGTCTTCTGTTCCATCTGTTGTCAGGCGGCGACCATGGCGTGCAAGGCTTTACGGGGCATGTGATCGGCGGCATGGGCGCGGTCACCGGCGCGCTGGCGCAATCGGCGCGCGACAAGGGCGCAGATATTCTGACCCATGCCGAAGTGGCGGAAATCCGCATCAAAAACGGCGCCGCGACCGGCGTCGCGCTTCAAGATGGGCGTGAATTTTCAGCAGCCTCTATTCTTTCCAACGCCGATCCCAAACGCACCTTCCTCGGCATGGTCGAGGCGCGCGCGCTTGATGCTGAGTTCCGCGCCGATGTCGCCGCGATCCGCATGGCGGGTCCGGCGGCGAAGGTGAATATGGTGCTGTCGGAACGGCCGGAGATCAAAGGCCTGCCGCAGGATGCCAGCCCCGCGGAGCGTGCTGTCCTCTCCATCATGGACGACCTTGAAGACGTGCAGCGGCTTTATGACAAGGCGAAATTCGGCGAGCTGTCAGACGATCTCTGGGTCGATTGCGTGTTTCCAAGCGAAGTCGACCCGACCCTGTGCCCGCCGGACAAATTCATGGCGACCTGTTTCGTCCAGTATGTGCCATGGGACATTCGCGGAAGCGACTGGAACGAGAAACGCGAAGCCCTGGGCGATCGCGTTATCGAACTGATCGGCCGCTGCGCTCCGAATGTTCCCAACAGCGTTATCGGACGAAAAGTGCTGACGCCGCTGGACCTGCAGGAAACCTATGGCCTGACGGAAGGCAATATTTTCCACGGCGATCTCAATATCGGTCAGCTCTTTTTCATGCGGCCGACGCCGGAATGGTCGCAATATAAAACACCTATCCGCGGCCTTTATCTGTGCGGCGCGGGCGCTCATCCGGGCGGCGGCGTCACCGGCGCGCCGGGCCGCAACGCCGCCATGACAGTATTAAAGCAGCGCCGCCCTTAATTCGCGCGCCCGAGGCGGCGCAAAAGATGCATCGCGACGCCGCCGCAAACGCATAGCGCTGTGATGAAGCCAAAGAAATAGCGGTATCCAGCCTCGCCGGGAAACGCGTCAAGCAGCGCCCCGCCCACGAGCGGCATGAACACGTCAGGCGTGAAGGCGATGACGGAAATGATCCCCGTCGCTGTTCCCGTCACTGCCGCCGGAACGCCGCACTCTTCGAGGAGCGCGAAATAAATCCCCCTCAAAGCGAAGATCGCGATGGACGCGATTGCGATGTTAAAGATCATCAGAGCGATCATGGCCTCGCCGCCAGGCATCAAGACGAAACCGAGAAAACTTACGGTGAGAACGACAATGCCAATAGCCACCGCTTTGGAGACGCCGATGCGATCAGCCGCAAAACCGGCAATGGCGGCGGCGGCGGGTTTGAGCCAGACCTTGCCTGCGCCAATAGCACCTGCGGCGACAGCGCTCATGAAAAAAACATCCGATGCGTAAGGCGTGAAATAATAGGCGCCCCAATATGCGCCGTAAACGGAGAGAATGACAAAACCGATGAGCCAGACATGGGGCATCTTTAACACCCGCAAAAATGTCGCGAGATCCGGCGCTGCGCCTATCGGCGTCGACAGCCCCGGCTTGATCACCAGAAACGCTGCGACGCCGAGAATAATATGCAAAACTGAATACTGAATAATGATCTGGCTGAAGGCCCGCGTGTCGCCGCCAAGTTGTGCGAAGATCGCCAGAAAAATCGAATAACACGCCGCTTCCGACACGCCGCGTCCCGCCTCCAGCATGCCGAAGGCCTTGCCCTGTTCGGCGCTCGACGCCCAGTCGCGCGTCGCCTTTATCAGCGCGCCCCACATCATGCCGGTGACCGTGACGCCCCAAAGCGCATGGATGGCGATGGCGACCGGGTAAGACGGGAACGTCGCGAACGCAAACCCCAACAGGCCAGTAGAGACAAGCGAGCCGGAAATCAGAAGGCGCGAGGGAACGCGGTCGGCGATCCACCCGCCCGGCATGTAAGCAAGCATGGACGCAAAGCCGAAAGTCGCCATCAGAACGCCCGACTGCGAATGCGTCAGGCCCAGCGCTTCACGCAAGGGGTCGTAGTAAATCTCCCGCAGGAAGGGCAGCAGGTAAATGACCGCGCCGGAAAGTCCCAGCACCGCCATGACAATCCATCGCGAGAGAATTGATTCGCCTTTGGGCGACATTGCTCCATCCGACCGATCCCGCGCCGCCATTGATATAGTCCGATCTTTCCATGCAGCGCTGGCGAGCCGCGTCCGCCGATTGAGAGAGACAATCCAGCGGATGATAAGGCCGTCCCGGGCTAAGTCTAGCGTAATGAATAGGACGCCTGATCCGACATTCGGCGTTCAATTTTCCAATGAGTTCGGCGGCAATGAAACAAGCGTGATGGCGACGGTCTCCATTCCGCTCAGCGGGCGTGTGCGCCGCGCCGCATCGGCGGAAGCGGGCAATTAAGCCGTCGCCGCCGCCGCGCGGTTGAGGGCTGCAGAACTTGACGCCGCGCGGCGCTATGAACAGGCGCAGCATATGGCGCGAACAGCCTCGAAAATCTTGATAGCGCCGAACAAGCCGCGCTCAAAGCCCGATACGCCATGGACCGCCTTAAAAAAGACTACGCTATCGGCGCTGTTAATTTGAGTGACCTCATTTCAACGCGGCGGTTGCTGACGCTGACCGAACAGGCTTTGGCCGACTATCATGTCGCGGCCGAGCGCGCCATTGGGCCATTGTTGGCGAAAGCGGTGAGCCTAAGCGCTTTCCGCCAGGCGATTAGGCGCAACCGCGACCTTGTTGCGTCCAGTCCCTTTCGCCTCATAAAGCGCCGCATCCGCCGCGATAAAAAATGCTTCTTCCGTTTCACCCGGAGCCCATTCAGCGACACCAAATGAGATGGTGACACTGCCGATTTCCTTATTTGACTTGCGGAGAGCCAAGGGGCGATTGGCGATCTCCTCCCGGATATAGTCCGCCACAGCCCTGGCCTGATTTAGCTGGGTACAGGGCAATGCAATCACAAATTCCTCGCCGCCATACCGCGCCGCCAAATCTTTGCCCTTGACGTTCTTTTTGATGATGCTCGCAACAAGCGCGAGAACCTGATCGCCGACCTTATGGCCAAATTTGTCATTGAATGACTTGAAGTGATCGACATCGCCAACAATAAGGCACAAAGGTTCTCCAGTCGCGTCGGCTTCTTCGATCTGCTGCGAAAGGAAATCGTCAAACTTTCGGCGGTTTGGCAGCTTGGTCAAAAAGTCTGTGTGGGCATGCTGTTCCGCCTGCCTCAACGTATCATGCAGATCGCCAATATTAGATATGGCCATATCCAGCTTATCTTCGAGAATTTTATTCTGCTGAACCGTTTTCTGGGTGAGCTCAAGCAAACCGCTAACGAGTTTTTCAATATCAACGTCAGCCGTTGGTTGTTTTGCTGCGCTATCAGCTTGCGCCCGAACCTCGGCGCTGAACGTGTTCGCTGAAGATCCCAATGCGTGTGCGAGACCTTGCAAACCGGATGATTGGTTTACCAGTTCCTTGGCCAGCTTTTCAATCTGCTCATTGTCATTTGAATACTCAGCGAAAAATTTTGAGTAAAGCCGATTAAACAGAATCTCAGTTGGTTGCGTCCCTTCCGAAAGACAACTTTCTATTACCTCGGAAAGAGAGGAATTCTCGCCTTCGAAATGGGAAAACAGCACCGCATAAGCAGCCGGTGTTGGATTAATATTCCAGTCACCAAGCTTTCCCATAACTTTACGGCTGATATCCTTTGCTGTGCTCATTTCTGCACTCCCCGCATGTTATATCGAGGCTATAACGCATCTTGGTAAATGAGTTCTGATTTGAGGAAATTCGTACACGTCCAGAATCGACTTTGGCGACGCTCAACGAACGGCCAGCTATCCATGCTGTCTGAATTTATTGGTGAAAGTGGTGAGCCCTGATGGGTTCGAACCATCGACCTACTGATTAAAAGTCGGAAATTGGGTGTTTCTCGATGTCTCTATGCGTCTCAAGCTGTTGTTTTTATTAACTCGTGTGTCTCTCCCTGTCTACCCATATCCATGTGAAGCGCGAAGGCTTGTTACCCATTTGTGACCCATTCGGGCTTGCCGATTCTTGATTAGAAGTGCCGAGTTAAAGAGGCTCGTCGCTTAGCGAGGGCGAGTAATCGCAGCACGCCCGAAGTTGAGGTCAGAAGAAATAGTGACCCTTTGCTACAAAAAGTGTGACAAAATCCGATAACCAACATTTAGGCGAGTAGGATCTCTAGGGTTTATTGATTAAGTCAAATTCCCTGAGCTCCGGCGGATACACCGCCCGCAGTCTTCCACGTCCTGTGTCAGCGATACCGATTCTGATTTCAGGCATTAATTTGTGACTGTCGATTAGCGAAAGTAGGCGCCTAACTGCCGGGTCCGGGTTTATGCAATAAAGGAATATATTCACCGTGCCCGATCCAAAATCATGACCATCGACTTCGTAGGTGTCTCCGGAATTTTTCTCTAACAGCTCTTCCAAGGCAAAGATGTCATCTTTTTCCCCCTCCGAATAGTTTTCTAATGCGTTTTCTGGAAGCGGCGTGGCGTCATCAAACTGCACAACGATTTGGATTTTCTCTTCTTCGTTAATATTGGCACGAGATGACGCAGCCATATCCACGGTTAAATCCTTAGGCATCTTTCCTTCAAAATGAGTTTTATAAAATTCGATCCGCGCACCCTTCAATATTTCAATTATTTTTTCCCGGTCCTCTACAAGCAAAAACTTTTCAGGCACCTGCCGCAAGGCGCGGATAACATCAAGCACGAATAAATCAATGGCTTCCGACGGTTTTGCTGATTTGTAGGCGTCAAAATCACCAATCACGGTTGTAGAAACGACCCCATCTCGACGGTCTACTTTAACTTCTTCTCTCTCGGGCGGCCTCAGATCATTCGGAGGCAGTGCAACCACCCAAACACCGAATGTTTGTTTGGGGGACTTAAAACTCATCGTCTTCAAGGAGGACCGCACCCCTTCCTCAAGAGCAAAAAAGTCGCGACTCCTTTCTTTCGGCAAATCACTTGATGTCAAAAGTCGTAAAATTAAATCCATACTTACACCATACTCATTTTAGCAGCGAATGCTCCACGGCGGTTTATGCCCATTGATAGCTTCATAACGCTGGCATAGGCGGCGTTCTTCATCTCTCGCCTCTTTGCGATTCGAATAAGTTTCTAATTCGCGTATATCAGCGCCCCTTATTTTCAACCACAAACTTCCGTACCGGTTTCGCAGCGGATTGCTCGTGATGCCATACTTGAGCGTGGCGCCGGACCTAATGTTATACACCTCATAAACCGTGGTGGGCCTTTGCGATCTCAAAGAATTGCCATGCACAATTGCGACTGGAGGTGAGAGAAGGTACGCCCCGCCCCCAGCCACGGCAAGAACGCCCAAAAGGCCCGGCAAAGTTGCCGCTCGTGAAGCCGTAGAAACGCTAGCTCTGACCGCTAACCGCGCAGCGGCGCCAACGAGAAGCGCGCGGCCCAAAGCTGCTTCGGGCGCCAACAACAAAGTTGCTAAAAATATTGCGTCTCCAACTTCTGATCTAAGGCAATACCTTTCCGCGCAAAGCCCGCCGCCAAATATGCTTCTGCCTTCCCCATTGGAGGCGCCGCCTTTTCCATTGTTATCACTGAAATTTTCATAGCCGACATGATCATTGACATTGCGGCCGAACTGGAAACCAAGGTCATAACTATCGAGTGTATCAATATCCTGCTGCAAGGTGTCGCCAGCGCCAGTATCAATCCCATGCCAGCCAGCATTCGGTGAATTATGAACGCTGCCCCCGAAACCAAAACAATTGGGAGTACGGGGAGTTCCACAGGTAATATACACAGTCACTCTTAGCCCACTGGGATCCGTTCCATTCACCGGATCATTCCCGACATAGGCGTACATGTTCATGCCGTCGCTATAGCCGATAGGATCTGTCTGCATGAAACGTCCGACTTCCGGATCGTACCAGCGGGCCTTGTAATAATAGAGCCCGGTTTCTGCATCGAGCTTTTGCCCGGTAAAGCGGAAAGGAAAGCCTGAATCGCCTTCGGGGCCGGACTCGCCGAACGGGCTATAGGTATAGGAATCGATCAGGTCGCCGCTTGCATCCGATGTGGCGACGACACTGCCGCGCGCGTCCGTGTGGGCGTAGGTTTCACAACCCGATGAACAGCCCGACGAAACATAGTCGATCATCAAGAAAGCTTCATCGATGCTATCAGGAATCCTCACATAGCGTCTGGTGACATTATTCGAGGCGAGCTCAGCGCCAGCTGCATTGTCGGTCTCCAGGATTTCCTGATCGCCTGAATAGTAGTAATTCGCGACGCCAGCAGCGGAACTCTTTTGGCGCATCGTACTGTCAGGGTGAAGATAATAAGTCGTCAGAGTCGCGCCGCCGGAAGCTTTCACCCGGCGCAGAACGTTTTCGGCGTCATATTCATATGTCTGACCGCGATGATCGGTGACGATATTCCCGCTATCGTCATAAACCGGGGTTGCGCCATCAACATTTGTATACTGGTTGAGTCCATTCGCCGTGTAAGAATCCGTCAGAAGCGAGGCCGGACCCCAATCAAAGATCGAGTTCGAAGACGTTTTTTTAACAATTTGGCTCGCCGGATTATAATCAAAACTGTATGTCTGATCGCCTGTGGTTCCATTGAGGTTATTTGTCAGCGTATCCAGACGCGACAAGCCATCGAACGCATAAGACTGAACCGCACCATTGCCGTAAGTCACACTCGATCGACGGCCATGACTGTCATAAGCGATTGTCGCCAGCGTATTGGCGTTGTTCGAGACTGTTAGTGGCCGGTCTAACGTGTCATAAGCGTAATCGGCTTCCCACCCATCTGGGTAAGTCAGCGTCTCAAGGCGACCGGCAGCGTCATAAGCGTAGTCAAAATCAATTGAACCAGAGCCCGTGCTGTAGGTCTGAGTCTTCAGCCTTCCAAGCGCATCATAATCATACGAATTCGTATAACCCGATAGCGTGCTGGAAGTGAGACGGCCAAAGTTGTCATAGGCAAAGCTATAAGTTTCGGTGCCGGATATGGGGCCCGGCACAGAGCGGCTCGTCAACCTTCCGAGCGCGTCATAAGCATAGGCGACATCGTAGGCGGCAGAGGACGCGGCATAACCCTTGCGCGGGCGTATTTTTTCAACAAGGCCGCCATCGACGTCGTCGTAAAATATCTGTTCGCAGTCGGTTGTTGAAACTGAGCCTGCCGTCGTCTTTGACGGATAGCATGTCTTTATCAGACGGTCGAAGCCGTCATAGGTGTAGGCGGTCTTGTTTCCATTGGCGTCGACGATTGTCGCGACAAGACCATTATCCGTGTAGGTCTGCGTCGCTGAATCCTGCGCCAGAGGAGTATCGTAAGCCCTGATGACTTTTTTTAGCCGACCGGTCGCGCTCTCATATACTGCCTTCGACACTCTATCTACACCAAAAATACCAGTGGTTGTTGGCGAATCGCACGGATCATATGACCCAGGATTGGAGACGATGGAAGAAAAGAGAGACGGATTCATCCGTATGACTGTGCAATCGGGCCGGCCTGCGCTGTCATAATTTTGCTGAGAGAGAGAGGCGATGTTCGTTGTGACGCCATCATAGACGTAGGAAACAACAGGTCGCCCGTAAACGTCGTAATCTGTTTGAGACTTTTGCAGACCAATGAAGGTGGCGGACCAACTTGCCGCCGTGTCTGCGTCCGTTACTCCGGCTTCGTTGCTTTGCACGAGGCCATAAGAATTATAAAGCGTCCTTGTCGCAACATGCTTGAGAGGCCCGCCGCCATCCGGATCGGGCCCAACGGTGCCTATCAGCCGACCAAGGGCATCGTAGATTGTCAGCGTCCGGTCGCCGGTCCCTGCAAGGGGACCGTCCACATATTCACCCCATCCAAAATCATCATAGGTGAAACTCGTCGTCAAGGAGGCTGAGGCGTCCCCCGCCTTATTTGTCACCGACAAAGCTTGAAGGTTGTTAGCCGAGGCCGTCGTCGGCCATGCGGCTTTCGTAATTGCCTTGTCGCTGGCGCCGCCGCTGCAATTGTTATTCGTATGGGATGCACTCGCATTATAGCCGCCAGAAAAAGCGGAACTGTTGCAGGCGGCGGTTGCATCCGGAACGTAAATCTGCGGTCCATTTGCATAGGTGGAGGCTGAATTTTTATAACGCGCTTGTTTCTGGGTGTAGAAAATACGCGTTTCGGGGCGCGGCAGAGACGAACCTCCGTCCGGGTCCGGCGCTTTAGAGGAAATCAGGCCTCCATGAGTTGAGTTATACGTATAGGCCGTCTCCTCGCCGCGCGCGTCAATCATGCGCTTCACCTTGTTGCAGGTGACTTGATTGCTGCAGGTTGCAGAAGTCGTTCCCGTATAGGTTGGACTCGCTCCGCAGGATGACAGTGTTTCGCCTTCTACATATTCATAGCAGGTGACAAAAACCGTCGAGCCGGATTTCGGCTTTTCAGTGGTATATTTGACGTTGCCTCGTGCGTCATAAACATATTCGGTGGAGTTTCCTTCCGGCAACGTGACTGATTCGAGACGATTTTCACTGTCGTAAGTGTACGATGTCGTCTTGCCCGCTGTGTTTGTCGTAGATGTTACAAGGCCCGTTGACAGATTTGCGGAAAGAACCTCGGTCGGGCCTGTCGGGTGCGTAACAGTCGTCTGGATCGAAGAAGCGCCAATGGCATAGCTGTAATCCCATGACGCAAATCCGCGATCGACAGATTCCACCAGCCCCTCATATGCTGTTGTGCTTGTGTGGTAGGAAAACGTGACATTGTCCGAACTGGAGCCCGGCCACTTAATACCGGATAGGCGATTTTCAACAAGTGAAGATAAGTAGTAAAATGTCGAATACGAATATGTCGTTGTCCTACCCAATGCGTCGGTAACGGTTTCAAGTTTACGCCCACCGTGTCCTGAGGAATTTATCGTGTAGGATGAACTCGGCCATGTCTTGGAATAAGAACAAGTGACTTGAGTGTTTCCACACCAGTCCACAGCTCGATTGAGCGCAGTGACTTTTTTAATAGACAACCAATCGCCGAAATCTTGCCAGTTCGTGGGATCACTGGATCTTACATAATCAAAGTGAAGCTGGTATCCATAAGAGTTTGTTACGGACTGAAGTCTGGCTTTAGTTACAGTTCCCCCACAAGTAACGGCGCATGTGGACTTAACCGAATAATGAAATTCTGTAATCGACCCATTAGGCTCAATAATTTTTTGAAGAACGGCCTCGGCGGGCGAAGCTGCAACGTCTAACGATTCAAGAAACTCATATACAATCCCGCCGGGTGTCCGATAAGTGTATTTTCCATTGCCAGCATCATAATCGAGTTCGGCGCCAGCCTCTGAACTCAATGTAAAACTCCCCGACGGCAGGGGCGATATTTTAAAAGTATCGGCTGATCCATATGCGGTGACAGTATAAACCCTCTCATCAACCGCGATATTTGCATAAACGACGGTACCTAAAGTCGAAGGCCGCCAACGGTCCCATGAAAAAGTATGCCCAAAAGAAAGGCCGCTCCCCTGAGGGCCGATGGATACGTCAACGGTGCTTATCAGCACGCCGCCGCTCACAAGATCCACATAATTGGAATCGACTTGCGGACGCTCCGGCAGCGGATCAGCAAAATCCCCCTGAGCAACAGCGGCGTTGGGAAAAATCGCCGCAACGCCTATGGCAAGCACTGCAATGACTGCCAACCAGCTCGAACACCGCAAACTTGTTAAGAGAGAGAAATTGGAATGAATCAAAGAACAGCTCCTAATCCAAAATATTTACGTGTTCGACGTTTCGACGACGGATTTTTTACAAGCTTTTCGATCACGAAGTCCGAGCCAAACTCAAGCAACCGGAATTGCTGTAAGCAAACTCAATTGAGCGAAACAAGCTGGCGACTAAGAATCATAAACCCCATCAGCCTACGGAGTAATGAACTCATATCACGTACGGATATGTCAACTACTGGTGCGGTGTTTTCGTTAGATGGGGAAAATAAACATTGCCAGCGCAGAACAGTTATAGCGGTAAATGGGATATTTTTTGCGCGATATCAGTGCCTATATTTCATAATTTTTAACGCGACACTTCAGATAGGGCCGTATTGATTATGATGCGCAGCGACTTTTTAACGATATGAAAAGGCCATCAATCGTGTCGATAAGCCAACTGCTTCTGTGCAGACGTAACGCATTGACGGTGTGGGCATTCGTTTTGTTGTAGCCGGGCCCAAGCATAATTGTCGTCGAAGACTGCCCATCTTAAAAGCAGGCCGACGCCCTTTTAGATGAAATCATAGGCAAACTCCGGCACGCCCGTGAAGTTTCAGTCGTGACGGACGAAGAGGCCCCACGCTGTGAGCGGTCGTAAGTCGCATCCGCACCGTTGGCGTAGATCATCGACAACCCGCCGCGACTATGGGTCGTAAGCGACGCTCGCCTTCCCAAATGGCGCATTACGCCTGCGGTTTAATGCACCCTAGTTGCTCGCTTTGCGATTTAGATTTGGCCAGTTGGTAAAGTTTATTGCTCTCATCTCAGCGGATTGCATTATGAATTTCGCAGAATCTTGTTTGCGGTAGGAACAAGACAGGATCTATTTAAGTTTGAACGATCAGCTGCTCAGTGCGAACAGATCGACACCTTTGCCGGGCCAGCTTCCCACCTCGACTCGAGCTTTTTGAAAGATACACTAATAACCGAGCCGCCGTTGTAACACGACTTTTGCGGATTATAGCGGCAAGCCTGAAGCTCGTCGCCCGAAGACGACTCAAACCATACCTCGCGCAGACTATCGGCTGATCCGAACCAACTACGAACGGGTTTGCTGCTGATCTTTTCGGGTAAGTCAAGCAACACCTCGCGATTAGGTGGAGCCGCAATTTGGCGCCACTTGTTCGGCGCCACTAGACAGCCTGCATAGGCGTCAAACTCTTTGGCCTCGACCTCTTTCGGCGTTGTACTGCAACCCGCCATCATAATGGCGACGAGGAGAATTCTCAAACAATCCGTGATTAATGTCTGCATCTAGGACTACCTTTGTTTGGGTGCTTCGTCACCATGTCGTGCCACATGCTACTTAATACGGTCAGCTGCGTTATTGAACGAACGCTGATGCGCTTCCTGAGGTTGTGCATCCCAGCCGCTCCCCCTCCAACCACCGTTACCATCCGGCACCGGAGGATTCATTCGGGTGTAAATCCCGTGAAGGATTTCGTGTCCAAACGTTCGTTGCGTAGCATTTGTTCCGTTATTCCAGAAAGTGGTGCGTGGTTTTACGGAGCCATCAGAGTATAAAACTGACGTTGTAGTAGCTGTGGAATCGCTTCGTTTAGGACTAGATCCGGCAGCAGCCGTTAGCTCTACCGACTCCATTGCAGTGACGATTTCGTCGCCAGAGACTTCCTGGTCCGCTATTCCGTTCTTGGAATCCCCTTTTATGGTGACAGAGTCACCTCTAGACGCGAGTTGTTGTGCTTTCTCGTATTTGGAAGTTAGCGTGGCTTCAAGTTTTTCTATCTTGCGACCATTTTTGCCCTCCGTTGCTTGTTCTCGGGTTATTTCCTGCCCATTCTTATCTAAAAATTTATCAATAGTACAACTCGGAACACCATCTGGTGTTTGACACTTTAGGCCCGTCGGATCAAAATTATTGACCGGATCATTTGCGACATAAGCGTAGAGGTTCGTCTGATCCTCATAGCCAATCGGGTCGGTCTGAAGAAAGCGCCCGAGCTTGAAGGAATAAATCCGAGCCTTGTAATAATACATGCCGAGTTCCGGCACGATGGTCTGGCCCGTATAGGCAAACCGGCCGAGATTGGTCGATGCTGGCACGCCATATTCATCATAAGTGTTCTTGGCGAGGCTCGCCCCGTTGTTGTCAGCGACCGCAATGATCGAGCCCAGATGATCGGCGCGCATGACGCGGCGCACGGATGAGGAAACGCTCGCCCCTTCATACCAGACCAGCGGTTCATCAACATCGGGCCCGTGCACATAGCGCCTTAGCAGATTGCCTGACCCGTCATATTCGGCCACCAGGGCGTCTCCGTCGTAAAGGAAGCGCGTCGTCGAGGTTGAAGCGCCCACTGTCTCGTAGAGCCGGCCCATTGGATCGTATTTCAAGGTGGCCGTCGCACCGCCGCTAACCGTCGTCAGACGGTTTTCAACATCATAGCCGTAACTGGTCGAGCCGTCCGACGTCAGATTGCCGTTGTCGTCATAGCCATACGTCACGCCGTCTACAACGGAATACTGGTTGAGCCCGTTGGTCCCAAAGGTCTTGGTTCCAAGGACATGATCGCCCCACACATAATCGTCATTGCTGAAGGACCGGCCGAGAACCTGGCTCGCGGGGTTATAGCTTGTGATCCCGATCGTCAGGTCAGCCGCCGTCCCTGACAAATCATGTGTAATACTTGTCAGTCGCCCAAGATTATCCTGAACAAAGCTTGACGCTACGCCGCCGGTGAGCGTGTCGCGGAACCCTTTGTTGTTATAGGTAACGCCGGCAACGGTCGAAGTGCCATTTTCAAAAATCTCCTCCATGCGGTTGAGCGTGTCATAGTCGTAGGTAAAATATTCGCCGTCGGGATAGGTCAGCCGCGTGCGGGCGCCTGCGGCGTCGTATTCATAGCTCAGCGTCCGCGATGTCCCGTCCATATTGGTCGTGCTGCTCTCGATCCGGCCCAAGGCATCATAGACATTCGTAACGCCCACTCCCGACGCCGAAGCAAAGCGCGCATAGAGTTGAAGACCAAGCAAATCATAGCCGTAATAAACATCCTCCGACGCTGAGTTCGGAATGTCCTTAAACGTCATGCGGTTCAAATTGTCGTAGTCGTAATTGATCGTCTTGGTGTCCCGCTTGCGCAAGGACGTACGATTGCTTTTGGCATCGTAGCCATATTGCTCGTAATCATTAGTGTTAAGACTGCCCGCCGTTGCGAGCGCCGTCGCCGGCGTCGAGGGATTGAAGGACGTCGGCTTGGTTTCCGACGGGAATATCCATTTTTTCAACCGGTCAAACCCGTCATATTCCATCTTCGCCCGATTGCCGTTTGCGTCGAGCACATATCGCTGAAGCCCGTTATTGGTGTAGCTATAGGTGGCGTAGGCCTGTTCAACACTTGTCCCCACGGCTTTTCGAATCTGAACGGGTTGACCGGCCGCATCATAGATGTTTTTGGTAATCCGGTCTTCGCCACTTTGGTCTGCCACCGAAATAGTGGTCCGATGAATCTGTTAGTCTCGGCTTTGAAAGAGGAGCTGAGACATGGCGAAAAGAGCCAAACCGGAAGAGATCATTGCGAAGCTGCGTGAAGTTGAAGTCCGCC
>NZ_JBHRSH010000003.1:0-1267 GCF_042643165.1 Hyphococcus aureus
TGGCCTGACCCATCGAAGTGCTCCGAGCCATTTGTTAGACTCGGCGGGTTGTCGGACGGCGTTCATGCCGCCACGCCCTGAACGTAAGGCGGCATGAAGGGCTTTGGCAAGATGGCTTTCGGCGCGGGCGGTCTGTAGCCCAAGGACGAGTGTGGTCGCTGCGTGTTGTAATACCGTCGCCACCATTCGATCAGCGTTTTGGCCTCCTTCATCGTATAGAAGATTTCCCGTGCGAGCAGCTCGTCTCTGAGTTTGGAGTTGAAGCTCTCGCAATATCCGTTCTCCCATGGGCTGCCCGGCTCGATGTAGAGCGTCTTGACGCCGAGCCTCGTCAGCCATTCCCGCAGCGCCGTCTCGATAAATTCGGGGCCGTTATCGGACCGAATGTGATCCGGCGGACCGTGCGAGAGGAAGAGGTCGGCAAGCACCTCCAGAACAATTCTTGCGTTAAGCCTTCGCTCGACACGGATCGCCAGGCATTCCCGAGTGAACTCATCGATGACGCACAGCATGCGGAACGGTTTCCCATCCTGGGTTCGGTCCATCACAAAGTCGTAACTCCATACATGGTTTCGGTGTTGCGGCCTGAGCCTCACGCAAGAGCCGTCATTGAGCCATAAGCGGCCCCGTTTCGGTTGTTTCTGCGGAACTTTCAGCCCTTCACGCCGCCAGATGCGATAGACCCGCTTCTCGTTCACATGCCAGCCGTCTCGCCGGAGCAAGGCGGTGATGCGACGATAGCCATAGCGGCCGAACTGTTCGGCGAGGAAGAGGATCGCTTTGGTCAGCGCTTTCTCGCCCAGCCGGCCGCGCGGCTTTTTACGTTGGGTCGATCGGTGCTGACCGAGCGTCTCGCAGGCACGGCGTTCGGAAACGCCAAGCTCATCGACAACCCGGTCAACACACGCCCGGCGGCGCGAAGGGCTTAGAAGTTTCCCTTGGCGGCCTCGGCAAGGATCAGCTTGTCGAGCGTCAGATCGGAGACCGCTTTCCGGAGGCGCAGATTCTCCTTCTCCAGTTCTTTCAGCCGCCGCGCCTGATCGACGCCCATGCCGCCATACTCGCGGCGCCATCGGTAGTATGTCTGCTCCGTCACCCCAATGGCCCGGACCGCCTGACCCGTCGTCTCGCCACGGCTCAGGCGGACTTCAACTTCACGCAGCTTCGCAATGATCTCTTCCGGTTTGGCTCTTTTCGCCATGTCTCAGCTCCTCTTTCAAAGCCGAGACTAACAGATTCATCGGACCACTATTTCGGTGGCAGACCA
>NZ_JBHRSH010000004.1:0-26147 GCF_042643165.1 Hyphococcus aureus
CCGCGCCGAAAGCCATCTTGCCAAAGCCCTTCATGCCGCCTTACGTTCAGGGCGTGGCGGCATGAACGCCGTCCGACAACCCGCCGAGTCTAACAAATGGCTCGGAGCACTTCGATGGGTCAGGCCAGTGATGCAGGGGCGTTTGCTGAAAGTTACGGGCAAGGTCCAGCGTGAAGGCCGCGTTATTCATGTGATTTCAGAACAGATCGACGATTTGTCTTATCTTTTCGACGAACTCGGCGATGCCGAAACTTCAATCGATATGACTTGGCGCTCTGCCGATGAAGTCAAAAAGCAGATCCCGGACAGCCGGCAAACTTCGCGTTTCAAGACAGGACCCACCGCCCCGCCAGCGGTGCATCCGCGCCAGCAGGCCAGGAAGTTATTTCAAAGTCGTGATTTCCATTAGTTTCCGTTTCCCTACCGCCAATGATCGCTCAAGTATTAGATTTCAGCCGTAACAAAGAATGGCCCACCGAGGAATAAAGTGATGTCGTCAAAATCCTCAAAGCGGACATTACGGACGTAGAAACACTATCTCGAAATATACTAATTTGGTCTCGCACGGTCCCTCCAGGACAGTCAACGGCACTTTACATGTGCAGCTTAACCTATTTGAGCGTGTTCGATTTGTAGAGACGGATCATACTTTTTAATTAGCCCAATAACATCATCCGGATTAACTCGGAAAAATTCCTTACGACGATTAATCAGGTTAACACGCTGCTCTTCAAGTTTTTCATGCAAGTGTCTTTCAAGGCTCGGCGCATCATCACTATAAACGAATGCGTGAACATCATAAAACTCTGGTACTGAAGCGTCTCCTAGCTCTCTCACACGGTCATTCGGATCGACTCTCCGCGTCATTCCAACTTTGCAAATCCCGTTGCCAAAGGACGTTTCATTGGAAATAACGTAGATGTAGCCTGCGCGCGTCAATTCCGCCATTGATAATGCCCGGACTTCCGCCTTTTTGAGTTCCTCTAACTTATTGCGCATACGCTCTATCAAAAGCGCCTTCTCGGTGTCAGCAGGATCAAGTTTTGCAAGCTCCTGCGCAACTAACGCCTCCATTACTTCGCGATCCCGGACCGCCTTTCTCGCGGCTCGCTCAATACGCTCTTCTTCCCGCTTTATTTCTATCAAACGCCGTCGTTCTTCACGTTCTTCTTCTTTAATCTGCTGACGCCTCATATTGATGTGATGATTCAAATCGAGTTCGAGAAGCTTCAGATCGAGATACTGGCGGCGAATTTGTGTTTTAATGAGATCACCATTATTGTTGATTTCGGTAAATGTCCGCTCGCAGCGCTCTTTCAAACGCTCGACATTATTCCAATCGACGACCGCATTGGCCATCTTGAATTCGTTATCGAGACAACGAAGGCGCAGCTTGATTTCACGGTTAAACAGTTTTCTTGCCGCCGCTTTACTGCCATTTACCGCAACATCGTTCCCCATCGAACAAACACAAGCTGTTTTGGCTTGGACCATTTTCTTGATGTCCTCTTTAACCTTCACAAGCGCAAGTTCTAATTCTTCAAGCGATTTAGCGCTGAAGCCTGTCTTGCTTAGTGACATATCCATTGTGCCAACGCTCAATTCGTATAATGAGAGCCTTCTCTCGTTTTCACGGAGAATTTGCAATTCCGAGTGATACTCATCCTGAAGTTTATGATATCGGCTCTCGGCTTCCTTAAGGGATTTTTCGGCATCCTGGATAGGTGCGGCGTCTTTGCACATTGCCATATGCGCTGACCTGACCTTGGCGAATTTCGTAACCACAAAGAATAATGCAGCGCATAAAGCCAAAATCACGAGATATGAGATTGCCAGCAAGAGCATCAGATCACCTCCGGAAATTTGGCAGATACGCTCGGCGCAGTGTCTCTGGCAGCCAAAATTGATAAGGTTTCCCGATACTCGCGCGCCTCAACCTCTATGTACCAATCGGACTGCGCACCCATTGCCTCAAGAACTTCTTGAACCTCTTGAGGAGACGCGCGGAAGAACTCTTTGCGGTAATTTTCCTTATTTACCCGCCGGTCATTGAAGTGCACATGCAGTTTCTTCTCGATAGCAGGAGCATCTTCGACGAATGCCAGCGTATGCACATCAAACCGGAAAGGTACGCTGGCATCCCCTAATTCGGTGACGCGATCCATCGGCTCCAGACGCCGTGTCATCCCGATTTTGACAACGCCCTCACCGAAGCTGCCAATATTCGATATGACATATATGAAACCGGCCCTTGTTCTCTGCGCCTCGGAAGTGGCTCTTTGTAGCTTCTCCTCAGACGCTGCTATTTGCTTTTCGAGCTTTGCGATTTCCTTATCAAGATCCCGATTCGCTAGTCCGGCCAGTTCAAGCGCTTGTCTTCTTGCAGCAGCGAGTTCGTTCTTGGTAAATTCGAGCTGATCTTCGACTTCCTCGATATCGATGTCCTCGCCATTCAATTTGTTCTGCTCGCGCAGCTTTTGTTGATACGCCTTCTTGCGTTCCTTTTCCTCTTCTCTCCTGGCCAACTCCTCAGCCCAAACTTGAAGCTCTTTCAATTTCAGATTAAAGTATTCTGCGGTAATCGTGCATCTCACCGTTTCAGATAGACGTTCTAATTGCTCACGCAATTTTATTAGCTTCTCTCGCGCAGTTGAGGTAGTCGAGGCTCGCATCTGTCGGCGTATCGTGTCGAATTCTGCATTAAAAGCCGATATCAGCAGTTCTTTATATGCTGTGACCATAGCGCGGCCATCTGATTTACTGCCAAACCACTCCCAATCTGAGTATGAATCAGCGGCGCCACCGCTTAGAATACAAGTGAGCTGTTGATCGCGGCATACTGAGATCGCGTTCTTGAGCTTTTCGCTATCATCATGCTTGAACACAGGCGGATATAATTTGGCGTTGACGTATCGCAGCTTTTCAGAAAAAGAAACGTTTTCTTCCTTGACCAGCTGAAGCACCGAGCACCCATTCTCGATCTTTTCTGTCAGGGCTGCAGTGTTTTTAATTGCTTTCGGCAGGCATTCTGGATCATCGAGCTTCTGAGCAAGCAGGTTCGTTTTTCTTCCCAGACTTTTTATAGCGAGAAACAGAAGGATAACTGCAGAAAGCAAAAATGTTATACTGACAACCAGTACGACTTGATGCGAATTCAAAACAAAATTCATCTTTGTGTACTCCCGATCGAAATAATCAATTTTGTTTTGCCAATTGCAAACGCCTAGCACCAAGTCACGCCTTCTGCTTGGCGCAGCAATGCGTACATTTCACCTATAGTATAGGCAAGTTGAGGCCGTTCCAATATTCCCAAGCCGGCTTTAGTTGTGTAATTGCCGCTATTGGACGGCAACGCGCCATTCAGGCTAAAGCTCGATACTCTCGGCAAGCGCCAATGCATCTTCGACCTCCACACCAAGATATCTAACCGTGCTATCAATCTTCGTGTGCCCCAAAAGTAGTTGGACAGCTCTCAGATTTCCGGTCTTCCTGTGAATCAATGTAGCTTTTGTCCGTCGCATTGAGTGCGTGGCGTAAGATGATCGAGGCAAGTCAATCGCTCCGACCCATCGTTCGACCAATCGCGCATATTGCCGAGTCGTCAAATGCCTTTTCCGATCTTTTCTGCTCGGAAACAGCCAATCGTGTGATTGTAATTTACTGAAGCTGCACCACGCCTCAATCGAGTTGCGCGTGCACTTTGTGACTTCGAATTGAACTGGGTTTCCTGTCTTGCTTTGAAGGATCTTTGCCCCCCTGCGGATTTCACCGCCGGTTCGCACATCTGAAACCCGAATTCGTAAAAGGTCGCATCCTCGCAACTTACTGTCGACTGCCAAGTTAAATAGCGCGAGGTCGCGCCTCCTATTGGCAAGCTCAAGTCGGACGCGAATTGCCCACACCTCTGGCGGTTTGAGCGGCGCTTTTTGCCCAACGAGTTTCCCTTTGTTCCACGGACTTTTATCAGATTCTGAGTTGGTAACTGGCATGTTTGGCTCCTATCTCCAGGGAGTCAAACGAATAGCAGATCAGAGAACTATCAATTCCAAATAATCCTCCTAGCGGACTTTCGATATGCAAATGTACTGGCCACAATGAAGAACCTAACGAGCAGAAATTCGAGTCCCTTCAGGTACGGTATTCCGGTTCGTGATCTCATTCCATGTCGGAGTCTAAGTTCACTCTATTACGCCAATCTGGTGGAACCCGAGACGCGCCATCGCCCCGGCCAGCGCAAACAGCCTTGGGTCGCCGGAGTATGTTTTGAGGGGCCGTGAGCGTAAACCAGCGCAGATCAAAACGCGGCTTAAGTGGCTAAATTACAACGGTTTTTCGCGTTAATTGGCGAAATTTTCGGGGAACAGAGGAGGCGCAAACGGAGCGCTCAAAAAGTCTTCAAAACCGATCAAGGGATTTTTACGCGTGAGAAGTCCATAGGGGTGTCATGCCGTTTTATAATTTCATCTACTAATAAGACTGCTTTCGACCATTTGGAAATGATTCTCGTTCAATTTTCCCCACATCTATATAGGATAGGGAATCTATACTAATTAGAATTTGCAGCAATATTCTGAGTTCTTATGGATGCGAATTGGGAAACTGCCTTCACCACCTGGTCACAACCACCCGGCGACTCAGAAAAGTCGCGCTGCGAAAACGCGATCAATGCGATAAAGTCAGCGGTTTCGGATTCATATGCGTTGCGCCATCGGTCGATAAAATCATTTGTTCAAGGCTCTTATCGAAATCGCGTTGATGCTAAGGCGCAAAGCGACGTTGACGTTGGCGTACTTTGTAACGACGTATTTCTTGAAGACTATCCCGCGGGAAAACACAGATCCGATTTTGGATTCGTTGCAGGCAGCTATACCTTTGCGGAATTCAAAAATGATCTTGGGAATGCATTAGTTTCAAAATTTGGGGCAGCGAGCGTAAATAGGGGCAACAAAGCCTTTAACGTCAAAAACACTCCCCTTGGTGTGGAGGCAGATGTCGTTCCCTTATTCGAATATCGCCACTATTGGGACATGGATAATTATCGCGCCGGCGTCGCATTAATAACCGACAATGGGCACCGAATTGTAAATTATCCTGAGCGCCTACTGGATCATTGGCCTTATACTCCCCTCCATTATGAAAATGGAGTTAGTAAAAACACAAATACCTCTCGGGCCTTTAAGGGCATGGTCCGCATACTAAAGCAACTACGCGCCACGATGGAAAAAGGTAACATTGTTTCTGCATCCAATGTGCCTGGATATCTCTTAGAATGTTTAGCTTATAATGTTCCTGACGCTGCCTACTACCCACCCTCATGGAATCAGCGAGTCGAAGCGGCGCTAAACTACATGTGGATTAATACTTGTATCGATACGGCTTGTAACGAATGGACCGAAGTAGATGCAATAAAGTATCTATTTCGCGTGGGCCAAAGCTGGAACCGCGAACAAGCTTTTGCTTTTGTATCTGATGCCCGCCATTATTTGGGAATACAATAAGGGGACCCCGCGTTGGTCGCAAGTTTACCCGCCGATCAGATATTCGAAAGCATTTTGCTGCGAAGTGAAAATGCGCCGGGAAATATATCTTCCGGAATCGTGATCTTTTTCGACGGATCAAATGAAATTCCCTTTGCGGAACCAATGCTGCGCGATCCAATGCCCGAAACAGGCTGGCTGTTCTCAGATGACTTTTCCAGACGTTTGGCCGAAGCAGTCGAATTGAACCCGTCAATTCATGATGGTGCAATGGTATTCAGGCTTAACGAACCTACTGAGTATCGTATGATTGGATGGTCATATCGATTATTCCCTCCCCCAACGAGTACGGTGCCAATCCCAAACCGCGGCTCCGCGTTCAATAGCAGTAGGATTATGTCGGCTGTTCCAGACGTCCGATTCGTCTATTTTTGGAGCTCCGGTGACGCTTGGCGATTTGAAAACGGGGTTGCCTCCAGGATAATGGGAAATGAATAAAGAACTCAGGGTCATCATTGTGGGGGTGACAGCGGCTACCTGGCTGGTCGCAGCGCTACTTTGGGGACTACCAACGACAATCCTTGGGGCCGCACGACCATTTCTAGCTGCCATAACTGCCGCCAGCGTTGTATTGTGGGTTTACGAAACACAAATCTGGCATTGGCCAATTTTTCGCAGGTGGCTGACAAAAATACCCGATCTACGGGGGGTCTGGAGAGTCGAAATTCAATCGACTTGGATTGACCCCGATACCGGAAATCCAATTGGACCGATCGAAGGTTTTGCGCAAGTTGATCAAACCGCAACGAACTTTTGTATGCGGACATTTACCGAAGAATCACGCTCCAAAACTGTTGCGTACGCATTTTCGTTTGATCAGGAAGTGTTTAAGTTAGCTATTGTTTACGAAAATCAACCCCACATTAGCCTAAGGGAAAAGCGGAGCGCTTACCATCAGGGAAGCGCTGCTTTTCATGTGAGGGGGTATAAGCCAGTATCGTTCTCAGGGGAGTATTGGACCGAGCGAAAGAGCATCGGGACTTTTTCCGTATCTAGCCGGAAAAAGGGGGAAATTGACTCCTTTGAGGCTGGGCGCGAGCTTTTCGCCAAACCATAAGCATCGTTCCCGTGAAATGGCCTGAATTAGTGCACCCGAAGTATTTTACTAAGAAGACAAACTTTACAATCCGCAACTAGGTCCTGCGTAAAACTTAGCTCTATTAGAAATAGGAATTGCTATAGCCTGTTTAGCGGAGGGGAGTATTATTGACAGATTCAAACTTTCGGGTTGCGAAGTACTTAACTCAATGTCCGCTTCTGCGCGCATTGCTGACGTAAACCGGTATGCGAACTTGTCTGATGAGGCAAAAAAAAGCAATTGGCGGCGCTTTCCTTTGAAAGCAACCGAGCCAAATGCCGTTCGCACCTCATCCAGAATGTCAGGATCTTGGAGCTACGCAGCGGACGAAGCCCTCATCAAGTAATGAAATCGTCCAGAAATCTGTCAATCTGATCTGCGACCCGCTGTTTCAAGCTTCGGTATTCCGCCCAAGAGTAGTGTTTTCGCGCCACATCTGACTTTTGACCGTGGTTGTGCCATATGTCGATTTCGCGTTCTTCAACGTATTCTTTGTCGAGAAGATGAGTTTTCATTGTGCGTCTAATATCGCGCAACTGGAATGGCTCCATTTCGAGATGCTTTATAATTCGGCTAACCGCTCGACCGGTAGTAGTAATTGGCATTGCCTCATCTTTCCGCGATCGATTGGGAAAGAAATAAGTTTGCGCGGTTTCGTTTGCGCTATTTAACTCGGCCTCAAGTTCGATTGATGCCAACTTCGTAAATGGTAGAGAATGCTCCCGTCCGTTTTTCGTCTCTGGAAGGGTCAGCCAACCGTTCTCACACCAACTTGACTGAATGCCAACGATTTCACTTATCCGAAGACCGCCCATGGAAATAACAGTTCGAATTGCTTTGGCGACTTTAGGTTCTGACACTTCCGAGATGTGGCTCCACACAAGCTTTAGCTCGTCCGAAGTCAAAACTCGTTGTCGGGGTTTTGATTTGGCGCCCCCGGGCGTCGACGAAACTGGATTGGATGTGACTCCGTAAGATTTACGGCCTTGTGGCGATGTATAGTCGTATTCGGCTTTGATGGCCCATTCGAACACAGCGTGGAGATAGGCGCGACAGTGGCGCGAATGGGAAGGCGCTCTTTCATATATGCTTCGAAGCCAGTCCGCGACAATTGCTGTATTGACGTCGGCGACCAAGCCTTCCCTACCCAGTCGTTCTTGAAGAAACACGCAGAAACTTGAAGGGCTTTCGCACAAGGCCCTTCGATATTCTTTGTGAGATGACTGGCCCTTCGCTTGCATTTGATCAGTGTAATCTTCGCAAAGGCTCAACATTGTCGGTGATTTCGTCGAGGAGTACCGCTGAAGCTTTCGTTGAAACTCGCCAATAGTGTCTGTCGAAAGGACCTCATCAGCTCGATCGCGAGCGGCAGCCAACGGCACGACCGGATAGTCGCCCAAGGGAACACGAGACTGCTTGCCGGAGATGCGCGTAAATACCGACCACTTTTTTGATCGAGGCGTCACCCGCAGCCGAAGGCCTCTCACAATCGCATCAGCGAATTCTTCGCGGCCTGCCCCAACCTTCACCGTGCTCAGCCAACGGTCTGTCATCCGTATCGTCTTCATCGCTCGCTCCCATTTCAGTTTGGGCTGCAGCATTTGAACTGTGACCCAAAATGTGACCCAATTCGGCCTGAGCACGAAGAAACGATATTCCCCAATTTCTATAAGCAGTTGATCTTGTTGAAGATTTTGGTGAGCCCTGATGGGTTCGAACCATCGACCTACTGATTAAAAGTCAGTTGCTCTACCGGCTGAGCTAAGGGCCCACAAAACGGCGTCGGGTCACGCGATAGTCTGCTGTTGCGATACCCGGCAAAGAAAAGCCGCCCACGGGGTCCCGTGAGGCGGCGACCGCCTGAGAGGCGCGGAACATAGTTGCGGCCCCCGGCCTGGTCAACCGATTCGACGCGGGAATTTTCGCCGATTTTCACACAATTGTTTCGCCGGTCTCGGCCCGGAATTGGGCGACGAAATCGCTGAAGCCGCCCGCTGCAATCGCGGCGCGCATTCCCGCCATAAGCTCCTGATAATAATGGAGATTGTGCCAGGTCAGGAGCATCGGCCCGAGATATTCCCCAGCGCGGAAGAGATGATGGAGATAGGCTTTGGAATAGTCGCGGCTCGCCGGACAGGCGCTCGACGGGTCAAGCGGCTCGGGATCGTCAGAGAATTGGGCGTTCTTGATGTTGATGGCGCCGGCCCTGGTCCAGGCCTGACCGTGGCGGCCCGAGCGCGTCGGCGCGACGCAATCGAACATATCGACGCCCCGGGCGACGGCACCGACAATATCCGCAGGCTTGCCCACGCCCATGAGATAGCGCGGCTTGGCCCCGTCCATATGAGGCGTCGTGAATTCAAGAACGCGGAACATTTCCTCGCGCCCCTCGCCTACCGCGAGCCCGCCAATGGAATAGCCCGGGAAACCGATCTCCATCAGCTTGTCTAGGCTTTCGCGCCGGAGATCTTCGTAATTGGCGCCCTGCACGATGCCGAACAGCGCCTGTCCCGGTTGCGACTTTTCCTCGAAGGCGCGTTTCGAGCGTTCCGCCCAGCGCACCGAGAGCAGCATCGACTCCCGCGCCTTGTCATGTTCGATGGGGATCGCCGGGCATTCATCGAGCTGCATCTGGATGTCGGAGCCGAGAAGACACTGGATCTCGATAGAGCGTTCCGGGGTCAGCATATGTTTCGAACCGTCAATATGCGACTGGAACGACACACCCTCCTCCGTCAGCTTACGGAGCTTTGACAGCGACATCACCTGAAACCCGCCGCTATCGGTCAGGATCGGATGCGGCCAGTTCATGAATTTGTGCAGACCCCCAAGCGAGGCGACGCGCTCCGCCGTGGGGCGGAGCATCAGATGATAGGTGTTGCCGAGCACAATATCGGCGCCGGTGGCGCGCACATGGTCGACCAGCATCGCCTTTACCGTGCCGGCTGTCCCCACAGGCATGAAGGCGGGCGTGCGGATTTCCCCGCGCGGCGTCGAGATAACGCCGGTGCGCGCAGGCCCGTCGATTGCGTTCAGCGCGAATGAGAATTCAGCACTCATAACGCGCGCTCCAGCAAACAGGCGTCGCCATAGGAATAAAACCGGTATTTCTTCTCAATCGCATGGGCGTAGGCCGCCTTCATCGCATCCGTTCCGGCGAAGGCGGAAACCAGCATGAACAAGGTCGAGCGCGGCAGGTGGAAATTGGTCATCAACATGTCGACGGCTTTAAACCGATAGCCCGGCGTAATAAAGATGTCGGTCTCGGCGGCGAAGGGATTGACGGTTCCGTCTTCCGCCGCCGCGCTTTCAAGCAGGCGCAAGGATGTGGTGCCGACGGCGATGATCCGCCCGCCCGCCGCACGCGCCGCATTGATCTGCCCCGCCTGTTCTTCGGTGATTTCGCCCCATTCCGAATGCATCTTGTGGTCGGCGGTGTCGTCCACGCTGACAGGAAGGAACGTTCCCGCCCCCACATGCAGCGTGATCGTCATCTGGTGGACGCCCTTTTCTTTCAGCGCCTCAATCAGCCTAGGCGTGAAATGCAGCCCCGCCGTGGGCGCCGCGACAGAGCCCGCCTCTTCGGCAAACATGGTCTGATAATGCGCCTTGTCTGTTTCATCGGCCGGGCGCTTGCGGGCAATATATGGGGGCAGCGGCATGACGCCCGCCTTGTCGAGCGCAGCGAAAAAGTTCTCGCCTTGCGTGTCGAATTCCAATTCTGCTTCGGCGCCGTCGCGCGCGCGCACTTGCGCCATCAAGGCGCCGCCAAAATGAATGACATCGCCCGCGCGAACACGCTTTGCCGGCCGCACAAAAGCGCGCCAGCGGTTATCCCCTAGATCCTTGTGCAGGGTCGCTTCGATGGAAACCGGCTCGCCGCCGCCCTGACTTTTGTCCCGGGCCGGACGCTCGCCAAAGAGCTGCGCCGGGATGACTTTGGTGTCATTGGCGACGAGGAGATCGCCGGACCGCAATAGCGACGGCAGATCGCTAACCGTCCTGTCTTCAAGCGCTTCGCCGCTTACATGGAGAAGCCGCGCAGCATCCCGCGGAGAAGCGGGCGCAAGCGCAATCCGCTCCGGCGGGAGGTCAAAATCGAAAAGGTCTACACGCATGAAACGGCTTTCGTCTTATGCGAGACGTGAAGCACATTCCGCAGCGATTTCAAAGGAGCGCCGCCGCGCCGTATGATCGTAAATCTGCCCGGAAATCATCAGTTCATCGGGCTTGTGGCGGTCGATAAAGGCCTTCATTTCCCACGTAACCGTTTCCGGCCCGCCGATGAAAGAACAAGACAACACCTCCCGCAGCATTCCCTGCGCCCTCGGCTCAAGACTTTCGAGATAGCCCTCCTGAGGCGGGGGCAGTTTTCCGGGGCGGCCGGTGCGCAGATTGACAAACGCCTGTTGCAGGGAGGTGGCGAGCAGCTGCGCCGCTTCATCCGTTTCCGCCGCGACGACATTCGCCGCCAACATCAGATAGGGTTTCGATAATTGTTCTGACGGCTGAAACCTGTCGCGATATAGGTGAATAGCGTTTTCAAGCTCCGCCGGCGCAAAATGTGATGCGAAAGCGTAAGGCAGCCCCAGATGTCCCGCGAGCTGCGCGCCGTACAGGCTCGATCCCAAAATCCATAAAGGCACATTGGTTCCGGCTCCCGGCACGGCTTGCAGATAACCTTCCTGCGGATCCCCTAGAAAAGCCTGCAGCTCAATCACGTCGTGGGGAAAACGGTCTTCACCCTGTTCGCGCATGGGCCGGCGCAGGGCGCGGATCGACGCCATGTCGCCGCCGGGCGCGCGACCGAGGCCGAGGTCGATGCGGCCCGGATAAAGTTCTGCGAGCGTGCCGAATTGTTCAGCAATCAACAGAGGCGCGTGATTGGGCAACATGACGCCGCCGGCGCCGACGCGGATGGTTTTGGTTCCCTCCGCCACATAGCCAATGACGACTGACGTCGCCGCGCTGGCGACGCCCGGGATGTTGTGATGTTCGGCGAGCCAATAGCGCTTGAAGCCAAGGCTTTCCGAAAGCTGCGCCAGATCGCGCGCATTGAGAAGCGCATCGCGCGCGCCGCCGCCTTCAATAATCGGGCATAGGTCGAGAACTGAAATCGGGATCATGGGAAAATTGTACGCCTTAGAGTCGCGCCGCGCCAAGACGCCTGAAACAGCCTAGATTGAATAGGTGTCGTAGTAGAAATTCTGGTCCATCGTCTCCGATGGCCGCGAATCGGCGCATTGGCCCACCGGTTTCGCCGGAACGCCCGCGACAGTGCAATGGGGCTCGACGGTCTTCAACACGACGCTGCCGGCGGCGACTTTCGCGCCTTCGCCTACTTCGATATTGCCAAGCACTTTGGCGCCGACGCTGATCAGCGCGCCACGACGGATTTTCGGATGGCGGTCGCCTTCATCCTTGCCGGTGCCGCCAAGCGTCACATTCTGAAGGATCGACACATCGTCATCGACTTGCGCGGTTTCGCCGATGACGATGCCTGTCGCATGGTCGATGAACACGCCCTTGCCGAATTTCACCGCAGGATGAATATCCACCGCGAACAGTTCCGACATACGGCTTTGCAGGTAAAGCGCCAGCGCCTGACGATCATGGCGCCAGAGCCAATTCGCGACCCGCTGCGCCTGCAAAGACAGGTAGCCTTTGAAATAAAGGAAAGGCTGCATGTATTCGTGACACGCGGGATCGCGGTCAAACACCGCGCGCAAATCCACCAGCGCCGATTCAACAATATTCGGCTCGCCCTCATAAGCCTCAGCGCAGACTTCTCGCCAAAGCATCGCGTTCATTTCCGGATCGGAAAGTTTCTGCGCAAGACGATAGGAAAGCGCGACTTCAAAACTGGAATGATTGAGAATGGTCGCGTGCAGAAAGCTCGCCAACACAGGCTCAGCCGCCGCCGCCGACGCCGCCTCGACGCGCATCTTCGCCCAGGTCTGGTCCTTGCTCAGCGCAACGACATTTGTATTTGCGGATGCTGCGCTTGCCGACGATTTCGCCATGGGTCTATCCTCTCCGGCGGGGAGTTTCCTACTTTCGCTCGCCGCCCGCAAGCAGCGCAGCGGAGATAGGCTCAGGCAGCGCCCCGCGCAAGGCCTTGGCGTGCGCCGTTAATGTCATCACGATTGTGAGACTGTCTGAAATTTCGCCCGAGATCACCATTTCTAAAAGGTCTTTGAAGAAAATCTTCTTTACGGTTAACGCCTCCGACGGCTCAGGCGACGCGGCCCCTTGCGATAACTCCCAGGCGATAAAACACACGGCCCGCTCATCAGTGACGGAGTTGGAAATATCGAACTCGCAAAGCGGCGCCCACTGTTTTGCTGTCAGCCCCGTTTCCTCAACAAGCTCGCGTTGCGCAGCGACGAGCGGATCTACGCCGAGCGTACCGCCGCCTTCCGGCAACTCCCAGCTATATTTGTCATGGGGGAAGCGATGCTGGCCCACCAGCGGAACCATGCCGTTTTCGTCGACTGGCAACACGCCAATCGCAAGGTTTTTGAAATGGACGACGCCATATTCACCCGGCGTACCGGCGGGGTGAATGACCTTGTGATCGGTGATCGCAATCCATGGATTTTCAAAAACATCTCGCGACCCTGTCACGCGCCACGGGCCAACTTTTTTCTCTGAACTCATTCCGCTGACATATCCGACGCTATCGCGCGAACCGGAATGCTCAGCGCACAGACATCCACATGATCCGGCCGGAAGTAAAAGAACTCCTCCGGCCGGTTGCGGCGCGCCTCCACATAGTCGGCGAAGGTCGGCGTATCGGAACGCATGATTTCAAGCGCGGGCTGTTCATCTTCCGGCAGGTCGGCGGCGACGCGTATGGAGATAATTTCTTCTCCCCTATCGTCGTCCTCGCTTTCCGGCGGCGCGACGCGGCGAAGCCTTTGCACATGCTCCATGCCTTCGACTACATTGCCGAAAACCGTGAGATTGCGGTCAAGATAACGCTGCGGCTGGATGGCGATGTAAAACTCCGTCCCGCCCGTGTCTTTCTCATTGCCGCGCGCCATAGCCATGGCGCCGGTGCAATGTAGTTTCCAGACACGATCCCCTCCGACGCCGACCGCCTCCGAGTCGATGAAACCGACTTGCGGCGCATATCCGTCCACATCCTTGATGGGGGTGAACTTCATCGCATCCGTAAGGGATTCATCAAACATCGCGGCGAGCGACTTTTCAGCGGTTTTGATCTCGCGCGTTTCAAAAACGTCGCCGCCCTGGGCCACAAAGCCGTCAATCACGCGATAAAAAGAAAGCCCATCATAAAAACCTTCGCGGGCAAGCGCTTTCAGTTGCGCCGTATGGGAGGCGGCGAGCTTTTCCGATAGCGCCACGACAACGCGCCCGCGCTCCAGTTCAATCACCAGCAGGTTTTCTGGGTCAAGCGTGCGCCAGTCTTCCGGCGCCGATTCCGCAACGATCTGGCCGGGGCCGCGTTTTTGGGCATTCATTTTGACAGCCGTAGACGCTTCCTTTTCTTCAATAGGATTCTCAGAAGATGATTTCCCCGCTCCGTCAGGGCTACAACTTACACCAAAGATTATGGCCCAAAAAGCGGTTACTATTCTGTGTCTCATACTTTCCTCGGTTAGACCATCCCTATTCGCTCACCACTCTTGGTCGGAATCGCGCAATTGTTCCGTCTACATAAAGAACAGAAAACTCAACATCTTTTGTCTCTGGTGAGACTGGTAGCAATTTCAGCTCAGCTATCTTTTCCTGAGCTTCTACAAAACCTTTCTTGGCCTGTGCATCATTATACTGATTAATAGCATTGCTTCGTTGCGCATCAAAAATTGGCCGAAAATCTTCGTAGTCTGGCCCTTCTCGAAAGGCGCAATGAAACGAGGGCTGATCAACTTCCATTAACTCCAAAACGCCCAACATCTTCTCACCAGACATCAATCTCCAAGCCCATTCCTGTTCAGCCTGAGGCGGAATCTTGAAAACTTTACTATCCGGATATGGCAGAGAAACCTGCGGGCTTTTGAATTTTGGCGTAAACCACGCTTTGTCATCAGAAACGGACAAGACGTGCGCCCTCAGAATTGTCTCTCCCGAAATCTTGTCGCGTAAGGTGGAGCGCAGCATGACGAGCTTCTGAAACAGAGATTCATCACGTTTGAAACCATCTTTTTTCGACACAAACCAACTACCCTGCTTTCGAAAGCTCGGAGGTGACGAACACAACTGACGGGTTTCCTCGACATACCGCTCAAAATCATTGGCAAATTGCGCAAAGGAGTCGTTCGGCCAAAACCAACAGAAAAACTCGTGGCCATTGATTCTCGCTAATGTGACTTCACCGATATTTATATAATTGATTTCAAGTCGCCACGCTCCACAGGATGGCTTTTCTCTCCCGCGATATATTTCTTCAAGATATTCATCAAACGGACTCACGTTAACATTATCCGCGCCCGCGATAAGGCGCGACCCCTGTGTCCGGCAGCCATACGCCTTTCGGCGGCTCGCCGGTCTGATAAAAAACATCGATGGGAATGCCGCCGCGCGGATACCAGTAGCCGGCGATGCGCAGCCATTTCGGTTTCGCCGCCGCGATCAGGCGTTTGGCGATATAGACCGTGCAATCCTCATGAAAGGCGCCGTGATTGCGGAAGGAGGTCAGAAATAATTTGAACGACTTCGATTCGACAATCAGCTTCGCCGGCACATAGTCGATCACGAGATGGGCGAAATCCGGCTGGCCCGTCACCGGACAAAGCGAGGTGAATTCCGGCGCGGTGAAGCGCGCCACATAAGTCTCGCCGGCTTGCGGGTTCGGCGCCGTCTCAAGCACCGCCGTTTCCGGATCGGCGGGCGCCGCCGTCTCCCGGCCAAGCTGGGTCAGCGCAACAGCTTTCCCCTTCACTTTCGCCTTCGCGGTCTTGCCGCGGTCGAGGCTCTCCATATTGGCGAGGGTCGCCGCCTTGCGTGAGGCGGAGGCGGGCTTTCTGGAAGCGGTTTTCTGGGCCATGTGCAGTATCCTTTTCCCCTTGATACCGGCGCCCGCTGGCGCCCGCAAAGCCCCTCATCCTTCACCCAGCGAAGACGCAGGCTCAGAGACCGAAAATCAGCGGAATCCGGCGGCCAATTTCATGCCCGACGGCCATGGACAAGCCCGCCCGCTCTGGCTATAAGCCGCGCTCCGCGGGCCGGGTTTTGCCTGCCGGCGGTCCCATGGCGAGGCCTCCGCGCCCCGCACGCCCGGGTAGCTCAGTTGGTAGAGCAGCGGATTGAAAATCCGCGTGTCGGTGGTTCAAATCCGCCCCCGGGCACCATTTCCTGAACCACCTCCAATTAAGAACAAGACCTTAGCCGAAAAAAATTTTCCCACTTTTTCGGCGAATTGGAAAAAGTGGAACATTTTTGTTTCGAGTTTGCCTGGACGAAAGGCGTTTGCGTCTGCGAGACGCTGGGTCAACCTCTGCGCGGTAATCCGCTTTCACCTCTTTTCCCGCTGCAACCCTGTCAAAATGAGACCGTATGGCAGTCGCGCATCAGAGTCTGCTCCGCAAGACGGTGATGCAAAGAGGCAAAAGAGGTGAATGCGCATCATGTAATAAGGCCGCCCGCAACGCTGCGGGCGGCCGCAAGACCAAACTCTTCGGGAAGGAAAGGCCTAGAAATCGTAGCTTAACTCAACAAACCAGTTGCGCGGGCGCGCATAGATATTCTCCGCATATCCGGTGGATGTCGACAAAGAAGCGTTGCCGGCCACTGGATAGAGTTCATCGGTTGCGTTCTGGAGACCGACAGTCAGGGCCCAGCCCTGCTCCGGCGCAGCCAGTTTGACCGATGTGTTGAGCACCGTCACCGTGTCGTTCTGCGCGACTTCAACCGTATTCGCCGCATCGAAAAACTGCGAGGTGGTAATCGCCAGATTTACACGCGGCGTCAGCTCCAAGCTCGAGGTCGGATGAAACGTATAAGCAGCGCCAATATGGCCGCTCCAGGACGGGGTGAATGGCAACGAGTTGCCCGGTCCGACCGTCGCTGTTGTGAGCGGCACCGCAATGATGTCCTTGAACTCGTCCCGCAGATATCCGACGCTGCCTTCAACGATGAAGTCGCGATTAGGCGCATAGGTGAATTCCGCCTCGAAACCGGAGATCGTGGCCGTGCCTGCGTTAAAGAGAAGCGGCACGATGCCCAGGCGGTAAATTAGCTGGATATCGTCATATTTGGTGCGGAAGCCCGACGCGTTAAGGCGGAACACGCCGCCGAAATCGGACTTGAAGCCGATTTCGTAAGTGTTGGCCGTTTCCTCGTCGAACGAGATCGGCAAGTTGTTCGGAATTCCCGTTGAAAGATCGACGGTCGCCGCATTGTAGCGTTCGTTGAATCCGCCGCTTTTGAATCCTTGCGACCAGCTGAAATAGGTCAGGAAATTATCATTCCAGCGATATTGCAGCGAAGCAGACCCGATTACTGACGAGAAATCTTCAGTGAACTCGTCAGGGAAAATAAACAGCGAACCGCCCTGTGTCGTCACCATGGTCGGCAGCGAAGTCGGCATGAAATCAATCGGCTCAATACCGGCGTTATAAATTGTCGCCTGCATGGACTTTTCTTCGTCCGTATAGCGAATGCCGCCGCTAACGCCTAGCTGTTCAGTCAGATCCCATGTCCACTCCGTGAAAAAAGCGAAGCTCTTGGTCCCAAGGTCAACCAGCTGCACGTCGAGGAGACCCGGCGCGCCGGCGAGAATCGGCGGGGCCGGCGGCGAGAAAAGAACGCGCGTAAAGTCGTCGGTGCTTTCGTCAAAGTAGTAGCCGCCGATGACGCCGCTGACCGAGTCGAGGTCGACCAGCGCCTGTACTTCCTGGCTGAATTGCTTGCTTTCGCTTTCGAGGTTGGTGGTCAGGATGTTGAAGGGCGTGTTGTCCGCATCGCGAAGCCCCTTCCATTCGAGGCGCCGATAGGAAGAGATCGACTTCAGGGTCAGAACATCGTTCACTTCCCACGCTGCATGACCGGAAACGCCCCAGCTTTCGAGCGTACTGGTGACGGGCGCATTGCCGCCATTGGTGAATTCACCGAGATTGTAGAAATCGTTGGCGCAGCGTGGGTCATCAATATTCGGCACCGGCAATGGCGGTGGGAAGACAGCCCCCGGACACCCCGCGCCGACGCTGACGGCGATCGGAAAGACCTGCGCCTCGTTGATGTCGGTAAAGACGAAGGGCGAGCCGTTCTCGTCTTCATGCGCATAATCCGCCTTGATCGTCAGCGAAAAAGCGTCTGTCGGCTCCCAACGGACTTTGGCGTTGAGGTTGTAGGTATCATCATCGCCAAGATCGAGACCATCGAACACACGGGTGACATAGCCATCGCGCTTTTTCAGCCCGCCGGAAACACGCGCCGCCAATGTATCGGAGAGCGGCAAGTCGAGAGCGCCGAACACCTGGATCAGATCGTCCGTGCCCGTGCGCGCCTTGAGCTCGCCGCCAAACTCATCGCCGGGATCTTTAGTCGTGAGCAGAACAGCGCCGCCGATGGTGTTGCGCCCAAAGAGCGTGCCTTGCGGCCCGCGCAACACCTGCACATTGGCGATGTCACGGAATTCCATGGCGCCGCCGACTGCCCGGCCCAGATACACATCGTCCATATAGATGCCAACGCCGGGATCGACCGCCGCGGTTGCATCGGTCTGGCCGATGCCGCGGATAAAGACCTGCGCCGCCGAGTTGTTGCCTGTCAGCGGACCATAGCTGGTGAACTGAAGGTTCGGCGTAATCATATCGAGGTCTTCTGTGCCCTCGATCTGCTGGCGCTCCAGGGCTTCCTCGCTGAATGCCGAAATCGACACTGGCGTATCCTGGAGATTTTCCTCACGGCGACGAGCCGTAACAGTGATGCTGTCGACATTCGACGCTGCCGTTGCCGTTGTCTCGCCCTCCTGGGCGCTGGCGCCCTGCGGCAGAAACGCTGACGCGGCGAGCGCCGAGACTGTGAAAAGAAATGATGATTTTTTGGACACGCTTTGACTCTCCTGATTTTCGTCTTTTCCAAACGAAACGATGATCGCTCCTCGTTCGCTGACCGATCCGCGCAACCCGGTGCCGGCAAGCATCGCGGAAAGCGCCTCCTCCAGCGTCAATTCAGCATGCAAGGCATTAGCCTCGAGTGACTTGACGCGGTCGTAGGGAAACAAGATGGGAGCGCCCGCCTGTTCAGCGAGCATGTTCAGCGCAGCGGCGGCGTTGGTTTCTTCAATGTCGAAGCGGTGGACAGTCTCTTCCACGCGCGCATCCTCACGCGCCGCCGCTTTCGGCGGTTCCCCCGCCGAAGCAACCACAACGACCAGTGCTGCAACGCTGCTTTGTCTGATACCCCTCAAGTGCGTTTCCTGCCTTGATCCGATCTCGCTGTCTTTTGCAACGATTGCCGGACCCATTATGTTAGAGCGCTTCGCTAAAATTATCCGCCACAGGCCTGACGGATTTTTTTGTTTTTTTGCGCTTATTCCGCCGCCGCCAAAATTACCTCTTCTTCCCCATTCCATTCATGTTCGACACCAAATGACTGCCGGAGAATGTCCAGCATGGTGTTAACGTCGCCCGTTTGAAAATACCCGCCAATTCTGAGGTCTTGAAGCGCCGGGTCATCAATAACGATAGTGACCATGGTGTATCGGCTGATCTCGTCAACGACTTCCGACAATGGCTCGCCGTCAAAACGCAAATATCCGTTGCGCCATGAAAGCTTGCGGTCAATTTCTTCGCTATCAAGGCTTTCGACAGACTCCACGCGCTCGTCAAAGGAGGCCTGATGCCCCACCTCAAGGGTCGCCAGCGGATAAGGCGAGGGTTCCGCGTCGGCGCGGCGTTTCAGATTTGAAAGCACGACCCGGCCGGAGGTGACCGTCACATCCACGACATTTTCGCGTTTTCGCACTGCGAAGGAGGTGCCCACTGCACGCACGGCGCCGTCGCCGGCATAAACCACAAAAGGCCGCTTGGCGTTGTGCGCCACATCGAACCAGGCCTCGCCCTCGAGCAGGCGGACCGATCTCTCCTCGTCCGAATAATCAACCTCCAGGGAGCTACCGGTGTTGAGACGCACGATGGTGCCATCCTCAAGGCGCATTTCTTTTTGCTCACCGATTGCGGCCGAATATACGACTTTTTGCGATGAGGCGGAAAAGCCGAACGGATCGACTGCGACAACGAAGACACTGAACACGAGCAGAAACAGGGACGCGGCGGCGACGAAGGAAGTGCGCGCCGGATAAAGCCAGGCCAAGGCCGATGCGATGCCCACCGGCCGGGGACTTTGCGTCTCAGCTTCGGCGAAGGCTTTTTCAAGACGCGCCTCAATGACCGCGTCCAGTCCGGACCACACCCTCGCCATGCGGGCCAGCGTCTCACGATGTTCCGGGCTGCGGTTCAGCCACTCGCGAAACGCCGCCATATCCGCCGGGGACAAGTCGCCGCCGTCCAGTTGCGCGAGCCAGGATGCGGCAACCGCGTCAACCGTCTGTCTGTCCACGATTTTGATAACTGAAGACATTTCCTTACTCATTCATGGGTTTTTGCGCCGGCATGGTTTTTTGCACCGGCGCTGCTTGCGAACAGCCGTCTGTTTCATTGCCGTCGCGAAATTCGCTGAGGCGATGGTCCTGAAGGCAGCGGGCCATAGCGCGGGCCAGATATTTTTCCGTGGTGCTGATCGATATGCCCATGGCGGCGGATATCTCCTTATGAGAAAAACCGAACACCTTGCGCAGAACAAACACCCGGCGGCATTGCGGCGACAATTCGGCGACAACATCGCTCAGCGTTTCGAAATAGCGCCGGGACTCTAACGCCTCGTCGAGCGGCGCAATATCGGCGGCGGGCTCATCCCCCTTTTCAATCGCCTCATCAATCGACTCCGCGACACGGGCCGCCTGTCTTTTCAGTTCCCGGTACGCAGTGCGTCGCGCCACCGCATAAAGATAAAACTTCGGCGAGCGGATGCTCTCCGCACTCTCCAGACGATGCACGCTGACAAAGGTGTCCTGCAGAATGTCTTCGACATCTTCAGGCCGGATCGTCAGACGTGCAATGTAACGGCGCAGGCTCTCGCGATAGCGCAGAAATGCGCTGGCGAGCGTCCCATGCTCTGACGGCGGATTTTCGTCTTTGTTTTGCACGTCGTTTCAGTCTTCAGCCCAAGGCACCGCCCCGGCATCCCCGCCGGCTAGCGCACCACTTATAGAGTAAGAGCCGATTTCGATGAAAATCCGCCTAGCGCTGGCCGAATTTTGTTGCGCCGCACCATGGCGGCGCCAACTAGCGCCACAAACAATTCAGCAAAAACAACCCTATAACGGCAATCCAACGTAATTTTCAGCAATCGACCGGTGGGAGGCTTCGGAGCTGGCGATATACTCGAGTTCGTCCACCTGAACCCGGCGGTCGAACGGACCGTCATCGGAGAAACGGTGCATCAGCATGGTGAGTTGCCAGGAAACGCGTTCCGATTTCCAGACCCGCGCCAGCGCCTGTTCCGAATAGGCGGCCACCGCGTCCTTGTCGTTATTCTCGAACCAGAAGATTAATGCGCGCGAGAGGTAGCGGACATCCGACGCAGCAAGATTAAGCCCCTTCGCGCCGGTGGGCGGCACGATATGTGCGGAGTCTCCGGCGAGGAAAAGCGATCCCTGGCGCATGGGCTCAAACACATAGGAGCGAAGCGGCGCTATCGATTTTTTAAGAGCCGGGCCCCGGGCCACATTTTTCGCCGCTTCCGGCGGCAGACGGCGGCAAAGTTCATCCCACAATTTTTCATCCGGCCAGTCCTCGACTCTCTCGGGCAGCGGGGCCTGAATGTAGTAGCGGCTCCGTGTCGGCGACCGCATGGATGCAAGTGCAAAACCGCGCTCGTGATTGCAGGGCGGCACGTCTGCGAGAATGCCCAGCCAGCCAAGGGGTAGACCTTTTCAAAAGGCTGACCGATCGCATTGGGAACGGCCTTGCGCGAGGGGCCGTGAAAACCGTCGCACCCCGCGATAAAGCGCGCATTTATGCGGTGTTCCGCGTTGTCCTTTTTATAGGTGACATAGGGCGCGTTGCTCTTCACCTCATGAAGCGCCACATCCGCCGCTTCCCAAATGATCTCAAGACCGCGCGACGGCGCTGCATCGATAAGATCCTTGGTTACTTCCGTCTGGCCGTAAACCATTACATGATTGCTGGTTAGCCCTTTAACATCGATGCGGATCAGACGCTCTCCGTCGGCGAGGTTAAAACCGTCATGAGCAAGACCTTCCGTATGCATATGGTCGGCAATGTCGAGGTCTTCGAGAATGTCGGCGGTGACCGTTTCAAGCACCCCGACGCTACAGGCTCAACGGCCGCCGCGGCAGCGCCTGATCAGGTTTATGTGGAGGCATTCTCCTTCGCGGCCATCTCGCGCAGGACGGTTTTCAGCACTTTCCCGGCGCCGTTGCGCGGCAGGGCGTCGACGCGCGTGTAATGTTTCGGAAGTTTGTAGCGGGCGAGATGTCGCTCCAACTCTGCCGTGATGACGCTCTCTTCTGTCGTCGCGTTTTCATGCGCCACCCAGAAAAGATGACCAACCTCGCCCCATTTTTCGTCAGGCACGCCTACGGCCGCCGCTTCCTTGACGCCCGCGAGACCGGCAGCGACCGCTTCGATCTCTGCAGGGTACACATTCTCGCCGCCGGAAATGAACATGTCTTTGCGACGGTCGACGAGCCAATAAAATCCCTCTTCATTCATCCGCGCGATATCGCCGGTCCGGAACCAGCCGTCATCGGTGAACGCGTCTTGCGTTTCTTTTTCCCGCCGCCAATAGCCTTGCGTGATGTTGTCGCCCTTGAGAAGAAGCTCGCCAGGCTCTCCTGCAGGAGCGTCGGCACCCATCGCATCGACAATGCGCGCTTTGACGCGCGGCGTCGCAACGCCGACCGATCCCGCATGACGCTCGATCAGCTCCGGATCGAGCGGCATGCCGAAAACGGTGCCGGCCTCACTCATGCCGAACCCGTCGACGACGGGAATTCCATCAGCCAGCCATGCGCGAATGTTCGCCGCCGGATGCGGGGCGCCGCCGGTAAAGAGCGCCGTCAACCCCTTCAGCTTTTGCGGATAGTAGGCGGGATCGGACCGCAGCACCGACGCCATTTGTGGCACGCCGAAATAATGCGTGACCTTTAGCGCCGGATCGCCAAGACGCTCAAGCGTGCGGCCGGGAACGAAACCGTCGGAGATCAGCAGCGTCCCCCCGCGCATCATCGGAGGCCGCACATTCGTGACAAGCCCGATGATATGAAACATCGGGGAATCACAAAGGAAAACGCTGTCCTCGCCGACCGCACCCAGAATAGAAAAGTTGATGGCGGTTTCGGCGAGATTGCGCTCGCTGAGGAGCGCTCCCTTCGGCTTTCCCGAGGTGCCGGAGGTGTAAAGAATGAGCGTTGGCTTTTCGCGTTCGATGGCCCTGCCGTAATGGGGCCTCGCCCCTTCGATCTCGTCGCGGAAGCCGCCGATAGAAACGCCCCCGAAAGCAGCGTTCTCAAGGCCGTCGCCTTCGACGAGCAGCGCCGGCGCCGCATCCTCGATCAGGCGTTCGAGTTCGTGCACGGCGAGCCGCCAGTTAAGCGGAACGTAAATCGCCCCGAGCCGCGCGCAGGCAAGATGAAGCATCACAAGTTCGGCGCAATTCTTCGCCAGGGCCGCGACGCGTTCGCCCGCCGTCACATCTCGGGCGACGAGCGCGCCGGCGCAGCGCGCTACGGCAAGATCGAACTCCGCATAGGTCCAGCGGCGGTCCGATGTCAGGTCCGAAACAGCGAGCGCGCCGGGACGCAAGCGCGCCTGCATGCCAATATCGTCAACGGGCCGAGGCATGAGCCTTCACTCACCTTTTTTGTTTGCAGGGATCATCAGAGCCGAGACCGGGGCTTGACGGTCGACCGCCGCTTCTTCGGCGCGCTCAATCACCACGGTGTCTCCATCATTTGGTTTCAATCGAGATTAGATCGGAAAGTGCCCGGATTCTGTTTCGATCGTGACCCAGCGCAATTCTGTGAAACTGTCGATGCCCGCCTTGCCGCCAAAACGGCCATAGCCAGAGGCGCCGACGCCGCCGAAGGGCATCTGTGCTTCGTCATGAACAGTCGGTCCATTGACATGGCAAATGCCGGAGTGAATTTTGCGCGCTACTTTAAGGCCTCGGGCTGCATCGCGGGTGAAAACAGCGGCCGAAAGGCCGTATTCTGAATCATTGGCGAGCCGAATGGCGTCCGCCTCGTCTTTTGCACGGATGACGCCAACAACTGGTCCGAAGCTTTCATCGCGATAAATATTCATTTCGGCAGTCACGCCGTCGACAACGGTCGCCGGCATCAGGACGCTTTCCGCCACGCCGCCCGTCAGAATGCGCGCGCCTTTGGAACTGGCGTCCTCAATAAGGGCATTTACATTATTGACCGTTTTCTGATCCACGACGGCGCCAAGAGGCGTCTTGCCTTCGCGGGGGTCGCCGGTCGCCAGCGACTTCGCTTTCTGCGCAAATTTCTTGACGAATTCGTCCGCCACCGCATCGACAACGATGATCCGCTCCGTCGACATGCATATCTGGCCCTGGTTCATGAAAGCGCCAAAGGCGGCCGCTTTTACGGCCTCATCGAGATCGGCGTCTTCGAGCACGATCAGCGGCGCCTTGCCGCCAAGCTCCAGGAGCACCGGCTTTAAATGCTCGGCGGCGCGTTTGGCGATGATCTTGCCGACCGCGGTCGAGCCGGTGAAGTTGATGCGTTTGACGGCCGGATGATCGATCAACGCACCAACGACCTCAGCCGCGTCTTCCGGCGCGTTGGTGACAGAGTTGACCACCCCTTCCGGGAAACCGGCTTCCGCAAACGCCTCAATGATGAGTTCATGGGTGCGCGGACAGCTTTCGGAGGCCTTCAGGATGACGCTGTTGCCGCAGGCGAGCGGCACGGCGATCGCGCGCACGCCAAGAATAATCGGCGCATTCCACGGCGCGATGCCGAGAATGACGCCAACCGGCTCTTTCAACGCCATGGCGAGACAACCCGGCTTGTCGGAAGGAATGACTTCACCGCTGATCTGCGTCGTGATCGCCGCAGCCTCGCGCACCATGGAGGCGGCGAGCATCAGATTGAAGCGCGCCCAACCTTCGGTCGCGCCGATTTCGCCCATCATCGCCTGAACGAAATCATCGGCTTTTGCTTCCAGCGCCGCCGCCGCCTTCATCAACACGGCCCGCCGCGCATTCGGGCCCATGGCGGCCCAATCGGGGAAAGCCGCCGCCGCGCGTTCCGCCACGGCGGGAATATCGCCGGCCTTCATGGCGGCGGCCGTGCTTGCCGTTTCGCCGGTAAGCGGGTTTTTGCGTTGAAATTCCATGGCTTCCTCCCTTCGGGTGTTATTGCTATTGTTCATAGCATTCTTGATTGCGATGAACAATAATTTTAGCCTGTCGGAATGAGCGAAATCCGCGAACGGGCTCTCCTCGAGCCACTGGAAAAATTTCTCGGCTATCAGCTTCGGCGCGTTTCAGCGGCGTGCATGGCGCATCTGGCCAACGCCCTGACGGCGCAGAACCTCTCCCCCACCCTGGGCACAGTGCTCTTGATGATCAAAGCGAACCCCGGCGCAACGCAAGCCCGGATCGGCCGGTCGCTCGCGATGCAACGAGCAAACATTGCGCCGCTGATCGCACGTCTTGAACATGACGGCCTCATCGTCCGCAAGGTTTGCGACGGGCGATCGTTCGGTCTCGCCTGCACGCCGAAAGGCGAAGCCTTAGGCAAACGCGTCCGGCAGATCATAACCGATCATGAGGCCGAACTCTTTAGAGCCTTGACCGAGGACGAACAAAAACAACTGCTTGACCTTCTGATCAAGATGCGCGGCAGCGTCGCTGCGGCGAGCTAAAACCTGAAAAGCGAAATCGAATGCCGCCGCCGGTCTTAAGTGGAAACGCTTGGCGGTGTGAAGGCGAGCCCTTCCGCTTCCAATTGCGCCGTCATCCGATCCTCGCGCTCCATCGCGCGCTGTACCGATGGGCGCTCTTCCATGCGCCGCGCATGATCGCGAAATCTGGGATAGTCGTTCACCGGAAACTCCGCGCCCTCAACGCGCCAGAAAACCCAGTAGAGATAGGCGTCCATGGCGCTCCATGTCTCGCCATACCACCACGGACGATCTGCGAGACGGTCTTCGACAAGCTGGAAATATTCGCGCATTGCGTCGCATCCCATTTTTTTTACGGCGGACGCGTTCTCTGGACCCGCAAAAAATTGCGGCATTCTAATCCTTGTCACGAGCGGATGGAGTGTCGCGGAGCAGAAGCACAGATCCGCTGTGATTTCCGCGTCTTCGGCCAATGGCCTGACCCATCGAAGTGCTCCGAGCCATTTGTTAGACTCGGCGGGTTGTCGGACGGCGTTCATGCCGCCACGCCCTGAACGTAAGGCGGCATGAAGGGCTTTGGCAAGATGGCTTTCGGCGCGG